>JAHHDR010000001.1 GCA_019739215.1 Rhizobium sp.
GAAACCCGTACGGCGCCCTGCCGGAAGGCCGTGCCGACGCAGTCCGAAGCGGTATCGCCACCGCCGACCACGACCACGTGCTTGCCACCGGCCATGATCGGCGCGGAGGGCCAACCGATGCTCTCGATGTTCTCGCGCCCGACACGCCGGTTCTGCTGCACCAGGTAAGGCATGGCGTCGTGAACGCCCGCCAGGTCCACGCCCGGAATGCCGGCATCGCGCGGCGTCTCGGAGCCGCCGCAATAGAGCACCGCGTCGTGATCCGCGAGCAGCTTGTCGACGGACACATCGACACCGACATTGACGCCGCAATGAAAGGTGACGCCCTCGCCGCGCATCTGCTCGACGCGACGGTCGATGAAGTTCTTTTCCATCTTGAAATCTGGGATACCGTAGCGCAGCAGGCCGCCGGGACGGCTTTCGCGCTCATAGAGATGCACGTCGTGCCCCGCCCGCGCCAATTGCTGCGCCGCTGCCATGCCGGCAGGCCCCGAACCGATCACGGCCACTGACTTGCCCGACTTGATCGTCGCAGGCTGCGGCACGATGTAGCCCATCTCGTAGGCCTTGTCGGCGATCGCCTGTTCGACGGTCTTGATCGCGACCGGCGCATCCTCCAGGTTCAGCGTGCAGGCTTCCTCGCAGGGAGCCGGACAGACGCGGCCGGTGAACTCGGGAAAATTGTTGGTCGAATGCAGGTTGCGGATCGCCTCTTCCCACTTGCCGTTGAAGACAAGGTCGTTCCAGTCGGGAATCTGGTTATGAACGGGGCAACCCGTCGGACCGTGGCAGAACGGAATGCCGCAATCCATGCAGCGGGCCGCCTGTTTCTCGACCTCGGGATCCGACATCGGAATGGTGAATTCGCGGAAATGGCGAATCCGGTCCGAAGCGGGCTGATAGCGTCCCACCTGCCTGTCGATTTCGAGAAAACCCGTTACCTTGCCCATACTACTCAGTCCTCAAGCGGCTGCGTTGGCAGCCTGTGCATTTACCCGATCGTGTCCGATCAGGATACCCCCAAGCCTAATCGTCATGATGACGTGTGGAAATACGCCGGATGCCGGTGGCACCCTTGAGGGGCGGCGACTACTCCGCCGCCTCCTGCATCTTCATCCGCTCCATGTCCTCGAGCGCGCGCCGGTATTCGACCGGCATGACCTTGCGGAACCTGGGCAGGTAGCTGTCCCAGTTGTCGAGGATCTCGGAAGCCCGCGCCGAGCCGGTGAAGGCCTTGTGGCGGGCAATGAGCGCGTGCAGACGTTCGGCGTCACGCCGGGTGAGATCGGACATGATCTCGACCAGCCCCTGCGTTTCGAGGTCGCCGGTCTGATGGAAGTCGCGGGCGGAGATCATCTCCTCCTCGACCACCGGCTCGAGATCGACCATCGACATGTTGCAGCGCGTCTCGAAGGTGCCGTCCTCGTCGAGGACATAGGCAATACCGCCCGACATGCCGGCCGCGAAGTTGCGGCCAGTGCGGCCGAGCACGACGACGATACCGCCGGTCATGTATTCGCAGCCATGGTCGCCGGTGCCCTCGACGATGGCGATGGCGCCGGAATTGCGGACAGCGAAGCGTTCGCCGGCCACGCCACGGAAGTAGCACTCGCCGGTGATCGCGCCATAGAGCGCGGTGTTGCCGATGATGATCGAGTTCTCGGGGACGAAACCGCCGTTCTCGGCGGGACGCACGACCAGCCGGCCGCCGCTGAGGCCCTTGCCGACATAGTCATTGGCTTCGCCGACGAGGTCGATGGAGATGCCGTGCGCAACCCAGGCGCCAAAGCTCTGGCCAGCGGTGCCGGTCAGCGAGATGGCGATGGTGTCCTCGGGCAGACCCTTGTGGCCGTAGCGCTTGGCCACGGCGCCGCCCAGCATGGCGCCCGCCGAGCGATCGACGCTGGAGATCTTCTCGACAATCTTGACCGGGGTGCCGTGCTCAAGCGCGGGCTTGGCCGCTTCAATGAGGCGACGGTCGAGGATGTCGACGATCGGGTGGTTCTGCACTTCGCAATGGTGGATGGCGACGCCTTCACCCGCGGTCGGCTTGTGGAACAGCCGCGAGAAGTCGAGGCCCTTGCCCTTCCAGTGCTCGACCGCTTCCTGCTTGTCGAGCATCTGCATCTGCCCGACCATCTCGTCGAAGGTGCGGAAGCCGAGCTCGGCCATGATCTCGCGCACTTCCTCGGCGACGAAGAAGAGGTAGTTGATGACGTGCTCGGGCTGGCCGGTGAAGCGCTTGCGCAGCACCGGATCCTGCGTGGCAATGCCGACAGGGCAGGTATTGAGGTGACACTTGCGCATCATGATGCAGCCGGCCGCGATCAGCGGCGCGGTGGCGAGGCCGAATTCGTCGGCGCCGAGCAGGGCACCGATCACGACGTCACGGCCGGTGCGGACGCCGCCGTCGACCTGCACCGCGATACGGCCGCGCAGCTTGTTGGCGACGAGCGTCTGATGCGTTTCGGCCAGGCCGATCTCCCAGGGGGAGCCGGCGTGCTTGATCGAGGTGAGCGGCGAGGCACCGGTGCCGCCCTCGTAACCGGAGATGGTGACATGGTCGGCGCGCGCCTTGGAGACGCCGGCCGCAACCGTGCCGACACCGACCTCGGAAACGAGCTTCACCGAGACCATCCCGGTCGGATTGACGTTCTTCAGATCGAAGATGAGCTGCGCCAGGTCTTCGATCGAATAGATGTCGTGGTGCGGCGGCGGCGAAATCAAGCCGACGCCCGGCGTCGAGTGGCGCACCTTGGCGATGACGTTATCGACCTTGTGGCCGGGCAGCTGGCCGCCCTCACCGGGCTTGGCGCCCTGGGCCATCTTGATCTGGATCATGTCGGAGTTGACGAGATACTCCGTCGTCACGCCGAAGCGGCCGGACGCGACCTGCTTGATCGCCGAGCGCATGGAGTCGCCGTTCGGCAGGGGCACGAAACGGTCGGGCTCCTCGCCGCCTTCACCGGTGTTCGACTTGCCGCCGATCCGGTTCATGGCAATGGCCAGCGTGGTGTGCGCCTCGCGCGAAATCGAGCCATAGCTCATGGCGCCGGTCGAGAAACGCTTGACGATCTCGACGGCCGGCTCGACTTCGTCGATCTGCACCGGCGAGCGGCCGTCCTCCTTGGCGCCCTTGAGGCGGAAGAGCGAGCGGATCGTGACGTAGCGGTCCTCGACCTCGTTCACGAGGCGGGCGAACTCACGGTACTTGTCCTGCGAGTTGCCGCGGGCGGCGTGCTGCAGGTTGGCGATGGTCTCGGAGCGCCAGACATGCGCCTCGCCGCGGTTGCGCCAGGCATAGTCGCCGCCGACGTCGAGCGCGTCTTCCAGCACCGGCGAATTGCCGAAGGCATCGCGGTGACGGCGAACGGTCTCGGCGGCAATCTCGGCCAGGCCGGCGCCCTCGATGGTGGTTGCGGTGCCGGTGAAGTAGGTCGAGACGAACTCGCTCGACAGGCCGACGGCGTCGAAAATCTGCGCGCCGCAATAGGACTGATAGGTCGAGATGCCCATCTTGGCGGTGACCTTCAGGATGCCCTTACCGATCGCCTTGATGTAGCGGTAGATGACCTCGTGCTCGTCGACTTCCTCGGGGAAGTCCTTCTTCATGGCGAGCAGCGTCTCGAAGGCGAGATAGGGGTTGATCGCCTCGGCGCCATAACCGGCCAGCGCGCAGAAGTGATGCACTTCGCGCGCTTCGCCAGTCTCGACGACGAGACCGACCGAGGTGCGCAGCCCCTTGCGGATCAGGTGATGATGCACGCCGGCCGTCGCGAGCAGCGCCGGAATGGCCGCGCGATCGCTGTTCATGCCGCGGTCGGACAGGATGATGATGTTGTCGCCCGCGTGGACGGCCATCTCGGCATCCGCGAACAGCCGGTCGAGCGCCGCCTTCATGCCTTCGGGCCCGGCCGAGACCGGGAAGGTGATGTCGAGCGTGCGCGAGCTGAACGGGTTCGTCGTCCATCTCACCGATGGCGCGGATCTTCTCCAGATCGTCATTGGTGAGGATCGGCTGACGCACTTCGAGCCGCTGGCGCTTGCCGGCGCCAGTCTGGTCGAGCACGTTCGGCCGCGGGCCGATGAAGCTCACGAGGCTCATCACCAGTTCTTCGCGGATCGAGTCGATCGGCGGGTTGGTGACCTGCGCGAAGTTTCTGCTTGAAGTAGGTATAGAGCAGCTTGGGCTTGTCCGAGAGCGCCGAGATCGGCGTGTCGGTGCCCATGGAGCCGATGCCTTCCTGCCCGGTGGTCGCCATCGGCGTGAGCAGGAGCTTGAGGTCTTCCTGGGTATAGCCGAAGGCCTGCTGGCGATCGAGCAGCGAGACGTCACGACGCAGCGCACGCGGCTCGACCGGGTCGAGATCCTCGAGAATGAGCTGGCTCTTGTCCAGCCAGTCCGCATAGGGGTGCGCCCTGGCGAGGCCGTCCTTGACGTCGGCGTCGGACACGATCTCGCCCTTTTCCATGTCGATCAGCAGCATCTTGCCCGGCTGCAAGCGCCACTTCTTGACGATCATCTCCTCCGGCACCGGCAGCACGCCGGCTTCCGAGGCGAGGATGACCCGGTCGTCAGAGGTCACGATATAGCGGGCCGGACGCAGCCCGTTGCGGTCGAGCGTCGCGCCGATCTGGCGGCCGTCGGTAAATGCCACTGCGGCCGGGCCGTCCCACGGCTCCATCAACGCGGCATGATATTCGTAGAACGCCTTGCGCTCGCGGCCCATCAGCTGGTTGCCGGCCCAGGCTTCCGGGATCAGCATCATGACGGCATGGGCCAGCGAATAGCCGCCACGCACCAGGAACTCGAGCGCATTGTCGAAACAGGCCGTGTCCGACTGACCTTCGTAGGAAATCGGCCAGAGCTTGGAAATGTCGTCGCCATAGAGCGGCGAGGACACCGATGCCTGGCGCGCCGCCATCCAGTTGACGTTGCCGCGCAGCGTGTTGATCTCGCCGTTGTGGGCGACCATCCGATAGGGATGCGACAGGCGCCAGGACGGGAACGTGTTGGTCGAGAACCGTTGGTGCACCAGCGCCACCGCGGAGGTGAAGCGCGGGTCCGCGAGATCGCGATAGTAGGCGCCGACCTGGTAGGCCAGGAACATGCCCTTGTAGACGATTGTCGTGGTCGACAGCGAAACGATGTAGAAACCCTTGTCGTTGCCCTTGCCCTGGTCATAGATCCGGTTGGAAATCACCTTGCGAAGCGTGAACAGCCGGCGCTCGAACTCGGCATTGTCCTTCACATCGGCGCCGGCGCCGATGAAGACTTGCACATGAAACGGCTCGGTCGCCGCAATTTCGGGCGCCTTCGACAGCGAGGCGTTGTCGACGGGCACCTCGCGGTAGCCGAGCAGCACCTGGCCCTCGGCTGAAATCACATCGCCGATGATATCCTTGAAATGGGCCCGCGCGGCCTCGTCCTGTGGCATGAACAGATAGCCGACGGCATAGTGTTCGGCCGGCGGCAGCGTCACGCCTTGCGCCGCCATTTCCTCGCGGAAGAACTGGTCGGGAATCTGCACGAGAATGCCCGCACCGTCGCCCATCAGCGGATCGGCGCCGACTGCGCCGCGATGCGTCAGGTTTTCGAGGATGAACAGGCCGTCGCGCACGATCTGGTGCGACTTCACGCCCTTCATGTGGCAGACGAAGCCGACGCCGCAGGCGTCATGCTCGTTGCGAGGGTCATAGAGACCCTGTTTCGCAGGCAGGCCGGAATTGTAGGTCACGGTTTTCTTCGAGGCCTTCGCCAGCTCAGCAGAATCGAAGCCGTCGAATGGATGTGATGCGGTATGGTCCGTCATCCCTATGTCCTCCTGTCGCGCGCCTGCCGCGCTCTTTCTGTTTCACGGCGCGCGGGACTTCGAGCCCTCGCGCCGCAAGCGATGTCGATCCTCGCATTTTCCTGAACGCGCTGCAATTACCGGGCCAGATCGACCCCGTCTTCGCGCAGCTGCCGGCTTCTGCCCTGGACTGAATTCCCCGTCAGCTTTCCCAGGGCCGGACCGCTTCTTGAAGACCGTTTCCGGCCCAGGATCCATGCAGCAAAATAGGACAGCATGACTGTCCTATTGCCGGGAATTGATGACACAAAGAGCCGGCCCTCGCAAGGGCAATTTGCAAAAATATGACCAGAATGTGGGCAGGTCGGATGCGTGGAAATCCATCCACCGGATGCTTTCTTGAACAGACCTGTTCGCCTATAACTCCTGCCACCAACAGGAGTGACAGATGTATTTCGCGTCCGACAATTGGGCAGGCGCCCATCCGCTCGTCGCCGAGCGCCTCGTGAAGGCCGCCGGCAGCTATTCGGTGCCCTATGGCGAGGGACAAACCGACCGGAAAGTGCAGAAGACTCTCTCGGAAATTTTCGAGCGCGACGTCAGCGTGTTCTTCGTCGGGACCGGCACGGCTGCGAACGCGCTTTCGCTCGCCTCGCTAGCCCGGCCGGCCAGCGTGATCTTCTGCCATCCCAGGGCGCATGTCATGCACGAAGGCGGCGCCGTCGAACTGATGACCAATGGCGGCAAACTCGTGCCGGCCCGGCCTTGCGGGCCCGGCGCCAGCAAGATCGACCCGGAGGGCCTGACGAAGGCGATCGCGCCTTACCTGTCGACAGATGCCAGTGTCGGCAACCGGATAGCCTTCACCTTGTCGCAGGCGACCGAGGCCGGGACGATCTACAGCGTCGAGGAGATTGCCGCGCTCTCGTCCGTGGCCCATTCGGCCGGCCTCAAGGTCCACATGGACGGTGCACGCTTTTCCAATGCAATTGCCGCTCTGGGCGTCACACCGGCGGAAATGACCTGGAAGGCCGGGATCGACATCCTCTCGCTCGGCGGCACGAAGAACGGCTGCTGGTGCGCCGAGGCAATCGTCTTCTTCAACCCGGACGACGCGGCCGCTCTGCCGGTCCTGCGCAAGCGCGCCGGCCACCTCTTCTCCAAGTCGAGTTTCATCTCGACCCAGTTCGACCGCTGGCTGGAGAACGGCCTGTGGCTTGACCTCGCCCGTCACGCCAACGGGATGGGTGAGAAGATCGCCGCGGCGGTCCGGGCCTCGGGTCATGCGCGCCTTGCCTGGGAGACCGGCTCGAACCAGCAATTCGCCATCATGAGCGATGAAGCGGCCGCGGCAATCCGAGCGGCCGGCGCCACGTTCCATGACTGGCCGGCACCCGACGGCTTCGACGGCCTCGGTCCCGGCGAGGCCATCCGCCGGCTGATCGCCTGCTTCGCCACGACCGACGAGGATGTCGAGCGTCTCGCCGCCCTGCTCTGACGGCTAAGAGAAAAGCCCTTCCGGGAGGGGAACCGGAAGGGCTTCGCAGAGAGCGGCTATGCGCTCATCTCGTCAGTTGACGGTGTCACCCTCGGTGACGACCTGGGCTTCGATCGCTTTCGGCTCATTGTTCTTCTGGGCCGGAAGAATATCGATCTTGCGTGGCTTCATCGCCTCGGGGATGTTCCGTTCGAGGTCGATATGGAGCAGGCCGTTCTTCAACTGCGCGGCTTTCACCTCCACGTGGTCGGCAAGCTGGAAGCGGCGCTCGAAAGCGCGCTTGGCGATGCCGCGGTAGAGCACGTCGGAGCCTTCACCGACTTCGTTGCCCTTGTCGCCCTTCACCGTGAGCAGGTGCTGGTTGAGTTCGATCGAGAGTTCGCTCTCGTCGAAGCCGGCAACCGCCATCGAGATGCGATAGGCATTCTCGCCGGTGCGCTCGATATTGTAGGGCGGATAGGTGGGCTGTTCGGGCTGGGACAGGCTGTCCAGCATGGAGAAGACGCGGTCGAAACCGACGGTCGAACGGTAGAGGGGAGAGAAATCAAAGTGACGCATGGTGTCCTCCTTCAGAGCAACGTTTGCGATTTGTCCTGAAGCGATGCTGGCCCTGATCCCAGGCGCCGGCCGCTTCGCGTACGGGACCCGAAATCGGCGCCCCGTGACCCAGAATTGGTATCCGGCAAAATCGGTTTCAAGAGCGAATGAGCGGATTTTTTGAATCTGAACGCCAGATGAATGGCGAATTTTGCAAGCGTTCAGACGCCGGCTGATAGAGCTCGATCATTGGGAGCGAAATCTCCCTTGACTGGCGCGAATGTCCCTTCCGCTCCAGCCTTTTTTGGCCGGAAACCGCATTGCCCCTCAACACGGCGGTTTCCGGCCCCTTTTCGTGCAAGTCACGTCCTTGCGAACTGCGCGCGAACTGGGTTAAGCCGGGTCATGACGCGTTTTTTGCGACCGGACATCATGAGCGACATTCTCCTCGAATCCCCCGGCAATCCTGTACCGCCCAACCATTTCGCCGGCGTCTTCGAGAGTTTCGACGGCATGAAGCTGCGCTATGCGGTGTTTCGGTCCGGATCGCAGGTCCCGCGTGGAACTATCGTGCTCCTGCCCGGGCGAAACGAGTCGATCGAGAAGTATTTCGAAACCGTGCGCGACCTCAACGCCCAGGGCCTGTGGGTCGCGACCCTCGACTGGCGTGGCCAGGGCGGCTCACCCAGACTGATCAAGGGGACGCCACGGCCGCCGCCGAGGCCATGCCCGCCGGATGCGCGACTACGAGCGCGACCTCGACATCTTCCTTGAGCAGATCGTCCTGCCGGACGCCAAGCTACCCTTCTTCATTCTCGGTCATTCCATGGGAGCGCTGATTGCGCTCAAGGCGGCCCCCGCGCCTCGCCAACCGCATCGAGCGGATGGTTCTCGTGGCACCCTTCGTCGGCATTACCGGGGTCGGCATTCCCGTCTGGCTGCTGAAATTCCTCGCCAAGCTCGCCACCGTCTCCGGTTTCGGCTGGGTGCAATTCTCGCGTGACCGGCTGCTCGACAGGCCCTTCGAGACCAACACCGTCACCTCGGATCCGGCCCGCTTCGCCCGCAACCAGGCCATCGTGCTCGCCCATCCGCAACTCGGAATCGGGCCGCCGACAGCACGGTGGATCTCGACGATGATCGCCACGATCGAACAGGTCAACACTATGGACTACCTGCGCAGGATCGAGGTGCCCTGCCTGGTGATCGCGCCGACCAATGACCGGATCGTGCCCTATGGCGAACTCGAGGCGCTGTCGCGCAAGTTTCGCGCCGGCAAGCTTTTGACCATCCCGGGATCACAGCACGAAGTGCTGCAGGAGCGCGATATCTTCCGCGAGCAGGCGCTGGCCGCCATTGCGGCCTTCATACCCGGCTCCGACGCCGACCCGGAACAGTACACCAACGCCCGGTGAGTCTCCGGTCGTCGCTCAACTGTTCAGGATCTCGAGCGCCTCGGCGTGAAGTTTCTCGTTCGCTGCAGCGACGATGTAGCCACCCATTTCCGGTCGGCCACCATCCCACGTCGTCATCACCCCGCCAGCCTGTTCGACGACCGGAATGATCGCGCCGGACGTCATAGGGTTTCAGCGAATTCTCGACCACGAGGTCGATATGGCCGCTCGCCAGGAGCGCATAGGCATAGCAGTCGCATCCGTAGCGGAACAAGCGCGCGCGCCCGCTCGATCTCGCGGTAGCGGCGATCGTCGTCGTCCTGGAAGAGATGCGGAGACGTGGTGAAGAGAATGCCGTTGGCGATCGATTCGCAGGCGCTGGTCCTCAACACGCGTTTCGCCATCCGGACCCCGGTAGTGGCTGCGTTCGCCATCGGCAAAACCAGCGCTCGCCGGTGAAGGGCTGGTCGATCACCCCCATGCGTGCACGGCCGTTCTGATAGAAGCCGATCAGCGTGCCCCAGACGGGCACGCCGGAAATGAAGGCCCGCGTGCCGTCGATCGGATCGATGACCCAGACGAACTCCCTGTCGAGCCCGCGGGACCCATGCTCCTCACCGAGGATGCCGTGATCGGGAAACGCCGCCTCGATCAGGGACACGATCGCTGCCTCGGCAAGCTGGTCGCCCTCCGTCACCGGATCGTAGAATTGGCCCCCCTTGTCGGTCACCGAGAGCGACGAACGGAACCGGGGCAGCGTCTCGGCCTTGGCGGCATCGGCGAGACGATCGAAAAAAGCACGGTCTGGAAGCATGGCATGGCCTCGAAGCGCGGAAGGGGCATTGCAGAAGCGGTATTTGAAGAAAAATCAAGCACCGGATGCGAGACGTGACTAATTTTTACTCACAAGCAGATGCTGTCATTTTATTCATCATTCGCGTTGACTTTTTCGCAGTGCAGCAGTAATCTTTGTCTTACAGTCCTTACCGGCTGTAAATGCCCTCCTTGGGTGTTTCCTCCCTAGACTTGACCGCGCTTTCGGAGCGCGGTTCTTTTTTGGCAGCCGCGTTGCGCCTTGCCAGCTGATGTCGGGATGCCTATTCGGCGGCGAGGGACACGTCGCCGCTGCCGCGGCAGACTTCGCTGGTGAAACTCTGGATGAAACTCCGGATGGAGAGAGCCACCTTGTCGAAATCCGGCTTCTTCCGAAGCGAGGACTCGTCGATATAGAGGCTTCGGTTCACCTCGATCTGCAACGCATGCAGGCCCCGTGCCGGTCGCCCGTAATGTTCGGTTATGAACCCGCCCGCATAGGGCTTGTTGCGCACCGCGACGAAGCCCTGCTCCTCAAGCAGCTTGAGGGCCACGCGCGACAGTTCCGATGACGCCGACGTGCCGTAGCGGTCGCCGATGATGAAATCCGGCCGGACGCCGCTGCCGGAAATGCGGATATTGCCGGGCATGGAATGGCAGTCGATCAGCACCGCGCGGCCGAATCGCGCATGCGTCCGCGCGATCAGCCGCCTGAGCACGGCATGATAGGGCTTGTAGATGACCTCGATGCGCTCGAGCGCCTCCTCGACGCCCAGCTTGCTGCGATAGATGTCCATGTTCTCGCCGACGATTCGCGGCACCGTTCCGAGACCACCGGCCACGCGCACCGAGGCGGTGTTGGCAAACGGCGGCAGCCGGCCCTCGAACATCGTCGGGTCGAGTTCATAGGGCTCCCGGTTCACATCCACATAGGCGCGGGGGAAATTCGCCGACAGCATCGGCGCGCCGAAACCGACGCAGGAACAAAACAACTCGTCGACGAAATGGTCTTCCGAGCGCCTGATGGCCACCGGATCGAGCCTGGAGCACTCGGTAAAGGATCGCGGGTAGATTCGACCGGAATGCGGGGAGTTGAAAACGAACGGCAGGAACTGGCTTTCCGGCTCCCAGACTTCGAAAAGTTCCCCCTCCCTGAAATCCCAGACCATCCGGCTCCTTCTTTCGACGCGGCAAATTGACTGATTTGGCCATGTTGCCAGCAGCCGCTGGCCAAGTCCATACTACCGAAGGCTAAATAGCCGGATGCGCCCGCCGCGTGCGACAAAAAACCGACCCATTCACCGGATTTTTACCGCCCAACCGCTAGCTTTGGGTTTATCCCTCCTGAAAACGGATTTCATACAGGTAACATAACGCCGATGAGCCAGAAGATCCTTCTCGCCGAAGATGACAATGACATGCGCCGCTTCCTCGTGAAGGCGCTCGAAAAGGCGGGTTACCGCGTCATTTCCTATGACAATGGTGCCAGCGCCTATGACCGCCTTCGTGAAGAGCCCTTCTCGCTCTTGTTGACGGATATCGTCATGCCCGAAATGGACGGCATCGAACTTGCCCGCCGCGCCACCGAACTCGACCCCGATCTCAAGGTCATGTTCATCACCGGCTTCGCGGCCGTCGCCCTCAATCCCGATTCGAACGCCCCCAAGGACGCCAAGGTTCTTTCCAAGCCGTTCCACCTCCGTGAACTCGTCGACGAGGTCAACAAGATGCTGGCGGCGTGACGCTGCCGGCTTTTGCAAGAAAACGACCAAGGACCAAAAAACCCTATTGACCGCATAAAGGTTTTTTGGTCTATGCGCCGGCATCGGATGGGCGTGTAGCTCAGCGGGAGAGCACTACGTTGACATCGTAGGGGTCACAGGTTCAATCCCTGTCACGCCCACCATCCAGTTTACAGCCAGTGTCGAAAAATCCCCATTCGGGGATTTTTCTTTTTTATGTGCATGCTTCAGCCGGTCGCTCTCAGAGGCCCTGCAGGAGATCGCGCAGCATGCCCTGGATCAGTTCGACGCGCGACAGGGCATCCTTGAGCTGGTCGTGATCCCGATGGTTGAGCGATGCGACCGAAACCTTGTTGGAAGGCGGGATCCCCGCGTTGATGTCGGCCACCTGCTGGGTCAGGATGAGTCGCATCAGGAAGCCGTGAATGTCGGCCAGCAGGGCCGCGTCCTCTTCCGATCGCCCCGCATGGCTGGCCGCCCCGAAAAGCCGCTCCGGCGTCGATAGCGCGCTCACCCCTTGCCGCAATGCCACGGCGCGCGCCCCCGAGACGATCGGAAGCAGCCCACCGGCCTTGAGGTCGACCCGGCCCTGATCATCCTTGCGCAGCCGCCCGAACATCCCGAGCGGTGCCTTGTGCGATCCCGCCACCTCCCCCATCGCGCGCAGCATCGACAGCGAACGATGGGCAATCGCCGTGGCATCGGACCGCAACTGTTCCGCCAGTCCGCCACCCGCCAGCGACGAGGCATGCACGGGGGTGAAATCATAGAAGATGTCGGCATTGAGCAGGGTCTCGGGGGACGGCCTTTCCGCCCAGGTGCCGACATGCGCGCGCCATTCGCCGAGACGGCGCCGCCAGGGACGGTTCTTCGCCATGACGCCGCCCTTGCAATAGGGTATCCCCGCCCGGTCGAGGATCTCGTTCATCCGCACGGAAAACCGCATGAACCAGTCGTCGGCGGAGTCGAGATCGCCCTGGTAGGCGTCGGCAATCACGAGCGCGTTGTCCTGGTCGGGAGACAGCATGCTTTCGCCGCGGCCACCGGACCCGAGCACGAGAACGGCAAAGTCGGCAGGCGGCGGCCCCAGTCCCGCCGCGAGCAATTCCTTTTCGGATATCTCCGCCGCCCGCGCCGTCATCGCCCGGCTTTCCGCGGTGATGATCCCCGCCACCGCCCGCGCGTCGAGCCCGTCTTCGAGCAGGCCGGCCGCGAGCGCCGGCAGCGCCGCCTGTGCCTTGGCGAGATCGCGCGGCCGCTCGGCTTCCGCGATCTGGTCACCCACCGACAGCGTGGCCAGTGCGCGCTCCCTGAGCAGCGACCGCAGCGTGAACACGCCCTCGATCCGGCCCGCATTGTCCGAGACGCCGAGATAGCGAAGGTTGCGCCGCGCCATCAGGCCGAGCGCCCGGTAGAGATGGGTGTCGGCAGGCGCCGAGAGCACCGGCCGCGTCGCACGGGCGCCGGCAGCCGTCGCCTTTGCGTCATCGCCGTTTGCAAGGGCGCGCAGCAGGTCGCGCTCCGTGAGGATGCCGTGCTCGCCGTCGCCGAAATCGATGAACACGCAGCCGATACCGTGATCGGCCATCACCCTTGCCGCGTCCTGGAGGCTCGCATCCGGCGGGACGCCGATCAGCGGGCGCGCCATGACATCCGACAGCCGGTTGCGATAGAGAAAACTGTCGATCGCGCGCTGGCCGCCGCTGCGGCGCGCGCCCCAGCGCAAAGTCCGGCCGCTTGCCGGCACTGTCATACCAGCCCGCACTTTCCTGGTGGGCGATGAGGCCCGAAGGCTTGCGGCAGAGGCTTTCGAGTTCGCCCACGGTGCGAACGCCCGCCGCGAGCAGCCTGGGCTGTAGCGCGGCAAACACCCGCGCGGTCGTCAGCGCATCGCCGATCGCGGTGTGCCGGCCGGAAAGCTCGACCCCGAGCCCGACGGCGAGGCTTTCGAGCGACGTGTCCACGAGCCCGGGCTCGAGCCCGGCGGCGATGAGCGCGACATCGAAGGCGCGCGGCTGCGTCCAGGCATAACCCTGCCTGATGGATTCGTGGCGAAGCATGGCCAGATCGAAATGAATGGAGTGGCCGATCACGATCCGCTCGCCGATGAAGGTCGAGAATGTCGGAATGATCTGCGCCAGGTTTGGCTTGCCGGCCATATCGGCGTCCGTCAGGCCATGCACCCGGCTCGACGCTGCGGGAATCGCGACGCCAGGGTCGACCACCGCATCGAAGGCGTCCGCCAGTTCGATGTCGGCGCCGTTCATGCGCACGCCGCCAAGCTGGATGATTCTGTCCGCTCTCACATCGAGCCCGGTCGTCTCGGTGTCGATGACCACCGATTCGAGGGCGATCAGGGGAGACGCGGCGCTTGCCGTCATCCGGCGGGCTCCATCCTTCTGGCAATCTCCGCGGCGATTACGGGCAGGTCGAGCTTGCGGCGAAGCGTCGACAGATGGTCGATGGTCCGGAAAGCAACGTTGTTGACGACCATTGTCCGGTCGGCCTCTCGCACCAGATCGTCGATCGGCGCATGCTGGAGGAGCCGCGAGGCGGTCGCTTCGGAAATCGCGTCCGCTGTCTGCGGCGGCTCGCGCATGAAGCGCTCCAGCCGCGCATCGAACTCCGCGATCGCATCGGCCCAGCCGCGGTCGGCGCGGTGCTCGGGCAACTGTTCGCTTTCGAGCACCTCCCGGTACATGCCCGCAAGCACCCTGGCCTTCGAACCGGGATCGGCGGGCAGCAACTGCCGGATCTCGGTCTCGATGATCAGGATGAGATCCTGTGCGGCCACGGCGAACGTTTCCCATTTGCAGATCTGCAACGCGAACCCGAAACCCGCGTCCTGGAACAGCCGGGGACCCGCGAGCAGCGTCCGCGCCCGGAGGTAGGAATAGCTCGACCCCTGCGCCAGAAAGGCCGCGCCCGCGCGGATCGCCTCCACCGCCGACGCCCAGTCCGCCTTCTTTTTCCTGGGTAGAATAGTACCGAACAATTCGAGCAAAAGCGCACCTCCCAATGCCCCAACCCAGCGATTTCCGTCCCTTAGACTTTGGTCTAGATCGGGCTGTATACATTTGACACAAATCAGCGCCTACGCAACTATCCCAAAGTCGCATAGTCTTTCCAAGCGTTTGTGGGAGCATTGGGAGTTACGCAACACTTGGAGGAGACTGATTAATCGAGGGGAAGGCGGAGGAATTCTGCCGGGGCAGGGTTATCCGCCGACATTGAATCGGGAGGATTTGCTTTGTCAGAAAACTTGCCGCCGGAAGTGGCGGAGGCCCACTGGGCGAAGACGCGGGGCCTTATGTGGCTCACGCTCGCCATCTGGGCCTTCTTCAGCTTCATCATCCATTTCTTCGTCACGGCGCTCAACAACGTCGTTATTCTGGGTTTCCCGCTCGGCTTCTACATGGCCGCGCAGGGATCGCTGATCATCTTCGTCATCCTGCTCTTCTGGTTCGCATACCGGCAGAACAAGATCGACGAGGAGTTCGGCGTGGCAGAGGATTGAGGGGGAGATCATGGCTACGACTATGAAGGGTGATTTCACCGACAATCTCGGACGGGTCTACGGCATCTATGTCGGCGGCTTTGCCGTGTTCGTCTTCCTGATGGCGATGCTTGACCTGGCCGGGGTCCCTGACCGGGTGATCCTGTGGTGCTACATCGGCATGACCATCGGCATCTATGCCTTCATCGGCATCATGTCGCGCACCGCGCAGGTGTCGGAATACTATGTCGCGGGGCGATCCGTGCCCGCGGTCTACAACGGCATGGCCACCGGCGCCGACTGGATGTCCGGCGCCAGCTTCGTCGGCATGGCCGGCACGCTCTTCGTGCTGGGCTATGACGGTCTCGCCTTCGTTCTGGGCTGGACGGGCGGCTACGTTCTCGTCGCCGTGCTGCTTGCGCCCTACCTGCGCAAGTTTCGGCGCCTACACCGTTCCGGACTTCCTGGGCACCCGCTATGGCGGCAATGCCGCCCGGCTCGTCGGCATCCTCGTGCTGTTCTGCTGCTCGTTCACCTATGTGACCGCGCAGGTCTATGCATCCGGCATCATCGCCTCGCAGTTCCTCGACATTGACTTCACCTATGCCGTCTATGCGGGCCTTGCAGGCATCCTGGTCTGCTCGATGCTCGGCGGCATGAAGGCGGTGACCTGGACCCAGGTGGCGCAGTATATCGTGCTGATCGTCGCCTACCTGCTGCCGGCGATCTGGATGTCCACCGTTCAGTTCGGCATCCCGATCCCGCAGCTCACCTATGGTGCCGCGCTCAGCCAGATCGCGGAATATGAGCAGATCCTCGGCGTCGTGAAGCAGCACGTCGTGCCCTTTACAAATTCATCGCCCATGGACTACTTCTTCCTGATCTTCTGCCTGATGGTCGGCACCGCCTCGCTGCCGCACATCCTGATGCGCTTCTTTACCACCCCGACCGTTCGTGACGCGCGCCGGTCCGTGGCGTGGTCGCTGTTCTTCATCTTCCTGCTCTACTTCACCGCACCTGCCTACGCCGCCTTCTCGAAGTTCAACCTCATGGGTCTCTTCGCGAATGCCGAAGGCTTGCAACTGGCCTACAATGCGATCCCGCAATGGATGCTGCAGTGGGGTTCGATCGAAGGCCACCAGCTCGTCACCATCTGCGACGTCAAGGCGGTCTCGGTCGCGGCCATTCAGGCCGCATGCGAAGCCAAGGGTTTTGCCACCGGCTTCCCCTATGCAGAACTGAAGCTCAACAACGACATGATCGTGCTGTCGACGCCGTCGATTGCCGGCATGCCGATCTGGGTTGTCGGCCTTGTGGGCGCGGGCGGCTTCGCCGCGGCGCTCTCCACCGCCGACGGCCTTCTGCTGGCCATCGCCAATGCGCTTTCGCACGACATCTACTACAAGATGATCGATCCGAAGGCGGACACCAAGAAGCGTCTCCTTGTCTCCAAGGTCCTGCTGGTCGTCGTCGCACTCGCGGCAGCGCTGCTGGCAAGCACGAAGCCATCCGACATCCTGTCGATGGTGTCCTGGGCGTTCTCGATCGCTGCGGCCGGCCTGTTCGCGCCGCTGGTTCTCGGCGTCTGGTGGAAACGGACGACCAGCACGGGTGCCATCCTCGGCATGCTGGCGGGCTTCGGCATCACGATGTACTACCTGATCGGCAACGTCTACGGCTTCGACTTCGTCAAGGGTACCGGCGATGAACTCAACTGGTTCGACGTCAAGTCGATCTCGTCGGGCATCTTCGGTGTGCCGGTGGCATTCATCGTCACCATCGTCGTGTCGCTCGTCACACCAGCGCCGAGCCAGGAGATGCAGGACTTCGTCGACAAGCTGCGGCTGCCAAAGGGCGGCCACATGATGGCTTGATGCCATACGACAGCTTGGCCTAAGAACGGATGCAGGGCCCCCGGGCCCTGCATTTTTCGTTATTTGCGGGACCGTCACATGCTTTCTTCCGCCCTTCGCGGCCTACTTATCGTCATCGTTACCTATGTCGGCGCCGTCGCCACCTTCCTGATCGGAGGCGCCCCCGGCATCGTGTCGGTCTATCTCGGCGGCACCTACGCACTCACCGCCCTGGCCGCCCTGCTGTTTTCCCGCGGACTGCTGGAACTGCTGGTCGGTGTCGATCGCGACATCGCCTTCTTCGTCGTTCTCCGCAAGGTCAGCGACCCCCTGCTGGCCCTCGTCAGCCCGATAACGCCGGGCTTCCTTGTTCCCTTCGCGGTCTCGCTCTACGCGGCGTTCCTGTTCTTCTTCCTGAAGCTCTTCCTGTTCGGCGACGGATTCCTCGGTGTCCCGCCGCTGTTCATCCTGCTCTACCTTGTCCTGATGACCGCGTTCTGACGTCAACCGCACGCCATCCCCGCCAACGCTCCGCACAGACAAATCCTATCAAGACGAGGAATATATTGTATTTTTTCCGTTATTATAAACTCGTATAATAATTCTTGACAAAGTGACGGCCGCTCGTATTCTGGCAGCAAGACCGGAGATATCCGGCATGGGAACAGCGATGTGAGGAAACAATGCCGCCATGCCGGCGCTCGCTCGCGTGCGGACTTGCGCAACTCGCCTGTTCACCTTGCCGGGACCTCGCTGCACAGGGGCTTCAACGAACGTCATGACTCGGACCATCGACACATTTCCGCGCAGTGTGAAGACGATGGATCCGGTGTTCATCACGATGCCGGACGGCGTACGGCTCGCAGCCACCATCTGGCTGCCGGAGGATGCGGGTGAGGCCCCGGTCCCCCGCAATTCTGGAACTCATCCCCTATCGCCGACGCGACGGAACCGTCTTTCGCGACATGAAGATGCACCCTTATGTCGCCGGGCACGGCTTCGCCTGCTGTCGCGTCGACATCCGTGGCTCGGGCGACTCCGAGGGCATCCTGGACGACGAATACACCGCGCAGGAGCAGGACGACGCCTGTGCGATCATCGCCTGGCTCGCCGCGCAACCCTGGTGCACGGGTGCGGTCGGCATGACCGGCATTTCATGGGGCGGCTTCAACGCGCTGCAGGTCTCGGCGCGCCGGCCGCCGGCGCTCAAGGCGATCATCGCGCTCTGTTGTTCGGATGACCGCTACGCGGACGACGTTCATTATTTCGGCGGCAACCTGCTGACCGAGGACGCGATGTGGTCGAGTTTCATCCTCGGCCTCGGCGCCCTGCCCCCCGATCCCCAGATTGTCGGCGAGAGATGGCGGGCCATGTGGCAGGAGCGGCTCGAAGCCTCGACCTGCTGGTCGGAAACCTGGATGCGCCACCAGCGCCGCGACGCCTACTGGAAGTTCGGCTCGGTCTGCGAGGACTTTTCCGCCATCGACATCCCGGTCTACGCGATCAGCGGCTGGGACGACACCTATTTCAACGCCGTGCCGCGACTGATGGAAGGCCTAGGCGGCCCGCGCAAGGGCCTGATCGGCCCCTGGAGCCACGCCTATCCCTTCCTCGGCGATCCCGGACCGGCAATCCACTACCTGAAGGAAGCGATCCGCTGGTGGCGGCACTGGCTCGAAGGCGTCGACACCGGCATCATGACTGAGCCCGCCTATACGGCCTATATCAGGGATCCGCATCGCCCCGCGCATTTCTATCCCGACCATCCCGGCCAGTGGGTGCAGGAGCCAAGCTGGCCATCGCCCGGCATCCGCTCGCAGATCCTCCACCTCAACGACCGCAGCCTTGGTGCGGCAGCCGAATCCGGCGCGACGATGCGCCTGAAATCCCCGCTGACGGCAGGTCGCGACTGCGGCCGCTATGGCGGCTATGGCGGGACGGTGCCCGACATGGCCGGCGACCAGCGCCGCGAGGACGGCCTGGGCTTGGCCTTCGACACACTGCCCCTCGTGGACGATCTCGTTCTGCTCGGCCCGCCCGCGGTCAAGGTCATCCTGGCCTCCGACGTGCACCAGGCGACGCTGACTGCGCGACTCTGCGAGGTCTGGCCCGACGGCACGTCCACGCTCGTGACCTGGGGCACGCTCAATCTTTCGCAGCGCGCGAGCCGCGAACATCCGGAGGCGTTGACGTCAGACAAGAAGGTGACGGTGCGCGTCGAGCTCAATCACTGCGGCCACCGCTTCGGCCGCGGCAACAGGCTGCGGCTCGTCCTGTCGAACCAGCACTGGCCGGTCCTGTGGCCGGCGCCATCCATGCCGACATTCACGATGGAATCCGGAACCGGCTGGTTGATTCTGCCGGTACGCGACCCTCGCCCCGAAGACGGCAGCTTCGACTTCGAGCCCGCGGAAATCTCGCCGCCGGTGTCGGTGGAGGAACTGGCGCCCGAGTCCAACGCCCGCATCCTCTCCATCGATGCCGGCGCGCGGGGCGAAACGCTGCGCCTGACCAGCGATTACGGCCGCCAGCACCTGCCCGACCGCGGCATAGAGACCTGGGCCCGGGTCGCCGACACGATGGCGATCACCGAGGACGACCCGCTTTCGGCACGCCTCGACACCGGCTGGGTTCTCGGCTTCAAGAGCGCTGATTGTGACGCCGAGACAACGTCGAACGTGGTGGTGACATCGACCGCCACCCAGTTTCATCTACAATGGCGGCTGGAGGCCCGCGAGCGCGGCGAAACGATCTTCGAACGGGAGGGCGAGGCATGGATCGACCGCGACTGTCTCTAGCCGGATTTTCCGTGGGCGGGGTCTTCCTTCAAGCCGCAAACGCGGGGCCCCACGCATGACCGCCTTCCTGCTGCGCCGCATAGGCCTGGGCCTGGGCATCCTCTTCATCGTCTCAATCATGCTGTTCCTCATGCTGCACATGATTCCCGGCGACCCCACCGTCGTGGCACTCGGGCCGCGTTCGACGCCGGAGATGCGCGAAGCATTCCGCGTGATGATGGGCCTCGACCGGCCGCTGGTCGAACAGATCGCCTCCCATCTCGTCCGTCTCTCCGCCTTCGACCTCGGACAGGACGTCTGGAGCAAGCGGCCAGTCACCGACATCGTTCTGGAAGTTTTGCCGTTCACCCTGGCGCTGGCCTTCACGAGCTTCGCCTGGGCGATTGTGTCAGGCACCATCCTCGGCTGCACCGCCGTCATCCATCATGGCCGCTGGCCCGATTGGCTGATCGGCGTCTTCTCCGTCGGCATGGTGGCCGTCCCGTCCTTCGTCGTCGCGCTCTATTCGCTGCTGATCTTCGCCGTCATGCTCAACTGGCTGCCGGCGATAGGCGCGGGCGAACAGGGCGATGTCTGGAGCCAGGTCCGGGCGCTGATCCTGCCATCCTTCGCCATCGGGCTGGGCTGGGTCGGCTATGTCGCCCGCATCATCCGCGCGGCCATGATCGAGGCGATGGGCGAGAGCCACATCCGCACCATGCGCGCCTTCGGCGTCAGCGAAAACCGCATCGTCTACGGCTACGCGCTGAAGCAGGCCTTTCTCTCGGCGCTGCCGGTGATCGCCATCGGCTTCGGCGGACTTCTGACCGGTTCGGTCTTCGCCGAGATCGTCTTCACCCGCCCCGGCCTCGGCAAGCTCACCTATGATGCCGTCATGTCGCGCAACTACCCCCTCGTCATGGGAACCGTGCTTGTCACCTCCGCGCTCTATGTCACCTGCATGATCGTCGCCGACATCATCGCTGCAGCGCTCGATCCCCGAATCCGGAGCGCGCTCTGACATGGCAAACGCACTCGAGGGCAGGACAGGCACATCGATACGGGAACCCGGGGCGTGGGGCCGGACCCTGAACGTGCTGCTCACCGTTCTCTCCACCCCGATCGGCATCATCGGCACGGTCCTGGTGACGGCCATCATCCTCACGGCGGTCTTCGCGCCACAGATCGCGCCCTATCCGGCAACCGCCATCAACGTGAAGGAACGCCTCGCCGACCCGTCATGGACGCATCTTCTCGGCACCGACCAGCTCGGCCGCGACCTGTTCTCGCGGGTCGTGATCGGCACGCGGACAGCAATGAGCGTAGCGCTGACCGCGCTCGCCATCGCGCTGGCCGCCGCCTTGCCGCTCGGCCTGATCGCCGGCTACGGTCCACGCTGGCTGGACGCGATCATGATCCTGGTCTTCGACAGCCTGAGCTCGCTGCCGATGATCATGTTCGGCCTCGCCATGGTCGTGCTGCTGGGTGCGGGCCTGAGCACGGTCATCATCGTCATCGTCATCTATTGCGTTCCGAGCTACGCCCGCCTGATCCGCACCCAGACCCTCAGCCTCAAGTCGCGCGACTTCATCAAGGCCGAGCAGGCGATGAATGCGAGCCTGCCCCGCATCCTCTTCCTGCATCTCCTGCCCAATGTCGTCGGACCGCTTCTCATCCTCGCCTGCCTCGACCTGTCGACCATCATCACGCTGGAAGCGGGCCTGTCTTTCCTCGGCCTGGGCGTCAAGCCGCAGATCCCGAGCTGGGGCAACATCCTGAGCGACGGCTTCGCGGTGATCCGGAACACGCCCGTCCCCGTCATTGCCGGCGGCCTGCCGCTGATTCTTGCCACCATCGGCTTCACCTTCTTCGGCGAAGCGCTGCGCGACGCGCTCGATCCCAAGCTGTCGGGGAAGCGCACGCCATGACCGATGCGGTTCTCGACCTCGGCAATGTCTCGGTCACCTATAGCGGCGTCGCCAGGGCGGTTGCCGATGTCAGTCTGACGGTCCGGCCGGGCGAAGTCGTCGGCCTGATCGGCGAGAGCGGTTCGGGGAAATCGACGCTGGCCCATTCCATCCTCGGCCTCCTTCCGCCCGGCGCCGCGGTCAGCGGCGATCACATGCGGCTCGCCGGAACCGACATCCTCACGGCATCGGCGCGGGATATCGCGGCCTTGCGCGGGCCCGCCGCGGCGATGGTGTTCCAGAATCCGATGGCGACATTCAGCCCGCTTCACACCATCGGCAGCCAGCTCACCGACTTCCTCTGGCGCGACCGCGCGTCGAGCCGGCGCGACAAGCGGTTGCGGATCATCGAGGCACTGGCGGAAGCCGGCATTTCCGATCCGCAGGCGCGTTTCGATGCCTATCCGTTCGAACTCTCGGGCGGCATGCTCCAGCGCGTCTCGATCGCCGCAGCCCTTCTGATGAAGCCCGCGCTGCTGATCGCCGACGAGCCGACCACGGCACTCGACGTCACCATGGAAGCGCAGATCCTGCATCTGATGCGCCAGCTCAGGGCCAGGACGGGTGTGGCGGTCCTGATGATCTCGCACCAGCTCGGTGTCATCGCCGAGATCTGCGATCGCGTCGCGGTCATGTATGCCGGGCGGATTGTCGAGCAGGGGAAGGTCGAAGCGATCTTCGCCGATCCGCAGCATCCCTACACAAGGGCGCTGCTCGCCTGCGAATTGTCGCTGGTCGAAAGCGGCGCGACACGTCTTCCCGTCATCGATTGGCAGGAAGCCGGACGAGCGTCCGAGCAGGATGGCGTCGACACCCCCGCACGGCCGGCCTCATTGGGAGACGCGGCATGAGCAACCGGGCCGTCATTGAATCCCGCGCGCTCTCGGTCTCCGTGCCGCGTCGCGGTGGCCTGCCCTTCATCGGCCGGCCCGCTCTCGACATCGTCGTCGAGGTCTCGCTTGCCATTCAACCCGGCGAGATCGTCTGTCTGGTCGGTGAGAGCGGTTCGGGGAAATCCACCTTCGGCAGGTCGCTCGTCGGCCTCATGAAGCCGTCGGCCGGCGAGATCCATCTGGAAGGAGAAATGCTCCCCGACCATTCGAGCCGCAGCTTCGCCCGTGTGCGCCGCTCCGCCTCCCTCTTGTTCCAGGACCCCGTGACATCCTTCGATCCACGTCAGCGCATTCGCTCGATCATTGCCGAGCCACGACGCATCGCCGGGCGAGGTGACGTCTCGAGCGCCGCGATCGAAAACCTCGCCGCCAGCGCCGGACTGGTGCCCGACCTTCTGAACCGTTTTCCGCACGGCCTCTCGGGCGGGCAGGCGCGACGGGCCGCCGTGGCCCGTGCGCTGTCTGTGGTTCCCAAGGTTATCATCGCCGATGAACCGACCGCCGGGCTCGATCTCTCGGTGCAGGCAGGCGTCCTCAACCTGTTTCTCGACATCCGCGACACGCATCGCACCGGCTTCCTCATCATCACCCACAATCTTGCCGTCGCGCGCCATGTCTCGAACCGCGTGGCCATCATGTATCTCGGTCGCATCGTCGAGGCGGGCCCGACTGCCGAGATCTTCCGCGCGCCCAGGCATCCTTACACCGCAGCGCTGCTGGCCTCGGAGCCGATCCCGGACCCCCGCCGGCGGCGCACCGAGCCGCCGGTGGTCGGAGAAGTGCCGTCGGTGGTCAACCGTCCGTCCGGCTGCGAATTCCACCCCCGCTGTCCGTTGGCGCGCGAGCGCTGCCGCAGCGAAGCGCCCACGCAAACCGCCATCGCGCCGGATCACGTGATCCGATGCCATTTTCCGCTCGAGGCCACGCAGACTGAACGCGCTGAATCCAACACAGCCACATCACGATAGAAGAGGGACAGACATGACCAGTTTTCCGATGAATCGCAGGCATTTCCTCTCCACCAGCGCCGCCGCGGCAGCCGCTTTTTCCATGCGGCCGGGGCTCAGCTATGCCGCCGAAGGTGATACGCTCATCATTCGGGGCGCATCCGACATCGAGGTCCTCGACCCGGCGTTCCAGAACGGACTGCTCGAGGAGGAGGTCGGTCGCGCGCTGTTTGTGTCGCTCAACCGCCTCGGCGACGTGCGCGGCGGCACCAAGCTCGAACTCTATGGCGCCAGGGAACTCAAGCAGATCTCGCCCACCGAGATCGGCTTTGAACTGCACGACTGGCTGGAATGGACCGGCGGCCATGGCAAGGTGACGGCCGAAGACGTCAAGTTTTCCTTCGAGCGGGTCAAGGATCCCGCCAACGCATCGGCCTGGGCCTATGCGTTCGACGCCATGGACAAGGTCGAGGTGACTGGCGAGCGCACCGGCATCATCCGGCTCACAGGACCGTCGGCGCCGTTCTGGGTCACCACCCTGCCCTACTACATGGGCCATATCGTCTGCAAAACTGCGGTCGAGAAAGCCGGCGGCAAATTCACGACCGACGTGCCGGCGAGTTGCGGCCCCTACCTCATCGAAAAATGGACGCCGAAGCAAAACCTGGAACTGGCGCTCAATCCCGGCTGGAAGGGTGAGGCCCCGGCCTTCTCAAAGGTCCGTTTCGAGATCGTCACGGACGACGAGTCCGCGGCACTCGCCTATGAATCCAAGGCGATCAACTATTCCAAGATCAGCCTCAACACCCTCGCCACCTATGTCGACAAGCTGCCCGACGATTCCGAGCTGATCACCATGGACGGCAACCGCTTCCTCTGGCTCGCCATCAACGTCAACAACCCGAAGTTCAAGGACGAGAAGGTCCGCCGTGCGATCCAGCATGCCATCGACGTCGAGCAGGTCATGCAGGGCAGCTATTCCGGCCTCGCCAAGGCCGCGACCGGCGTCATCCCGCCCGGCATGCCGGGCCACCGCGATGCGATCCTCTATCCGGCCGATCTGGAAAAGGCCCAGGCGCTGCTCGACGAGGCCGGCGTATCCGGCCTCACCCTCGAACTCGCCTGCCAGAATGACAAGACCAGCCAGTTGACCTGCCAGATCGTGCAGGCGCTGCTGGCCCAGGTCGGCGTGACCGTCGATATCAAGGCGCTCGACGATGGCGTCTACTGGACGATCGGCGACAAGAATTCCGGCGACGGCTGGAAGAACCTCGATATCGTGCTGATGAATTTCGCCGGCGGCGTCGACCCGTCGGAGAACCTGACCTGGTTCCGCCCCGCACAGATCGGCGTCTATAACTGGTCGCAGTTCGACAGCCCGGAATTCGAGACGCTCTATCAGCAGGGCATGGCCGAGACCGATCCGGCCAAGCGTGATGTGATCTACAAGAAGATGCAGGACCTGATGGAGGAATCGGGCGGTTTCGTCTTCATCACCCACGAAACCTTCGCCGCCGTGACCCGCAAGAGCCTCAAGCCGGTCATCCTTGCCGACGGCTATCTCGACGTGACGCGCTTCGGCAAGGGCTGAGGCCGATTGCGGGACCGGATGCCAGCCCTGAGGGCGGTGTCCGGCGCCCCTCGGTTCGGCACCGGCATGAGCAAGTCATTTGAACGGGTGCGGGCTCTCAGCCCGCCTCGGCAGCGGGTCAGGATCCCGCGTGTCCGAACTGGCCAAAGATCAGGGAGGCCATGTCCAGCGGCCTGCCGCCACCGCTGACATCGGGCAGTTTCTTGTCGATCAGCAGATGGGCTTCGCCATGGATCTGCGACCAGACCAGGCCGGCGAGCGCGCGCTGCTCCTGTTCCGTCTTCAACCCGAGATGCGCCGCCGCCGGCGCGCTCAGGTCGAGCAACTGCCGCCATGCCGCGTCGGCGGCGCCGCAGAGTGCTTCGGCCGTCCAGTCCAGCAGCCCGGAATTGAACATCAGCCGCAGCACATGGGGATGCTCGCTCGCAAACTGGATATAGCCGCGCCGCGCCGCCCGCAGCATCTCGGCGCCCTCGTCCGGCGCGCGTGCGAGTTGTTCGCCGATCGTCCGCACGAAGGTCTCGAAACCCCAGATCGCCATGGCATTGTAGAGGTGTCGCATCGACGGAAAATGGTGTTCCGGCGCGGCATGGGACACGCCGACGCTCGCGGCGATCCGGCGCATGGAAAGCTGTTCGAGCCCGGTCTCCTCCACCATGATCAGGGCCGCGTGCAGCAGCGCGTTTCTAAGATCGCCGTGATGGTAGGTCGTCTTTCTTGGCATGCGCCTGCATAGCGCCGCCGATGCCGCATGTCAAAACCATCTTGACGCCGACAAGATTATGAGTCAATTCTTATCCTGTCACTGTCAAGATAAGGGCTCGGGAATGACGTTTGAACAGGGCTTCTCCCTGGCCAGCACGCTCGCAATGTCCGGCTGGGCGGCACTCATCCTCCTTCCGCGATGGCCGGCACTCGTGCTGCTCCTGCGGATCGGCGTCGTCGGACTGCTCTCCCTGGCCTACGCCGTCCTCATCTTCGTCCATTTTTTCCGCATCGACGGTGGCGGCTTCGGCTCGATTGCCGAGGTCCGGCTGCTGTTCCTGTCGGATGGCGGCCTTCTCGCCGGCTGGATCCACTACCTCGCCTTCGATCTTTTCGTCGGCCTCTGGATTGCCCAACAGGCCGATCGCGCCGCCGTGAGCAGGCTGCTCCAGGCTCCCATTCTCGTTGCAACCTTCATGTTCGGACCCATCGGCCTGCTGATGTACTATGCGACACGCGGCGTGCAGCTGGTCCCGACACCCAATTCGGCAGGGAACTGATCATGGCCACGATGGAAGCAATCCTGCCACGCAGCGCGACATCTGCACCGGTCGACCCGACCAGCCTGGCGCGCCGCGTCGAACAGACCATGCTCGCCGCGCTCGGCATTCAGTTCGCCTTTCTCATGCCCAGCGTGGCAGCCTATCTGATCGACGAGCGATTGCTGTACGGCATCAGCGTCTGGTCCAAGCCGATCAAGTTCCAGCTCTCGCTTATCCTGCTCTACCTCACCCTGCTTTGGCTCCTTCCCCTGATCGATGCCCGGACCCGGGGCGGCCGCGTGGCGCGCGCCACAACCGTCGTCCTCGCCGTCGCCACCACACTGGAAATTGCCTACATCACCCTTCAGGCTGCCCGCGGGACGGCCTCTCACTTCAACACAGGCACGCCCCGGGAGGCGATGCTGTACCAGCTCATGGGCCTCGGCGCCGTCGCCATCGTCGTCGCAGCCTTCGTCTTCGGCTACCTGATCTTGCGCCATGGCCGAGCCGGGACCGGCGACGGCTTTCGGCTGGGCGCCGCCGCGGGCCTGATGCTGGGCGCCGTGCTCACCCTCGTCACGGCAGGCATCCTGGCCAGCGGCGCGATCGATGGCGCCGGCCACTGGGTCGGCGGCGATCGCAGCGATGCCGGCGGTCTGTTCCTGCTGGGATGGTCGCGCACCGGCGGCGATCTGCGCGTACCGCATTTCTTCGCCACCCACATCATGCAGGCACTGCCGCTGCTCGGGCTGTTGCTCGACCGGTTCAGGCCGGGGGCGGCGCGAACCGGCCTGGCGATCGGCGCTGTCCTGTCCATCCTGGTGGTGGCGGCAACCCTGCTGCAGGCTGTTTCCGGCAGACCGTTTCTGTGAGCGCAGGTCTACCAGCGCAATGGCGCCAATGGGCGAATTAATTTCGCCGGCGAATGAACGTTTTTGTTCAGGATGTGCTAGATTGCACGTCCATTCTGAATAGGAGTCGTTCTTCGCCGATGGAATCCCTCGTCGTCATGATCAACCTGTTTGGCGCCGTGGCCCTGCTGCTCTTCGGTCTTGCGCAGGTGCGGGATGGCGCCATGCGGGCACTCGGCGTCCGGCTTCGCAGCGGGCTTGCCAGCAGCACGCGCGGAGGCCTGCGCTCGTTCGTGTCGGGCTTCTCGGCGACAATCGCGCTGCAGAGTTCCACCGCAACCGCGCTGATGGTGGCTTCCTTCGTGGAGCGTGATCTCATTGTCCCCGCCATGGCGCAGGTCGTCCTGCTCGGCGCCAATGTCGGGACGGCCGTCACCGCCTGGATCGTGTCGACCGGCATCGAGTGGATCTCGCCGCTCCTCATCCTTATCGGCATTGTCCTGTACCGGCGCGCGACGACGGCGCTGAAGGGTGCCGGCACGGCCATGATCGGCGTCGGCCTGATGCTGCTCTCGCTCCATCTTCTCGGCCTTGCAACAGAGCCAGTCCGGGGGTCCCCGGCACTCGGCGCCTTCATCCGGCTCCTCGACAATGCCTGGGTCGTGGCGATGGTGTTTTCGGCCATCCTGGCCGTTCTGTCCTCGTCGAGCCTCGCGGTGGTTATCCTGGTGGTCTCGATTGCCGCCACCGGCGCGCTGTCGCCCGGCCTGACGGTCGCCCTCATTCTCGGCGCCAATCTCGGCGGCGCCGTGCCGCCTGTGCTGTCGACGCTCTCCGCCCCGGCCGCCGCGCGCCGGGTCACCATCGGCAACCTCATTGTCAGGGGAATCGGGTGCCTGGTCATGCTGCCCTTTGCCGGCCATCTCGGCGGGCTGCTGCTGGCCATGCCCTTCTCCCCGGCGGCAATGCCGGTGGATGCCCATCTCGCCTTCAACATCCTGCTCGCCATCGTGGCCTGGCCGTTCGCGGGTCTCTTGAGCCGCCTCATGGCGCGGTTGATCGCCGACGACCCCAAGGGCGACGACGGCCCGCGCTTCCTCGACGTCCAGGCGCTCGACACGCCCGTGGTCGCGCTCGCCAGCGCCACGCGGGAAGTTCTCGGCATCGGCGACATCATCGAGAAGATGCTGATCCGGTGCCAGAAGGCGTTCTCGACCAACGATCTCGCCCCACTCAAGGAAGTCGCGTCTCTGGAGAAGCAGGTCGATCGGCTGCAGCAGGAGGTCAAGCTGTACCTCTCCCGCCTCGGCCGCGACACCGGCGCCACCAATGATCGCCGCTCGATCGCCATCATCGAATATGCGATCAACCTTGAACATATCGGCGACATCATCGAGAAGGGTCTGGTCGAACAGACCACGAAGAAGATCACCAAGGGACTGGCCTTTTCCGACGACGGGTTCCAGGAACTCCGAAACCTGTTCGACCTGACGATCGAGAACCTGCGGATCGGCCAGACCATCTTCGTCACCGGCGACGAGGCGCTCGCCCGCCAGCTCATGGAGGTCAAGGTCAGCGTCCGCCGCCTTGAGAAACAATCCTCCGGCCGCCATCTCGAACGGCTGCGCGACGGACGCGCGGACAGCCTCCAGACCAGCTCGCTTCACCTCGACATGCTGCGCGACCTCAAGCGCATCAACGCGCACATCGTCTCGGTGGCGCACCCGATCCTGGACGAGGGCGGCCTGCTCATCGAAAGCCGGTTGCGCAGTGGCACCGGAAGTGAAGTCTGACACGATTGTTTCAGAAATCTGATGGATAGATGACAGACACCTTGACAGGCTCGTCCCATGATAGCGCTGCCATGCGGCTTCAAAGGCACTTTGCATGTTAAGTTTCTGTCAAAAAGACGCCACGAAACCCCGTTGCTGGCGTCTTGTATCAATTTCCGCCCTCGGTCGACTTTTTTGTGAAACAAACATTTCTTAATCATGCCCAGCAACAAGGCGGGCGGGGAGCCGCGCCAGGGGTCATGAAGATGAGCAACATCGCAAATCAGCTGGTCGCCGTCGTTGCAACTCTCCTGGGATTCGTGACGCATGATCTGCTCACGGAGCGCCAGGCAACGTCGATCGCCGCGGACATCGCGCTCGATCCCGTCGTCACGCGATCGATCGATCTCGACGGCCTCTCGCTGTCCTGGACCATGGAATCGCTCCGCGCCGAGCGGGTGGCCCAGGAAAGCCCCGTCCAGCACGTGTCCGCCAGCACGTCGGCCACCGGCAGCGACCTGCGCCACGTCACGCCGGCCTTCGCCGACAGCCACCTCAATCACGCCCGCATCGCCGCACCCGAAGGCCGTGCCGATCGCTTCCTGCGCTGATAACCCGCCGGGCACATCGCCCGGCATCCAGACACGCCGCTCGCCAAAAAAAACTCAGCCCATCGGTTCGAACACATAGCCCTCGCCGCGAACGGTCTTGAGCACCGGCGGATGCGTGGGATCGATCTCCAGCTTCTTTCGCAATCTTGCAATGCGGATGTCGAGGCTGCGGTCGGCCGGCGCCAGCGCGCGGCCAAAGGCGAGTTCGCACAGACGGTCGCGCGACAGCACCTGGCGCGGATGCCGGGCAAAGGTCTCGAGCAGGTCGAAATCCATGCTGGACACCTCGATCTCGACTCCCTCCGGACCGAAGACGCGGCGGCCGTCCATGTCCAGCGCAAGCGCGCCGAACTCCAGCAACTGGCGCTTTCTGACCGGCCGCTCCTGCCGCGGCGGCATGCGGCGCTGCAGGCTGCGCACCCGCGCCAGCAGTTCGCGCACCTCGAAAGGCTTGGTGAGATAATCGTCGGCGCCGTTGGAAAGGCCGTTCACCTTGCTGTTCTCGTCGGCATTGGCGGTCAGCATGATGATACCCATGCGCTCGCCGGCATGGCGCAGGCGCCGTACGATCGAGATGCCGTCCTCGCCGGGCATGTTCACGTCCATCAGCAGCATGTCCGGCTCATGGCTGGCCAGCAGCCGGTCAAGCGCCGGCCCGTTCTCGGCGCCCAGCACGGAATAGCCCTGCATCGAGAGGTAGTCCTCGATCATGCCGCGCAGGCCGGGCTCGTCATCGACGACGATGATGTTGACATCAGACATTCACGCATTCTCTTTCTGGTCTTCGTTGGCCTCGCGGCCATGGTCCTTGCCTTTGTCCTTGCCGTCGACGTCGTGGCCGAGGATCGGCCGCAGCGCCACGCGAAGGGCTCTCAGTTCCAGCGGCTTGACGACAACGGGAATGTCGCGCGACCGCGTGTTGATTTCCGGGCCAAGCGCGTCGCCGGTCATGATCACGACCCGGCCTTCGAGGTCGGGGCGATTTTCCGCGATGAAATCGATGATCTTGTCGCCGCTGACATCGGGCATGCGGAGATCCGTCAGCACCGCGTCGAAGACCGCGCCGTTGGCGAGCAGTTCCACCGCTTCGCGGCCGCTGTCGACGGCGGTGACGACAACGCCTTCGCTGGAGAGATACTCGCTGACATAGCGTCCGATCGCCGGCTCGTCGTCGACCACGAGCAGTTCGCCCGACAGGACGAAGGCCGGCCCGCCGCCCTCCAGTTCCGCCGTCGCCCGCACTTCCGTCACCGGCAGGCGGATACGGCAGATCGTCCCGCCGTCCTCGTTGCTGTCGAGATGGATGGTCCCGCCATGGGCCTGCACGATGCGCAGGCACACGGATAAGCCGATGCCGGTCCCCACGCCCTGCGGCTTTGTGGTGAAAAACGGTTCAAAGACCCGCTTCTTGATGTCTTCCGGAACACCGTGGCCCGTGTCGGAGATATCGATTGCGATATTGGTCCCGTCGAAACGGGTTTCGACATCGAGGGACCGCGCGCTGTTCACGCCCATCATCGCCTGCTGGGCATTGAGCACGACGTTCATGAACACCTGATGCAACTGGTCGGGATCAGCCAGAGTGGCGGGAAGCGTCTTGCTCCGCTTGCGGACCATGGTGATGCCATTGCTGCGCAGCCCATAGGCCGCCAGTTCGAGCACGTCGTCGATCACGGTGTCGATATCGACGCTGCGTTTCTCGATCGGTTTGGAGCGCGCCATCGACAGGAACGTCTTGACGATGCGCCCGCAGCGCTCCGCGGCGGAATGCAGTTCCCTGGTCCGGCGCCGGGTGGCCTCGTCGGTCGCCATCTCGTGCAGCATGCCCGCATAGCCGACGACGATCGACAGCGGATTGTTGAGTTCGTGGGCCACGCCGGCGAGCAGGGAACCCAGCGCCGCCAGTTTCTCGCTCTGGTGCAGCGCGCTGCGCTGCTGGTCCAATTCCAGTTCCGCAAGTTTCTCGCGGGTCTGGTCGACGACGAAGATGCCCACCCCGTCGATCTCGCCGGAGGCGGCACGCAGCGGAAAGCGGATGAAGAGGCTATAGAGATAGGGATCGAGCGAGGGGTGGATCTGCTCCTCGATCTGCATTTCCCCCGTCTCCAGCACCCGCGCCACCGATCGGTCCATCTCGTCGGCCTCGTTGGCCGGCAGCAGGTCCCGCGTCGTCTTGCCGATCACCTCGGCCTCGGTCCGCTTGAGCCGCTTGAGGGCCTCCGGATTGGCGAGCGTGAAGATCCCGTTCATGTCCTTGGCCAACATCGCGACGGGCGCGTAGTTGAGGAAGCCGGCAAGCCGCGCCTCGCTGGTGCTCAATGCCTCCTGCGCCATGTGCTTCTCGGTGACGTCGCGACCGATCGCCTGGATCTCGATCAATCCGCCATTCGCGTCGAAAATCCCGGTATCCGTCCATTCCTCCCAGCGCACCTGCTCGCTGGACGGTATCCGGCAGCGGATCAGGATGGTCGCCGATGGATGCGACGGCGTCAGTGAATCTATATAGGCGCGATGGCGCTCCCGATCCTCCGGAATGACGAGGTCGAAGTCGCTCTGGCCCCGGCTCAGCATCTCCTCCAGCGTCAGCCCGAGATAGCGGCAATAGGCTTCGTTCGCGAAGGTCGGGAACCCGTTGCCATCGTAGCGCACGACCAGGTCCGTCTGGGTCTCGACGACGTTGCGGTATCGTTGCTCGCTTTCGCGCAGCCGCAGTTCGGCCAGCTTGGCATCGGTGATGTCACGCAGCAGGATCACCCGCCCGCCATCCGGCATGTGGCTCTGCCTGCCGGAGATCCAGCGACCGTCCTCGAGTTGCCGCTCGACATCGACCCCGTCGCCGCCGGCCCAGACGCTGTCGACGAACTGGCGCACGTCCTGGCCCAGGAAAAGCTGCTCGCGCTGGTCCTCCGACAGGTGCCAGGTCATGGATTCGTTGAAGAAGGCGAGCTTGCCGTCCGGCGCGACGATCGCGAAACCATCCCTCAGGCTGGCCGTGGCTGCCAGGAACCGGGCCTCGCTTTCCTCGAGTTGCGACTGGTAGCGCCGGCTCGACGAGAAGGCGTTTGCGATCAGGCCGAACTGCTTGCGCCACGCCGAAGGCAGGACTGGCACGACGCTGGGTATGCCCGAGGCCTGGTCGCTGACATAGCGCGCCAGCCTGAGGCTGGGCAGGATATAGGCGCGATGCAGGAAGTAGAAAATGCCAGCGACAGTGGCCGCGAGACCGGCCAGGATCACCAGGAAGGGCGCAAAGCGCGGGAAGAGATAGGCCCGCAGATCCGAATCCGGCACGAGATAGACGAGTTTGTAACCGGTCTGCCCGAACACGCGCGTCAGCGACCGGTAACCGGAGTGCTGGTCGAAGGAGAGGCCCGGCGTATCGGCCACGCTGGCCGCCTTGAACTCCGGCCGGTCGACGAAACTGTCGAGGCGCTGCCGGTCATCGTCCTTCACCTGCCCGCTGATGCCGGCTATGGCGTTTCCGGCATCCAGCACCACGAGCGTGCCGATCGGCGGGGAATAGTCGTCGAGACCCATCGACAGGCGCAACGATTTCGGTTGCGGACCGGACCCATCGATCGAGGCGCTGATCAGACCATGCATCTCGTTCGCCTTGCCGGCCAGGTCGGTCAGGAGAGCCGCCCGCTGCCGGACATACTGATCGATCCCCATGCCGACGATCAGCGCCGCCAGCGGCAGGAAGCAAAGCATCAGCAGGCGCGGCGACGGCCCGATTCCCTCGACCCTTGAAGCCATGGCGTCTTCGTGCTCCCGCACGTTATGTGAAGATTTCGCCAATCAAACTCCATGATCTGGGCATTATTCAATCACTTTCACCGGATATTCGGCCAATGTTTCAAGCGAATGTCGCGTGATCGCGTCGTTCCGGGCACATATTGGCAATGCGGGCAAAAACTCGCCCGGCGCCGCCTGGAGATTGCATTTTGTCAGGCTTCGGATGATAGTCTCCTCTCCATGAAAAGTTGATTGACACGGTGCGGGGACCGGATGGCCGATCTGATAGTGGTCGACGACGATGCTGGGCTGAGCGCCATGCTCGCCGACTATCTGTCGATTGCCGGCCATGAGGTCCGGGTTGCGGCGGATGCCGCCGCGCTCGACCGGCTGATCGGCGAAGCCGAACCGGAGCTCCTGATCCTCGATGTCAGCCTGCCCGGAGAGGATGGCTTCAGCATCGCCAGGCGCGTCCGGCAGAAGCTCGATGTCGGCGTCATCATGCTGACGGGTTCCATCGACCTGGTCGATCGCGTCGTCGGCCTCGAGATGGGCGCCGACGACTATGTCACCAAACCCTTCTCGCTGACCGAGATCTCGGCCCGCATTGAGGCGATCCTCCGCCGCCGCCGGACGAACCACCCGCAGATCGAGCCCTTCGGACCGTTCTCGCTCGATCTCAAGCGCTGGATCCTGCTCGATGGTTCCGGCGAGAAGATCCCGCTGTTCCCGACCGAAATCGATCTCGTCGCGGCCTTCGTCACCAATCCCGGCAAGCTGATGAGCCGCGATGACCTGCTTAGGCTGGCGCCGGGCAACGCCGCCGACCCGATCGATCGCTCGATCGACAAGAGGGTCGAGCGGCTGCGTCGCAAGCTGGACAAACACGGACTGGACACCGACCTCATCGAAACGGTGCGTAGCGATGGCTATATCTACAAGGGTCCGCCCGCCCGCAATTGACGGCGGCGGCACGACGCGTCAACAGTCTGTTAACCCCGCTGCCGCATTTTGGCACGAACTCCGTCGCGCTTGCCTGGCTGCCAAAATAGGGACACAAGCGTGTCGCAAGGAGGCGGAGGCAGGATATGCGCGTTCGGGACCCAGAGTATCAGCGATGACCAGCAACAGACCGTCCATCATGAAGGCGATGCGGAAGCTTGCAACCGGAGCATTGGCGGGCGCAGCCCTTGTTGCAGCCGGCTGCTCGGGCGGGCTCGACGCATTGGACCCTTCGACGGAGATCACACCCAAGCTCGCCCGTGAAATCAAGTCCAGGGGCTTCAACCAGGAAGACGCCGTCCTGGTCCGCATCTTCAAGGAAGAAAGCGAACTCGAAGTCTGGAAGCGGAAGGCGTCGGGCGAATACGCCCTGTTCAAGACCTATCCGATCTGCCGCTGGTCCGGCAGGCTTGGCCCCAAGAAGAAGATCGGCGACCGCCAGGCGCCCGAGGGCTTCTACCAGGTCAACATGGGCTTGCTCAATCCGAAGTCCCAGTTCTACCTGTCCTTCAACCTCGGCTATCCCAACCGGCTCGAAAGAGCGCTGGGCTACACCGGCGAGGCGCTGATGGTGCATGGCGCCTGCTCTTCCTCGGGCTGCTACGCCATGACCGACCAGCAGATGGCCGAACTCTATCCCGTCATCCTCAAGGCCATGAAAAGCGGGCAGCGCTCCTTCCAGGTTCAGGCCTATCCGTTCCGCATGAACGCGGCCAACATGGCCCGGCACGCCGGCGACCCCAGCATGCGCTTCTGGCAGAACCTCAAGCAGGGCTACGACGCGTTCAACCGTACCAAGCGCGATGTGGCCGTCTCCGTCTGCGAAGGCCGCTACCAGTTCAACCGCCCCTTCTCCGAGGACCCGCGGGATCCGCTCGGCGCGTGCCCGGTGGCGATAGGCGCCGACAACGTCGTGGCGGATGCTTCGGCGACCCGCGACCTGGTGCTCGAAAGCCGCATCACCGAACACAGCTATGTCGACGGCGGCATGCATCCATCCTTCCGCGCGCAACTCAAGCGCTATGGCGCCAAGAATTTCTCCGCCAAGACCTCGGTGAAGAAATATCCGGTCAGCCGGCCGGAAGCCGCGCTGTCGGATCCCTTCAAGCCGGCCGAGTGATCAGGGCAGTCTCGGTCGCGCCCGCCGCTCCCCCAGCACGAGCGTGACGCCCGCGGCAAAGATCAGCGCCGCACCGAAGAAGACGTTGCGGGTCGGAACATCGCCCCAGATCGCCAGGCCCAGAAGGAAAGCCCAGACCAGCGACGTATATTCGAACGGCGCCAGGATCGAGACCGGCGCGCGCCGCATGCCCTCGAACATCGCATACTGCCCGAGCGCGGCGATCACCCCGGTCAAGGAGGTCAGCACAAGTTGGTCCAGGGTGACTGGCGTCCAGTAGTAGATCAGGGCGATGCCGGTGAAGACCGCAAGCATGGCGTTGGACAGCGTCATCTGCACGATCGTCCGCTCCGCGAGCGACGTCTTGCGCAACAGCACGGTCGATATGGCCCAGAAGATCGCCGCCTGAAGCGCAAGCCAGACCGGCCACGACATCCGGAGCCCGGTGCCGATGAGGTCGGTCGCCACGACCACGCCGGCAAAGCCGATCACCACCGCCAGCCAGCGGACCGGCGGCACATCCTCCTTCAGGATGGGAACGGCAAGGATCGTGATCAGGATCGGCGCGGCGTAATAGAGCGTCGTCAGTTCCGCCAGCCCGAGATCCCTGGCGGCATTGTAATAGGATAGCCAGGCCGCCAGCAGTAGCAGTGCCCGCAGCACCATCGGCTTCATGACAGGCGAACGGATCGATTGGGCGATGACCTCGCCGCGGCCGATTGCCAGGCAGATCGCCAGGATCGTGATCGAACGCACGAACAGGATCTGCACGACGGGTATCCCGACGACCAGCCATTTCACCGACGCATCCTGCAGGCTGAACAGGAAATAGGCGAGGATGGTCGAAAGGACGCCGGTGACGACGGTCTTGGACATGGAAATCCCGTACGGGGCATGAATGCGGGCCGGTTGCTGGATTGCGACGGCGCCTCAGCCTTAGCCCATGCCGGAGCCACAGGGAAATCAATTATTATACACTTGTATATTCACGCGGGTGATGAGACGCGGTCAACCGTCCTTGGGATGGACACTGGACGCCTCGCCCTCGTCGATATGCATGCCGCCCTTCACGCCGAGCCGGCCTTCCATAAGCCCCACGACCGACAGGATGCCGATGCCGGCCACAACAGCGGCGAAGCCGATGATCCAGTGGCCGAAGCCGAGGCAGAGCCCGATGGCACCAGCGAGCCACAGGCTGGCACCCGTGGTGATGCCGTGCACCTCGCCGCGCGACAGCACGATCGTGCCCGCGGCCAGGAAAGCCACGCCGGCGGTCACCGCCTCGATCACGCGCAGCGGGTCCGACCTGAAGTTCTCCGATGCCAGCGCTGGGGAATTGATGCTCTCGATCGAGATGATCGCGAACACGGCCGCGGCCAGCGCCACCATGATGTGCGTCTTCAACCCGGCCGGCCGGTTTTTCGCCTCGCGCTCGAAGCCGATGATCCCGCCAAGCAGGATCGCGCCGACGAAGCGGGCGAAGATCACGGGATAGCCGATGTGGCTGGTGGGAAAAATGTCGGCGAGGATGGCGTCCATGGCCGGATGAACGCCGACACCCCCCGCAGAGTTCCGTTGCTCAGCCGCGTTTCACGCCCGGCAGCACGCAGAGCATCTCATAGAGCAGGTTGGCGCCGATCAGCGCCGTGTTTCCCGAGGGGTCGAAGGGCGGCGAGACCTCCACCAGATCGCCGCCGACAAGGTTCAGGCCCGCGCAGCCGCGGATGATCTCCAGCGCCTGCCAGGTCGTCAGCCCGCCGATCTCCACCGTGCCGGTACCGGGCGCGAAGGCCGGGTCGAGGCTGTCGATGTCATAGGTGAGATAGACAGGCGCATCGCCGATCTTCGCCGTGATGTCGGCCATGACAGGCGTCATCGATTTCCACCAGCATTCTTCCGCCTGGATCACCGTCCAGCCCTTGGACCGCGCCCAGTTGAAATCCTCCGGCGAATAGCCGGTGCCGCGCAGGCCGATCTGGAACACCTTGTCGTTGAGCAACAGGCCATCGTCATAGGCGCGGCGGAACGGCGTGCCATGGGCGATCTTCTCGCCGAACATCTCGTCATTGATGTCGGCATGGGCATCGACATGGATCAGCGCCACCGGACCATGCTTCTTCGCGATCGCGCGCAGGATCGGATAGGTCATCGTGTGATCGCCACCAAGACTCAGCGGAATGCAGGGATAGGCGAGGATGCCGTTATAGAACTCGGTGATGATGTCGACCGACTTCTTGAGGTCGAACGTGTTGAGCGGCACGTCGCCGATATCGGCCACCTGGATCGAGTCGAATGGCGCGGCACCCGTCGCCATGTTGTAGGGGCGGATCATGCTGCTTTCCTGCCGGATCTGCCGCGGCCCGAGCCGCGTGCCCGGCCGGTTCGACGTGCCGACATCGAGCGGAATGCCGACGAAACAGGCATCCAACCCCTCGGCCGTCGGCTGCGTCGGCAGCCGCATCATGGTGCCGGGGCCCGCGAAACGGGGCATCTCGTTGCCGCCGAGGGGCTGGTTGAATCTGGTCATGGTCGTCTGCCTCCTCGTCTGGAATGCCGGCGAGAATCTTACCCCTCACCAACTTCGGCCAGGGGTTCGCCTTGCTCACCCGGCCTTCGTTCGTAAACTCACCCTCTCCCACCAGGGGAGAGGTAAACCCGTCGCACTGCCTTGCCCCAACCGAGGCCGAGCGCGTGGCACCCTACCTCTCCCCCTGTGGGAGAGGATAGCAAGCCCGCACGAAGCAAAGCTGAGGGCTTGGGCGCGCTTGGTGAGGGGTACCCCCGACCTCAACTCCCCGCCACCACCTTAACCGCCTCGTCCCTCACATCATCCCCGAACACGATCATCGCAGGCTCGTCGCTCGCGGCCGCAGCCACCAGCGCCGCCTTCAACCCATCGAGATCCGTCACCCGCTCCGCATGCCAGCCATAGGCCTTGCCGATGGCCACGAAATCAGGCGTGTAGAGATCCACCCCCAGCGGCGGGATGTTCTGGCTCACCATGTAGGACTTGATCTCGCCATAGCCCTTGTTGTCATGCAGCAGCAGGATCACGGGCAGCTTGGCGTCCTTGGCCGAGGCCAGTTCCGCGATCGAGAACTGCACCCCGCCATCGCCGGCCAGGACAACGACCGGTCTGTCCGGCGCCGCAGCCTTGGCGCCGATGCCGGCCGGCAGGCCATAGCCCAGCGTCCCGTAGCCGGTCGCCGAATTGAAATAGTGAGCCGGGCCCGCCGCGTCGAAGCCGAGATTGCCGGCATAGACGAGCTGGGTGGAATCGCCGGCGAGGACAACGCCCGGCAGCGTGTCGCGCACCAGTTCGAGAATGTGCAAATCGCCGCGCATCTGTTCGGTCAGGTCCTGGCTGGTCCCCTCCGAACGCGCCGCTGCTGCCCGCGCCGCGCCCCCGCGTTGCTTCTCCTCGACCAGTTCGATGAGATCGTTCGCCGCCGACAGCACATCGCCGACGATGCCGATCTCGGGCAGCGCGCCGCGCATCAGTTGAGCCGGATCGAGATCGACCCGGATCAGCCGGCCGGGAATCTCGAAGAATCCATCCTCATACATGTCGTAGTCCGTCGGCCCGAACTCGGTGCCCAGCGCCAGCACCACGTCGGCTTCGGCAATCAGCTTGCGCGACGCCGGGAAACTCGGCGAGATCGACACGGCGAGCGGATGCCCCGGCGGCAGGATACCGCGCCCGTTGGTGGTCATGACGACAGGTGCGTCGAGCCGCTCCGCAAGCGCCGTGATTTCCTGCGCCGACCACTTGGCCCCGCCGCCGGCGAGGATCACCGGCGCCTTGGCGGCGTCGAGCAGATCGGTTGCCCAGACCAGTTCCTCGTAGCCCGGCTCCGGCGGCGCGAGCCGCAGCACGCTTTCCGGCACGGCGAGATGGCCGGCATCATCAAGCATCACATTGATCGGCAGTTCGATATGCACCGGCCGCGGCCGGGCGCTGTCGAAAATGGCGAAGGCGCGCGCCAGAACCGGCGCCAGTTCCTCCGGCCGGTTGACCGTGTGGCTGAAGGCCGCGACCTGGCTCACCAGCGCCTGCTGGTTCGGCAGTTCATGCAGCCAGCCTTCCCCTGAACCCATGCGCCCATGGCTGTTGACGGTGGAAATCACCAGCATCGGGATCGAATCGCCATAGGCCTGGCCCATGGCGGTGACGATGTTGGTCATGCCCGGGCCGGTAATGATGAAGCAGACACCCGGCCGGCCGGAGACGCGGGCATAGCCATCGGCCATGAAGCCCGCGCCCTGTTCGTGCCGCGGCGTGATGTGCTTGATAGAGCTTCCCGCAAGACCGCGATAGAGCTCGACCGTGTGGACGCCGGGAATGCCGAAGACGGTGTCGACGCCATAGGCTTCCAGAAGTTTCGTCAGATACATGCCCGTGCTGATCACGTAACGCTCCCGTTCGATTCTTATAATTCTACAAGCGTATAATTTATCGTGGATTTGTCCAGCCGGATGTTCAGGTCTTTTTCGCCATCAGCGTCGCGATGATGGTCTTGGTGAGGATCACCACGATGACGACCACGATCAGCAGCACCGAGATCGCGGCGATCGCCGGATCGATATTGTCGCGAAGGCCCATCCACATCATCCGCGGCAGTGTCACCGCATTGACCGAGGTGATGAACAGCGTGACCCCGATCTCCTCCCAGCTGAGCACGAAGGCGAGAAAGGCCGCAGTGAACACGCCGAACTTGATGTTGGGCAGGATTATCAGGAAAATCCGCTGGCTGACGCTGGCGCCGAAGCCGCGCGCGGCGAGATCGATGCGGCGATCCACCTGGCTGAGTGCCACCGTGATCAGCACCACGGCAAAGGGTGCGATCATGATGGCATGGGCGATGGCGACACCGACCACCGTGTCGTAGCCGACGAGATCGTTGACCTTGGAAAGCGAGGTCAGGAAGAAGTAGATCGTGATCGCCGAGACCACGGGCGGCGCCACCATCGGCATCAGCACGAAACCGTAATAGAGTCCCGGCATCGCCGGGCGGTACATCCACATGCCCAGGCTGAACGCCAGTGCCAGCCCCGTCGAGATCAGCGAACTCAGCACCGCGATCCGGATCGACAGCCACGTCGCCTGCAGCCAGGCCGGGTTCTCGACCAGCGCAATGTAGTGCCGGAACGACCACTCGCCCGAAGGCATCGACAGGAACCGCGCCGGCGTGAACGAGACCGGCACCACCGCGAACAGCGGCATTAGCAGGAAGATCGCAACGACGGCGGCGAGGATAAGGGCGAGTGCGCTGGGGCGTTCCATGTCTCTACCTCACCATCCCGCCGGGACGGACATAGCGCATCAGGAGCGCCAGCAGCAGCCCGACAATCAGCATCATCAGCACGCTGATCGCAGCCCCCAGACCCCAGTCCGGGCTCTGGAACAGCCTGAGATAGATCAGCTCCGCCGCCATGACGCTGCGGCCACCGCCGAGGATCGCCGGCGTGATGAAGAATCCCAGCGAGAACACGAACACCATGATCGCCGCACCCAGGATGCCCGGCGCCGTCATAGGCAGGAAGATCTGCCAGAATGTCCGTGTCCGCGTGGCCCCCATGCCGCGCGCCGCCAGCAGCACCCGCTCGTCGAGGCTGCGCATGGCGGACGCGATCGGGAAGACAGCGAAGGGAATGAGAAAATGCGTCATGCCCAGCACGACGCCGAATTCGTTGCGCACCATGGTCAGCGGCTCGGCGATCACGCCGAGCTGGGTCAGCCAGGTATTGATCAGCCCGCGATTGGAGAGTAGCGCCACCCAGCCGAAGGCGCGCGTCAGCACCGAGATCCAGAACGGGATCAGGATGCAGAGTTCGGCGATCAGCCGCTGCGTCGGCGTGCCCCGCACCCAGACCAGCGCGATCATATAGGCCATGGCGACAGCGAGGATGGTGACGAAGAAGCAGATGCGGAAGGTGCGGATGAAGACCGAGATGATCAGCGAGTCCGAGACTGCCCGGCCGTAATTGCCGAGGCCCAACTCTGGCAGCGTCACGCTCCAGCGCACCACGCCGAGAAAGGGAATGGCATAGGCAAGCAGCAGGAAAAGCACGAGAGGTCCGAGCAGCAGTGCCGGCTTGAGATAGTCCGATCGCATGTTGGGCCTCCTTTCCTGTCTTGCTTTCGCTCAAAGATTCACCCCTCACCAAGCGCGTCCATGCACTCGGCTAGCCTCGTGCGGACTTGCTATCCTCTCCCACAAGGGGAGAGGTAGGGTGCCTGACGCCCCACCCTCACTCCTGGCAAGGACGGTAGCTGCGGATTTACCTCTCCCCTTGTGGGAGAGGATACGTAGGCCGGGTGAACTACAGTGAACCCTTGGCCGAAGTTGGTGAGGGGTGACTCTCAGTCCGACACCCACCCCTCGCCATGTCCTAGGCCGCGATGATCTTCGTATACTCGTCCAGCGCCGGACCGTAGTTGGTCTCGTACCACTCCATGTCGAGCGCGATCTGCTTCGTCATGTTCTCGGGATCGACCGGGTTCAACCGCTTCTGGTCCGCAGGAACCAGCGCGTCCGCTGCCGGGTTGGCCGGGCCCTGGCCGAGCCTTTCGAACATGATCAGCTGCTTCTTCGGGTCCTGCGCCGAGGCGATGAACTTCATCGCATTGTCCTTGCCGCCCGGATTGCCCTTGAGCACGCCCATCGCGCCCGGCGAGATCAGGCCCTGGTCCCAGATGAACTTGATCGAACCGCCGGAATCCTTCTCGATCAGGCCCGCGCGGGTCGACCAGATCAGCGCCATCGAGGCCTCGCCGTTGAGCAGCACCGACTGGCTTTCCGCACCGCCGCCCCAATAGGAGACGACATTGTCCTTGAAGGCCGCGATCTTGTCATGCGCCCGCTTAAGGTCGAGCGGATAGAGCTTCTCCGGCGCCACGCCATCGGCCAGCAGGGCCGCTTCCCACATGCCGGCACCCCACTTGTAGAGCGAGCGCTTGCCGGGGAATTTTTCGACGTCGAAGAAGTCCGCCATGCCGGTGGGAACCTTGTCGCCGAACTTGGAGGCGTCGTAGGCGATGATGTAGGAGAAGAAATAGGTCGATGCGGCATATTCCCAGCCGAAGCCGGGGCGGAACTTCGACTTGTCGACGATCGAATAGTCGATCGGCTCCATAAGGCCCTTCTTGCCCAGTGCCTGCGCCGAGAACGGGTCGGCATCGACGATGTCCCAGCTCGGCTTGCCGCTTTCGACCTGCGCGGCGATCGCGCCTTCGGTCGGGCCGGAACCATCCTGCTTCACCGTCACGCCGGCCTCCGTCATGAACGGCTTGCCATAGGCCTCGTCATAGGCGGTCATCGCGTCGCCGCCCCAGTTGACGAACACCAGTTCGTTGGCAGCCGCCCAGGCGCCCTTGGCCTTGAGCGCCAGCGGCGCGCCGGCGATCAGCATCGCGGCGATCTGGGTGAAGCGACGGCGGGAAAGCTTGCCTTCGTCGACCCGCTTGGACAGGATTTCCAGCGTTTCCTTCTCGAATTCCATGGACATGTCGTTCTCCTCTGTTTTTGTTTGTCGTTTCATTCCCAGTCGTCTCAGGCAGCGGGGATCAGAGGAAAAAGCCCTGATCGCGGTCCCAGCTTGCCCAAACCCTTTTGCCCTTCTCGAAATCGGGGCCTGTCTCGCGCGTCGGCATTTCCAGCGCCAGGCCCTTGCCGCCGGGCGTCTTCAACGCAAAGCGCGTCGTCGCGCCGAGATAGGTGATGTCCTCGATGTCGGCGGCCAGCACGTTGCGGCCATCGGGTCGCTCGCGGCTCAGCACCATGTGCTCGGGCCGGATCGCGAAATGGCCGGTCGGCGCGCCGGCGGCCCTGGATGCCCGGATCAGGCTGTCCTCGAACCGGCCTTCGCAGACATCGCCGGCCTGCCGCGTGTCCGTCAGGTCGAAAATGTTGATGTCGCCGAGGAACTCGGCGACGAAGCGGTTGGCCGGATGTTCGTAGACCTGCTTGGGGCTGTCGACCTGCTGCAGCTTGCCTTTGTTGAAGATCGCGACCCGCGTCGACAGCGCGAGCGCCTCGGACTGGTCATGCGTCACGAAGACGAAGGTCGTGCCGGTCTCCTGGTGCAGCCGCCGCACCTCGTCCTGCATCGAGCCGCGCAGGTTCTTGTCCAGCGCCGAGAATGGCTCGTCGAGCAGCAGCACCGAAGGTTCGAAGACCAGCGCACGCGCCAGCGCCACGCGCTGCTGCTGCCCGCCGGAGAGATCGGCCGGCCTCTTCTTCGCATGCTCGCGCAGCCCGACGCGATCGACGATACTGTCCACCCGCGCCTTGATGTCCTGGGCGCTGCGGCCCTGCACCTGCAGCGGAAACGCAATGTTCTTCTCGACCGACATGTGCGGAAACAGCGCATAGCCCTGGAACACCATGCCGAAGCCGCGCTTTTCCGCCGGCAGCCGCGTGATGTCGGCACCGTCCATGGTCAGCCCACCCGAGGACGCGTTGACGAAACCCGCGAGGATCATGAGGAAGGTGGTCTTGCCGGAGCCCGAGGGCCCGAGCAGCGTCAGGAACTCGCCGCGACCGATGGTCAGCGAAACGTCGTTCAACGCGTGAAAGTCACCGTATGTCTTGCCAATTCCCCGGGCGTCAAGTTCGGCCGCCCTGTTCTCGGTTTGCATGGCCGTTCCCTTATTATTGAGGCGAGCCTAGGGGCGAAAGACGAGTGTTACAAACGAAATCTTTTCACCCATTTGACAAATTTGGTTCACCTATTGGCCGATTCTGCCTATCAAGCCATCACCGGTACCGCCTCATTTTTCATCACCTCTTCCTTCAGCCAGTCACAGAAGGCGACCACCGTCTTGTTGTCCGCCTTGGCCTCGGAAACCACGAGATAATACGACCGCTTCGAGCGGATGTTGATGTCGAACGGCCGCACCAGTTGCCCTGTCGCCATAGCATTGCGGCAGATAAACTCGTCGCCCATGGCGATCCCCTGCCCCGACATCGCCGCGGCATAGACCAGGTTCATGTCGGAGAAGGTGATGCCGGTCTGGGCGAAGGCGGGATCGACGCCGGCAATCGTCAGCCATTCCTCCCAGTCGTCGGCGTCGACGAGGTGCAGCAGGCAGGCCCGGCGAATGTCGGTCGGGTCCGACAGCCCCACGGTCTTGTTGATCAGCACGGGACTGCACAGCGGCGTGAACTCGACCTCGACCAGCAGTTCCACCGCCATGTCCGGCCAGTATCCGGTGCCGAAGGAAATGAACACATCGACATCCGGGTCCGAGACGTCGTCGAGCCGCATCGGCGTCGAGATGGACAGCTTCACGTCGGGATGCGCCTCGCGGAAACTCGAAATGTGACTGCAGAGCCAGCTCGACGCGAAGCCCGGCGTGCAGCAGACATTGATCGAGCCCGAAACGCCGCGATTGGCATGCCGCACCGCCGAGCCCGCGATCGTATTGAGCGCCTTGCGGACATCGAGCGCATAGCCAAGCCCCTGCTCGGTCAGCTCGATCTTGGTTCCTATCCGGTTGAGCAACTGGAAGCCGAGGTCGCGCTCCAGCAGCCGGAGTTGATGGCTCACCGCGCTGCGCGTCAGGTTGAGCTCGTCGGCCGCCTTCCAGACGGAACCGTGGCGGGTGAAGCTGTCGAGCGCACGCAGGGCCTGGGTCGAGGGAATTCGCTTCATGACTCCTCCGGGAAATGCCGCAGGCTATCCAAATTCCAGCCAATGGTGAACCAAATTTGCGACGTCAGGGAAAAGATTTCACTTTCTCGAATATGCGATGTGGAGTGTACTCCCGCTACAGGAGTAAGCCATGCCGCTTTCAGCCGCCCAGCGCCACGCCGCTGCCCATGTCGATGCCATCCAGCCCGATCTCTCGGCCTGGACTGCCACGATCTTCGACTTCGGCGAGACCGCCTGGCGCGAATACCGCTCCGTCGACTGGTACGTGAAGACGCTGCGCCAGCACGGCTTTACCGTCGAGGAAGGCTCGGCCGGCATGCCAACCGCCTTCGCCGCCGAATGGTCGAACGGATCAGGCCCCTCGGTCGGCATGTATGCCGAATATGACGCCGTACCCGGCAACTGCCAGGCGGCCAGCACTTACAAGTCCCCCCGCGCGGGCCTCAACGAACATGCCGGCGGCCACACCGACCCGCATTCCGGCCTCGGCATCGCCGCCCTCGGCGGCCTGCTCGCCACCAAATCCGCCATGGAGCGCGAAGGCATCACGGGCACCCTGCGCTTCACCGGCGAACCGGCCGAGAAGGTCCGCGGCTCCAAGCCAATCCATGCCGCGAAAGGCTATTACGACGGCCTCGACGGCATGCTGTCCTTCCACCCGTTCTACATGCTGCCCATGTGCAACACCGTACGCTGGGACACGCATTGCGGCGCCGCCTATTCGATGATCTACCGCTTCATCTGCGACCAGCCGGAGGATTGGGGTCGATCAGATGGCGCCCCGATCCCGCAGTCGCATTCCGCCATTCGCGCGCCCGGCGCCAACGATGCGCTCATGATGATGTACATGGCGTCCAAGGCGCTGCGCGACTCCATGCTGCCGCACCAGGGCGGCTGGTCTGTGAGCGAGGCGATCCTCACCGCCGGCCAGGCCACGGCCGACAACCTGCCCGCCGGCCTCGCCGAGATCCAGTACATGATGCGCATGCCGGATCTCGCCATGGCCGAGCAGGCGACCGCCTTCCTCGACCGCAATGCCGAACACGCCGCCCGAATGTCCGGCTGCCGCTACGAGCGCCACTGGGTCTGCAAGTCGCGCCCCGGCCTTGCCAATCACGCCATGGCCAACCTCGTCTGGGATTCCCTCCAGGCCGTCGGCGCCCCGCGCTGGGACGACCGGGCGAAGGAGAAGGCGCGCGAGATCCAGGTCAATCTCGGCCTCAAGCCGATGCCAGAACCCTTCATCGACGAAATGGAAGAACTCATCGACCCGCAGTCGGCCGAGGCGATCCTCCGGCGCGACCTGCCGCCGTCGCAGCTCAACTCCACCTCGGACGACTATACCGACATGAGCTGGCACGCACCGCTGGCCCGCTTCTACATCGCCCGCCCGGCGCTGAAGGCACCCCCGGGCTACCGCTATCCCGGCTGGGTGATGAACGCGCTCGGCGGCATGCCGGAAACCATCGACCCGATGGTGACGACGGCCGCCAAGGTCCTGGCGCTCTCGGCACTCCGCCTCATGGAAGACGAGGCCGCCCGCAAGGCCGCCCGAACCGAATTCGACACCCGCACCGGCGGCGGTATCGGCGGCGCGAAATGGATTCCGCCGCTCTGCGATTACGATCCCCCCATCCATTTCCGCTGGCCGGAATATGTCGAGACCGCACGCGGCCGCGACTGGTGGATCCCCACCCATCCGATTTCCTGAACCCCAAGGAGACATGACATGAACGTGCAGTCCAGCTTTTCCGACGAACCCTTCTCGCTCCAGCGCCGCAACCTCTCCGGCAACACCACGCGCCTGAAGGGCTGGGGTTTCGCCAACGAGACCGACAGGCTTACCGACGTCCTGCTCGGCTCGCCCGCCTATCTCCGGCATCTCGCGACCTCGTCGCTGTCGAAGAAGCACCTGCGCGACAACCCGGCCAACATCCAGACCGCCCAGGCCCAGCACAAGGAACTCGTCTCGGCCTACGAGCATTTCGGCGTCAGGATCCATTGGCACGAGCCCTCGCCGGAACTGCCGATGCAGGTCTATTCCCGTGACTCCTCGGTCATGACGCCCTATGGCGCGATCATCACCGCCATGTCGCAGTTCTGGCGCCGCGGCGAGAACTATGCCGCGATCCGCACCTATGAAAAGCTCGGCATACCGATCTACGACATGGTCACGGCCGGTACCTTCGAAGGCGGCGATTTCAACGTCATCGAGGACGGTGTGGTGCTGATCGGCTGCGGCGGCGCCCGCACCAACGAGGAAGGCGCCCGCCAGGTCAAGGACTGGTTCGACAAGGAAGGCTGGGAAACCCGCCTCGCCTTCATCGACGAATATTACGTCCATATCGACCTGATGGTCGTGCCGATCGCCGACAAACTCACCGCCGTCTGCCTCGATTGCACCGACCCCGCGATCGTGGCTTGGCTCAAGGCCAAAGGCCATGATATCGTCGACGTGCCCTTCCCGGATACGATGGCGCTCGGCTGCAACTTCATGTCGCTCGGCAATGCCAAGGTCATCGCCCCCACGTCATCGCGGGTTCTGATCGAGCAGTTGAAGGCGCGCGGCTTCGAAGTCGCGGCGGTGGATACAAGCGAGATTTCCAAGACGGGCGGCGGCATTCATTGCATGGCGCAGGCCCTCCGTCGCGAGGCCGCGTAAGGCGCGCGGAGGACACGTTGTCTCGAATCAACAAGCGGTTTCCCTCGATCCCGCACATGAAGGCGAAAGCCCGGTGGCGTATACCGGGCTTTGCCTGGGACTACATGACAGGGGGCATCGGGCTGGAGGACAATGTCCGGCGCAATGCCGACGACCTCCAGAAGATCCAGTTCATGCCCCGCTATCTCAGCGAGGCGCAGCAGCCCGACGTGGCGACGGCGATCTTCGGCCAGACGCTCGCCGCGCCCTTTGGCGTGGCCCCCGTCGGCCTTGCCGGCCTGCAATGGCCGGGCTGCGAGCCGCCGATTGCGAGCGCCGCACGCCAGCACAACATCCTCCACGTCCTCTCGACCCATGCGACGCAGAGCCTCGAGACGATGAAGACCCATTCCGGCCCGGTCGGATGGTTCCAGCTCTATCCGCCCAGGGATGCGGCGATGGAGACCGACATGATCGATCGCGCCAGACGCGCTGGCTACGACGTGCTGGTGGTCACCGTCGATATTCCCGGCGTCACCCGCCGCGACAAGGATATCCGCAACGGCCTCTCGGTGCCGCCGAATTTCGATGCTCACACGGTGTTGCATGCCGCGATGCGCCCGCACTGGCTGCTGCGGCTCGCCCGCCACGGCATCCCGCATTTTGAGAACCTGACGCCCTATGCGCCCAAGGGCGCGACGACCAAGGAGCTCTACGATTTCCTCGGCTCGGTCCTCTCCAACCACATCACGGCGGAGCGCTTCCGGCAGATCCGCGACCAGTGGCCGGGCAAGCTGGTGGTCAAGGGTGTGCTCGATCCGGAGGAAGCCGCGACCTACATGGCGCTCGGCGCCGATGGCATCATCGTCTCCAACCACGGCGGCCGCCAGCTCGATGCCGCCCCCTCCTCCGTTTCCATGTTGCCCCACGTCCGCAAGCGGCTCGGGCCGGATGCGCTGGTCATGGTCGACGGCGGCGTCCGCTCCGGCCTCGACATCGCCCGGATGATCGCGCTCGGCGCAGACTACGTCTTCCTCGGCCGTCCCTTCATCTTCTCGGTCGCGGCGATCGGCGACGACGGCCCCGTGCATCTCATCGACGTGCTGAAGCAGGAGTTGCGCGGCACGATGTGGCAGCTCGGCTGCCCGAGACTGGGTGACTTGCACGGCTTCCTGCACCAGCCCGAAAAGGCCCGCCATGCCTGAGGTGAATGCGTTCGTCTCCGCCCTGTCACAAGCGCTCGACGACAGCGCCCTGATGACGGGCGACCGGATACCGGCCAGATCCCGCAGTGACGCCAGCCTCTCCGGCCGGCATCTGCCGATCGCTCTTGTCCGGCCAACGAGTGTCGAACAGGTCTCGGCGACGCTCCGAATCTGCAACGATCACCGCGTCCCCGTCGTCACTCAGGGCGGCATGACCGGCCTCGCCGGCGGCGCCAATGCCATCGAGGGCTCGCTTGTCCTCTCGCTCGAACGCATGTCCGGCGTGGAGGAGATCGACACCGCCGCCGGCACCATGACCCTCAAGGCCGGAACCGTACTCGAAACAGCGCAGAAGGCTGCCGAAGACGCCGGCTTCCTGCTCCCGATCGATCTGGGTTCGCGCGGCTCCTGTCAGATCGGCGGCAACATCGCCACCAATGCCGGCGGCATCCGCGTCATCCGCCATGGCGTCACCCGCGACAACATCCTCGGCCTCGAAGCCGTGCTCGCCGATGGCACCGTGATCTCCTCACTCAACCGCCTGCGCAAGAACAACACCGGCTACGACCTCAAGCAACTTTTCATCGGCTCGGAGGGCACGCTCGGCGTCATCACTCGTGCCGTCATTCGGCTGCAGCCACTGCCCGTGGGCAAGGCCACGGCACTGGTCGCGCTGCCAAACTACGAGAACGCCGTCCAGCTTCTCGCCAAGGCGCAAGCCGGTCTCGTCGGCCTCTCGGCCTTCGAGATCATGTGGCAGAGCTATTTCGGCTTCGCCAGCCAGGGCGAGGGTCTCAAGCTCTTCGAGCGCAGCCATCCGTTCGCGGTCATCGTCGAACAGTCGGGCACGCCGGATTCCGCCGCCCTCGAAAACTTCCTGGCAATGATGTTCGAGGAGGGGCTCATCGAAGATGCCCTGATCGCCCAGTCCGAAAAGGAAGCCCGCCAGTTCTGGGCCGTGCGCGAAGGCGCCGCCTACGACCGGCTGCCACATCTAATCAATTTCGACGTCTCGATCTCCGTCGGCAGACTGGGAGAATTCGCCGACGCCTGCGAGGCGGCGATACGCGAAGGCTACCCGGACGCGCATGTCGCCTTCTTCGGTCATATGGGCGACAGCAACCTGCATATCGCCGTCGCGGTCGGGGCATCCGATCCGGCGACCCTGCACGCCGTTGACGGCATCGTCTATGGCATCGTACGCGATTTCCACGGCTCCATCTCCGCCGAGCATGGCATCGGCGCGTTGAAGCGGGATTTCCTGCACTACTCCCGCAGCCCCGAGGAACTGGCGCTGATGCGGGCGATCAAGCAGACGCTGGATCCCCGCGGCATCCTCAATCCCGGCAAGCTGCTGCCACCTGCCTGATTTGGGGAACGCGAAACGCTCCCGTTTTATCGCGCATTGCCAAAGGCTTGGCTTGGAATTTCCCCGGGTGCCGGGACCCGTGACATAATCGTTCCCGTCCCGCATCGGCTACAACGCATGGCGATGCGTCGAGGCGGGACCGGTGCCGGTGGCGGGGAGACGACGCAAAGCCCTGCCATCGGGCCCGTGCAGAAAATGGTCCTCCTCGGAGCTGAAAAAGGCTCCGGCGTGCCTGTGAGGCATAGGAGCACATGGAATGCCCGGCGGGCTCCGCATCGCGGGCGCGGAGGCTGAAAAGCATCCACGTATCCCGCAGCATTCCGTGGAAGCAGAGGGACCGGAGTTGCGCGGGAAAAACCACTGAACGGGGCACGGAAACGAGCCTTCCGGCCAGCGCAAGCTGGCCAAACTTATCGTGGCACGCTTTCGTGCCCCGGCCGACAGCCTTTGACAGGGCGGAGGATCGGCAGACGTGCATGGCCAGGCCACGGGACGGAAGCGCTCGCGTGAACGATCGCGCATGCGTGGACAATGTTTGGCGCCAAACTATTGGCGAGCCCGTTTCAAAGTCGCGGCGAAATGCTATGAGTCAACCGAAGGGAGGGCACCATGACGAAACCGCCGTCATTGCAGGACGTCGCGCGCGCCGCAAGCCTTTCTCCGGCCACCGTCTCTCGCTTCCTCAACGGCTCGCTCAACCTGCCGTCCGAGACGGCCGAGCGGATCAATGCGGCGATCGCCACGCTCAACTACCGTCCCAACCCGCATGCCCGCAGCCTCAGCCGCGGCCGCTCCGACACGATCGGCCTCGTCGTGCCCGATGTCTCCAACCCCTTCTTCGCAAGATTGGCGGCCGCCGTCGAGCATCACGCCGGACAGGCCGGACTCGGCCTCATGCTGTGTTCCAGCGTCAACCGCCAGAGCCGGGAACTCGATTACATCGAGCGCCTGCGCCGCAACCATGTCGACGGCCTCCTCTTCACCACCAATCACCATGACGAACAGCATGCGCTGCGCGAGGCGATCGACGCCAACCGCAACATCGTCGTCATGGACGAGGATGTCGACGGCACCATGGTGCCGAAGGTCTTCGGCGACAATGTGCAGGGCGGCCAGCTCGCCGCACGGCATTTCATCGCGGCCGGGCACCTGAAGCTCGCCTATGTCGGCGGCTCGCGCAACATCATGACGTCAAGGGAGCGGGCGCGGGGCTTCGCCGACGAGGTCGCCGCCCATGGCGGCGAGATCGTCGTCGAACTCTTCGGCCACTACACGATGGATTATGGCCGCGCCGCCATGGCCATGCTGTTCGACAACCACCCTGAGGTCACCGCCGTCTTCATCGGCTCCGACCAGGTCATGTACGGCATGGCCGAAGTGGCGAAGGACCGCGGCAAGCGCTTCGGCCAGGACATATCCGTCATCACCTATGACGATGTCGGCCCGCTCTCCCTTCTCGACCCGCCGGTCACCGCGATCCACCAGCCCGTGGAGGAAATGGGCCGGATCGGCTTTGAGCTGCTGATGAAGCGCATCGCCGATGACATGTCCAACCCGCACATTCGCCTGCCGGTGAGCCTCATCGACAGGGATTCGGTCCGGCGCCTGCGCTAATGCTTGCCGGACAGCCATCCGGCGAGCTGCGACCAGAAGCGCCCATAATGCTGCCAGCCGACGAATTCCGGCGAGCCCCAATGCGGCGAGCAATCCGATGCGAAGGCCGCGACGCGGCCATTGCCATGCGAGCCCAGCACGAGGAACGGATCGTCACCCGCCGTCAGCGGAACCTCGGTCCCGCGCTTGGCGATCAGCCGCTGATAGCCGAGAAAATGCGGCCACGCGCCCTCGATACCATCCAGCACGCCATGCCCGGTCGCAGGATCGGGCGTGATGCCTTCCGGGCATTCGATGCGATCGTCATAGCCGAGCATCGTCACCGGCAGGACCTCGGCGAAGACGGTATTGTGATAGCAGGCATTGCCGCCGAATCCGGAAAAGCTCATGAAGCCGCCGACCATCAGCAGCCCGCCGCCCTGCGCCACGTAGTCGGCCATCACTTTCAGCGTGTTGGGCCTGCGGATCGACTTGGTCAGCGTGTCGGGATGCAGCAGGAACGTGTCGGCGCCGATATCGGACAGGATGATGAGATCATAGTCCCTGAGCCCCTCGACCGTGTTCGGAAAGGTCGACGGAACGAGATGGTTCGGGATGTAGGTGACCGCATGGCCTTCCTGCTCGAGCGCTGCGATCAAGGGCCGGCCGCCTTCCTCGTAGCCCCCGGTCGTGTAGATCGAAAAGCCCTTGAGGTGAAATCCGATGGAAGACCAGGATTCCCCGGCCAGCAATATCTTCAAACCCATGATGTCCTCCATGAATGTGCCGGAACACTATACCAAGTCAGCGACGGGGCGGAACGGAAGCGCGCCCCACCGGCCCATCTCAAAACCAGGTCCCGCGCTCGGCATCCTCGGCCATGTCGGCAGGCTTGCGGTCGAGAAAGGCGTCGTTGTGGACGATGATGCCCTCGCCCGTGACATGCACCACCGCATAGGCAGGCGGCTCGTGCGAATAGACCGTCTCCACCGACCCGCCGACCAGCGGTAGCTGGTGGTTGAGCGACGGCAGGGCCGAGAAGCTGATCCCGCGCCAGACGCCGCTGACAGCCCGATGGCCGTGGCCGAAGAAGATGTGCCGGACATCATGCCCTTGCAGCAGCGCCGCGAATTCCTCCGGATCATCCAGCATGATCTTGTCCATCAGCGCATGCGCGATGGCAAAGGGCGGATGATGCATGAAGAGATAGACCGGCCGGCCACCGGCCTTGTCGAGCTGCTGCGTCAGCCACTGCCGGCGTTCCGGCGTATAGAGTCCCGCCGAGGACGGCGGCCCCTTCAACGTATCGAGGAACAGGAAAACGCCGCCATGGGCCTCGCGCACCTGCTGAACGAAGCCGCCATGGTCGAGGGGCACGTCGGCGAAGACCTGCGTGAAATTCGGCCGGTCGTCATGATTGCCGAGCATCAGCAGCACGGGCAGGTCGAGCGTAGCCAGACGCTGCTTGAGAAGCGCATAGGCCGCCACCTCCCCGCGCTCGGCAAGGTCGCCGGTGATGGCGACGAAAGCCGCGTCGGAATGATGCCTGGCGATGTCGGCAAGGCAGGCATCGAGCGTCTCGATCGGCTTGAGACCCCAGAGGACCTCGTCTTCGGGAACCAGGTGGAGGTCGGTGACGTGGATGAACTTCATGAAAATGATCCCTGACAATGGCTTGCAAGGCGATAGGGATTCACCCCTCACCAACTTCGGCCAGGCGATCGGCTAACGCCGCTCGCGGCCTTCGTATCCTCTCCCACAAGGGGAGAGGTAGAACCTTGGCACCCATTTGCTCCCCGCCGGGCCGGCGATTGCGGCACCCTACCTCTCCCCTTGTGGGAGAGGATAGCAAGCCCGCATGACACGAAGTGGAATGCTTGGGCGCGCTTGGCGAGGGGTGAAATGCGGCGACCTTTACCGCAATTCTTTCCAGGCCGAATCCAGCGCATTCCGCAACGTCTTCACCATGAAATCCACCTCCTCATGCGTGATGATCAGCGGCGGCGAAGCCAGCATGCGGTCGCCGGTGGCGCGCAGGATCAGGCCTGCCTCGACGCAATGATTGCGCACCAGCGTACCGACATCATCCGGCTTTTCGAAGCGCTCGCGGGTCGCCTTGTTCTTCGCCAGTTGCACCGCCGCCATCAGGCCGACCGCCTGCACCTCGCCGACCATGTCGTGATCGAGCAGGCTGTTCAGGCCCCTGGCGAGATAGGGCCCGATATCGTCCCGCACCCGTTCGACCAACTTCTCTTCCTCGATGATGCGAAGGTTTTCCAACGCCGCCACGGCGCAGGCGGGATGGCCGGAATAGGTATAACCATGGTTGAAATCGTCGGCTGTGATGACGTCGGCGACATGGTCGCTGACCAGCACGCCGCCGATCGGCAGGTAGCCCGAAGAGAGACCCTTGGCGACCGGCGCCATGTCGGGCACGAAATCGAAATGCTGGTGGCCGAACCAGCTTCCGGTGCGCCCGAAGCCGCAGATCACCTCGTCGGCGACCAGCAGGATGTTGCGCGCCCGGCAGATCCTGACGATCTCCGGCCAGTAACTATCTGGCGGTACGATCACCCCGCCCGCGCCCTGGATCGGCTCGGCGACGAAGGCAGCGATATTGTCCTCGCCGAGTTCGTCGATCTTGGCTTCCAGTTCGCGGGCCATCTTGAGGCCGAATTCGTCCGGCGTCATGTCGCCACCCTCGGCATACCAGTAGGGCTGGCCGATATGGTGGATGCCCTCGATCGGCAGTGCGCCCTGCTCGTGCATGTATTTCATGCCGCCGAGACTGGCGCCGGCGACCGTCGAGCCGTGATAGCCGTTCTTGCGCGCGATCACCTGCTTCTTCGACGGCTGGCCCTTGGCGGCCCAATAGACTCGCGCCATGCGGAACCATGTATCGGTCGCTTCCGAGCCCGAACCGGTGAAGAACACCTTGTTGAGCTTGCCGTTGGTATGCGCGGTGATCTTCTCGGCCAGCAGTGCCGCCGGCGGCGTCGTGGTGCCGAAGAACAGGTTGTAGTAAGGCAGTTCCTTCATCTGCCGCGCCACCGCATCGGCAATCTCGGTCCGGCCGTATCCGATATTGACGCACCACAGTCCCGCGAAGCCATCGAGATACGCCTTGCCCGTCGTATCCCAGACCGTGGAGCCCTCCGCGCGCTCGATGATGCGGCTTCCGGTCGCGTTCAGCTTCGACATGTTGCTGAAGGGATGGATGTGATGGGCCGCGTCGATGGCGCCGAGATTGGACAGCGCAGTGGCCGGTCTGGACATGATGTTCTCCCTTTAAACCGCAGTTTTGGGCCGCCCCGGGGACTCGTCCGCGGGTCGCTCGGCCTGATTGAAAGGCGGCTTGAATTCGGTTACGAACATGGCCTTGCCCGATCATTTTGGCAAGCCACCGGCAAAAATTTGCCTGCCGTTCAGAAATTCTCCCGGAAACCGGCAAGAAATCTCGAAAGCGAGCCGCTTCGCATCATGGATCAAGTCAAAAAGGCCGGACCCGCGCTCGACGCCGCCACGCCCCGCTATACCGAAATCCTCCTCGTCGACATGAACGGCCGCCTTCGTGGCAAGCGCCTGCCGCCCGAAGCGGAGAAGAAGATCTGGTCCGGCGCGGTGCGGCTGCCCGCCTCCACCCAGTCGCTCGACATCTGGGGCGACGACAATGACGACCTGACGCAGATTTCGCTGACGCTCGGCGATCCCGATGGCAAGGTGATCCCCGACAGGCGCAGCCATGTCCCCATGCCATGGGCGCACGAAGGTTCGAGCCAGGTGTTGGCGACGATGCACACGCTTGCTGACGAGGTCCATTTCTGCGACCCGCGCGGCATGCTCGCCAACGTTCTGAAGCGCTACGACGCGCTCGGCCTGACGCCGGTCGTGGCCACCGAACTCGAATTCTACGTCATGGACGGCAGGAGCCGCCAGACCGGCATCCCCATGCCGCCTGCCGCTTTGACCTGCATGGGCGAAAAGAACGGCTTCCAGCTCTACGAGATGGACGCCGTCGACAACATGAGCGACTACCTCCAGACCGTCCGCGCCTACGCTGACGCCATGGGCCTGCCCGCAGACGCGACGACCGCCGAATTCGGCGCCGGCCAGTTCGAGGTCAATCTCAACCACCGCCCGGACGCGATGGCCGCGGCCGACGACTGCATCTATCTCAAGCGCGTTGTCGAACAGGCTGCCCGCAAGTTCGGCCTCAAGTCGACCTGCATGGCCAAGCCCTATTCCGACCAGGCGGGCTCGGGGCTGCATGTCCACTGCAGCATCATCGACAAGTCAGGCACCAACATCCTCGACGCCAGAGGCGGCGATCCGGTCAAGCTCAAGTCGGTTACGGCCGGCATGCTGCAAACGATGCGCGAGACGCAGTTGCTCTTCGCACCCTTCGCGAATTCCTACCGCCGCTTCCAGCCCGGCTCCTTCGCGCCCGTCGACGTCAACTGGGGTTTTGGCAATCGGGGCACCGCGATCCGCATCCCCGAGCGCGACGGCCCCGCCGCCCGCGTCGAACACCGCGTCGCCGGCGCCGATGCCAACCCCTATTTCCTGCTTGCCGCCATGTTGGGTGGCATGCTGCTCGGCCTCGAACAGGATCTCGACCCCGGCCCCGCCGCTACACCCGGCCAGCAGGCCGAATCGGGCGAGCGGCTGACCCACGATTTTCTGACCGCGGTCGACGTGTTCGCGGCCTCCGAATTCGTCGGCGAACTGCTCGGCCAGCAATACCAGAAGCTCTACGCCGATACGAAACGTAAGGAGGCGCTGACCTTCATGCGGACAGTGTCGGACTTTGATTACCGGACGTATCTGCCGAGGATTTGAGGTTTGCCTTGAAATTCGCCTACCTCACCGAACCACCCTTCAACTATCGCGAAGCCGATGGCACCGTGACCGGCTGCGACGTGGAACTCGCACGGCATGTTCTCGGCGAACTCGGAGAAACGTTCGAAGCGGTGGAAGCAGAATTCGCCGAACTTCTGCCGGGTCTGGGGCGGGGACGCTGGCGGATGACGACAGGACTCTTTGCGACCAGCGAACGCAAGAAACACGCTCTGTTCAGCCGCCCGATCTGGGCGCTGCCGGATGGCCTGCTTGTGGCGAAAGGCAATCCTCTCGGCCTGACCGGCTATCGTTCGTCCGCTACGGCTCGCATTCGTATCGCAGTCATCCGTGATCAGGTCCAGCATCGCGCAGCCCTCGATTTCGGAGTCACCGACGATCGGCTGGTGATCCGCGATACCTACGAACAGGCCGCCGCCGCAGTCGCCGCCGGCAAGGCCGACGCCTATGCCAGCGTTGCCCGGGCGCATACCGGCCATCTCACGCGACGCCCCGAGCTCGAGCTCGACGTCGTCACCGTTCCCGCGAGCGAAAAACAAGCCGCCCTGGGCTCATTCGGCTTTTCTCTCCACGACGCAGCGCTCTGCCGATCCATCGACGCCATCCTCGACCGCTTCATCGGCACGACGGAACACCGCCTCATGATGACCCGTTTCGGCTTCAACGATGCCGAGATCGATCTCCTCACATAATGCATTTGGAAATCCTGATGTCGCTGCCCTCTCCCATCCTGATCACCAACGCGAAAATCCTCACCATGGACCCTGCGGCTCCCCGCGCCGAGGCCCTGCTGCTGAAAGACGGCAAGATAGCCGCAATCGGCAGCCGTTCGGATGTGGAGGCACTGGCAACGCCCGGCACACGCATCATCGACGCTGGCGGCAGCACCGTCCTGCCGGGCCTGTCGGAGAACCACCTCCATCTCTTCTCCGGTTCCGCCGAACTCGACCATCTCCAGCTCAAGGGCATCCAGGGCTTCGACGCGCTCAAGATGGCGGCGCAGGCCTATGCGGCCGACATGCCCGACGAGGTCGTGCTGTTCGGCCAGGGTGCGGACTACACGATCCTCGGCGGCGACGAACGCGTCACCCGACATCACCTCGACCGCATCATCCCGGACCGCCCCTTCGCGATTTTCGCCCCCGATCATCATACTGCCTGGGCCAACACCCCGGCGCTCGAACTCGCAGGCCTGTTGCATGGCAAACAGCTCGGGCCGGGCAATGAGGTCGTCATGGGTGAGGACGGCCTCGCCAGCGGCGAACTGCGAGAAATGGAAGCCTTCGGCCCGCTGCAATCCGCCGCCGGTTTCGACCGCTATCGCCTCGGGCTTGCCACCGGCGGCGAGCCTGACCCCTATCCCACCGGCGCCGAGTTCGAGAAGGACATATCGGTCATGCGCCGTGGACTCGACTATTGCGCCCGCCATGGCTTCACCTCGCTGCAATGCATGGACGGCAATCTCTACCAGCTCGAACTGCTGGCCGAGATCGAGAAGCGCGACGGCTTCCTGCCGCTGCGCGTCCGCATCCCGTTCCATCTCAAGAACTTCATGCCGCTCTCCATGCTGGAGAAGGCGTCGAAGATGGCAGAGACCTACAATTCGGATTTCCTCAGTTCCGGCACGGTGAAGATGTTCTACGACGGCGTGCTCGACAGCTGGACCGCCATCATGGTCGAGCCCTATGCCAACAAGCCGGAGTCGACAGGCGGCGAGAGCCTGTTCACACCGGACGAGATGAAAGCTGCCGCCATCGAGATCGACCGCCGCGGCCTGCAGATCGCCGTCCACGCCATCGGCGACGGCGCGGTTCGCGCCGTTCTTGACGGCTACGAGGCGGCGCGGACTGCCAACGGTCCCCGCGACAGCCGCCACCGCGTCGAACATGTCGAGGTGATCCATCCCGCCGACATCCACCGCTTCGCCGAACTCGGCGCCATCGCCTCCATGCAGCCGCCCCATCCGCCGGGGTCCATGGGCCTGCCGCTGGAGCCGACCGTCTCGATGATCGGGCGCGAGCGCTGGCCCTATTCCTATGCCTGGCGGACGCTGAAAGATGCCGGCGCCCATATCCCCTTCGCCTCCGACTGGCCCGTCTCGCCAATCGACCCGCTCGAAGGCATCGAGGCGGCGATCACCCGCAAGAAATGGCAGGACAGCGACCCAGACCAGAGCTTCACCCTGATGGAGGCGATCGCTGCCTACACGGTGGAAGGCGCCTATGCTGAATTCGCCGAGGACCGGAAAGGCATGCTGAAACAGGGCTATTTCGCCGACGTCACCATTCTGGATGCGGACATGGAGGCCACCGCGCCGGAGGAGATCCACACGATCCGTCCGGCGGCGGTGATTTGCGGAGGTCGAGTGACGTTCGAGGCGTAAGCGGACCAGTTTGAATTGAACGTCGACTGTGCTATTCTGTGTACATGGCAGCACAATCCACCGACACGATGACGATCCGGTTGAGCAGTTCGGTCAAGGACAAGCTGACCGAACTCGCACAACACACGCGCCGTTCGAAGTCGTTCCTCGCGAGCGAGGCCATTGCCGACTATGTCGATCGAGAGCTAACGATCGTCGGGAGCATCCAACGCGGCCTTGAAGACATGAAAGCCGGTCGCGTAACGCCGCATGACGAGGTCATGACTGAGATTGACGAGATCATCGCCCAGTCGGAAAGCGGTAGGAAGGCCGGATGAGGCGCATTGTCTGGTCCGATTCTGCACGGAACGAATTCAGACAAGCCATCCAGCATATTGCCGATGACGATCCGTCGGTGGCCCGTCTTGTCCGGGATCGCATCAATGATGCCGTCGCGCTGCTTGCGAAACGTCCGATTGGCCGCCAGGGTCGAGTGACCGGAACCTATGAAAAACCGGTCTTGAGGACATCCCATATACTGGCCTACGCAATTTCCGATAGCATGCTCACGATCCTGCATCTCATTCATTACCATCGCGATTGGCCTGAAGGGTCGTGGCCGGAAGACAGCGAGTAATCCCCGCATCGCCTTTTCCGATCGCTGCCGTCGGGAAATTGTTGAACGACTGCCTAGAATCCTGATTGTCAATCGCGCTGCCCTGTGGTCATCTAGCCACCAATAACAGGGAACAGCGATCAATAATGACAGCGAACAACGCGATCGAAATTCGCGGCGTGTCGAAGTTCTACGGCTATGGCGAACACCGCGTCGCCGCCGTCAGTGGCGCCAATCTCGCCATCCGCCAGAATGAGTTCTTCACCCTCCTCGGCCCATCGGGCTGCGGCAAGACCACGCTTCTCAGGCTGATCGCCGGCTTCGAATATCCCCAGGAGGGCGAGCTTCTCCTGCATGGCGAAAACATCGCCGCGATGCCGCCCTACAGGCGGCCTGTCAACACCGTGTTCCAGAGCTACGCGCTCTTCCCCCACATGACGGTCGCCGACAATATCGGCTTCGGCCTCAAGATGCTGGGAAAGCCCAAGGCCGAGATCGACGCCCGCGTTGGCGATATGCTCAAGCTGGTGCGGATGGAACAGTTCGCCAAGCGCCAGACCAGCCAACTCTCAGGCGGCCAGCAGCAGCGCGTGGCGCTCGCTCGCGCGCTGGCGCCGCAGCCCAAGGTGCTGCTGCTCGACGAGCCGCTCTCGGCATTGGACTACAAGCTCCGCAAGGACATGCAGATCGAGCTCAAGCGCCTTCAGACAGAAACCGGCATCACCTTCGTCTTCGTCACCCACGACCAGGAAGAAGCGCTGACCATGTCGGACCGCATCGCCGTCATGTCCTCGGGCAATATCCTGCAGGTCGGCAGCCCGCGCGACATCTATGACACGCCGGCCAACCGCTTCGTCGCCGACTTCATCGGCGAGACCAATTTCCTCAAGGGCAGGATCTCCGGCATCGACGGCGGCACCGCCTCGCTCGCGCTGCCCGCCGGCGCGACACTCCTGGCCCCGGCACCCGAGAACGCGAAAGACGGCGACGAGATCACCGTCATGGTTCGTCCGGAGCACGCCCGGCTCGCCGATGCCAGCGGCGGCGAACAACCGATCCTGTCGGGCTCGCTTGCCAACATCATCTATCTGGGGACCGACACCTATCTCAACGTCACGCTTGCCGATGGCGAGATCTTCACCGTGCGACAGCAGAACCGGCCCGGAGAGACCAGCGCCGGCAATGTCGGCGATACCGTCGGCGTCCTCTTCCCGCCCGGTGCCATCCGTGTGCTGAGGGCCTGACAATGACGCCGCAGCAGCAATTGATCGAGGACGAGGGGCGGCGGGAAGTCCGCAACCGCTGGCTTCTGTCCGCTCCGGCGCTCGCCATCGTCTTCTTTGCCGCCACCGGCCCGCTCCTGATCGTGCTGCTCTATTCCTTCCTGGCCAAGGCGCCCTATGGCGACGTGATCTGGCGGCTCGACCCCACCGCCTGGTTCAGCGTCTTTCTCGAGCGCGACATTTTCGACGACACGCTTTCGATCGCCGACGCCCATCTTTCGATCTTGTGGCGCTCGCTGCGTCTGTCGCTCGCCACCACCATCGTCACGCTGATCTTCGGCTTCCCGACCGCCTATTTCATCGCCACGCGCAGGCAATCGACCCGCGAGATCTGGCTCTTCCTGATCACCATTCCCTTCTGGACCAACCTGCTGATCCGCACCTTCGCCATGCTGGAAGTGATCCGCAACGAGGGGCTGATCAACACGATGCTGATCAAGCTCGGCGTCATCACCAGCCCAATACAGATGCTGTTCACCGATGGTGCCATCCTCGCCGGCATGGTCTATGTCTACCTGCCGCTGATGGTCCTGCCGCTTTATGCCAGCATGGAGAAACTCGACTTCCGCCTCGTCGAAGCCGGCTATGATCTCTATGCCACGCCGTTCCAGGTGCTGCGCCGGATCATCATCCCGCTGGTCAAGCCGGGCATGATCGCAGGCTCCATCCTGGTCTTCATCCCCTCTCTCGGCGCCTATGTCACCCCCTCGGTGCTCGGCGGCGGCAAGAACCTGATGCTCGGAAACCTGATCGAGATGCAGTTCGGCCAGGGTCGAAACTGGCCGCTGGGGTCCGCCCTATCCGTGACCATGATGGCGATCGTCATGGTGGCTCTGCTGTTCTATGTCCGCAATGCCGGCGCGGGGAACCGCAGCCATGGCTAGATCCTTCGACGTCCGCCGCCAGCGCGGCTTCACCACCATCGCGATGATCACCTTCTTCGCGCTCTATCTGCCGATTGCAGTGCTGGTCGTCTTCGCCTTCAACGCCGGCGAGAACCTGTCGCAATGGGAAGGCGTCTCCGTCCGCTGGTTCATAAAGGCCGCCGGCAATGCCCAGGTCATCGATGCCTCGCTGCGCTCGCTGCAGATCGCCATCGTCGCCGCCATCGTCGCCACGAGCTGCGCCACGCTCGCCGCCATCGCCACGACCCGCACGCCGCCCTATCGCGGGCTGACGGCAAAATATGCCTTTCTCAACGTGCCGCTGATGGTGCCGGAAATCGTAACCGCGGTGGCGCTGCTGATCGTCTTCTCGCGCATCAAGATCTGGACCGGCTATTCGGGCCTGGGCTACCTGATCGTCGCCCACACCGCCTTCTGCATCCCCTTCGCCTACCTGCCGATCCGGGCCCGCCTCGAGAGTATGGACCTGACGCTGGAACGTGCCGCGGCCGATCTCTATGCGACACCGTTCAAGGCCTTCCGCTTTGTCACCCTGCCCTTGCTGTGGCCGGGCGTCCTGGCCGGTTTCATGCTTGCATTCGTGATCTCGCTCGACGACGTCGTCATCACCGAGTTCGTCAAGTCCGGCGGGCAGGATACGCTGCCGACCTATATGCTCGGCCAGATCCGTCGTTCGATCTCTCCGGAGGTCAATGCGATCTCGACGGCCTTCCTGGTCCTGTCGATCGCGGCCGTGACGGCCTTCTTCTTCATCAACAAGAAACGTGCATGAACCACAAGAAAGGGAAAGACATGAAAAAGGGTAGGACAATTCTCGCGGCTGCCGCCATGCTGATGGCGGGCACCTCGCTCGCTCTCGCCGACGGCGAACTCAACATCTACAACTGGGGCAACTATACCAGCCCTGAAATGATCAAAAAGTTCGAGACCACCCACAACGTCAAGGTCACGATCACCGACTTCGACTCCAACGATACGGCGCTCGCAAAGATCCGCCAGGGCGGCCACGGCTTCGACGTCGTCATGCCGTCGCAGAGCTACATGGGCATCTGGCTTTCCGAAGGCCTCCTGATGGAGACCAACCCGGGCCAGATGGAGAATGGCAAGAACATTGCCGCCGAATGGGCCAATCCCGACTTCGATCCCGGCCGCAAATATTCCGCGCCCTGGCAGTGGGGTACCGTCGGCATCGTCGTCAATACGGATGTCTACAACGGCCCGGCCGACAGCTGGGGCCTGGTCTTCGACCCGCCGGCCGAGCTCAAGGGCAAGATCAACGTCGTGCCGGAGATGAGCGACATCATCTATGCCGCGATCGTCTACAATGGCGGCAAGCTCTGCGAGACCGACAAGGAAATCCTGAAGAAGGCGCGCGACACCCTGGTCGCCGCCAAGCCGAGCTGGGTCGCCATGGAATATGGCACGATCGAGAAGATGGTGTCGGGTGACTTCTCCGCTGCCGTGGATTGGAACGGTTCGGCCTTCCGCCAACGCCTGCAGAAGCCCTCGATCAAGTATGTCTATCCCAAGGAAGGCTTCACCTACTGGTCCGACAACGCGGTCGTGCTGAAGGACGCCAAGAACGTCGAGAATGCCAAGCTGTTCCAGAACTTCATCATGGATCCGGAAAACGCGGCGATGATCTCGGCCTTCGCGCGCTATGCCAACGGCATCGCCGGCTCCGAGGCTTTCATGCCGGCGGATATGAAGGGCGCACCTGAACTCAACGTGCCCGAGGACCGCAAGGCCGTGGCCGAATTCATGAAGCTCTGCGACCCGGAAACGCAGGAAATCTATACGCGCATCTGGACGGAACTTCAGAAGTAACCGATCCCCGACATGACGGCCGCCTCACAAACCGGGAGGCGGCCATTTTTCTCAATCGAGTATCCCTATGAAGACCGTCTATTCGCCTCGCCATCACGGCCATTCCGGAAATTCCGAACTCGTGGCCGGTGCCATCGTGCCGGCCTACGAAATGCCATCGCGCGCCGAATTCGTCCTGTCGCGCCTCAACGAGGTCCATCTCGGCCCCGTCATCGAACCCGCCGACCACAGCCTGGCCACGGCCGCGAAGGTGCATGACAAGGCCTATCTCGATTTCCTGCTGACGGTCTACGATCGCTGGACGGCGGAGGGCCGCACCGGCACCGCGCTGCCCTTCACCTGGCCGACACGCGGCCTGCGCGGCGACAGGCTGCCGGAACATATCGACGGCCAACTCGGCTTCTATTCCTTCGACGGCGGCTGCGGCCATGTCGCCGGCACCTGGGACGCGATCAAATCCTCGCATGACGTGGCGCTGACCGCGGCCGCTCTCGTCAACGCGGGTGAGACGGCCGCTTTCGCGCTCTGCCGCCCGCCGGGTCATCACGCCGGCCACAATTTCATGGCTGGCTATTGCTACATCAACAACGCCGCCGTCGCCGCCCAGTGGTTCCGGGACCAGGGGGCCAGTCGCGTCTCGATCCTCGATGTCGACTATCACCACGGCAACGGCACCCAGGAGATCTTCTATCGCCGCGGCGACGTGCAGGTGATCAATCTTCATGCCGACCCGATGCAGGAATATCCCTACTTCCTCGGCCACGCCGACGAGACAGGCGAAGGCGCGGGCGAGGGCTTCAACGTCAACTACCCGATGCGCTGGGGCACAAGCTGGCAGAGCTGGAACGACGCGCTCGAGGACGGCTGCCGGAAGCTTGCGGACTACGCGCCGGACGTGGTCGTCGTGTCGCTCGGCGTCGACACCTACGAGAAGGACCCGATCTCGAAATTCAAGCTGAAGACCGACGACTTTCCCAAGATCGGCGCACGGATCGCAAAACTGGGCCTGCCGACGCTTTTCGTCATGGAAGGCGGCTATGCCGTCGCCGAGATCGGCACCAACGCCGTCGGCGTGCTGACAGGCTTCGAGGGGTCCTGACATCATCCGGCCGTCACGATCCGTCAAATTGGCGGCGAATGGCACCCACCCTCTCTTGCAATGGCGCCTGAAACCTGTTAGTCAGGCGCCAATTCCGCCGAAGAACTTCAATTCGTTGTTGTTTTTCAAAAGGATGGGCGTGTAGCTCAGCGGGAGAGCACTTCGTTCACACCGAAGGGGTCACAGGTTCGATCCCTGTCACGCCCACCATCCTTTCCTCAAACAATTTCAGCAATCTGGATCGCAAGGACCCGTCAGCCAATCCCGTTGGCGTCAACTTCGGTCACACTCTGGTCACAGAGGATCTCTTACGGCTTCGATACGCCGTCGATACATCATTTGATGTCCATGTCATTTCCATTTCCCGGCCCATTGCTTCAATTCGAGCCGGGCCTTCTCCGGCCATCCCTTCACCGGTGGATAAACGACAATCTTCTCATCGAAGGGCTTCCAGGCGACGTAAGCCGTGCGCGTGCGAGCATCCAGGAACACCATCGCTTCCTGTTCGCCGCACATATGGCGGGAGCAAGCGCTACCGACGAAGTCATCACCGAGGAATCGCCCGCTGCCCGTGCCGACGATGATGCCTTGGAACTCCGAAAGCCTCGGCCCCAATAGTCGGGACACGTCATCGCCGATCTCCGCATTCTGAAAGATATCGGCGGGGTGCTCGATTGATCGCTCGAGAAGCGCATCCCAACCGGTATTTGCCGTGGGCCGGAATTCTTCGTCAGCCAGCTTCGTAATTCCCGAGTCAGGCTTCCATACCCAATGCTCGCGACCCTTTCCCGGAACGTTGTTTGTCGAGAATGCGATTTCCGAAGCGCCGATTTTGTAGTTGATGGCGCTGCAGATCTCCAGCGGACCATCGATGCGAGGATCGCCGGAAGGCGGAAATGAAACGACAAACGGCGTGCCGTCACAGGCGTTGCCGCCATTCGAACTTTTTCCGATCAGGACCGGCACTCCGGCAACCACCGCAACATCTTCGAACGCCAAAATGGCATTGCGATGCAGTTCGCGACCATCGATCTTCAGGGACATTTCCGGATAATCGCCGTCGACAGACACCGAATGTCCGAAGAAGCGACCCAATTCCGGAGAGGCGGCGAATGCTGGATTGATGACCAGCATCGCGACAAGACCCAACAAAAATTTCCGCACGCTGCGACTCCATCTCGACAGTGTTGGATGAAGTATGACTCAATTTCTCCACAGGTCCAAGATCAAACGGCGATGTCTATTAACCATCAAGGACTATCAATCGAGACTTGCGGTGGAAACCGAGCTTCGTCAGGCTGCTGACACTGCAGAAACAAGGATTGGCACTCACCAACCCCACGGAATCTCTCTGTACTGCCGCTCAGGTGAACATATTAGACGACCGCTATACTTGGAATATTCCGACCATGGGGATACCCGAACCAGTGCTTTCGGCACAGCGCCGCCTGACTGGCGGCCGCTGGAGCAGTTCCGAGACCAGTTCCTGCACGGGCGCTCCGCATCACTTTCTCCAGCAGTGGTTCTGATTTTCTGATAAAGCTTGCCCCGAATTCAGATTGTCGAGGCCGCCATGACGCTCAGTCTCCGCCAGATCCGTTATTTCACCGCCACCGCCGAGGCCGGGCAGGTGTCGCAGGCGGCAGTCAATCTCTCAATCTCACAATCGGCCGTGACCACCGCGATCAAGGAGTTGGAGGAAACGGTCGGTGCGTCGCTGTTCGATCGGACCTCGCATGGCATGGAACTGACCGCGGCGGGCCGGCGCCTGCTGGCGCAGGCCTACGAAATTCTCCAGAAGGTCGAGGAGATGACCCAGCTCTCGGTCGTGCCCAACACGGTCAAGGGCACGCTGACGGTCGCGGCGACCTACACGGTAATCGGCTACTTCCTGCCCAGCCATTTCGAGCGCCTCAGCCGGCAATATCCGGGGATCAACATCCAGCTGTTCGAGCTCAACCGGGAGAGCGTCGAGGAGGGGCTGCTCACCAACCGATACGACATCGCCGTCTTGCTGACCTCGAACATCCTCAATTCCGAACTGGTGACAGAGAAACTGCTGAGCTCGCAGCGGCGGCTCTGGGTCCCCGCGCGGCACCGGTTGCTGTCGCTACCCTCGGTCGGCCTGCGCGAGGTCACGGACGAGAACTACATCATGCTGACGGTGGACGAGGCCTCGCATACCGCGATGAAATACTGGAGCCAGAGCCCCTACCTGCCGAAGATCACCCTGCGCACCTCCTCGGTCGAGGCGGTCCGCTCTCTCGTCGCCAACAGCCAGGGCGTGGCGATCCTCTCCGACATGGTCCACCGCCCGTGGTCGCTTGAGGGCCGGCGCATAGAAACGATCGTGCTGCGCGACCCGATACCATCCATGGATGTCGGCCTCGCCTGGCGGCGCAACGCGGAATTCTCGCCTGCCATGGAAGCCGTCCGGTCCTATTTCCGCCGGTCGTTCAACATTCCCGAATAACCCCGCGACGGCACGAACCTTTGCGCGCATCCCGCACGTCCGCCTTTTCGTCCCAATCCGCCCATAACAATTGTCAGGCAACCGTCGAAATGGAGTGGCCATGTCCGTCCGATCCGCTCTCGCCGCGCTGGCCCTGCTCGCCGCGTCTCCCGCAATGGCGCTCGAACTCCGGCTGCCGGCCGACTGCCGGCTGGGCGAGGACTGCTTCCTGCAACAGTTTCCCGACATGAAGAAGGGTGACGGCGCCATCGACCCCTTCTGCGGCATCGCCACCTATGACGGCCATGACGGCGTCGACCTGCGGGTCCTGTCGATGAAGGACATCACCCGCGCCGTGCCGGTGGTCGCGGTGGCGGACGGCGAAGTGCTGCGCGGCCGAGACGGGGTCGAGGATCGTCTGGTCGACACGCCGGGAGCACGCGAGGCCATCATGCCAAGGGCATGCGGCAACGGCGTGGTCATCGCCCATGCCGACGGCCTGGAAACGCAATACTGCCATCTCCGCCGCGGCAGCATCGTGGTGCGGCCCGGCCAGAAGCTCAAGGCAGGCGACAAGATCGGCGAGGTCGGCGCCTCCGGCCTTGCCCAGTTTCCGCATGTCCATCTCACCGTCCGGCTCGACGGCGCCGAGGTGGACCCGCTGACCGGTCGCAAGGTCGGCGAGGACTGTGTTGCCGACCCTTCGGACGCCAGGCCGCTGTTTTCCCCGGCCGTCATGGCGATGATGAAGCCGCTCCAGCCGGAGATACTGGGCCTTGGCCTGTCGGGGTCCCTCGTCGACTATGACACGCTGGTTGTCGATGGCCCTCCGCCGCAGGCCACGACCGCCGATGCCGTGCGCGTCGCCTGGGTGTGGCTGGCCAACGTCAAGGTTGGCGATACGTTGCGGATCGTGCTGGACGGCCCGGACGGCGAGCGGCTGACCGACAACACCACCAAGCCGCTCGATCGCAATAAGGCGATCTATTTCAGCTATGCCGGCAAGAAGGGCAGCCCGGTGCCGGGATCATACAGGCTGGACGTGACGGTGCTGCGCGACGGCAGCCCGGTGGTGAACCGGTCAAGGCAGATCACGGTCGAATAGCCGGTTTGGCCGGCCTTTCACATCGCTTCCGCGGGTGGGAATGCAGCGCCTAATCCATGTGGAACACCCGGGTGAGCGGAACCTGAACCGGCATGTTGTCCGCCTCCACCGCCATGAGGTCGGCCATATGGTCCCACCATTTTCGCATCACGGCTTCGGCAGGCAGCCGGTCCATGGTGTGATCCTCCGGTCGTTTCAGGATGGCGAATAGATGGTTCGTCTCCTCGTCGAGCCAGATCGAATAGTCCGACACCCCTGCCGACTTGAGCAGCGCGACGAGCTCCGGCCAGATCATGTCGTGCCGTCGCCGATATTCCGCCTTCTGGCCGGGATTGAGGACCATGCGGAATGCAATCGTCTCCATATGAGCTTCCACTAACTTACTGATATCGCACGACAATGGCACATTTCACCAATTGGCTTATAGGATTGTTCATCCTCATCAGGCAAAGCAATTGACGGAGATTTCCTTCTGTCATCCTTATCCCGCGCGCCCCGTTGAACGGCCGGGGCCGGAGGAAGCCATGACGACACCATCCGCCACCGCACTTGCCGACCGGCTTGAACTGCTCGCCCGCATGATGCATGCACGCGGCTACCAGCATGACATGTTTCCGGCGCAATGGGTGGCACTGCGCTACTTTTCCAAGGCGCGGCGGGATCTGTGCACGGCGAGCGAACTCGCCCGCTTCCAGGGCATGGCGAACGGCCCCGTTAGCCGCACCGTTCGCACCCTCCTGCAGAAAGGCTTGCTGACAAAGGCCCGCGAACAGCCCCGCGGCAAGGCGGAAATCCTCGAACTGACGACATCGGGCCGTTCGCTGCTAAAGTTTGATCCGAGCCGGGAACTGGAGACGATCCTGTCGAGCATGGGCGACGACGCGCGCATCCTTCTCGGCGACACGCTTGACATGCTGATCCGGCGCCTGTCCTTGCCGCTCGCAAAGACGGCTTGACGATCAGCGGAGGCTCGGCGGGACGGCGCCATCGGGATCACGCTGCCGCTCATCCGCAGCACGCCGGGCGGCCTCGGCGAAATCCTCGGCCACCCCGTCGCGTCGCGGCTCCTTCCAGAGAAGATCGTTGAAAAGCCCCGCGGTATGCATGAGCGCCAGTTGCTCCGACATCTTGTCCAATGCGCTGGTCCAGCCCCAGCGGTGGTCTTGGCAATCCTGAAAATTGCCGAACTGTTCCTGGCGGAATCGCATGTTCGTGCGGCCATCGCCCAGGTCGTCGAAATGGATTGTTACCAGTGTCTCGTAGCGGTGCCAGTGCATCGAGGATGAAAAGACCAGCTTCGATGGCGCCTCGATGGCATGGTAGGTGCCCCATACCCAGGTCTCGACCTTGCCCTCGAACATGCAGAACCGCCAGCCGCCGCCGACCCTGAAATCCAAATCGCAGGTGGTCAGGCTGTGGCCGCGCGGGCCATACCAGCGGATCAGGTGCTGCGGGCGCGTCCACATCGCAAAGACGATGTCGCGCGGCGCATCGAAGATGCGTTCGAAGGCGAGAACCCGCTCGGACACGTTCATGATATTCATTGCTTCTCCTCCTTCATGATTTCTTCGAGATAGTCGTCCATTCGCTCGAAGCTCTCGTCCCAGAACTGCCGCATCCGCCGGGTCCAGCCCTGGATGTCCTCGAACCGCTTTCGCTCCAGCCGGCAGGGTCTCTGCTGCGCCTCGCGCCTGCGGCTGATCAGGCCGGCCTGTTCCAGAACCTTCAGATGGCGCGAAATCGCCGGCCCGCTGATCGCAAACGGTTCAGCCAGTTCCTGCACCGATGCCTCACCTCCGGCGAGCCGCTGAATGATGGCAAGCCGGGTCGGATCACCCAGCGCCGCAAAGACGGACGAAAGGTCTTCACTCACGCTTAACAGTCCTGTTATTTAACTTTTTTGTTAATTAACAGGACGCCCGGCGAGAGTCAACGACTGGCCCCTACGTCGATTAACGGCTTGCTTTCCACGTTTGCAGCGCACAAGATCGACGGACAAGAGCAGGGGAACAAGGCAGCTAATGTCCATCAAGGCCAGTATCTATCACCTGACGCATTACAAGTACGACACGCCGATCATTCTCTCGCCCCAGGTTATCCGGCTCCGACCAGCGCCGCATTCCAAGACCAAGGTCTTGAGCCACTCGCTCCGGGTATCGCCTGCCGGCCATTTCGTGAACCTGCAGCAGGATCCCTACGGCAATTACCTCGCCCGCTACGTCTTTCCCGAGCCGGTGACGGAACTCAAGATCGAGGTCGACCTCGTGGCCGACATGACGGTCTACAACCCCTTCGACTTCTTCGTCGAGGAAAGCGCCGAGATGTGGCCCTTCGCCTATCCCGAGGACCTCAAGGAAGACCTTTCCATCTATCTCAAGCCGGAACCGGCCGGCCCGGCGCTTCAGGCATTTCTCGATACGCTCGACCGGTCACTGCAGAAGACCGTCGACATGGTCGTGGCGATCAATGCCCGCCTGCAGAACGAGATCGGCTACGTCATCCGCATGGAGCCGGGCGTCCAGCCGCCGGAAGACACGCTGAATTTCGCGCTCGGCTCATGCCGGGATACCGGCTGGCTGCTCGTCCAGATCCTGCGCCATCTCGGCCTCGCCACCCGTTTCGTCTCCGGCTACCTCATCCAGCTCGCGCCCGACGTCAAGGCGCTCGACGGCCCCTCGGGAACCGAGGTCGACTTCACCGACCTTCATGCCTGGTGCGAGGTCTATATCCCCGGCGCCGGCTGGATCGGACTCGATCCGACATCCGGCCTGCTGACCGGCGAGAGCCACATTCCTCTGGCGGCAACGCCGCATTTCCGGAACGCCGCGCCGATCACGGGCGGCTATTTCGGTCAGGCGGAGACCGAGTTCGCCTTCGACATGAAGGTGATGCGCGTCTCCGAACACCCCCGCATCACCAAGCCCTTCCCCGAGGACAGCTGGCAACATCTCGACCGTCTCGGCGAGCAGGTCGACGCCTATCTCCAGGCCGAGGACGTCCGCCTCACCATGGGCGGGGAGCCGACCTTCGTGTCCATCGACGACTTCCAGTCGGAGGAGTGGAACACTGCCGCGGTCGGCCCCCAGAAGCGGGCGCTGGCCGATAGCCTGATCCGCCGCCTGCGCGAGCGCTTTGCGCCCGGCGGCTTCCTGCATTACGGCCAGGGGAAATGGTATCCCGGCGAAAGCCTGCCACGCTGGACCTTCTCGCTCTACTGGCGCAAGGACGGCTTGCCGGTGTGGGGCGACGAGAAACTCATCGCCATCGAAAACAAGACCTATCCCGTCGAGCCGGCGGACGCGGAGCGCCTGCTGGCGGCAATTGCCACTGAACTCGACCTTGCCCCCGACCTCGTCGTCCCCGCCTATGAGGACCCGGCGGAATGGATCGTCAAGGAGGCGAACCTGCCGGAAAACGTCGATCCGGCAAATTCAAAGCTCGAGGATCCTGAAGAGCGGGCCCGCATTGCCAAGGTGTTCGCCAACGGCCTGACCAATCCTTCGGGCTATGTCCTCCCGGTGCAGGCCTGGAACGCCCGCGCAAGCGGCCGCCGCTGGGTCAGCGAGAAGTGGCAGACCCGACGCGGTCGGCTTTATCTCGTTCCGGGCGATTCGCCCGTGGGATACCGCCTGCCGCTCAATGCGCTGCCCTATCTGACTCCGTCGCAATATCCCTATATCAACCCGATGGACCCGAGCATTCCGCGCGGCGACCTGCCGGACTTCAGCGAGACGACCGGGCGGACGCTGTCCACCCACTCGACCCAGCAGACACCGGCCCAGCAGACCCAGATGGGCCAGTCCTTCGAGGAGATCGGTGGCCGCGTCCGGACCGCGATCAGTGTCGAGGTGCGCGACGGCCGGCTCTGCGTCTTCATGCCGCCGACGGAAGCCGTCGAGGACTATCTCGATCTCATTGCCTCGGCGGAGCGCGCCGCCGCCCATCTTGGGCTGCCCGTGCATATCGAGGGCTACACGCCGCCGCAGGACGAGCGGCTGAATGTCATCCGCGTCGCGCCCGATCCCGGCGTCGTCGAGGTCAACATCCATCCGGCGTCGAACTGGCGCGAATGCGTCGACATCACCACGGCGATCTACGAGGAGGCCCGCCAGTGCCGCCTCGGCGCCGAGAAATTCATGATCGACGGACGCCACACCGGCACCGGTGGCGGCAACCATGTCGTGGTCGGCGGTGCCAATCCCGGCGACAGCCTGTTCCTGCGCCGGCCGGACGTCCTCAAGAGCATCGTGCTCTTCTGGCAACGGCATCCCTCGCTGAGCTACCTGTTCTCCGGCCTCTTCATCGGTCCGACCAGTCAGGCCCCGCGCATTGACGAGGCCCGGCATGACGGCCTCTACGAACTCGAGATCGCGCTGTCCCAGGTGCCGGCACCGGGCAAGGGCGTGCCGCCCCTGCCCTGGCTCGTCGACCGCCTGTTCCGCAACCTCCTGGTCGATTCCACCGGCAATACCCATCGCGCCGAAGTCTGCATCGACAAGCTGTTCTCACCCGACGGCCCGACCGGCCGCCTCGGCCTCGTCGAATTCCGTGGCTTCGAGATGCCGCCGGATGCCCGCATGAGCCTTGCGCAGCAGTTGCTTGTCCGCGCCCTCATCGCGCGGTTCTGGAAAACCCCGGTCGAGGGCAAGTTCACCCGCTGGGGCACCACCCTGCATGACCGCTTCATGCTGCCGCACTATGTCTGGGCCGACTTCCTGGACGTGCTGGACGACCTGAAGATCCACGGCTTTGCCTTCCGCCCCGAATGGTTCGAGGCGCAGCTCGAATTCCGCTTCCCGTTCTACGGCGAAGTCGATTACCAGGACACGCGCCTCGAACTAAGGCAGGCGCTCGAACCCTGGCACGTCACCGGCGAGACGGGCGCGATCGGCGGCACGGCGCGGTTCGTCGACTCCTCGATCGAACGGCTGCAGGTCAGGCTCGAGACGACCAATCCGGAACGCTATGCGATCGTCTGCAATGGGAGGCCCGTCCCGCTCACCAGGACCCAGACCCGCGGCATCGCCGTCGCCGGCGTCCGCTACAAGGCGTGGCAGCCGCCGTCGGGATTCCACCCGGTTCTGCCGGTAAACACTCCGCTTACCTTCGATATCTATGATACCTGGTCTGCCAGGGCCGTCGGAGGCTGCATCTACCACGTTGCCCATCCCGGCGGCCGGAACTACGAGACCTTTCCGGTCAACGGCTATGAAGCCCAGGCAAGACGCCTGGCCCGCTTCGAGCCGTGGGGACATACAGGCGGCGGCTACCAGGTCTGGCCAGAGGTTCCGAACCCGGACTTCCCGCTGACATTGGACCTGCGGAGGCCACCAGGAGTGTAGATGAAGGCAACGGGGGCACCGGCGGCGAAAGCCGAGGCGAAAAAGAAGCAGCTGGATTACCGGCCGCTGGCGGGAGCACCCGACGAGATGCTCGGGCCGGACGGAAAGGTACGGCCGGTCTGGCGCCATTTCGTCGAGCGCCTTGCCGGCATGGAGCCCGGCGAGCGCGAACGCCGCATCGACAAGGCCGACCGCTATCTGCGCGACGCCGGTGTCTTCTACCGGGTCTATGGTGGCGCGCCCAATGCGGAGCGTTCCTGGCCCCTCAGCCACGTGCCGGTGCTGATCAGCGACCAGGAATGGCTGACGCTCTCCGAAGGCCTGATCCAACGGGCGGAACTGCTCGAGCGGATCGCCGCCGACGTCTATTCCGACAACCGTCTGGTGCAGGATGGTTTCCTGCCGCCGGCGCTGATTGCCGGAAATCCCGAATTCCTGCGACCGCTCGTCGGCCTCAAGCCGGCCGGCGGCCACTTCCTGCATTTCGTCGCCTTCGAGATCGGTCGCGGGCCGAATGGCGACTGGTGGGTCCTGGGCGACCGGACGCAGGCCCCCTCCGGGGCCGGCTTTGCGCTCGAGAACCGCGTCGCGACCACCCGTGCCTTTTCCGACATCTACGCCGAAACCCATGTCCATCGCCTGGCAGCCTTCTTCGGCGGCTTCCGCGACAAGCTGCAGACCTACCGCCGCAGCCCGGAGGACAGGATCGCGGTGCTTTCTCCGGGTCCCGCCAACGAGACCTATTTCGAGCATTCCTACATTGCACGCTATCTTGGCTTCATGCTGCTCGAAGGCGAGGATCTCACCGTGGTCAACGGCCAGGTGATGGTCCGCACCGTGGCGGGCCTGAAGCCGGTCAGCGTGCTGTGGCGACGGCTCGACGCCAACTATGCCGACCCGCTGGAACTCGACCAGGCCTCGCAGATCGGCACGCCCGGCATGGTGCAGGCCCTGCGCTCCGGCAGCGTCACCATCGTCAATGCGCTGGGCGCCGGGCTGCTGGAGACCCGCGCGCTGCTGGCCTTCCTGCCCGCGATCGCGCGTCGCCTGCTCAACGAGGATCTGAAGCTGCCCTCCGTTGCCACATGGTGGTGCGGACAGAAGCAGGAGCGCGAGCACGTCATCCGCAACATCGACCGGATGGTCATCGGCCCCGCCTACTCCCGCCTGCCCTTCTTCGACGACGGCAACGAATCCCTGACCCTCGGCGCGGACGAGGCGCAGAATGCGGCCCTTCTTGCCCGTCTCCGGGACGAGGGCCATCGCCTCGTCGGACAGGAAGTGGTGAAACTCTCCACCACCCCCGCTTTTGTCGATGGCAGGCTTGCCCCTCGCCCAATGAGCCTTCGCGTCTTTGCAGCCCGCACCCGCGACGGCTGGCGCGTCATGCCCGGCGGCTTCGCCCGCATCGGCGCGTCCGACGACGTCTCAGCGATCGCCATGCAGAAGGGGGGCTCGGTCGCCGACGTCTGGATCGTGTCCGACAAGCCGGTCAAATGGTCCACGCTGCTGCCTTCCGAGGAGACCTTCACCCGCAACATGCCGGGCAGCCTGCCGTCGCGCGCCGCCGACAACTTGTTCTGGCTCGGGCGATATATCGAGCGGGCGGAAGGCGCACTGCGCATCCTCAGGGCCTGGCACGGCCGCTTTGCAGAATACGCCGATCGCGAACAGGAAACTGCTGGCCAACGTCTCCGAATATCTCGACAGGCTCGACATCGACACCGGCCGAAGTCGTGCCCGAGAGCCTGGTGATCAACATATCGAGCGCGCTCTACTCGGCCTCAAACATCCGGGACCGGTTCTCGCCCGACGGCTGGCTGGCGCTCAACGATCTCGCCAAGACCGCCCGCGACTTCCGCGACAAGGTCCAGCCCGGCGACGACGCCACGCGCGCCATGACCGTCCTGCTGCGCAAGCTGGCGGGGTTCGCGGGTCTCGTGCACGAAAACATGTATCGCTTCACCGGCTGGCGCTTCCTGTCCATCGGCCGCCATCTCGAGCGCGGCATGCACATGGCGCGCCTGCTCGGGCATTTCTCGGAGCAGGAGGCGCCCGACGGCGGCGCTCGACATGCTGATCGAGATCGGCGACAGCGTCATGACCCATCGCCGCCGCTACAATGTCGCCACCGCCCGGCTGACGGTCACCGATCTTCTCGCGCTCGACCAGCTCAATCCGCGATCGATCTTCTACCAGCTCAACGAGATCAAGACCGAAGTGGAGCTTCTGCCGAACGCAACGGTGAACGGGCAATATTCACCTTTCTACCGGGAAGTTCTCCGCATCTACAACACACTCTCGTTGATGACGCCCGAGGCCATGACTGGGGAGGTCTATTCGCAGCTCGAATCGGATATGGAGAACCTGTCCGATCTTCTCGCCAAGACCTACATTTCGATCTGAAAGCGGTCATGCTGTACGATATATCGATGAAGATCACCTATGCCTACGAAGTGGGCCCGAGCGGCGCGCGCCATGTCCTGCGCGCGCTGCCTCTCACCCTTGCGCGCGGCCAGAGGCTCATCGCGGGCAGTGTGACCATCGACCCCGCACCGGACGAGCGCACCGACTTCATCGACTTCTTCGGCAACCAGGCATCCTCGATCAGCTTTCGCAAACCGCATCAGGATCTCGAAATCCGTATGCAGGCCCGTGTTCAGGTCGATACCCTGCCGGAGACGCCGGACGTCTCGCCGCCGGTCGGCAGGATCGTGGACGAAACCTTCGCATGCTGGACGCTCGAGCCGGATTCGCCGCACCACTTCCTTGCCGCAAGTCCGCGCCTGCCGGGCAACAGCGCAATCGCCAAATGGGCGCGCGCGCTGGTGAAGCCCTCGATGAGCATCCGAAAGGCCGCGGCCACGCTCTGCGAGGCGATCCACGAGGAATTCACCTATGTGCCCGGCGCCACCAAGGTGGACACCACGCCAGATGAAGCCTTCAAGCTGAAAAAGGGCGTCTGCCAGGATTTCACCCATGTCATGATCGTGGCCCTTCGCTCGCTCGGCATTCCCGCCGGCTATGTCTCGGGATTCCTGCGCACGATACCCCCACCCGGCAAGGAAAGGCTGGAAGGCGCAGACGCCATGCACGCCTGGGTCCGGGTCTGGTGCGGGAGCGCGGCCGGATGGATGGAGTGGGACCCGACAAACGACATCATGGCGGGCAGCGATCACATAAGGGTAGCCTATGGACGCGACTATTCCGACGTCGCACCGATGATCGGAATCCTACGCATCTATGGCGGCCACACTACCGACCAGGCTGTCGATGTTGTTCCGGTAAAAGCTTGATTTCGCGTTGCGATTTCAATTGCATCTTTAATCAAATTGCAACACATCCGGAAACTTGAATACAACGATTCGCTGTTAACTTTTCGCTTCATCGAAACTCAAACCTCGAGAAGCGCCATGCCTTTGAACTTTTCGCATGTTGGTCGCGAATTTCTGAAAGACAGGAAAGGCAATCTCTCCATTATCGCGGCGCTCGTGCTGCCTGTAGGCCTTGCGGCTGCGGGCATGGCGATCGACATGTCGAAGATGGTGGCATCCAAGGCGGCGTTGCAGAATGCCGCCGATGCGGCGGCATTGGCAGCAGCCTCCTCGCTGGCCAATGACGAGATCAGCACCACCCAGGCCGAGGCGCTCGCCACCGATTTCGTCAAGGGCCAGATGGCCAATCACATCGACGCACCGGAGACCGACGAACAACCCTTCGACTTCACCAGTTGCACCGATGTCGACGTCCAGCAGGACACCACGGTCGGCACGGCGAAGAAATACACCGTCAAGGTATCGACCTGCTACGACGTCCAGTATTCCGCGCTCTCGGCGTTCATGGGCCGGTCGAGCGGACGCGTCAGCGTCGCCAGCACCACGCAATCGAGCACCGAGAGCAAGAACGCGCTGTCCATGTACCTCGTGCTGGACCGGTCCGGATCCATGGCGGAGTACACCAACACCGTCTCCGGCAGCTACCAGTGCCGGTACGGCCGCAAGACCACGACCTGCTACACCTATTATGACAAGGTCACCGCGCTGCGCATGGCAGCGACCAACCTGATGGAGCAGTTGAAGAAGGCGGACCCGGACAAGATGTTCGTGCGCACATCCGCCGTATCCTACAACAGTTCCATGCAGACACCCGTCAGTCTTGCCTGGAGCGTCGAACACACCAAGACCTACATTTCCAACCTGACGGCCAACGGCGGCACCGATTCGGGCCTGGCGTTCAAGACAGCCTACAATGCAGTCGGTGCGGCGACCGAGGACACGCTGCACATGCAAAAGAATGGGCAGGTGCCGTCGAAATACATCGTCTTCATGACAGATGGCGACAACAACTATACGTCCGCCGATACCGAAACCAAGAAGTGGTGCGACAACGCAAGACAGGCGGGCATCGAGGTCTATTCGGTGGCCTTCATGGCACCGTCCCGCGGCCAGGCGCTGCTGAGCTACTGCGCCACGAGTTCGGCCCACTACTTCAAGGCGGAGGACGCCGACGATCTCAACGCCGCCTTCCAGTATATCGGCGAACGCGCCACCGCGACCGCAACGCGCCTCACCCAGTGAGTCGCCCAGTCGGGTGCGAACCGCCGGCCCACCCCAGCCGGCGGTTTTTCTTGTGCCCCCGCTTGCTTCTAAATCGATTTAATGGCTTTATCCTTTTGTAACCAAATAAACCGTTGCATGCGGTTTTGAAGGATGCAAACTTGGTTGCGCCGCCGGGTGTTCCCACTCCCAGGGAATGCTTTCAGGTATGCGAGATTAAGACGGACAGGCCATGAACGAAAGCTCTGCAATCAAGGACATTCCGGTCCCCGCACCGCGCAAAACCGACCCCTCTGTCCTGGCGGCAGATATTGTCGAGAGGCTGATCTACCGTATCGGCAAGGACGCAAAGGTCGCCAAGCCGCATGACTGGCTCATTGCCGCAATCCTCGTCGTCCGTGACCGGATCATCGATCGCTGGATGGAATCGACGCGCAAGACCTACGAAACCGGCGCAAAACGCGTCTATTATTTGTCCCTGGAATTCCTGATCGGCCGGCTGACCCGCGATGCGGTGTCCAACCTCGGCATGATGGACGACCTCCGCGAGGCGCTGAAATCGCTTGGCGTCGACCTCGACATCATCGCCGCCCTCGAGCCCGACGCCGCGCTCGGCAATGGCGGCCTGGGACGCCTGGCGGCCTGTTTCATGGAGTCGATGGCCACCACCGACATTCCGGCCTATGGCTATGGAATCCGCTATGTCCACGGCCTGTTCCGGCAGCAGATCGCCGATGGCTGGCAGGTGGAACTGCCGGAAACCTGGCTGGCGCACGGCAATCCGTGGGAGTTCGAGCGCCGTGAGAGCGCCTATGAGGTCGGCTTTGGCGGCGCCGTCGAATCCGTGCTCGGCGCCGATGCGGAGCCACGCTACGTCTGGAAGCCGGCCGAGCGCGTCATCGCCGTCGCCTATGACACCCCGATCGTCGGCTGGCGTGCCGACCGGGTCAACACGCTGCGCCTCTGGACCGCCCAACCCATCGACCCGATCCTGCTCGACGCCTTCAATGCGGGCGACCATATCGGCGCGCTGAAGGAGAGCAACAAGGCGGAAAGCCTCGCACGCGTCCTCTATCCCGCGGATGCGACACCCGCCGGTCAGGAACTGCGCCTGCGCCAGGAGTTCTTCTTTTCCTCTGCTTCCCTGCAGGACATCGTCCGCCGCCACCTGCAGCAGTACAACACCCTCGACAACCTGCCCGACAAGGTCGCGATCCAGCTCAACGACACCCACCCGGCTGTCTCGGTGGCCGAACTGATGCGGTTGCTGACCGACGTCCACGGCTACGACTTCGAGACTGCCTGGGACATGACCCAGCGTACGGTTTCCTATACCAATCACACGCTGCTGCCAGAGGCGCTGGAAACCTGGCCGGTTCCTCTCTTCGAACGCCTGCTCCCCCGCCACATGCAGATCATCTACGGCATCAATGCCAAGCTGCTGATCGAAGCGCGCAAGGTGAAGAAATTCAACGACGCCCAGATCGGCGCCATCTCGCTGATCGACGAGGCCGGCGGCCGGCGCGTGCGCATGGGCAACCTTGCTTTCACCGGCTCGCATTCGATCAACGGCGTCTCCGCCCTTCATACCGAACTGATGAAGGTCACCGTCTTCGCGGACCTTCACAAGCTTTATCCGGACCGCATCAACAACAAGACCAACGGCATCACGCCGCGCCGCTGGCTGATGCAGTGCAACGGCCCGCTCACCGGCCTTATCAAGGAAGCGATCGGCGAAAAATTCCTCGACGACACCGATGAATTAAAGGCACTCGACACGTTCGCCGGCGATTCCGAGTTCCAGAAGAAGTTCATGGCCGTCAAGCGCGGCAACAAGGTCAAGCTCGCACAACTGATCCAGAGCCGCATGGGACTCAAGCTCGATCCGTCGGCGATGTTCGACATTCAGGTCAAGCGCATCCACGAATACAAGCGCCAGTTCCTCAACATTATCGAGGCGGTGGCGCTCTACGACCAGATCAGGTCCCATCCCGAGCGCGACTGGGTGCCGCGGGTGAAGATCTTCGCCGGCAAGGCGGCGCCGAGCTATCACAACGCCAAGCTGATCATCAAGCTGGCCAACGATGTCGCCCGCGTCGTCAACTCCGATCCGGCGGTTCGCGGCCTGCTCAAGGTCGTCTTCGTGCCGAACTACAACGTCTCGCTCGCCGAGGTTCTGGTGCCTGCGGCCGACCTGTCCGAACAGATCTCGACCGCCGGCATGGAAGCCTCCGGCACCGGCAACATGAAGTTCGCCCTGAACGGCGCACTCACCATCGGGACACTCGATGGCGCCAATGTCGAAATGCTCGAGAATGTCGGCGCCGAGAACATCAAGATTTTCGGCATGACCACCGAACAGGTCGCCAAGGCACGCGCCGAGGGGCATAATCCCCGAGGCATCATCGAAAGCTCGCGCGAGCTGCAGCAGGCACTCCACGCCATCGGGACGGGTGTCTTTTCTCCCGACGACCCGAGTCGATTCCAGAGCCTGGTCGATGGCCTCTATTCGCATGACTGGTTCATGGTGGCCGGCGATTTCGACGCCTACGCCATCGCCCAGCGCGAGATCGACCAGATCTGGACGGACGAAACGAGCTGGAGCGAGAAGGCCATTCGCAACACGGCGCGCATGGGCTGGTTCTCTTCGGACCGCACCATCCGGCAATATGCATCGGAAATCTGGAAGGCGGGCTGAACCAGGCTGACGACTGGCACGTTAGAGATCCGCGCTCAATAAGAACCGGACGGGAGGGGACGCGATGGACAAGCCGGCGGCTAAGACCAAGAGGGACAACGACAAGCCGGCCAAAGCGGGCAAGGGCGGCAAGTCGGTATCGGCCGGCGCGCAGCCCGACCCTTCCAAGGCGGACAGGAAGTCCAAGCTCGCCAAGGACTTCCGCATCTTCAACGAAGAGATCGCGGCCATTGTCGCCGGCGTCCACGCCAACCCGTTTGCCGTTCTCGGCATTCATGAATTCGGCAAGCAGTTCGTCGCCCGCACGTTCATCCCGGGCGCCGAGGGCGTGGTGGCCACGACCCTGTCGGGCGAAGAGGTGGGCACGCTTGCCCGCCGCCATGACGCGGGCTTCTTCGAGGGCGAGGTTTCCCTCCGCAAACGCCAGCCGCTCAAATACAAGGCCACGAATGCGGGCGGCAGCTGGGAGATCGTGGACCCCTATTCCTTCGGTCCGGTCCTGGGTCCAATGGACGATTACTACCTGCGCGAGGGCCAGCATCTCAGGCTCTTCGACAGGATGGGGGCTCACCCGCTCCATCACGAGGGTGCCGACGGCTATCACTTCGCCGTATGGGCGCCGAACGCGGCGCGCGTCTCCATCGTCGGCAGCTTCAACGACTGGGATGGTCGCCGGCACGTCATGCGGCTGCGGTCTGATACCGGCGTCTGGGAAATCTTCCTGCCCGGCATCCATGGCGGCGAGACCTACAAATACGAGATCCTGGCCCGCGACGGCACGCTGCAGCCGCTCAAGGCCGATCCCTTCGCGCGCCGCTCGGAGCTTCGACCCAAGACGGCCTCGATGACGACGCCGGAGATCGACCAGCAATGGGATGACAAGGCGCATCGCGAGTGGTGGTGCAATGTCGATGCCCGCCGCGTGCCGATATCGATCTACGAAGTCCATCCGGGCTCGTGGATGCGAAACGACGGCAACGAGATGATGTCCTGGGACGAGCTTGGTGAAAAGCTTATCCCCTACGCGGTCGAGATGGGCTTCACCCATATCGAGTTCCTGCCCATCACGGAATTTCCCTATGATCCGTCGTGGGGCTACCAGACCACGGGCCTGTTCGCGCCGACCGCGCGCTTCGGCGAGCCGGAAGCCTTTGCCCGCTTCGTCAACGGCGCCCACAAGGCCGGCATATCCATCCTGCTCGACTGGGTGCCCGCGCATTTCCCCACCGATGAACACGGACTGCGGCGGTTCGACGGCACCGCGCTCTACGAGCACGAGGATCCACGGCTGGGCTTCCATCCCGACTGGAACACGGCGATCTACAATTTCGGCCGCAACGAGGTAAAGAGCTTCCTCATCAACTCCGCCCTCTACTGGGCCGAGAAGTTTCACGCCGACGGCATCCGCGTCGATGCGGTGGCGTCGATGCTCTATCTCGACTACTCCCGCAAGGAGGGCGAGTGGATCCCCAACAAATATGGCGGCCGCGAGAACCTCGAGGCGATCGAGTTCCTTAAGGACATGAACCGCCACCTCTATGGATCGCATCCCGGCATCATGACCATTGCCGAGGAATCGACCTCCTGGCCGAAGGTCTCCGCCCCGGTGCATGACGGCGGCCTCGGCTTCGGCTTCAAGTGGAACATGGGTTTCATGCACGATACGCTGCAATACCTTTCCCGCGAGCCGATCCACCGCAAGCACCACCACAACGACCTCACCTTCGGCCTGCTCTATGCCTTCTCGGAGAATTTCGTCCTGCCGCTCAGCCATGACGAAGTTGTGCATGGCAAGGGCTCGCTGATCGCCAAGATGGCCGGCGACGACTGGCAGAAATTCGCCAATCTCCGCGCCTTCTATGCGTTCATGTGGGGCTATCCCGGCAAGAAGCTGCTGTTCATGGGACAGGAATTCGCCCAGTGGAGCGAATGGTCGGAGGAACGTTCGCTCGATTGGCACCTGCTCAAGCAGCCGCCGCATGCCGGCATGAAAGATCTGGTGAAGGACCTCAACGGGCTCTATCGCACCAAGCCCGCGCTGCATGCCCGCGACTGCGAGGGTGATGGCTTCGAATGGCTGATCGCCGACGATCACGAGAATTCCGTCTACGCATGGCTGCGCAAGGCGCCCGGAGAGCGTCCGGTTGCCGTCATCTGCAACTTCACGCCCGTGCCGAGAGAGAACTATTCCGTGCCGCTGCCCGCCGAGGGCCCCTGGCGCGAGATCATCAATACCGATGCGAAGCACTATGGAGGATCCGGCAAGGGGAATGCCGGGGAGGTGCGCGCGCATCGGGAAGCGAGCGGCCGCATCGCGGCCGTGGTGAAACTGCCGCCGCTGGCGACGCTCTGGCTAGAGCTTGCGGACGAAGCGTAACAAGTAATCCCGGGAGGAGCAGATCCATGGCAGAAAAGAGAATCCAACCCCTGGCCCGCGATGCAATGGCCTATGTACTGGCGGGCGGCCGCGGCAGCCGCCTCAAGGAACTGACCGACCGTCGCGCTAAGCCGGCGGTCTATTTCGGTGGCAAGACGCGCATCATCGATTTCGCGCTCTCAAATGCGCTCAATTCCGGTATCCGCCGCATCGGGGTCGCCACCCAGTACAAGGCGCATTCTCTGATCCGCCACCTGCAGCGCGGCTGGGATTTCTTTCGTCCCGAGCGCAACGAAAGCTTCGACATCCTGCCGGCGTCCCAGCGCGTGTCCGAGACCCAGTGGTACGAAGGCACGGCCGACGCCGTCTACCAGAACATCGACATCATCGAGCCCTACAACCCGCAATACATGGTCATTCTCGCCGGCGATCACATCTACAAGATGGATTACGAGCTGATGTTGCGCCAGCACGTCAACACCGGTGCCGACGTCACGGTCGGCTGCCTGGAGGTTCCGCGCATGGAAGCCGTCGGCTTTGGCGTCATGCATGTCGACAAGTCAGACACGATCATCGATTTCGTCGAAAAGCCCGCCGATCCACCCGGCATTCCAGGCAATGAGTCGATGGCGCTGGCCTCGATGGGCATCTACGTTTTCCACACCAAGTTCCTGCTCGACCTGCTGAAGGCAGATGCCAACGACCCGAACTCGTCGAAGGATTTCGGCAAGGACCTGATTCCGCATATCGTCAAGAACGGCAAGGCCGTCGCCCATCGCTTCAACGAGAGTTGCGTGCGCGCCGAACTGGAGACCAAGGCCTATTGGCGTGACGTCGGTACCGTCGATGCCTATTGGCAGGCCAATATCGACCTGACCGACATTGTTCCCGAACTCGACCTCTATGACAGCGAGTGGCCCATCTGGACCTATTCCGAACTGACGCCGCCGGCCAAGTTCGTCCATGACGAGCCCGATCGCCGCGGCTCGGCCGTGTCGTCGCTGGTCTCCGGCAACTGCATCGTCTCAGGCGCGGCGCTCAATCGCACGCTGCTGTTCACCGGTTGCCGGGTCAATTCCTATTCGCATCTCGATCATGCCGTCGTGCTGCCGGAAGTGACGGTCAACCGACGCGCCCGGCTCAAGAATGTCGTCGTCGATCGTGGCGTCATCATCCCGGAAGGCCTCGTCGTCGGCGAGGATCCCGAGCTCGACGCCAAGCGCTTTCGCCGCACCGAAAGCGGCATCTGCCTGATCACGCAGTCGATGATCGACAAGCTGGGCATGTAGACGGGGCGCAAGATGAAAGTCCTTTCCGTCGCTTCGGAAGTGTTTCCGCTGATCAAGACCGGCGGGCTGGCCGACGTGGCGGGCGCCCTGCCCATCGCGTTGGCACCGCTCGGCATCGCGATGCGCACCATCATGCCCGGCTATCCCGTCGTGCTGGAAAAGGTTGGCAAGATGCGCAGGGTGGCCGACTTCCCGGACCTGCTTGGAAAACCCGCCCGGCTGCTTTTCGCCGAGCACGCCGGGCTCGACCTCTATGTGATCGATTGCCCCGGCCTCTACGATCGCGACGGCGGGCCCTATGTCGACAAGACGGGCAAGGATTATCTCGACAACTGGCAGCGTTTCGCGGCGCTGTCGCGGGTCGCGTCCGATCTCGCCAACGGCCTCGATCCCGACTGGGCGCCGGACATAATCCACGGGCATGACTGGCAGGCCGGCCTGGCGCCGGTCTATCTCAAATATTCCGAAGTGGGGACGCACACGCCCTCGGTGCTGACCATCCACAACATCGCCTTTCAGGGCCAGTTCTCTCCGCTGATCTTCCCCGCCCTCGGCCTGCCGCCCGCCGCCTATTCGGTCGATGGCGTCGAGTATTACGGCGATGTCGGCTATCTCAAGGGCGGCCTTCGCACCGCCTGGGCCATCACCACGGTCAGCCCGACCTATGCCGAGGAAATCCTCGAACCGGAATTCGGCATGGGCCTCGAGGGCCTCATCGGCGAGCGGGCGCGCGACCTGATCGGTATCGTCAACGGCATCGACGACGACGTCTGGAATCCGGAGACCGACACGCACATCCCGGTCAACTACACTCATGCGAGCCTGGATCGGCGGGCACGGAATCGCGCCGCAATCGAGAAGCGCTTCGGCCTCGCCGCGACCGATGGCCCGATCTTCTGCGTGGTCTCGCGTCTCACCTGGCAGAAGGGTATCGACCTCGTCATCGAACTCGCCGACGAGATCGTCGCGCATGGCGGAAAGCTCGCCGTGCTGGGTTCGGGCGATCCGGTTCTCGAGGAGGGTATTCGTGCGGCAGCCGCACGCCATCCCGGGCGGGTCGCCATCGTGTTCGGTTATGACGAGCCGCTCTCCCACCTGATGCAGGCGGGCGCGGACGCGATCCTCATTCCCTCGCGCTTCGAGCCATGCGGGCTGACCCAACTCTACGGCCTCCGCTATGGCTGCGTGCCTGTCGTCGGTCGCACCGGCGGCCTCTCGGACACGATCATCGACGCCAATGGCGCAGCGCTGGCCGCGGGCGTGGCCACCGGTATCCAGTTCTCGCCGGTCGATCGCCACGGCTTCGCCCAGGCCATCCGTCGCACGCTGCGCCTGTTCGAGGACAAGCCCGCCTGGACCGGCATGCAGACGGCGGCGATGAAATCCGACGTTTCCTGGCAAACCAGCGCCGGCCAATACGCCTCCCTCTACAAGACGCTCATCAACAGGGTAGCCGTTCCATGATCAAAACCGTCCCGACCACCCCCTATTCCGACCAGAAGCCGGGCACTTCGGGCCTCCGGAAGAAGGTGCCGCACTTCCAACAGGCGAACTATGCGGAGAACTTCATCCAGTCGATCTTCGATTCGCTGGAGGGCTTCGTCGGCCAGACCCTGGTGATCGGCGGCGACGGCCGATACTACAACCGCGAAGTCATCCAGATCGCCATCAAGATGGCGGCGGCCAACGGTTTCGGCAAGGTCATGGTCGGCCGCGGCGGCATTCTCTCGACACCGGCGGCCTCCCACATCATCCGCAAATACAAGGCCTTTGGCGGCATCGTGCTGTCGGCGTCGCATAACCCCGGCGGCCCGACCGAGGATTTCGGCATCAAATACAACGCCTCGAACGGCGGCCCCGCGCCCGAGAAGATCACGGATGCGATTTTCGATCGCTCGAAGGTCATCGACAAATATCTGATCTGGGAGGCGCCCGACGTCGACCTCGATATGCCAGGCATCAAGCATGTGGGGAACATGGAGGTCGATGTCATCGACCCCGTCGACGACTACGCCGCGTTGATGGAGACCCTGTTCGACTTTCCGGCGATCCGCGCCAAGATCGAGGGCGGCTTCCGCATCGTCTTCGACGCAATGAGCGCCGTGACCGGACCCTATGCCAAGGAAATACTTGAAAACCGCCTTGGCGCACCGAAAGGTTCGGTTCTCAACTTCATCCCGCTTCCCGACTTCGGCGGCCACCACCCGGACCCGAACCTGGTCCATGCCAAGGAACTCTACGACCTGATGATGTCGGGCGAGGACGCCCCCGATTTCGGCGCCGCATCCGACGGCGACGGCGACCGCAACCTGATCATCGGCAAGGGCATCTTCGTCACGCCCTCGGACAGCGTCGCGATGCTTGCCGCCAATGCCCATCTCGCGCCCGGCTATGCCAGGGGCCTCGCTGGCATCGCACGCTCCATGCCGACGTCAGGTGCTGCCGACCGCGTGGCCGAAAAGCTCGGCATCGGCATCTACGAGACCCCGACCGGCTGGAAATTCTTCGGCAACCTGCTCGACGAGGGCATGGCAACGATCTGCGGCGAGGAAAGCGCCGGCACCGGCTCGAACCATGTCCGCGAGAAGGACGGCCTCTGGGCCGTGTTGCTCTGGATCAACATCCTCGCCGTCCGCAACGAGAGCGTCAAGGACATCGTCACCAAGCACTGGGCCGCCTTCGGCCGCAACTACTATTCCCGCCACGACTACGAGGAAGTGGCAACCGACGCCGCCAACGGCCTGATGGACAACCTGCGCGCCCAACTCCCCACCCTGCCCGGCAGGAGCTTCGGCGACCTGAAAGTCCGCGAGGCCGACGACTTCGCCTATCACGACCCGGTCGATGGCTCGATCTCGAAGAACCAGGGCATCCGTATCCTCTTCGAGGGCGGCTCCCGCGTCGTTTTCCGACTTTCCGGCACCGGCACGTCCGGCGCCACGTTGCGCGTCTACATCGAACGCTACGAACCGGATGCTTCGCGGCACGACATGGAGACGCAGGCAGCGTTGGCGGATCTGATCGCGGTGGCCGATGAGATCGCGGGGATCAAGACGAGGACTGGGCGGGATGCGCCGAGCGTGATTACGTGATCGTATGCCCGGGCCACTCTCGTCAAGGCTGCAACAAATCATCGACGCCCTGCCGCTTCGCGCAGGCCTGCGAGTTCTCGAAGTCGGCTGTGGTCCGGGAGCGATGGCCCGCGAAATGAGCGCCAGGATCGGCAACGGTCATGTCCTTGGCATCGACCGTTCGAGCAAGGCAATCGTTCAGGCGGTCGCAGGCTCCCATGAGGAGATCGAAGCAGGCCGCCTTTCCTACCGCCAATCCACCGCCGAAGAATTCGTGTTGGCGCCAGATGAGGCGCCCTTCGATCTGGCGGTGGCAGTGCGCGTCGGAGCGCTTGACGGACGCCATCCGGCAGCGGGAGAGTTGGCTCGGCGCCGTATCAGGGCAGCCCTCGTTGCTGGCGGTAAACTTTACGTCGATGGCGGCAATCCGATTCGCGAGTTTGATCTGACATGAAGAGCTGAAATCGGCGACCCGCGTCATCCCTCCGTCCAATAGCGCGTCTACACTCGCCGGTGCTACAGGTGGCGTCGGGAGGAATATCGCCTTGCTGATCGCCATCCTGTCCGACATCCACGCCAACCGCGAAGCCCTCGAGTCCTGCCTTGACGCCGTTGCCGCTGCGCGTGCCGACAGGATCGTCCTGCTCGGCGATATCGTCGGTTACGGCGCCGATCCGGAATGGTGCCTCGATACGGTTCGCCGCCTGATCGAGGACGGCGCCATAGCCGTGCGCGGCAACCATGACGAGGCGGCGGCCAGCACGACGCAGTCAATGACGTCCAATGCCCGCGTCGCCATCGAATGGACCCGCAACCGCCTCGACGCCGATGCGCGCGCCTTCCTCGGCGCCCTGCCGTTGCGCATCGACGACGGAGACAGGCTCTATGTCCACGCCGACGCCAGCGCACCGGGCGCCTGGCGCTACGTGCTGGATTCCGCCGACGCGCGGCGCCACCTCAACGCCAGTGACGCGCAGGCCAGCTTCTGCGGGCATACCCATCGCCCGGCACTGCATTGCCTGTCGGCCATGAACCGCATCACATCCTTCACGCCCAGCGCGTCAGAACCGATTCCGCTGGGGGCCCAGCGCCGATGGCTCGCGGTCATGGGCGCGGTCGGCCAACCGCGCGACGGCAATCCGGCGGCAGCGTTCGGGCTTCATGATACCACAACCCGCACGCTCCGCTTCTGCCGAACGCCCTATGACACCGAAACCGCCGCCCGGAAGATCCTCGACGCCGGCCTGCCAGAAGCGCTGGCGGCACGGCTGCTGAAAGGCCATTGAATGGCAAAGCCAACACTGAAACCCGGAGATGTGGTCGACGGATTTGCCATCGGCCCACTTCTGCACAATGGCGGCATGGCGCGCCTTTGGAGCGTCACCCGGCCGGATATCGATTTCCCTGTCCTGATGAAGGTGCCCCGCATCGACGAGGGCGACGACCCCGCCGCAATCGTCTCCTTCGAGATGGAGCAGATGATCCTGCCCAAACTCTCCGGCCCGCATGTGCCGCGATTTGTCGCCAATGGCGATTTCGCCACCCAGCCCTATATCGTCATGGAGCGCATCGATGGGGCCTCGCTCCATCCCTGGCTTGAAACCCTGCCGCGGGCAGACGACGAGGTCGCATCGCTCGGAGCAGGGGTCGCCGACGCGCTCGATGCCATACATCGCCAGAGCGTCGTCCATCTCGACCTCAAGCCCTCCAACATCATGTTCCGGCCATCAGGCGAGGCGGTGCTGATCGATTACGGCCTGGCATGCCACATCCACATGCCGGACCTGATGGCCGAGGAATTCCGCCTGCCCTATGGAACTGCTCCTTATATGGCGCCCGAACAGGTCATCGGGCGCCGCACCGATTTCCGCAGCGACCTGTTTGCGCTCGGCGTGCTCCTCTACTTCTTCGCCACAGGAATCCGGCCGTTTGGCGACCCGCAACGGCTGAGCGGGCTCCGCAAGCGACTTTGGCGCGATCCATGGCCACCCCGCGCGCTGCGACCCGGCCTGTCCCCAGCATTGCAGGAGGTCATCCTGCAATGCCTCGAGGTCAAGCCCGACTGGCGTTACCAGACCGCGGCGCAACTCGCCAACGACCTGCGCGACCTATCGCACGTGAAGCGCACCGCGCGCGCGGAACGGCTGAAGCGGGATCCCTGGACCGAGGTCATCCGGCGCCGTTTCAATCCGGAGCCCCTGGGCCTGCATCGGCCCGCGGTGGTGGCAGGCCAATATGCCGACGCGCCGATCGTGCTCGTGGCGATCGATCTCGACACCACATCACCGGAGCTGGCCGCCGCCCTGCGCCTTGCCACCGGGCGCGTCGTCGAGAAGTCGCCGCAGGCGCGCATCGCCTGCCTCAATGTCCAGCGCATCAACCGCATCAGCCTCGACACCACCCTCGACGAAAAGGGCCACAACAAGCACGTGACCCGCCTGGTGCAACTCAAGGACTGGGCGCGACCGATCGGCGGCGCCGAGGGCGCGATCACCTATCACGTCGTCGAGGCCATCGAGCCCGCGCGCGCGATCCTCGACTTTGCCCGCGCCAACAAGGTCGATCACATCGTCATGGGCGCGCGTCAATCCTCGGCGCTGCGCACGCTGATCGGCAGCGTCGCAGGCGAGGTGGCCGCCAACGCGCCCTGCACCGTCACCGTCGTCCGAAATCGCTATGCGGCGCTGCTGCCAACCGAAGCCAAATTGTCTCGAGACCAGATGGATATTTAACAAATATTCAGAGCTGGCGGCTATTGATCGTGTGACCAATGCACAGGACTGATCATGCCGGGAACGATGCGCCGACCTTCGACGCCGACCTTTTCAGATATTGAAATCCCTGGACATGCTGGCGGCGAGGTCATCTATGACACCGCGTTCGTCGCGCGAACCCTCGATCGGCTAATGGCAGGCCGCCTGCAGGACCTGGAGACGCTGCGCGGCATTGCGACCTCCATGCCCGGCCAGGATGGCGATGCGCTCCATCGCCAGTTGCTTCTGCTCGCCAGATCCGCCCGAGAGGCGTTCGATACGCTGCAGCAGAGCCGCGAAATCCTCGTTGGACTGCACCGTCAGGCTTCCGGCGGTGAAGTCGTTGCCTCGGTCGACGGACGCACGAGCCTGCCCAACCGGCAGGCATTCGCAACCCACCTCTGCGAAGTCCTCAAGCGGCTGGAACCTGCCCATACGCTTTCCCTCGTCGTGATCGAAATCGGCGCGCTCCAGTTCCTCGCCAGCGAGATGGGCCCTGCCGTCGTCAACCGCATTCTCAAGCGCTTCGCAACGATCCTGCGCCGAACCGTCAAGCGTTCCGATATCGTCGCCCGCATCAGCCCGCAGCATTTCGCCGTCATCTTCGAGAATATACTGCCGGAAAAGGCAGTCAGCATCGCGCTTCGCATTCACGAGGCAATTGAGGCGAAGCTGTCGCCCAAGGGCGACCGCATGGCCGGCATGCTCTCCATAACCATGGGCGTTGCCACGACGTCCGGTCCCGGTCTCACCGCGGAACAACTGCTGCAGAAGGCACACGACGCCGTCACGCAAGCCCGCAGGGAAGGTCGTCCGGCCATCCACGTCGCCTGAGACGCCTCCGGCAACGGACAGCACCGCCGAAGGATCTTCCATCCGCGAGCAACTGCACTGCAAAAGCAGTCGCCGTTGATTCGCACCATTTCCGACAACATGTCACAATAACTTGCGGCAACGCATGTCTTACGCTGCAATCACCGGAAACAGGGCGGAAAATCCACCAAGAGGCAGAGATAATCGCAGAGATTTCGACAATAGAACTGACTTTAACCAATCATAAATAATACAAAAGTAGTGTTTCTATTAACACGAGCGTGCAAGATATAGCATTAAACGAAGGTCTAATGAAATCAGAAATTGCGTAACTTCCGCTACTGGATTTGCATACGCATGCACATCAAGGATTGCATAAAAAACACTGCGTTTCCTGGATAGCGGGAACGCGTGACACCACGATTGCATGGATCTGGGAAGCGGGACCCGCCAGTCCACCTTCTCCGGCCACCTGATTGCTATGATCCCCCGACAACCGGGCCGCTGCTGGCCCGGACACACATTCAGAGGAAACACCGATGAGCATTACCTCCCTGCTGTCGCGTGACAGCGACGCAATCCTGGCCGCGATGGGCAAGTCGCAGGCCATTATCGAATTCGACCTCGACGGAAAAATCCTGCGTGCCAACGAAAACTTCTGCGCGGCGATCGGCTATGAGCTCAGCGAAATCGTCGGCCAGCACCACAGGATGTTCGTCGATCCCGCCGAGGCGTCCTCACAGGACTATGCCGACTTCTGGCGCAACCTCGCGGCTGGCAAGTTCGACCGTCGCCAGTACAAGCGCATCGCCAAGGGCGGTCGCGAGATTTGGATCGAGGCGTCCTACAACCCCGTTTTCAAGGGCGGAAAGCCCTACAAGGTCGTGAAGTTCGCGACCGACATTACCGCCGCCAAGCTCCGCTCCGCCGAGGATGCGGGCAAACTCGAGGCACTCTCTCGCGCGCAGGCCGTCATCGAATTCAGCCCGTCTGGCGAAATTCTCTCCGCCAACCAGAATTTCCTGTCGACGGTCGGCTACGAACTGTCCGAGATCATCGGCAGGCATCACCAGATGTTCTGCGAGGCCGATTACGCACGCAGCACGGAGTATCAGCAGTTCTGGTCGGATCTGCGCAACGGCCAGTTCGCCGCCTCCGAGTTCAAGCGCATCGGCAAGGGCGGCAGGATTGTCCATATCCAGGCCTCCTACAATCCGATCTTCGATCCCGATGGCCGTGTCTTCAAGGTGGTCAAGTTCGCCACCGACATCACGGACCGCGTCGGCAACGTCAGCGAGCTCGCGGGCGGGCTGCAGCAACTTTCTGCAGGCAACCTGACGCGAATGCTCCCCGACCCCTTCATCCCGGAACTCGAACAGCTGCGCTCCGACTACAATCACGCCGTGGAAAAACTTCAGACCGCGATGCGTACCGTCGGCGAGAACGCCCATGCGATCGCCGCAGGTTCCAGCCAGGTACGCTCTGCCGCCGACGATCTGTCCCGGCGGACCGAACAGCAGGCCGCCTCTGTGGAGCAGACTGCGGCGGCACTCGAAGAGATCACCACCACCGTGGCGAATGCCTCAAGCAAGGCCGAGGAATCGGGGCGCCTGGTTGCCGAGACGCGCAAGAGCGCCATGGCATCCGGAGAGGTCGTGCAGAAGACCATCGGGGCGATCGGCGCGATCGAGAAGTCCTCCACCGAAATCTCCAGCATCATCGGCGTGATCGACGATATCGCCTTCCAGACCAATCTGCTGGCGCTGAATGCTGGCGTCGAGGCAGCACGCGCCGGCGAGGCAGGCAAGGGCTTTGCCGTCGTTGCTCAGGAAGTCCGCGAACTCGCCCAGCGCTCCGCCAACGCAGCCAAGGAAATCAAGGCCTTGATCAATACGTCCGGCGAGCAGGTCAAGAGCGGCGTCATTCTCGTCGGGGAGACCGGCCAGGCGCTGCAGAAGATTGTCGACCAGGTCCAGGCGATCGACGCCAATGTCCAGGCGATCGTCCAGTCATCGCGCGAACAGGCGATCGGGCTCAAGGAGATCAACAACGCCGTGTCCCTCATGGACCAGGGCACCCAGCAGAACGCCGCGATGGTGGAAGAATCCACCGCCGCCAGCCACAGCCTTGCTCGGGAGGCGGACGCGCTCTTCAGGCTGCTGGGCACGTTCGAACTCGGCGGAGTACAGCGCCAGGAGCGCGGCCCGGTCCAATCGCGCGCGCCGGCCCAGCCAAGCGCAGCCAACCGGAGCGAGCGGCCCGTGCCGAGAAAAGTCGCAGGCGGTGGCGGCGCCAGCTGGCAGGAATTCTGATCGGTCCCACAGGCCCGGCATGGCGCCGGGCCTGTACCCACTGCCTGTCGGCCCACGCGAAACGCCCCGGACCCACCGGTCTGCAACGTGCCCGAAAGCGCATCACGGCAATCCGCAAACTATTCGCTTTCTTCCGCGCGAGTTTCCAATAACATCGACATGACCGAATCCTGAACAGATCAGAGATGCCCATGCCTAGATACGGTGTCGAACTCACCCCGCAAGGCGCTGAATTCTCAGTCTATTCCCGCAATGCCAGCAATGTGGAGCTCTGCCTCTACGCGGCAAATGCAAAGCATGAGATCGCCCGGCTGCCGATGGAGCGCGGCGACGACGACACCTGGCGGATATCACCCAAGGGTGTCGAGCCCGGCATGCGCTATGGCTATCGTGCCCATGGCATCTACGCCCCGGATCAGGGGCAATGGTTCGATCCCTCGAAACTTCTGGTCGATCCCTATGCGATCGCGCTCGACCGTCCCTTCAGCTACCATCCCGAACTCGCCGTATATGGCGCCGATACCGCCGACCTCGTACCCAAGGCGATCGTCGCCCAGCTTGAACCGGTCGCGCCGCAGCGCGGACGCTTCGCACCCGGCGGGCTGGTCTACGAGGCCAATGTCAAGGCGCTCACCATGCGCCACCCCGACATTCCCGAGGCGGAGCGCGGCACGATCAAGGCGCTGGGCCATCCGGCGATCATCGCTCATCTGAAGCGCATCGGCGTGAGCGCGCTGGAACTGATGCCTGTTGTCGCCTGGCTCGACGAACGCCATCTCGGTCCGCTGGGACTGCGCAATGCCTGGGGCTACCAGCCTGTGGCGATGATGGCGCTCGACCCGGCGCTGTGCCCGGGCGGTATCAAGGAGCTGGCGGCGGCGGTGAAGGCGCTCCACGCCGAGAACATTGCCGTCCTTCTCGACGTCGTCTTCAACCATTCCGCCGAAAGCGACCAGCTCGGCCCGACCGTATCGATGCGCGGCATCGACAATCTCACCTATTATCGCACGCCCGAGGGGCACCCCGGCCTGCTGGTCAACGACACCGGCTGCGGCAACACGCTGGCCTGCGACCATCCCGTGATGCGCGACCTGGTGCTCGACACTCTGCGATACTTCGTGACCTATGCGGGTATCGACGGCTTCCGCTTCGACCTGGCGCCGGTGATGGGTCGCGACGCCAACGGCTTCTCGCCGCAGGCCGACCTGCTGACCCGGATGATCCACGATCCCGTCCTGGCGGATCGCGCATTGATCGCGGAGCCCTGGGATATCGGCTGGGGCGGCTACCAGCTTGGCAGCTTCCCCGACCGGTTCCTAGAATGGAACGACTGGACGCGCGACAACCTGCGCCAGTTCTGGCGCGGCGATGCCCGCAAGATCGGCGATCTCGCAACCCTTCTCGCCGGCTGTTCGAACATCTTCCAGAAGAACGGCACGCCCCATACCCGAACGCTCAACTTCATCTGCGCCCATGACGGCTTCACCCTGCGCGACCTCGTCTCCTACGAGAACAAGCACAACGAGGCGAACGGCGAGTTCAACCGCGACGGCCACGACCAGAATTATTCCTGGAACTGCGGCGTCGAGGGCGATACGACCGATATCGTCACCCAGAAACGACGGGTCGCCGACATCAAGGCTCTGCTCACCACGCTGTTCGCAACGCGCGGCACCATCATGCTGACCTCCGGCGACGAGCTTGGCCGCACACAGCAGGGCAACAACAACGCCTATTCCCAGGACAACGAAATTACCTGGCTCGACTGGCAGCATGCAGACGAGGAACTCATCGAACACACCGCCGCCCTCGCCGCCATCCGCCACCGCTTCACCGTCTTCTCCAGCGCGCATTTCTTCGACAATGACGGCGACGAGATCCAGTGGTACAGCGCGCGCGGCGAACCCATGGAAATCCCCGATTGGGAAGATCCATCCGGCGGGACGCTTGCCATGATGCTCAGGACGACGGACCGGCACAATGGCCGACCTGCGCGCCTTGCCATCGCCTTCAACCGCACGGATGAAGCCCGGCGTTTCGCGCTTCCCGGAGGTGCCAAGACCTGGAAGACCCTGCTGGGCAGCGGCCTCACGGTCGACCCTCGATCCGTCGCGATATTCCGCGCCGCGGGGGAGTGACCCCCCGACGAAAAATCGCCCCACCTCTCCAGGCGAAGGAAGGTGCAGGATGACACCTGACAGGATCCGGCAGTCGTTCCATCGGCAGGCAGCCGCTTGCGGATCGCTCGGCTCCCCGTTCACGGCGCGCGTGTGCCGGCTCCATGCGGAGCGGCTACAACCCGGAACCCCGGTCGCCGACCGGATCCTGCAATGGTCCGGCGACCCCTCCCCCTCCGCCGATTCAGTGCCCCTGCGCATCGCGGGATCCCTGCACGCATTGGTGCTCGAAGGCCGCAGCCCCCCGCTGGCGGCCGCCTACCCGCCGAACATGATCGAGGACGACAGCCTCTGGTCTGCCATCGCCGCTGCCGAGCAGGAACATGCCGGCTTCATCCTCAATCGGCTGAATTCCGCGCCGCAGACCAACGAGGTCCGACGCTCCGGCGCCCTGCTCCCCGGCTTCATGCTGCTCGGAAAGCTCCACGGCAAGCCGCTCGTGCTCTCCGAAGTCGGCGCATCGGCCGGCCTCAACCTGCAATGGGACCGCTACCGCTACGACCTCGGCGGCCAGAGCTTCGGTACGGCTGAATCGCCAGTCCTGATCGCCCCCGAATGGCGCGGAAGCCCCGCTCCGTCAGGTGCCGTTACCGTCGCGGCCCGCGCAGGCTGCGATCTCTTTCCCGTCAACGCCGCCGACCCGGCGCATCGGCTCCGCATGCTTTCCTACATATGGGCCGACCAGTCAGACCGCCTTGCGCGTACGAAGCATGCGCTCGACATCGCCGCCCTCGAAAACCTCGAGGTAGAAAAGGCCGACGCCGTCGACTGGCTCCACGGACGCCTCGAAACAATCTATCCCGGCCGCACCCATGTCATCTACCACACCATAGCCTGGCAATATCTCCCCGCGCCGCTCCAGCAGGCGGGCGAGGCCCTGATTGCAGCCGCCGGCGCCCGCGCCACAGCCAAAGCCCCACTCGCCCGCCTCTCGCTCGAAGCCGACGACAACCCCGACGGCGCCGCACTGACCCTCCAGACCTGGCCTTCGGGAGAGAAAAAGCTAATCGGCCGCGGAGACTTCCACGGCCGATGGGTCGATTGGCGGGGCTGGTGAATGCCATCTGAGATACATCGAGTGATCTCGGAGCTTTCAATAGCCGATGTCGTCTCCGAACCGTCCCGAGACTGTCAGGTTGCGCGGGGGAAGTGGACGCCGGGGATCGGCAATTCGTTGTCGGTATCCCAGGAATCCATCCACTGATGGACGGCTTCTTGTGACACGAATATCCCTTTGTCTGCTTCCCTGAACGCAGCCTCAATGGCGCGCTCCTTGGCATCCCGCGCATCGAGAAAGGTTTCGATCACCCTTGTCGCGACATCGGATGCCGAACGATCCTCGCGCTCGGCGACCGCGTCGAGCCGCTCTTTCAACGCCGGCGACAGGCGCAAGGAAAATGGACTGCTCGCCATAATGAAAAGACCCCGTGCTACATCTCAAGACACTGTAGCATGGGGTCCGATTTCCGCAGAATAGCGTCGCTCAAAACGCCGCGTCGTGCGCACCTTCCGCCAGCATGCCGAAGCAATAGTCGGCGAAGGAACGCCAGCATTCGACACGCCAGGTGTCCTCGCTCTCGCGATAGAGCACGACCTCCATCTTGCCGAACACAGTGCGGGTGCAGGCACCGACCGGAAAGGAGGCTTCCGTTAGCTCATGTGGGCAGGCCGAATTGACTGTCACGCGCGCACCGGGACCCTCCACGAGGATGCCGATATTGCGGTGGGAGACGTCGACTGCCGAGTGGAACACGCCGGACGTTGCCGCGAGCGCCACGAAGTCGGTCCCCTCGGGGCCTATCAGGAACCATTCGTCCGGACCGAGCCACATCGCTATGATGCCCGCGCCGGTGGCCGAGGTTTTCGGCCTGGTCGGCAGCGCGACACCCAGGGCAGAAGACAGTGCCGCCAGGGCATCAGGATGCGCCCGGAGCGAGGCACGGGCCGCGTTCGGCGCCGGCGTCAACCGGGCCGCGGAGGAACCGCCGTGGAAACCGTCGAGCGCGGATCGGCGCATGCTGCTAAGCTCAGCCATTGATGCGGCCTCCTTCCTTGTCATAGAACACGGCATCGCAGACCTCGACCGGGATCACGCGATCGGCCATCGGCACATAGAGCGTCTGGCCCATCTTGGCCTTGCCGCCGGCGACCAGCGCCATGGCGATCGAGCGGCCACAATTTTCCGACCAGTAGGACGAGGTGACGTGGCCGAGCATCTTCATCGGTATCGGCTGGTTCGGGTCGGCGACGACCTGCGCGCCTTCCTCGAGCACTTCCTTCGGATCCTTGGTCTTGAGGCCGACGAGCTGCTTGCGGCCATCGGCGACGAGGTCCGGGCGTTTCAGCCCGCGGATGCCGACGAAGTCCGCCTTCTTCTTGCCAACCGCCCAGCCCAGGCCTGCATCGTCGGGCGTCACCGTGCCGTCGGTGTCCTGGCCGACGATGATGTAGCCCTTTTCGGCGCGCAACACATGCATCGCCTCGGTGCCATAGGCGCAGGCGCCCATCGGCTCGGCCCGGGCCCATATCGCTTCCCAAACGGCCTGACCGTAGTCGGCCGGCACGTTGACTTCGAAGCCGAGTTCGCCGGCGAAAGTCATGCGGAAGAGACGGGTGGGAACGCCGGCAATCTTGCCTTCCACGACGCTCATATGCGGGAAGGCCTCATTCGACATGTCGATGCCTTCGACGAGCGGCTCGAGGATCTCGCGCGCCTTGGGACCCTGCACCGCAATGACCGCCCATTGCTCGGTCGTGGAGGTGAGGAACACCTTGAGATGCGGGAACTCGGTCTGCAGATAGTCTTCCATATGCTGCATGACGCGCGGCGCGCCGCCCGTGGTCGTGGTCACATGGAAGCGATCATCCGCCAGCCGGCCGACGACGCCGTCGTCATAGACGAAGCCGTCTTCGCGCAGCATGATGCCATAGCGGCAGCGGCCCGGCTTCAGCGTGTCCCAACTGTTGGTGTAGAGCAGGTTCATGAAGGTCGCCGCATCGGGACCCACGACCTCGATCTTGCCGAGCGTCGATGCGTCGAAAATGCCGGCGACAGTGCGGACCGTCTTGCATTCGCGATTGACCGCCTGGTGCATGTCCTCGCCCGCCTTAGGATAGAACCATGCACGCTTCCAGATGCCGACATCCTCGAAGACCGCGCCATGGGCTTCTTCCCAGGCATGCATCGGCGTCTTTCGTGCAGGATCGAAAAGGGGCCCGCGGGCATGGTTGACGATCGCGCCGAAAGTCACCGGCGTATAGGGTGCGCGGAATGTGGTGAGACCCACTTCCGGGATCGGCTTGCCGAGCGCCTCTGCGGCGATGGCCAGACCATGGATGTTCGACAGCTTGCCCTGGTCGGTGGCCATGCCGTTGGTGGTGAAGCGCTTGATATGCTCGATCGAATGCATGCCTTCGCGCACCGCGAGCCGGATGTCCTTGGCGCAGACATCGTGCTGGAAGTCGACGAAAGCCTTGGCCGACGAGTTCTCGGGGCCTGCCCCATCCGCGGCACCGGCCATGCCGCCGGTCCAGTCAAAGGCCTGCGTGGCGGCGATCGACACGTTTGAAGAACCGGTCGCACCGGCCGCCTGCGCCATCAACTGGCCAGCACCGAGCGCTTCCTCGATCGAGGCGGCAATCGAACCGGTGCCATTGCAGGCACCGACCGAGAGGCAGTCCTGGGCATAGGTGCCCGGCAGGAAGCGCTGGTTCTCGGCATCGAAGGCGAGCTTGCCGCGCGACTGCGAGAACAGGTGCACCGAAGGTGTCCAGCCGGCGGACATGATCAGCGCATCGATCGCGATCTTCTCGCCGCTCCGCGTGCCGCGGCGGGCCACCGTCATCGACGACACCCGCAGCTTGCCGGATGTCTTGAGCACCGACGAGCCGACCTGGACATTGATGCCGAGTTCGCGCGCCTTCGCCAGCACCGCGTCGCCCGGCTTGTCGCGGGCATCGACGATCACGGGGATCTGGATGCCCGCGGCCCTGAGGTCGAACGCCGCTTCATAAGCCGAGTCATGCGAGGTGTAGACGCCCACCTTGGCACCAACGGCCACGCCGTAATGATTGAGATACGTGCGCGCTGCCGAAGCCAGCATGATCCCCGGCCGGTCGTTGCCGTCGAACACCATGTGCCGCTCGATCGCGCCGGTAGCGAGGATCACCCGCTTGGCGCGGACCTGCCACAGACGCTCGCGCGGCAGTGACTTGTCCGGGCTCGCCACGTGGTCCGTGACCCGCTCGACCAGACCGATGAAGTTCTGCGCGTAATAGCCGAACACCGTGGTGCGGGTCAGGACTGTCACATTCGGCATGGCGGCAAGCTTTGCCGTCATCGCCTGCGCCCAGGCAAATCCGTCCTGTCCGTCGATCGCAATGCCGCTGTCGAAATGCAGCGAGCCGCCGAGTGCCGGCCTCTCGTCCGCCAGGATCACGGAAGCACCCGTTTCCGCCGCCGCAAGGGCCGCCGCGATTCCGGCGGCACCGCCACCGGCGACAAGCACGTCGCAATGGGCGAAACGGTTGGCGTAATGATCGGGATCGGCTTCCTTCGGGGCGACGCCAAGACCGGCAGCGCTGCGGATGAACGGCTCGTAGATCGCCTTCCACGCGGCCTTCGGCCACATGAAGGTCTTGTAGTAGAAGCCCGCCGCGAAGAAGGGCGAGAACAGGTTGTTGACAGCGCCGATGTCGAAGGCAAGCGACGGCCAGCGGTTCTGCGACTGCACGATGATGCCGTCATAGACTTCCTGCATCGGCCCACGCACGTTCGGCGTGGCGCGGCCAGCATCGCGGGAGACGTCGAACAGGGCATTCGGCTCTTCCGGACCTGCTGTCAGGATACCGCGGGCGCGGTGGTACTTGAAGGAACGTCCGGCAAGATGGATTCCGTTGGCCAGCAGGGCCGAGGCGACGCTGTCGCCTTCGAGCGCGTTAAGCTGGCGACCGTCGAAATTCAGGCGCGCGGTCTTGGCGGGCGTCAGGCGACCCTTGCCCGATATACGGTTTGCTCCGCTCATTTCGCGCCTCCTGCCATGCGGGCTTCGATCGTGGCCTGGTCGGGCTTCGGCTCATCCTGGCGGTAGGTCATCACGAACTTGTCGGTGACTGTGTGGCGAACCGCGCGGAAGAACTTGCCGCAGCCGGCGACGTGCCGCCAGCGCTCGAAGACGAGGCCCTTCGGATTGTCGCGCAGGAAGAAATAGTCCTCGAACGCTTCATCCGAGATCTCGGCGATGTTCTCCGGGCGCAGGATATGGGCCTCGTCGCCGTTGCGGAACTCGAGTTCCGCGCGGTCTTCCTGGCAATAGGGGCAATGAATGAGGAGCATGATGATCCCTACCGGTTAATGGGCAACGGCGGCAGCGGCCGCTTCGTCGATCAGGCGACCGTTGCGGAAGCGGTCGAGGTTGAACGGCGCGTTGATGGCATGCGGTTCGTCGCGGGCGATCGTGTGGGCGAAGACATGGGCCGAGCCTGGCGTTGCCTTGAAGCCCCCGGTACCCCAGCCGCAGTTCACGTAGAGGCCCTTGACCGGCGTCTTGGACAGGATCGGCGAGCGGTCCGGCGTCACGTCGACGATGCCGCCCCAGGAGCGCATCATCTTCATGCGCGTGAAAATCGGAAACATCTCGCAGATCGCATCGAGCGTGTGGTTGATGATATGCAGGCCGCCGGTCTGCGAATAGGACGCATATTGGTCAGTGCCGGCGCCGATGACGAGCTCACCCTTGTCCGACTGCGAAATATAGGCATGAACCGTGTTGGACATCACCACGCAGGGGAAGATCGGCTTGATTGGCTCCGAGACCAGCGCCTGCAGCGGATAGGAGACGAGCGGTAGCTTGAGGCCGGCCATTTCCATGACGACCGAGGTATGTCCGGCAGCGACGACGCCGACTTTCTTGGCGCCGATATAGCCCCTGGAGGTCTCGACGCCCTGCACGCCACCATCGGGGCCGCGGCGGATGCCGGTCACTTCGCAATTCTGAATGATGTGGACGCCGCGATCGGACGCGCCGCGGGCATAGCCCCAGGCGACCGCGTCATGGCGGGCCGTGCCGCCCTTGCGCTGCAGCGTGGCGCCGACGACGGGATAGCGTGCGGTCTTGGAAATGTTCAGCGGCGGGCAGTATTCCTTCGCCTCTTCCGGTGTGAGCCACTCGTTCTCGACGCCATTCAGCCGGTTGGCATGAATGTGGCGCTTGAGCACCTGCACGTCGTGGACATTGTGCGCCAGCATCATCACGCCGCGCGGCGAGTACATGACATTGTAATTGAAGTCCTGCGAGAGATTGTCCCAGAGCTTCAATGCATGGTTATAAAGACCCGCACTTTCGTCGTAGAGATAGTTGGAGCGGATGATCGTGGTGTTGCGGCCGGTATTGCCGCCGCCAAGCCAGCCCTTCTCGATGACGGCGATGTTGGTGATGCCGTGTTCCTTGGCGAGATAGTAGGCAGTGCCCAGGCCATGGCCGCCGGCACCGATGATGATGACGTCGTATTCAGACTTGGGCTCAGGCGAGGACCATTGCTTTTCCCACCCGCTGTGACCCCTCATCGCTTCACGGGCGACGGCGAAGACCGAGTATTTACGCATCCGGGGACAACTCCATATCGTGGGGGCCGTTTGTTGTGGGGCAGGAAATCGCAAAAACCAAGGCGGCACAACGTTTCTTTTGCGACGCATTCGAGCGCGGACCCGCCAGCGAAATTTCCCGGAACCACAGGGCTTTGGGGACTGGACTTCGCCAGACTCATCTGCTATCTGCGTCACCCAATCGCTGGGCTCCGTGCCCGGCGCAGTTGCTTTTGACCGCTTCCTGATCCTGTTCGGGAGGCCAACTCGAGATAAGGACGGGTTCACGTGCAGGTATTGGTTCGCGACAACAATGTTGATCAGGCACTCCGCGCTCTGAAGAAAAAGATGCAGCGTGAGGGCATTTTCCGCGAAATGAAGATGCGTGACTACTATGAGAAGCCGTCCCAGAAGCGCGCCCGCGAAAAGGCGGAAGCCGTCCGCCGTGTCCGCAAGCTTGCGCGCAAGCGGATGCAGCGCGAAGGCCTGCTGCCCTCGACTCCTCGTCCGGCTCGGTGATCTGCCGTCCTTTTGACGAATTATGATGCATGTGTCGGCGGGGGCGATATAATTCGCCGCCGCCTTTTTGTTGCTTGGCCCGGAGTGGGGCGCTCCCCGGGAGTTGATGTAACCATGACGAACATGTTGATCGCACGCGCGAATGATCCTGCAACGCCCGCCAGGACAGCAAGCCCCGCCAGGACCCTATCGCAACGTATCGGCACCCTGCTGTTGACGGCAACGCTTGCCACGGGCCTCGCCGCCTGCGGCACGACCGACACGACCGACACGATTCGCATCAACAAGGAACAGGGGACGACCGAGAATATCGGCTCCCTGACGGAGGTGATCAGCGCCAATCCGTCCGATCCCGAAGGCTACAACACCCGCGGCTCAGCCTATGGCCGCGCCGGCCAGTTCGAGAACGCGCTCGATGACTTCAATCGCGCGCTCGAGCTCAACCCGCGCTATTATCAGGCCTATGCCAACCGGGCGCTGATCTACCGCAACCAGGGCAAGGCCGAACTGGCGCTCGCCGACTACAACACCGCCCTCAAGCTCTCGCCGCGCTACGACGTCGCCTTCATCGGCCGAGGCAACATCTACCGTCAGGCCGGCCAACTCGACGCTGCGATGAACGATTACAATCGCGCGATCGGCCTGGATACGACAGACCCCCGCGCCTACCACAATCGAGGCCTGATCTATCAGCTGCGTGGCAACCACGCCAAGGCGATCGACGACTTCTCGACTGCGATCTCGCTCTCGCCGAACTCGGCCGAGCCGTATAATGGCCGCGGCATTTCCTATGTCGCGACGAATGACGACGATAACGCGTTCTCGGATTTCAACACCGCCATCGCACTCGACGGCAAGCTCGCCGAATCCTGGGCGAACCAGGCGCTGGTCTACGAGCGCAAGGGCGACATGGCGCGGGCCTACAAGTCCTACACCTATGCGATGCGGCTCGATCCCAAGTACCAGCTCGCCAAGGATGGCGCGGCAAGGACCAGAACGGCGGTAGCGGCGAACTAGCGTGAACAGGGCACTGTCCTCTCGCTGGCAGTGGCTGCTTTCCAGGGTCGTCCGCCGCATCTGGTTTCGAGCCAGCCTGTTCTCGCTCCTCGGGATTGCGACGGCGCTGCTGGCGATTGTTGCCAGCCCCTACATACCCGCCGATCTGCCGACCAAAATCGGCGCCGATGCCGTCGACAATATCCTCGGCATCATCGCATCCAGCATGCTGGCCGTCACGACCTTCTCGCTCAGCACAATGGTATCCGCCTACTCGGCAGCCACCACGAACGTGACGCCCCGTGCGACCACGCTGATCATGGAAGACTCCACGACGCAGAACGTTCTGTCGACCTTCATCGGCTCGTTCCTGTTCAGCCTGGTCGGTCTGGTCGCACTCAGCACCGGCGCCTATGGCGGCCGTGGCCGTGTCATCCTCTTTGCCGCCACGATCCTGGTCATTGGCCTGATCGTGGTCACGCTGCTGCGGTGGATCGACCACCTCTCGCGGCTCGGCCGGGTGACGGAAACCACCGAACGGGTCGAGAAAGCAGCCATCGCCGCGATGCGCGCCCGGCGCGAGCGCCCCAATCTCGGCGGCAGGCCGCCGGAGAGCTCCTGGCACGAGCGACGCCCCGGTGCGATCCCGGTCCATGCTTCGACCATCGGCTACGTCCAGCATATCGACGTCGGCGCCTTGCAGAAACTGGCGGAGGCGGCCGGCGGCGATATTCTGGTTGCGGTACTTCCTGGAACATTCGTCGGTCCCACGCAGCCGATCGCCTGGATGCCGGGCAAGGCTGACGCGGATATCGATGCCCTCGGCGAGTGCTTTTCGATCGCCGACGTGCGCTCCTTCGACCAGGATCCGCGCTTTGGCGCCTGCGTGCTCGCCGAGATCGCCTCGCGGGCGCTGTCGCCGGCCATCAACGATCCGGGCACGGCCATCGATGTGATCGGCCGTGCCGTTCGGGTCGTGTCCGTCTGGGCGGAACCGTCCGAGGCAGCCGGCGAGGACGTCATGTTTCCCAATGTCTACGTTCCCAGCCTCGCGCTCGCTGACATCTTCGACGACCTTTTTACGCCGATCGCACGCGATGGCGCCGCCATCGTCGAAGTGCAGTTGCGACTGCAGAAGGGCTTGAGGGCTCTGGCCCAATCGGGGGATCGCCGGTTCCTCGAGAACGCCCAGCGCCACTCCCGTTCAGCGCTCGAGCGCGCCGAACAGGGGCTGGCTATCACGCAGGACAAGGAACGCGTCAGCACGGTCGCACGCGAGATCGCCGACATGGCGCGCGGCTGAACGCGGCGGCGCCCTGACGCAATCAACAGGCGCCTCGTCATGAAGCGTTGCCGTCGTATCAAATCAGCATGGAGAACATGACATGGCCCGAAAGCAGGATGTGATCGTCATCGGAGGGGGCATCATCGGAGCCTCGATCGCATGGCACCTGACCCGCGGCGGCGCAACGGTACGCCTGGTCGCCGAGCAGGTCGGCGGCGTCGCAACGCCGACATCCTTCGCCTGGATCAATGCCAGTTGGGGCAACCCCGAGCCCTATTACCGGCTCCGCACCCGCTCGATCGAGGAATGGCAGCGGCTGGCCGCCGACGTGGCGGACCTGCAGCTTTCCGAATGCGGCGGCCTCTGCTGGGACCTCCCGCCCAACGAACTGCGCCGCTTCGCGAGCGAACATCGCAACTGGGGCTATGATATCCGCGAGGTCTCCGCGAAAGAAGCCGCCACACTGGAGCCCGCCGTCAAGACCTTGCCTGACCTCGCCGTCCACGCCCGCCACGAGGCCGCGGCCGAGCCTGTCGCCGCGACACGGGCACTGATCCGCAGCGCCTTGGCCGGCGGCATGGAACTGCTGGAAGGCGTCAGAATCATCGGATTGGAAGCGACGGAAGGCAGGATGACCGGGGTGCGGACGGAGACCGCCTTCCTTGGCGCGGACCGGATCGTGGTTGCCGGTGGCGCGGACACGGCCAGGCTCGCCGCCACGCTCGGCATCACCATCCCTGTTGAGGCGCCGCCCGGCTTGATCGTGCACTCCAAGCCGGTGCCGAAGATGCTGAACGGACTCGTCATCGCCACGGAACTGCATGTCCGCCAGACGCAGGAAGGCCGCATCATCGCCGGCAGCGACTTCGGCGGCACGGACCCCGGCAGCGACCCGGATGGCGCGGCGAAGGACCTGTTCGACAAGGTCAGGGCCTTCCTGAAAGGCGGCGACGCGCTGGAGATGGACTTTCATACGGTCGGCTATCGCCCGACGCCGATCGACGGCTTTCCGATCGTCGGGGAAGTGGCCGGCGTCGATGGGCTCTACCTCGCGGTAACGCATTCCGGCATCACCCTGGCCCCCGCCATCGGCCGTTTCGCGGCGGATGAAATCCTCACCGGCGAGAAACAGCCGTTGTTCGCGCCCTACCGCCTGTCACGTTTTGAAGGCTGAGGCGCCCACGTCCCCGGGCATGGGAACCAGAAGCCGGCGTGCGCAGTTTCACCCTTTGGCGATGGCAAGGCGGGGGTGATCGAATGTCTGCATATGAGGGAAGTCGGCTTGCGTCACGCCTGCCAGACGACCTAATATCCCGATGCGAACGGATCGCATGTGTGATCCGCAGCGCCATGGAGGACGGTCCCGCATCCGCGGGAACCATGCGGCGCGGCGGGTTCGTCAGGGAGGAGCGCCCATGCCCGTCGATCTCCTGAACGGCATCTATTGCGGGCCCGCCCCGGATCCGATGACGATCTGGCTGCGCTGGAACCTCGATCCGGTCCTGCTGACGGGCCTCGCCGTGGCGGCACTCCTGTTGCGGCGATCGATAACAGGTGTGTCGGCGATCCTGGTCCTGGCGGTGGCCTTTGTGTCGCCGCTCTGCGCGCTCTCGGCATCCCTGTTCTCCGCAAGGGTGGTGCATCACGTGCTGCTGATCGCGGTCGCGGCGCCGATGCTGGCGATGGCCCGACCCGCCAGAAAGCCTGTTTCCTCCGCCGTTGCGTTCGTGCCGTCGGTTCTCGCCCTATGGATTTGGCACCTGCCCGCGGCCTATGACCTCGCCTTGTCCAACATCGCCGTCTACTGGATCATGCAACTGACGCTGCTCGGCACGGCATTCATGTACTGGCAGGCGGCGTTCCACCGGCAGTTGGGCTTGCACGGGCCGCTCCTGATCCTTGCGGGCTACATGCAGATGGCGCTGCTCGGCGCGATCCTGACCTTTGCCCCCTTTCCACTCTACGCCATCCATGCCGTCGCACCGCTCGCCTGGAGTTTTTCGGCGCTGGCCGACCAGCAACTCGGCGGCCTGATCATGTGGGTACCGGCGGGTCTGCCATTCATGCTGTTCGGCGGATTGCTGGCGCACAGGCGCTGGAACGCGCTCTCCCGGCAATCCGGGCAACCTGCATGATCGGCTCGCTCGCCCCCGTCATCCCGCATATCAAGGCGCTCCACATCGTTATGCTCGCCCTGTGGTGCGCCGGGCTCTTTGCCCTGCCCATGATGCTGGCAAGGCACGATCCCGCCGTCGGCCAGGCGGACTATGCCCGCATCCGGAAGGCCACGCATTACGGCTACATCATGGTCGTCACGCCCGCGGCGCTGGTCGCCATCATCTCGGGAACGGCGCTGGTCTTCCTCCGCGAGGCGTTCGTGCCCTGGATGTTCGCCAAGCTGGTCTTCGTGGCGGTGCTCGTCGCATTCCATGCCTGGGTCGGCCACGTCCTCGTCACGGTGGCGGAAACGGAGGGCATCCACAATCCGCCCCGCGCCTGGCTGCCGTCGCTGCTCCTCGCCACGGCAATCCTCGCGATCCTGACGCTGGTTCTCGCAAAACCCGAGCTGGAAACCATCGCCTTTCCGCAATGGCTGACCGAGCCTGGGGACAGTCAGCTCCCCTTTGACGTTCCCAGACGATAGTCGAAGACGAGTTTTCCGCCATGCCAGCCCGTTGCCATCACCACCAGCACATTGAAGCCCGACAGCAGGATGCCATAGGGCAGCACCGCCGTCTCATAGCCGTTGAGCCGGAAGCCCCAGTTGGTGCCGAGCAGCGACAGAAGCAGCACCGCGATGACGGCATGGGTCCAGGCCGGCGCACGGATGCGGATGCCGGGCACGAGCAGGAGCTCGGCCGCCCCGGTCGCCGCCGCCCCGAGGCCGAACAGGAAGGCCGTGCCGGCGGCCCAGACGGCGGCCCGCGCCCAGAACACCTCGCCGCTGAACCAGTAGAGCGCGTCGGCGCCGAATGTACAGAATGTCAGTGCGATCGGAAATGCCACGCTCATCGCATGCAGCGGATGGCCCCATACCCCGACGATCGTTTCGGTCTCGCCGTAGCTCGGGTGCTGCTCGATCGGATCGACGAGATCGTCACCCTGGTCCTTTACCATTTTCTGCGTCATTCCCGCCGCCTTCTGTCCTGGATCACCTGCGCAACAACGCTTCCGCTGCTGTCCGGTTGCGCAAAATCATTGTCGACCGTCGATCCGGCAGGGCCCGCGGCAGACACGATCGCAACCTTGTGGTGGGTCATGTTCGCCGGAGCGGTGCTGATCTTCCTTCTCGTGATGGCGCTGCTCGGCTTTGCTTTCCGGCCGCGCACAGCATCCGAACGGCCCCGCGCCGCCCATCGGCAGGAGCGTGTCTGGATCATCGGCTTCGGGCTGGTCTTCTCGCTTGTCATTCTCGCCATGCTCCTAGCCTACGGTATCGTCACCGGCGAGCGGCTGCTGCCGCGACCAGGGCCGGACGTCGTGAGCGTCGGCGCCAACGGCAGGCAGTGGGCCTGGACCTTCACCTATGCCGATGCGCCGGGCCGCGTCACCGAAGGCGTCCTCCACATTCCCGCCGGCCGCCCCGTCGATGTTGCGATCACCACCGACGACGTGATCCACAGCTTCTGGGTGCCGCGCCTGGCAGGCAAGCTAGACGCTATTCCCGGTCATGTGAACACCTTGCGCATCGAAGCGTGGCAACCGGGCGAATATGCCGGCCTGGGTTCGGAATTCAACGGCAGCGGCTATCAGGGACACAGGTTCCTTGTCGTCGCGCATGATACGGCGGGCTGGGATGCCTTCCTCAAGGGAGACGCACCATGAACGCCTTGCGACGACACCGGGCGCTGACGCGGATCTGGGCCTCGGATCCCGGCTGGCGCGGCTGGTTCACCACGGTCAATCACAGCGACCTCGGCCGCATGTTCATGGTCGTGTCCCTGTGCTTCTTCGCCATCGGCGGGGTGCTCGCCATGCTCATCCGGGCGCAGCTCGCCACCCCCCGTTCCGCCTTCATGGGTCCGGAGATCTACAGCCAGGTCTTCACCATGCACGGAACGATCATGATGTTCCTGTTTGCGATCCCGCTGTTCGAGGGCTTCACGGTCTACATGCTGCCCAAGCTGCTGGGCACCCGCGACCTCGCCTTTCCGCGGCTGACCGCCTACGGCTTCTGGTGCTACGCCTTCGGTGGCTCGATGCTGATCTTCGCGCTCCTGGCCGGGATTGCGCCGGACAGCGGATGGTTCATGTATCCGCCGCTGTCCGCGAAGCTGAATTCACCGGGGATAAACACCGACTTCTGGCTGATCGGCATCACCTTTGTCGAGATTTCCGCCATTTCGGCCGCGGTCGAGATCGTGGTCTCGGTGCTGCGCTACCGCGCGCCGGGCATGGCGCTCGACAGGATGCCGATCTATGCCTGGTACGCACTTGTCGTTGCGGTGATGATCCTGACCGGCTTTCCGCCGCTCATCCTGGGATCGATCCTGCTCGAACTCGAACGCGCCTTCGGCATGCCGTTTTTCCAGGTCACCGAGGGTGGCGACAGCCTGCTCTGGCAACACCTGTTCTGGCTCTTCGGGCATCCCGAGGTCTATATCATCTTCCTCCCCGCCGCCGGGGTCATCTCCACAATCCTTCCGATACTGGCGCGGACACCTCTGCTCGGCTATGGCTGGATCGTGGCATCTGCGATATCGCTCGCCGTGCTGAGCTTCGGCCTCTGGGTGCACCACATGTTCACCACCGGCATACCGCATATGGGTCTCGCCTTCTTCTCCGCCGCCTCGACGCTGGTCGCCGTACCCACCAGCGTCCAGATCTTCGCCTGGATCGGCACGCTCTGGAAGGGCCGGCCTGAACTGCACCTGCCGATGCTGTGGATCCTCGCCTTCTTCGCGACCTTCGTCATCGGCGGCCTCACCGGCGTCATGGTCGCCATGGTACCCTTCGACTGGCAGGTGCATGACACCCAGTTCATTGTGGCGCACCTCCACTATGTCCTGGTCGGCGGCTTCGTCTTCCCGATGCTGGCGGCGCTCTACTACTGGCTTCCACATGTCACCGGTCGCCGGCGCTTCTTCAAGCTGGGCGAAACGGCCTTCTGGCTCATCGTGCTCGGCTTCCACGTCACGTTTCTCGCCGTCCATTGGGTCGGACTCCTGGGTATGCGACGGCGCATCCACACCTATGAGGGTGGCCAGGGCTGGGAAATCATCAACCTCATTTCCTCGATCGGCGGCTTCCTCACCGCGATCGGCTTCTGCCTCGTGGTCGTGGACGTCGTCCTGAATTTCCTTGCCGGCAACCGCAGTCCGCGTGATCCCTGGCGAGCCGGCACGCTCGAATGGGCAATGCCGATACCCCCGCCGGCCTACAACTTCGCCAGCCTGCCCTGGATTCGTTCCCGCGATCCGGTCACTGACGACGCCATCCTGCCCGTCGGGATTGCCCGCGGCGAGGGGCTGCTCGGAGATCCCAGCCGTCAGCGGCGCGAAACACTGACCGTCGACATCGCGACGGGAAGCCCCCAGTCGGTCGTGGTATTCCCCGCCAACACCGCGCTGCCGATCGTCATGGCACTGGTCACGGGCGCGTTTTTCCTGGGCCTGCTCGTCAAGGCCTACTGGCTGGTTCCGATCGCGGCGATTGGCGTGGCGGCGTTCGCAGCGCGCTGGGCATGGAGCCTGGGGAGCAGGCGGGACGAAGGTCCGCTGCCGGCAGGAGGAGAGATTTCTTTGCCCCTCGCCTCCGAGACTGCCGAGCCACCGGGCTGGTGGGGCACGATCTTCCTGCTGCTGGCCAATTCGGTCTTCTTTGGCTCGCTGATGTTCGGTTATGCGTTTCTCTGGACTGTAGCGCCGAACTGGCCGCCGCCTGCCTACGTTCAGCCGGGCCTTGTCTCGCCCGCCCTGGCGCTGGCAGGCGTCATCGCCGGCACGCTCGGCATTCGCGGCGCCGAGCGCCGTGTTCGCGCAGGCCAAGCCATAGGCCTGCCGATAGCGATGGGCACGGGCGGACTGCTGGCCATCCTGGCCGCGTTGCTCATGATATTGTTCCGCGTCCCTGACCCGGCCCGGCACGCCTATGACGCAACTGTTTGGGTGATCGCCGGATACGCCTTCTTTCACGTCCTGTTGGCGGCAGTGATGATGCTCTACGTTTCAGCGCGTGACAGGGCAGGCTACCTGTCCCCGAACCGATGCGGGGAGCCGCGCATCGTGCGGCTCTGGACCGACTATGCCGCAGCCGTCACGCTGCTGGGAGGCGGCGCCATCTGCCTGCCGGGGCTGCTCACATGATCGACATCCTGCGTCTGTCGATCCCGATCACCGTCTGGCTGGCGACTTTCAGCGCGATCTACGGCCTGCACGGCCTGCTGTGTTCGGACCGCTGGAGCGCACCGGCGGCATCCGGCGGGCAGACAATCCTGATCGGCGCCTGGGCATTTTCCATCGTCGCCCAGGCCGGAATGCTGTTCGCCCTCGGCAACAGCCGGATGGCATCGCCCTCCCCGCTCACCCGGCGCATCAGCGTCGGGCTCGCCGTTGTCGCGCTCGTGGCCAACCTCTGGACCTTGTTTCCGGTCGTGGCGACGTCGCATTGCCTGTGATCGCCACGCCGCCGGTCTTGTCGCGCGCTATTTCGAGCGCGGGGTTGACGCCTTGCCCAGTTTCACGGCCGGCTCCCGCGCCCAGACACGGAGCTTGCCCAGTTGCTCGACGAAGGCCGAAAGGCTCTCGCCCGGCAACTCGATCGTGCCCTCGTCCAGCTTGTCCGCAATTCCCGCAACCTGGAGGAGCGGCTTGGCGGCGGCCACGTAGCCGATGAACTTGCAGTGCTGAAAGGCATCCGCGACGAAGTCGCGCGCCGTCGCCTCATCGACGAGATCGTCTACCGCCTCCGCCGCCACAAGCAGCGCAACGGCATCGAAGAGCACCGACGGACCACCATCGATCATGTGGTTGGCCACAATCCGATTGCCGTCGGATGCGGTGACACCCCCGACCTTTGGCGCAATCAGTTCCGCCTCGGCCCCGGCTGCGGCAATTGCATCCTGCAGACCCGCCAGCAGCTTTGCATCGACGCCATCGCTGATCAGTATTCCGAGTTTCCGGCCTTCGAACCGCTTGGGTCCGCGCTCAACGATGCTGAGCGCCGGTGACGGGTCCAGGTCCTGCCGCGTCGGCATCGCCGCATCGGCCGGACGCGGCATCGTTTGAATCCCGAGCTTCTGCGCCACCGCACTGGCAAGCGTCTCGTCGATATTCATTAGGTGCGAGACGACGCGCTCGCGGATCACGGGGGTCTCGACCTTGCTCAGTTCGAAGGTGAGCGCCATTTGGATATGCCGCTGTTCGGGCGGCGTCTGGCTGATATAGAACTGCCGCGCCTGGCTGTAATGGTCGGCGAAGCTCTCGGGACGCAGTCGCGCTTTCTGCCCCTGCTCCTCCGCGGCAAAATGCTCGAAGCCGCGGTCGGGCGATTCCCGCGGGCCCTCGCCCCAGGAATTCGGCTGATAGTTAGCGCGGCCCACGGGATTGCGCATCGCCATGTGCCCGTCCTGCTGGAAGTGGTGGAAGGGACATTTCGGCGCGTTGATCGGAATATGGGTAAAGTTGGGACCGCCGAGCCGCTTGAGCTGTGTGTCGAGGTAGCTGAAATTGCGGCCCTGGAGCAGCGGATCGTTGGAGAAATCGATACCCGGCGGCACGTTCTGGGTCATGAAGGCGACCTGCTCGGTCTCTGCGAAGAAATTGTCGGGCATGCGATCCAGTACCACGCGACCCACAGGCTTCGCCGGCAACACCTCCTCGGGAATGAGCTTTGTCGGATCGAGCACGTCGAAATCGAAACTGTCGGCAAACGCCTGGTCGAAAAGCTGCAGGCAGAGCTCCCATTCGGGGAAGTTGCCGGATTTGACGGCGTTCCAGAGGTCGCGGCGGTGGAAGTCCGGATCGGCCCCGTTGATCTTGACCGCTTCGTTCCACGCCACCGACTGGAGTCCGAGCTTCGGCTTCCAGTGGAACTTCACGAATGTCGATTCACCCTCGGCATTGATCATGCGGAACGTGTGAACGCCGAACCCTTCCATGAAGCGGAAGGAGCGCGGAATGGCGCGGTCCGACATCACCCACATGATCATGTGGAAGCTCTCGGGGGTTAGGCTGATGAAATCCCAGAAATTATCGTGGGCGCTCTGGGCTTGCGGGAAGGCGCGGTCCGGCTCCTGTTTCACCGCATGCACCATGTCGGGAAACTTGATCGCGTCCTGGATGAAGAAGACCGGGATATTGTTGCCGACAATGTCCCAGTTGCCCTCCTGGGTGTAGAGCTTGACCGCGAATCCCCGGACATCCCGGGCCAAGTCGAACGACCCCTTGTTGCCCGCCACGGTCGAGAACCGCACGAAGGCCGGGGTCTTTTCCCCTGCCCGCTGGAAAACGTCGGCGCGCGTGTAGGCGGCGAGGGATTCATAGGTCTCGAAAAAAGCCGTGGGCGCCATAGCCGCGCGCATGCACCACCCGTTCGGGAATGCGCTCATGGTCGAAGTGGAACATCTTCTCCCGGAAGTGAAAGTCGTCCATCACCAGCGGGCCGCGCGGGCCGACCCTGAGCGAGTTCTGGTCATCCGCCACCGGGCCGCCCTGCGCGGTCGTCAGGACCGGCTGTCCGGTCTCGGCGACCTGATGAAGTTCGCCGCCTTCGCCTCTCGCCAAAGTCTGGTCGTGAATTTTCGCGATGGGCCGATCCGGGCTTCCACCGGCGGATGAGGACTTCGATTGTGTTTGTTTTGAAGAAGATTTCTTGGCCATGACGCGCTCCCGGAGTTCCAGATGCCCACGCGACGTGGGCGATCCTAAACGTGGGCTCGGTAGAGATGTTCCGCATTCGGGAACTTGGTCTCCCACCGTACGGAAACGATGGCTTCTGGTCCGTCAGGCTCTCAAAAGCTCGTGCATCGAGGCGACGATACGAGACGGCAAATACGGCTTCGAGAAGAACATGCTTCCGTCGGGCAGGTCCGTGATCTCAACCACCCGATGACCCGAGACCACGATGATCTTGACCGGCGGCCAACGGTTCCGCACTGCCTCGGCCAGCTTGAGCCCGTCCATCGAGCCCGGCATGTCGATGTCGGTGATCACAAGCCGGATCGCTGGATTTTGCTCGAGCAGAATGATGGCCTCATCGGCATCTCCCGCTTCGAACACATGAAACCCTTGTCCGGAAAGATGATCCGCCATGTCCATCCGGAGCAAGACTTCATCCTCTACAACCAAAATCCCGATCGATGTGGGCATTCAACCTGCTCAAATGTGATTTACTTAGCTCTACAATGCAGCACGCGGCGTAAAGGTCCGGGGAACTTCCAATATGGTTATCACGCATTCGTGTGGCGCATTGCCTCGGAAAGCTGCCGCGAGAGACTGTCCTGTGAGACCGGCTTCCGAACCACCGGAATGCTGGAGAACATCCCGGGAATCGCAACGCTGTCGCGGTAGCCGGTCGCGAAGATGTAAGGTATTCCGCGTTCCTGCAAGGCCAGAGCGATCGGTTCCGACGATTCCGGGCCGAGATTGAGATCCAGGACCGCGCAGTGCGGTTTCGATTGCGAGAGACTGCTCATTGCGGTGGTGACGCTCGGCGCGATCACCACTTCTACGGCGCCGAGATTTCTCAGCAGTTCCTCGGTGTCCATGGCGATCAGCGCCTGGTCTTCGACCAAGAGCACCATCAGGCCCGCGAGCGGCTGCTCCATTAGGTCATCCTCCTGCCCGGCGACTGCCTTGTCGGCAATCGTCCGCAGATGCGCGGCTGGCACAAGGAACTCCGACGTCAGGCCATCGGTCGCAAAGTCCATCTCCACCCTGCCGCCAAGGTCGTGCTGCAGAGTTCGCTCGATGAGCGTCGTCCCGAACCCGGAGCGCGTGGGCTTTTCGACGGGCGGACCGCCACTCTCGCGCCAGTTGATCAGGCAGTCACCGTTTTCCGCAAGCGACCACATCACCTCGAGACGGCCCGCGGGTGAGGACAGGCTGCCATACTTGGCAGCATTGGTCATCATCTCGTGCAGAAGCAGCGCGATCACGCCGAAAGCGCGCTCCGAGAGGCCAACGGGCGGACCAGAGATCGCGATTCTGTCCGGGACATTGCTGAACCGGTGCATGCTGGCTTCGGATTCGATCAGGGATCGCAGTTCTCCCCCGTCCGTGCCGGCAAAGGACTGGTCGTGCGCATAGGACAATGCCCGCAGCCGCCCTTCGAACGAACGCGCATAGTCGTCCACGCTCGATGCGTTGGCGCCGGTCTGGACGGCGATGGACTTCACCAGCGCAAGGATGTTCTTGACGCGATGGTTGAGTTCCGCGTTCAGCAGCGCGCGCTCGCTTTCCGTCCGGACCCGCATTTCCTCGGTCGCATCATTGTGGCTGATCAATACGTCGCGGACATAGTTTCGGATGGCCTCGGCGATGATGAGGTCGGCATCGGTCCACGGCACCGAATGGTTCCGGACGTCATCGCGCCAGGTCTCGAAACTCCCGCGCGGCGACAGGCGAGCGCCGTCTAGGGTCGCGACTTCGTTCTTGACCGGCTCACCGGCCCAGCTCATCTCGAAGGCCTCCTCGCTGCGGAAGAAGCAGAGATAATCATCCGCCACCGGCGAGATCGGTATCGCCAGCAGGCCGGCGACCCGCTCGCCATAGACATCGGCGTCTGGAACAACTGCCCGAAGATTCTGCGTGTCCCAGATCTTTCGGCCCGCCCGTTTGGCGACCACCGACATGAGATGCTTCACATCCTTGTCATCAGGCACGACGCCAGTCGCCGTCCACTCGCCATCCGTCCAGACCGCAGCGCCGTCGCAGGCGATGAGGCTGGAGAATTCGGTAAGCTTGCGCTTGAGGATCGACTCGACCGGCTCGGCGCCGTCGATCGTCGATATGATCGCGTCGAGCTTCCTTCGGGTCGCGGCGGCAGCGACCTTCGCCCTGCGGTTTTCAATCGAGGAAATGTGCAGCGAGAGATACTGGCCGAACAGTTCGGCTGACATCCTGAGCGGGATAGACAGCGTCTTTGGTGTGTCGTGGTGGCATGCGACCAGGCCCCAGAGCTCGCCGTCGACCACGATGGATATCGACATCGAGGCCGAGATTCCCATGTTCCTGAGATACTCGCAATGGATCGGCGAGACGCTGCGCAGATGCGTGTGCGACATATCGATGGGGCTTTCCCCGTCGTTCAGTCCGGGCACCAGAGGCACGGGGTCGAAGCCGGAGTCCCCGATCACCCTGACCCAGTTTTCGACATAGAGGCGCCGCGCCTGGGCGGGAATATCGCCCGCCGGAAAGTGGTGCCCGAGGAAGGAGGCCAGGTGCGAATTCTTCGCTTCCGCGATCACCCGCCCCGCGCCATTGTGCAGGAAGCGGTAGACCATCACCCTGTCATAGCCGAGCGTGGCACGAACAAGCCGGGCCACGGCCTTGCTCAGCGGCTCGATCTCGGTTTCCCGGTCGATCCTGCGAACAAGCGACTGGGTCAGGTGCAGCGCGGTCTCGGTGTCATCGACCGGCGCCGCGTCTTCCAGTTCCAGAAACAGCCAGCCGCCGAATTCATGAACCAGGATGTCGCAAGGCGCACGGCTTTCTCCGAGATTGGCCCTGACGATCACGCTCGTCTTCTGCCCGGTCGCTGCGACGGCTAGGGCGTTGCGGACGTCATGGGTCAGCTTCTGACCCAGCACCGCCTCTAGCGGCTTCGCAACCACGTCGTCGACGCGGGCGTTCACCCGATGCTCGACATTCGCGGAAGCGTAACAGATCTCATAGGTGCGGGGATTGACGACAAGCAGGGCGCCATGCGGCTGTATGCTTCCCGGAATGTGGATCGGCTCTCTGTCACAATTCGTGAGATCGACGTTCGACCTATCGTAACTCAACAATCCAGGCTCCTGATTCCTGCTTGCAAACATCCAGGCATGCCGCGGAAGGGTCGATGGCCCCTCGGACAGGCGGTGGCATATGCCGGGCAAAATTTTCCCGCTTTATAACGAGCGAGGCTTCAGAAGGTTTCGTTTCGGCGCTCAAAATGCGCTGGCCACCCGTCCGATATCAACGGCCGGGCGCTGCCTGCCACCACGTCTGACGGCATCAGGACCTACAGAGCTTGCGCCCTGGCGTTCAGGCTCTCGATGCGTTTCCAGACCGGTGTCATGCGATCGAGAATCATCGTGTAGATCTCATAGCGATCGTCGTAGGTTTGCCGTTTCGAAGTGTCGGGCTCCACAGACCCGCTCGATCCGGACCATGCGATCCGCGCCATCGGAGAAGTCGCTGAATATGCCGACGCCGGTGCCCGCGGCGATCGCTGCGCCAAGTGCGCCTGTCTCGCGCGAGCGCGTCACCCGGATGGTCAACCCGAGAATGTCCGCGAAGATCTGCGGCCAGATGCGGCTGCGCGAGCCTCCACCCGACAGGATCGCGTCCCCCACGTGCACGCCTGCTGCCGACAATCGCTCCAGGTGCCAGCGATGGCCGAAGACGACGCCCTCAAGCACCGCCCGCATCAGCTCCGGCTTGCCGTGCCAGCCACCGATCGCATAAAAGCCGGCGCGCGCATTACCGTCCGTCTGAGCTCCGTAGAGAAACGGATGGTAGAACGGCGCTGACGCCGAAGGTGCAACGCTTGCGGCAAGCTCGCAGCAACGATCGAACGGCGACACGCCTTCGGGACAGTCGTCGAAGAACTCGCGCACCATCCATTCGAGGTTCGCTGCCGAGGTCGCGCTGTTTTCCATCGCCATGTAGCGCGTGCGATCGAAGGTCGACCACATGAAGACCGGCCTCGACAGTTGGGTCGTACCGACAATCACCTGGTTGATGCTCCAGGTTCCGGCGATGATCGAGGCGGCACCGGTTCGGGTCACGCCAGATCCGACCGCCGAGGCGATGACATCGAAGAGCCCACCCACGACCGGCGTGCCTTCGGCCAAGCCCGTGGATTCGGCCGCGGCTGCGGTAACATGGCCAGCAATCGCGTCGCTTTCGACGAGCCTGGGCAGGAGCGCCATGCCCTCCGGCATGCCGAAGGCCGCGAGCAGGCGGCCGTCATAGTCGCGGCTATCGAGGTTGAGCAGCCCGCACCCGCTCATGTCCGACATGTCGGACACCCGCTCGCCGGTCAGACGGTTGGTCACATAGTCCTTGCACAGGAAGACCGTGCCCATCTTCTCGAACGTTTCGGGCTGGTAGCGCTTGAGCCAGGCGAGCAGCGTCGGCGTCTGCGCCGGCCACGGGCGCTGGCGGCCGATCTCGATCGTTATGTCTCCGACCCCGGCGGCCTCCAGTTCCTCGGCAAGCGCCGCCGCGCGTGTATCGATGGACTGGATACCGATCAGCGGTGCGCCGCTCCTGTCGAGCGCGTAGAGCCCGTTGCCATGGCCGGCGCAACCAATGGCCCGGATCTCCCGGGGATCGATGCCGGCGCCGGCGATGCAGTCGCCGATCACCGCCTTGGCGTTGTCCCAGAACTCGACGAGATCGCGCTCGACATGGCCCGGTTGCGGCATGCGGCTGTGGCCCTCGCGTGCCGCATGGGCGATCTCGCGCCCGTCGAGATCGAAGATGACGGCCTTGATGACCGTGTTGCCGGCATCGAGGCCGAGCAGGTAGTCTCCCATGGCGAACCCCTCCTCCGGGTCGTCACTCTCGTCGGCGTGTCGCCGTCAACCCTGTTCGTAGGCAGCATAGGCGGTTGCCGCATCAGCGCCGTCGTGGATCAGGGCCATCAGGCCACGCACGACCGCGTCAGGATTGGCATGCTGGTAGATGTTGCGGCCATAGACCATGCCCATGGCGCCCTGTTTCATCAGCGCCGCGGACTTCTCGAACACGATGCGGAGATCTTCCCGCCCGCCGCCGCGCACCAGCACCGGGCAACGCGCTGCCTCGACCACCTTGTGGAAATCCTCCGCGTTGGTGGTCGGGTCGGCCTTGATGATATCCGCACCCATCTCGCGCGCAAGCCGCGTCAGCGTCACGATCTTCTCGCAATCGCCATCGACCATGTAGCCGCCGGCTTCCGTCACCGGCTGCATGACCAGCGGCTCGATCATCAGCGGCATGCCGTATTTGTCGCAATCGGCCCGGACGCGGGCGATGTTCTGGATGCATTGCTTGAAGAGCTCGGGCTCGTCGGGCAGCATGAACAGATTGACGACGACGCAGGCCGCATCCATCGAAAGCGCCCCGACCAGCGGCTCGGCCTCGTTCTGCAGCACCGCCCACATGTGGCGATGGCGGATGCGGTTGTAGGGATTGCCCATGTCTATGCGCATAACGAGTGCGGGCTTATCCTTGCCGTCGATCGTCTGCAGAAGGTCGGCCTGGCCGAAATTCATCTGGATCGCATCGGGCTTCGCCGCCACCAGCGACTTGACCACGGCATCGATGTCTTCGAGCCCATTGAGGAAGGACGGTTCATTGCAGACACCGTGATCAATCGCGACATCGAGGCACCGTCCCTTGCCGAAGAGCCTGTTCATTCTCACCTTGCTGTTGTGGCGCATGGCACACTCCTGTCTGTGTTTCTGGATTTGAGCATGGCCTCGCCCACGCCATGGCACTCGGCGAGAAGTGTGAGGAAGCGCCGCCGCTCCGCAACTTTCTCCACATCGCTCCAGCCGCGTTCGTCGGCGAGGATGTCGAGGACGGCGTCGACCGTGTCGAGCGAGAGTTGTCCGGAGACGCCCAGCGTCGTGCGGCGCAGCAGGAGATCGTCAAGATGCTCCACGGCCTCCTCGCGAATGAGATGAATGCATTCACGCACCGAATGTGCGCTATCGGCCAGGCCGGAATCAGCGCCTTCGGCGATGAAGGCGGCGACCTCCGCAGCATCGGTGCCATACAAGGAAAACAGGCCGTCGACGCGGGAAAGGGACAGGCCTGTGCGCGCGGCCAATGCCTTCTTCCAGGGCCGCGCCACCGCAGGATAGCTGCGCCCGCCGCCGATGGCGCGCTCGGCCGTCTCGACCCGCGCATGCCGGCCAAGCCTTTCGAGCACCATGGTCGATGCGAGCTCTCCAAAAGAACGAAACGTCGTCCACTTGCCGCCGATCATGCAGAGCACCGGCGGCGACCCTACGGTCTCGACGACGGTGCAGAAATGGTCGCGCGGGATACGACCGGTGAAGCTGTCCTCGCTGGCCGGAAGCGGCCGCACGCCCGCAAACTGGTAGACAATCTGTTCCGGCGCGATCTTGATATCCGGCAGCACGAAGGCCAGCGACTGGAGAATATAGTCCCGCTCGTCCGCCTCGCAGCGCACCGTGCCGGGATCGTCGACGCGGATGTCGGTCGAGCCGACCAGAACCTTGCCGAGATAGGGGAACAGGATGCAGATCCGGCCATCCTCGTTCTCGTAATAGAGCATGTGGCCGCCCAGCGCTTCCAGCAGATCGGGATTGTCGATCATGAGGTGCGAGCCCTTGGTGCCGCCCATCAGGGGAGCCGGCACGGCGTCGTCCGGCAGGATACCCCGGTTGGTCAGGTCGATCCAGCCGCCCGTGGCGTTGACGACGATCCGTGGCGCGATCGCCGTCGAGCGACCGGTCACGCCGTCATGCAGGACGAGACCCTGCGCCCCGCGACGGACCTCGGCATAGTTGAGCGCGCGCGCATGCACGCCGGCCTGCAAACCGTCCTTCAGCAGTTCGATGCCGAGCCGCTCGGGGTGGCTCACCTGCGCGTCGTAATAGGTGGCGGAGCCGATCAGATCCGGGTTGAGCGCCGGCCAGAGACCGAAGGTGCGTCGCCGGCCGCGAAAGCTGTGCCCGGGCATGGCCGCACGACGGCGTGTCAGGAAATCGTAGATCGACAAGCCAAGCTTGACCACCACGGCGCCACGCCGGCTCGGCCGCCGGCTGAGACCGAGGAAGCGCACCGCGCCGTTCGCGACACCGGAGAAGACATCGAACACCGGCACGGTCGTCATCAGCGGCGAGACGTAGTGCGGCGCGTTGGCCAGCAGCCGGTCGCGCTCCTCGAGCGACTCCTTGACCAGCTTGAACTCGCCATTCTCCAGATAGCGCAAGCCGCCATGCACCATGCGCGATAGCGCCGCACTCGCCCCTGAACAATAATCGCTGCGCTCGACCAGCAGAACGTCGACGCCCTGCAGTGCCAGTTCACGGAACACGCTGATCCCGTTGATGCCGCCGCCGATGACCAATACATCGGGGTTCGGGCGTCTCGCGAGCCCGTTGAAAATCTCGTCTCGGTTCATGTCTGGGTCTCGTTATCCGTCCATGGCCGACAGCCATGTCGATATCGCGCGGTCGATGGTGGAGTGATCCTCGGGCAGGAGACGGATTTCGCCGGCCCGGGCATTGTCGATGGCCTGCGCCGGATTGCGCGCACCGCACAGGGCAAAGGTTACGCCCGGCTGGGCCAGCGTCCAGGCGATCACGATCTGCGCAATGGACGCTTCATGCGCCTCCGCCACCGGCCTGATCGCCCCGGCAAAACCCGCAACCTTGCGGCGGTTCTCGATTGAAAAGCGCGAATTGTCCTTGCGCTGGTCGTCGCCGGAAAACACCCGATCCGGCCCGATGGTGCCGGAGAGCAGCCCGAGCGCCAGCGACGAGTAGCTCAGTGTCGCAATCCCGTTCGCCGTCGTCAGCGGCAGCAGTTCGGTGTCGATGGCGCGATCGATCATACTGAACCGTTCCTGGATCGCATCCAGGCCACCGGTCCTGATATAAGCCTTGAGGTCCGTCGCATCGAGATTGCTCGCCCCGATCGCGCGGATCTTGCCCGCCGTCCTCAGGTCTTCGAGCGCCGCCATCGTGTCCTCCACCGGCGTGGTCGGGTCCTGCCAATGGGTGATGTAGAGATCGATATGGTCGGTGCCGAGCCGCTTCAGGCTCCCTTCGACCTCATGAAAGATAGCGTCGCGGCCGAGATAGCGATGGACGGGTTTGCCGTCCTGGTCGAAGAAATGCCTGCCCTTGGTGGTGTGCCAGACCAGGCCGCATTTCGTGGCGATGACTGCCTGCTCCCGGCGCCCCTTGAGTGCCTTGCCGACGATCTCTTCCGAGCGACCGAGCCCATAGGCGGGCGCCGTGTCGATCAGTGTCACACCGGCATCGAGCGACGCTTGGATCGCTGCTATTGATTCCGCTTCGTCGGTGCCGCCCCACATCCAGCCGCCGATTGCCCAGGTGCCCAGCCCGACTGCCGATGCCTTGACGCCGGACCTGCCGATGTCGCGCGTGATCTGTTCCGCCATGGTCAATGTTCTCCCTCGGCCTGCGCCATGTCGATGACGCGCGACGCCGTCGCCTCGTCGGTGACGAGTGTATCGAGATGGCCGCCCTTCATCACAGACAGGATCGGACCGGCCTTGTTGGCGCCGGCCGCAACGCCGATCTTGAGCGGGATCTGCGCGAATTCGTCGAGTGTCAGCGCCACCAGCGAGCGATTGAGCGCGTAATCGCAGACCCGGCCCTCGCGATCGAGCAGGTGGGCGAGCAGTTCGCAATAGGCGCCGGACTTGCCGATCGTCTCACGATCGGTGCCGGAGGATGGATGAAGATCGTAATAGCTCGAATCGTCCGACAGGATCGAGCCGATGCCGACCACCGCAATGCGGGCCTCGCGCGCCCTGCGGAACACGTCGGCGACCGAACGCATGTTGAGCAGCATGGCCCGCTCCGCGGCATCGTCGGCAAACAGTGGCGCGTGGATCTGGTAGGCGCGGCCGCCAAGACCCTCGGCCATCAGCGCGCCGACATGGTTGACGTCGGTATAGTGCTTGCCCTGGACGCAGCCGGTGACCGGCGCGACTTCCACCTTCAGCCCGTGCGGGCCATGCAGCCCTGCCACGACCGCAGAAACGCCCTTGCCGCCGGTGATGCAGACCGTGTCGCCATCTGCGATTGTTTCGAGCAGCAGCCGCGCGGCCGCCTCGCCCACGGCCTGCAGCGCCGTCACCTTATTTTCGGACACGGTGGGCACCACCACGGCGCGCGCGATTCCACCGAGCGCAACGAGCCGTTCCTCCATCTCGACCAGCGGTTCCATCGGCGACCTGATCTTGATCTCGACCAGCCCAAGCTGGCGGCCGCGCTTGATCAGCCGGTTGACGGTGGCATGCGACACGCCGAGCCGGTCGGCGATCTGCGCCTGGGTCAGCCCTTCCAGGAAGTGCATCACCAATGCCTGGTGCATCTGGCGCGCCGTGGTCAGTTCCTCGCGCGGCATGCTGATGACCTTGGAAGAGGCGACTTTCGATGGGGTCTTGGGCGTCGCCATGGTCATGCCTTGCGCTTGTGCAGGAAATGGTCGGCCGAGACGGCCGCGAGCAGAATGCACCCCTTTATCATGTCCTGCCAATAGACCGATATGTTGAGAAGCACGAGCGACGAGGTGACGACCGAGAGCAGCGCGATGCCGAGGATGGCGCCGAGGATCGTGCCCGACCCGCCGTTGAGCGAGGCGCCGCCGATGACGGCCGCGGCGATGATGTTGAGTTCCATGCCCACGCCGAAGGTCGGCGTCGCCGAACCGAACCGCGCCATGTAGATGATGCCGGCGAATCCCGCCAGCGTCGAGCACATGACGGTCACCCAGAACTTCACCTGGTTGGTGCGGATACCGGAATAAAGCGCCGCCTTCGCGTTCGAGCCGGTATAGAACACCTTGCGGAAGGCCGTGGCCCGGCGCAGCAGGAAGTCGAAGACCACGATGACCGCGAGAAAGATCAGGATCACGTAGGGCACGCCGAACAGCGATCCTTGTCCCACCGCCTTGAATTCCGGCGGCAGCGTGAACAGCGAGATCGGCGTGCCCTTGGTGATCGCAAGGCAGAGACCCCGCACGATCACCATTGCCGCAAGCGAGGTGATGAAGTGATTGAGCCCCACCACCGTCACGAAGAAGCCCATCACAGCCCCGATCAGCGCGCTCATCAATATGCCAAGCAGCGATGCCGTCCACGGATCGACCCCGAGCACGAACATCGAGCCGGCGAACACCATGGCGAAGCAGACGACCGAGCCGACGGCAAGGTCGATGCCGCCGACGATCAGCAGCACCGTCATGCCCACGACGACGATGCCCTCGATCGAAAACGACATCAGCATCGCCCGGAAATTGCCGAGCGTCAGGAAATGCGGCGAGGCGAAGCTCATGATGATGCAGAGCGCGAGAATGATGGCGATCAGGCCCGCCTCCCGCATGGTCGCCAGCCGCTTCCAGGTCGGAAGCCTCGCGTCCCGCGCCATCATCACCGTATCGACGGCCATCGTCTTTCCTCCCGAATTCTGTTCCGTGTCAGGCTGCATGATGCGCCTGCGCATTCTTCGCCTGTCTGTTCTTGCCGATGCCGGATGCCAGTCGCATCACCGCTTCTTCCGACATCTCCTCCGCCCCCAGTTCGCCCGCGACGCGACCCTCGCGCACCACCAGCACCCGGTCGCAGAGACCGAGCAGTTCGGGCAGCTCCGAGGAGATGACGACAATGCCGATGCCGGATGACGCGAGATCGCGCAGCAGCCGGTGGATTTCCGATTTGGCCCCGACATCGATGCCGCGCGTCGGCTCGTCCATGATGATCACACGCGGCTCCACCGCGAGCTGCTTGGCAATCGCCACCTTCTGCTGGTTGCCGCCCGAGAGCGACGAGACAGGATCGTCGATGCCACCCATCCGGATCGAGAGCCGGCGGGAGAACTCGTTCGCCTGCGACGCCTCGGCCTCGCGATCGACCAGGCCGAACCGGGTGACGCGATCGAGATCGAGAGCGGACACATTGCCGGCGATCGACAGATCCAGAAACAGGCCGGAGCCCTTGCGGTCCTCTGAGAGGTAGACGATGCCCGCTGCCACCGCATCCGAATAGCGCCGGATCCTCTGCCGCCTCCCGCCAAGCACGACCTCGCCCACAGTGACCGGCCTCAGGCCGCAGATGCCCTCGGCGATCTCGGTGCGCCCAGAGCCGATCAGTCCGCCGATCCCAAGGATCTCACCCTTCTCGAGCTCGAAGCTGACATGGGCGAAACGTTCGCCATCCCCGAGGCCGCGAACGGACAGGACGACCTCACCCGTGCGGTCCTCTTCGTCGAGCTTCGCCGGATAGAGCTGTGCGATCTCGCGGCCGACCATTCTCCGCACCACCTCGTCCGGCGTGGTCTCCGCAACCGTCTGGGTGCAGACATAGCGCCCGTCGCGAAACACCGTCACGCGGTCGCAGAGCGCGAATATCTCGGCCATGCGGTGGCTGATATAGATGATGGAAATGCCTTGCGCCTTCAGATCCCGGATGATGCCGAACAGGATCTGCGCCTCGGTCTCGGTCAGCGCCGCCGTCGGCTCGTCGAAGATCAGCACGCGGCAGTCCAGCGTCAACGCCTTGGCGATCTCGACCAGTTGCTGGGTGGAAATGGGAAGCGTGCCGACCCGCTGGCGCACGTCCACCGGCGCGAGCCGGCTCATCACCGCCTGCGCCTCGCGCATCAGGCTCGCATAGTTCATGAACAGCTTCCGACTGCCGCCCGTCGCCGCCATGAACATGTTTTCGGCCACGGAAATGTCGGGGCAGAGCGCGATCTCCTGGTGCACCAGCCCAATGCCGAGCGCCTTGGCAGACGCCGGGGAGGACAGGCTGACCGCCTTGGCATCGAGCCGGATCTCGCCCTCGTCGGGTCGGAGTACCCCGGCGATGATATTCATCAGCGTCGACTTGCCCGCGCCGTTTTCGCCGCAGAGCGCATGGATTTCACCCGCCTCAAGCGTGAAATCGACATCGTCCAGCGCCCTGATCGCCCCGAAATGTTTCGAGACATGGCGTATTTCCAACACCGGTCCAGACATTTACGATCCTCCCGAGGTCACCCGGAGCGAAGGCGACAGCCTCGCGCCCCGGATGGATCCCCGCTCCTTACTCTTCGATGCCCTTGGTGCCGCGACGCTTGAGATACTTGTCCCAGTAGAAATCGTCGGCATTGTCGGCGGTCACGATGGAGAGCCCGTTGTCGACGACGGGCACGCTCATCGGGTTGAAGCCCGAGCGCTTGGCATCGTTCATCGGGTCGATGAGTTCCGGATGCTTGGCGAGATAGAGCAGCATGAAGCCCATGTAGCCTTGCATGCCTTGGTTGGGATTGATCGAACCGAAGACTTCGCCGGCCTTGATCATGTCGAGGATGTTGGCGTTGACGTCGGCGCACATCACCAGCACCTTGCCGCCACTTTCCTTGGATGCCTGCGCCGCGCCGATCGCGGAATTGGCCTCGGGCATGAACACGGCATTAAGGTTGGGATTGGCCTGGATGATGCTCATCAGGCCCTGGTACGCCTTGGCCGGATCCTGATTGGACGCGGCGCGGCCGACGAGCTTCATGTCGGGATACTTCTCCTCCATCCGGGCGATGAAGGCGGCGATGCGCTTGTCGTGATTGTCCTGTCCGGGATTTTCCAGCACGGCATACTCACCCTTGCCGCCGAGCTTTTCGGCGATCGCGTCGGCAGCATAGGTGCCCTCGCGGGTGTTGTCCGAGGTGATGAACGACACGCGCTTGGACAGCGGCGAGTCGGCCGCGAAGGTCACGACGGCCGTGCCCTGGTCGATGGCGCGGTTGATCGGCTCAATGAACGGGTCGGAGTTCATCGGATGGACGAGGATGCCGGCCGGGTTCTGCGCCAGCGCCTGGTCGAAACTCGCAATCTGCTTGTTGACGTCATATTCAGGCGTGCCGGTATAGGCGGTCTCGCAGCCCATCTGCTGGCCGGCCTGCTTGAACATCTCATAGACCGGGAACCAGTATTCGACGCCCGAGACCATCACGTTCATCACATATTTCTCGCCGGGCTTGCAGCGAAAGGCGCCCTCGGTATCCGCCAGCGCGGCGGTCGACATCAGTGTCGCGCCTGCCACGATGGCCAGTGCGGTGGTGCTGAAAAATTTGCGCAAAGTTCCTCCTCCGGGCCAGGGCCCCGCTCCAAAAATTGCCGGTGGCGCCCGCTGGGCGGCCTCGGATCAAGTGAATCCGGCGCTCCTCCTCGACCGCCGGCAGGGTGAGATAAACACGGTCGACAGTTGTCGTCAATAAAATTCATACTCTGAAATATATTTCACTACTGCCATCATGTGGTCGGCTTGATAAGCCATGGTTATCGCTGCATCAGCTGAATAAATTTCTGAAATGCATAGGGAAACGCTAACTTCCGGGGGTCTCATTCACCCACTGGAGGAAAGCCCGATGACCGACGACATGCTGCACGTGATGAAATGGCACAATGGCGAGAAGGAGTTTTCCCCGTTCACGCCCGCGGAAATGGCGCGCCGGCAGAACGACCTGCGCGGCTGGATGGCCAAGAACAATGTCGATTCCGCGCTGTTCACGTCCTATCACTGCATCAACTACTATTCCGGCTGGCTCTACTGCTATTTCGGCCGCAAATACGGCATGGTCATCGACCATGACAACGCCACGACGATCTCCGCCGGCATCGACGGCGGCCAGCCCTGGCGCCGCAGCTTCGGCGACAACATCACCTATACCGACTGGCGTCGTGACAATTTCTACCGCGCCGCCCGCCAGCTGACGCAGGGCGCCAAGCGCATCGGCATCGAGTTCGATCACGTGAATCTCGACTTCCGCCGCCAGCTTGAAGAGGCGCTTCCGGGCGTTGAATTCGTCGACGTCAGCCAGCCCGCCATGTGGATGCGCACGGTCAAGTCGCTCGAGGAGCAGACGCTGATCCGCCACGGAACCCGCATCTGCGATATCGGTGGTGCTGCCTGCGTCGCAGCCGTCAAGGCCGGCGTGCCGGAGCATGAGGTCGCGATCGCCACGACCAATGCGATGACCCGCGAGATCGCCAACTCCTTCCCCTATGTCGAGCTGATGGACACCTGGACCTGGTTCCAGTCCGGCATCAACACCGACGGCGCGCACAACCCGGTCACAAACCGCAAGGTCCAGTCGGGCGATATCCTGTCGCTCAACACCTTCCCGATGATCTTCGGCTATTACACCGCGCTTGAGCGCACGTTGTTCTGCGACCATGTCGACGATGCAAGCCTCGACATCTGGGAGAAGAACGTCGCCGTGCATCGCCGCGGCCTCGAACTGATCAAGCCGGGCGCGCGCTGCAAGGACATCGCGATCGAGCTCAACGAGATGTACCGCGAATGGGATCTCCTGAAATACCGCTCCTTCGGCTATGGCCATTCCTTCGGCGTGCTCAGCCATTATTACGGTCGCGAGGCCGGCGTCGAGCTGCGCGAGGATATCGAGACAGTGCTGGAGCCGGGCATGGTGGTGTCGATGGAGCCGATGGTGATGCTGCCCGAGGGCATGCCGGGTGCCGGCGGCTATCGCGAGCACGACATCCTGATCATCAAGGAAGACGGCGCCGAGAACATCACCGGCTTCCCCTTCGGCCCGGAGCACAACATCATCAAGAACTGACGCCGCATCCCCTGTCGGCGTCCTGATGTGGCGGGGTTGGCAATGCCTCCCCCGCCACTTTTTCGTGTCACGATTTGCGGGGAAATTCTGTCTCCAGCGCCTTCACGATACCCGCGACACAGACCTCGAGCAGAATCTCGCCCTTCTCGGCCGAGGCCTCCTTCGGCGAGGAGAGCGTGCCGCAGCAGGGCGTCCACTCGGGCCTGGCGGGATAGACGTCATAGGGCGGGAAGCTTGCCGGCTCGTGGTCGACGGCCCGCGCCATAAACACTTGCCGCGGATAGAGCGCCAGCATCAGTGAGGTCTCCAGCACGCCGCCATGCTCGAGGTCCCAGCCGGCAAAGCCGTTGGGATAGAGCCGCGCGATCGTGGCCTTGTCGACGAAGTCCCAATAGGAGAGCACGACGATCTTCATGTCGTCGATGCCGCCCCATTTGAGTTCGCGCAGCGCCAGGTCGATGCCCTCGATGATGAACCAGCTATTCTCGAAATGGCCGTTGACCATGCAGATGTTGCGGACGCCGTGGCGGGCGAATTCCCGGATCACGTCGCGCAGCGCCGCCACCAGCGTCGCGCCGTCGAGGCTGGTCGTGCCGGGAAGGTGATTGCCGCCGCCCGACTTCTGGTGCGACTTGTAGCCATAGGTGAAAGGCGGCGCGACCAGCGCGCCCGTTTTCTCCGCCACGCGCCGGGCGAACTCCACCGGCAGCAGGACATCGACATTCATCGGCATGTGGTGGCCGTGCTGCTCCATCGAGCCCACGGGTAGCAGGATCGGCGTCGATCCGTCCTTCACGCGGGCATCGTAATCGGGCCAGGAAAGCTCGGCGGCAAAGACGGTCTGTTCAGGCATGGCAAGCTCCTTTCAGGGATCGGGAGCTTTGATTTGATCCGCGTCTGATGATATGGGAAATTTATATTCTTCATCACTCCATAAGGAGCGCAAATCCGATGCGGAACATCATCAACTTCCAGACCGACCTGCTGCGCACCTTCGTCTCGGTGATCGATCTCGGCGCCTATACCAAGGCCGGCGACGCGCTGGGCCGCACCCAGCCGGCGATTTCGCTGCAGATGCGGCGGCTGGAAGAACTGGTCGGCGCCCCGCTGATCAAGCAGGTCGGCCGCACGTTGCTGCTGACCTCGGAGGGCGAGATGCTCCTGAGCTATGCGCGCGAGATCCTGCGGCTCAACGACGAGGCGGCGTCTTACTTCAACCGCTCGAAGATCGCCGGCGTTTTGCGCGTCGGCCTGCCCAACGATTATGCCGTCGCCTTCCTCCAGGGCGTGATCACCGAATATACCCGCCAGCACGCAGGCATATCGCTGGAACTTCACTGCGGCTGGAGCGCCGAAATCCTCGAGCGCCTGCATGCCGACGAACTCGACGTGGTCATTGCCATGGCCAACAATGAGCACACGCAATATCTATCCCGATCCTGGATCGAGCGTCCGATCTGGGCCGCATCCGAGAGCGGCAGCCTGGACACCGCAAGGGGCGTACCGCTTGCCGCCCATCCGGAAGGCTGCGCTTACCGTGCGCGCATGATCCAGGCGCTCGATGCGGCGCAGGTCCGCTGGCGGATCGCCTATACCGGTCCGGGTATCGGCGGCCTGCAGAATGCCGTCATCAACGGGTTGGGTGTGAGCGCCTTGACCCGCTACACGATGCTGCCGGGGATGCGGACATTGACGGACACGGACGGCTTTCCGCCGCTGGCCGAAATCCGCGTCGGCCTGTTCTACAAGCATCCGCGCCTTTCGGATGCCGGCATCCGCCTGGTCAACCACGTCATCGCCCGACTCGACGAGGCGGGTGTGTCCGGCGACCCGACGCGACGGCATGTCGAGCTCGCCCGGCAATAAGCTTTCTTAATGCGAAAATTACTACAATTAATTTTTCAAATGGACTGACGCTGCTTAGCCTTCCCCAAACAACACAAAGGGGAATGCCATGACCAAAGATATTTCGACAGTGTCCACATCTCGCCGCCAGTTCCTTCGGACCTCGGCCGCGCTGGGCGGCGCGGTTCTCGCCACGCCCTTCCTCAACCGCCGCGCCTTCGCCGCGCCGACCGAGATCACCATGCTCGCCTGGTACGGCCACGCCGAGCCCGACGTGGTGGCGGAATTCGAGGCCGAGCATAATGTGAAGTTCAAGCCGAAATATTACACCGGCGGCGACAACATGCTGGGCCTCATCGCCCAGTCCCCGGCCGGCACATTCGACGTCATCCTGTCTGACGCCGAATATGTCCAGCAGCTCAACGCCGCCGGCTATATTGAGGAACTCGACCCGAAGGACTATCCCTTCGACGACTATTTCCCCGAATTCCAGCAATTCGCAGGCCACTGGCAGGATGGCAAGCTCTACTCGGTCTTCGCCCGCTTCGGCTTCCTCGGCGTCGCCTACAATACCGAGGCGGTCACCGAGAAGGAGGCGATGAGCTACGACGTGTTCTGGAACGAGAAGCTCACCGGCAAGGTCGGTCATTTCGACTGGCACCTGCCCAATCTCGGCGAAATCAGCCTGCTCAACGGCAATGCGTCGCCCTATGACATCGACGCGGCGGCCTGGGAGAAGCTCAAGGAAAAGACCTCGACGCTGCGGCCGCAGATCGGCGGCTTCTTCGATTACGGCGGCACATTCTCCTCGCTGCAGAACGGCCAGATGCTGGCCATGGCCGGCATCGGCGACTGGATATCGGGCACGCTGGAAAAGAACGGCGCCAAGGTGCGCAGCGTCATCCCCGAACAGGGCGGCCTGCAATGGACCGAGAGCTTCTCGATCGGCAAGGGCTCGTCCAAGGCGGATCTGGCGAAGAAATGGATCCAGTATTCCACCTCGGCCAAGGGCCAGGTGAAGTCGGCCAACATGGCGGCCTATCCGGCCCTGATCCCCAACCGCAAGGGCTGGGAGCTTCTGGCAAAGGAAACGCCTGAGGAGGCCAAGCGCCAGGGCATGCTGCTCGACCAGAGCAATGTCATGGATCTCATCCGCTCCGGCCGGATCCAGTATCGCCAGCTGCCGATCCAGCAGAGCCTGGAGGACTGGAACGACTTCTGGTCTGACTACAAGGGCGCATGAGGCCCTCGCTCGCCGCGGCTCTGGGACCGGGCGCGCTGCCCGTTCCCGGGCCGAACCTCGCCATCAAGCGGCAGGCGTCCACGTCTCGCTCGGGAACCAAGAGAATGCGGAAATCGATCACGCTCTACGGCCTGACTTTCTCGGTGCCACTGCTGCTCTGGCAACTCGTCTTCTTCCTGGCGCCGCTGGTCTTCCTGGTGGCACTAAGCTTCTGGACCGTGCGGAATTTCCGCATGGAGCCTGCCTTCGTCTTCACCAACTGGGCGCATGTGCTGGGCCGCGGCATCTTCTGGGACGCCTATCTGCGGACCTTCGCTCTATCAGCGGCGACTGCCGCCATCACCAGCGTCATCGCCTTCCCCTGCGCCTATGCCATCGCCTTCAAGCTCTCGGACCGGGCCCGGCGCTGGATCGTGTTCCTGATGGTGCTGCCCTTCTTCACCAGCTACCTCGTCAGGATCTATTCCTGGCAGATCTTCCTTTCCGACAACGGCATCTTCAACGCGCTCTTCGCCCGTGTCGGTCTCGGCCCCTACGGCATGCTCAATTCCGTCTTCGGCCAGATGATCGGCTACCTCACGCTCAGCCTGCCGCTGGTCATCCTGCTGCAGCTCTTCAGCCTCGTCTTCGTCGACCGGAACCTGGTCGAGGCGGCGCATAATCTCCGCTGCGGCCGGCTGCGCACCGTCTTCGAGGTCATCATTCCTGCGGCCAAGGTCGGCCTCGTGATCGCGGCGCTTTTCTGCTTCATCCTGACCTTCGGCGATTTCGTCAGCCCGCTCTATCTCGGCGGTGGCGATCCGCCGACTCTGTCCATCCTGATCACCGACACCACGAAATCCGGCCAGCAATGGCCCCGGGCCGCCGTCATCGCCATCGTCATGATCGCAACGCTGCTAGCGGTTTCCTTCGCCGCCGTGCGCTACGCCTACAGGGAGCGCGGAAAATGACCCATGATCGCAACATCGCCATCGACTGGGCACTGAAGGTCTATGTTGCGCTGGCGCTGGCCTTCATCTTCGCGCCAATCGCCGCAAGCTTCGTCTTCTCATTCAATGTCGACCGCTTTCCATCGCTCCCGCTCGGCGGCTTTTCCACCACCTGGTACGAGGCGGTCGCCAATGATCCGCTGGCGCTCGAGGGCCTGCGCAACACGCTCATTGTCGGCATCGTGGTCGCGGTCCTCTCGACACTTTTCGGCTTCGGCGCGGCCTATACCGATTTCCGTTATCGCTTCTTCGGCAAGACGGTCTATGTCGCGCTCGCCATGCTGCCGCCGACGATCCCGGTCGTCATCCTCGGCCTCGCCATGCTGGCGTTTCTCTCGAACGTCCAGCTTTCGGGCGCGATCCACTCTGTCATCATCGCCCATGTGGTGATGTGCGCGCCCTTCGCCATGGCGATCACCCGGCTCCGGCTCTCGCAGATGGACCCGTCGCTGGAAGCAGCCGCCTGGAACCTCGGCGCGTCGGAATGGATGGCTATGCGCCATGTTATCGTGCCCTTTTGCAAGCCGGCCATTTTTGCCTCGCTGATGATCACGATGGCGGTATCCTTCGACGAATTCGCGGTCTCCTGGTTCGTCTCCGGCCTCAACGAGACGCTGCCGGTCAAGGTGCTTGGCTTCCTGCAGGGCCAGGTCAGCCCGCGCATAAACGTCATCGGCACCTTCGTCTTCGTCGTCTCGATCACGCTCGTCATCTTCGCCCAGACCCTGCTGATGAAGCGCACAGCCGCGCCGTCATCAGCCCCTACCGGAGCTCGCCCGTCATGACCCAGCAGCCCCTCGTCACCTTCGATCACGTCGCCAAGCGCTACGGCAATTTCACCGCCGTCAGCCCAATCAATCTCGACATCCACAAGGGCGAATTCCTCGCCATCATGGGCTCATCGGGCTGCGGCAAGACCACGACGCTGCGGATGCTGGCCGGACTGGAGAGCCCCAGCGAAGGCGAGATCCGCCTGGCCGGCAAGCGCATCAACGACCTGCCGACCTGGCAGCGCGACACGCCGATGGTCTGGCAGAGCCTGGCGCTCTTTCCCTTTCTCACGGTGCGCGAAAATGTCGAGTTCAGCCTGCGCATGCGGCGCGTCGCCAAGGCCGAGCGACACAGCCGCGTCGAAAAGTGGCTCGACCGCATGCAGATCACGGAGTTTGCGGAGCGCAACGTCGCCCACCTCTCCGGCGGCCAGCGCCAGCGCGTGGCGCTTGCCCGCTCGCTGGTCACCGAGCCCGAGATCCTGCTGCTCGACGAGCCGCTCTCGGCGCTCGACGCCCATCTCAAGGTCAGGATGCAGACCGTTCTTTCCAACCTCCAGCGCGAGCTCGGCATCACCTTCGTCTATGTCACCCACAGCCAGTCGGAAGCTTTCTCGATGGCCGACCGTGTCGTGATCATGAGCCGCGGCAAGATCGAGCAGATCGGCACGCCACAGGAGATCTACCGCGCGCCGCGCACCCGCTTCGTGGCGGAGTTCCTGGGATCGTCGAATATCTTCCCGGGCAAGGTCTCCGGCATCGCTGCCGGCACGATGACGATCACCACGCCTGCCGGCGCGTTCCAGGTGCCCGGCGACACGGTCGGGCATCTGTCGGCCGGTGACAAGGCGACTGTCGCCGTTTCGAGCGACCGCATCAACCTGAGCCGTGAACGGCCATCAGCGGACTGGAACTGCCTGGAAGCCGCCGTTGTCGGTGAGGAGTTCGTCGGTGCCACCGCCGTGGTGCATCTGGAGGGCTCCGCGGCGATCGAGATCAAGGCGCAGAAGAGTCACGACGAACTCGATCAGCTGGACCTTGAACCTGGTACCCGACTTTGGGTATCCTGGCGGCCGGAAGCTTCCCACATCCTGCCAGGCGAGTGATGAACACAAAGACCACGATCCGACCCGCGGCCAGCGCGCCGAACCAGCCCCTGATCCGGGTCGGCTTCATCCTTGCGCGGCATTTCACGCTCAGCGCCTTCTCGCTCTTCGTCGATACGCTCAGACTGGGGAGCGACGTCGATGATCGGTCTGGCCGTGTGCTCTGCGACTGGGAGGTGATCAGCGCCACGCCGCAGATGATCAAGGCCAGCTGTGGCATCCAGCTCGCACCGACGGGCCGCTTCGGCGCCGCCGAGCGCTTCGACTATATCGCCGTCGTCGGCGGCCTTCTGGATGTCGAGGAGCCGCTCGACCGCGAGACGATCGACTTCATCAAGGACGCCGCAGCCAGGAAGGTCACGATCATCGGCGTCTGCACCGGCAGCTTCATCCTCGCCGCCGCCGGCCTGCTCCGCAACCGGCTGGCCTGCGTCAGCTGGCTTCATCACGAGGAGTTCCGGTCGCGCTTTCCCCGCAACCAGCTCACCTCGGAGCGCCTTTTTGCCGAGGACGGCCGCGTCATCACCTGCGCCGGCGGCAGCGCCGTCGCCGACCTGGCGGCCCTTCTCGTCAAGCGCCATGTTGGCGACGAGGCGGAGAAGAACGCGCTGGAGATCCTGCAGGTCGAGCGCTGGCGCGAAGGCGGCGAGGGACAGAGCCGTTCGCCCCTCGCCTTGCCAAGCCACAACGACCCGCGAATCAAGGCCAGCCTGCTTTTCATGGAGCAGAACCTCGATGCAAAGCTGCGCGTCGAACAGATCGCGGATCATGTCGGCGTCTCCCGCCGCCAGCTCGAACGCCTGTTTCAGGAAAAGACCGGCATTTCGCCCGGAACTGCCCTCGACCGTATCCGCATGACCAAGGCGATGTTCCTGGTCGAGCGCACGTCAAGGCCGCTGATCGAGATTGCACTCGATGTCGGCTTCGAGAACAGCTCCCATTTCGGCCGCAAGTTTCGCAAGAGCTTCGGAACAACTCCGATTCGCTTCCGCGAGGAGAGGCGCCGCCTGCAGGCGGCGCAGGGATGACAGAGCCCCTGCCCGCCATTCAGAGGCGGACAGGCACTTCGGTCGCTCCGATCAGGCCCGGACAGTGTGCAGCTCGCGTGGCAGGCCCGATAGGATTTCCGGGCCATCCTCGCGCAGGATGACGATTTCCTCGAGGCGAATGCCGAAGCGGCCGGGCAGGTAGATGCCGGGCTCGATCGAGAACACCATGCCTTCCTCCAGCACGACATCGGAGGTCGCCGTGATATAGGGCGGCTCGTGGATGTCGATGCCGAGGCCATGGCCCGTGCGGTGGACGAAATATTCGCCATAGCCGGCATCCGTGATGACGCCGCGCGCCGCCGCGTCGACATCGCTCGCCAGCGCGCCGGGCCTCGCTGCCTTCAGCGCCGCCTGCACCGCTTTCTCCACGATGGAATGGATCTGCCCATAACCCTCGGGCGGCTGGCCGACCACGGCCATGCGGGTAATGTCGGAGGGGAAGCCCTGCTTGCGGCCGCCGATGTCGATGACGATGGCATCACCTTCCTGGATCACGCGCTGGCCGGTCGCGTGGTGCGGAAACGCCCCATTGCCGCCGGCACCGACGATCCAGAACTGCGGGCTCGCACCCTCGGATGTGAAATGGCCCTTGATGGCGTCGGCGAGTTCGAGTTCCGTCATGCCGGGCTTGAGCGTGCCGAAGGCCGCCTGCATGGCACGGTCGGCAATGCCGGCATTCATCTTGAGCTTCTTGTATTCGGCCGAATCCTTCTTCATCCGCAGGCCGCCGAGCGTTTCGGGGGTGAAGGTGCGCCGGGTGTCGTTGGGCAGTGCATCGATCAGCAGCAGCGCGAAATCGGCGCGCATGGTTTCGTCCAGCGCGACAAGGCCAGGCGCGGTGGCATCGATCGCTTCCAGCGCAGCCTTCAACGCGCCATCGGGGCCGACGTCGTCAGCCCAGGTGTGGAATTCGATGTCGGTCATCTCGCGCGAACCCTCGGCATTTAGCACCGGCATCAGGAAGCATTCCTTCTCGGGTGCGATCAGCAGCAGGCAGGGGCGCTCGTCGGGATGGGGATGGAAGCCGAGCACCCAGTCCATGTGCGATCCCGGGCCGATGGCGATCAGCCCGGTACCGGTGGCATCCATGCGCGCGCGGAGGGCCGCGAGGCGTTTCGGGGTTTGTTCGTTCATATCGTGTTTTCCTGCTACAAATTTCCAAACGAAAATGGCGGGGTTCCACCCCTCACCAACTTCGGCCATGGGTTCGCTGCGCTTACCCGGCCTGCGTATCCTCTCCCACAAGGGGAGAGGTAGACTCGCGGCATCCCACCTCTCCCCTTGTGGGAGAGGATAGCAAGCCCGCACGAGGCGAAGCCGAATGCTTGGGCGCGCTTGGTGAGGGGGTATGGCAACGCCCCGGCGCCCCGGCGTTACACTTTCACCCCATAGATCTCCTCGGCATGCTCCGCCGTCAGATACCCGTTCTTCACGTCCTCGCGGACCTTCTCGGGGTCGCGATCCCGGGGGTTGCCGATGCCGCCGCCGGCGCCGGTCATGATGCGGATGACATCATCCTTGTCGACGCGGATGCCGGAGCCGAAGGCATAGCGTTCCGACGTGCCGTCGGTGCGCATCACCAGCGCATGGTTGGATGACCCCTCCTCGCCGTCATCCAGCGACCACGGCAGGATGCGCGACCGGGTATAGCCGAGCGTCAGGAAGGAATTGTCGCGGCGGATGCGGTAATCCATCCGAATGCCGCGACCTCCGGTGAATTCGCCCTCGCCACCCGGTTCGGTGTTGAGCTCCATCCGGTCGACGAACAGGCCGTTTCGGGCTTCCGAGATTTCGGCGGGGCAATTGTAAGTCTCGCCATGGACGGCGGAGAAGATCGCCGAATTGCCGTCGCGACCGCGCGACGCGCCCCAGCCGCCGATCTGTGGCTCGATGATCGTGTATTGCCGGCCTGTATCGGGATGGATGCCGCCGATGAAGGTGCCGGCGATCGAGGAAAAGTGGCCCGCCGGCAGCTTTTCCGGGATGTGCGGCGCCAGGCAGCGCCAGACGAGGTCGTAGCCGCGGATGCCGAGCTCGTAATAGAAGCCGACGGCGGCCGGTTCCTTCGCGTGGAAACACGAGCCCTCCCGCGTCAGCACCTTGAGTGGGCGGAACGAGCCCTCGTTGGCGGGCGATGTCGGATCGGTCAGCGCCTTGAAGATCACCTGCATCGAGACCAGCGTATCGTCATAGCCGGCATTGGACGGACCGGCGTCCTGGTCGGGATTGTCACGCAGGTCGACGACGAATTCTTCGTTGGAGATCGTGATCTTGACGTTGAAGAACCGCCCGTCGTCCTGCTCTTCGGTAAGCTCGAACGTACCTTTCGGCAGCTTGGCGAGTTCGGCGCGCGCGATCTTCTCGCCGTGGTCCATGAAACTTTCCATCGCCGCCTCGAAGGTCGCGATGGTGTATTTCTGCGCGAGTTCCTCGAGCCGCCTGGCACCGATCCGGACCGCTGCGATGGCGGCCCAGAGGTCGCCCTCGAGGAAGTCAGGCATGCGTGAATTGACGGTGATGATCTCGAAAATGCCCGGGATCGGCTCGCCTCTGGTGATCATCTTGATCGCCGGCAGGCGGATGCCTTCCTGGAAAATCTCGGTCGCATCGGCCGAGAGCGAGCCCGGTGATTTGCCGCCGACATCGGAATTGTGGGCGATGTTGGCGGTCCATGCAATCAGCCTGTCGCCGGCGAAGACAGGCATGCAGACGACGAGGTCGTTGAGATGGGTGACGCCGCCGTAATAGGGGTCGTTGGTGATGAAGACGTCGCCCGGCTCGATGTCGCCGGGTTTGTCGAACTTGGCGATCAGCACCTTGACGGCCTTGTCGAGCACGCCGATGAAGCCGGGAATGCCGGCGCCCGACGACGCGAGCTGGCCTTTCGCATCTGTGATGCCGGTGCCCATGTCGAGCACTTCGTAGATGATCGAGCTCATCGCGGTCTTGCGCATGGCCGCGAACATTTCGTCGGCGGTCGCCTGCAGCGAGTTCTGGATGATTTCCAGCGTGATCGGATCGTGTGTCGCCGTGCTCATGTCACGCCTCCCCGAGATGAATGTGGATATTGCCGAAGCCATCGACCGCAACGCGGTTGCCGGGATGGACCACGACGGTCGAGCCGGAATCCTCGATGACGGCAGGGCCGGAAAGCTTCATTCCGGGTGCGAGCCTGTCGCCATCGTAGATCGTCGCCGTGTGGATGCCTTCGAGAGCGTAGTCGACCACGCGCGAACCCTTGACGGCCGGACCGGCGTCCTCCGGACCGAGCGGCTTTTCCTGCATGGTCAGCTTGCCGACCTCGGCCGAGGCGACGAGATGGATGCCGACGAGTTCGACCGGCGCCTTGAGGCGGTAGGTATATTCGCGCTCGTAGGCTTCGTGGAATGCGGCTTCTATGCCCGCGAGCGCGGCGTCGGTCACTGTCCCCTCGACCAGAACCTCGGTCGTGTGCTCCTGGTTCTGGTAGCGGAACTTGCCGTAGCGCAGGAACTTGACCTTGCCCGCCTCGACGCCCTCGGCTCCGAATTGCGACAGCGCCAGCGCTTCGGTCTCGGCGAAGACCTTCTCCACCACGGCGGCGCTGCCGGGCCTGAGGTCGGCGAGCCGGGTTACGAAATAGTCTCGGCGCAGGTCAGACATCATCATGCCCCAGGCCGAGAAGACCGAGGCGCCCGATGGCACCACCACCTTCTTCACGCCCAGCTCCGCGCCGAGCGCCGCAGCATGCATCGCACCGCCGCCGCCGAACGCGACGAGCGTGAAGTCGCGGGGGTCGTGGCCGCGATTGAGCGAGACCAGCTTCAGCGCATTGACCATGTTGTTGTTGGCAATGCGGATGATGCCGCGTGCGACGTCCTCGGGCGAACCACCCAGCCTTTCGCCGACGGCGACAAGCGCCTTCTCGGCCGCCGCCATGTCGGCATCGATCGCGCCGCCGCAGAAATAGTCGCGGTTGATGCGGCCGAGCCAGAGATTGGCGTCCGTCGTCGTGGCGCTGGTGCCGCCGCGGCCATAGGCGGCCGGACCGGGCATGGCGCCCGCCGATTGCGGGCCGACATGCAGCTTGCCGAAATCATCGACCCAGGCGATCGAACCGCCGCCATTGCCGATTTCGACGAGATCGACGACCGGAACCATGATCGGGTAGCCGGCCGAGACCTTGTCGCGCTCGATCCAGTAGTCGGTCATGATCCGGACCTTGCCGTCTTCGATCAGCGAGCATTTAGCGGTCGTGCCACCGATGTCGAGCGCCAGAACATTCGTCTCGCCGATCAGCTTGCCGAGTTCGGCCGCGCCCCAGAAGCCGGAGGCCGGACCGGATTCGACCATGGTGATTGGGATGCGGGCGACGGACTCGAGCGAATCGACGCCGCAATTGGACTGCATGATGAAGAGATTGCCGCCAAAACCCTTCTTCTGCAGGCCGTCCTTGAGGCGGGTGAGGTAGCGTTCGGCGGTGGGCTGGACATAGGCCGACAGAACCGCCGTGCTGGTACGTTCGTATTCGCGCCATTCGCGGGTGATCTGATGCGAGGAAACGACCGCGACTTCCGGCCAGAGCCTGCTGACCTCGGCCATGGCAGCCTGCTCATGCGACGGGTTGGCATAGGAATGCAGGAAGCAGATGGCGACAGCCTTGACGCCTTCAGCGCGGAAATCGTCGAGGATCGCGGGCAGGCCCGAGAGATCCAGCGGCTTGAGTTCCTCACCATGATAGGTGAAGCGGCCGGGCAGTTCGCGGCGCAGATGGCGCGGCACGAAGGGCTCGGGCTTCTCGTAGTGGAGATTGAAGAAATCGGGGCGGTTGCCGCGGGCGATCTCAAGGCTGTCTCGGAAGCCTTCCGTGGTGATCAGGCCGACTTTCACGCCCTTGCGTTCGGTCAGCGCGTTGATCACGACGGTGGTGCCATGGGCGAGGAAATCCACGGTGGCCGGATCGACGCCACCCTTGTCCAGCACGTTGAGCACACCCTCTTCGAAGTTGGGCGGGGTCGTGTCGGATTTCGCGGTGATGACCCGCGATTGTCCGGTGGCCGTGTCGGTCTCGAAGCAGACCAGGTCGGTGAAAGTGCCGCCGACGTCGGTCGCGACACGGATAGTCTTGGAACTCATGACGTTTGGTCCCCCTTGGTCCGTTCGTGCAGCATCATGCAGGCGGCGCCCGGCAGCTTGAGCTGATCGGCGGCCTTCACCCGGTCTTCGGTATAGAAACCCTCCTCGTGGAGGCAGTTGATCGTGCCTATGACGGCGCCGTCGACGATGATCGGCACGTTGATGACGGATTCGCAGCCGAGCGACAGGATCAGTTCATGATCGTCGAACACCTTGGCGATGTCGCCGATCGTGTTGGCGACGAAGGTCTGCTTGTTCTTGAGGGTTATCTCGGACCAATGGGTCTCGTTATAGGGCTTGGTGCCGGAAACCGGGTAGACATCCGGCATGCTGGAATAGACGCGTTCGGACAGGTGCTTGCTTGTGTCGCTGGTCATGACGGTAAACAGCTTCACGCCGACGAGTTCGCGGGTCATGGCCTCGAGGGCGGCAAAGGCCTTGTCGGGTTGGCCGCCCTTCTCCTCCAGGGCTGCGACGAAATTCGTGTAGTCAGGCATTTCCATTCTCCATGATGCGGTCGCGCAGCGCCGCTTCCTCCCGGCTGACGACCGGAACCGCGCCGATCAGCCGGCGGGTGTATGCGTGTTGCGGGTTGGCGAAGAGGGCTTCCGTCCAGCCGATTTCGACCAGCTTGCCGCGCTCGAAGACGGCCACCCGGTCGGCGATGTTTCGCACGACCGAAAGGTCATGCGTAATGAAGACATAGGTCAGGCCGCGCTTGTCCTTGAGTTCCTTCAGAAGCTTCAGCACGCGAGCCTGGACGAGGACGTCGAGCGCCGAGGTCGGTTCGTCGAGCACGACGAGCTCGGACTGGCAGGCCAGCGCGCGGGCTATCGCCACGCGCTGGCGCTGGCCGCCCGACAGCGATGCGGGCGAACGCGTCCTGTAGTCTGCCGGCAGGCCGACCTCCTCCAGCAGTTCCCCGGTGCGGCCCGCGCGGCCGGCTTTGTCGCCGATGTCGTGGACATCGAGCGCGAGCCGAAGCGAGGCGCCGATCGAGCGGCGCGGATTGAGCGATGACAGCGGGTTCTGCTGCACGAGCTGGATGGCCCGGCGGTGCTCCTTTTGGCGGGTTGCCGGCAGTTCCCTGCCCTTGAAAATCAGGCTACCGGAGGTCGCGCCATAGATGCCGAGAATGATGTTTGCGATCGTCGACTTTCCGGAACCGGATTCGCCGACGATCGCGAGGCACTCGCCCTGCAAGACATCGAAAGAGATCTTGTCGAGTGCCTGAACCTTGCGGCCATTGACCGCGAATTCCTTGGTGACGTCGATGACCGACAGCAGCGGGGTCATGCCAGCAACTCCCTTTCGCTGGCGCCGGGATGGGACTCCAGCGGCGCGAGGAACGTGGCGGGATCATCATCGATATCGGGAATGCCGCCGCCGGTGATGCGCGGCACGGCTGCGAGCAGCGCCCGCGTATAGGGATGGCGCGGATCGTCGAACAGCGCCTCGGTCGGCCCCTGCTCGACGATATTGCCCTTGTAGATGACATAGACGCGGTCGGCGAATTCACGGACCACGCCGAGATTGTGCGAGATGAACAGCACCGACGTGCGGTGCTTCTCGACAAGCTCCGACATCAGCTTCAACGTCTGGGCCTGCACGGTGACATCGAGCGCGGTGCCCGGCTCGTCGGCCAGCAGCAGCGCCGGATTGTTGACCAGCGCCATCGCGATCATCACCCGCTGGTTCATGCCGCCCGAGAGCTGGAAGGCATAGGAGTCGAGCACCCGTTCGGGCTCGTTGATCGAGACGTCGGCCAACGCGGCGATTGCCTTGGCGCGCGCCTGCTCGGCGGTGATGGCGGCCTCGGCACGCCTCAGCACTTCATGGAACTGGGTGAAGACCGTGTAGGTCGGATTGAGCGAGGACGTCGGGTCCTGGAAGATCATCGACATCCGCGTGCCGCGCAGCGCATGCCGGGAGGCGGGCTTCAGCGCTTCGAGATTGGTGCCCTCGAACTCAACCGCGCCGGATATGCGGGCGGATTTCAGCTGCTGCAGCATGCCGAGCACGATGCGGGCGGTCACCGACTTGCCGGAACCGGATTCGCCGACCAGCGCGACCCGTTCGCCCTTGCCGATATGCAGCGAAATGCCGTGCAGCACCTCGATCATGCCACCATATGTCTTGAAGCCGAGCTTGAGATTATCGATACGCAGCGTCGGAGCACTCATTGGTCGGCCCCCAGGATTTCCCGCAGCGCGTCGCCGATCAGATTGAAGCCGAAGACGGCGACGAGGATGGCAAGGCCGGGGAAGACGGTGAGCCACCAACTGTCCGGCAAGTATTTCGCGCCCTCCGCCACCATCGACCCGAGGTCCGGCGTCGGCGGCTGGACGCCGAGGCCGAGGAAGGAGAGCGACGAGGCAATCAGGATGACGAAGCCGAAATCCAGCGTCATCTTGGTGACGATGGAGGGCACGCAGTTGGGCAGGATCTCGCGGAACATGACATGCGTCTTCGAGGCGCCGATCACCTCGGCGGCGAGCACGTAGCCCTCCTCCTTCTCGGAGCGGACGATGTTGTAGACGAGCCGCGTATACCAGGGCCACCACATGACCGTTACCGCGATCATGCCGTTGGTCAGCGTCGGCGCGAGCAGGCCCATCATCGACATGGCCAGCACCAGCGGCGGGATCGACAGGAAGACGTCGGTGATGCGCATCAGCACATATTCGGTCCAGCCGCCGAGATAGCCGGCCGCCAGCCCGATGGCGACCCCGACCGGCACGGCGAGCGCCAGCACCACCACGCCCAGGATCAGCGAGATCCGGTAGGCGTAGATGACGCGGGTGAAGAGGTCGCGGCCGACGAGATCGGTGCCGAAGACATTCGGCCAATGCGGCGGCTGGTTGAAATTCGAGAAATCAACCACCGCGCCGACATGCTCCGGGAACGGCGTGATGAAATCGGCCAGCAGCGCCGACAGCACGACCAGCGCCACCAGGATAAGGCCGATGAGCGACAGCGGGTTGCGCACGAGAATCGACAGCGTCTTCATGTCGATGCCCTCTGCGACAGCCTGATGCGCGGGTTGATCACCGAGACCAGCAGATCGACGATCAGGTTCACGATCAGGAACATGGCGGAGATGATCAGCACGGTGCCGACGATGGCGTTGAGATCCTTGCGCAGGATCACCGCCACGCCGTAGCGCGACAGACCCGGCCAGGCATAGACGGCCTCGATCAGGAAGGCGTTGCCCAGCATGGCGGCGAAGTCGAGCCCGATGATGGTCAGTGACGGGATCAGCGACGGCCGGAAGGCATAGCGGTTGGCAATGCGCTTTTCCGGGAAGCCATAGGCCTCGGCCATCTCGATATAGGGCTTGTCATAGGTCTCGACCATGTTGGAGCGGACCAGCCGCGCCGCCTGGCCGATGCCCGACAGCGCCAGCGCGAAGGCCGGAAGAACGATGTGCCAGGCCGCATCGCCGAAGGCCCTGACATTGCCCGCGACCAGCGTGTCGATCAGCATGAAGCCGGTGACGGGCGGAATCGCATAGATGTCTGAGATGCGACCGGCGATAGGGAATATCCTGACATAATAGGCGAAGACCAGCATCAGGATCACCGCCCAGACGAAGCCGGGGGCGGAGACGCCCAGCAGCGTCACCAGCCGGATCGTATGATCCACCCAGGTGCCGCGATAGCGCGCGGCCAGCACGCCGAGCGGCAATCCGATCACCACCATCATGATGCCGGAGATGATCACGAGTTCGAGCGTCGCCGGCAGGAACTGGGCGATATCCAGGGTCACGGGGCGGTTCGTGTAGAGCGAGACCCCGAGATCGCCGCGGAACAGGTCGGAAAGGAAATAGCCGTACTGGGTGAAGAAGTTCTCGTCGAGATGCAGCCTCTCGCGCAATGTCGCCACGGCCTCGGCGGTCGCATTCGGTCCCAGCGCGATACGGGCGGGGTCGCCGGGGATCACCCGGGCGATGGCGAAGATCAGCAGGGACACGCCGATCAACACGATCAGCGAGGTTCCCAGCCGCTTCGCGAGGATGCGGACGAATGGCGGCATGTCGAAGTCTTTCTTTCGTCTAGGGCTTGGCAGCACCCTTCACCAACTTCGGCCATGGGTTCACTATCGTTCACCCGGCCTGCGCATCCTCTCCCACAAGGGGAGAGGTAGGGTGCCACGCTCTCGACCTGTGCTTGAGGAACTGTGGGCGCGCCGCGAGTCTACCTCTCCCCTTGTGGGAGAGGATGCGCAGGCCGGGTGAACGATAGTGAACCCATGGCCGAAGTTGGTGAAGGGTGCTGCCAAGCCCTAGACGAAAGAAAGACTTCGACATGCCGCCATTCGTCCGCATCCTCGCGAAGCGGCTGGGAACCTCGCTGATCGTGTTGATCGGCGTGTCCCTGCTGATCTTCGCCATCGCCCGGGTGATCCCCGGCGACCCCGCCCGTATCGCGCTGGGACCGAATGCGACCGCCGAGGCCGTGGCGACATTGCGCGAGAGGCTGCATCTCGACGAGAACTTCTTCACCCAGTACGGCTATTTCCTTTCCGACCTGTTCCGCGGCGATCTCGGGGTCTCGCTCTACACGAACCGCCCCGTGACCCTGGATATCGCCCAGTTCCTGCCGGCGACGCTCGAACTCGTGATCATCTCCGGCATCATGATGGTGGTGATCGGATTGCCGCTCGGCGTGCTGGCCGCGCGCTATCGCGGCACCTGGGTGGATCATACGATCCGGCTGGTGACGCTGCTGGGCGTCTCCGCCCCCGGCTTCGTCTGGGCGGTGATCCTGATGCTGGTCTTCGCCTATTATGTCAGGATATTCCCTATCGCCGGTCGCATCTCAGACATCTATGCGATTCCGCCCGTCACCGGCTTCATGCTGATCGACACGCTGGTCGCGGGCAATGTCAGGGCCTTCGGCGATGCGGCCTGGCACATCGTTCTTCCGGCCTTCGCGCTGGCGCTGTCGGGCATCGGCCAGGCGGCGCGGCTGGTCCGCTCCAACATGGTCGAGACCTATGACAAGCCCTATATCGAGATGGCCGAGGCCTATGGCTTCCCGGAAAAGCGCATTGCCAACCGCTATGCCTTCCGGCCGTCGCTGATCCCGTCACTGACCATCATCGGGCTCGACTTCGCCGCCATGCTGGGCAACGCCTTCCTGATCGAGGCCGTCTATGCCTGGCCGGGTCTGTCGCGCTACGGCGTGGCGGTGATCCTGCGCAAGGATCTCAACGCCATCGTCGGCACCGTGCTGATCATCTCCGCCATGTTCCTGATCGTGAACCTGATCGTCGATCTGCTGGTCTCGGTGATCAACCCGCGCATCAGGCTGTCGCAGAGGGCATCGACATGAAGACGCTGTCGATTCTCGTGCGCAACCCGCTGTCGCTCATCGGCCTTATCCTGGTGGCGCTGGTCGTGCTGTCGGCGCTGCTGGCCGATTTCATCACGCCGTTCCCGGAGCATGTCGGCGCGGTGGTTGATTTCTCGAATTTCAACCAGCCGCCGCATTGGCCGAATGTCTTCGGCACCGATCTCGTCGGCCGCGACCTCTTCACCCGCGTCATCTACGCCTACCGGATCTCGCTGATCCTGGGCGTGGTGGTGCTGGCGCTCGCCGTGCCGGTCGGGGTCGCCATCGGGCTGGCGGCCGGCTATCTCGGCGGCTGGACCGAATATGTGCTGATGCGCATCACCGACGTCTTCCTGTCGATCCCGCCGCTGGTGCTGGCCATGTCGATGATGGGCCTGCTCGCGCCGACGCTGACCAACGGCATGATCGCGGTAACGGTCATGTGGTGGCCCTGGTATACGCGGCTCGTCTACAACATCGTCCGCTCCGAGAAGGAGGAGGGCTACGTGCTCGCCGCCGAGGTGATCGGCGCCTCGAAGACGCATGTCATGTTCCGCGAGATCCTGCCCAACTGCGTGCCCTCCATCGTCACCAAGATGACGCTGGATTTCGGCTTCGTCATCCTGATTGCCTCGTCGCTCTCCTTCCTCGGCCTCGGCGTCCAGCCGCCGACGCCGGACCTCGGGTCGATGGTGGCGGAGGGCGCGAAATACTTGCCGGACAGTTGGTGGCTCACCGTCTTCCCCGGCCTTGCCATCCTCGTCGCCGTCTTCGGCTTCAATCTGATCGGCGACGCGCTGCGGGAAATCCTGGGGGCCGACCAATGAGTGCTCCGACGCTGCGTATCGATAATCTCAAGCTCGGCTTCAAGACATATGGTGGCATGATCGAGGTGCTGCACGGCATTTCGCTGCATATCGGCAAGGGCGAACGGGTCGCGCTGGTCGGCGAATCCGGTTCCGGCAAGTCGGTGACCGCCCGCATCGTGCTCGGCATGCTGCAGCAGCTGAAATCCGCCCGCATATCCGGCGCGGTTGAGTTCGAGGGCACCAATCTCGAAGCGCTGAAGCCCGCCTCCCGGCATGCGCTGCGCGGCACGCGGATGTCGATGATCTTCCAGGACCCGACGTCCTCGCTCAATCCGACCTACACGGTCTTCACCCAGTTCCATGAAGTGCTGAGGCGTGCCGAGGCCGCCATCACCGCCGAGCAGGCGCGCGCCAAGGCAATCGCCGCGTTGGCCGACGTCTCGATCAACGAGCCCGAACGGGTGCTCGACTCCTATGCCTTCCAGCTCTCGGGCGGCATGAACCAGCGGGTGATGATCGCGATGGCGCTGGTCAACAATCCGGCGCTGCTGCTGGCCGACGAGCCGGGCACCGCGCTCGATGTCACCGTGCAGGCCCAGACGTTGAAGCTGATGTCGGAGCTTGTCGAGAAGCACCGCACGTCGGTGCTGTTCATCTCGCACAATCTCGGCGTGGTCCGTGAATTCGCCGACCGCGTCTATGTCATCTACAAGGGCAATATCGTCGAGCAGGGGCCGACCGAGGCGCTGTTCGACGATCCGCGCCATCCCTATACGCGGGCGCTGCTCGCAGCCGTGCCGCGCATCACCGGCGGCGGCATTCCCGATATCGATGATGATCCCGCCACGTTCCTCGCGCCGCTGGAGTCCCATCCCGGCGCCAGCGAAAGGGAGTTGCTGGCATGACCCCGCTGCTGTCGGTCATCGACGTCACCAAGGAATTCGCGGTCAATGGCCGCAAGGTTCAGGCACTCGACAAGATCTCTTTCGATGTCTTGCAGGGCGAGTGCCTCGCGATCGTCGGCGAATCCGGTTCCGGAAAGTCGACGATCGCAAACATCATTCTCGGCATCTATGGCGCGACCTCCGGTAGCCTGATTTTCAAGGGCAGGGAACTGCCGGCAACCCGCCAAAAGGAGCACCGCCGGGCCATCCAGCTCGTGCAGCAGAACCCGCTGTCATCGCTCAATCCGCGCCGCTCGATCGGCGCCTCGCTTCGGCTCGCGCTCGATGTCCACGACATCGGCGACAAAGCCGGCCGCGCGGGCCGCACCGGGGAACTGCTGGAGGAGGTCGGCCTGCCGGCAGACTACAGGACGCGTTCGCCCGCATCGCTGTCGGGCGGCCAGCGCCAGCGCGTGGCGATAGCCCGCGCGCTGGCCTGCCAGTCCGAGCTCGTCGTGCTCGACGAACCGACCTCGGCGCTCGACGTCCTCGTCCAGGCTCGCGTGCTGAAGCTTCTGAAGGAACTCAAGGACAAGCGCGGCCTGACCTATGTCTTCATTACGCATGACCTTTCGGTCGTGCGAAACATCGCCGACCGGGTGGCCGTCTTCGAGCGCGGCAAGCTGGTCGAAATCGGCTGGACGGAAGCCCTCTTCGCCAACCCGCAACACGCATACACCCGCCGGCTGATCGGCGCGGTTCCGGTCGTCAGCCGGGAGGAAGCGGCGCTGCGCGACCGCATCATGGAGAATGGAAATGCCTGACTACACGAATTTCGTCGCAGCCCTGGAGGAGAAGGGCGGCCAACCCGACAAGGCCTTTGCCGCCCTCGAGGCCATGACCCGCGAACTCGTCGGCGTGAAGCTGTTTACCGTCATGACCAGCGACACAAGCAAGCACCTGTCCGAACGCGTCTATTCCAGCATGCCGGATGTCTACCCGGTTTCCGGCACCAAGCCCTATAACGAGACCCATTGGTCCGAGATAACCCTCAAGAACAAGCAGACCTTCGTCGCCAACACGATCGGCGACATCGCCAAGGTGTTCGACGATCATGAACTGATCCTGTCGCTCGGCTGCGAATCCGTCATCAACGTGCCGATCATCGTCGACGGCGCCGTCATAGGCACGATCAACTGCCTCCACGAGGAGGGTTTCTATACCGAAGACCGGGTGAAGGCCGCCGATCAGCTCAAGCTGCCGGGCGCCGCCTGCATGATGCTGCACGAACGGACCAAGGGGGACCAAACGTCATGAGTTCCAAGACTATCCGTGTCGCGACCGACGTCGGCGGCACTTTCACCGACCTGGTCTGCTTCGAGACCGACACGGCCACCGGACAATCGCGGGTCATCACCGCGAAATCCGACACGACCCCGCCCAACTTCGAAGAGGGTGTGCTCAACGTGCTGGACAAGGGTGGCGTCGATCCGGCCACCGTGGATTTCCTCGCCCATGGCACCACCGTCGTGATCAACGCGCTGACCGAACGCAAGGGCGTGAAAGTCGGCCTGATCACCACGGAAGGCTTCCGAGACAGCCTTGAGATCGCCCGCGGCAACCGCCCCGATTTCTTCAATCTCCACTACGAGAAGCCCGAGCCCTTCGTGCCGCGCCATCTGCGCCGCGAACTGCCCGGCCGCTTCACCTATCATGGTGAGGAACTCAAGCCGCTGGATCTCTCGGGCCTGCCCGCGATCCTCGACGATTTCCGCGCTGAAGGCGTCAAGGCTGTCGCCATCTGCTTCCTGCATTCCTATGCCAACCCGTCGCATGAGCAGGCTGCCATGGCCGAGGTCAGCAGGCTCTGGCCGGAAGTCGCGGTCGTTTCCTCGCATCAGATCACCCGCGAATGGCGCGAATACGAACGTACCAGCACGGCGGTTCTGTCGGCCTATGTCCAGCCCACCGCCGAACGCTACCTCACCCGCCTCAAGGACGGCCTGCAGAAGAAGGGTTTTGGCGGCAATCTCTTCATCATGCAGTCCAATTGCGGCGTCGATTCGCTCGAGTCCGTCGCCCGCATCCCAATCACCATGGTCGAATCCGGTCCGGCCTCCGGCTTCTGGGGCGCGGCCGAACTCGGCAAGCTGATCGGCGAGACGAATGTTCTGGCGCTCGACATCGGTGGCACGACCGCTAAATGCTCGCTGATCGAAGACGGCAAGGTCCGGATCATGACCGACTACTGGATCGAGCGCGACAAGGTCTCGGCCGGCTACCCGATCATGGTTCCGGTCGTCGATCTCGTCGAAATCGGCAATGGCGGCGGTTCGATCGCCTGGGTCGATGATTTCGGCAAGCTGCATGTCGGCCCGCAATCGGCGGGCGCCATGCCCGGTCCGGCCGCCTATGGCCGCGGCGGCACCAGCGCCACGACGACGGACGCCAATCTCTGGCTCGGCCGCATCAACCGCGACTATTTCTGCGGCGGCGCGATCGATGCCGACATGGCGGCGGCCGAGAAGGCGCTTGTCGCCGTCGGCGAAAGGCTGGGTGGTTCGCCCGAGGACGTCGCACGCGGCATCATCCGCATTGCCAACAACAACATGGTCAATGCGCTGAAGCTGGTCTCGCTCAATCGCGGCCACGACCCCCGCGACTTCACGCTCGTCGCGTTCGGCGGCGGCGGTGCGATGCATGCTGCGGCGCTCGGCGCGGAGCTGGGCGTGAAGAAGGTGGTGGTGCCATCGGGCGCCTCGGTCTTCTCGGCCTGGGGCATGATGATGTCTGACCTGCGCCGAGACTATTTCGTAACCCGGCTCGCCGACCTCAGGCCCGGCAGCGCCGCCGTGGTGGAGAAGGTCTTCGCCGAGACCGAAGCGCTGGCGCTGTCGCAATTCGGAGCCGAGGGCGTCGAGGCGGGCAAGGTCAAGTTCCTGCGCTACGGCAAGTTCCGCTACCAGAACCAGGAGCACACGACCGAGGTTCTGGTCGAGGGGACAGTGACCGACGCCGCGCTCGCGGGCATAGAAGCCGCATTCCACGAAGCCTACGAGCGCGAATATACCTACCGCCTCAAGGCGCCGGTCGAACTCGTCGGCATCCATCTCGTCGCCTCGGCCGAGGTCGGCAAGCTGACCATGCAGGAAAAGCCGCTCGGTCCGGAGGACGCCGGTCCGGCCGTCAAGGGTTCGCGCGTGGTCGACTACGCTCTCGAAGGCATCCACACGGCGACGATCTACGATGGCGACAGGCTCGCACCCGGAATGAAGCTTTCCGGCCCTGCCGTCATCGAGGATTCCGGCTCGACCGTCGTGGTCCATCCCGGCAACCGCGTTGCGGTCGATGGCTTCGGCAATATCCACATTCATCTCGGGGAGGCGTGACATGAGCACGGCGACACACGATCCGATCACGCTGGAAATCATCCAGAACTCGCTGCAGGCGACCGCCGACGAAATGTTCGCGGCCATGCGCAAGGACCGCGATGAGCTCGATCATCTACGAAGTGCTCCGACATGGGCACCGGCATCACCAGATGCGAAAGGCCAGCTCGCGTCGTCGGGCGCCGGCATTCCCGGCTTCATCGGCGTGCTCGACAAGGCCGTCAAGGTGCTGATCGCCAAGTTCGACAAACCCGGCGACATCGAGCCGGGCGACGTCTTCATCACCAACGACCCCTATTACGGCGGCGTCACCCATCTCAACGACCTCGTCGTCTGCATGCCTGTCTTCGCCGGCGACAGGCTGATTGCATGGACCGCCAAACATCGCCCACAATTCCGATGTCGGCGGCAAATCACCGGGCTCGCTCTCGGCCGATGCGACCGAGATTTTCCAGGAAGGCATCCGCCTGCCGGCGATCAAGATGATCACCAGAGGCGAGCCGATCCCGGGCATTTTCGAGATCATCACCGTCAATTCACGCATGCCTGACTTCCTCGAGGGCGACCTCTGGGCCGCCATCGCAGCGGTCCGGATCGG
>JAHHDR010000002.1 GCA_019739215.1 Rhizobium sp.
GAAACTCATCGCAGCGCGCCGGGCCGCGGAGGAGCAATATTTCCTGCTCAGCAGCGCGGCGCTGGAGGCCTCCGACAAGACAGAAATCGCGTTCAAATATCAGATCCGCCGGAATCTCAATGGTCGCCGAGAGGTGGTCGACGCAGGGCCGACCACCACGATGATGCCCGGCGACGTCCTGATGGTGTCGATGGTCGGGATGTAGGCGATGAAGGATATCCTGGGCAGGCGCGACCAGATACCGTCAGTGGCGGGTGACCAGGTTCTGCCCCGTCCGATGGCCTCGCCCGCCGCATCGCCGCTGCTCAAGCGGCTGTTCGACATCGCCGCGGCGGGCGCCTTGCTCCTTGTGCTTTCTCCGGTCCTGGCACTCACCGCGCTTGCGGTCGGCGTCGCGCTGGGCCGTCCGTTGCTGTTTCGTCAGGAGCGCTGCGGACGGTTTCGTCGCTCCTTCACGGTCAGCAAGTTCCGGACGATGTCCGATGCTCGCGGTGCCGACGGCACCCTGCTTGAGGACGGGCAACGGCAGACGCCGGTGACGGCGTTATTGCGCAGACTTCGCGTGGACGAACTGCCCCAGCTCCTCGCGGTGCTGCGCGGCGACATGTCCTTTGTCGGGCCTCGCCCCTTGCCGGCCGAAACTGTCGCGGCCTTTGGATCAGCCGGAATGATCCGGAGTTCGATTGCGCCGGGCATGACGGGCTGGGCGCAGGTGAACGGCAACACGCTGCTTACCAACGACCAGAAAATCGCGCTTGACCAGTGGTATGTCGAAAGGCGGACGATCTGGCTCGACCTGTGGATCGTGTTTCTGACGCTGCGGACGATCCTGTTGGGCGAGACGGTGAATGAAGGCAATGTCGAGGCAGCCGTCGCGCGGTTCGGCCGCCGGCCTACGCCCCCAATCGAAGGCGGGGATGCCGTATGACGCTGCCCTGGGTGGAGGGTGGTTGCGGAGATCGACGGGCCGGCCTGGGAGGGTGTCCGGGGGACGGAAATGACGGCCTGTGCGCCGCCTGCGATGCGATGTTCTCGGGCTTGTGAGCAAGGGGAGTTAAGGTGGATTTTGATACCGTCATGTTCGGGCGAACGCTGGTCGTGGCACCGCATCCCGACGACGAGGTACTGGGTTGCGGCGGGACGCTGGCACGCCTGGCCTCGACCGGCGCCGAAACCCATGTTGCTGTTGTCACCGAAGGCAAGCCGCCCGCCTATTCCGCTGACGCCGTTCGGATCGTACGAGAAGAGGCGATGCGAGCCCACGCCATCCTGGGCGTGGCCGAGACCCACTGGCTCGGGCTGCCCGCGGCTGCGCTCGCCGAGACTGCGCACGCCACGCTGAACGCATCGCTGCTCAGGCTTTTGTCGCACCTGAAGCCACGCAGCCTGCTGCTTCCCTTCGTGGGCGATATCCATGTCGACCACCAGTTGATCTTTGCCTCCGCGCTGGTGGCGGCGCGTCCGCACCAGGAGGATTTTCCGCAACTGATCCTGGCCTACGAGACGCTGTCGGAAACCAACTGGAACGCGCCCTATCTCACGCCTGCGTTCGTGCCAAATGTCTATGTCGACATCTCCGACGAGCTCGAGCGCAAGCTCGAGGCCATGCAGTGCTTTGCATCGCAGTTGCGTGCCGCGCCGCATGAGCGGTCGGTCGAGACGCTTCGGGCGCTTGCGACGCTTCGGGGCGCGACGGTGCTCAAACGGGCGGCGGAGGCATTCGTCCTGGTGCGCCAAGTCTGTTGAGTTTGTTGAGTCTGTTGAGGCGGTCGAGGCCCGTCGGGGAGAGCCGGCCATGGGGCGGGCAAGATGAAAGGGGTGGGATGATGGCGAAGTGGCCGGTCTATGACGAAGAGCAGATCGCCGACGTGGTCGCGGTCCTGCGCTCGGGCCAAGTCAACGCGTGGACGGGGCCGCATGTCGGGCAGTTCGAGGAGGCCTATGCCCGATATCTCGGGAACAAGCACGCGATCGCGCTCGCCAACGGCACGGTGGCACTCGACCTCGCACTTCATGCGCTGGACCTCAGGGCGGGCGACGAAGTCATCGTTACCCCCAGGAGCTTCGTCGCCTCCGCTTCCTGCGTGCCCTTCAGCGGCGGCATTCCGGTGTTTGCCGATGTCGATGCGGACAGCCAGAACATGACGGCAGAGACCATCGAAGCGATGATCACGCCAAAGACGAAGGGCATGATCGTCGTGCATCTTGCCGGCTGGCCCTGCGACATGCCGGCGATCATGCGCCTCGCGCGTGAGCGCGGGCTGTGGGTCATCGAGGATTGCGCCCAGGCGCATGGCGCGGAGATCGACGGAAGGCCTGTGGGCAGCTTCGGCGACATTTCCGCATTCTCTTTCTGCCAGGACAAGATCATGACGACGGGAGGCGAAGGGGGCCTGATCTCCACCAACGACAGTGCGCTGTGGTCGCGGGCGTGGAGCCGGAAGGATCACGGCAAGTCGCATGAGGCGGTCTTCAAGAAGACCCACCCGCCCGGCTTCCGCTGGCTTCATGAGACGATCGGCACCAATTGGCGGATGACGTCCGTTCAGGCGGTGCTGGGGCGCCGGCAGCTTGATCGTCTGCCGGATTGGCATGCCGTCAGGTCCCGCAACGCCTCGATCCTGCAGCAGGCAGCAAGTGCGCTGGACATCCTTCGCACGCCCATTTCGCCGGCCGGTGCCCGGCACGCCTGGTATCGCTTCTATGCCTTCGTGCGCCCTGAAAGGCTGGCTCCGGGCTGGGATCGCGATCGCCTCATTGCGGAATTGAATGCACGCGGCGTTGCCTGCTTCGTCGGCAGTTGTCCGGAGGTCTATCTCGAACAATGCTTCGTCGACCTCGGGCTTGGTCCCGCGTCAAGGTTGCCGGTGGCGCAGATGCTGGGGGAGACGAGCCTGGCTTTCCTGGTCGATCCGACGATCGATGAGGCGACGGCGCGCCATCACGCGGGCATCCTGTGCGACATTGCCGCCAAGGCATCTCGCCGCGTGCCCAGAGCCGAGGTCATCCGGCCGATCGCGGCCCAACGCACCGGCGCAACGCAAGACAACATTGGCAGGGGGATCCAGCCATGAGCCGCTTGGTCGTAACCGGTGCAACGGGATTCATCGGAAACAGTATCGTCGAGGCGGCCCTGCAGCGGAACCATGACGTCGTCGCACTGGCCCGCAATCCCTCATGGTTGCCTCGTCAATCGACCGAGAGGCTGCATGTCAAGCGCTGGCAGGTTGGGGAGCCCCTGCCGGAAGTTGGCGAAGCAAAGGCCTTGATCCACCTTGCCGCCCATGTGCCCGCGGATTTCAGCGACGCCAAGGCCGCGTCGTCGTGCTTCGACATCAATGTGCTCGGCGCGATGGAGATCGCCGAACAGGCTGCCGACCAGGGCATCGAGAAGTTCATCCATTTCAGTTCCGGCCAGATCTATTCGACCGAACTGACGTCCGCCACCGAACAGTCGCTCGCCTATCCCGTCGGGCGGGCGACCTACTATCTCGCCAGCAAGCTCGCAGGCGAACTATGCGTTCAATACGTCACCAAGCGCAGAAACATAGAGGTGATCGTCTTCCGCCTTGCCTCCATCTACGGACCGGGGATGCATCCCAAGGGGATGCTGCCGCACTTCGTCCAGCGTCTCGCAGACGGCGAGGTCGTTCATCTGGCCGAAGGAGGCGGCTATCACGTCGATTTCGCCTATATCGGAGACGTGATCGACATCACCTTCAGCGCACTGGCATCCAGGGCGAGCGGCATCTTCAATGTGGGGTCCGGGGTCGCCAGCACGTCGTTGCAAGCCGCTACGGTCATTGCCGACGTCCTGGGCGCTGATCGCAAACTCATCGAGGTCGAGGGCGAGAAGAAGGAAAACGGCTTTGCCGCACTCGACGTCACCAAGGCCCGAGAGTCCTTCGGCTTCCAGCCACGGAGTCTGGAGGAAGGCGTTTCCGCTTGGCTCGGTCACGAGCGTGAGACGATCCAGAGCAGGTAGTCCGCCAATCGGTGGGCGAGGGCGACGATGGTGAGCGTGGGCGTGTCGTTGCCCGCGGTCGGGAACACCGAACTGCCGGCGATGAAGAGGTTGTTCACGCCATGGACCCTGCTGTTCCTGTCCACGACCCCGAGGCTGCGGTCGTCATGCATTCTCGTCGTGCCCATGTGATGCCAGGTCCACATCGGCTTCTTGAGCCTCTCCCACTCCTCCGGGGCCACGTCCAGCCTGCCGATGCCGGATTTCTGGAATTCCTCCCTGATGATGTCGATGGTCCGCCTCAGGCTATTGAGGGTGTTGTCGGCGAGTTGCCAGGACAATGAGGCGAGCGGGAGGCCGAAGCGATCCTTTTCCTGCGACAGGGAGACGGAACTCTCCCTGAGGGGTTCAGGCTCGAGGAAGTGGTGCAGCCGGAAGGAGCGTGCGAGCACCGGCGGCCGGGCCAGGTGCATGCCCTTCGTCCAGCCGATGTCCTGCCGCGCCAGCGTGCCCCATCCGAGACTCTGGCCGTTCAGGATTTTCATGTCGCGGTGTTCCAGAAACGCGAGCTTGATCTTCTCAAGGACCTGCCAATCCTGGCCGGAATACCGGGGTTCCAGCCAGGCCCGATAATTGAGGAGCTTGCGTTCGCGCTGAACTTCGAACGGGAGTGTCAGGCCCTGCAGCAGAAAGCGACGCTCGCGGTGCAGGCCGAGCCAGGAGGCCACGCGCTGGCGCCGGGCCACGCGGATGCGATCGAGTCGCGCCAGCACCGCCCTGGTGTCGCCGTCGGCCGGCGTCAGCGTGCCGATGGTGAAGCGTGGATGATCCATGAAATATTTGCCGACCAGCCCCGACGCGCGTTGGGCCCTGCGGTAGCTCACGAGCAGCAGGCGGGGATTTTCGATGCCTCCGGCGGCAAGCACGTAGAACCTGGACCGGATGCGGAACAGCCTTCCGTCCGCATCCGCGCAGACGACGGCGGAGATGGAGTGGCCATCCTCCGAGAATTCCAGATAGAGCAGCGTGACCTTGGTCATGACCTGGACGCCGCCCGATCTTGCGAACGGCTCCCGCAGGTGATTTCCCAGCCGGTAATGCCGGCAAAGTTCGAGGCTGTCGACCGAAAGCACCGACGACCGGCCCGGGAATGCCTCTCGGCGGCCGGCGAGTGTCTCGAGATCGCCAATGCCCAGTGTGTTCGCCGCGCGCTGGTAGTACTGGCGCAACTGATCGAGTCCGAAGGGCCAGCCGCTGTCGGACACCCACGGCCGGGGCTCGAAGTCCTGCGCATCGAGCGGCTTGCAGAGGCCTCCCCATCCCGAAGCCTGGGTGCTGCCGCCAAAGCCTCGAAGCCTGCTCGTCGTCAGTGGCGCGTAAGCCAGACCCTCAGCGGAGACGGCGCCGGTCTCCGACGGTTCCGGGCGCCTGCCGAGGGCGCCGCTTTCGATCACGACGAGGGAAAGCTTCTTGTCGAGAAAGTTCGACGCCAGGGCAAGGCCACCCGCTCCCGCGCCGACAACGCAAATGTCGAACGACACGATGTCCGGCATGCCCCTGCCCACCGCGATGCCCATGGCTGCCCCTCTGCCCGCTGGCCAGACAACATCACGCGCAGGCCGACCAGGCTAACGAGCCGCCAGTATATTTCAACATGGAAAGTGTTCATACAGCAATATTTCGGGATATTCATCTATATTGCAATATTTATATATAGAATATTTGGTTCAAATGTTGATGATTTGCCGATTTGATGTGCAGGTCATCAATGAAACTATGCATCTACATTGATCTCGTCTGCCCTCGACAGATCGGCGCGTCGCGGCGGCCGTCGCCGGCATTGTCTTCCCGGCGAGCGGGCAAGGCTATCGCCGTGGAAGACACCGACCGTGCCGTTACGCCGCTGCCCCCTGTCCGGCGTCGCCACCGGCACGCTAGAGCGAATGATCCAGATATTCATCGGGATGCTCGGTTGCGACGGGCCCTTCCGAAAACATCTCGTTCAAGAGCGCCAGGATGCGCGCCAGAGCCACGGAGTCGAGGCTGTAGTAAATGGTCTGCGCGTTGCGCCTGGTCTTGACGAGATTGCATCGTCGGAGAACGGCCAGGTGCTGGGAGACCGAGGATTGCGTGAGACCTATCGCCTCAGCCATGTCGTTGACGGTGGATTCGCCCTTCTCGAGATGATGCAGTGCCTGCAGCCGGCGCGCATTCGCCATCGCTGCGAACATTGTCGCGAACGAGCGTGTCGGCCACGATGGCCCGTTTGACTTACCAAAACTCATGGTGCCTTCACTCCCGTGAAAGAATGAGATTCCGCCCCCATTGTTCCAGATATATCTTATATAAGAAACCTGCGCCTTAAAATGGTTAATCGGGATGTATATCCTTAGGTAGTATAGCCATCCCCCGGCCAGACGGGGTGCGGAAAGCCTTTGGGCGGCCTGTCAGGCGTGGCATGCGGGCTAGGTCAGCGTTGCCGATGATCTCTCCAAGCGATTCCTCTGCGGTCTATCCGCCCGGTTCAGATTGACGGGACGCCAGTACGCCCAATGATCAACGTCTACCTATATTGACTAGGGTGTCGCTATTGTTTGTTATTCGTCATCTGTTCTTGACAATTCGCCAATATCATCGTTAATAAAAAGAATATAAGGCAAATAATTGAATATAATTCGACCTTCACGGGGAGGGATGATTCTTGCCGACTCTAAGCGTGGCCCGCGTGGATGTGGTCGAGGATGACAAATTTAGCAGCGGCGCCTTCCTATACTTCCAGGTCGTCCTGTCGGAGCCGTCCGACGAAGAGATTTCGTTCACCTATCTGACGTCCCCCGGGACTGCCGTACGCGAGGATTTTGCCGGCACCAGCAACACGAAGATCCGGACCGCGACTGCCATCATCCCCGCGGGCGATCTTTTCGTCGATATCGCCATGCGGGTCCTGGGCGACACCACCGACGAGGTCGACGAGTCCGTCTGGCTGGAGATCTTCAATCCCAAGGGCGCGGAGTTGCTCGACAGCGATACGCGCATACGTGCACTCGGCGTGCTGCAGGACGAGGATGGTACGGGAAGCGACCTGGCGCTGTTCGTCTCCAGCCCCGTCCTGGTCGAGCGCGATTCCGGCACCACGGTCGCCGTGTTCGACGTGCATTTGTCCCGGGCTGCGGACAGCGGTCTGACCTTCGATTTCCAGACCGTCGACGGCTCTGCCAAGGCCGGCAGTGATTACGTCGCCCAGAGCGGCAGCCTGACCTTTCTCCAGGGCGAAACGTTCAAGACCGTCGAAATCGCGGTCAATGGCGATACCGAGATCGAGCCCAGCGAATTCTTCTCGCTCGTGGTGACGCCGACGGCCGACATCAAGAATGGCGCGCTCGGTTCGACCGGCATTGCCACCATATTCGACGCGGACGCTGCAGACTCGGCGCTGCCGACGATCAGCGTGGAGCGTGCCGGTGTTACCGAACTTGGCAACTTCGGCTCGGGTCCGAACATGTATTTCCGGGTGACGCTTTCGGAGCCTTCGGATGAAGAAGTGACCGTGGCGTTCACGATTCGCGCGGGAAGCGCCGTCAACGGCGATTTCCTGACGTCGACCGGCATCCGCAACGGAGTGGTCACCTTCGCAGCGGGTGACACGACTGCCCTGGTCAGGATGCAGGTCCAGGGAGACCAGACGGACGAGGTCGACGAGTCTGTCTGGATCGAGCTCTACGATCCCAAGGGCGCGGCGCTGGCGGGAGGCGAGGCTCGCATATCCGCCCTCGGCGTCGTCTCCGACGAGAACGGGACAGGTTCGGATCTGGCGTTGTTCGTGTCGAGCCCCACCCTTCGGGAAGGCGATGGCGGGGGGAAGGTCGCGGTATTCGAGATCCATCTGTCGCATGCCTATGACGAGGACCTGTCCTTCGGCTTCCAGACCAGCGACGGTTCGGCGAAAGCCGGCAGCGACTATGTCGCCAAGACGGGTACGGTCACCTTCCTCGCGGGGCAGACAATCGCCGTGGTCGAAGTCCAGGTCGACGGAGATGGCGCACTGGAGAGCAGCGAGAGTTTTTTCCCTCGTGGTCACCGCGACCTCCGTCATCAAGAATACCAGCGCCTACCACGTCGGGTCCGCGACGATCGTCAACGACGACAGCATCCATGAGCTTCTCGAGGGTAACGGCAACGACAACGAATTCTTCGGCCAGGACGGCAATGATCGCATCTATGGATTTGGCGGCGACGACGAACTCGACGGCGGTCGAGGAAAGGACGAGATCCGGGGCGGTGTCGGCGACGACGAAATCATCGGTGGCGCGGGGCGGGACAAGCTTTACGGGGATGAGGGCAAGGATGTCTTCGTCTTCCGCTCGGTCGCCGAGTCGCGCGCGAAAGCTGCGGGCCGGGATACGATCTTCGATTTCGATCCCGGGCAAGACCTGCTGGACCTGAAGTCCATCGATGCAAATACGGGGCGAGGCGGCAACCAGGCCTTCCGGTTCATCGGAACCGATGCCTTCTCAAAGGATGCCGGCACCTTGCGGTATGAGCGCGATGGCGGTGACATCGTCGTCTATGGCGATGTCAACGGCAACGGAAAGGCCGATTTCAGCATCCTTCTCGCCGACCTCTCGTCCCTTCGAAGTGCCGATTTCGTGCTGTGACGGACGACGTCAGGCGCTCTTCATCCGGCCACAATCCCACCAGGATCGAGAAATCTCCCACGCCATATGGAGGCAGCAATGAAACGGAAAGAATTGCAGGTCGGATGGAGTCCTACACCCACAGTTGAAATTAACCGATCGGCTTAAGCATGATCACCCAAAAACAGTCAGGCCGCGCTTTATGAAGATTCTGCAACAGTATTGATCACGGCGAAATGTATATGCAAAAAAAATACGCATATTGAATGGCAAGTAGCCAAAAATGAGTGATTCAAAGATTATTTTTTCGCCAATATTCTGACGAAGACTCAGATATGGGACAGTATGACAGTTCCGTGAAATTCCAATCCACCAAAGAGATGTTGACAAAGAGCATGCATTTGAACTTCCCTTAATAAAACGTTAAAGGAGAGCAACTTTGCTGCGTTCAATCTCTCTATTCATCTGGCTATGCTCGAGTGTTGCTATTCTGGCGCTCGTCATGCAGCCCGTCGGTGCCGATATCCAGCTTATCGTTTCGGCTTTGACAATCGCGTTTCTGTTCGTACTGACGCGACTGGATATCAAGGGGCCATGGCGCTATGTCGCGCTGGCAACGGCCAGTATTGTCGTGCTCCGCTATGCCTATTGGCGGACGACGAATACCCTTCCGCCGTTGTCTGATCTTGCGTCCTTCATTCCCGGCGTCCTTCTCTACGTCGCCGAGATGTTCTGCATTTTCATGTTCATCGTCAGTGTCTTCGTCGTATCCGACCCGATCAGCCGCAAGCCGGCGCGCAAGCTGGAGGATGGCGAACTTCCGAGCGTCGATGTCTTCGTGCCGTCCTATAACGAGAGCGCGGAAATACTGTCGCTGACCCTGTCCGCCGCCATGCAACTGGACTATCCGCGTGAGAAGTTCAGCGTCTACCTGCTCGATGACGGCGCGACCGACGAGAAGCGCAACCATCCCGACCCGGATGCCGCCGCCACTGCGGAACGGCGAGGCGCGGAACTCAGTGCGCTTTGCGCCGATCTGGGCGTGATCTACCTGACGCGTCCGGAAAACGTCCACGCCAAGGCCGGCAACCTGAATTCAGGACTTGTCCGCTCCTCTGGCGACCTCGTCGTCGTGTTCGATGCCGACCATGCGCCCGAGCGCTGCTTCCTGCGCGAGACGGTGGGCTACTTCGCCGATGATCCGAACCTCTTCCTGGTCCAGACGCCGCACTTCTTCTCCAATCCGGATCCCGTCGAGCGCAACCTTGCGACCTACACCCGCATGCCGGCCGAAAACGAGATGTTCTATTCGATGATCCAGAAGGGTCTCGATCGCTGGAATGCGGCATTCTTCTGCGGTTCGGCCGCAGTTCTACGGCGCGAGGCGCTCGAGCAGGTCGGCGGCTTTTCGGGCATCACCATCACCGAGGACTGCGAGACCGCGCTCGAACTGCATGCCCGCGGCTGGAACAGCGTCTATGTCGACAAGCCGATGATCGCCGGCCTCCAGCCGGAGAGCTTTTCGAGCTTCGTGGGCCAGCGCTCGCGCTGGTGCCGAGGCATGGTGCAGATCCTTCTGCTGAAGAACCCGCTTTTCAAGCAGGGCCTCACGCTGCCGCAGCGCATCAGCTACATGTCGAGTTGCTTCTTCTGGATGTTCCCCCTCGTGCGCATGTCCTTCCTGGTGGCGCCGGCGCTGTTCATCCTGTTCGACCTGAAGATCTTCAACGCCTCGGCCGAAGACTTCCTCGCCTATTCGGTGACCTACTTGGTCTCAAGCGAAATCCTGCGCAACTACCTCTACGGCAAGGTTCGCTGGCCGCTGATCTCCGAACTCTACGAATATGTGCTTTCGATCTTCCTGTTCCGGGCGATCATCAGCGTGCTGATCAACCCGCGCAAGCCCACCTTCAATGTCACCGACAAGGGCGTGTCGATGACGGAGCGCCAGCTCTCGAACCTGGCATGGCCGTTCTTCGCCGTTTTCGGCGCGCTTGCGGTGGTGCTCTACGTCGCGATCTACCGCTACCAGACCGAACCGGCGCTGGGTGATCTCATCATCATCACCGGCATGTGGAACCTCGTGAACCTGATCATCGCCGGTGCTGCGCTCGGTATCGTGACGGAGCAGCCGAGCGACGTCCAGGGCGTCAGCCTGCCGACGGCGAAGGCCGCCGAGATCGAGATCGGCGACCGCGTCATCCCCGTAACCGTTCACCAGATCTCCGCCCACAAGGCTCTGGTGGAAGTTCGGCGCGGCACGGCCTCGAGCCTGCGCAAGGGCGATTACGGTCGTCTGGTCGTGTCGAACCCGGCCTCGCCGCTGCTGCTGCCGCACATTCCGATGTTCATCGGCAAGGCGGCCGATCTCGATCAGCGCCGGTTTGTCCTCGACCTCGATGCCGAGCCCCAGCACTTCCCTGCGATTTCAAGCCTCATGCTCAGCGACATGGACTTGCCGCGCAAGCACCGCGCCAGGCGCCAGCATCGTCGCCTGTTCTTCGCGGAACTGCTGATCCTGCTCAAATGGGCCGTCACCTGCCCCTTCACCGCGCTGATGACCGCAATTTCCGGCCGGCCGGAACGTCCCGAGCGGGGCCGCGGATCGGTTGCCGAAACTCCGACCTCCACTCCCAAGGCGCTTCAGATCGCCCATCAGAAACAGGATTGAACCCATGACCGGAAAGATCCTCATCGCTTCCGTCCTTGCCACCAGCCTTGCGGTTCTGTCGTCCGCAACCAGCGCGGCGGCGAGCGACGCCCAGCCTTTCACCTTCGCCAAGCCGGTGGCTGTCGAACAGACCGCGACATCAGTCACGCAGGGCGACCTGCGGAAGATTGCCGCGAGCCAGTTCGACCTGTTCTTCGGCGGCGAATTCGCCAGCAGGACCTTCTCCTTCTTCGCGCTGCCCAACGAGTTGAGCGACGATACGAAGCTGGTCCTCACGATGCAGACCGCCATTTCGGTGGCACCCGAGGAGTCGCTGCTCGTCGTCAAGGTCAACGGCGCCGAAGTCGGTACTGCCAAGCTCGCCGCCGGCAACCCGCGTCGCCTCGAATTCTCGGTGCCGGCGGCTGTTATCCAGCCAGGCTACAATGCCGTCACCATCACCGCCAACCAGCGTCACCGCGTGGATTGCAGCATCGATGCGACCTACGAGCTCTGGACCAAGATCGATCCCGAACGGAGCGGCTTCGTGTTCGCCGGCAGCCAGAGGCCGGGACTGACGATCGTAGACCTGTTGTCGCTGTCGGGGACACATGACGGCAAGACAGCCATGCGCATCGTCGTGCCGCCTGGCATGCAGAGCGCGGAATATGACCGGGCGCTGAAGGTGGTGCAGGCGCTGACCATCCTGGGCAACTTCGATCATCCCACGGTGGAATTCGCCGCCCAGCCGGGCACCGGCCCGGGCATCGACATTCATGTCGGCACCAAGGCACAGCTCGGCGAAACGCTCGGCGCAGACCACCGGGCGCTGCTGTCCGCCGAACAACTCGTTGTCGAGGCCGCAGGCGGCGACCGCCGCCGCCTGATCCTCTCGGGCAACAGCGCCGAGGAACTCGACAACCAGGTGGACCAGCTTCTGTCGCTTGCCGCGACGGATCGCCCTGTCGGAACGCCCGAGGGACTGAGCGCGCTGGTCAATCTCAAGGGCCGCACCATGGCCCCCGGCCAGAAGACCGCGCTCAGGGAGCTCGGGTTCCAGGGATCGCGCTTCGCCGGACGCTACTCCGTCTCGCAGGTGAATTTCACCATGCCGTCGGATTTCTATCCCGGCGACTACGGCAGCATGAGCTTCTATCTCAGCGCGCTCTATGTCGGCGGGCTCGCGCCGGGCGCGGAACTGGTGGTGAAGGCCAATGACAAGGTCGTTGCCAGCATCCCGCTCAATTCGACCCGTGCGGGCGAGATCCGCGACCAGCGCCTGCCGATCCCGTTCAGCGTGCTGCGGCCCGGCCAGAACACCTTCCGCATCGAGGCGCGGCTTCCGACGCGGCAGGATGTCACCTGCGAGTCGGTCGCCAAGGCGTCTTCGACGGTGCGGCTGGCGATCAATGAAGGCTCCTACTTCGATGTCGAGAACTATGCCCGCGTCGGGCGGTATCCCGACCTGGCGGGCCTGTCCTCGGGCTTCACGCTGAACAAGGCGGTCGATGGCAACAGGTCGACCTATCTCTTCGTCCCCCAGGGCGATCCCCAGGGCATGAATGCCGCGGCCACGTTCGTGGCAAAGATGGCCTATGCCGCGCGGCAGATCCAGAAGGTCGAGTTCACCTCGATCCTGCCGGTCGGCGAGGATGCAAGCCTCATCGCCTTCGGCAGCTACAACAACCTGCCCTCGGAACTGACCGGGCGGATGAATCTGGATTTCGTCAACCTCGAGACGGCGGCGAAGGCTTCGCCCTTCGAGGTGGCCAGCCTTAACGTCATGCCGATCGACACCCAGCTGGACGCCGGCCCGCGCGACGTTGCCACCATCATGGAAGGGGCTGCGAACCTTTCGGATTACACGTCCGCGTTTCTCAGCGAGCCCTTCGAAGAGACCGGTGCTCTGCTGAACCGGGCAAAGACGGGAATTGCCGGGCAGTTGTCGCGGCTCAACCTGAAATACCTTCCGGCCCTGCTTGGCGACGAGCGTCGGGAGATCTATTCGCCGGATGCGCAGGCCGCAGTTGTCATGGCTCAGCAAAGCACCTCGACCGGCAATGTCTGGACCGTGATTGCAGCCCGCAACGCCAATGCGATCGCCACGCAGACCGAGGTGCTTACCGACCGGAATGTCTGGAACAGGCTCGGCGGGTCGGTGCAGAGCTTCTCCGAGACCGGGCAGGTGATCGACCAGAGGTTCAGCAAGGACGAGCATCTGTTCCAGACCCAGCCGCTGACCTTCTCCAACGCCCGCCTGGTCGCGGCCGGCTGGCTCGCCAACAATGCTGAAATCTATGTCGGCGCGCTGCTTTCGGCGGCGATCCTGCTCGGACTCGGCACGTTCATGGTCCTGGTGACCGGACGCAGGCACGATCATGGCTAAGCTTCTCGTCGCCGCCTTGCTCGCTTTCGCACTGCTGCCAGTGCATGCCGTCCGGCCTGGTCTCGCGGAAACGCGGGAATCCACGATGACGTTTTCCCCGGAAGACTACATCACCGGCGCATGGCTGCTCTACAAGTCCGTGTTCGTGAAGGACGGGCGGGTGATGGACCCGTCCAACGGCAACATCTCCCACAGCGAGGGCCAGGGCTATGCCATGCTCCTTGCGGTGGCCGCGGACGACAAAGCGAGCTTCAAGGACATCTGGGACTGGACCAGGCAGGAACTCTACGTGCGCGGCGACGAACTCGCCGCGTGGAAGTGGGACCCTGCTGCCGAAAACCATGTCGTCGACAGCAACAATGCGTCCGATGGCGACCTGCTTATAGCCTGGGCGCTGATGCGTGCGGCAGAGAAATGGAAGGTTGACGACTATCGGCAGCGGGCAAAGCGTATCGCCGACGAGATCGCCGATCTCGTTGTCGTCGAGGATCGGCAGCACGGCACGATCCTGCTGCCGGCGGCCATCGGATTTGCCGGCGCCGACCAGCCCGACGGACCGATCGTCAACCTGTCCTACTGGATCTTTCCGGCGCTTGGCGAACTCAAGCGGCTCGACAGCAAGCTGCCGACCGAAAAGCTGCTCGAAAGCGGGCGCAAGCTGCTTCGGCAGGCGCGGTTCGGCCCGAGCGGCATGCCCTCGGACTGGCTGTCGCTCGCCGACAAGGATGCCAGGCCGGCGGCGCGGTTCGCTCCGAACTTCGGCTACGAGGCTGTCCGGCTGCCGCTCTATGCGGCCTGGGCCGGTCCCGAGGATGCTGCCCTTCTGGCACGGGTCCACGAACGCTGGAACCGTGACGGCAGGAACTTAGTCCAGGTGATCGAACTCGCCACCTCGGCCTCGCTCGTGGCCATGCCGGATCCCGGTTACCAAGCCATCGCCGAACTCCTGTCCTGCAGCCTGGGAAAACCAGGCGATCCCACCATCTTCACCGGCTTCGAGCCAACCGAATATTACCCTTCAACTCTTCATCTCATGAGTGTTGTCGCGATCTCAGAGAGGTATCCGCAATGTCTGCCAAATCTAAACTGACCCTTGCCCTGCTGGCTGCCACGGCCCTGCTGACCTTCAACCCCGGCATCGTTCCGCGCCTGCTGAGCGGCGAGCAGGTGAGGGCCGACGAGATTCTCATCGACCAGAAGCTGGCGAACGACCTCGACGCGCTGACCGGCGAAAGCAGCCTGCCGGGTGTCGAGACCAACGGTGTCAACGCCGCGCTCGCTCCCGCCAGCCAGGATGCAGGCGTCCTGCAGAACCAGGTCGCCTACAAGGACGCGGCGCCGGGCGACAATCCCTTCCAGGCCGTGACAGTCAATACCGAGACGATCGAGGCGGCCTCGTTCCAGAGCACCACGCCCGCGCTGGACGCCGCTACCTCCACGGCAACCGCCAATCCGTTCGTCGACAAGTCCTCCGTCGACATGCCGAAGCCCAAGCCGTTCTCGAGGCAGGTCGATGACAGCGCGCTGCGCTACTATGCGACCAACAAGGACCTGAAGCGGCTCGGTGCGGAACTGCGACGCCTCAAGTCGCTCTATCCCGACTGGGAGCCGCCGAAGGACCTGTTCTCCCCGGCCACCAACATCAGCGAACAACCGCTGTGGGAAATCTACAAGTCGGGCGACTTTGCAAAAGTCCGGGCCCAGATCGCCCTGATCCAGAGCACCAATCCCAAATGGGTTCCGTCTGAAGACCTGCTGGCGAAGCTGCAGGCTGGCGAGACGCGGGCGCTGGTCAACCGCGCCTTCGCGCAGGGACGCTGGCAACAGGTCATCGGCACCGCGCAGGCCAATCCTTCCATCCTGGTCTGCGACGAGATGCAGGTCTTGTGGAACGTCGCGGAAGCTTTCGCCCAGACCCGCAACTACGCCCAGTCCTTCGATCTCTACAAATACGTGCTTTCGACCTGCGACGATCCGCAATTGCGGCTTGCGACGGTGCAGAAGGCCTCGCTGCTGCTGCCTTCGAAGGGCACGTCGTCGCTCATCGCCCTTGGCCGCACCAATGCCGATGGCACGATGGAATTCGAGAATGTCGGGTTCGACGGCCTGCGCCGGCAGCTCGGCGATTACATCCAACACGGCAATTTCGACTCCACGCCGTCTGACGAGGACCTGCGTCGTTTCGTGGACTTCGTGCAGCGCACGGGGTCCGGGCCGGATGCCTCCCTGATCGGCTGGTACTTCTATGCCCAGGAAGACTGGAAGATGGCCAATTCGTGGTTCATTGAAGCCGCCAAATTCGAGCGGTCGCCCAAGCATATCGAAGGCGTCATCCTGACGCTCAGGAACATGGAGCAGGCGGGGCAGGCGCTGAAGGTGGCGCGGCGCTTCCTCAAGGCCTCGCCCGAAATCACCGACCAGTATATCGAGATCGTGTCGAGCGAGCTGACGGTCGAGGGCTCCGAGATGGAGTTCAAGGAAAAGGAACTCGCCGAATTCGAGAAGACGGTCAAAGTCCGCGAGTCCGCGCTGGGCGGGCAGGCACTGGGCTGGAAATATCTCGGTGAAGGAGAAAAGACCAAGGCTGAGGAGTGGTTCAAGGAATCGGTTTCCTGGAAGCCGACCGAGGGCGGAGTGATCGGCCTGGCCGTGCTCGCTTCGCGGGCCAAGAACTACAAGGCGCTGAACGCGCTGAAGGCCCAGTATGGCAAGGACTACGCGGCCCTGTCGGAGTTCAAGGTCTACACCAAGTCCAACCGGGTAAAGCGCAAGAAGCAGACGGCGGAAAAGGCCCCGGTCAAGAAGAAGCGGCGGCTGACGCTGTTCTCGCGGGAGAGCTGAGGCGACACCGGCGGAGGGCTGTGTTCAGCAGCCCTCCCTTCGAACGGCAAATGTAGAGAGTCGACCGTGACCGTATATATCACCGAGAATCAGGACACGACCTATTTCGCCTCCCTGAGCGGCGAGGAATGGATCGTCGAGACCGGCATCACCATCGCCGCGCAGGGCGCGGCCCTGGACGCCAGCGGGCCGGGCACCGGCCAGAACTTCATCGTCTAGGGAAGCCTCGTCAGCGAGGATGGTCCGTTCTTCCGCATCGGCCAGACCGGCCTTGCGGACGCCTCCAGCACGATCCGGTTCGACTACCTTTGCTCCACCAGCAGCAACGGGCTCGGATTCGAGGCGCTGAGCGGCGGGCTGGACATGCTCAACATCGGCACGCTCGCGAGCCGGCTCGCCCTGTTCACGCTATCGGGGTCCGGCCACAGCCTCGAGAACAACGGAACGCTGGAATCGACGGAAGGCGGGGCCTTTGTCGTTGCCGGCAATGGCTTCAGCCTCGAAAACAACGTCGGCACCATCAAGGCCGGTGGCACCATCGTGTCCGTCATCGGCGATGATGCCGACATCCGCAACAATGCGGAAATGATCTCGAGCGGCGGGGGGCGGCATTCATATCGAGGGGGCGGGCTCGAGTATCCAGAACAACAAAATCATCGCCGCTCAGTCGGATGTGATCGTGGTTGTCGGCGATGGTGCCGACATCACCAACAATGACGAGATCACCAGCGTCGTCGGCGACGGGGTCCGCGTGGAAGGGGCCGGGCTGCGCTTCGAGAACAACGGCACCATTGTCGCCGGCGGAGACGGGCTGGCGATCGCAGGCGATGGCTATGACGTCGTCAACCACAAGCAGATCAAGGCTGCCGGTGTCGGCTTGCTGCTCGACGGCGACGGAACAGTGCTGACGCAGAACGTGATCACGGGCAAGGTTGCGGTGATGGTCGAATCCGGCATGGCGATCATCGAGAACAACAACCTGCTGCGATCGACCTCCAAGGCGCTCGCGACGGTCATCGGCAGCGACGAGGGGCTGCAATTCATAAATACGTCCGCCGTGCGCTCGAATTCCGGAATCGCAATCCAGGGCGACGCGGGCTCCGATGTCATCGACAATCGCGGATGGCTGGAAGGCGACGTTCGGCTGGGCGGTGGTGACGATACGTTCCTGGGTTCGACGGGTGGTGTCTCGGGGGTGATCCGAGGCGGCGGTGGCGACGACCTTTACGTTATCAACAGCTCGCTGCAGGTGAAGGAGACAGCAGCAGGCGGCATAGACACCGTTCACAGCACTGACTCCTACCGGCTGAAGAAGAATTTCGAAAACCTCACCCTACTCGGCGAGGACCCGATGACGGCCAAGGGCAATGGACTGGACAACGTCCTGGTCGGCAACATTGGCAACAACCGGCTTGCGGGCGGCAGGGGCAACGACACGCTCGACGGCGGGGCGGGAAACGACCGCCTCACCGGCAATGCGGGCCGGGATGTCTTCGTCTTCGCCCCTGGATCCGGCACCGATCGCATTATGGACTTTGACGATGGCCGCGACAGGATCTCGCTGGCGGCCTTCGAGGACATCGAGACCATGGGCGATGTCAGGGATCACATGGTCGTCGGGCGGAGAAACGCTGTCATCGAGATCGGCGAAGACCGACTGGTGATCGTCGGCGGGGCGGACATCCACTTCAGGGCGGACGACTTCCTGTTTTGAGCCATCCGCGCTCGTGGGTGGGCGGGGCTAGTTGGCGTCAGGCGCTGGCGCGGATCATCAGTTTGCCCGGCAGCATGAGAGTCGTGCCGTCGTCGGAGGCCTTGATTGCGGGATCCTCGATGAGGGCCAGCGCCTCGCGAACCATACGCTCGACGGGCTGGCGCATGGTCGTCAGCCTGTAGGATGTCCAGCTTGCCATGGGGATGTCGTCGAAGCCGACGACGGCAAGGTCGTCCGGCAGGGTCATGCCGCGCTCGCGGGCCGCATCGATGGCGGCAAGGGCCATGATGTCGTTGCAGCAGAACAGCGCATCGGGAGGGCTGGCGCCGGCCAGCATCGCGGTGGCGGCCGAATAGGCGGTGCGGTAGCTGAAGTCGCCGGAACTCTCCGCGTGGATGGCCTGTCCCGCCTCGGCAAGACTTTCACGAAAACCGCGCGTGCGCTCGGCATGGGTCGAGGTGTTGGCGATGCCGCCGATGAAGCCGATCCGGCGATGGCCGCGCGCCAGCAGCAGTTCGCCGACATCCCGCCCGCCGCGATAGTTGTCGCAGGCGATCGCATTGATGCGAATATCGCGCTGGACCCGGTTGAGCAGCACGACCTTGATCTGGTGCTGCCGGCAGGCGCGCGCCATGCCCGATGTGAGGTATGCCGAGGTGACGATGACAGCGGAGGGCCGCGCGGCGAGGATCTGCGGCGTGATCGAGTCGACATCGGCGCCTGCCGGCAGCGCATAGACCAGAAGCTGTCGACCGGCGTCCTGAAGCTGCCTGGCAAGCGTGTCGAGGACCATTGGATAGAAGGGATTGAGCAGGTCGCCGGCGACGAGCGTCACGGTGCCGGCGGCGATCGCTTGCGCCGTGCGACGCGCGGGGCTGACATAGCCGATTGCTTCCGCCGCCGCCAGGATGCGCCTGCGCTTTTCGGGATCGAGTGGCGTGCCCGGCGTAAAGGCGCGCGATACGGCAGAAAGCGAAACACCGGCCTGATGCGCCACCTGCTTGGCCGTAGGCTTCATGGATCTGCTCACGACTGAAATATTTTCACTCGCCTGGTGAAAACTTGCGTCGCGGATCTAGCATTCTATGCTCGGCCGGGAAAGGGAGATTTCTGCGATGGCCATAACTTATCTGAAGCGGGGCAAGCCGGATGCCGAGCGCTCCGAGGACGACCTCAAGGTCCGCTCCACCGTCGAGGGCATCCTTGGAGATGTCGAAGCGCATGGCGACGTCGCGGTGCGGGAACTGTCTGAGAAATTCGACAGATACTCGCCGCCCGACTTCCGGCTGTCTCCGGGGGACATCGAGGCATTGATGAACAAGGTCGCGCCCCGCGACATGGAGGACATCAAGTTCGCCCAGGCGCAGGTGCGAAACTTCGCCCAGGCGCAGCGCAACTCCATGCGCGATATCGAGATCGAGACACTTCCGGGGGTGATCCTCGGCCACAAGAACATTCCGGTCCAGTCGGTCGGCTGCTACGTGCCGGGCGGCAAGTTTCCCATGGTCGCCTCGGCGCATATGTCTGTGGCGACGGCGTCGGTGGCCGGCGTGCCGCGGATCGCGACCGCGACCCCGCCATTCAAGGGCGAGCCCAATCCGGCGGTGATCGCTGCGATGCATCTCGGCGGCGCGCACGAGATCTACGTACTCGGCGGCATCCAGGCGGTGGCGGCGATGGCGATCGGCACCGAGACGATCAAGCCGGTCCACATGCTGGTCGGTCCCGGCAATGCCTATGTGGCCGAAGCCAAGCGGCAGCTCTATGGCCGCGTCGGCATCGACCTCTTTGCCGGCCCGACCGAGACGATGGTGATCGCCGACGAGACCGTTGATGCCGAAATGTGCGCGACAGACCTGCTCGGCCAGGCCGAGCACGGCTACAATTCGCCCGCCGTGCTGATCACCAATTCGCAGCGGCTGGCGGAACGGACGCTTGATGAGATCGCCCGCCTTCTGGCCATCCTGCCGACCGCCGACACGGCCTCGAAAAGCTGGGCTGACTACGGAGAGGTCATCGTCTGCGACACCTATGACGAGATGCTGGATGTCGCCAACGACATTGCCTCCGAGCATGTGCAGGTGATGACCGACCGCGACGACTGGTTCCTGGACAACATGCATTCCTATGGCGCGCTGTTTCTCGGGCCGCGCACCAATGTCGCCAATGGCGACAAGGTGATCGGCACCAACCACACGCTGCCGACCAGGAAAGCCGGGCGCTATACCGGCGGGCTCTGGGTCGGCAAGTTCCTCAAGACCCATTCCTACCAGAAGATCCTGACCGATGAAGCGGCAGCCGAGATCGGCGCCTATTGCTCCCGGCTGTGCATTCTGGAAGGGTTCGTCGGCCATGCAGAGCAGGCCAATGTGCGGGTGCGCCGCTATGGCGGCAGGAATGTGCCCTATGGCGCGGCGGCCGAATGAGGCGAGGGTCCGGCGCGCCTCGCGCAGTGTGAGAAGGGGGTAACATCATGGTCCTGACGCTTCCGAAGACGCCGTCCTTCCGGCTGGAGGGCAAGCGGGCGCTGGTGGTCGGTGCGTCCTCGGGCATCGGGCTGGGCGCGGCTGTGGCACTGGCCGAGGCAGGCGCCGACGTGGTGCTGGCCGCCCGGTCGCTCGACAGGCTCGAGGCGGCCGTCGCCGCGATCCGAACCGCCGGCCTGTCGGCCGAGGCGCTCGCGCTCGACGTTGCGGATGCCGCGGCAACCGAAGAGGTCGTCGCCTCGTCCGGTCCGTTCGACATTCTCGTCAACAGTGCCGGCATGGCCCGGCACGGCCCCGCCGTGGAGACTGCCCATGCCGATTTCGATGCGGTGGTCGGCGTCAATATTCGCGGCGCCTACTTCCTGACGCGGGCGGTGGCCAGGGGGCTGATTGCTGCCGGCAGGCCAGGTTCGCTGATCAACATTTCCTCGCAGATGGCGCATGTCGGCGGCGTAGATCGCGCGGTCTATAGCGCGACCAAGCATGCCGTCGAGGGCTTCACCAAGTCCATGGCGATCGAGTGGGGCAAGCAGGGAATCCGCGTCAACACGATCTGCCCGACCTTCGTGCGCACGCCGATGACCGAACCGACCTTTGCCAATCCGGAACGGGTCAAGTGGATCTTGGAGAAGATCAAGCTCGGACGGGTGGCTGAAGTCGCCGACATCATGGGCGCCGTCACCTTCCTCGCTTCCGACGCCAGCGCAATGATCACCGGCACGTCGCTTCGGGTGGACGGCGGCTGGACGGCGGGTTGAACCCGCCGGGCGCGCGGCGATCCGCTAAAGCTTGAGCCGTGCGAAGGCCTCGGGCGGTGCGTCATTGGCCTGCATCAGGGCCTTCATGTAGCCCATCATCCGCGCCTCGGCCTCGGCATCGGCAAGAGGCGTCTCCTGGCCGGGATCCGTCCTGAGGTCATAGAGGCGCGTGTCGTCTTCCAGCATCTGGCCGGGGCCGTAGTTGTAATACATCGGCGAGCGCTCGATGACGGGCACCTTCAGCAGCGGCACTTCCTTGGTCCAGGTGAAGGGCTCAGCCAGCGTGGCGCCGGACAGTTCCTCGGTCGAGAAGGGCTTGGTGATGTGCGTGGGCATCACCGTATACTGGTAGATCTCCTGCTTCATGAGATCATCGGGATAACGGTGATAGGTGAAACGGCCGTCGGTGACATTCACAGCCCCTCCGAAATAGCCGAAGATAAGCGCCTCCCGGCGGCTCTCCCCGAGAAGCGACGTTCCCTCCGTCTCTGCCGGCGGCTTGACGCCATGCAGGTCCAGAAAGGTCGGGGCCACGTCGATGGATTGGGTCAGCCGGTCGACGCGGCCAGTGCCCGGATTGCGCGGGTCATGGATGAACAGCGGGATGTGAACGATCTCTTCGTACATGTTCATCCGGTTCTTGGCCCAGAAGTCATGCTCGCCGAGCAGGAAACCGTGATCGGTGGTGACAACCAGCGCCGTGTCCTTCCAGAGATCATGGCTGTCGAAATAATCGAGGAGTTGGCCGAGCAGGAAATCGCACAGGGAAACGATGGCGTAGTAGTTCGCGCGCAGCTCGTCGGCTTCCTCGGGCAGTTCCTCGACACGGCCATAGCGCGGCCAGTCGCGGATCGGACCGTTCCAGCCGGTCTTGAAGGGTTCCTTGAAGCGCTCCGGGGCATGGAAGGGCTCGTGCGGATCGAAGGTCTCGATCTGCAGCAGCCAGTCCTCCTTGTCGCGGTTCATGTCGAGGAACTCGAACCCGTGCGCAAAGCACTGGACCGAGGGGAAATCCTTCTCCTCCTTGATGAATTCGCTATTGATCATGTAAGGGCCGTATTTGTTGCCCGGCGCACCCTCGGTCTGGGCGTCGTGATATTTCTCCTTGAGCCGCTCCCAATGCGGTTGGACCATCGCCTTCCAGGGGTCGGATTCCTGGCCTCGGACGAATTCGAACGTGGAATAGCGGTTGTGATAGGTCGCGCCGCCATCTTCCCAGTAATGATAGTGATCCGTGATCAGGTGGGTATGCGTGCCATGCTGCTTGAGCAGTTCGGGGAAGGCGTTGTCGAAAGGCTCAAGCGGCCCCCAGCTGCGGTGCAGGAAGGTCAGGCGACCGGTCAGCAGGTCGCGGCGCGCGGGCATGCAGGGCAGCGAGCCGACATAATGCTTGTCGTAGATCTTTGAACGCGCCGCCAGCCGGTCGAAATTCGGCGTCGGAATGCGCGTGCCGCCATAGGCGCCCAGAATGTGGCGATTGAGCGAGTCGAACAGGACGAAAACGGTCTTCATCGGAATGCCTTCGGTCTTGGGAGAACAGTCAGAGACGGGCGCCTGAGGCGCCATCGAAGAGGTGAACATGTTCCGGATCGAAGCCGAGCGTGATGTTCTGGCCGATGCGGACGTCCGGACGACCTGACAAGCGCCAGCACAGATCGCGGCCGGTGCCGGCATCGACGAAGACATAGGTCTCGGCGCCGAGATTCTCGATCACCTGCACCTGGCCGGGAATGCCGGTCTCGGAAGGACTGAGATGTTCCGGCCGGATGCCGGCCACCGCGTTGGCCGCATCTGCCTGGCCGGCCAGCGGGATCACGACCGAACCCTGGCTGGTGCGGGCGTCGAAGCTTCCCGAGCGGACCGAGCCGGTCAGGAAATTCATCGACGGCGAGCCGATGAACTCGGCCACGAAGCGGTTGGCGGGCCTGTCGTAGAGTTCGAGCGGCGAGCCCACCTGGGCGATGCGTCCCTTGTCGAGCACCACGATCCGGTCGGCCATGGTCATGGCCTCGACCTGGTCGTGGGTGACATAGACCGAGGTCGCGTTGATGGTCTGGTGCAGCTTGCGAACCTCGGTCCGCATCTGGACACGAAGCTGTGCATCGAGATTGGAGAGCGGCTCGTCGAACAGAAAAACCTTGGGCCGGCGCACGATGGCGCGGCCCATGGCGACGCGCTGGCGCTGGCCACCGGAGAGCGCCTTGGGCAGGCGGTCGAGATAGGGATCGAGTTCGAGAGCGCCCGCAGCACTGCCGACGGCCGCCTTGATCTCGCCCTCCGGCGCCTTTCGGAGCGCCATCGAGAAGCCCATGTTCTTCTCGACATTCATATGCGGGTAGAGCGCATAGGACTGGAAGACCATGGCGATGTCGCGCTCGCGCGGTTCGAGCGCGTTGACCACCTTGCCGCCGATCGAGATCGTGCCGCCCGAGATGTCCTCCAGGCCGGCGATCATCCTGAGCAGCGTGGACTTGCCGCATCCCGACGGGCCGACGAGAACGACGAACTCGCCGTCGTTGATGGTGAGGTCGACGCCCTTGATGACCGAGACCGCGCCGAATTGTTTCTGGACATTGCTGAGAAGGACTTCAGCCATGGTTGGATGCTCCCATCATTTCACCGCGCCCATGGTCAGGCCCTGCACCACGAAGCGCTGTCCGAAGAACATCAGAATGAGCGCGGGGATGGTCGACAGGACCGAGGCGGCGGCCATCTGGCCGTACTGGATTTCATATTCTTCCGCGAAGCGGGCGATCGCGACCGGCACTGTGGCCGTGGCGCGGCTGGTCAGGTTGAGCGCCACCGAAAACTCGTTCCATGAGAAGACAAAGGCGAGCACGCCGGCGGCGATCAGGCCGGGCGTCACCAGCGGCAGCGAGATCTTCCAGAAGGCATCGATCCGCCGGCAGCCATCGACCATCGCGGCCTCTTCGAGATCCTTTGGCAGATCGCTGAAATAGGCCATCATCATCCAGATCGTCATCGGAAGGTGCAATGTGATGTGGGTGAGGATGACTGCGGTCAGCGTGTCCGACAGGCCGATCTCGCGGAAGATCAGATACCATGGGCCAACCAGCGTCAGCGGCGGGATCATGTTGAAGATCAGCGTCCAGCCGAGGAAGGTCGCGGCGATCCAGCGGCTCCATTTGAGGCGAGCCAGCGAATAGGCGGCGAGCGTGCCGACAATGAGCACGAAGAAGGTCGACACGCTTGCGACGATGGCGCTGTTGAACACGTTTTTCAGGAAGTCGGAGCGGCGCGACCACAGCACGTCATCATAGTTGAATGTGGTGGGCGGGAAGAGCCAGGATCCCTTGAGGATCTCGATCTCGTATTTGAAGCTCTGCAACGTGACCCACAGGAAGGGTCCGAGGATGATGAAGACGCCAAGGGCGAGCAGGAGATAGCCGACCAGCCTGGAATATCCGCGAAGTACCAGCATCAGCGCTTGCCTCCGAATGCCGCGCTTGCGCGCTGGCCGACAAGAAGGAAGGCGATGGTCGAGGCGATGATTGCCAGCGACAGCATGGCGCCGTAGCCCATGTCGTTCTGGGCGAAGAAGACCTTGTAGAGATGCAGGCTCACCACTTCGGTCGAGGTGCCGGGGCCGCCCGAGGTGAGCAGGAAGATCTGGTCGAAGACCTTGAAGGCCAGGATGGTGCGGAAGAGCACGGCCACGGCGATCGCCGGCATGAGCAGCGGGATGATGATCTTGAAGACGATGTCGCGGTTGGTGGCGCCATCGACACGGGCCGCTTCGATGACTTCCTTCGGCAGGCCTTCGACGGCTGCGAACAGGATGAGGAAGACGAAGGGTGTCCAGTGCCAGACATCGACGATGATGACGGAAATCAGCGCCAGCGAGGTCGAGCCCAGCCAGTTGACGGGTCCGAAGCCGAGGAAGGTGATGAACTGGTTGAAGACGCCGAAGTCATGCGAATACATCAGCTTCCACATCGAGCCGATCGCGACCGGCGGCATCAGCACGGGGATGATCAGCACGGTGCGCATGATGCCCTTGAAGGCCGTCACCGAGGCGACGAGTATGGCCAGCGCCAGGCCGAGAATTGTCTCGATGATGACGGATGCGATGGCAAAGACAACCGTGTTCCAGAGCGCGATGCGGAAGAGGTCGTCATCGACGAGCGACTGAAAATTCCGCATCGGCGTGAAGGCCCAGGTCTCCTGTGCCTGTTCGAAGGTGATGGTGGAGACCGACATGAAGAACAGGTTGATGATCGGATAGATCGTCAGCAGGAGCAGCAGGATGGCGGCAGGACCCAGCGTGAACCATTTGAAATGACGGTTTATGTAATCGGACACAGGCGCTCCCTCATGCCGGCATGGATGGACGAGCCGGAAGACCGGTCGGACCTGTGATAGGTCGGCTCATCGTCGATGGAAAGATGGCCGCCTCCAACCCAGGAGGAGGCGGCCACCGGGCATCATTCCGGGAGGGGAGAAAGCATGCCCGTCTTGCGGCCGTTCTTTTCAAACAGCGCATGGATGTCCTCCGCCGCACGGTTCAGCGCCGCCGCCGGCGACAGTTCGCCGATCAGGGCCTGGTTCAGGCGCAGCCCGAGGATCTGGTTGATGGCCGGACCTTCGCGATAGCCGAGCAGCTGGCGACCGAACTTCATCTCCTCGAGATAGGGCGTCATCCAGCGAAACTTGACCTGGTCCTTGAGGTCGGACTCAAACACGTCCGACCGGACAGGAATGCCGCCACCTTCCGCATAGGCATATTGCGCCTTGTAGGTGAGGAACCACTTGGAGAAGGCGATCGCGCCCTTCTTGCCTTCGTCGGATGCGTTCTTCGGAACGGCGAAGACCCACGACCCGATCGAGACGCCGGGATTGGCATCGGCGCTCGCCTTGGGCAGGACCGCTGCATAGACCTTCTCGACCACGGCAGACTTCTGCGGATTGTCGAAATTCGGGAAGGCCGCGACAACGGCATGCGCCTGCATGCCCTTGCCGGTCTGCATCAGCTGGATCAGGTCGCCCTGGCCGAGCGTCGCATGATTTTCGGGGCCGCAGGCCTTGGCGACCTCGATATATTTGTCGAGCGCCTGCTTCACTTCCGGGCTGTTGATCACAACGGAGTAGTCGCCATTGGCGGCGTCCTTCTCGACATTGCCGCCATAGGACAGCATATAGGCCATGAAGTCATAATAGATGCTGTCACCCTTTTCGCCGCGCTGGAGGTAGCCATAGGTCTCCGGCGGATTTTGCAGCACCTTGCAGTTGGCGAGGACCTCGTCGAAGGTTGTCGGCACCTTCAGGCCTTTCTCGTCGAAGACATCCTTGCGATAGTAGAACAGCTGGACATTGCCGTTGGGCGCAAAGCCCATCAGCTTGCCGGTGCCGCAGGTGCGGAATTTCTTGGCATCGTCCCAGCAGCCGGCATCGTTGAGCGTCAGGACTTCCGGGTCGAGCTTGAATTCCGGGTCGATCTCGTTCAGCGGCTGCAGGAAGCCGCCCTCGTAGAATTCCACGGTGCTGATCGAATTGATGTTGATGAGGTCGAGCGGGCTCTTGCCGCCGGATCGGACGGCCGAGCGCGCCTTTTCCAGCATGCCGTCGAAGGGCGTGACTTCGAGATTGACCTCGTTGCCGGTCTGTTCGCTATAGAGGTCGACGACTTTCTCGAAGCCGTTGTACCAGGGCGAGGCGTTGATCAGGATGGTGATCGGCTCGTGCTTGCCGACATCCAGGAAAGAGTCCTGCGCGGATGCCGCGCCAGCGGCGATGAATGACAGTGCGGCAGCGGAAAAGAGCGCTCGCGTACGATGCTTCAGGGACATTGGTTCCTCCGTGAGGCGGCCGGTCGCCCGCCTGTTTCCCATTTACCAACGGCAGGGCCCCGCATTGGTTCGCGGGGCATTCGTCCTCTCGACTGCGCATTTGGCCATTGCAACATAGGTGCTGGCTGCCCTATCCGAAAAATGATATCTTTTACCAATTGCAATAACTTTGTGGAATGACATGGATCGCAACCTCAAGGCCTTCCTCGCCGTCGCGCGCAGCGGCAACCTCACGGCGGCGGCCGAGAAGATCGGCCTGACCCAGCCGGCGCTGACCAAGACGATCCGGCGCGTCGAGCTGGATTTCGGCGCCAGGCTGTTCGAGCGCACCACGCGGGGCATGTTCCTCACCCCGGCGGGAGAACTCCTGCTCGACAGGGCCGAGCGCATCGAACTTCACTACCGTCAGGGCAAGGAAGAGATCCGGCTGATCGAGACAGGCGCGCTCGAGGAGTTCCGCATTGCCGCCGGCGTCGCCTACCACGTCGCCATCGCGCCCGACCTCGTCAAGCGCCTCAGCTTCGAGTTTCCCCGGACCCGCTTCGCCCTGCACTTCCAGGTCGCCGGCCAGGCGCTGCCGCGGCTGATGGCGGGAGACATCGACCTCGCGCTTGGCGCGCTCGACCACATGCCGCTGGAGGGCATCGAGACCGTGCCCTTCCTCAATGTCGAGATGAGCGTCTATGTCTGCGCCGAAAGCGCGCTGGCCCGGAAGCCGACCGTGACGCCGCGCGACCTCGCCGGCAAGAAGTGGGTCGTCTACCAGCGCGATCCGGTCATGCTGAGCCGCTTGAATTCCTATGCCGCCGAGAACAAGCTGCCCGTGCCTGAAATCGTGATGGAAATCGACAGCCTGCTGGCCAGCTTCCGGGTCGTTCGCGGCACCGATTTCGTCACCTCCGCCACGACCGTGGTGCGGGAATCGGCCGAGGAGGAAGGGCTCAAGATGCTCGAACTCGACCGGGCCATCTGGTATTTCGATTCCGGCGCGTCCTACCGCCGGTCGCAGCGGGACTATGCGATCACGCGTCGCGCATTGGCAATCCTGCAGGAACTGACCGAGGGCCATGCCGGTCGCCATTCCCAAAAGTTATAGAAAAGTCGCATAATTATCATTTTCCAGCCAGAGAGCCGCGATCTATGTCTGACCAAGGGCTCGGAGCGTAGCCTGCAAATGTCCGTGGGAGGGACTGGAACCATGAAGAAACCGAACGTCATCGTCTTCTTCACCGACCAGCAACGGCACGACACCACGGGCGTCCATGGCAACCCGATGGGCCTGACGCCGAATTTCGACCGGCTGGCCCGATCAGGTACCCATCTCTACAATTCCTTCACCAGCCAGCCGCTTTGCGGCCCGGCGCGGTCGTCGATGCAGACCGGCCTCTTCGCCACCCAGACCGGCTGCTTCCGCAACGGCATTCCGCTCGCCGACGACGCGGTGACCATCGCCAAGACATTTGCCGCCAATGGCTACAAGACCGGCTATATCGGCAAATGGCACCTCGGCGGATCGGACCCCGTGCCGAAGACCGAGCGCGGCGGCTATCAGAGCTGGCTCGCCGCCAACCTTCTGGAATTCACGTCGGATGCCTATGACACTGTGGTCTACGACGTCGATGACCAGAAGAAGAAGCTGCCCGGCTACCGCGTCGACGCCTTGACAGACGCCGCGATCCGCTATTGCGACGACCACCAGGACGATCCGTTCTTCCTCTTCGTCTCCTTCCTCGAGCCGCATCACCAGAACCATACAGACGACTATCCGCCGCCGGACGGCTATCGCGAGCAGATGAACCAGAACATCTGGACGCCGCCCGATCTTGCCACGCTCAAGGGCACCTCAACCTGGCATCTCGGCGGCTATTACGGCATGGTCAAGCGCCTCGACGAGGCCTTCGGCCGGCTGATGGATGCGCTGAAAAGCCTCGACATGCTCGATGATACGATCGTGATGTTCACATCGGACCACGCCTGCCACTTCAAGACCCGCAACAACGAATACAAGCGCTCCTGCCACGAAAGCGCCGTGCGCGTGCCGACCTTCATCACCGGCCCCGGCTTCCTTGCTGGCGGCCAGGTCCAGGCGCTGTTTTCGACCATCGACGTCGCTCCGACGCTGCTCGATGCGGCGGGAATCGCGGTGCCGGAGGAAATGTATGGCAAATCGATCCTGCCCGTGGTTCGGGACCATCGCGCGCCGTGGCGCGACGACGTCTTCTTCCAGATCTCGGAGACCGAGACCGGCCGGGCGCTGCGCACCCATCGCTGGAAATATGGCGTGACCTCGGCCTATGACGCCGACCAGCCGGGTTCGGACACCTACAAGGAAAGTTATCTCTACGATCTCGACAACGATCCTTACGAGATGGTCAATCTCGTCGGCATGACGTCCTTCCGCAAGGTTGCGGACGATCTGAAGGCCCGCATGCTCAAATGGATCGCGGATGTCGAGGGCCAGTCCCCCGACATCATCGACGCCAAGCCGCGCTTTCCGCGGCAGTATCGGCTCCATGCCAGCGACCTGATCGACGCCGTCGACCGCGAGCGGGACATCGATCCGATCGAGTAGGCGGGTCCGCCCGCCTACGCCTCGATGTCGACAGGCGTCAGCGGTCGAGAGCAGCAGGCCAGCACATAACCGCCCGCGATTTCTTGATCGCTGATGCCGCCATTGTGGCGCATGTCGACGTCGCCGGCGCGCTTGAGCACCTTGCAGGTGCCGCAGATGCCGGATTCGCAGGCCGCCGGAATGCGGACGCCGGCGGCGCGTGCGGTCTCGAGGATCGTCTGGCCCGGCACGCAGGCGGCCTGTTCGTTCGATCCGAGGAAGTTCACCGTCAGGCCGGCATTGGTGCCGTCGATGGAAATATCGGGCGCCTGCTTGTGGACCGCCTCGGCAATCGAGGTCGTGCCAAAACTTTCCTGGTGGTAATGGCCCATGTCGAAGCCTTCGGCGCGGGCGATCGTGCTCACCGCCTTCATGAAGGGCTCGGGACCGCAGCAGAAGATTTCGCGGTTCATGAAATCGGGCACCAGCAGCGCGAACTTGTAGCGATCGATGCGACCCATCAGGCCGCTCCAGGGCGCTGCGGCGGACCGCCCCTCCGGCAGGAAGCCGAGCGACAGGTTGGGCATGCGCCGGGCGAGCATTTCGAGTTCGTCGCGGAAGATGATTTCTTCCGGCCGGCGCGCCGAATTGAGGAAAGCGACGTCGGCGCCCGGCTCGCAATCGGCAAGCCAGCGCAGCATCGACATCATCGGCGTGATGCCGGAACCGGCGGAGATGAAGAGGTACTTCTTCGCCGGATTGCGGGCCAGCGTGAAGTGACCGCTCGGGCCGTAGGCGCGCAGACGTGAGCCGGGTACGACATTGTGGAACATCCAGCGCGTGCCGATGGAGTTGACCTGCGCCTTGATGGTGATGGAGATCGCATAGGGCCGCGAGGGCGAGGACGAGACCGTGTAGGTCCGATGCAGATCACCGTCCTTCGTCCGCAGTTCGACCGTGATGAACTGGCCCGGCATGTAGCGAAACCAGCCGCCACCCTCGACCGCGAAGGAGAAGGTCTTCACGTCGGGGGCCTCGTCGGTGACGCTGATGCAGACCAGCATCTGGCGCGCCGAATTCCACGGCTTCATCTCGTCAAGCGGCAGCGCGGCCGGAACCGTGCCCATCACCATCATGTTCATGTCTCGCCTCCCCGGCTCAGGCGACGGAACGCAGGGCCGGGCGGCCCGTGGCGGTCAGGCGATCCTGCATGAAGCTCGAATACCATTCGACGAACTGAGAGACGCCGCTTTCATGGATCTCGGAATAGGGACCGGGCTGGTAAGCCGGCGAATGAATGCCGCGAGCATTCTCCTCGACGATCTGGCGGTCCTGGTCGTTGGTTTCGGTCCAGACATGGATGAGTTCGTCGAGACGGTAGTCGATGCCTTCGACCGCGTCCTTGTGGACCAGCCATTTGGTCGTGACGGCGGTCTCGGTCGCGCTGATCGGCATGACGCGGAAGGTGATGGCGTGATCGCTCAGCACATGGTTCCAGGTCGTGGGATAGTGGAACAGGAGCAACGTACCGATCCGGTCCATGTTCACATTGTCCGACAGCCGCATCTGCACCGCCTTGCGGCCCGAGAGCGTATAGCTGATCGCCTCGCGCAGCAGCGGCATGCGCGTGGTCCGGTACTGGCCGGCCTCGTCCATCACGAACTGGCTCGGCAGGCCGATGCCTTCGCATTTGGCCCAGTGCTCGGCGATTTCAGGGTCTTCCCCGGCGCCGTTGACGCCGGAAATGGTCGGCGCCTCGGGGAAAGTCTTGCAGAGCTCCGGATGGTTCCCGGCGCAATGGTAGCATTCGCGGTTGTTTTCCCAGACGAGCTTCCAGTTGCCCTTTTCGATGATCGTGCTCTCATAGGCGATCTTTGCATCGCGCAGGCGGTGGGGCAGGAAATAGGGCTCCATCATCGCCTTGAACGGCGCAAAATCCATCGGCTCGTCCGCGAGGCAGATGAAGATGTAGCCTCCGGTGCTCTCGCAGGCGACGGGCTTGAGGCCGAAGCCCGACACGTCGAAATTCTCGCCCATCTGGCGGGCATAGAGCAACGCGCCGTCGAGGTCATAGGTCCACTGGTGATAGGGACAGACGAGCTTGGCGGCATTACCGCGATGTTCCTGGCAGACACGGGAGCCGCGGTGGCGGCAGGAATTGTGCAGCGCGTTGATCTTGCCGTCATTTCCGCGGACGAGGACGACGGAATAGGCGCCGACTTCCACCGTCATGTAATTGCCGGGATTGGGGATTTCGCAGTCATGGCCGATGAACAGCCAGTCCTTGTACCAGATCTGCTCCATGTCGAGCTGGTGGAAGGCGGGGTCTATATAGAAAGGCTGGTCGAGGCTATAGCCGGGCTTGCGGTTCTTGAGCCGGGCCAGCATGTCTGCGCGAATATCCATTACGGTCCTCGTATGTTCGGGGACTGGTGCTCAAGGGTCTGTGGGGGAAGCGTGCACCATCGCACGCCCGGAACTCCGTCGGGTCACGATGTTCATCCGCCCCACGATCGCCCACCGCGATCAGTCGAGTGTCAGTTCACGAGGCTGGTTTCCGGGCTCCGAAGTGGCGCGTCCGTAGCTGGCGGACAGGCCCGTCGCGACTCCTTCCCGGATTCATCACCCAGTGGACTCCCGTCGCGATTTCACTTCGCTACCGTTGCGGGGGCAGCGCCGGGTTCTCACCGGCTTCCCAATTCTCCGGCCGCTCCTTGCGAAGCAACCGGCACCTCATGCAGCAAATAGAACCACGGATTTTGCGACGCGGCGGCATCGTTTGCGACATTGCCATGGCGTCGTCGAAACAAAATTTCTGGTGGGTGCGCGCCGGCGTCAAACGCCGACCGGCAGGCCGAGCCCGACCTTGACGCGGTCCATGGCGACGAAGCTGCGGAAACGCTTCACATTGTTGTTGCCGAAGAACAGGCGGCGGGTCAGCGCATCGTAATCCGCCATGGTCGGCACCGTCACGACGAGGATGAAATCGGTCTCGCCGGTGACGTAGTAGCATTGCTGTATCTCTGGCGTCCGGGCAAACTCCCGCTTGGCGCTTTCGATCTGTTCCGCCGTCTCGCTGAACACCTCGACCTCGACAAAAATGGTGATGGGATGACCGACGGCATCGGGATCGAGGATCGCGACGTTGGCCTGAATGACGCCGGTCTCCGTCAGCCGCTTGATGCGGCGCTGGACGGCGGGGGCGGAGAGATTGACGGCCTCGCCGATCTCCCGCTGCGGCGTCGTGTTGTCCTTCTGCAGAATCGCAAGGATCCTGCGGTCGAAATCGTCCAGGGCGGCGGGCTGAACGGACTTGCGCAAATACGGGCTCCAGCGAAACAAACTTGCACGATACGGGGCAATATAGAGCGCAAATCTCGCTTCGCCTGCAATATTCTTGTCTCAGCAATCAATGAGGCCGATCATGTTCCTGCACAACACCAATCCCGACTACCGCAAGCCGCTCACGGGCGAAGACGCCGAGACGCTGGGGCTCGAGGCCGCCAGCGAGGTCGAGCGCCATCTCGGCTTTCGCGACAACCATGCCGCAACGCCGCTTCACGCGCTGCCGGCGCTGGCGCGAAGCATTGGCGTCGCCGCCATCCACATCAAGGACGAGGGCCAGCGGCTCGGGCTCGGCAGTTTCAAGGCGCTGGGCGGCTCCTATGCCGTGATCCGGCTGGTGCTCGAGGAAGCGGGGCGTCGGCTGGGACGGGCGGTGGATGTTGCGGAACTCTCCGCGCCGGAGGTTCGGGCCGTCGCGGGCGCCATGACCTTCGCCTGTGCGACCGACGGCAACCACGGGCGTTCGGTGGCACAGGGCGCGCAGCTGGTCGGGGCGAAGGCGGCGATCTTCGTCCATGGCGGGGTGAGCGACGAGCGGGTCGCGGCGATCGCCCGATACGGGGCGGAGATGATCCGCGTGGCCGGCACCTATGACGATTCCGTGCGCGAGGCGGCCCACGTCGCCGGGGAGAAGGGCTGGACAATCGTCTCCGACACATCGTGGCCCGGCTACGAGCGCATCCCCGGGCTGGTGATGCAGGGCTATACCGCGATCGTGCGCGAGGCGCTGCGTGCTCTGCCCACGCCGCCGACCCATGTCTTCGTGCAGTCCGGCGTCGGCGGCATCGCCGCGGCGGTGGCCGGGCACCTGGCGCTCGCGCTCGGTGACAGGCGGCCGGTCTTCACCGTGGTCGATCCGGCGCGCTCGGCCTGCATCGTCGAGACCGCGCGGGCCGGCCATCCCGTGAAAGTGCCGCATGGCGAGCCGACCGTAATGGCGATGCTGGAGTGCTATGAGCCGTCGCTGGTGGCCTGGCGCATTCTCGCTCGGGTCGCCGACAGCTTCATGACGGTCGACGAGGAGGATGCGATCCATGTCATGCGACGCCTCGCCGATCCGCTGGGCCATGATCCGGCGATCGTGGCCGGGGAGAGCGGCGGCGTGGGGCTCGCCGGCCTGCTGCGTGCCGCGGCCGATCCGGCTGTCCGGATGAAGCTCGGCCTCAATGGCGCGTCCTCGATCTTCGTCATCAATACCGAAGGCGCGACGGACCCGGCCAAGTACCTGGCATTGGTTGGCCGGTCGCCGGCGGATGTTCTGGCGCGCAGGCGGGAGGAAATTTCGGCATGACGTCGCGTCGGCGCCATGAACCTGCGGGTGGGCTGGTGTGGATATTCCTCCGTATCGTGCGCCACGGCTCTCGTAGGCTCGATGCCGGTCACCTAGTCCACCTGCGCGCCGCCAGTGGCATTGGCCATGGTTGCGGTCATGCCGGCGGCGAGGTCGCTGGCCATCAGCACTGCGGCATCCGCAACCTGGGCAAGCGCGGTGATGCGGCGGAGCGGCGTGTTGCTGGCGAACTCCCGGTGGAGGTCATCGAAGGTCACGCCCAACTCCTTCGCGCGCCGTTCCCAGATCTCGCGTACACCCGGCGTGTCGGGTGAGCCCGGCGAGCGGACCCATGTGACCCGCACGCCACTCGGTCCGTTCTCAACCGCGAGCTGACGCAGGAAATGCTCGACGGCCGCGCAGGCGACGCCGAAGCCGCCAACCCGGGAATAGGCCTCGCGCGCCGCATTGGCGGTTATGCCGCCGATGGCGCCGCCGCCGTTGACGGCCATGTGGCGGGCAATGACCGTGCCGGTGAAGAACCAACTCGTGAGCGATTTCCGGATCGGCAGCAGGAATGGCTCAAGCGCCATGTCGGCCAGTTCCTCGCCCTGCGTGTCGCCCCACTCGATGGCGTTGAACATGATCTTCACCGGGCCGGCCTTTGCGGCGATTTCCGCGAGGTGCGCCTCGACCGCCGCCTTGTCGGTGGCATCGACCGGCGCGACTTCGACCTTGCCGCCCTGCGCGCGAATTTCCGTGGCGACTTTTTCCAGCCCATCGCGTCCGCGCGCGGCGATGAAGACCCGCGCACCTTCTCGGGCGAAGGCTTTTGCCACCGCGCCGCCGACCGCGCCACTTCCACCATAGACGATCGCCGTCCTGTTCCTCAGCAACATATTCCTCTCCTCTTCGCCGGCCGGATATTCCGGCCCCATCAAGGACGAGCGACGCCACGGCAATCCGACAGGGCTGGTCAGAATTTTCAAGTCTTCTTCGCTGGGACTTCACAGTGCCGCTCCGGAACGTCCTCCTTCGACCCACAACGTCGCTTTCGTGACAGACATCGCGCGCAGCCGATCATAGCGTCCATCCCATCGATGGAGGGTTTGATGGCGGATATCGGCGGCAGCTGCCTTTGCGGCGGCATCAGCTACAGGATTTCGGGAGACTTGCGGCCGGTCGTGGCCTGTCACTGCAACCAGTGCCGCAAGGCGTCCGGCCATTATGTGGCGGCGACGCAGGCACTGGCGCGGGATATTGAGATCGAGGGCGACCCTCGCTGGTACCGTTCCTCAGATTTTGCCGAACGCGGCTTCTGTGCGACCTGTGGCAGCAACCTGTTCTGGCGCAAGCATGGCGGCGCCTATGTCTCGATCTTTGCCGGCGGGCTCGACGGGCCGACCGGGCTCAAGATGGTGAGCCAGCTCCATTGCGAGTCGTCCGGCGACTATTACGAGCTGCCGGATCTGGAATGCATCGATCAGGCGACCTTGAAATAGACGACTATTCCGCAGCCTCGGCCGCTGGGGCCGGGACATAGTTGAGCACCGGCCCGAGCCAGCGCTCGACCTCGGCGACGGACATGGTCTTGCGGGTCGCGTAATCGACCACTTGGTCGCGCTCGACCTTGGCGACGCCGAAATAGTAGCTTTCGGGATGGCTGAGATACATGCCCGAGACCGACGAGCCCGGCCACATGGCATAGCTCTCGGTCAGGCTGACGCCGGTATTGCGCTCGGCGTCGAGCAGGCTGAACAGCGTGGCCTTTTCGGTATGATCGGGCTGGGCGGGATAGCCGGGGGCGGGGCGGATGCCCTGATAGGGTTCGCCGATCAGGTCTTCCGGCGCGAAGGTCTCACCGGCGCCGTAGCCCCAATGGTCCCGGCGCACCACTTCATGCATGCGTTCGGCGAAGGCTTCGGCGAAACGATCCGCCAGCGCCTTGACCAGGATCGAGGAATAGTCGTCATTGGCGCGCTCGAAGCGCTCCGCGATTGCCACTTCCTCGATGCCGGCCGTGACGACGAAGCCGCCGATATAGTCGGCCCTGCCTGAAGACAGCGGTGCGACGAAATCGGCGAGCGCGACATTGGCCTTGCCGTCGCGCTTGGAAAGCTGCTGGCGAAGGGTGAAGAAGGTGGCCAGTTCCTCGGTTCTTTTGTCGTCGGTGAAGAGACGGATATCGTCGCCGACGGCATTGGCCGGCCAGAAGCCGATGACCGCCCTCGGGGCGAACCATTTTTCGTCGATGATCTGCGTCAGCATCGCCTGGGCATCGTCGAACAGCTGGCGGGCGGCGGCGCCCTGCTTCTCGTCCTGGAGGATGGCGGGATAGCGGCCCTTGAGTTCCCAGGTCTGGAAGAACGGCGTCCAGTCGATATAGCGGGCGAGATCGGCGAGGTCCCAGGTCTGGAAGACTTTGGTTCCGAGGAAGGAGGGTCTTGGCGGCTGGTAGCCCGCCCAGTCGATCCTGTGGGCATTGGCGCGGGCGGCGGCGAGACTGACGCGCTGCTTGGCGGACTCTGCCCTGTGATGCGCGTCGGCAACCTTGCGATACTCGGCCTGCGTCGTCTCGATATAGCCGGGCTTCATCTCGGCCGAGAGCAGGCTGCCGACCACGCCGACTGCGCGGCTCGCATCGGTGACATAAATCGCCTGTCCGGCCTCGTAGCGCGGATGGATCTTCACGGCCGTATGGACGCGCGAGGTGGTGGCGCCGCCGATCAGCAGCGGGATATCAAAGCCCTGCCGCTCCATCTCCGAGGCGACATGCACCATCTCGTCGAGCGAAGGCGTGATGAGGCCGGAGAGACCGATGATATCGACATTCTGGGCTTTCGCGGTTTCGAGGATTTTCGTCGCCGGCACCATGACGCCGAGGTCGATGATCTCGTAATTGTTGCAGGCGAGCACGACGCCAACGATGTTCTTGCCAATGTCATGGACATCGCCCTTGACCGTCGCCATCAGGATCCTGCCCGCCGTCTGGCGTTCGCCGGTGATACCCTTGGCGGCATTGGCGAGTTTTTCGGCTTCCATGTAGGGCAGCAGCACGGCGACGGCCTGCTTCATCACGCGGGCGGATTTGACCACCTGCGGCAGGAACATCTTTCCGGCGCCGAACAGGTCGCCGACCACGTTCATGCCGGCCATCAGCGGCCCTTCGATGACGTGCAGCGGCCGGGCGGCCTGCTGGCGCGCCTCCTCCGTGTCGGCTGTCGATGATATTCGGTGATGCCGTTGACCAGCGCGTGTTCCAGCCGCTTCTCGACCGGCCAGCTCGCGCCACCGGAAAGATCCTGCTCCCGCGCCTGCCTTGCACCCGCTGCGCCCGTGAAGCGCTCCGCCACGTCGAGCAGCCGCTCCGTCGCGTCGGCGCGGCGGTTCAGCACCACGTCCTCGCAGGCCTCGCGCAGCTCCGGCATCGATCTGGTCGTAGACCGCGAGCTGCCCGGCATTGACGATGCCCATGTCCATGCCGGCCTGGATGCAGTGATAGAGAAACACGGCATGCATCGCCTCGCGGACCGGCTCGTTGCCGCGGAAAGAGAAGGAGAGATTGGAGACGCCGCCGGAGATATGGACATGCGGCAGGGTGGCGATGATGTCGCGCGTCGCGTCGATGAAGTCGCGGCCGTAATTGTTGTGCTCCTCGATGCCGGTGGCGACGGCGAAGATGTTGGGATCGAAGATGATGTCCTCGGGCGCGAAGCCGGCCTTCTCGGTCAACAGGCGATACGCGCGGGTGCAGATCTCGACCTTGCGGGCATGGGTGTCGGCCTGGCCCTGCTCGTCGAAGGCCATGACGACGACGGCGGCGCCATAGGCGCGGACGAGTTTCGCATGATGAAGGAAGGCGTCCTCGCCCTCCTTCATCGAGATCGAATTGACCAGCGGCTTGCCCTGCACGCATTTGAGGCCGGCCTCGATGATCTCCCATTTCGACGAGTCGATCATCACGGGCACGCGGGCAATGTCCGGTTCGGCGGCTATGAGGTTGAGGAACTCGACCATCGCCTGCTGTGAATCGATCAGGCCCTCGTCCATGTTGATGTCGATGATCTGAGCGCCGTTCTCGACCTGGTCGCGGGCGACATCGAGGGCGGCGGCGTAATCGCCAGCGGTGATCAGCTTGCGGAATTTTGCCGAGCCCGTGACATTGGTGCGCTCGCCGACATTGACGAAGGGGATGTCGCTGGTCAGTGTGAAGGGCTCAAGGCCCGAGAGTTTCATCAGCTTCGGCTGCTCGGGGATGGCGCGTGGCGGATATTTGGCGACGGCGGCGGCGATGGCGCGGATATGCTCGGGCGTCGAGCCGCAGCAGCCGCCGACGATGTTGACGAGCCCGGACCTGGCAAAATCCTCGATCTGCCGGGCCATGTCGTCGGGGCTCTCGTCATACTGGCCGAAGGCATTGGGCAGGCCGGCATTGGGATAGGCGCAGACCAGCGTATCGGCGACGCCGGACAGTTCCTCGAGATGCGGCCGCATTGCGTCGGCGCCCAAAGCGCAATTCAGCCCGATGGTCAGCGGTCGGGCATGGCGGACGGAATGCCAGAAGGCCGTGGGCGTCTGGCCCGAGAGCGTGCGGCCCGAGAGGTCGGTGATCGTGCCCGAGATCATGACAGGCAGATCGACGCCCTTCTCCTCGAAGATCTCCAGGCAGGCGAAGATCGCGGCCTTGGCATTCAATGTATCGAAGATCGTCTCGATCAGGATCAGGTCGGCACCACCGTCGATCAGGCCGCGCAGTTGCTGGCCATAGGCGATGCGGAGGTCGTCGAAGGAGACGGCGCGGTAGCCGGGATTGTTGACGTCGGGCGAGATCGAGGCGGTGCGGTTTGTCGGCCCGAGCGCGCCGGCGACGAAGCGTCGCCTTCCGTCGATGAGTTCCGCTCGGCGCAGCGCACGCTTGACCAGTCGGGCGCCGTCACGGTTCAATTCATAGACCATGTCCTCCATGGCGTAGTCGGCTTGGGCGATCGTGGTCGAGGAAAAGGTGTTGGTCTCGACGATATCGGCGCCGGCCATGGCATACTGGAAGTGGATTTCCTCGATCGCGGCAGGCTGGGTGAGGATCAGCAGGTCGTTATTGCCCTGCTGGTGGCAGGCGCAGCCGATGAATTTGTCGCCCCGGAAATGGTCCTCGTCGAAGCCGAGACCCTGGATCTGCGTGCCCATGGCGCCGTCGAGGACGAGGATGCGCTCGCGGGCGGCGGCCAGCAGTTCCTGGCGAGGGTTTCTCGACGGATCGCTGATCTCACCGAAAAGTTCTTCCATGCCGGCCTCCCAGAAATGATATAAAGACATCGTTATGTGTTTATATTAATTTCTGCGACGTCGCAACCAGGCGATTCACTTCGGAGTCGGCTGGCGCGAAGCCAAGGATGCCGCTGCAGGCGCGTCTTGCTTGCGGGGTGCCCAAACGAGACGCGGCGCCCGGTTGCCCGGACGCCGCTCGGTCAAATCCGCATGGATGAACGTGTCAGTCGTCTTCAGGCGCCGCCTTCGGCTTGCCGTCGAGCCCGGCGAGCAGCGACGAGATCGCATTGTCGCCCTCGAAGCCGGCTTCCTGGAGCAGTTTGTCGAGGATCGGCTTGTTGGCCTGGTAGGCGAGAAGCTGGCCGGCCAGGCCCTCGCCCAGACCGATGCCCGCGCCGCCGGTGCCGCCCGAACCGCCGCCGCGACCCAGCATGCCGCCGGTGTCGAAGATGCGGATGTCGGAGATCTTCTCGATCGGCTTGACCGCTTCGGCCAGCGCCTGCGGAATGACGCGGATGCGTTCGCGCAGGATCTCGTAGTCGATGATCGCCGCCGACAGCTTGTTGCGCGCCTCGTTGAGCAGTGCCGCGCTCTCGGCCTCGGCCTTGCCGGTTTCGAGTACGCCCTTGGCCCTGATGATCGCGGCATCGGCCTCGGCGTTGGCAAGCGTCGTGATCGCATCGGCCTGGTCAGCGGCGGCCTTCTTCTCTGCCTCGGCGCCTACCACGACGGCGGTCGCCTCGGTTTCGGCCCGCTTGCGGGCATCGATGACGGCGATCTGGCGTTCGCGTTCGGCGATCTCGACCGCCTTGGCCGTTCCGACCTTTTCCTCGGCCGCGATGGCGAGCGCGCGGGCGCCTTCGGCCTTGGCCCGGGCCTCGGACTCTTCCTGGCTCTTGATCGCGACGGCGATGGCGCTGGTCTGCGACACGATCTGCAGGTCGCGCTTGGCCTCGGTGTCACGTTGCTGCACGGCACGGGAGGCTTCGATATTGGCACTTTCGCGGGCCTGCTTGGCGGCGGCTTCCCGCTCGGCAATCGCCAGTTCGGCGGTGATTCGCGCCTCTTCTTCCGCCCGCTTGGCGGCCTGTTCCTGCTGGGCGGCTTCGGCGCGCGTTGCCGCGGTCTTGTTGACGATGTCGCGCTGCTGGTTGAGCTCGGCCTCGCGTTTGGTGCGCTCGATCGTCAGCGACTGCTCGCGCGCCTCGAGATCCTTCTTGGCGATCGCCACTTCGGTGTCGCGGACGATCTCGTTGCGCTCCTTCTTGCGCGCCTCGGTGATGCGGGTCAGCGTCGCGAGGCCCTGGGCGTCGAAAAAGTTGTTGGCGTTGAAATGCTTGATGTCGGTCTGGTCGAGACGCGTCAGCGACACCGATTCCAGCTCGAGACCGTTGGATTGCAGGTCGGCACCGACAGCCTCCTGCACCGCCTTGACGAAATCCATGCGCTGCTCCTGCAGCGCGTCGAGGTTCATGGTGGCGGCGACGGAGCGTAGGCCGTCGACGAACTTGGCCTCGATGAGAATACGGAGTTGCTCGGCATCATTGGTGCGGTCGCCCAGCGTTTGCGCCGCCAACGCGATCGAGGACGTGTCCGGCTTGACGCGAACGTAGAATTCGGCGCCGATGTCGACGCGCATGCGGTCCTTGGTGATCAGCGCATCTCCCTCGCCGCGGCGCACTTCGATCCTGAGCGTCTTGAGGTTGACCCGGGCGATCGACTGGAAGATCGGCAGCACGACCGAGCCACCATCCAGCACCACCTTCTGGCCGCCGAGACCGGTGCGGACATAGGCTTCGTCGCGGCTGGACCGCGTGTAGAGCGAGGCAAGGACAAAACCCAGGCCGAGAACAAGGACGATACCGATACCGGCAGGAAGCAGAAGATCGTAAATCATGGCAGCTCCTTGGAGGTCGGATCCTGATAGAGATCCGGTGGTGTGGGAATGGCGAGGAATATGCTGTCGGCGACATCGACAAGCAGTACGGTCGCCCCGATCGGGATCGACGGCTGGTCCGGCGCGGCGCGGGCGCGCAATTCGTGCCAGTTCGAATGCTGGTCCTTGAGCCGCACGCGCCCCGGCAGGCCATGGTCGAGTGGCCCGATCGTGACCCTGGCGCTGCGGCCGACGAAGTCCGCGGGCTCCACGGCATAGGTCTCGTCACTCGGAATCAGACGGGCGACCATCTCGCTCGAATAGCGTACGGCGGGCATGGCGACGACGAAGGCAGCGACCGCAGCGGCGGGGGCGGGCAGCAAGCCCCAGACCCCGTGGGCGACGGCCTGGATCGCGAAGCCAGCCATCGAGAACAGGCCGAGCGAGAGCAGCAGCAGGACAAGGATCGGCACGCCGCCGGCATTCAGCCAGGAGAACAGGCCGGTGGATGCATGGTGTTCGCCGCCCAGGCTCTTGTCGATCATCTCACCGAGAGAGAAGCCGACCAGCATGGACAGCATCTCGAGCACGGTTAGCGCCGCCAGCATGACGGCGCCGATGGCAAAGGGCAGGCATTCCGGTGCGAGGAACAGCCCCATTCGGATCAGCCCCTGCCCATCTTGAACTGGACAAGAGATACCCGCACCACGCGGATGGTGACGCGCATGGCCGGCAGTGTCTGCCTGGCTTCGAGGTCGATCCGGGAGGCGCCAGCAACCGGGCGGGCCATGCGCGACAGGATGCCTTCGTTCGATATCATCATGTTCAGGTCCTTCGTTCGATCGGTGTTTGCTGTCACCGAGACGCGGACGCCACAGGTCCCGTTGTCGAAGACGCGTTCGGCGGCGAAGATATTCGCCGTGCCCGAGGAATCACCGGCGCCGTCACACGGTATTGCGCCACGGTCGGGAGCGTCTTGCAAGTGGACTTCAACCGCGGCCGATGCTGGAATACATGCCGGTGGTGCGGAATTCCGTCGGGCTCAGGCCATAGCGGCGGCGGAAGGCCTTGGCGAAATAGTTGGGATCGGCAAAGCCGGTGAGGATGGCGATTTCCTTGACCGGTTGTGCTGCACCCCGGGCCAGCAGCCGGGCGGCGCTTTCGAGCCGACGCTCGAGCACATATTCGGCCGGGGGCATTCCCTCGCTCGCGGCGAAGAGCCGGGAGAAATGCGCCCGGCTCATGCCCGCGACCCGCGCCAGTTCCGACACCGGCAGCGCGCGGCCGAGATTGGCCTCGATATGGGCCGTGACCGGCCGCATGGCGCCGCGCAGTTCCTCGGGCGCGGGAAGGGCGCCGAAGACATCGTCATGCAGCGCCATCATGGCGTCATAGGCGATGGCCGATGCCCGCCCCGCGCTCGTCGCCTCGCCGTCGACCAGCCGCAGGCAGGATCCTGCGAGGCGCTCGATCGTCCCGGGCGCAAGCCGCAGGACCGGTCCGGCGGCGGCGATGACATCGCGGTGGATGCGCAGCGCTTCCTCGCCGTTCATCGACAGCCAGAAGAATTCCCAGCGCCCGCCCGGCTCGAGCCAGTAGCGGTGATTGTGCGGCACGATCAGCGCCATCGTGTCCCCGGGCTCCAGGCGGTGGCTGCGATTGTCGTAGCGCAGGTTGCCGGCGCCCGACGTCGTGTGCTGGAGGATGGTGAAAGGCGTGCGGCCTCGGTCGCGGCCATCCCATTCGTAGTCCGGACTGGTCCTGACTTCATGTCCGGCGCTGGTCGGCATGACATGCAGCGGGTTGCGCCCACGCGGCAGGGACAAGGTTTTCGTGAAGGAACCGCGCGCTGCCAGCGTCTCGAGCACAGAATTACCCGTCAAAGCACAATCTCCACCTTCACCACGACAATGTTACAGGCATATGATGCGCGCCAAAGCAAGGTTGGCGTCGTGCTGGACGATGCATTATTACCCATGGCGCACCAGAAACCGCAGGAGCAAGCAATGAGAAACCCCAGGATCGCCTTCATCGGCGCCGGATCGACCGTGTTCATGAAGAACATCATCGGCGACGTGCTGCAGCGTCCGGCCTTGCGCGATGCGACGATCGCGCTGATGGACATCAACCGCGAGCGGCTGGAGGAGAGCGAACTGGTCGCGGGCAAACTGATCAGGTCGCTCGGCACCGGGGCAACCGTCGAGACCCATATGGACCATCGCCGGGCGCTTGCGGGCGCGGATTTCGTCGTCGTCGCCTTCCAGATCGGCGGCTTCGAGCCCTGCACCGTCACCGATTTCGAGGTGCCCAAGAAATACGGCCTGCGCCAGACCATCGCCGATACGCTCGGTGTCGGCGGCATCATGCGCGGCCTGCGCACCGTGCCGCATCTCTGGAAGATCTGCGCCGACATGATGGAGGTCTGCCCCGAGGCCATCATGCTGCAATATGTGAACCCGATGGCGATCAACACCTGGGCGATCGCGGAGAAGTTTCCCGAGATACGCCAGGTTGGCCTCTGCCACTCGGTGCAGGGCACAGCCTGGGAGCTGGCGCGCGATCTCGACATTCCCTATTCCGAGATCCGCTACCGCGCCGCCGGCATCAACCACATGGCCTTCTATCTCAGGTTCGAGCATCGCCAGCCGGATGGCTCCTACAGGGATCTCTACCCGGAGCTGCTGCGCGGCTATCGCGAGGGACGCTTCCCCAAGCCGAGCCACTGGAACGAGCGCTGCCCGAACAAGGTGCGCTACGAGATGCTGACCCGGCTCGGCTATTTCGTCACCGAAAGCTCGGAGCATTTCGCCGAATACACGCCCTATTTCATCAAGGAAGGCCGCGAGGACCTGATCGAGAAGTTCGGCATTCCGCTCGACGAATATCCCAAGCGCTGCATCGAGCAGATCGAGCGCTGGAAGGATCAGGCGGCCGCCTATCGCGACGCCGACACGATCGAGGTCAAGGAGAGCCACGAATATGCCTCCTCGATCATCAACTCGGTCTGGACCGGCGAACCGTCGGTGATCTACGGCAATGTCCGCAACAATGGCTGCATCACCTCGCTGCCGGAGAATTGCGCGGCTGAAGTGCCCTGCCTCGTGGACGCGTCCGGTATCCAGCCGACCCATATTGGCGCGCTGCCGCCGCAACTCACCGCACTCATGCGCACCAATATCAATGTGCAGGAACTGACGGTCGCGGCGCTGATGACCGAGAATGTCGAGCATATCTACCACGCCGCGATGATGGACCCGCATACGGCAGCCGAGCTCGACCTTGACCAGATCTGGGCGCTGACTTCAGACCTGCTTGCAGCCCATGGCGACTGGATCCCAGACTGGGCACGGCCGGCGGGGAAATCCCGGGCGGCCTGATCCGCCGGCATCGGGGATAGGTCTCGGCAGCGCTCAGAGCTGTCGCTCGATGGCACTCTTGTCGATCACCGACCAGACGTCGATGATCTTGTCCTCGTGGAACCGGTAGAAGACGTTCTCTGCAAACGAGATGCGCCGTCCATTGACGGCAAGGCCGAGAAAGCCAGCCTTCGGCGTCACGTCGAAGCGCAGTCGGCTGGCAATCATCGGCGGCTCGGAGACGAGCAGATCGATCCTGAATTCGAGATCCGGGATATCCTCGCAGTCCTGCTCAAGCATTTCACGATAGCCGGTCAGACCAAGGCGCCGGCCGTTGTGGCGCACCTTGTGATCCACGAAACGGACCAGAAGCGGCCAGTCCCGGCTGTTCAGGCACCGGATATAGTCCCGGTAGATATCCGCAAGTCCGGTTTTCTTCATCGCCACCGCCTCCATTTCCCATCCATCGAAAGAGGCGGCAATCAACGAAGTTCCAAGACTATCCGTGCGCCGTCGGCGTTGCTGCACTGCAACTCGCGCAAAGGAAGCATCGACCACAGCCGGGCGCAACCGTGACAGCCTCGCGCAAGCTTCGAGTGTTAATTCTTTCTTAACTGTTCAAACAATCGGCCAGAACCATGCAAATCTCTTCCAGCCTGCATAGTTATGAGAATGCGCCGAAGACTTACGTCTACGATCGTCGCACCACACCCACGGAACAACAAGAAGACGTCGCGATCAACCGTCGGGACGACGCGATCACCGGCAGCCAGACGGTCCTGAGCAGCTCGCTCGCCGAGGCGCTCTGGTCGATCCAGCGTGGCGGCGAGGATGACGCCTCGACGTCGAGCGCGGTGGAAAGCCTCTATCTCTCTTATTCCGAATAGGCCTCGGCGCTTCGGCCTGTCCGAGAGACCGCTCGGCCCGTGGGTTCACCCGCGCGGTCCGTTCCGTGTTTGGCCCGCAAGCCTCAACTCCTGACGAAATCGGGTTGCCTCTGCGTTATGCCGGGTTAAGAGTCCCGGCAAAGCGGAGGTTGCGTCATGGCGTCTGGAACAAGCGGAAACATCTATGTCGGCATCGGCGGCTGGACCTTCGAGCCGTGGCGCGGCGCCTTCTATCCCGACAAGCTGCCGCAGAAGCGCGAGCTGGAATATGCCAGCCAGAACCTGACCTCGATCGAGATCAACGGCACCTATTACGGCTCGCAGAAGCCCGAGAGCTTCCGCAAGTGGCATGACGAGACGCCCGACGGGTTCGTTTTCTCGCTCAAGGGCTCGCGCTTCACGACCAATCGCAAGGAACTGGCGCAGGCCGGGGAGTCGGTCGAGCGCTTCATCGGCAGCGGCATCCTCGAGCTCAAGAACAAGCTCGGCCCGATCAACTGGCAGTTCATGGAGACGAAGAAATTCCAGCCGGAAGACTTCGAAGCCTTCCTCGATCTCCTGCCGCATTCCGTCGAAGGGCACAGGCTCAGACACGCGGTCGAAGTCCGCAACGACAGCTTCGTTGCACCCGATTTCGTCGAACTCGCACGCAAGCACAATGTTGCCGTCATCACCGCCGGCGACTCGAAATTCCCGCAGATCGCCGATCCGACAGCCGATTTTGTCTATCTGCGGATCATGGGGACCGACGAAAAGCATAAGAGGGGCTATTCGGAGGCCGAACTCGATGCCTGGGCGAAGCGGGCACTGGCCTATGCCGCCGGCGACACGCCCGACGACCTGAGCCGCGTGTGCGACATCGCGGCCCGCAAGGCGCCGCGCGATGTCTATCTCTATGTCATCAGCGGCCACAAGGAGGTGAACCCCGCCGCGGCCATGGCGCTGATCGAACGGCTGAAGTGAGGGCTCGTTCCGGGGCCCGGCAGCACGGAAACGTTATTGCGATGATGCAACGTTGCCAGGCGCGATGTTGTGATGCAGAATGCAATCATAAGGGGCTTTATTATGATTGCAAAATCTCTGGTCATGGCGTCGCTCATGCTGCTTCCAACGCACGGAGTTGCGGTCGAAAGCACCTCAAAGACCATGTCCTTCGAAGCATGCATTGCGACAATTCAACGTGTTGCCGGAGATCTCGGGGTTGTACCGATCAACATCGTTGAAACGGGGATCCTCCGCATAGTCCGGTTTCCGACCGACGATGGATCGGTTCTGATCACCTGCTCGAAGCCGGACAGGAAACTGGTCATAACGCGGAGCCCGTGACGCACCATCGCGCTTGCGTCGACAATCGGCAGGCGATATCTGGGCGGCTGGTTATCCTGCAAAGGACATTCGCCCGGATGTCCGGAGGACTCCGCACCATGGCGACCTCAGCGCGCAACGGCGACTGGACCCGGCGATGGGCTGCACTCCTCGCGCTGTCCGTGCTGCTGGCCTTCGTGTTCGATTATCTGCACATCCCCGCCGGCCTGCTGCTCGGCCCGATGCTTGCCGCCATCCTCCTTGCCGGGTTCGAACAGCAGGTCGAGGTGCCCCCGGTGGCCTCGTTGCTGGCGCAGGCTGTCATCGGATGCATGATCGCCGATTCCATCCCCGCCGATATCATGCACGAACTCATTCTGGACTGGCATCTCCTGGCGGCAGGTGTCGTGTTGGTCATCACGGCGGCCTGCTCACTCGGCTACCTGCTGGCACGGTTCAAGGTCCTGCCCGGCTCGACGGCGATCTGGGGCTCGTTTCCCGGTGCCGCCTCGGCAATGACGATCATGGCAGGGGCCTATGGTGCCGACATGCGGCTCGTCGCCTTCATGCAGTATCTGCGGGTGGTCTGCGTTTCGGCCGTGGCATCGGTCATTGCCTTGATCTGGGTCGGCAAGTCGGCGGCAGTACCTCATGCGACAGTCTGGTTTCCGCCGGTTGACTGGCCGGCGCTCGCGGGGACGCTGGCGCTGATAACAGGCAGCCTGATCCTGGTATGGCTGCTGAAGCGACGTTCGCTGATCTTCATCCTGCCAATGATCGGGGGCATCGTCCTGCAGCACGCGGGGCTGATGACGATCGAGCTGCCGCCATGGCTGCTCGCCGCCTCCTATGCGCTGGTGGGCTGGACGATCGGTTCGCGCTTCACGCGCGCGATCCTCGTCCATGCGGCGCGGGCCTTGCCGCGCGTTCTTGGCTCGATCTTCGCGCTGATGGCGATCTGTGGCGTCTTTGCCGCCGGTCTGGTCCAGTTCGCCGGCATCGATCCGCTGACCGCCTATCTGGCGACCAGTCCCGGCGGTGCCGACTCGGTGGCGATCATTTCCGCCTCGTCCAATGTCGACATACCCTTCGTCATGGCGATGCAGCTGACGCGTTTTCTCGTCATCCTGATGATCGGGCCCTGGCTCGCGCGACTGGTCGCCCGATGGTCCGGCTTCCAGGACCTGTCGCGCGCGCCACTGCGCTGATGGTCATCCCTCCAGCCAGGCCACCTGTTCCGGCGTCAGCCTGATGTCCAGCGCCGACAGGCTGTCCTCGAGTTCGGCGACGTTGCGTGGGCCGATGAGCGGGATGACCGGGAAAGGCTGGGCCAGCACATAGGCGAGCGCGACATGGATCGGCTTGCGGCCGAGCTTTTCGGCCAGTTCGATCGCCCGGTCGCGACGGCCGAAGTTTCTGTCGCTGTACCAGCAGCGCACCAGTTCCTCGTTCTCGAGTCTGTCGCGGCCAGCATGTTCGGTGAAGAAGCCGCGGCCCTGGCTCGACCAGGCGAAATTGGTGATCTGGTGGGCCTTGAGCCATTGCTTCCAGCCGTCGTCGGACGCCGCAACGCAGCCATCCCAGACCGGGCTGATCATCTCGGCGAGCGAGAAATTGTTCGACATGGCCGCGGGCGCCGTCTTGCCGTTGGCCTCGGCATAGCGCATGGCCGCAGCAAGCCGCTCGCGCGACCAGTTGGAGCCACCGAAGGGACCGCGGATGCGGCCGGCCCTGACCTCGGCATCCATGGCATCGACGAATTCGCCGACGGGCACCTCCTCATTGTCGCGGTGCATGAAGTAGATGTCGACATGGTCGGTCTTCAGGCGATCGAGTGACTCGGTGAGTTGCTTGCCGATCTGGTCGGGATAGACCAGCGGCGAATGCGCGCCCTTGCCGATCAGCACGATCTCGTCGCGCGGGATCTGCCGGCTGGTGTGCCAGTCGCCGAAAACCTCCTCGGTCGTGCCGCGGCCATAGATCCAGGCAGTGTCGAAGAGATTGCCGCCGGCCTCCCAGAAGCGGTCCATCGTCAGCGATGCATCGGCGAAGCGTGAGAAGAACTCAAAGCCGAGCGCCACGACGGAAGCCTGTTTGTCGAGGCCAGGAATGGAGCGCTTCGGCACGGCCGAACCCGCTTTCACGGGCTCGCCGACGAGGTTCCTGTCGAGCCGAGCCGCCGTCTCGAAGTCATAGGTCAGGCCGATGGCGGCGCGCCACTGGTCCAAGACCCGGAGGTTGGCGACGGAATCGGCCCAGGACATGCCCGGCGCAGCGAACTCCACCTTGCCCGCGCGAATGGCCTCGCCTGCCGCATCGACCTCGAACGAATAGAGCCAGCGATCTTCCCTGACCTCGACGGTCTCCTGCGTGCCATCATTCCTGATGATCTCGATCTTGCCGATGCCGCCCTCGTGGCCGGACGCAAACCAGAAGTCTGCAACCTCAATCCGACCCTTTGCGCCGATGATCCTGAGAACATTGTCCTGCTTGGCCATGATCGAGCAGGAAACCTCCGCGACGATGCCGCCGGGGAACTGCAGCAACGCCGAGGCCCATTCGTCCGCGCCGGTCTCGCCGAGATGGCCGACGCCATGGACCTTGTCGGGCTCGGCGAAGGGTTTGCCCTGAGCGGCGCCCGCGATCAGCCGCGCCATCGAGACCGGATAGCCGCCGACATCGAGGATGCCGCCGCCCGCAAGATCATTGGCAAAGAGCCGGTGGCCGGCCTTGACCGTACCCATGTCGAAGCCGAAGCTCGACTTGATGAGCCTGACATCGCCGATGACACCGGACTTCACCAGTTCGACCAGCCGGGCCGTCTGCGGATGAACCCGGTACATATAGGCTTCGCCGGCGAACACGCCCGCCTTTGCGGCCTCGTGATAGATCGCCTCGGCCTGGTGCGACGACAGGGCGATCGGCTTTTCGACCAGCACATGCTTGCCCGCGCGGATCGCCTTGATCGCCCATTCCGCATGGCCAACATGCGGCGTGGCGATATAGATCCCCTCGACGTCCGCGTCGTCGATCAGAGTCTGGTAACCGGCGATGATTCGCGCGCCGGGAAACTGCTCGGCGAGACCGGGCTTGTTCGGATCACGGGTTCCGATGGCCACAAGTTTGCCCGTCCGCGAATGGGCGATGCCGCCGGCAAAGGTCCGGGCGATGGTGCCGGGGCCGATGATTCCCCATTTGACCGGTTTGGTGCCGTTCATGATCGTCTCCCGTCAATGTGCGCTCAGGTGGCCGGGTCTATCTCAACCGCAGGCCCTGGTCGTCGAAGAGGTAGACCTGGCTTGCGGCAATGCCCACGGTGAGCCGGTCCTTGGAAATGGTGTTGCGGGAGTCCTCCCGCTCGATGATGATCCGCTCGTCCGCCGACGCATGGGCATAGACATAGGACGTGTTGCCGAGATGCTCGGCGACATCGACCTCGAGCGTCAGGTCGGCATCGCCAGCACCTTCATCGAGGAAGCTTTCCGGTCTGATCCCGAGGCTGACATCCTCACCCGCCCTGACCGCGGCGGCGATGGGCAGCGAAAGCTGTACCTGCGGCTGGCTGACGAGGGAGAGCGTCACGCGGCCGGCCTCGACCGAAGTCACGCGCGCCTTGAGGAAATTCATCCGCGGCGAGCCAATGAAGCCGGCGACGAACATGTTGGCCGGATCGTCATAGAGGTCGAGCGGCGCGCCGACCTGCTCGACCTGGCCGGCGCGGAGCACGACGATCTTGTCGGCCAGCGTCATCGCCTCGACCTGATCGTGGGTGACATAGACGATGGTGGTCTTGAGCGTCTTGTGCAGCTTGGCGATCTCGACGCGCATATGAACGCGCAACTCGGCGTCGAGGTTGGACAGCGGTTCGTCGAACAGGAACACATCGGGATTGCGGACAATGGCGCGGCCGATGGCGACGCGCTGGCGCTGGCCGCCGGAGAGCGCCTTCGGCTTGCGGTCCATCAGCGGATCGAGTTCGAGGATGCGGGCGGCTTCGGCGACCCGGCGGTCGATCTCGTCCTTCGATTGGCCAGCGAACCGAAGCGCGAAGCCCATGTTCTCGCGGACCGTCATATGCGGGTAGAGCGCATAGGACTGGAAGACCATGGCGATGCCACGCTTTGACGGATCGACGTCGTTCATCACCTTGCCGCCGATCTCAAGGCTGCCGGAGGTGATATCCTCGAGACCGGCGATCATGCGCAGCAATGTGGACTTGCCGCAGCCCGAGGGTCCGACAAAGACCGTGAACTCGCCCGGCTTGATCGAGAGATCGACGCCCTTGATGATCTCCAGTGCGCCGAAGCTCTTGCGGATATTGGTCAGTCGGACCTCGGCCATGGTTCTTCCTCAGGTGACGGATATCTGGATGGTCTGGGTATCGAAGCGGCGGCTTTTCGCCGTCAGCGTCAGGGTGCCGGGCGTGTCGCCAGCCTCGATCCAGACGCCGGTAGCGCCGCCCTTCAGCGTGTGTTCGGACGGACCGATGATGTGGCCGGCGCCTTCGAGAGACAGGCTCACCGGTTCCTCGAAGAACGGCAGCAGGTTGCCGTTCTGGTCGAGCGCGCGGATGACGACGCGGGTCGCGTCCTTCTCGCCGGAGCGGAGTTCCGCATCGTCGGCGACCACCGAGAGTGACGCTGGCACGGGGTCGGCCGAGAGCGTGATCGACTTGACTGCCTTGCCGTTGACATAGCCGGTTATGATGCCCTGGCGCCAGACATGGCCCCAGCGTCCGATTTCGTCAGGCGTGATGTTGCGGTGGTCGAGCACGACGGGCGGATGGGCGAGGTGCCTGTAGGTCTCACGGTCCGGATCGATGCGCTTGGGCGGGAAATCGCCAAACTTCACTTCGACATAGTCGCAATTGGTGAGAATGATCAGCGGCAGAACGCCGCCGATATTGCGCTCGCCGCGCGCCCAGTAGGTCACGGGCTGGAGCACGACGCCATCTTCGGGATCGCCCTGGCTGGCATAGGCACCGGCCGCGAACTTGGGGATCCGGTACATGTCCATCACGCCGTGATAGCAGATGCGGTCGCCAGAACCGAAATCCTTGTGGGTGTTGTAGTCGGCATAGCACCAGCCTGTGGAGCCTGAAATGTTGCCGTCGCCGGCGACATGATCGAGGATCAGCAGGTGGCGGGTGACATGCTCGGCCTGGCGCTGTTCCTGGTCGAAGCGCTTGGTCGGATACATGTGGCCGTTATATTCGGTGATCATGTAGGGGATCGGTCGGGTGATGCCCGTCGTCTCCACCCGATCGCGCAGCACGACACGGCCTCGGTTGTTGCCGGGAAGCTCTTCGTTGCCGAGCACGAAGTCGTTCATCGTATAGACGTCTTCGAGCATCTCGGAATTGGTGATGAAGCGCACGCCGCCGGTCTGGCGGGTGGGGTCGAGCTCACGGGCAAGGCGGTTGGTCTCGGCGTAGAAGGCGTGGTTGTCCTGGCTCTCGTTGATGCGCACGCCCCAGATGATAACAGAGGGATGGTTCCAGTCGCGCTCGATCATGCGACGGACATTCTCTATCGATTCGGCCTGCCAGGCCTCGTCGCCGATATGCTGCCAGCCGGGGATTTCCTCGAAGACCAGCAGGCCGATCTCGTCGCAGCGGTCGAGGAACCACTTGGACTGCGGATAATGCGAGGTGCGGACGATGTTGCAGGCCAGCTCATATTTGAGGATATCGGCATCCTTCTCCTGCCCGCGGCGGCCCATGGCGTAGCCGACATGCGGCCAGGACTGGTGGCGGTTGAGGCCACGCAGCTTGAGCGGTCTGGCGTTGAGCAGGAAACCATCGGGCGTGAACTCGGCCGTACGGAAGCCGAAGCGCCGGGCGAGAAAGTCGGTGCCATGCTCGCTTTCGAGCTTGAGAGAGAGATTGTAGAGCGCCGGGTTTGCGATATCCCAGAGTTCGATGCCCGTGAGATTGTCGAAGGCCAGAGTGGCGCTGTCGCCCGAGAGATCGACTGAGCCCGTAGCCACCTCTGCCCCGCCCCTGGCGCGAATGATGGCGGATACTTTGCCCGCAAAGGACTTCCGGTCGGGGTTGTGGATGAAGACCCTGGCGGTGACCGCCTTCTTCTCGGCCAGCGCGTCCGGCGTCTCGATCTTGACATTGCCGATCGACACCGGGCTGACGACCTTGAGCCAGACGTCACGATAGATGCCGGCATAGCAGAGATAGTCGATCTGGCCGCCGAAGGGCGGGATGGCGGGGTTTTCCGAGCCATCGATCTTGACGGTCAGCAGGTTGTCGCCACGCTTGAGATGCGGCGTCAGGCGTACTTCGAAGGGCGTGTAGCCATCCTTGTGGGCGGTGATTTCCACGCCGTTGAGCCAGACGACGCTGTCGGCCATGGCGGCATCGAAGACGATGGAGACTTCCTGGCCCTCGAATTCCGGGCGCCAGCCGAAGGGTTTCTGGTAGGTGAACGGCTTCTGGTAGTCGGTCTCGTCGAAATAGTTATAAGGCAGCTCGACGGCGGAATGCGGCAATCGCACCGTTTCGCCATCCTGGGCGCGACCGACGTCGTCCGGCTCAAAGCCGTGGCGGAAGGTCCAGTCGCCGTTGAAATTCTCGTAAATGCGCATTTCCAAATCCTATTTCACGGAACCGAGCATGCCCTGAACGAACTGGCGCTGCATGGCGAAGAAGATGAAGAGGGTGGGAAGGGTGGCGAGGATCGCGCCGATCATCACCACGCCGAAATCGGGGGTAATAGGCCGAGGCGAGCGACGAGACGACCAGGGTGATGGTCTTGGTCTCGTTGGACTGGAGCACGATCAGCGGCCAGAGATAGTTGTTCCAGTTGGTCATGAAGACGATGACGAAGGCCGCCGCATAGGTCGAGCGCATCACCGGAACGTAGATATAGAGGAAGATCTGCCATTCCTTGAGGCCGTCGACCTTTGCGGCGTCGCGCAGTTCGGTCGGGAAGGCCTTGGTCGACTGACGGAAATAGAAGATGATGAAGGCCGAGGCGATCGATGGCAGCATGATCGCGATATGGGTGTTGATCAGCCCGGCTCGCGCCATCATCATGAAGAGCGGAATCATCAGCGCCGCGAAGGGCACCATCAGGGTCAGCAAGTACCAGCGAGTAGATGCGGTCGCGCCATTTCGACTTGAACATCTCGAAGCCGTAACCGGCGAGTGACGACACGATGATGGTCAGCACCGTCGCCAGGATTGCCACCTTGGCGGAGTTCCAGAACACCAGTGGCACGTCGACCAGGGTAAAGAAGTTGGTGACGTTGGTCATGAAGGCATCGCCGATGCTCACCTTGCCGCCGATGATCTGGATCGACGAATTGGTCGAGCTGATCAGCATCCAGACGAAGGGGAAGATCGAGAGGAAGGACATGACGCCGAGGAAGAGATACTGACCGGCGGTGGACAGCGTGCGCGAGCTGATCATGACCGGTCCCCTCGCGGCATAGAACTGGAGGAAGGACAGGACCGCCACCATAAGCACGATCACATAGGACACCGTCGCTGCGTAACCGAAGCTCGGCATGTAGCGGAAGGTGAGGTTGTAGATGTAGAGCGACAGCGTCAGCGTCGAGTTGGCGGGACTGCCGCGACCCTCGGTCAGGTTGTAGACCTCGTCGAAGAGCTGGATCGTGCCGATGGTGGAGATGATGGTCGTGAACAGGATCACCGGCTTGAGCATCGGGATGGTGATGTAGAGGAAGCGGGCCCAGGCCGGAACGCCGTCAATGCGCGCCGCCTCGTAGATCGACTTGTCGATGTTCTGCAGCGCCGCAAGATAGAAGATCATGTTGTAGCCGGTCCAGCGCCAGGTGATGGCCGTGATGACCAGAACCTTGGCCCAGAAGGGATCGGTGAGCCAGCCGATCGGACCCTCGACGATGCCCAATGCCATCAGCGTCGAATTGACCACGCCGTCGACGGAGAACATCGACTTGAAGAGAACCGAATAGGCGACGAGCGAGGCCACGCAGGGCAGGAAGATCGCGGTGCGGAAGAAACCGATGAACTTGAGCTTGTCATTGTTGAGCACGGCGGCGAGCAGCAGCGCCAGCACGATCATGATCGGCACCTGCACGACGAAGAACACCACCGTGTTGTAAAGCGCGTGCAGGAAGACGGGATCGTTCCAGAGTCTCGCAATATTTGCGAAGCCGCCGAACTTCATCATCATGCCCTTGCCGGTGAAGAAGGACAGATAGAGCGAGCGGAAGATCGGATAGACGAGGAAGAGCGCGATCAGCAGGATCGACGGGGCGATGAACAGCCAGCCGTTCAGATCGTGGTAGCGCTTCAATCCGCCTGTTGTGCCGGCTGCCATGGGATGACCTTCGTGCGACAGGGATGGGGATCACGGGTTGCGGGCATGGGCCGAAACGCATGCGGCCTGCCAGCCGCATGACGCTTCCGGGAGGATGACGGGCGGCAAGCCGCCCGCCGGATGAGACCCGATGATGACAGACCTTACTGGATCTGGCCTTCGGCCTGGCTCTGGATCGCCTTCAGTACGTCGTCTACATTGGCGCCCTTGGCGAGATCGGGAAGATGCGCCGTGACGGCGGTGTCCACCTCGTTGGTGAAGATGCCGTAATTGACCGCCGGAACCTTGGCGAGCCAATCGGAGAAGTTCTGCCAGACGGGCTCGCCGCCGAAGAATGCATCCTTCTCGGAATAGGCCGGGCCGTTGCGGGCCGAAAGCAGCGAGCCGACGGCACCCTGGTTGACCAGGATCTGCTGGTAGAAATCGGCGTCCTTGGCATAGATCTCATTGAGGAAGTCGATCGCCTCGTCCTTCTCGGCCGAGCTTTCGATCACATACCAGCTCGAGCCGCCGAGGTTGGACGCATGCGTGCCGCCTTCCACATCCATCTTCGGGATCGGCGCGACGCCCCACTTGCCGGATTGGTCGGCCTGGGCCTTGACGGTGCCGGTGATCCAGACGCCTGTCGTGACCGAGGCGACGTCGCCGGATGTGAAGCTTGCGACCCATTCGGTCCAGCCGGCTGCCGGCTTGAAGATGCCCGCCTGGAGGATTTTCTGCTCGGTCTCGAGTGCTGCCTTGAGCGCCGGGTTGCCTTCGATGCTGAGGTTGCCTTCGGCATCGAAATACCAGCCGCCAGCGGACTGCATCAGGATGCGGACCAGACCGGCGTCATTGACGTCGAGGCCCATCATCTTCTTGCCGGTCTTGGCTTCGACAGCCTTGCCGATCTCGATGAACTTGTCCCAGGTGATGTTCTGCATGTCTTCCGGCTTGTAGCCGGCCTGCTCGATATAGTCCTTGCGGTAATAGAGGCCGGTCACGCCGGAATCGAAGGGCATGCCATAGACCTTGCCGTCCACGGTCATCAGCTGCACCTTGTAGGGTGCGAAGCCGGAATAGTCGATCTTGCCGGACAGTTCGGCGAAGGCGCCGGCGAAAGACTGCAGGTATTTCTGCGCGCCGTAGTCTTCGATTAGGACGATATCGGGAAGTGCATCGGTGGTGCCCGATGCGAGCGCGGTCTGCAGCTTCTGCTCGACGTCGGTCTTGGCGAAGTCGACAATGTTGAAGGTCGTCTCGGGATGCTTGGCCGTGTAGCGGGCGGCGGCTTCCTTCATGATGGCGACGTTGAAGTTGGGGTCCCAGCACCAGATGGTTACTTCGCCGGCAAAGGCGGCGGTGGCGGCAAAGAAGCTCGCGCCGGCCATGGCAGCCGCGGCGATACGGGACAGAATCTTCCTGTTGGTCATTTTTATCCTCCCTCGGAATGGCAGAGACAGGTTCTCCTCTCCTGTCCAGCGCGAGAAGTTTTACCGAAAATCAGGAAACAGGCAAGGAAAATTTACTAAATATTTATTGCGGCTGCGAAGAGCGCAAAAAGTTGTCACGATTCCAGCGGTTTGCGACAGGACCCGCGCCAGACAAGCTCGGTTGCGATGCGCACCTGCTTGCCGTAATCGCGTCCGGAAAGGCGTTCGAGCAGCAGGTCGACGGCGGTCTCACCGATATGCTCGCCATGTATCTTCACGGTGGTGAGCGGTGGCGTGAGAAACTGCGCCACGGGGATATCGTTGTAGGAAATGATGGCGATATCATCCGGAATGACCAGGGCCTGTTCCTGTATCGCCCTGTAGGCACCGATCGCCATATTGTCGTTGGACGTGACGATCACGTCGGGACGGTCGACCAGCGCCAGCAGGTCGAGTGCGAGGCGATAGCCGGTGTCGAGCCGCAGGCTCTGGCCGGACGAACAATCTGCGAGGGCCAGCAGATCGGAATCGAAGGAGCCGTTCTTTCTCTGCCAGTCGATATAGGCCGCGCAGCGCCGCTCGGCGAACTGCTGCACCGCACCGTTGAGATTCTCATGGCTGCCGATGAAGCCGATACGATCGTATCCCGCTGATTTCAGCGCGTCGAGGATCTTTCGGGTGGCAAGTTCCATGTCGGCGAAGACGCTGTCCAGCGTGTCGTCGCGTGGATCGAAGTCGGCGAAGACGACGTGCCGGGCGTGCTGGCGAAGCCAGGCAACTTCATTGTCGGAATGCTTGCCGATGACGATGACGCCCGACGCCTCCGACAGCAACCCCTCCTCGGGCATCGCGTCGGAATGGAAGACTTTGGCGATCTCGGTGCGGAGATCGCGACAGCGGTTCTCGATGCCGAGGCGCACGCCGACATAATAGGGATCGGCGATCTCGTCCGATGGCTCGAGAAAGTGGACGATGACCAGCTTGGTCAGCAGGCTCGGCGCGGCGGCCTGGCCGATCGCCTTGTTTCGGTTGCGCGGCGTTTCGTAATTGAGCGACTCGGCGGTCTCTATAATGGCCTGACGCTTGATCGGCGAGATGGACAGCGCGGGGTCGTAATTGAGCACGCGCGACACCGTTGCCGGCGAGACGCCGACCGCCTTGGCGATTTCCTTGATCGTGACCATCCCTGGCACTCGTCTTTCTTTTGTCGCACTGTGTCACATGTTCGAGCCTGCCGGAATAGATATTCAGTAAAAATTTACTCCGCATCTTCCGGTCCGGTGGGCGGCGTAAGGTGGCAGGGGCCTGTGCGCCATCTGATCGCGGCTTATACCCAAGCGGTAAATTCGCCACAAGCCGTCCGACCCACGGGTTGGGTCGCGGGCGGGAATTGTGTTGGAACGGCGCGCAACAGTCCGGCGTTACCGGAAAACACGAAGCGAAGGAGGATGAGATGTCGGACCATTATCCGGTTCACGACCCGCGCCCGTGGGGCGCTTCCCTGACGATCTCGACGATCGTTATCCTGGCCTATATGGCATTGAGCCTCTACATGGCCGGCTGATCAGATGAAGCCCATGCTGCGTTGCATGGCAGCCTGGAAATGCGCGTCGAGGGCGGCCTCGGCGCCATCGGCGTCGCGCTTGCGGCACGCTTCGATGATCTCGACATGTTCCTTCAGCGTCCGGAGCGCGACCGGCGCCGTGATCTTGCGGTCGAGCCGCAGCAGCCTGAGATAATTGTGCATGCGGCGATAGCTGCTGTCGATCAGCGGATTGCGCAGGATGCCGATGACCGCGTTGTGCAGCACGCGTTCGAGTTCCTCCATCTCCACCAGATCCACGGCTGTGAGGCCCTTCGCGGCGATGCTGGCGATCAGTGCCTCGTGTCGCTTGCCGATTTCCTCGATCAGGTCCTCGTCGCCCTGTTCGGCGAAGACCCGCACGGCGGCGCGCTCGAGGATCGACCGGAACTGATAGGTGGAGCGCGTGAGCTCAAATCCCGGCCGGACGAACTGGATGCCGGAGCGCGGATGGATGGCGAGGATTCCCTCGGCCTCGAGGACCCTGAGCGCATCGCGGAGGGGGGCGACGGGAACGTCAACGATTTCGGACAGTTCGCCTTGCGAGACAAAGGAACCCGCCTGGACGCGACGCTCGAACAGCGCCTCCAGCACGCGCTCATAGGCGAGGTCGCTGAGGCGCTGCGACGGGATCGGTTCATCATTGACGGAGGCGAGTTTTATCTTTCGGGCCACTTGCACGCTTTCTCGTTCTGGCATATTAGGTAGCGCATCTGATCGATCAGATCAACAGAGTAATAGATCAAGCGCCGCGCCATGACCATTTCATCCTTCCGGATAACCCGCTTCCAGTTCGCCCGCGACCGCGTCATCGGCGACAGCCAGGTGCGGGCGGACGACGCGAATGTAGCAGCACTGGAACTGATTTCCGATAGCGGAGCGGTCGGCCTGGGCTTTATCCAGACGCTATTTACCGCCCTGCCCGCACAGGCGGAAATCGAGCGAGTCTTCGTCGCCGAGGTGTTCCCGGGTCTCGAAGGTCGCAAGGCGATCGGGCTGGTGCACAAGGTCACCCGCCCTCGGGGCGGAAACCTGCGCGCCGCGACCCTGAATTTTCACGAGGCCGTGCAGGTCGCGCTGTGGGATCTCGCCGCAAAGGACGTCGGGCTACCGCTCTACAAGCTGCTCGGCGGCGAGCGCAATAGGGTGCGCGCCTATGCAAGCGGGCTGGATTTCCACCTCAGCGACGCAGATTTCGAGAAACTCTTCGCCTATGCGGCATCGATCGGCTACCGCGCCTTCAAGATCAAGGTCGGCCATGACGATTTCGAGCGCGACCTTAGCCGGCTCAATATCCTGAAGAAGGTGGTGCCCGCCGGTTCCGCGATCATGGTCGATGCCAACGAAGCCTGGTCGTCCAAGGAAGCCTCGGTGAAGATCGCGGCGATCGAGAAGGCAGGCCATGACCTGCTCTGGGTCGAGGATCCGATCCTGCGCAGCGATTTCGCCGGCCTCAGGATGCTTCGCGAGTGCACGCCCCACACCCAGATCAATTCCGGTGAATATCTCGATCTCTCCGGCAAGCGCCTGCTGCTCGAAGCCGAGGGAGCCGACATCATCAATGTCCATGGCCAGGTGTCCGACGTGATGCGGATCGGCTGGTTCGCCGCCGAGAAGGCGATCCCGGTCAGCCTCGGCAATACGTTTCTGGAAATGGGTGTGCATGCCGCCTGCGCGCTGCCCGAGGTCGAATGGCTCGAATACTCGTTCCAGAACTTTGACCATCTGGTGGATGAACCGATCGAGATCCGCGACGGTTGGGCCTATGCGCCCGAGCGCTCCGGCCACGGCCTGGTGCTGAGCGAAGCAGCGCGAAAAGAGTGGGCCCGCCCCTCGATTCTGACGCGGGAAGAGCTTGGCGCAGCGCCCGCCAATCCGAGACTGCCGATTTTCTGACTGCAGTGTTCCGGCGGCTCGCCGCCGTCTATTTTCCATGGGAGGAAACAAAATGCGCATGACACTTAAGGCCGCCCTTTTGATGGGCACACTGCTTTCGGCCACCTGGGCTCAGGCTCAGGAAATCACCGTCTGGGACTGGAAGTCGAGCGATCCGCTCAGCGTGCCCTACTACCAGAAGGCCAAGGAGGTCTTCGAAGCCAAGCATCCGGGCGCAACGATCAACTATGTCATGCAGCCGCATGACCAGTATTACACGCTGCTCGGCACGGCGCTTTCTTCCAACGCGGGTCCCGACCTCTTCCTGATGAATGGCGGCGCACAGGCCAAGGCCCGGTTCGGCGCGCTCATGAAGCTCGATGACAAGATCACTGACATCAAGGGCGACCTCGTCGGCTGGGAAGAGTTCTCCGATGCCTCGGGGGCCTATGCGATCCCGCTCTCGATCCAGGGTTTTGTGATCTATTTCAACAAGACGCTCTATGCCGATGCCGGCCTCGACCCCAACAGCCCGCCCAAGACCTGGGCTGAACTGACCAAGGTCTGCGATGCGATCAAGGCGAAGGGCGCGGTGCCGTGTTTCGCCATGGGCAACAAGGAAGGGTTCGGGATCGAGTTCTGGTTCTCGTCTATCGCCGCCACGTCCTGGACAGCGCAGGAACAGGCCGACTTTGCGAGCGGCAAGCTCAAGTGGTCGGATGCGCCGGTCAAGGCGATCCTGCAGAGCTGGGTCGACGCCAATGCGAACGGCTGGTTCCCGCAGGGCGCCAACTCCACCGCCAAGTTCATGGACGAATATGAAGGCTTCATGCGCTCGGAATCGGCCAACACGATCGGCCTGATCTCGGACGTCGCCCACTGGAAGCAGTTCGACGAGTTCCTCGGCGCCGAGAATACAGGCGTCTTCCCGATGCCCGCGCCTGCCGTCGCGTCCGACAAGACGGAAGGCGCGCCGAAATTCCCGCTCTCGGGCGGTATCGGCTACGGCGTCAACAAGGCGTCGGCCAATGCCGATCTCGCGCTCGAATTCGCCAAGGTGCTGGCGTCGCCTGAGCTCGAGCAGATCTTCTTCAATGATGCCGGCGCGGTGGCCGCCAATTCCAAGGTCGACACGGCAGGCGTCAAGAGCCCGGCCGCGATCGAGATCCTCAAGCTGATGGCCACGTCCGGCGCGCCGACAGCGCATACCAACGCCACCGCGCAGGAACTGGAGGAAGTCCACCGCCTGAGCCAGATGCTGCTCAACGGCGAGGTCACCGTCGATGACGCCGCCAAGCGCATGGACGAGGTCCAGGCTGCGTCGCGGAAGTAACCGCTTCCCGATGAACTGGGCCGGGGCTATTCAATCGCCCCGGCCACCTTTTTACGAGGACGACACATTGGGAAGCATAGCCGAACGACGGATCGCCCTGCTCTTCATCGCCCCGGCCCTGCTGCTGGTTGGCGTGTTTCGCATCTTTCCGCTCGTCTGGGGCTTCGTGCTCTCGTTCTTCGATTCCGACGGGATGACGAAGTTCGAATTTACGGGCTTCGGCAATTACGTCGCACTCGCCAGCGACAATGCCTTCCGTGACTCGGTCGAGAACACGCTGATCCTGATCGCGACGCTGCCGATCTGGGTGGCGCTGCCGATGCTGCTGGCCATCCTGATCCATCAGGGCGTGCCCGGCGGCAGTTTCTTCCGCGCGGTCTATTTCTTTCCGGCCGTGCTCTCCTCGGTCATCATCGGCTCGATCTTCAACATGGTGCTGCGCTTCGACGGCAGCCTCAATGCCATGCTGAAAGCCGTGGGCCTGGTGCCGGTCGACTGGCTCGGCTCCGGCACGACCGCGCTGTTCGTGCTGTTCTCCGTCCATCTCTGGTCGACCTTCGGCATGAGCCTGCTGATCTTCATGGCCGGGCTTTCGACCGTGCCGAAGGAACTGATCGAGGCCGCACGGCTCGATGGTGCCAAGCCCTTGCAGATCTGGTGGCACGTGATGATCCCGGTGCTGCGCCCGATCATCGAATTCGTTGGCGTGGTGACCACGATCGGCGCGCTGACCTCGATGTTCGGCCTGATCTATGTGCTAACCGCAGGCGGTCCCGGCACGTCCACGACCCTGCCGGAATTCCTGATCTGGCTCGAACAGGGCAAGATGAACCGCCCGGGCTATGCCGCCGCGATTTCCATGCTGCTGTTCTCGCTGATGGCGGGTCTGGCCTATATCCAGATCCGTATCATGTCGAAGAACGCGAACCTCTGAGGCGGACTGGACCAGACCCATGGCACTCACCTCGAAGCGCGAAAAATGGATGATGCGGGCGGCCTCGCTGCCGATGTGGCTGCTGGCGCTGACCTGCCTCTATCCGGTCTGGTTCGCCATCAACAATGCGCTGAAAACCGACAAGGGCTATATTCTCAATCGCTTCAACGTGGTCACCGACCCGACGATCCAGAATTTCATCAATGCCTGGACGCGATCGCGCCTGTCGGAGTACTTTCTCAACTCCGTGGTGACGACGGCCGGCGCCGTGGCGCTGCTGCTGCTCGTCTCGTCGCTCGCGGGCTTCGCCTTCGCGATGCTGCGCTTCCCTTACCGCAAGCTGCTGTTCATCGTCATCCTGGCCTCGCTGATGATCCCCGTGCAGGTGGTGCTGGTGCCCTTCTACCGCACCATTGTCACACTCGGATTGGTCAATACCCGCGTCGGCCTGATCATCTCCTACACGTCCTTCTTCCTGCCGTTCTGCGTCTACCTCATGACCGCCTTCTATTCGGCCCTGCCTAGGGAGTTGGTGGAAGCGGCGCGGATGGACGGCGCCAAGCTGATCCAGATCTGGTGGCATGTCATGCTGCCGCTCGGCAAACCTGCCTTGATCACGCTCGGCATCCTCAACACGCTCTATTGCTGGAACGACGTGCTGATCTCGCTGCTCGTGCTGCAGAAGGAGCGGACGCTGATGGTCGGCATTGCGGCGCTCAAGGGGGAATACACGACCAATGTGCCGCTGCTGATGGCCGGAATCGTCATCGCGGCGGCCCCCATCGTCATCATTTACATCATCTTCCAGCGGCGCATCGTCAATGGCATCGCCACCGGCGCCGTGAAAGGTTGAGACCCATGCCCCAGACAGACCTGCCCCAGATCGAAATGAAAAATGTGGCCAAGACCTATGGCGCCGTCAAGGTGATCCATGGCGTGTCGATGGCCATCGAGAAGGGTGAGTTCACCGTCTTTGTCGGCCCGTCCGGCTGCGGCAAGTCCACGCTGCTGCGCATGATCGCGGGGCTCGAGGAAATCACCGGCGGCGACCTGTTCATCGGCGGTCAGCGCATGAACGACCGCGAGCCTTCCGATCGCGGCGTGGCGATGGTGTTCCAGTCCTACGCGCTCTATCCCCACATGACCGTGGCCGAAAACATGAGCTTCGGCCTGCGGATGGCCAAGGCCCCAAAAGCCGAGATCGATGCCAAGGTGGGCCGCGCCGCCGAGATCCTGCAACTGACGCCCCTGCTCGACCGCAAGCCGGCCGCGCTCTCCGGTGGCCAGCGCCAGCGCGTTGCCATCGGCCGCGCCATCGTGCGCAATCCGGATGTCTTCCTGTTCGACGAACCGCTGTCCAATCTCGATGCCGAGTTGCGGGTCCAGACCCGGGTCGAGATCGCCAAGCTGCACCAGACGCTGGGCAATACGATCGTCTACGTCACCCATGACCAGACCGAGGCGATGACGCTGGCCGACCGGATTGTGGTGCTGCGGGCCGGAAAGGTCGAGCAGATCGGCACGCCGGTTCAACTCTATGAGGACCCGGACAACGCGTTCGTCGCCGGCTTCATCGGCTCGCCGCGCATGAATTTCCTCGAAGGCATCGTAACCGCGGACGGCATTTCGGTCGGCGGTATCGTCGTGCCCAGGCCGGCGCTGTCGTCAGCGCTTGCGACGGGCACGAAGCTTCGCGTCGGCATCCGTCCGGAACAGCTCGACGAAGGCCAGGGCATCGTCCTCGAAGCCAAGGCCGACGTCGTCGAACATCTGGGATCGACAACCTATGTCCACGCCCAGCTTTCGACCGGCGAGACCGTTATTGCCGAAAAAACGCCGCTCCGGTGCCAGGCCCGGTGACGCACTGACGCTGACCTTCGATCCCGCGCATCTGCGCTATTTCACGACCGACGGGCTGAGGCTGCGCTGATGCGGATGGGCATGGTGATCGGCCTCCATCCGGACCGCATCGCCGACTACAAGGCGCTGCATGCCGCGCCCTGGCCGGAGATGGATGCGGCACTGAAAGAGGCCAATATCCACCAATATTCGATCTTCCTCAAAGAGCCGGAAAAATCTGCTGTTCGGGGTTTGGGATTATCGCGGAAACGACTATGAAGGCGACATGAAGCGCCTCGGGGAGAAGCCTGTCACCAAACGCTGGCTGGCGCTGACCGACCCCTGCCAAACGCCGCTGGCCTCCGCCAGACAGGGTGAGTGGTGGAGCTTCATGGATTGCGTCTACCATCTCGATTGATTTGATTTGATTTGAAAGGTGTTTCGATGAAGACCCGCCCCGTTGGAAAGACCGGCCTCCAGGTTTCGGAAATCAGCTTCGGCTGCGCGCCGCTCGGCAATCTCTACCGCCCGCTGACCGACGAAGCTGCAGAGGAGGTGCTGACGGCCGCCTGGGAGTCCGGCATCCGCTTCTTCGATACCGCGCCGCATTACGGCGGCGGTCTGGCCGAGGAGCGCCTGGGCCGCTTCCTCCAGACCAAGACGCGCGACGACTATGTCATCTCCACCAAGGTCGGCCGCATCCTGCATCGCGTACCGAAGGAAGAGGCCGAGGACCACGCCTTCGTCGATGCCCATCCGATCCGGCTCGAATATGACTATTCCGGCGACGGCATCATGCGGAGCCTGGAAGGCAGCCACAAGCGCATGGGGCTCGACCGTTTCGACATTCTCTTCGTCCACGACATCGGCGAACTCACCCATGGCAAGGAAAAGAACGACGGCCATATGAAGGCCTTCCGCGAGACGGGCATCCAGCGTCTCAACGACCTGCGCGACCAGGGTGTGATCAAGGCCTGGGGCGTCGGCGTCAACGAGGTCGAGGTCCTGCTCGACATTCTTGATCTGACCGATCTCGACTGCATCCTGATGGCCGGCCGCTATTCGCTGCTCGACCGCTCGGCCGAGCGCGACCTGCTGCCGCTCTGCCGCGCGCGGGGCACGTCCTTCATCATCGGCGGCGTGTTCAACTCCGGTATCCTCGCGACGGGGCCTGTGCCGGGCGCGACGTTCAACTATGCCGAGGCGAACGAGGATGTGCGCGGACGCGTCGCGAGGATGCAGGAAGTGGCAGTTGCCGCCGGCACCGATCTCGCCACGGCGGCGCTGCAATTCCCGTTCCATGAGCCGGTGGTGGCGAGCGTGTTGCTGGGGACGACCAAGGCGTCGAGCCTGAAGCGCAATCTCGATTCGTTCGAGACGCGGCTGGATGCCAAGGTTTTCGAGGGGTTCGAGCCTTACGCGATCCGGTGAGGGCAATGCAGCATTGATAGTGACATGAGCGGGCGCGCCAGTCTCACCAAACCGATCGACTTTTACTCCCTCGGCGCCGCCGCCTGAAAGGCCGGCAATTTTGCGCATTCCGCATCAATTGCCAGAAGCCGTTCGCAGCCCGAAACATCCGCACCCCATCGCCGCGCATTGTACAATTGCGGCACAATGCAAAAATCCGCCATGGTCGGCCTGTCACCGAAGGCGAAGCGATCCGCACGCCCTTTCAGCAGCCGCTCGACATTGCAAAGACCCTGCCCGATGAACCTTCGCATCCACGCCTCGCGCGCGCCGGGATCGCCCGTCAGCTCCATCACATGCGCCACCACATGGGTGTTGCACACGGGATGGATCTCCATGGCGATCGCATGGGAAATCGTCCGCACGAAATGGCAGTCCAACGGGTCGGCGGGCATGGTCCCTGCCTCCGGCCGTGTCTCCGCCAGATATTCGATGATCGCCAACGACTGGGTCAGCACCCGCCCGTCGATTTCGAGCGCCGGCACCAGCCCCTGCGGGTTGAGCGCGCGATACTCCTCCTCCCGTTGCTCACCCTTCAGCAGATCGACCGGCACCGTCCGATAGGCGATGCCGAGCTGGTTGAGCGCGATGCGCACGCGATAGCAGGCGGAGGATCGCCAATAGTCGTGCAGGACGACCTCGGGCATCAGTTCGGCGCGTATTTCTCGACCTTCTGCTCGATGGCGCCGAAGATCGTATGGCCCTGGCTGTCCTTCATCTCGATCCGCACCACGTCGCCGAATGCGAGGAACGGTGTCTTGGGCTCTCCCGATGCCAGGGTCTCGACCGTGCGCTGCTCGACGATGCAGGAATATCCTGCGCCGCCTTCCGACACCGGCTTGCCCGGGCCGCCATCGGCCTTGTTGGAGACGGTGCCGGAACCGATGATTGAGCCGGCGGTGAGCCTGCGGGTTTTCGCTGCATGGGCCACGAGCTGGCCGAAGTCGAAGATCATGTCCTGACCGGCATTGGCCTTGCCGAAGGGCTTGCCGTTGATGCTGACGAGCAGCGGCAAATGAAGCTTGCCGTCCTTCCAGGCGTCCCCAAGTTCGTCGGGCGTGACAGTGACCGGCGAGAAGGCCGAAGCCGGCTTGGACTGGAAGAAGCCGAAGCCTTTGGCGAGTTCGCCCGCCGTCAGGCCCCGAAGCGAAACGTCGTTGAGCAGCATGACAAGGCGGATGGCGTTGCGCGCCTCCTCGACAGAAGCCCCCATACCGACATCGTCGACAATGACCGCGATCTCGCCCTCGAGGTCGATGCCCCATGCCGCGTCGGCCATGACGATCGGGTCGCGCGGACCGAGAAAGCTGTCCGAGCCGCCCTGGTACATCAGCGGATCGCTGTTGAGCGTTGCCGGGATCTCGACGCTGCGGGACTTGCGCACCAGTTCGATGTGATTGACATAGGCCGAGCCGTCGGCGAACTGGTAGGCGCGGGGCAGGGGCGAGGCGGCGTCGTGCTCGTGGAAGCGCATCGAGGGCTGTGCCCCGGTTTCCAGTCCCTCGGCCACGGCGGCGAGGCGGTGGCTGATATGTTCCCAGTCGTCCAGTGCCGCCTGCAGGGTGCGGGCAATATGGCCGACCTCGGAGCAGCGCGTCAGATCGCGGGAGACGACGACCAGCCGGCCATCACGCGTGGAGTCCTTCAATGTCGCAAGCTTCATATGCTGTTACTGCCCCTCTGGCTTCTCTTCACTTGATACGATTCATTTGAGTCCTGGCGTCCCGTCGAACTTGCGCTCCAGCCCATCCCAGCATTCGAGATAGTCGTTCTGCAGCGTCTCCAGCTCGGCGGCATATTTTGTGACCTGCTGGGGAAAGCGGGTTTCGAACATGAAGGCCATGGTGTTTTCGAGTTTTACCGGCTTGAGTTCGGCGTTGGACGCCTTCTCGAAGCCTGTCGAGTCCGGGCCATGCGGCAGCATCATGTTGTGCAGGCTCATGCCGCCGGGCACGAATCCCTTTTCCTTGGCATCATACTGGCCGTGGATCAGGCCCATGAACTCGCTCATGATGTTGCGATGATACCAGGGCGGCCGGAACGTGTGCTCGGCCACCATCCAGCGCGGCGGGAAGATGACGAAGTCGATGTTGGCCGTGCCCTCCTCGCCGCTCGGCGCGGTCAGCACGGTGAAGATCGACGGGTCGGGGTGGTCGAACAGGATGGCGCCGACGGGGGAATAGGTGCGGAGGTCGTACTTGTAGGGCGCGTAATTGCCATGCCAGGCGACGACGTCGAGCGGGGAATGGCCGATCTCCGTCAGGTAGAACCGGCCGCACCATTTGACGGTCACCCTGCAGGGCGTTTCCTTGTCCTCATAGGCGGCAACCGGCGTCTTGAAGTCGCGCGGATTGGCCAGGCAATTGGCGCCGATAGGCCCGCGATCCGGCAGCGTGAACTTGGCGCCGTAATTCTCGCAAACATAGCCGCTCCAGACGGTGCCCTCGCCTGATCGTGACACCTTGAACATCATGCCGCGCGGCACGAGGCAGATTTCCAGCGGCTCGACATCCATGATGCCCATTTCGGTGAAGACGCGGATCGCGCCCACCTGCGGCACGATCAGCAGCTCGCCATCGGCGTTGAAAAAATAGTCGTCGACCATGTCGGCGTTGAAGGCATAGGCGTGCGCCGCCATACCGGCCTGCGTCTGGGTGTCGCCCGCCGCCGTCATGGTTCGGATGCCGGCGAGGAAGTCGAGGTTCTCCGGAGGGTCCGGGATCGGATCCCAGCGCAACTGGCCCAGCGGCAGCGAATGCTCGTCGCTTATCGGCGCCGACTTCCAAAAAGGATAGCTAGCATTGGAAAACCGCCTGACATGGCGGACGCTCGGCCGGATGCGATAGAGCCAGGAGCGCTCGTTGGTGCCGCGCGGGGCGGTGAAGGGCGAGCCCGAGAGCTGTTCGGCGTAGAGGCCGTAATTGAGTTTTTGCGGGCTGTTCTGGCCCTGCGGCAGGGAGCCCGGCAGTGACTCGGTCTCGAAATCGTTGCCGAAGCCCGGCATGTAGCGCGGGGCCTCGTTCATCTGGCTGCCGACCGGGCGCGTGCCTCTCTTGGTCTGCTCCATGCTACTCCTCCGGACGTGAGGCTAGCAGCCCCGCGCTGGAGCCGCCAGCACTTATTTATTCAGCGGCAATGACGCCGCGCTTGATCTGGTCCGCCTCGATCGACTCGAACAGGGCGCGGAAATTGCCCTCGCCGAAACCCTCGTCGCCCTTACGCTGGATGAATTCGAAGAAGATCGGGCCGATGACGGTTTTCGAGAAGATCTGCAGCAGGATCTTGGTCATGCCGCCATTCACCACGCCCTCGCCATCGATCAGGATGCCATGCTTCTTCATCCGCTCGACCGGCTCGTCATGGCCGTTCACGCGCTCGAAGGACATGTCGTAATAGGTCGCCGGCGGGCCGGGCATGAATTTCAGACCATTGGCATCGAGCCGGTCGGTGGCATCGTAAATGCCGTCGGTGCCGACGGCGATATGCTGGATGCCTTCACCGTTGTATTTCTTGAGAAATTCCTCGATCTGGCTGGTGTCGTCCTTGGATTCGTTGAGGGGTATGCGGATCTTGCCGCAGGGCGAGGTGATGGCGCGGCTGACCAGGCCCGTGATCCGGCCGTCGATGTCGAAGAAGTGGATCTGCTTGAAGTTGAACAGGTTGCGGTAGAAGTCCCACCACTTGTCCATGTTGCCGCGATAGACATTGTGGGTCAGGTGGTCGAGATAATAGAAGCCGACGCCCTCCGGCTTCGGGTCGCGCTCGCCCAGCCATTCGAACTCGGCGTCATAGGCCGAGCCCTTCTCGCCATGCGTCTCGACGAAATAGAGCAGCGAGCCGCCGATGCCGACGATCGCGGGCACGTCGAGTGCCTTGTCGGCGCCGGTATAGGGCACCGCACCTTTGGAAACGGCGTGATCGAAGGCATGGCGGGCATCGACAACGCGCCAGGCCATCGAGGGGGCGCAGGGGCCGTGGATGTCGACGAAGCGCATGGCATGGCTGCCCGGCTCGGCATTCAGGATGTAATTGATGTCGCCCTGGCGCCAGACAGTAATGTCCTTGCTGCGATGCTTTGCGACGGCCGTGTAGCCCATGCGGGTGAAGAGATCGCGGAGCTTTTCAGGTTCGGGATGGGAGAATTCGACGAATTCGAAACCGTCGGTGCCGGCGGGATTGTCATCGGTGATCTCGGCCGGCGCGGCATCGTGCGGAAAGGGACCCATGGCTGCTCCTCCTCGGGAAATTTGTTTGCACAGTATGCGTCCAAGGCGATGCAATGTCTTTGCAATATCCGCGTATTTTAGCCACTATCTGCATGATCCGTGCATGAAGTGGGGATATGGCGCATGATCGAGAATCTGGATGTCTTCGACCTTAAGATTCTTGAGGCGCTGCAGAAGGACGGCCGGCTGACCAACAACGAGCTGGCCGAGCGTATCGCGCTGTCCGCCTCGCAATGCTCGCGCCGACGAAGCCGACTGGAGGCCGATGGCTATATCCTGGGCTACCAGGCGCGGCTGAACCGGCAGAAGGTGGGGCTCGATCTTCTCGTGGTGATCTCGGTGACGCTGGCGACGCACAACCGCGACAATGCCCGACGGTTCGCCGCGCTGGTCAACGACCTGCCGGAGGTGCTGGAGGCCTATGCGCTGACCGGCGAGATGGACTACCACCTCACGGTCGCCACACGGGGGCTGTCGGGCCTGTCGCGTTTCGTCAACGACGTGCTGCTGCCGCATGAGTCCGTGCAGCATGTGAAGACGTCGATCGTGCTGGATACGCTGAAGAGTTTCGAGGGGCTGCCTCTGCGCCTGCAGTCCCGGCCAGGTCCGTGACCGAGATCAAGTACAAGAAAATGCCGCAGATGTAGGATAGTGCCCATGGACGAGGACGCGACACGCCATCAGCAAGGAAATCTCATGACCTACACGATCGACAAGACCCTGAAAGCCACGCCCTTCGACGCTGCCGTGGAGATGACGCGCTCGGCGCTTGGCAAGCACGGCTTCGGCGTGCTGACCGAGATCGACGTCAAGGCGACGATGAAGAAGAAGCTCGACGCCGATGTCGGCGACTATCTCATACTCGGCGCGTGCAACCCCAAAATGGCGCTGGAGGCGATGAAGATAGAGCCGAAAGTCGGCGCTATGCTGCCATGCAACGTGATCGTGCGGGATATTGGCGGGGGCGACGTCATGGTCAGCGCCATCGATCCTGTCGCATCGATGCAGGCGATCGACAACACCACGCTGACGCAGGTTGCCGGGACCGTGCGCGGGATGCTCGAGGCCGTGATCGCCGAGTTGCCCTCGAAGCAATCCTGATTGCCGGACCGATCGCGCCCACACCGATCACGCTCAGACCGACCTGTGGCTCGATGCGAAGCCCGCGTGCTGGATCGCTGCCTCGATCCGTTGCGGATCGGTTTTCGAGGTGACGATGGCCGTCCGCTTCGCGAGATCGATATCGGCGGTCGCGTCGGGGTCGACCGTCCTGATCGCCGTGGTGATGGCGGCAATGCAGTGATTGCAGCTCATGTCCGGAATGTCGAATTCATACATGGGAATTGGTCCTGGCTTGGTCGTCATCCGCGTTGGCGAACGGTATGAACCGCCCGAACGCGGCAAGGTCAAGAGGCGGCATGCCGGCTCATCTGGCTCGACGCGCCTTTGACCTGTATCAGGGACAAGGGACGCGCTGGCTGCATATTGAGCCCCAGTCGATACATGACAGCGCTTGCCGTTGTCGATGGTTCTCGTCCGAGGAGGCTTTCCATGCCCAGAATCGTTCCGTGTCCCGAATGCGGCCAACTCAATCGCCTGAGCGATGACAGGGATGCCCGGAAAGGCCGCTGTGCCAAATGCGCCGCGCCATTGTTTTCGGGCAAGCCGATCACGCTCGACCTTGGCAATTTCGACCGCCAGATCCGATCGGAGGATCTGCCGGTGCTTGTCGATTTCTGGGCAAGCTGGTGCGGACCATGCCGGGCGATGGCTCCGGTCTTCGAGGCCGCCGCCGCCGAGTTCGAGCCCAAGGTGCGCTTCGCCAAGGTCGACACCGATGCCGAGCAGAGGGTTGCGGCCCAGTATCTTATCCAGTCGATCCCCACGCTGATCCTCTTCAGGGGCGGCCGCGAGGTGGCGCGCCAGAGCGGCGCGATGGGCGCGGGCGACCTCCGGCGATGGCTCGCGGGGCATGTCGACCTGTCGACCTGACGGGCGCGCCTTTCGCCCCTGCGACATTTTCCCCGGATTGATGCAGGTCAACGACCGGGTCGCGGACAGGCCTACCCTTCATGAGCACTGTCTCACGGAGGAAGAGTGATGAAGACGTTTGGTGGAATGACAGCACTGCTGCTGGCTGGCTGCATGCTGGCCGGTCCAGCGCTGGCTGATGACGATGACGGCGGATGGCGGCCCGGGGGCTGGCGTGATGGCAAGGGCCCCGGAATGATGCATGGCATGATGCAGCGGATGGGCGCGAATGACACGAATGACGATGGCGTCATCAGCGACGACGAGGCCGCAGACCAGGTCGAGTCCGTCTATGCCGCGATGGATGCCGATGATGACGGCGAACTGACGGAAGAAGAGTTCATGACCGTCCGCATGGGCCCGCAGCATGGCCGCAACGAGGCGCGCCAGAAGATGATGCAGGAGCGCAAGAAGGCTCGCTTCGTCGAAATGGACACGGACAAGAGCGGCAAGGTCAGCAAGGTCGAGTTCATCGCGGCCGGCAAGGCACGCTTCGAAGCCGCCGATACCGACAAGGACGGGAAGGTGACGCCCTGGGAGTTCAGGGCACAGCGACGCGGCTGGTAAAAGGTCCCGGCGCGGCGCTCCGACAGTGCCGCGCTTTCGTCTGTGCCGCCTTTCAGATCGTTGCCAGGCCGAATTTGTGGCCTTCCTTGCCGCGCGCCGTGTCGATCGCGTCCGTGCCCTCGGCAAAGCCCTCGATGATCGGGCAGTCGGGCCTGCTATCGCCGTGGCAGGTGTTGGCCAGGTGCTTCAGCGTCGTCGTCATCTCGGCAATCGCCGCGGCCTTGCGCTCGAGTTCGGCGATCTGTTCCATGGCGATCGCCTTGACATCGGCGCTGGCGCGGGACCTATCGCGCCAGAGCGCAAGAAGAGTCTTCATCTGCTCGACCGAGAAGCCGAGGTCGCGCGCGCGGCGGATGAAGCGCAGGGTGTGGACATCGTTGTCGGCATAGGTCCGATAGCTGGAGTCGGTACGGTGGGCGGCCTGGATGAGGCCGATCTGCTCGTAATAGCGGATCATCTTGGCCGAGACGCCTGAGGCCTTGCTAGCTTGGCCGATATTCATTTGCATCCTCCTTCTTCAAATGTCTGCCCGTGCCAAGAGCACGGAGGCTGGATCAATCGAAACGAAAACGCCGGAGCCTGAGCGCATTGGCGAGCACGAAGATGCTCGACATGCCCATCGCCGCTGCGGCGAAGATGGGGGACAGCAGCGTGCCGTTGACCGGATAGAGCGCGCCCGCGGCGACCGGTATCAGCACCACGTTATAGGCGAAGGCCCAGAACAGGTTCTGCTTGATGTTGCGGATCGTGGCCACGCTCAAGGCAATCGCTCGTGGCACACCGCCGAGATTGCCCGACATCAGCACGACGTCAGCGCTTTCGATGGCGATGTCCGTGCCTGTGCCGACGGCGATGCCGACATCGGCTTCGGTGAGAGCCGGCGCGTCATTGATGCCGTCGCCGACGAAAGCGACCCTGCGCCCCCCTTCGCGCAGGCGCTTGAGCGCATCGACCTTGCCGCCAGGCAGCACTTCGGCAACGACTTCGTCGATGCCGAGTTGGCTGGCAACGGCGCGGGCGGTATGGGTGTTGTCGCCGGTCATCATCGCGACCTTGAGGCCGAGGTAGTGGAGCGACCTGATCGCATCCGGCGTCGTCTCCTTGATCGGGTCGGCGACCGCAATCACGGCGGCAAGCCTGCCGTCGATGGCTGCATAGAGCGGCGAACGGCCGAGCGCGCCGAGCCTTTCGGCCTCGGCCGCGAAGGCCGAGACATCCACGCCTTCGGCCCGCAAGGCGCGGTCGGCACCGACGAGAACCTTGCGACCGTCGACCGTGCCGCTGACACCGGAGCCCGGGTCGGCGACGAAAGCCGAAACGTCCGATGTGGTGATGCCTTCCGCCCTGGCGCCGGCAACGATGGCCGTGGCGATGGGGTGTTCCGAGCGGGCCTCGACGCTGGCGACGAGACGGAGAACCTGCTCGCGCCCGAACCCCTCGGCAACATCGAAGTCAGTCAGTTCCGGCCTGCCAAGGGTCAGGGTGCCGGTCTTGTCGAACGCCACGACGTCGACATCGCGCAGGCTCTGCAGCGCCTCGCCCTTGCGGAACAGGATGCCGGCTTCGGCGGCGCGGCCCGTGCCAACCATGATCGAGGTTGGCGTGGCCAGGCCCATGGCGCAGGGGCAGGCGATGATCAGCACGGCTACCGCATTGACCATTGCGAAGGTCAGCGCCGGGGATGGACCCAGGACCAGCCAGGCAAGGAAGGTGACGCCAGCCGCCGCCATCACCGCCGGCACGAACCAGCCGGTCACGCGATCGACCAGCGCCTGGATCGGCAGTTTCGAGCCCTGTGCGGCCTCGACCATGCGGATGATCTGGGCGAGAAGCGTATCGCTGCCGACCTTGGTGGCGCGGAAGGTGAAGGAGCCGGTCTGGTTCACGGTGCCGCCGACGACCTCTGCGTCCCGGGTCTTGCTCACGGGCACGGGTTCGCCGGAAATCATGGATTCGTCGACATAGGAATCGCCGTCCACGACCACGCCGTCGACAGGGATCTTCTCGCCCGGGCGGATGCGAACGTTATCGCCCAGGCGCACGTCGGAGATCGGGATCTCCGTGACGTCGCCATTGCGCTCGACGAAGGCCATCTTGGGCTGGAGGCCGACGAGATGCCTTATCGCCTGGCTCGTCTTGCCCTTGGCGCGGGCTTCGAGGTAGCGGCCGAGCAGGATCAGCGTGACGATGACGGCGGCGGCCTCGTAATAGACATTCACGGTTCCCGCAGGCAGCACACCGGAGAAGAAGGTGGCGATGACGGAGTAGCCCCAGGCCGCCGATGTGCCGAGCACGACCAGCGAATTCATGTCCGGGGACCAGCGCAGCAGATTGGGCACGCCCTTGCGGAAGAAGCGCAGGCCCGGCCCGAACAGCACCAGCGAGGCGAGCACGAACTGCAAGTAGCGGTTCTCTGCCATGCCGATCGTGTCCATGATCCACATGTGAACCGCTGGGATGAAATGGGAGCCCATCTCCAGAGCAAAGAGCGGAAGCGTCAGCACGGCAGCGAAGGCGAGCGACAGGCTGAGCTCACGGGCTTCGGCCGCCTTGTGGTCGTGCGGAGGCGATGCCGCCCTCTCGTCGCGCGGATGGATGACCTCATAGCCGGCCTTGCGGACCGCGCCTTCAAGTGCTGCGACATCGCCGCCGGTGAAACGAATGGTGGCCTTCTCGGTCGCGAGATTGACGGAGGCTTCGAGCACCCCGGGGACGGCGGCCAGCGCCTTTTCGACACGGCGGACGCAGGAGGCGCAGGTCATGCCTTCGATCCGCAGTTCCGATGTCTCGATGCGGGGCTCATAGCCCGCCCGGGAGATAGCCGCGAGCACGGCGGACGCGGTGGACGGGTGGCTGAAGGCGACAGTCGCGCGTTCGGTGGCGAGATTGACATTGGCGGATTGCACGCCGGGTACCGCCGAAATGGCTTTTTCGACGCTGCGTACGCAGGACGCGCAGGTCATTCCCTCAATGCCGAAATCGGCCCAGGATGTTTCGGGCGCCGTGGTGTCCAGTTGCTTGGGTGCAGTCATTGGATGATCCCTTTCGGTAACTGCACATGTAGATAATCCTTCCAACAATGGGAAGGTCAAGGGTGGCAACGGATTCTTTTCAAAGGGCGAGCAGGGCGCTGTGCACTATCCGCGCGCCCCGCGACCGGCGGCATATTCGCTTGGCGGGCAGCCGACCCTCTGGCTGAAGGCCGTCGAGAAGGCGCTGGCCGACTGATAGCCGATCCTGAGCGCGATCTCCTCCAGCGTGCCGCGGCCGTGCAGCAGGGCATCCTTGGCCAGCGCCATGCGCCAGCGCAGCAGGTATTCGACCGGGGCCGACCCGACGGCTTCGGAAAATCTGCGGGCAAAGACGGCGCGGGACATGCCGACCCGGCGCGCGAGATCCTCGACTGTCCAGCGCCTGCCGACATCGGCGTGGATCTCGGCGAGTGCGCGTGCGAGCCTGGTGTCGGCCAGGCCGCCGAGCACGCCCGGATGCGGCAGTGCCAGGCCGGCCTCCCGCCGCAGCGTCTCGATCAGCAGGACTTCGATAAGGCGCGACAGCACGATGTCGCGCCCCGGGCGGGTGGCTTCCGATTCCGCGCCGATCATCGTGATCAGGTCGCGCAGCCGGCCGCTCTCCGCCTCGGAAGCGCCGAGACGAATGTAGCGCGGCATGAGTTCGACCAGCAATTCGGCATTGGCCGGATCGCAGACGATGAGGCCGCCGACGATGCGCGTCGCCGGCCCGTCGTCCACCTGGCCGACCCGGATTTCGCCATCCACGGAATGGCTCGCCTTGAAGGCGTCGTCGGACAGAACGACACCCGCACCGGGATTGCTGAGGAAGATGTCTGCGGCGGGCCGCGCCGACAGCATGAAGTCACCCTCGGTGAGTTCGGACAGCACGCCCTCATGGTCGCGGAACCAGCACCGGCCCCGGGTCACGAAATAGAAGGTTGGGCCCGGCTGCGGTGGCACCCGAACGCCCCATCGTCCCCATGCCGCCATCTTGCCAAGAAGCACGGTCTGCGGCCTCAGGAGCTGGATAATGTCGCTCAGTGCATCCATCGAGACGATCCGTAATGAAAATAAGATTTCGCATTATAGATCAACTCATCCGTCGGCGCTAGTGGTGGTGCATCGCAACAGGAGATCCACCATGACCAAGACCGTTCTCATCACAGGCTGCTCTTCGGGCGTCGGCAAGTCGGCTGCCCGCCATTTCGCGGCCCAGGGCTGGAATGTCGTCGCGACGATGCGCAAGCCGGCCCTGGACCTGGCCAACGACTATCCCGACCGCATCCTTGTCCTGCCTCTCGACGTGGCCGATCCCGCCAGCATCGCAGCTGCCGTCGAGGCGGGGATCGGGCGCTTCGGCGGGCTCGACGTGGTCGTCAACAATGCCGGCATCACGATGCTTTCCATCTTCGAGGCAACGCCCGACGCTGCCGCCCGCCGAATCTTCGAGACCAATGTCTTCGGCATGATGAATGTCATCCGCGCGACCCTTCCGGCGCTGCGGGCCCGAGGCGGCACGATCGTCAACATCACCTCCGGCGTCGGCATTGCCGCCGTTCCGCTGCTGTCGCTCTATGTCGCGTCGAAGCAGGCGGCGGAGGGGTTGTCGGAGTCGCTGGCCTACGAACTGGAATCGCAGAACATCCTCGTCAAGCTGGTGGAGTCCGGCGCGATCCGAACCACCAACTTCACCGCGAGCGGCATGGCGCTGTCGCAGGAGGCGCCGGTGCCGGAGGGCTACAAGGCTTATTTCGACCACGCACTCAAGACGATGATCGACTACCCCTTCGAATCCACCGAGGAGCAATCCGTGGTCGAGACGGTCTGGGCCGCGGCGACCGATCCATCCCATCGCCTGCGCTATGTCATCGGGCCCGACGTCGAGGAATATGCGCGGCTGCGGTGGTCGACATCGGAGGACGCGTATATGGCCGGCATGGGTCGGTTGGTCGGCCAGACCGCCTGGCGGGAGAAGGCTTCCTGACATCGGCTCGCCACCGTGTGCTTCGCCCGCCGCGTGGTTTCGTGGCGGGCCAGCGCCGCCGTTCCATTCATCAGATCCATCGCGCTCGGCGGAAAAACGCTGCGAGTGGCGCCGATTTGAGACGGACTGCGCGTCGACGGCGGCTGCGGGGCTTGATATCCGTCGTGTTTCGTCAGAGGTCAGGGTGATCGACGATGGCAGGGACACAGCCCGCCGGCAGGCGGTGCGGACCGGCAACAGGACAGGGAGTGACGACATGGACATGCGTGGGAGCGAGACCATCAACGCACCGGTGGAGACCGTCTGGAAGGGGCTCAACGATCCCGACATCCTGCGCCAGTGCATTCCCGGCTGCCAGTCGCTCGAGAAGACGTCGGACACCGAGATGAAGGCGACGGTGGTGTTGAAGATCGGGCCGGTCAAGGCGAAGTTCGAGGGTGCGGTCGAACTGTCGAACCTCAACCCGCCGCATTCCTACACGATCTCGGGAGAGGGCAAGGGCGGGATGGTCGGTTTCGCCAAGGGCGGCGCCGACGTGGCACTGGAACCCCAGCCCGACGGCACGACGCTGCTGACCTATTCCGTCAAGGCCGATGTCGGCGGCAAGATCGCCCAGCTGGGCGCCCGGCTGATCGACTCGACGGCGAAAAGCCTCGCCGAGAAGTTCTTCGCAAGCTTCAGCGAGACCGTGGCGCAAGGCGGGACCGCCGCCTGACCACCAGTGTTCAGGCCGATGGCCGCGTGAGGATGAAGGTGGCGCTGCAGGCGAGGACCAGCGCCGCGGCGACCTTTCCGTAAACCGGTATCGACGGCAGGTAGAGTATATAGGCGAGGCTGGCCGCCATGGCGGTAATCGCAACGAGCTTGGCGCGGCGCGGAATCGCACCCCGCTCCCGCCAGTCGCGCAGCGGCGGGCCCAGCCGCGGATGACCGACGAGCCAGGCCTCGAGCCGCGGCGACGAGCGCGCGAAGGCCCACGCCGCCAGCAGGAGAAACGGCGTCGTCGGCAGCAATGGCAGAAACACGCCGGCCACTCCGAGCACAACTGCGAAGCAACCGGCAATGATATAGACGAACCGCATGTCTGATCCCTGGAATGCCGACCGGATGCCGGGATCCCGGTCCCGGCGATAGCGCGGTTGGGCTGCTCAGGCAAGGGCGTGGCGTGTTCCTCATGCGGGGCAACGAGACCGGGCGCCGTCGAGATCCTGGCAGGAAGTCAGAAGGCCAGCGATTGCTGGACGGGCTTCGGCGGGGCGAGTTGCACGCCTTCCATTTCGAGCATGCGCCGCTTGGTGTCGGAGCCTCCGGGCGCGGAGAAGCCGCCGATCCGGCTGCCCGCGGCGAGAACCCGATGACACGGTATGATCAGCGGGACGGGATTGCCGGCCATCGCCCGGCCGACGTCCCGCGCCGCCTCCGGTCCGGCGCCGAGGGCCTTGGCGATCGCGCCATAGGTCGTGGTTTCGCCCCAGGCGAGGCGCCTGACGATGTCGTAGACGCCGATGAAGAACCGGTCCTGTCCCGCCAGATCGATCGCAACACCGGAGAAATGCATTTGTTCGCCGGCGAAGTATTTTCTGGCCGCGGCGATGATCCCATCGATCTCTTCCGGCGGCACGGCTCGGCTGGCATGGGGCAGGCGGCCTAGCAGTTGCCGTTCCGCGCCTGCCTCGCTCGTGTTCGGCAGAACGAAGCGGACAACGCTGTTGCTAGCCCAGGCGATTGCCGACCAGCCGGCTGTGGTTTCAAAGACGTGGTAGTGTCGATCAGGCTCGCGCATCGCGCCAATCCTCAGAGGTCAAGCTCCGAAGATCGGCGCGCGGCGCGCGGAATTCAACCCGTTTCGTGGAAAATCGATCAATCCGGAGCAGGCTCAGCCGTTGTCGACGGAGCGGCGGGCTTCGTCCTTTGCCGACTGCTGGATGTCGACGACGACGGCGCCGGGCTCGTAGTTGCCGCCATCCCAGACCACCTTGTTGCGACCTGCGGCCTTGGCTTCATAGAGCGCCCGGTCGGCACGCGTGATCGCCGGCCAGGCAGTGTCGTCGCCGTCGGCGATAGCGGCGACGCCGAAGCTAGCGGTGATCTGGCGGTCGATGTCGATGGCGCGCCAGTCCTGTGCCGCGAACCGTGCTCGCAGCCCCTGGGCGAGAATGCCTGCCTCGGCGAGGGACGTGTTGGGCAGGAAGGTGACGAATTCCTCGCCGCCGAAGCGCGCGGAGACCGCCGTCCCGGGCAGGCAGCGCCCCAGGGCGAGGGCGAGCGTCTGGATCACCCTGTCACCTGCGGCATGCCCATGCCGATCGTTGACCTGCTTGAAGTGATCGATGTCGCAGGTCAGGATGGCTCCGGCGAGCCTGCCACCCACGCCGGCAGCCTCCATGGAACGTGCGAAGCCGCGCCGGTTCAGCAGTCCCGTCAGCGGGTCGCGCTCGGCAACGTCGTGGAGTTGGCGTATGGCGCGGTCAGCAAGGGCGGCGGCGATCGACAGCGCGTAAAACAGGCCGACGATGGCTGTCGTGACCTGCATCGCCTGGGCATAGGAGGATTGCGCGAAATCCTCGAGTCGGTCGGAGGCGTTGGCGAAATAGACGAAGGCGAGGACCCGGATCAGCGTGTCGATCACCACAACGCTTCCCGTCAGCACGGCGGCGCGGTCGGCAATCGTGCGCGCGTGGTGCATCACCCGCACGAGCGCGAAACCGAGCAGGCAGGATGTCGCGACGTCGTTGAGCAGAAGTTCGAGATGCAGGCTCTCGATCCGCAGCACGACATAGGCGTTCATGATCAGGTAGATCGCCGCGAAAGCGATGCGCTCGCGCCGGAAGAGCGGCATTGCGAAATGAATGAGAAAGGCTTCCGCGTAGAAGTAGAAGCCCGCGATGAAGAAAAGGTCGCTGACCAGCGCGGCCAGCGTCGCCGGGACGAGCATGATCGACGTCGTGAACCCGGCCGCACAAAAGCCGAAGCCAAGGCCCCAGGCGAAAGCTGCCGGCAGGTTGAACCGTGACAAGACCATGAAGGTGCCGGCAACGATCGCCATCAGGATCGGCAGAACAAGCGCGAATATGGTCGTCGACATCCCGGGAACTCCCCGCCGCCATCAACGGCAACGCCGGCACATTAGGTACGGGGGCTTAACAATCGCTAAAGCGGAGGATGGAGCGGCTTTCCAGGCCAGGCGGATGTGATAATGGACAGGTCCGACTTCGGGGATGGGCAATGGCAGCTGATATCTACGGCATAAAGAACTGCGACACGATGAAGAAGGCCTTCGACTGGCTGAAGGCAAACGACGTCGCCTACGAGTTTCACGACTATCGGGTCGAGGGTATCGATGCGGAAACGGTCCGCGGCTGGTGCCGGGCCGTCGGTTGGGAAAAGGTCCTCAACAAGGCCAGCACGACCTTCCGGGAACTCCCCGAATCCGACAAGGTCGGACTGGATGAAGACAAGGCGGTGGCGCTGATGAGCCGCGAACCGACCATGATCAAGCGCCCGGTCCTCGTGCTTGGCGATACGGTGACGAACGGCTTCAAGCCCGAAGTCTATGCCAGGCTCTTCAAGAAGGACTAAACTGCCCCATGTCCCGGTCCACCCGTGCCACCATGGCGCTTGCCGCCGCCGGCATATCCTTCGAGGTCGTTGCCTATGACTATGATCCGGATGCCGATCGCATCGGACTGCAGGCTGCCGAGTCGCTCGGCGTGTCGCCTGCGATCGTGCTGAAGACCCTGATGGCCGAGGTCGACGGCAAGCCGGTCTGCGCGGTTGTGCCGTCGGACAGGGAAGTGAGCATGAAGAAGCTTGCCGCCGCCTTCTCGGGAAAGTCGGCCAGCATGATGAAGCCGCCGATGGCGGAGAAGGTCACGGGCTATGTCGTCGGGGGCATCTCGCCCTTCGGACAGAAGAAATCGGTCCCGACCGTGGTCGAGATCGCTGCCATGGCGCATGACCGGGTCTATATCAATGCCGGGCAGCGGGGCCTGCAGGTGCTGCTCGCACCGGCCGATGCGGCGGCCGCGGCGAAGGCAATCACCGCGGCAATCCTTGCTTGAGGCGTTAGCTCGCGGCGTCCGCGGTGCCGGGCGCATCCGTCTTGGGGCCGCCCTTGGAGACGCCCACCATCGCCGGGCGCAGCACCCGGTCGCCGATCACGTAGCCGTCCTGCACGACCTGGATGACGGTGTTGTTCGGGATGTCGGGATTGGGGACTTCGAACATGGCCTGGTGGAAGTTCGGATCGAACTTCTGGCCCGCCGGCTCAAGCTTCTTGACGCCATGGCGCTCGAGTGCCGAGAGCATGGAACGCTCCGTCATCTCGACGCCCTCGACCAGCGCCACCAGGCCCGCCTCGGCTGCCGCCCGCGCCTCGGCAGGGACCGCGTCGAGCGCGCGACGCAGGTTGTCCGATACCGAAAGCATGTCACGCGCGAAGCCGGCTGCGGCGTAGGTCTTGGCATCCTTGATCTCGCGCTCCGTCCGCCGGCGGAGATTGTCCATTTCCGCCGCCAGCCTGAGATATTTGTCCTTGAGATCGGCATGTTCGATCTTGAGGATCTCGAGAGGGTCAAACGCGGCTTCCGCATCGGGGGCGTCAGCCGGCATTTCGACGGTCGCCTGTTCGGCTGCCGCAGCGTGCTTCGCTTCCGTCTCGTAAGCGTTCTTGTTGTCGTCCGTCATCACGGTCTCCGCAACTCCAAATATCCAGGGATTTGGTGCGGATATCGAGGTTTGCAGCGAAAAAATCAAGGCTTGTCGCGAAGAATAGCACCCTGGACCGATATCGGGCGGGTGGCGGAGGCCAGAAGTCAGCCCGAGATCCGGGACATGAGTTGCGCGGTATAGTCGACCATCGGCACGACGCGGGAATAATTGAGCCTTGTCGGTCCGATCACGCCGACGGCGCCGATGATGCGGTTCTCGCCGTTTCGGTAGGGCGCGACGATGAGCGAGGAGCCCGACATGGAGAACAGCGTGTTCTCCGAACCGATGAAGATCCTCACGCCCTGGCCGCCTTCGGCCAGGCTGAGGATGTCCGAAAGCGATTCCTTCTTTTCCAGGTCATCGAACAGCATGCGAAGCCGCTCGATGTCGTCGGCGCCCTCGACGCCTTCAAGCAGGTTCGCGCGTCCGCGCACGATGAGCTGAGATGAGCGGCCTTCGCCGGAATCGCCGGACCACATAGCGACGCCGCGTTCGATGAGGTCGCTGGAGAGCTGATCGAGTTCGGCCCGGATGGTTTCCTTGAGACGGTCTATCCGTGTCCGCGCTTCCGCCAGAGAAAGACCGGAGAGATGGGCATTGAGAAAATTGGCGGCCGCCGTCAGCTGAGACGAGGTGATGCCCGCCGGCAGCGAGATGATCCGGTTCTCGACCTCGTCGAGGCCGCCGACGAGCACGGCCAGCGCCTTTTCCGGTGACAGCCGGATGAATTCGACATGCTTTACCAACGTGTCGCTCTTGGCGGTGATTACCAGCCCGGCGCCACGCGAGACGGAGGACAGCATCTGGCTGGCCTCGTTCAGCGCGCTTTGCACGGGAAGGTCCTGGTTGCCGGGCCTGAGCTGGCGCTCGATGTCGAGGCGCTCTTTCTCCGAAAGGTCTCCGACCTGCATGAAGGCGTCGACGAAGAAGCGGAGGCCGAGCTGCGTCGGAAGCCGGCCCGCGGAGGTGTGCGGCGAATAGATCAGGCCGAGTTCCTCCAGATCGCTCATCACGTTGCGGACCGAGGCGGGCGACAGCGACATGGGCAGCAGGCGCGACAGCGATCGTGATCCGAGCGGCTCGCCGTTTGCGAGATAGCTGTCGACGATGCGCCGGAATATCTCGCCTGACCGTTCGTCCAGACCCTTCATGCTCGTTACCCATTCACTCATAGCGAGGAATATAGGGGTTTGGCCCGCCTTCTCAAAAGGAAAAATCACGCCTTTTCCTTTGCAAATCCGGCACTGCCCGCTTATGACGCTGTTCAAATCGATCAGGAGTGAAAAGATGCGGCCATCAGGGCGGAAGACGGACCAAATGCGCAAGGTGAGCTTCGAGCGGGGCTTCTCCAAGCATGCCGAAGGCTCCTGCCTCGTCCGCTTCGGCGATACGCATGTGCTGTGCACCGCAAGCGTCGAGGAAAAGCCGCCGGCATGGCTGCGCAACAGCGGCAAGGGCTGGGTGACGGCCGAATATGGCATGTTGCCGCGCTCGACCGGCGATCGCATGCGTCGCGAGGCCACCCAGGGCAAGCAGGGCGGCCGAACGCAGGAAATCCAGCGGCTGATCGGCCGCTCGCTGCGCGCCGTGGTCAGCCTGGAATCGCTCTCCGAACGCCAGATCACCGTCGATTGCGACGTCATCCAGGCCGATGGCGGCACACGCACGGCTGCGATCACCGGCGGCTGGATCGCGCTTCACGATTGCCTGAAGTGGATGGAGAGCCGCAACATGGTCAAGCTCGACAAGGTGCTGAAGAACCATGTCGCCGCCATTTCCTGCGGCATCTTCGCCAACCAGCCGGTGCTGGATCTGGACTATCTGGAGGATTCCTCGGCCGAGACCGACGCCAATTTCGTCATGACCGGCACGGGCGGCATCGTCGAGATCCAGGGCACGGCCGAGGGCGCGCCGTTCAGCGAGGAAGAACTGCTTGTCCTGATGGGCCTTGCCAAGAAGGGCGTTGCGGAACTGGTCGAGATGCAGAAGCAGGCGATCGCCTGACGCTGCGATGACCAAGCCACCGGTACAGATCCTCGAGAGCGCTCTCTACGTCGACAATCTCGACGCTGCCGAGGCTTTCTACGGCGGCGTGCTGGGGCTCGAGGAAATCGGACGTGGCGGCAACCGCCACCTGTTCTTCCGTTGCGGGCCGGGCGTGCTGCTGATCTTCAGTGCGGACGAGACGGAAGTCCCGTACCGGGAGGGCCAGTTGCCGGTGCCGCCGCATGGCGCACGTGGGCCAGGCCATCTCTGCTTCCGCGCCGAGGCTGCCGAACTGGACCACTGGCGGTCGCGACTGGAAGCCGCTGGCGTGGCGATCGAATCGGATATGCAGTGGCCGCAAGGCGGACGCTCGATCTACTTTCGCGACCCATCAGGCAATTCGCTCGAATTCACCGAAGCCCGCATTTGGGGCATCGAATAGGAAACCCATGCGCAAGCTCGATACCAAGACGATCGTCGTCGCCAGCCACAATGCCGGCAAGATCCGCGAGATCCGGGACCTGATCGGCCCGCTCGGCTTCGAGGCGACGTCGGCGGCGGACCTGAAGTTCGCGGAACCGGACGAGACCGGCACGACCTACGAGGAAAACGCCCGCATCAAGGCGCTGGCCTCGGCGATTGCCTCGGGGCTGCCGGCGCTGTCGGATGATTCCGGCCTCGCTGTCGATGCGCTGGACGGCGCGCCGGGCGTCTACACCGCCAACTGGGCCGAACGCGAGGACGGCAGCCGCGACTTCGCCATGGCCATGGAGAAGGTCGAAAAGGCATTGCAGGAAAAGGGCGCCACCGTTCCGGACCAGCGCACCGGACGCTTCGTCAGCGTGTTGTGCCTTGCCTGGCCGGATGGACACACCGAGCTTTTTCGCGGCGAGGTCGAAGGCCATATCGTCTGGCCGCCGCGCGGCAGCCTTGGCTTCGGCTATGATGCCGTCTTCCAGCCGTCCGGCTATGCGGAGACCTTCGGCGAGATGCCGGCAGAGGCCAAACACGGCTGGAAGCCTGGCGACACGCAGGCGCTGTCCCACCGTGCCAGGGCGTTCAAGCTCTTCGTCGAGACCTGTCTGGAAGGCTGATGATATCAGACGGTCCCCTGCTCGCGGATAGCGGCGAACCCGGCTTCGGTGTCTACGTTCACTGGCCGTTCTGCGCGGCCAAGTGCCCCTATTGCGACTTCAACAGCCATGTCCGCCATCAGGCGATCGACCAGGACGCCTTCGTTGCCGCCTTCCTGCGGGAGATGACGGCGATGCGGGCGATCTCCGGCAGCCGCACGGTCACGTCGATCTTCATGGGTGGCGGAACACCTTCGCTGATGAAGCCCGAGACGGTGGATGCCATCCTCAACGGCATCGCCCGCCACTGGCACGTGCCTGATGGCATCGAGATCACCATGGAGGCCAATCCGTCCAGCGTCGAGGCGGAGCGCTTCCACGGCTATCGCGCCGCCGGCGTCAACCGCGTCTCGCTCGGCGTACAGGCGCTCAACGACCGGGACCTGAAATTCCTCGGCCGGCTGCACGACGTCGCCGATGCGCTGAAGGCCGTGAGACTGGCGCGCGACATCTTCCCGCGCATGAGTTTCGACCTGATCTATGCCCGCCCTGGCCAGACCGGTGCGGACTGGACTCGCGAACTAAAGGAAGCGATCTCCTACGCGGTCGACCATCTCTCGCTCTATCAGTTGACCATCGAGGAGGGGACGGCGTTCTTCGGCCTGCACAAGGCCGGCAAGTTTGTGATACCCGACCAGGACCAGGCTGCTGAACTCTACGAGATCACGCAGGCCGTGACGTCAGACGCCGGCATGCCGGCCTACGAAGTGTCCAACCACGCCCAGCCTGGGCGGGAAAGCCGGCACAATCTGACCTACTGGCGCTATGGCGACTATGCCGGGCTCGGACCCGGCGCCCATGGCCGCCTGAGCGCCAACGGCACGAAATACGCCACAGCCACCCACAAAACGCCGGAGGAATGGCTCAAGCTCGTCGGCGAGCAGGGTCACGGCATGGTCGATCAAGACGCGCTCGAAACCGAAGAGCAGGCCGACGAGATGCTCTTGATGGGCCTCCGCCTGCGCGAGGGCCTTGACCTCGTTCGCTGGTCGGCGCTCTCGGGCCGCCAACTCGATATCGACAGGGAAAATTTCCTCATCGACCACGGCTTCATCGAACGGCTGGGAAATGCGCGCCTGCGCTGCACGCCGCAGGGCATGCTGATCCTCGATGCCGTGGTTGCGGATCTCGCGGCCTGATCCGAAAATGCGTTGGCTAAACAGTGTTTTGGCGCAACGCTAGCGATTTGGACGAAATTTTGTCAGCATGCTTCGACCCCTCTTGACCGCCGCGCAAGCTTCATCAATAAATCTATACATTAGGTAGCGCCAGGACGACCTGCTCTCCGCGTTCAGAACCTGATTTCTTATTTTCGGAATATCATGGCGACGATTCATTTCGATGAACCGAGCCCGAGTGTGAAGCGGAACAAGCGGTCCCGTTTCACGGTCGAGTGGCCCACCCTCCTGCTTGCCATTTTCATTTACTCAGGCTGGCTCGTTCTCACCCTTTACTGGCAATCCGTGCCATCAGTGCTGCTGCTGCTTGCCGGCGGCTGGCTCGTTGCATGGCACGGCTCGCTGCAGCATGAAGTCCTGCATGGCCACCCGACCCGCTTCCGGCGGGTCAATGACGCGATCGGCTCGCTGCCGATCGGTCTCTGGCTCCCCTATCCGCTCTACAAGCGCGCGCATCTCAAGCACCACAATGACGAGTGGCTGACGGATCCGATCGAGGATCCGGAATCCTACTATCTGACCGGGCCGACCTGGCAGCGACTTGGCGGCTTCGGCCGCTGGCTGACGCGGGCCAACAACACGCTGCCCGGCCGCCTGATCCTCGGTCCCTTCATCGCGATGATCGCGCTTTGGAGCCATGAGGCTATGGCGATTGCGCGCGGCGACCTCCGGCATGTGCCGGTGTGGCTGGTGCACTTCGCGGGTGTCGCCGTGGTGCTGTGGTGGGTGCTGGTGGTCGCGGAGATGCCGCTCTGGCTCTATCTCCTGGCCTTCGTCTATGCCGGCCTTTCCTTCTCGCGGCTGCGCTCCTTCGCGGAGCACAACTATGCCGACACGAAGGAGGAGCGCACCGCGATCGTCGAGAATACGCCGGCCTTCGGCCTGCTGTTTCTCTACAACAACCTTCACATCGTCCATCACAACAAGCCGGCCGTTCCCTGGTACAAGATCCCCGGGCTCTATCGGCAGAACCGCGAGGCCTATATCCGGCTGAATGGCGGCCTCGTCTATGACGGTTATTGGGAGGTGGCGAAGCGCTACTTCTTCCGGCAGCACCACAATCCGGTCCATCCGCTGCATCCGGAAACGATCGACGGGCACGAGCCCGCGACGACGGTGCGGGCGGATCAGGCGACCTTCGGGTAACCCATTCGCCGCGCTTCGGCGTCGAAGGCCTCAAGCTCGGCATAGTCGGCATCGGAGAACAGTTCGATGCCGGTCAGCCCGAGCGTGTCCAGCGGCTCGGCGTTCTCGGGACCGGCGATCACCGCAGCGAGGCTTTCGCGCATGGCCGCCAGTTCGGCGTCACTGGTCGCGGCGCGTGTTATGTAGGGCAGTCCCGGACCCATCGGCGTCTCTCCAATGATGCGCATACCGGCCACCGTCTCGGGTGCGTGGCGTTCATGCAGGCCCCAGGTGATGCTGTCGATGGCGGCGATGTCGGCACGACCTTCGCGGATGGCGGCGATGGACCGCATGTGGCCGCCGGTGACGGTCACGTCGGAAAAGAACCGTCCGTCGATCGCGTAAGGAGCGACCGCGACCCTGAGCAGGTTCATGCCGGAATTGGACAGCCAGTCATTGATCGCAACGCGCCTGCCGCGGAAATCGGCAACTGTCCGTGCTGGGTCTTCCGCGCGCGCCACGATGAAGCTCGCCCGGCGCGCACCCTTGCCGCCCGGGTAGCGAAATACGGGGGTTGCGACAAGCCGCACGCGGCCCTTCAACTGTTGGACATAGGGATAACCGCATGTCTGGGCGAAGGCGAGGTCGGGCCGCAGCCAATAGCTCTCGTGCCCTTCGCGTCGGTCGAGCCTGTCGGGCACGTCGAGTCCGCGCGCGCGCATCGCATCCCGAAGGGCGGCCCAGAGCGCATCATTGGCGCTCTGGGCCGCGTCGGGATGATCATACATCAGAAGGCTGGCGACCAGCATGGCCTTACTCGGTGATGAGCCGCCTCAGAAGCTCGATCTCATGGCCGAGTTTCTGGTCGGACGAAATCAGGTCCTCGATCTTGCGCACGGCATGCAGCACCGTGGTGTGATCGCGTCCGCCGAAACGGCGGCCGATCTCGGGGAACGAGCGCGGCGTCATCGTCTTGGACAGATACATGGCGATCTGACGCGGCTTGACGATCACCCGCGTACGGCGGTTGGAGACAAGTTCCTGCCGGGACACGTTGTAGTGCCGCGCGACGATGCGCTGGATATCCTCGATCCGGACCCGCTTGGGCTCTCCGGTACCCACGAGATGGGCGAGCAGCTCGTCCACGCGCTCGAGCGTCAGCGACGGCTCGAAGGACAGGCGGAAGATGATCTGGTTGAACGCGCCCTCAAGCTCGCGGCCCGAGGCGGTGATGGATGCCGCAACATGCTCGAGTATCGCTTCGGGGATATGCACATTGGCATCCTCGGCCTGGGCTTGGGCCAGGCGCAGCTTGAGCATCTCGAGACGCATGGCGTAATCCGGCGCTTCCATCTCGATGTTGACTCCGCCCTGCAGGCGCGAGCGGACGCGGGTATCGAGCGATTCCAGTTCCCATGGCGCGCGGTCGGCCGCGACCACGACCTGCTTGGCGCTGTCGAGCAGCATGTTGAGCAGGTGGCAGAACTCGTTCTGGATCATCTTGCCCTGGAGGAACTGCATGTCGTCGATCACGAGAATGTCGATGTTGCGCAGCGATTCCTTGAGCGTCAGTGCGTCATTGTCGCGGATCGCGGTGGCGAAGCGCCACATGAAATATTCGGCGGTGAGATAGACCACGCGCGGATGGCGCGGATTGGAGAGGGCCGCTGCGGCAATCGCCTGCAGCAGATGCGTCTTGCCGAGGCCGACGCTGGAATGGAGGAACAGCGGGTTGAACCGAACGGCACCCGAGCCGGACTCGGCGATCGTCCGGGCAGCAGCCAGCGCGACGCGGTTGGACGCGCCCTCGACGAAGCTGTCGAACGTATACCTGCTGTCGAGCGGCGAGCCGAAAAGCGGCGCCTGGGTCGTGGTCTTGGGCGGATCCTTGTGGGTGCTGGGGGCGAAGAACTGGGTCGTGGACTTCCGGGCCATCGGAGCGACTTGCGGCTCCGGCGCGGCCTGTGTGCCTTCTTCCGCGGTGCCCGGGCGGGTCGCAGCACGCGCGGCACTGCGCACGAGGATCTCGACTTTGAGGAGGCCGGGTTCATCTTCCTGCAGAAGCGCCGTCATCAGATCGAGATAGCGGTTGTTGATCCAGGACTTGAGGAAGGTCGTGGGAACGGTGAAGCGCGCCACGCTCTTGGATGCCGAGTGCAGCTTGAGCCGGCCGAACCAGCTCGCATAGACCTCGGGTCCCACCTTGGCCTTGAGCTTCGCGCTGAAACGCTCGAACAAGGCCTCGTGCCGCATGCCCGCATCCCCCACGTCATTTTCTGAAATTTTCTTGATGGACATCGGCGCACTTTCCGCAGGGGAAAATACGCTCTTCTGTGCAATATTCATATGCATGTCGCCGCCTTTACATGTCGAATTTGACGGGGTTCGAAACCCCGGCCGTAGGTCTTGGGAAAATCACCTTTCCGCCGCGCTCCATCCCCATGCAGCACTGCGGTCCTCGAAGGGACCTCCCGGGTCGCTCATCTACCGTACACAGCCCGGACCCCGCTTAAGGTCCGGACATTTCATCCAGATACTCCTCTACTCCGCATCCCGGCCGGCCCCGTGCGCAAAAAACTCCGTGCTCCGGGAAACGAATGTTTCTCGGTGCGGTTGCGAATTGTCGCCGGTCAAGGATTGCTCGGAACTGAAATCCGTCTTGCCTGAAGACGGACCATGACCAATCTAAGCAGGGCCTTTCGGCGCTGGCTTAGGACAGGTCTGCGGCGTCCTCATGGAAGTCATTTAGGCAAGTTCAGGACCTCAAATCAACCGGGATTTTTACCGCACGTTAAGAGAAAGCCATTGACATTCCGATGCCGTTTCCGATGGCCGATGGCCCTGAAAAAGAATCGCAAGTGAATCAAAGAGTTTCTATTTTTTAGCGCTCGCTAATGGCCGAATCCGCCGATAATAAAAAATTCGCTTGACCAACATTTGTGGCAAACTTCCCCTACGTGAGGGCGTCCGATATATGACAACCTCAGGGAAGTCATTGAAAAATATCAATAAAAACTGTCATACGAAATGCCACAAAAAGCTGTGCAGCAGGCCGACTTCGATCACCGGTTTAGAAACGCCAAAAAGCCCGGCCAACCGGCCAGGCTTCGTAATAGGTCTGCTGAACCTGAAATCAGGCGCCGAGCGTCTTCACGCGATTGGCAAGACGCGACACTTTGCGCGATGCGGTATTGCGGTGCATGACGCCCTTGGTGGCGGCACGCTGCAACTCGGGCTGCGCGGCCTTGAGTGCAGCCTCGGCGGCAGACTTGTCGCCCGATGCAATCGCTTCCTCGACCTTGCGGATGAAGGTACGGACGCGCGAACGGCGGTTCTTGTTGACTGCTGTGCGGCGAGCGATCTTGCGGGTCGCCTTTTTCGCCGAAGTTGTATTGGCCATTTCTGCCTCTCTCTAATCCAAACGCTCCAACGTGCCCCTGTGCCGCAGCCCCGGAGGGGCGGCCTCAATGCCGAGCAATGAGGGAGCATCAAGGAAAGCCGTTTTGCCGCCTTCCAATCTGTGGGGCGGCGTATAGCTCCAAAGCGCGTTGCCGTCAATGATGCCTCGGAAAAGAATCGCCCCACCCCGGCAGAATCCGCTTTCCGCTGGCCCCGGGCCTATCTCTGGCATACCGGGCAATGGAATGTCGATCTACCTGACTGGACGATGCGCGACACCAGCCCGTTGCAGCCCGGGGTCACACAGGGCTGCCCTTCGCGATCATAGACACGGAACCGGTGCTGGAAATAGCCCAGCGAGCCGTCGGTCTGGATATGGTCCCTGAGCGACGAGCCACCCGCCTCGATCGCCTCGGCGATCACGTCGCGGATGGCACGCGTCAGTTCCTCCAGCTGGCGCGATGGTCGACCGGTCTTCTCCACGAGCGTATGCGCCAGCCGCTCCGGCCCGACACCGGCGCGGTGGAGCGCCTCGCAGACATAGATGTTTCCGAGGCCGGCAATGACCCGCTGGTCGAGAAGGGCCGCCTTGACCGGGCTCTTCTTCGTAGCGAACCGCGCCGCGAGATAGTCCGCGGAGAGCATGTTGGCGGAGGGTTCGGGACCGAGAAGGCTGAAGGCGGGATATCGGTCCAGTTCTCCCGTCTCCACGAGGTCCATGAATCCGAAACGGCGGGGATCGTTATAGATGATGCGGGCCTCGGCGCCCCGATCGTCTACCATGCCGAAGACGACGTGGTCATGCGCCGCATCCTTCGAACGCGGATGGTGGAAGGCGGCGAGGTCGCCGTCCACCTCCTCGATCCGGAACGACCCCGACATGCCGAGATGGGAAATGATCGAGACCTCGCTTTCGAGGTTGATGATCAGGTACTTCGCCCGGCGGGCGAGGGTGACGACGTGCCGGCCCTCGACGCGGCCGCGAAAATCCTTCGGCAGGGGAAAGCGCAGGTCCGGGCGGTTGAGCGTGAGCGACCGCAGACGCCGCCCTTCCATGAAGGGCGCCAGGCCGCGGCGCACGGTTTCCACTTCGGGCAGTTCGGGCATGTCGTCGGTCCGGTTGCGATGCCGTCATATAGGGTGCGGGGCCGTCTCCGGTCCAGTACTGCCGGCATTGCCGAGGCCGTCACCTGCGACAATTACGGCGTGGGGCCGGGCTTGACCGTGACGGTACTTGGTTCTATTTTAGAATTATTCTAAACTGGATGGTGTCATGCTTGCCCGCTTTCTCGGCGTCTCGAAGCGCCCCCTCGCCTCGCTCACCGAACAGGAAATCCTGGCGCTTGCCATTTCCAACGAGGAGGACGACGGCCGCATCTATCTCGGCTATGCCGACCTTCTCCGAGACCGGTATCCGGCCTCGGCGCGCATTTTCGAGGACATGGCAGACGAGGAGAGCCACCACCGCCAGATGCTGATCGACCTTCACCGGTCGCGGTTCGGCGAGCGCATTCCCCTGGTCCGGCGCGAGCATATCCGTGAGTTTCCCGACCGCAAGCCGGACTGGTTGGTCCGGTCACTGCCGATCGCCGAGATTCGCGACCAGGCGGAGGCGATGGAGAGATCTGCCGGCGAGTTCTACATTCTCGCCGCCTCGCGCGTCACCGACGCGGGCACGCGCAAGCTGCTCGGCGATCTTGCCCAGGCCGAACGCTCGCACGAGGTCCTCGCCAGGCGGCTGGCCGCCACCCACACGCCGGAAAGCGTGCGCAGCGAGGAGGACGAGGCGTCGCATCGTCAATTCGTCCTCACCTATGTACAGCCGGGGCTGGCGGGACTCATGGATGGCTCGGTGTCGACCCTGGCGCCGATCTTCGCCGCCGCCTTTGCCACCGGGGATACCACGCAGACCTTTCTCGTCGGTCTGTCGGCCTCCGTCGGCGCGGGCATTTCGATGGGCTTTACCGAGGCGGCGCATGACGACGGCGTGATTTCCGGCCGCGGTTCGCCGGTCAAGCGCGGACTCGCCTCGGGCATCATGACCACATTGGGTGGCCTGGGCCACGCGCTGCCCTATCTCATCCCGGATTTCACGCTGGCGACGGCCATTGCCATCGCCGTGGTCTTCGTGGAGCTTTGGGCGATCGCCTTCATCCAGAACCGCTACATGGAGACGCCGTTCTTCAAGGCCACGCTGCAGGTGGTTCTCGGCGGGGCACTGGTCCTCGCCGCAGGCATCCTGATCGGGAACGCGTGAGGCCTGGGATCCTACTTGTCGACGGCGCCGACGAGGACGTCGCTGGAGTTTTCGATCTTGACCCAGCGGCCGGTGTCGTAGTCGGCCTGGCGCTTCATAAAGCGATAGGGAGTCTCCGACCAGAGCCGCACGCTCTCATCGAGATTGTCGAGGATGAAGTCACCGTCCATGGTGCGCACGGTGAGCACGGCATGGCCTTCGCCATCCGGCTTGCGCACGACTGTGATCAGCAGGTTGGAGACCGAGAAGCCGCGCTTCATCAGCTCACGGCGCTTCTCCAGAACGAAGTCCTCGCAGTCGCCCACATCCGTCGGATAGGCCCACACTTCATCACGGCCGAAAATGTCCTGGTCGGTCATCGGCAGGATCCGGCGGTTGACCTCGGCATTGACTTCCTTGATCACGTTCCAGCCGAAATCCGTGACGCGGCCAGGCTGCGATCCTTCGGAGGTCACCGAGCATTCGTCGCGGTGGCCGCGGCAGAATTCATAGTGACCGATCGGTTGGGAGGTGACGGCACCGGTACGCATGTAGCGCTGCGACGCTTCCGCCACGGAAGTCCCTGATAATGCGCTCGCGCAGAGCGCCAGTGCCGCCACTGCGGCCTTGCAGATCGTTCCCGCCATAAGTCCGGTCCCCGAAATTCTTAACAAAGAGTTAAAGTGATTTCGGGGTCGGGTGTCAATCTTCGCGTCCCTGCGAACACTGACCATTGAAAACTATGGTTAAGAGCTGCGGCGGAAATCAGGCGCCGGCGACCATTGCAGCCATGGCCGCCTCGATCTGCGCGATGTCTTCCGGTCGGGAGAGGCGGTGATCGCCGTCGCGGATCAAAGTCAGAACGGCATCGTCGCCGACGATTTTCTCCATGATCTTAATGGCATGGGCGTAGGGCACGTCGGGGTCGTTCATGCCCTGGAGAATGTGGACCGGGCAGCCGGTCTCGATCAGGCCAGTCATGACCAGATTGTGGCGGCCGTCCTCGATCAGCAAACGCGTGTAGCGATTTGGTTCCATCGAATAGGCAGATTCTTCCTCGAAAAATCCCTTTTCCGCCAACGAGGCCTGCTCTTTTTCGGTCAGGTGCGGCTCAATGAGCACAGCGGTGAAGTCCGGCGCGGGTGCAACCAGCACAAGGCCGGCAATGCGGGATGTGTCCCCCCGGGCACGCATTTCCTCGACGAGGCGAAGCGCGATCCACGCACCCATCGACGACCCGACGAGCACCAGTCGGCCGGTTGCGAGCCGTTCGATGACGGCCAGCGCCTCTTCAAGCCAGAGCGAGATCGTGCCGTCCGTGTAGTGACCGCTGGACTGGCCGTGGCCGGAATAGTCGAAGCGCAGGAAGCCGACACCCAGCGTCCTGGCCCGGGCCTCGAGGGCGATTGCCTTGGTGCCGGCCATGTCCGAGCGATAGCCGCCGAGCCAGACGACTGTCGTGCCGTCATTCGCTCCGGGGGTTGCAATTGCTGCGATCCGCCTTACATGCGGCGCCTGTCCGACATCGATGTATTGCAGGTTCGGCGCATCGTCTGGCATATGAATTCCACCCATTCGGAGGCCGAGTTACGCCATCAATGGGTGAATCCGCAGGTGATTTCACGGAGAAACCGTGCTATGAACCCGGACCGGCGCTTCGGTGATTGCAATCGTGCGTCGCTGATGGCAGATAGAGCCCCGAAAGTAAACCACCAAGGAGAATACGACCATTCGCAGACCTTTTAAGGCGGAAGGCCCCACTCACAGCGGCCCGCGCTCCAATCGCGATATACGCGTCCCCCGCATCCAGCTTATCGACGCCGAAGGCGCCAATCTTGGCGTCGTGGAGACCGCTCAGGCTCTCGCGATGGCGGAGGAGGCAGGACTCGACCTCGTCGAGATTTCGCCGAACACCGAGCCGCCCGTTTGCAAGATCCTCGACCTCGGCAAGCTGAAATACGCCACCCAGAAAAAGCAGGCCGAAGCGCGCAAGAAGCAGAAGATCATCGAGATCAAGGAGATCAAGATGCGGCCCAACATCGACACGCATGACTATGACGTGAAGATGCGGGCGATGCAGCGCTTCTTCGACGAGGGCGACAAGGTCAAGGTAACGCTCAAGTTCCGCGGCCGCGAGATGGCCCACCTCGAACTCGGCATGAAGCTTCTGCTTCAGGTCAAGGACGATACGACGGCGATCGCCAAGGTCGAAGCCGAGCCGAAGCTCGAAGGCCGCCAGATGATGATGGTGCTGGCGCCGAAGTGAGGCGACCGCAGCGTCCTTAAGATTTCAACCGTCCGTGAGCCCCGCTCCGGACGGTTTTTGCTTGCTGACGGAATGCTGACAGCCGGACTCAGCGGTTCGTCAGTGGCGATGGAGCATAGTGTCATCCATGGGGCGGGATACCCCCATGGACTGCGGGCATGACCCGCCTCGAAAACGAGGAAGACACAATGACCTCTGAAACCCACGATGCTACCCGGCGTTCGCTGCTTTTCTCCGGCGTGGCACTGGCAACCCTCTTCATCGTGCCGCTGGCGCCGGCCGCCACGGGCGATGGATTGACCACTGTCGCTTCCGCATTTGCCCGCCACGGTGCCGATGACGGCCCCAACGATGACGGCAACCATGTCGGCGATGACGACAGCGGCCATCACGGCGGTGACGACCGCGATGACGACAGCGACGACAGCGACGACGACGATGACGATGACGATGCCGATTACAGTGGGCATCACGGACGCGACAAGGATCGTGATCGGGATCGCAGCAGGGACAGGGATCGAGACAGGGATCGAGACAGGGATCGCGACAGGGGCCGGGATCGGGACCATCACGGCCCCAATCACACCTGACGATATTCGAGCCCCGACGCCGGTCGTCGAGCCGCCGCCAGGCGACCTGCGTTCATGCCCGCCGCTCCCCAGGGAGTCGGCGGGCATCCTGCCGCCCCGATTGACGATGCCGATGTTCCGGACCATGATCCCCCGCAGCCTTGGAAGGCGAAGCAATTGGTCATGAACCGCCGTATTTTTCTCGCTATGCTTACCTCGGTCGCGCTGGGCGGGCCTTCCACCCGCGTCCGTGCGAAGGACGGCGGCGGGGATGACGGCGGCCACGACGACAGTGGTGGCGATGACAGCGACGACAGCGGTCACGATGATAGCGGTGGTCGCAGCAAGAAGCGCGAAGACGACGTGTGGTCGCAGGACAGGGCGCTCAGGGAGCGCGAGCGCGGTCGGGTAATTTCGCTCCAGGCGGCCCTGCGTATCGTCAGCGGCGAGGTGCGGGGCAGGGTGATCGATATCGATCTCGGCATCTATGGCGGCAGGCCGCAGTACCGGGTGAAGGTTCGCCGGGCCGATGGCGTGATCAAGACGGTGAGACTCGATGCCCGCACCGGGCGCGTGATACGATTCCTGGGTTTCTGATATGCGCATTCTTCTTGCCGAAGACGATCCAGCCATTGCAAGCTTGGTGTCCGGTCAATTGCGGTCGGCCGGCTTTCTGGTCGACGTTTCCGGCGAGGGTCCGGAAATCTGGGAGATCGGGGAGACGACCGACTATGCCGCGATCATCCTCGATCTCGGTCTTCCCGGCATGGACGGATTGTCGATCCTCAAGCGCTGGCGGCAGGCTGGCCTGCAGACGCCGGTCCTGGTGTTGACCGCGCGTGGCTCCTGGATGGAAAGGGTCGATGGCTTCGACGCCGGCGCCGACGACTATCTTCCCAAGCCGTTCCGCTCCGAGGAACTGCTGGCCCGCTTGCGGGCCCTGCTTCGGCGTGCGCAGTTTCGGCCCCTCCAGTCGCTCGCCGCCGGCCGTTTCCAGCTCGATGAAGCCGCCAAGCGGATCAGCTTCGACAGCCGGCCGGTCGAAACCAGCCCCATGGAATATCGGCTGATTGCCTACCTCGCGGCGCACAGGGGCTCGGTCGTACCGGCGATCGAACTCGCCGCACATGTCCAGGGCAGGGAGGACGATTCCGCCAAGAACGCGATAGAGGCGATGGTCGCCCGCATCCGCAGAAAGACGGCGCCCGATTCCATCCAGAATCGCCGTGGTTTCGGCTATGTCCTGCTGGACGACCCGCAATGATCCGCTCGCTGCGCTTCCGGCTCGCACTTGGTGCCGTCGTTGCCATCGGACTGTCGCTTGCCATCGTCTGGGTGACGCTGAGCCGGGTCTTCACTGACTATGTCGTCAACCAGTACTTGACAGAGATGACCGTGCTTTCGGACAGTCTCGCCGCATCGGCGAAAATCAGCGAGGGCAGGGTGGTGCTGACGGCGACACCCTCCGATCCCCGGCTCAGTCTTCCGGCCGGCGGGCGCTATTGGGCGCTTGAGGAGAACGATACCATCCTCGAACGTTCACGATCGCTCTGGGACACCACGGTTTCGGAAAGCAGCATGACGCCCTCTGCCTATGGCCCTTTTCTTGAGGCGACTGGTCCCGACGGGCAGACCATGCTTCTCCTGTCGCAGGATTCCATCCTGGGAGACGGCCCGGAGTCGCGAAGCTTCTGCATCTATACCGCCTTTCCCAAGGCGGAACTGGAAGGTGCGCTGATGGGGTTTCACAGCGAGTTGCTTCGCATGCTGCTGGTGACGGCCGGCCTGCTCGCTTTGGCCGCGACGGCGCAGTCCGTCGTGGGCCTCGCCCCACTCGATCGTCTTCGGCAGAAAGTGACCGATATCCGGAGCGGGTTGCTCGCGCGGATGACGGATGAAGGGCCAGCGGAAGTCCGACCGCTTATCCACGAGATCGATCTCCTGCTGCAGGAGCGGGAGGAAGCAATCGAACGCGCGCGCAGCCGCGCTTCGGATCTAGCGCACGGGCTGAAGACGCCATTGACGGTCATCTCGCAGCTTGCCGAGTCGATGGAGCCCGGGGCTGCGGAAATGACGCTCAGGCAGGTCGACCTGATACGCCAGCGGGCCGACCGGCAGCTCCAAGCGGCGCGACTCGGCGTCGAGCGCATGCTGAGCACCGATATCGGCGAGCTTGCCGGCAAGTTGATCCAGGTTTTGAAACCCGCCCGCGACGACGCCACGCTTGACTGGAAACTCGAGGTCAAGGGCGACGTGCGGGTCGAGGCCGACCCGGCCGATCTGGCCGAGGCGATCGGTAACATTCTCGACAATGCAGCCAAGTGGGCGCGCAGCGAAATTGCCGTGAAGATCGAACGCCAGGATGGAGAGGTCGTCGCTACGATTGCCGACGATGGTCCGGGCATTCCGCTACGGGACCATGCCGCCGCATTGCAGCGGGGCATTCATGCCGGCAACGCGAATGGCGGTTCGGGCCTGGGCCTGGCCATCACCGCTGACATTGCCGAGGCCTATGGTGCGACGTTGGCACTGGGCGAGGCGGCGACCGGTGGATTGGAGATTGCCCTGCGCTTTCCGGTAAAGACCACGCGTCGAGCCAAAGTGCCGGCCTGACTTACGGTATCCGCGGATAAGCCCAGGCATAGCCCAGGTGAAACACCTTACCTTCCGCGCCGAACCGGTACAACAGATTCACCACCGCGGCGGTGGGCCGCTCTGCGTCGGCCCCGTTTTCGGCAAGCAGGCGCCTGAGAGGCTCGGGCATCGGAGTCTCTCCATCGGATCCCCCGCGCCAGACCACCACTATCGGACGGGTGCTGTCGAAGGCCAAGTCCTTGGCCTTGGGGGCGTAGGCCGGTGTCACGACCGGGATGTCGCGGATAGCAAGACGCAGGTTGCCGGCCAATTCGGCATCCTCGGCGAGAACGAGAGAGGGCGGCAGTTGGATCGAGGCCAGGATTGCCTCGGTTACTCCCTGATGGGGTGCGTTCAATGCCGTATAGCGACCGGTCCAGTGCACCAGGGGCACGCGCGCCGCCAGTGCGAGCGGCACCATGATCATCACCAGCAGAACCACCGCGCCGAAGCGTTTCGGCGCATTGCCGATCGTCTGGTTCAGCGCGTCGAGCTTCAGGCTGAAGTAGAGCGGCAGGAGGCAGAAGACGGACACCAGCCAGCGATCGTGAATGGCGGCCACGCTGCCGAGCACGACGAGAAGGATGAGCGCGAGCAAGGCGAGCACGAATGTCCGGCCGAGCAGGCGCGTCCACGGGCTCGATATCTGCCAGGATTCCTGAAAGCGCCTGCCGAAGGACGCCCAGAAGACCAGGACCGTCGGCGCTACGAAGCCGATCAGCGCTGCCGCCAGCGAGAACAGGCCCTCTATGATCTGCGCGGTGCGGTCTGCCGGCACGGGCGGCAGCAAGCGCCCGATAGTCTCGGCGGTGACGGCATCGAAATTGTCCCGCAGCCAGAGCAGGTGGGGCGCAAGTGCTGCGCCGGCAAAGAGGAGGGTGACGGTCATCCTCCAGTTGACGAGCCGCGCGCGGAAAGCCTTTTCGGGCAAGAGTGCCACAAGCACCGTCACCAGCAGCAGACCGACATTCTGGCCCGAGAGAATGCCCGCGCTGATCGCAATGCCGAGGGCGGCGTAGGCCAGCAACCATCCGCGGTGCAGCATCGCGAACAGCGCGCCGATGAAGAAGGCCGAGGCCACGAAAACGGTGGCGGTGGCGCCGGCATCCCGCTGCATCTCGAAGACGATCTGCGGCAGCAGCAGCATGCCGAGCACGGCGATGATCGCCAGGGCGCGGTTGCGGATGACGGAAAATGCCGCCCATCCGACAAAGACATAGCCGAGGAAAAGCAGCACGGTTTCCAGCACGACCACGGCAAGGACACCGGCGCCGGCAAGCCTGGCGGCGCCGTGCTGGAGCCAGACCGCGAGCGGGGCATGGCCGACATAGCCGGGCTCCAGCCATTGTGCGAGGAAGAGCAGGCGGCTGCCTTCGAGTTCGAGCGAACCGGGAAAGAGCAGCCGCAGGCCCGCGTTCACGGCGAAATAGATGCCGAGCACGAGATAGAGCACTCCGCCGTCGCGCATCAGCCTTGCGAGCACGTCAGCCGTCCGCTTCGTGGATCTTGCGGATGGAGTAGCCAAGCCGGGCATTGTCCGATCGCGCGAGCATCTCGGCGAGAATGCCGGTCGTGATCATCTGCACCGAGCCGATGAACAGCATCATCGCGACCGTCAGAAGCGGCCGTCCGCCGATGTCTTCGCCGAAGCCGAACTTCACGATCATGAGCCAGAGGAACATCAGCGCGCTGATACCCCCGAAAAACAGCCCGATCATGCCGAAGAAGTGGCCCGGCCGCGCCCGGAAACGCATGAAGAACAGCACGGCCAGCAGGTCGAGAATGACGCGGAAGGTGCGCGAGATGCCATATTTCGAGGTTCCGAACTGGCGGGCATGATGGGTGACGACCATCTCGCCGATCCGGGTCGAGGGCACGACGGAGGCGATCCAGGCGGGAATGAACCGGTGCATTCCGCCCATGATCCGCACCTGCTTGACGATCTCGGCGCGATAGAGCTTGAGCCCGCAGCCATAGTCGTGGATATGCACGCCGGTGATGGTGCGGATCAGCTTGTTGGCGGTCCAGGATGGGATCAGCCGCAGCCAGAGCCCGTCCTGCCGCGTCTTGCGCCAGCCGCAGAGCATGTCGAGATCGCGCTCCTCGAGCGCGTCTATCATGCGGGGAATGTCGAGGGGATCATTCTGCAGGTCGCCGTCCAGCGTCGCGATCAGTCTTCCACGCGCGGCGTCGAACCCGGCCTGAAGGCCCGCGGCCTGGCCGAAATTGCGCTGGAACTCGATGATGCGGAGATCGAAGCCGGGCGTGCCGAGCAGCTTGCGGGCCTTGGCCAGCGTCGCGTCCGTCGAGCCGTCATCAATGAGGATCAGTTCCCAGCGCTTGCCGAAATCCTTGAGCGCATCAGCGATCCGCCCGACCATCAGCGTCACGTTCTCTTCCTCGTTGTGAACGGGGACGAGGACTGAAAGCGCGATCGGCATGTCGAGGTCGAGGCTCGCCTCGGCCGGGGATTGACGCTGCAACAACACGGGCTCCGGATGACTGGTTTTGGTTGGGCCATCTGTTATAGCAGGCGCTGGATCAAGGCAATCGGGCCGGGCAAGTGAGGCGGAAGGTCGCGACGTCGATGCCGGCATGGCTGTGGCAGAAAAGGGTCGGCGTCCTGACCGTGGTGGTGGTCGCTCTCTATGCGGCCTTCATCGAGTGGGTCTGGGGCTGGGCCAGCATCATCGCCGGTTGGCAGGTCGTCGGCCTGCCGGTGGTCCTTCTCGCGCTGATCCTGCTCGCCGGCACGTATGTCATCCGCGCCTGGCGCATGCGGGACTATTTCCCGCGCGAGACTTCCGGGCGGTTCCTTCAACTCTTTCGGGTGACGCAGGTGCATAACCTGCTCAATATCATGATGCCCTTTCGCGCTGGCGAAACCAGCTTTCCGCTGCTGATGCGCTCGGAATTCGGCGTGCCGCTCGCCCATGGAACGGCGGCGCTGCTGGTGCTGCGGCTGCTGGATCTCCACGCCCTGCTGGCGGCGGCCGGGCTCGGCTTGGTGGCAGGGTCGCAGCGACCCTATCTCTCGGCTGTGCTCTGGGCGGTGTTTCTCGTGGTGCCGCTCACGCTCTTTCCCTTCAAGCGACCGCTTATGCAGGCGCTTCGTGGCCGACTGTCCGGCGGGCTGGGACGCATTGTGGAAGAAATCGACGACGGCCTGCCGCCCGATCTTGCGGCCTTCATCCGCGCCTGGCTGCTGACGGTGCTCAACTGGGGCGTCAAGGTTCTGGTGCTGGCCTGGGTTTTGGGCCTGATGGGTGTGCTGCCTGTCGCCTCGACGTTCGGCGGTGCGCTGGGGGGAGAGTTGTCGTCCGTGCTGCCGGTGCATGCGCCGGCCGGGGTCGGGACCTATCCGGCGGGGATCACGGCGGGTGCGGCGGCGTTCGGGTCCGCAAGGGACGCGACGACGCTCGATCTGCTGGCCAGAGCGAGCATCAATGCGCATCTGCTGATCGTCGTGTCTGCGCTGGTGGGGACGGGATTGTCGGTCCTTCTTCCCGCGACCGGTCGGAAGGGTGCCTCGAACCGCTAACAGCAGCGGTGCAGGGCAGTCGGCGGCTCGAAAGATTCTCCCGCCCACCCCGTTGCGCTTTTTCCCGCTCGCGGTTATACACCGCCCGTCCGAACGGTCCGGCAGGGCATGCCGTGGCCGTTCTTTATGCTTGAGATGGACTTCGTCGGTCCGCCTCTCAAAAACTAAAACAATGGAGTAGCAAAATGCCCAAGATGAAGACGAAGTCTGCTGCCAAGAAGCGGTTCAAGATTACCGCCACTGGCAAGGTTCTGTCGGCAGCTGCCGGCAAGCGTCACGGCATGATCAAGCGCAGCAACAAGTTCATTCGCAACGCCCGCGGCACCATGGTTCTGGCTGAACCCGATGGCCGCAAGGTGATCAAGAACTATCTGCCCAACGGTCTCTGAGACCTCGCGCTTTTTGTTGTTTAAGGAGATCATGACATGTCACGTGTGAAAAGAGGCGTTACGTCCAGCGCCAAGCATAAGAAGGTTCTGAAGGCCGCCAAGGGCTTTTACGGCCGTCGCAAGAATACCATCCGCACCGCGAAGGCTGCCGTCGATCGCTCGATGCAGTACGCAACGCGCGACCGCAAGGTCAAGAAGCGGAATTTCCGCGCTCTGTGGATCCAGCGCATCAATGCTGCTGTCCGCGAGCACGGCCTGACCTATGGCCGCTTCATCGACGGCCTGACCAAGGCCGGCATCGAAGTCGACCGCAAGGTGATGTCGGAAATGGCGATCAGCCAGCCGGAGGCCTTCGGCACGCTCGTGGCTGCCTCCAAGAAGGCCCTTGATTACCTCAAGGAAGCCGGCACCACCAACGAGTTTGAAAGCGCGGTCAAGTAAGCCAGCGCTTCCCAAATTCTATGTCTATATTGGGAAACCCGCGCTGGCACGGCTGGCGCGGGTTTTTTCCTGTCTGACCCACGTCCGATCTATCCGTCCCCTCTTCGCAAATTCATGAGCGAACCATGTCCGATCTCGACCAGTTGAAATCATCCATCACGGCGGACATCGTCGCCGCATCCGACGAGGCTGCGATCGAAGCCGTCCGCGTCAACGCGCTCGGCAAGAAGGGCTCGATCTCCGAGCTTCTGAAGACGCTCGGATCCATGAGCCCGGAAGAACGCCAGACGCGCGGCGCCGCGATCAACCAGATCAAAGCCGAGGTCGCCGACGCCATCACGTCGCGCAAGTCGGCGCTGAAGGATGAGGCGATCAATGCGCGCCTCGCCCGCGAGACGGTCGATGTCACGCTGCCGGTCCGCTCCTCGCCGGCCGAGCGCGGCCGCATCCATCCGATCACCCAGATCATCGACGAGATCACCGCGATCTTCGGCGACATGGGCTTCTCGATCGCCGAAGGTCCGGATATCGAGACCGACCATTACAATTTCACGGCGCTGAATTTCCCGGTCGGCCACCCGGCCCGCGAGATGCATGACACGTTCTTCCTGCCGCCGGATGCGAACGGAGAACGCAAGGTGCTGCGCACCCACACCTCCCCGGTGCAGATCCGCACCATGGAAACGCAGAAGCCGCCTATCCGCATCATCATTCCCGGCAAGACCTATCGCCAGGATTCGGACGCGACCCATTCGCCGATGTTCCACCAGGTCGAGGGCCTCGTGATCGACAAGACGGCCAATGTCGCCCACATGCGCTGGGTGCTGGAAGAATTCTGCAAGGCCTTCTTCGAAGTGCCTTCGGTCAACATGCGCTTCCGCCCGTCCTTCTTCCCCTTCACCGAGCCGTCGGTCGAGGTCGACATCCAGTGCGACCGCTCCGGCGACGTCATCAAGTTCGGCGAGGGCACCGACTGGATGGAAATCCTCGGCTGCGGCATGGTTCACCCGAACGTGCTGCGCGCCGGCGGGCTCGATCCCGATGTCTACCAGGGCTTTGCCTGGGGCATGGGTCTCGACCGGATCGCGATGCTGAAATACGGGATGCCGGATCTCAGAGACTTCTTCAATGCCGACGTCCGCTGGATGAACCATTACGGCTTCCGCCCGCTCGACATGCCGACGCTGTTTGGTGGTTTGAGCGCGTAATCGGACAAGGGAGATTTAAGACATGAAATTCACACTGTCCTGGCTCAAGGATCACCTCGACACCGACGCCTCGCTCGACGCCATCTGCGAGCGCCTCACCCTGATCGGCCTCGAAGTCGAAAGCGTCGACGACAAGAAGGGTTTCGCACCCTTCGTCATCGCCAAGGTGCTGACGGCGGAGAAGCATCCGCAGGCGGACAAGCTCCAGGTTCTCTCGGTCGACACAGGCGCGGGCGCGCCGGTGCAGGTCGTCTGCGGCGCGCCGAATGCGCGGGCAGGGCTCGTCGGCGCCTTCGCGGCGCCCGGCACCTATGTGCCCGGCATCGACGTCACGCTCGGCATCGGCAATATCCGCGGCGTCGAGAGCCGCGGCATGATGTGCTCGGAGAAGGAACTCGAAATCTCCGACGCCCATGACGGCATCATCGACCTGCCCGCGGATGCCCCCGTCGGCACGTCCTTCGCCAAGTATTATGGCATCGACGATCCAGTCATCGAGATCAACCTGACGCCGAACCGCCCGGACTGCACCTCGATCTATGGCATCGCCCGCGATCTGGCCGCGTCGGGCATGGGCACGCTCAAGACCCGCCCGGCCCCCACCTTCAAGGTCGAGGGCGAGACCCAGGTCAAGGTCGTGCTCGACTTCGCGGGCGAGGACAAGGCGCTCTGCCCCGGCTTCGCGCTCCGCCTCGTGCGCGGGGTGAAGAACAGCCCGAGCCCGGCCTGGATGCAGAAGCGGCTGCGCGCCATCGGCCTCAGGCCCATCAATGCGCTGGTCGACGTCACCAACTACCTGACCTTCGACCAGGGCCGCCCGCTCCACGTCTTCGACGCCGCCAAGGTCAAGGGCAACCTCACCGTCCGCCGCGCCAAGGACGGCGAAACGGTGCTGGCGCTCGACACCCGCGAATACAAGCTGAACCCGGCAAACGTCGTCATCGCGGACGAAAACGGCGTCGAGTCGATCGGCGGTATCATGGGCGGCGAGCATTCCGGCTGTGACGAGAACACGGTGGACGTGCTCATCGAATCCGCGCTGTGGAACCCGCTCAACATCGCCCGCACGGGCCGCGAACACGGCATCATTAGCGATGCGCGCTACCGCTTCGAGCGCGGCGTCGATCCCGAATACATGGTGCCTGGCATCGAACGCGCCACCGAGCTGGTGCTCGAACTCTGCGGCGGCACGCCCGCGAAGCTGGATGTCGTGGGCTATGAGGGCTACACGCCCAAGGCCGTGTCCTTCCCCTTCGCCGAGGTCAAGCGCCTGACCGGCCTCGACATTCCCAAGGACGAGTCGGTCTCGATCCTCACCCGCCTCGGCTTCAAGGTCGAAGGCTCGGGCGACACGGTGACCGCCTATGTCCCGTCCTGGCGGCCTGACGTCGACGGCAAGGCCGATCTGGTCGAGGAAGTCATGCGCATCCACGGCATCAACGAGATCAAGCCGCAGGCCCTGCCGCGCCTCAGCGAGGTCAACACCAAGATCCTCACCACGCTGCAGATCCGCTCGCGGCTCGCCAAGCGGGCGCTGGCCGCGCGGGGCATGCTGGAAGCGGTCACCTGGTCCTTCATCCCGGCCGAACATGCCGCGCTGTTCGGCGGCGGCTTCGCCCGCACTCAAGCTCGAAAACCCGATCGCGGCTGATATGTCCGACATGCGGCCGTCGCTGCTGCCGGGTCTGCTGACGGCAGCCCAGCGCAATGCCGCCAAGGGGCACAGTGACGTCGCGCTGTTCGAAGTGTCGGGCACCTATGAGGATGATACGGCCGAGGGCCAGCGCCGCATCGCCGGCGGCATCCGCCGTGGCACGGCAACGCTCAACGGCCAGGGCCGGCTCTGGTCCAACCAAGGAGCAGGGCGGCGGAAAGAACGTCGACGTCTTTGACGCCAAGGCCGATGCGCTGGCGGTGCTGGAAGCTATAGGCTTCCCGGTCGCCAACCTGCAGATCGAGCAGGGCGGACCGGCCTGGTATCACCCCGGCCGCTCCGGCACGATCAAGATGGGCCCGAAACTTGTCATCGGCCATTTCGGCGAGTTCCACCCCAAGACGCTCGACAGCGCTCGATGTTTCTGGCGCGCTCTGCGGTTTCGAACTGGTTCTCGATAAGCTGCCCGAGCCGAAGAAGAAGGCGACCCGCACCAAGCCGGTGCTGGAGCTCTCGCCCTTCCAGGCCGTACGGCGCGACTTCGCCTTCGTCGTCGACACGTCAAGGTCGAGGCCGGCTGCCATCGTCAAGGCCGCCACCAGCGCCGACCGCAAGCTGATCACCGGGCGTCACTGTCTTCGACGTCTTCGAGGGGGCATCGCTGGGCGACAGCCGAGAAGTCCATCGCCATCGAAGTTCAGCCATCCAGCCGGCCGAGCGCACGCTCACCGACGAGGACTTCGACGCCCTGACCAAGCGGATCGTGGCGAATGTCGAGAAGTCGACGGGCGGGGTGTTGCGGGGCTGATTTCGCTGGACGCAGCGGGACGAATGTTCTGCCGCATTCCGGGCTCACCCCCCTCTGCCCTGCCGGGCATCTCCCCCTCAAGGGGGGAGATCGGCAAGATGCTTGCTCATCGCCTCAAGCGAGCAAGGCGTTCTGAGCATTCGGCAGCAATGGATAGGCGAGCGGCGCCCCATCGGATCTCCCCCCTTGAGGGGGAGATGTCCGGCAGGACAGAGGGGGGTGAGCCGCGATCGCAAGCATCAAAGTTTGAGACCCTTCCAAACATCATCTTTGGCAACGGAGTCGAATGGCTTGGCGAGGCGCGACGTCGCCGTCAAGTAATCTTCCAGATCTTCGATTTTCTGCGCGAGAGCCTCGCGAACAACCCGACTGACGCTCGTGCCATTAGCCGCCGCAGCCTCCTCAAGGCGCCGTTTGATTTCATCATCGATGCGAATGCTGAAGGTCGCCATTCCCGCACCTGTTCGTGGGTAGCCTACTCTACCACCCCACAACCTTCCGCGCATTCCTCAGCGGCCTCATCTCCGGCTCCACCCAGTTGCTTGGCGGATGCAGCAGGTCGTCCCGCGCCTCCGGCAGCGGCAGGTCGTGGACCCAGAGCCAGACATTCATGCAGAGCCAGGCATCCTCCAGCGCGCCGTGGACCTTGCCGCGGCCGCCATGGCCCATATGGGCCAGCACCTTGTCCAGCCCGCCCGGACGGCCATGTCTGGTCTTGTAGCGCCGCATCGAGCAGTCGAACTTCGCAGGGCGGAGCGTATGGTCGCAGAGGCTGAATTCGCCCCGGATGAAGCGCTCGTCAAAGGCGGCGTTGTGGGCGATGACGGTGTCGGCGCGCTCGAAGGGGCCGATGATCTCGTCGGCATGGACGGAGAAGTCGGGCTGGAACCGCAATGTCCAGTCGTCATAGCCATGCACGGCGGCGGCGAACGGATTGCTGGGCCGGCCGGGATTGAAGATCAGGTGGCCGGTATTGGTGCAGTCGACGCCATCCATCAGCGCCTCGAGGTCGAGCTCGACAGCGCCGAGCGTGATCACGCGGTCCTGATAGGTCAGCCCCGTCGTTTCGACGTCGACGAAAAGAAGGTGTCTCGGCTTGCTGCCCGCCATGCGCTTTTCAAATCCCGTTGCAGCAACCGGGTTAGAACCGCAGGCGGCACTTGGCAAGCGGGCGCGACCCGCCGCGTCCGCCTACCCACAGTCCAGCCGCCCCATGGGTCTCAAAGATTGGTCATCTTCATCATCGCCTCGGTGTAGCGCGCGCCTGCCGCATCGTCGGGCGAGATCAGCCGCCCGAGTTCCTCGGCCTCGGCATCATCAAGCACCATCTCCGTCGCCGCGACATTGTCCTCGATGTTGCGGATCTTGCGCGCCCCGGGGATCGGCACGATGAAATCGCCCTGGTGCAGCACCCAGGCCAGCGCCAGCTGCGCCGCCGTCACGCCCTTGTCTTTGGCGAATTCGGCGAGCCTGGCGCCGAGCGCGGCATTGCGGTCGAAATTCTCGCCCTGGAAGCGGGGCAGGCCCTTGCGGAAATCGCCCTCGGCCAGATCTTCCGGCTTCAGCGTTCCGGTCAGCATGCCGCGGCCGAGCGGGCTGAAAGGCACGAAGCCGATGCCGAGTTCGTGGCAGGTTTCGAGCACGCCGTCTTCGGGGTCACGGGTCCAGAGCGAATATTCGCTTTGCACGGCGGCGATCGGGTGCTCGGCATGCGCCCGGCGGATGGTGGCCTGCGCGGCTTCGGAGAGGCCCAGCGCGCGGATCTTGCCCGCCTTCACGAGGTCCCCCATCGCGCCGACGGTTTCCTCGATCGGCACGTCGGGATCGACGCGGTGCTGGTAGTAGAGATCGATGACTTCGGTGCCGAGCCGCTTGAGCGACGCCTCGGCCACGGCCCTGACATTGTCGGGCCGGCTGTTGGTGCCCCCGACCTGCTTCGTTTTTCCGCCATGCGTCTCGTAGCGAAAGCCGAACTTGGTGGCGATCGTCACCGTGTCGCGATAAGGCTTCAGCGCCTTGCCGACCAGGATTTCGTTGGTCAGCGGGCCATAGGCCTCCGCCGTGTCGAAGAAGGAGATGCCGATTTCGACGGCGCGATGCATGGCCGCGATCGCATCTTTCTCCTCCGCGCCGCCATAGCCATGGCTGAAGCCCATGCAGCCGAGGCCGATGGCGGAGACCTCGAGGTCGCGTCCGAGCTTGCGCGTCTTCATGGGATGATCCTTTCGAAAGCGGATGGTGCCGGTGCCGGCGGCGAGGCGTTTGCCCATGCCGACCGGGAGAAGGGGACACAATCAGGATAGGTATGCAGGCTGCGCCGCGCAAGGCATTGCGGGCAGCGATCAGCCAAAGGAGTCCTGGCTGCCGCACCACGGTCGGCGCTTTCCTGTCCATGGCCTTGCAAGGCCTTCGGCGACCAGAACCTTGCCGAGGGAGCGGCCGTCGCGGACCACGATGCGCAACTGCCGGCCGTAGCGATCGATGTCGCGGTCGGCACGCACGAGCTGGAACGCGCCGGCGCTCAGAAGCTGCACGAGACGTCGTGTCGCCCTGTCTCCGAGATCGGCCTCGCGGGCGCAGCGCGGCGGGTGGGTCTCGGGAGCGTCGATGTCGGAAATGCGGACCTTGGTCGCGCCGAAGTAGAACGTGTCGCCGTCGATGACGCAATTGCTGCGCTTGGCAACGGCATTCGGGCAGACCGGGTAGTGCCGGCTTCGGCTCTGGTCGGTCACCTTGCGGTCGGGCGTGGACGGGGTCTTTGCGATGGAGGATACGGGGAATTCGTCCTGGTCGCCCGCGCTTTGCGATGTGAGATTTGTCGCCAGGGTGGTTACGCGGCTGGCCGCTGTCTGGAGAAGCGTCATGGCCCCGGTCGCGTCGAGGCTGGTCCAACCAAGGCCCAGCCCGGCACCGATGCCGATGACGAGAACCGCGAAGAAGTCGCGGCCGATCTTGCGGCGGGCTGGTCTTGCCGCCGCCGACTGTTTCTTCTTCGTGCTGAACCCGACGACCTTGCCCACAGCGCCAGACTAGGGCGTCCGGCTTAACCGAATCTTAACTCGCGCTCGCGCCTTGCGCGAGCTTCATCCGGTAGCGCACGTGGCCATCGGTGGGGACATAGCTGTCATAGAGCCGCCGGGCCCGGGCATTGTCCGCGTTTGTGTGCCAGTACAGTCGCGCCCAGCCTCTCGCCTCAGCCAGCGCGATCAGGTCGTCGAGCAGTGCCCGGCCGACACCACCGCCGCGGCTCGCCTCATCGACATAAAGATCCTCGAGATAACAATCCTCCGACATGACCCAGGTCGAGGGATGCGAGAGATGAATCGCGAAGCCTTCGAGCCTGCCGTCCCGTGTTGCCACGCGCATCGAGACGGGTGAGGCCGGATCGAGGATGCGCCGCCATGTATTGGCGGTCACGTCCGGCGGCACGTCCGCCTTGTAGAAGGCGAGGTAACCCGCCCAGAGCCGGCGCCATTCCGCCTCGTCCGTCGCCTGCGTGTCCCGAATGCTCAGTGTCATCGATGCCCTCCGTGCAGTCGCGAAGAGATACTGTCGTCCGGCGGGCGATGACAAGGTGGACATGGGCTTTTCCCGATTGCCTTGGCTGGGGCAAGTCCATAATGTGCCGCCGAAATCAGGATCGGGAGGACGACATGCTACGTTTCGGTATCATTTCCACGGCGCGGATCGGCGAGGAACTGGTCGTTCCGGCGATCCAGGACGCCACCAATTGCGTCGTCTCGGCCATCGCCAGCCGCGATCTCTCCAGGGCGCGTGCCATGGCCGACCGCTTCTCGGTGCCGCATGCCTTCGGATCCTACGAGGAGATGCTGGCATCGGACAAGATCGATGCGGTCTATATCCCGTTGCCGACCTCGCAGCATGTCGAATGGACGATCAAGGCCGCCGATGCCGGCAAGCATGTGCTGTGCGAAAAGCCGATCGCGCTTGCGGCGCACGAGATCGACAGCCTCATTGCCGCGCGTGACCGTAACAAGGTTCTGGTGACCGAGGCTTACATGGTCACCTATTCGCCGGTCTGGAAGAAGGTCCGGTCACTGCTGCAGGAAGGTGCGATCGGCAAGCTCCGTCATGTGCAGGGCGCATTCACCTATTTCAACCGCGACCCCGGCAACATGCGCAATATCCCGGCGCTCGGCGGCGGCGGACTGCCCGATATCGGCGTCTACCCGACGATCTCGACCCGCTTCGTCACCGGCAAGGAGCCGCTGCGCGTCCAGGCGACCACCGACCGCGACCCTGAATTCGGCACCGACATCTACTCCTCGGTCCGCGCCGACTTCGGCGACTTCGAGCTCAGCTTCTACATCTCGACGCAGCTCGCCGCCCGCCAGGTCATGGTCTTCCATGGCGACCAGGGCTATATCGAGGTCAAGTCGCCGTTCAACGCCAACCGCTATGGGGCCGAAGAGCTCGAACTCACCAACCAGAACCACGCCCATTCCCAGCTGTTCCGCTTCCAGGATTGCCGCCAGTACAAGCTGGAGGCCGAGGCTTTCACCCGCGCGGCACGCGGAGAGAAAGAGGAGGTGGTGACGCTGGAGAGCTCGAAGAACAACCAGAAATTCATCGATGCGGTCTACCGAGCTTCGGAGAAGACCGGTTGGGAGACCGTCTGAGGTCCCGCCATTGTAGCAAACACCCTCCCCATCTTGGGGAGGGTTTGGCCCGGGCCTTCCTTCCAGACGTCGGAGCTCACGCGACCTTACGCCAACGCCATCCGCCGCTGGTCGCTTAGCCCCTTCATCTTCAGCAGCATGATATCGGCGACCGCCACCGTAAGCACCGCGATGAAGGCTGCGCCGGCAGCGCTCAGCCCGTTCCAGCCTACGACAAGAACCGCGATGCTGCCCAGCACCCAGAGTGCATCACCCGCGATCGCGATCCTCACGCCACCGCCGGGTGCAGGCGACTGCGTGCTCATGGCGAGATGAAACAGACCCCAGAAGAAGAGAATGGCGCCAAGCGCCGTGATGATGCCACCGGTGAAGGCCGGTCCGAGCAACTCGGCAACGAGGCCCGAGAAGGCGAGGAAGGCAGCACCGGCGATGGTCGAGACGATACCATCGACGAGCAGGGTGTATTTCAGAAGATTGCGCTTGATGAGATCGAGCATGGCGTGTTCCTTTCCGTGTTGACGGGCCGATCATTGCCGAGCCAGGGAAGCAAGCCAATTACCTCAGAGGTAATGGATCTGACGCGCCAGAAGGCTTCAATGCGGCCAGAGGAATTGGAGAAACCCATGCAGTTCGGCGAGCAGTTGAAGGAATGGCGCGGCCACAGGCGTCTGAGCCAGCTTGGCCTCGCGACGGAAGCGGGCATATCGGCGCGTCATCTCTCGTTTCTGGAAACCGGCCGTTCGAGGCCGACCGAAGGCATGATCCTGCGGCTGTCGGCGGTGCTCGACATTCCGGCGCGCGACCAGGGCATGATGTTCTCGGCCGCCGGTTTCCGTCCCCGTTTCGGCACGGTGCCCGCGCAGGCGCTCGACAGCCTGCCGCCGGTCATTGCCGAGGCGATCGGGCTGATCCTCGGCCGTCACGATCCCTATCCGGGCGTCGTCTTCGATCACGAATACAACGTGCTGGCGGCCAATCGTCCCTTCGCCGCGCTGGCGGGCCTGGCCGGCATCGAGGTCCGGCCGGGCATCAATTTCCTCGACGCCTATCTCGGGCCGTCGCCGCTGCGCGATATCATCGCCAACTGGCCGGAAACGGCTGCCGATCTCGTCCACCGCATTCGCGGCGAGGCGTGGCTGCAGGGCCCCCGTTCCGCGCTGTCGCGGCGCATCGAGCGGCTCGCGGCGATGCCGGAGGTCGCGGCTGCGCTGGAGGCGCATCCGGATAGCGCGCGGCTCCCGGTCCTTCCCATCACGATGCGACTTGCCGACAAGCAACTGAGCTTCATCACCACGCTCACCACCTTCGGCTCGGTGCAGGATGCACTGGCGCAGGGCGTGCTGATCGAGTCCTTCTTCCCGGCCGACGAGGCGACAAAGGCGCATTTTGAGCCAGGGTAAAAGATAGCTTTCTGCTCCATGCCGAAAGCCCTGCTCTCGGTCACGAAGGGGAGGCTCACGTTCGGGCTTTGGTGCGGTCCCGCCTACCCCTTGCAGCGGACGAAGCTCTTCGGGTCGAACTCGGCTCCCGGCTGTTGCTTGACAAACTCCAGGCGGTTCTTCGCGACTTGAACGGTCATTGATGTCTTGAATGTTGCCCCGTCTCCTGTGCACGCAAGCTGAAACTCATGCAGCTTGCTACGCTGACGGACCTTCAAGATCTTACACGACATATCGAAGGTCGACAGGTCCAGGGTAGACTTCGTGAAGGTGATGGCCGTCGCATCTGCGCTGCATGCGGGCGAGGCCCACCGTCCGATCCACGTATCCGCACTCGCCGTGACGGGTGACAACAAGGCGCAGAATGCGATCGCTATGGTCGCCCTGCGCGGGAGTCCCTCGTGCCAGGCGGCGTGACGAGTCAGATTGCGACCGTCTTCGCTTTCATGCAGCATCGATATCCCTCCCGAACCCGACGTCGCATGATCAGGCCGGTTCCGTCCTGAGTCAACGCCCTCCGCATGCGGTGTTCAGGCGTGATTGGCGTTATTTCTGGAATACGAAGCGGGAATAGCCGAGCCAGGACAACGCCATGGCGCCGAGCGATGCGATCACGACTGCCGCCAGCGGATGGACCGACGGCATGATGAGCAGAACCGCCGCGTAAATCAGATAATTGACCGCGGCCGACAGCAGCCCGACGCTGCCATATCGTGCGCCTTCGAGCAGGACGGAGTGACGGCTCCTGCCGAAGGTAATCGCCCGGTTGAATGCCCAGGTGACACTCATGGCGAAACCGATCGCGACCACGCGGGCCGCGAATGGCCCGAGCGGCGAGACATGGAGCAGAAGGGCAAGCATCCCGGCATCGGCGAGGAAGCCGATGGTCCCGGCGACGACGAACCAGGCGAAGCGTTTCACGCCGCCCTGGCCCCTTCACGGGCCTTGCGCGGCTCGGCGGCGCGCTTCTCCGGCGTGGCCGGAACCGGCGCAAAAGCCGGCCGGGTCATCGTCGACAGCGCCGGCATATCCATGTAGTGGATGCGGAGGATCTCGGCGCGCGAGCGAGCGAGGCTGTCGAGGACCAGTCCCACGGTGAAGACCATGACCGAGGTCATCAGCAGCACCATGGACAGGATCCAGGTCGGCATGCGCGGCACGAGGCCGGTCTCCAGGAACTCGAAGACGACGGGGGTCATGAAGGTCAGCGATGCGGCCATCAGCGCGCTCGCGATCGCCAGATAGAAGGCGAAGGGCCGCGTCTCCTTCATCAGCATGGCGAACATCCAGAGGATCTTGCGGCCGTCGCCGAAGGTCGAGAGTTTGGAGAAGGATCCCTCGGGCCGCCTGCCATAGTCGAGTTCCAGCTCGCAGACCGGCATCTTCAGGCGGGTGGCGTGGACCGACATTTCGGTCTCGATCTCGAAGCCGTCCGAAACAGCCGGGAAGCTCTTGGCGAACCGGCGGGAAAAGGCGCGGTAGCCCGAGAAGATGTCCGTGAAGTCCTTGCCGAAGATCGAGCGGTAGAGCCGGTTGAAGATCTTGTTGCCGAAGGCATGGCCCTTGCGGCCGGCATCGACCGTCACGTCGCGGCGCGTGCCCACCACCATGTCGACGCGCTCGGTGAGCAGGGTGTTGATCAGAGCCTCGGCATCGTCGGGCGAATAGGTGCCGTCGCCATCGGCCATCAGGTAGATATCGGCCTCGATATCCGCAAACATCCGGCGCACGACATTGCCCTTGCCCTGCCGCCTTTCGCGGAACACTGTGGCACCGGCGAGCGCTGCCCGCATCGCGGTGTCGTCGCGTGAATTGTTGTCGTAGACATAGATCCGCGCCGTGGGCAGGGCCCGGCGAAAGCCGGTCACGACATCGCCGATCGTGAGCTGCTCGTTGTAGCAGGGAATGAGCACTGCGATCTCGTAGTCCTGGGTATTCGACATGCGGGTCTCGCTCTCGGGCGCCGGGCCGGAGACAGCGGGCGCAATCTCCACGGCTTTACTATTTCTTGAGAAGGTTAAGCTTACGTTTCGGCGCATCAGGATAATCGTGCGGCGGATCCGACCCATGAACCAACCTTCCGATGCCTCCCGGGCAAAGCGGACCTTGGCGTGCTGGCGCCGCGATGCGGACTGCCTGTCTCCGGCGCGTTTCCTGGTGCTTGTCGCGATCTTCAGCCTGGGCGCGATGCTTCTGCAATTTGCGATCGGGTTCTGGACATGGACCGACTATGTCGGCATCGACCCGGACGACACGATGCGGCTCGTCGAAGTCCGCGACATGATGGCGGGGCAGGGGTGGTTCGACCTCCACCAGTACCGGCTGGGTCCGGATGGCGGTACGCTGATGCACTGGTCGCGCCTGATCGATTGGCCAATCGCCCAGTTGATCCGTTTCTACGGGCTCTTCCTCGGTCCGCAGCAGGCAGAGGTTGCCGCGCTGGCGACCTGGCCGGTGCTGCTCGTCGTGCCGCTGCTCGCGTCGATCGGGCTTGCAAGCTACCGTCTCGGCGGCAAGGCCGGCATGGTGATCGCACTGATCCTGGCGCTGGCCTTCCTGGCGGCGATCGTGCGCTTCCGGCCGGGTGCGATCGATCACCACAATGTCCAGCTCGTGCTCGTAACCTTCATCGCCGCCATGCTTCTCGATCCGCTCGCGCGTGCGGCAAGCTTTGCGGCCGCGGCCCTTGCCGGTGCGATGGCGCTCGCCATCGGCGCCGAGACAACACCGCTCGTCGCGGTGGCGGCGATGTCGGTGGCACTTCTGTGGGCGATCCGGGGCCAGCGCTATCGCCATGCCGCGATTGGCTTCGGCCTGACGTTCGCCCTTGCGGCGGCGGCAATCTTCGTTGCGACGACCCCGCCCCGCCTGTGGGGCGGCGTTGCCTGCGATGTCCTGTCGCTCGGCTACCTCGCGCTGGCCTCGGCCGGCGGGATCCTGCTGGCCGCGTCGGCCTATGGCCTGACGGACAGAGGCCCGATGGTGCGCTTCGGCGCACTCGCCGCCACGGGCCTGGTCGTTCTCGGACTCGCACTCCTTCTCGCCCCGCAATGCCTGCAGAGCCCGCTCAGCGATCTTGATCCGCTGCTCAAGACCTACTGGATCAGCAACATCCGCGAAGCGCAGTCGATCGTCTCGGAACTCAATGTCAGCCCCGAGAATATCGGTGCCTACTATGCCGTCGGCGTCATCTCCTTGACAGTCTGCCTCATGCGGATCCTGCGCGGTGAAAACGTGGTTCCGCACGCGCTGCTCCTGGGGCTTATCGCCGTCAGCTGGGCGGTCTCGGCAGTCCAGGTGCGCGGCATGCTGTTTGCGAATTTCCTCGCCTTCATCCCGCTCTCGGCGCTGGTCGCCGATCTCCGCGGGCTCTATCTCCAACGCCGCGACGACGCGCGCGTGGCGACTGCCTTCGCGCTTTCGGCCCTGCTCAGCGTGCCATCCGTCTGGGCGCTTGTCGGCCTGCTAGCATTCGATCCGTCCAATGCGCTGGCAGGTGTCGGCACGATGGCCACCGATGACGCAAGCAATGGGGCAACCCGCCCGCCCTGCGTCACGTCCGGGCATATTGCTGATTTCGCTGCCATGCCGGCCGGCCGCGTGCTGTCAAGCTTCAACGAAGCACCGGCGCTTCTCCGCTTCACCCCCCATTCGGTGCTCGGGGCAAACTATCATCGCAACCAGCGCGGCATGGTCGCGGTGATCAAGACAGGCATGGCGGAACCCGGGAATGCCCTCGCCCGACTCGAAGCCGGCAATGTCCGCTATGTCCTGCTCTGCGCGGGCGACCCGATGATCGAACGCATCGCCCGGGATTATCCGGCCGGACTGTTCGCATCGCTGCTGAAGGACTATGTGCCCGGCTATCTCGAGCAGCACCCGACCCCGGATGCGGCGGGCCTCCGGATCTACGAAGTCATCCAGCGCTGACGCGAACCGCGCTCGACACGCTCCGGGCGATGTCGCGGAGAACGGCCAGCTTCGTGCTGGTCTTTGTCAGTCGCGCTTGCGCAGTCTCAACCGGATGCCGTTTTCGGAGCGGAGCGTCAGCCGCGCCACCGGCTTGGGCACATGCCCCTCGACGGGGGTGATGTCATAGTGGTGCGCGATCATCGACAGGATGATCGCCGCCTCCTGCAGCGCGAAGGACGCACCGAGGCAGACGCGCGGTCCCTGGCTGAACGGCATGTAGGCCGAGCGGATCGCCTCCTTCTCGTCGTCGCGGGAGAAGCGGTCCGGGTCGAACGTGTCGGGGTTCTTCCAGATCTCGCGGTGGCGCTGCATCAGCCAGAGCGAGATGAAGATCGCCGAGCCCTTCTTCAGCGCCTTGTCGCGCATCGTCTCGGGCACCGTCACGTCGCGCGGAACGAAGGAGACCGGCGGATAGAGGCGCAGGGTTTCGCGGAAGACGTCGCGGGTCAGCTTGAGGAACTTGAAATGCCGCGGCTGCAAGCCGCCATCCTGGCCGAAGGCGAGCGCGGTTTCCGCATGCATCCGGTCCTGGACGTCGCGGTCCTGCGCGATGAGGTAGAGCGCCCAGGACAGGGCGCTGGCCGAGGTCTCGTGGCCGGCGAGGAACATGACCGCGATCTGGTCGATGAGTTCCTTTTCCGTGAACTTGGAGCCGTCGCCGTCGCGCGCGTCGATCAGGGACTGGAGGATGTCCTGCGGCCTGGCATCCGGATCTGCCTCCAGCATCTCGAAGCGCTTGCGCACCATTCGTGCCAGCGGACCACGGATGTTTCGTGCATGCCTGATGGCGCGCAGCCGTGGGATCGACAGCGCCTGCGGCAGGCCGGCCATGTTCCAGACGCCGTGGATATAGGCGAGTTCCTGGTAGTGGTTGAAGGCGTCGAAGATCGACTCCGCATCCTCTGGCGGGATCGGTTCGGAGAAGATCGTGCGGAAAATGATGTCGGCGGTGACATGGGTCATCTCGAAGTCGATGGCGACCTCGCGACCGTCGGCCACCGCGTCGAGCCGTTGCTTCATCGCATCGGCAGCCTGCATCATCAGTGGGAAGACTTCCGAAATGCGGGCAAATTCGAAGGCCGGATTCATCATCCGCCTCTGGCGCTTCCAGGTCTCTCCGTTCGAGACGAAGACCCCATTGCCGAGAATCTGGTAGAGGATGGTCCCCATGAGGTTGCTCTTGGGGTAGCGCTCGACATCCTCGCCGAGGATGCGGTTGACGATATCCGGCTGGGTCAGGAAATAGAACCGCCGGCGCGCGCCGGCGAACTCCCCCATCTTCATCGAGTAGCTGCGCTCGAACAGCACGTCGAGCGACGAATGCCGGCCCTTGAGGATGCGGGTGAGCGGCGAAGGGCGCGTCTTCCGGATTACGGGCATGGGGCCGATGATGCGGCTCATGCTGCCTTTTCCTTCTTGAAATATGGCTTGCCGGACTGTCTAGCGCGATAGCGATCGGCGGCACTTTGATTTCCCGCAATCAACAGCACGAAATCATAGAGGTCGGTGCCGATCTGCGGGTGGCCATTGGCGTGGAGATAGAAGAAGTGCATCAGCATGCGGTGGTAGCGCGCCTCGTTCATGTGCTCCACCGTATGGATTTTGTGGAACTGCGCGTTCAGCAGCTTCGGCATGGCCTTGGGCGGATCGGGCAGGAAGTCCAGCACGTTCATCAGCGCGAAGCAGGCTCCATCAGGCGGCGAGGAGAAGTCGAGCCAAGTGAAATCGGGAAAGGCCGCAAAGCGCGACAGTTCCTCGTGGTACCAGCCGCGCTTTCTGCGCAGCGACAGCAGCCCCTGCGTCTGCCCCAGCGTGGCGAGCGCCAGCGGCGAGCCCTTTTGGCCCCAATCCGGTCGTTTGGCCAGGACGCGTGACGCGACGATCGTGGCCAGTGTCGTGCCGTAGCTGTGACCGATGATGACGGCCTCATCCGGCCGCCCCTCCTCGACCGTGGCGATGATGTGATCGGCCATGTCGTCGAGCCGCTGGTCTAGGTTGGGCACATTGTCCCGGGAGACCGCCATCTTGTTGGCGAAGAGGCCGATCCGTCCGTTCCACTCCGGCCGGTAGCGATCCATGTTCCTTGTTATCCACCAGTAGGACCAGCCGCCGAGCGCGATCAGCGCAAGCGCGATAATCTTGCCGACAATCCCCGGAAACAGCCAGAGCCCGAGAAGGCCGATCAGCGGCAGGGCCACGCCCAGTCCATGCATCAGGGCGGTGACCGCCGGGGCCGACATGACGATGGCGATCGGCCAGGATTCGCGGATCGTGCGGGTGTAGACACCCTCCCGGAACAGCGTCCACAGACCGGGGATCGACCGCAGGTAGACCAGCCAGTTCCGCTTGTCCCAGTGCTGGCGGATGATGTCGTCCCACTGCAGGAAGTCGAAGCTGGTTTCGGCCGGGCCGCCCGGCAGGTCCGCATCGATCTTCCAGCGGCGCACCAGCTTGCCGATATTCTTGCGCGGTCCGGTCTTGACCGTGTGCCCGCTGGACGCGCTCCAGGCCTCCGTCTCGGTGACGCAGTTCTTGTGCAGGAAAAGCGCGCCGCGCGGATCGAAGCCGCTGATGAAGAACACCTGGCGGCGGAACGGTTGCTTCTCGGTTTCCTGCATGTCACCCCGGATCATGGACGTGGCGGGCGGCGCAGTTCGCCGTCCGAGGGCGTTCCTTAGCCGAAAACCCTCCTTGCGTCCACGAGGCGAAGATCAGATGCGTCGGGCGACGAGCCGGTTCACGATCGGGCTCGGCAGCAGTTCGGTGAACTGGAGGTTGAGCCGCACCGAGGTCCGTCCGACCACGGCGCAGGCGATCTTCGCCGGCACGCCCCTGATCTGGATATGGATGTCGTTGGTAAACTGTTCGGCATCGGTGCAGGAGACCATGCAACCGCCTTCCGAAAGATTGAGAATCACGCCGGGCTTGGAGACATAGCCCCGGAGTCCGCTCTTCATGCATGAAAGCGTGGCGTCGAGCCGCACCTGGCGCCGCGGATGCTGGCGCTGGTCTTCATGCAACATGATGCCTTGCTGGGCGTTCATCATGAAACCCTCATTGAGACCTTGTGAAGATAAGCCCGCCAATGCATTAAGATCGGCTTAACGCGGTGCAATAGCGGGTCCCTAGTCAGCGATTCGCGCCGCGCCTCTGGCCAAGTGGCGGCGAAGGGGTAAAAATCGGACATGACCTTCTTCGAAACCGATTCGCCATCCAACCTCATCGAATACACGGTGACCGAGCTCTCCGGCTCGATCAAACGCACGATCGAAGGTGCATTCGACCAGGTGCGGGTGCGTGGCGAGATCTCCGGCTATCGCGGACCGCATTCCTCGGGCCACGCCTATTTCGCGCTGAAGGACGACCGCGCCCGGCTGGAAGCGGTGATCTGGAAAGGCTCCTTCTCCAAGCTCAAGACCCGTCCCGAGGAAGGGATGGAGGTGATCGCCGTGGGCAAGATCACCACTTTCCCCGGTTCGTCGAAGTACCAGATCGTCATCGAGAGCCTGGAGCCGGCCGGCGTCGGCGCGCTGATGGCGCTGCTCGAAGAGCGCAAGCGCAAGCTCCAGTCCGAGGGCCTGTTCGACGCCGCACGCAAGCAGATCCTGCCGCATATGCCCATGGTGATCGGCGTGGTGACCTCTCCGACCGGCGCCGTGATCCGCGATATCCTGCACCGCATCTCGGACCGGTTCCCGCTGCACGTCATCGTCTGGCCCGTTCGGGTCCAGGGCGACGGTGCGGGCGCCGAAATCGCCAATGCGATCCGGGGCTTCAACGCTTTCGAACCCGGCGGCCCGATCGCCCGTCCGGACGTGCTGATCGTCGCGCGTGGCGGCGGCAGCCTGGAGGACCTCTGGTGCTTTAACGACGAGGTCGTCGTGCGCGCCGCCGCGGGTTCCGAAATCCCGCTCATCTCCGCCGTCGGCCACGAGACCGACTGGACCCTGATCGACTATGCCAGCGACCAGCGCGCTCCGACGCCCACGGGTGCCGCCGAAATGGCGGTGCCGGTCAAGGCCGATCTCGAAGCCCAGGTCGCCAATCTCGCCGCCCGGCTCGGCCGCGCCATGACCCGCCAGATGGATACCCGGCGCCGCGAGATCCGCGACCTCGCGCGTGCGCTGCCGTCGATCGACCAGGTTCTGGCCCTGCCACGCCGCCGCTTCGACGAGGCCTCGGCGCGTCTCGGCCGCGGACTTGAAATGACCACGGTCAACAAGCGCCGGGCCTTCGAGCGGGTCTCCGGGCAACTGAGGCCCGATATCCTCTCGGCCCGCATCGCCGAGCAGCGCCAGCGCGTCGCCGAGCGGATGACCCGCGGCGAACGCATCATCGAGCGCCTGTTCGATCGCGTAAAGGCGCGGATCGGCCGCGCCGACGCGGTCTTGGCCGGCGTCCCCTCGCGGCTCCAGGCCCAGTCCGACCGCCAGCGCGACCGCCTCGGCAATGCCGCCCGCCGCGGCGACGGCGCGATCGCCATCCTGCTCACCCGTCACCGTCAGGCGCTGACGGGGCAGGACCGCATCCTGCAATCGCTCAGCTACAAGAACGTGCTGAAGCGCGGCTATGCCGTGGTTCGCGGCGAGGGTGACAGGGCCCTGTCTTCCGCCGACATGGTTGCCGCCGGCGACCATGTGTCGATTGAGTTCCATGACGGTGCCGTGGAGGCCGTGGCCGGCTCGGCGGGCGGACCGTCAACGCCGCCGTCGGCCAAGAAGCGTGCGGCATCCAAGCCCGCTGCCGGCGGGACCGGGCAGGGGAGCCTGTTCTGACATGCGCGTCCTCGTCGTGCTCGCCCATCCGCTGCAAGAGAGTTTCGCGGCTTCGATTTCACGCACCGTCGTCTCCGCGCTGGAGACCAAGGGCCATAAGATCGACCTGCTGGACCTCTATGCCGAGAATTTCGATCCGCGCCTGACCTCGTCCGAGCGCGCGAGCTATATGACCGGGAGCTATGATCTCACCGAGATCGCCCCTTATGCCGAGCGGCTCAAGGCTGCCGAGGCGCTGATCCTTGTCTTCCCGCAGTGGTGGTTCAACATGCCCGCCATCCTGAAGGGCTTCATCGACCGCACCTTCGTGCCCGGAACGGCCTTCGACTATGACGACGCCGGCATCAAGCTCGTGCCGAAGCTCGACAGGCTCCGCCATTTCTGGGTGTTCAGCACCACGGGATCGCCCTGGTGGGTGGTGACGTTCTACATGGGCGATCCGGTGCGCCGCATCCTCAAGCGCGGCATCGCCGCCTTTTGTGGCAAGCGGGTGGATTTCCGCATGACCTGCCTGCACAACATGGACGACACGACACAGGACAGCCGAACGCGCTTCCTTGACAGGGTTCGCGGTCTCGTCAGCGGACTTTAACCGCCCCGCGCGCGCTTCCACGCTGCATCCAGCCCGGCCTTGACCACGGCATCGGAGCCGCGGTCGATCATCGCCGTCAGGCCTGCCGCCGTGGTGCCGCCGTAGTCGACGAACTCCTTGACGATCTCGGCCGCATTCTGCGTCGACACCGAGACATAGGTGCCGGCCCCCAGCATCAGTTGCCGCACCGCCACGTCGGCGAGATCGGGTGCGACGCCGTTCTCGATCGCGTGTTCGATCATCGCCCGCGCCATCAGTGCCGGGAAGGCGAAGCCGGAGCCGGTGAGGCCGGTGAAATAGTCGATATCCGGCTCATTGGGCACTTCGCGGGCAATGCCCGAGGCGCCGAAGAAGCTCGCCACGAAGGCCCTGTCCTCGGCCGTCACGGCGGCCGATGCATGCCAGGGCGTGAAGGACTGCGCCTGCTCGGCACTGGCATTGGGCATGGCGCGGACCATGCGCGCGCAGCCGAAGCGCCGTGCGATCTCGGCCATCGGCATGCGAGCCATCACCGATATCACCAGCTTGCCCGAAAGATCGGCCTCGACGCCGCCGAGATCCTCCGGGCGAACCGAGAGGATAACGACGTCTGCCTGCCGCGCCAGTTCGGCATTGTCGGTCGTGGTGCGGATGGAGGGCCAGGCTTCGAAGCCCGAGACCTCGGGCCGTCGCGACGAAAGGATCACATCGTCGGCCCGAACCGCGCTCTTGGCGAGCGCCGGCCGAAGCAGGGCACCGGCGAGCCAGCCGGCGCCGCCGATGATCCCGATGGTCCTTCCGTCGGCGGTCGTCATGCCCATTCACCCTCGCGCATCACGGGCACGCGGCTGCCGTCCGGCTTGATGCCGTCGATATCGATGTCGCCGGAGCCGATCATCCAGTCGATATGGATCAGGCTCGAATTTCCGCCCTTGGCCGCGATCTCGTCCTTGGTGAGATTGGCCCCGTCGACGAAGCATTTCGAGTAGCACTGGCCGAGCGCGATGTGGCAGGCGGCATTCTCGTCGAACAGCGTGTTGTAGAACAGCAGGCCCGAGGCCGAGATCGGCGAGGAATGCGGCACCAGCGCCACTTCGCCGAGCCGCGACGCGCCCTCGTCGGTCTGCAACACCTTCTTCAGCACCTCTTCGCCCCTCGAAGCCTTGGCCTCGACGATCCGTCCGCCCTCGAAGCGGACATGGATATTGTCGATCAGCGTGCCCTGATGCGACAGCGGCTTGGTGGAGGAGGCATGGCCCTCGACGCGATGGGCGTGCGGCGTGGTGAACACTTCCTCGGTCGGGATGTTGGGGTTGCAGGTCACGCCGTTCTTGGCGACCGACGCGCCGCCATGCCATTCATGGCCGTCGGCGAGGCCGACCGTCAGGTCGGTGCCGGGACCCTTGAAATGCAGCGAGGCGAAGTTCTGGCCGTTGAGCCAAGCGCTCCGTTCATGCAGTTTCGCGTTATGCGCCTTCCAGGCACCCACCGGATCGGCGACATCGACTCGGGACGCGGCGAAGATCGCGTCGGCCAGTTTCTTCACAGCGGCGGTTTCGTCGAGATCCGGAAACATCTGCCTGGCCCAGGACGGGTTCGGATAGGAGACGATGTTCCAGTTGATCTCGAAGTTGGAGATCTTCTCCAGCGCCGGCTTGTAGGCCGTCGACATCGCACGATTGGCGCGGGCGACCTTGTCCGGATCCTGGCTCGAGAGCAGCATCGGGTTGTCGCCGGAGATGGCAAGCCGGGCCGAACCGTTGGCATAGGCCTCGGCCATGCCCTTGTAGAGCCAGCCGGCAGCGCGATCGAAGGTGGAATCTTCCGCATGCTGATAGCGCATCAGGGTCGTCGCCTCGTCATTGTAGAACGTGGTGACGAGCCCGCCGCCGGCGAGATAGGCATGCTTGGTGATCAGCCGGACCAGCGGCATCGCCGCCAGTGGCGCGGTCAGCACCAGCTCCTGGCCCTTCTGCAGGTCGAGGCCGATCTTCACCGCCACCTCGGCGAGCTTTTCCAGCTTCTCCATGTCGACGGCGCCTGCCGGCATCGCGGCCGCCTGGTTTTCCTTCATATCCATTGATGTCACCATCCCTTTCGTCTTGTCGCCCTGTCTTCACCGATTTGACGGGTTTTGTGAAGGCGCCTGGGCTTGCGCTGCGCATTGCGCCGAATGCTCGTGTCCACTATTTGTCGGAATGCGGCGGAAAAGGGGACGTGGGTTGGCATGACTTTGAAGGACAAGCGGATTCTCCTGATCATCGCCGGCGGCATTGCCGCCTACAAGAGCCTGGACCTGATCCGCCGGCTCCGGGAACGCGGCGCCGTGGTGATCCCCGTCATGACCAGGGCCGCCGAGGAATTCGTCACCCAGCTCGCCGTCGGCGCGCTGGCGGCCCACAAGGTCCACACCGATCTGTTCTCCCGCGAGGATGAGATCGATGTTGGTCATATCCGGCTGGCGCGTGATTGCGACCTCGTGCTGGTCGCGCCCGCCACGGCAGACCTGATGGGCAAGATGGCCAACGGCCTCGCCAATGACCTCGCCTCTACCATCCTGCTTGCGACCGACCGGCCGGTGCTCATGGCGCCGGCGATGAACCCGAAAATGTGGTCGAACCTGGCCGTCAGCCGCAATGCCTCGCAGCTGCTGAGCGACGGCGTCCGCTGCATCGGCCCGATGCGCGGCGAGATGGCCGAAGGCGGCGAGGCCGGTACTGGGCGCATGGCCGAGCCGCTGGAGATCGTCGCCGAGGTCGAAAAGCTGCTCGATACCGCGTCGAAGCCGCTCGCCGGCCGCAAGGCGATCGTCACGTCGGGGCCGACCCATGAGCCGATCGACCCGGTGCGCTATATCGCCAACCGGTCGTCCGGCACGCAGGGCCATGCCATCGCAGCCGCCCTCGCCAGGGCGGGGGCCGATGTGACGCTGGTCTCCGGGCCGGTCACGCTTGCCGATCCCGCGGGCGTCAAGGTCATCCATATCGAGCGCGCGGAGGAGATGCGCGATGCGGTGCTCGCCGAACTGCCAGCCGACATCGCCGTGATGGTCGCTGCCGTCGCCGACTGGCGCGTCGCCTCCGCGTCCGGCGAGAAGATCAAGAAATCCGCCGATGGTTCTGTGCCAATTCTCCAGTTTGCCGAAAACCCCGATATCCTCAAGACGGTCGGCCATCACGAGAAGCGGCCGAAGCTGGTGATCGGCTTTGCCGCCGAAACCAATGATATCGAGACCAATGCCCGCGCCAAGCTCGACCGCAAGGGCGCCGACCTGATCGTCGCCAACGACGTCTCGCCCGAGACGGGCATCATGGGCGGCAAGCGCAACACCGTGACGATCGTCAGCCGCGACGGCATCGAGCGTTGGCCGGAGATGTCGAAAGACGATGTGGCGCAGAAGCTGGTGGCGGTGATCGCCGAAAAGCTCCTGGGCTGAACGCGCCCGCGAGGCGCGATTTGACGTATGGTGCGCCAGACATCTGACCGGGTCGGCGAAGCGAAAGGCCGAATCTCATCCAGCGCTGCCGATTCTTGAAGCCTGGAACGGCGCCCTGTCCGCGATGGGCCGGCAAGGCTGCGTTCCTACTTGCCTGATCTCCATGCCGTAACCACCCGCGCGGGTAGCGCATGTTCCCGATTTTCCGATCATCCCTGGCATGAAACGATGATGTGTGCCGTAGCGGACATGCACGCTTGACAGATCGCGATCCTGCAGATATTTAACAGTTGTGTTAATTAACAATTTGGTTAAATAAAATGGATCGATTGACCGAGACCTTTGCCGCCCTCGCCGATCCGACGCGCCGCGCGATCGTGATGCGCCTCGCCGATGGTGAGGCGACCGTCAACGAGCTTGCAGCACCATTCGACATCAGCCTTCCCGCCATCTCGCGACATCTCAAAGTTCTCGAATCGGCGGGACTTATCGCCCGTGGCCGGTCCGGGCAGTTGCGTCCCTGCCGGATCGAGGCAGGTCCGCTGAAGGAGATCGCCGATTGGGTCGAGCGATATCGCGGCTTCTGGGACCAGAGCTTCGATCGCCTGGATACCTACCTCTCCAAGCTAAAGGAAAAAGACGATGCCAATTCCGACACCTGAATATCAGCAGAGACCCGAGCTGCTCATCGAGCGATCCTTTGCGGCCCCCCGCGATGCCGTGTTCAAAGCCTGGACGGACCCGGAATGCATGGCGCAATGGGCCGGCCCGAAGGACTTCGTCGCGCGGGGCGATCAGCTTGATCTGCGTCCCGGCGGCATTCATCGGGCGTGCCTCATTGCTCCCAACGGCGACGAGCACTGGGTGAGTGGCACGTATATTGAAATTGAACCGCCACGCCGGCTCGTCTTCACCCATGCCTGGGAACGGGCAAATGGGCAACGCAGTCCCGAAACAGTCGTCACATTGGAATTCACCGACATGGGTGACGTCACGCATATGCGGTTCCATCAGGCGTTCTTCGACAGCTTTGAATCGCGCGACGGTCACGAAGGCGGCTGGTCGGAAAGCTTCGATCGATTGCAGCGTTTCGTCGAGCATGACGTCTTCGGGAGCTGAACCAGTGGCCAAGCTCTATTACTGCGAGACTCTCAATCCACGAAAAGCCTGTGCGGCGGCCCGCTTTGTCAATGCGGATGTCGAGTTCGTCCGGATCGATCTCGGCCGCGGCGAGCAGAGGACGGCGGAATTCCTGGCCATCAACCCCAATGGCAAGGTTCCTGCCCTGCAGGTTGGCGAGCGGACGCTCTGGGAAGCGAATGCCATCATGTGCCATCTCTCAGACAGTGTCGGTTCGGACTTCTGGCCGCATGATGACCGCCAGATCGACATCATTCGTTGGTTGAGCTGGGATGCGAGCCATTTCACGCATCACGGCGCGACGCTCTGGTTCGAGAACGAAGTCAAGCCGCTCTTCGGCGATACGCCAAACGAAACGATCGTGAGGAATGCCGAAGACGGTTTCAGGCAGTTTGCCCGCGTGCTGGACGACCATCTTGCGGATCGCCGGTATGTCGTCGCGCAGAGCGTGAGTGTCGCCGATTTCGCCTTGGCGGCCGCGTTGCCCTATGCGATCACATCGCGGCTGCCGCTGGACGAATTCACGCATATCCGGCGATGGCACGATCGCCTGAACGAGCTTGAGGCGTGGCGCGAACCATTTCCAGGCTGACGGGGCCGGGCATGTGCCTGCGTCGGGTTCGAGACGGGACTGGCAGAGTGTGCCGAGCGCAGCGGCGCGCCTTGTGCTACATCGCTGCCATCAGGACCTTTTCAGGCGTCATGGGCATGATCGTGTCGGTCTCGAAGACCGAGACATCGAGCCCGTCCGGGCCGAGCATGACCGCGCTGCGGTCCGGGATGCTCAGCCAGTTCTCCCGGTTGTGGTCGAGCGGTTCGGAGACCAGGCAGTAGCCTCCGCCTGTTCCCATCGGGCTGGCATAGAGCGTCGGAGCCACTTCATTGGTGGCGTAGCGGACGGCATAGAGGCGACGGCCGTCGGAGAAGGCGGCGGTGAAGCGCACGTCGGCACCGAGGCCGAAATGGATCGACAGCCGCTCGATGAAGGAGATCGCCTCGCGCATCGCGAAGAGCGGGGCGTTCTCGAGCCCGAAATGCAGCGCCAGCAGGAAGATCAGTTCCGAGTCCGTGGTTCCAGTCCGGGCGGCATAGAGCGCATCCGGCAGCATGGTCTCGAGCGGCCGGCGCAGGCGCTCGAAGTTCTCGATCTGGCCGTTGTGCATGAAGGACCAGCGTCCGTGGACGAAGGGATGGCAGTTGTCCCGCCGCGTACCGCCCGAGGTCGCGGCGCGGACATGGGCGAGAAAAAGCGGCGAGCGGATCTGGCGGGCGATGCTCTTGAGGTTGCAGTCAGACCACGCCGGGAGCACGTCGCGATAGAGGCCGGGCGTCTCGCGCTCGCCATACCAGGCGATGCCGAATCCGTCTCCATTGGTGGCGGTGCGTGCTTCGACGGCGGAGTGCGACTGGGCAATCAGCGAATGCGCCGGGGAGGACACGATGTCCTCGAGGAAAAGCGGTTCCCCGCAATAGGCGGCCCAGCGGCACATGGAGAGATCCTGAATGCGACAGATATCCGTATCTTCGTCCTCCTATGGTAAAGGAAGCCTTAATGATCCCTCTGCGGGCATCGTTCACGAATTCGACCAATAGTGTTCGCTGTCGCAGATCTTTCGTTGACGACGCGAGGGTCTATATTCGGGTCAAGTTGAATTTTCGGAGGAAGCCGGAATGTCGATCCGCCCTGTCAAGCATGAATCCAAGGCCCAGCCGACCCGCGAGGGCGCGGGCGTCCATCTCCATCGTGTCTTCGGCTTTGGTGATCCTGATCTCACCGATCCCTTCCTGATGATGGATGATTTCCGCAACGACAATCCGGCTCAGTACAATCGCGGCTTTCCCTGGCATCCGCATCGCGGCATCGAGACCATCACCTATGTTCTGGCCGGCACGGTGGAGCATGGCGACAGCCTGGGCAATCGCGGCCTGCTCGGCGCCGGCGACGTGCAGTGGATGACCGCGGGCCGCGGCATCATGCACCAGGAAATGCCGAAGGGCGATTTTGCGGGCCGCATGCATGGCTTCCAGCTCTGGGCCAACCTGCCCTCGTCGCTCAAGATGACCGCCCCGCGCTACCAGGACGTCAAGGCCGCCGATATCCCTGTCGTCGTCGATGACGACGGCACGGCGGTCCGCATCGTCACCGGCGAATTCTGGGGCAGGACCGGTCCCGTCGACGGTATCGCGGCCGAGCCGGTCTATCTCGACATCTCGGTTCCGCCGAGCAAGCGCAAGACCTTCAAGGTCGATACCTATCGCAAGGCCTTCGCCTATATCTTCGCCGGCTCTGGCACGTTCCGCGATGCCTCCACGCCGATCGGGGTGCGGGTGGAGAAGGAAGTCAACGGCGAGGAGCTCAACATCCGCGACCTCTCCGGCAACCGCACGCTCGTTGTCTTCGACACCGGTGACGCGGTGACGGTGCAGGCGGGCGACGAAGGCATCCGCTTTCTGCTGGTTTCGGGCAAGCCGATCGAGGAGCCCGTCGCCTGGCATGGGCCGATCGTGATGAACACGCGCGAGGAACTGATGCAGGCCATGAAGGATCTGCAGAACGGGACGTTCATCCAGGCGGCGCATTAGCCGGACAGGGCCAGGGCACTCCCCCAACCAGGTGAGCAGGCCATTCCCGCCCTTGCGCCGGTCATGTTTTTCCTGTCCATTCGCGCTTGCGAATTGGAACAGGGGGCCGTGCCGATGCAGTTCAGGAACGCGATGCGCTTTGCGTCGCTGGTGACCGGGTTCAACGTGCTTGTCCTGGCCAGCATTGCCGTGGTCGGACTGGTGAACCCGCTCATGATGCTGCCCGTCGGTTCCGTCGCCAACGACGCCGCCTTCACGTTCGCGATCTATGCGGCGGCGCGGAGCATTCCGCTCGCGGTCTTCGTGCTCGTCTCGATATTCATGCGTTTCGGCCGCATGCTGACCGTGCTCGGCTTTCTCGCCGGCATCATCCAGTTCGCCGACATGTGGGTCGGCATCTATGAGGGCGATCTCGGCAAGACGATCGGACCCTTCGCGCTCGGTTGCCTGCAACTCTATGCCGTCTGGGTGCTGCAGCACTCCAAGCGTTGAGACAACTCCACCACCAGGAATGCACCAATGTACAGACTCTATGGATCCTTGGGCACCGGGAGCGCGGCTGTCGAAGCGGCACTTGCCGAAGCCGGCGCGACCTATGAGGTCGTCACCATCAACACGAAGTCCGATGCGCACCTGACCGCGGAATTTCGTGCGATCAACCCGCGCCAGCAGGTGCCGGCATTGCAGCTTCCCGACGGCTCGATCATGACCGAGGGCTCGGCGATGCTGCTGCACATCGCCGATGCCCATCCGCAATCCCGGCTCGCGCCGGCGCCGGGCACGCCGGCGCGCGCCCAGCACGACCGCTGGCTGATCTTCATGGCGGTGAACATCTACGAAGGCGAGCTTCGCCATTTCTATCCCGATCGCTACGCGGACGATGCCGTATCGGTGGCCGAAAGAGCGATCGCCTATGTCGACCGGCACTATGCGATCCTCGAGGAGACGATAAAGGGTCCGTTCTTTTTCGGCGACATGCTGACAATGCTCGACATCTATCTCTGGAACATGGCGACATGGATGGATCCGGAGCGGCTTGCCAGGCATTTCCCCAAAGTCAATGCGCTCATGAATGCGGTCAAGGCGAGGCCGCTGATCGCACCGATCCATGAGGCCCACGCCTGAGCGGAGCATAGAATGCGGATCGACGGTCAATGTCACTGCGGCCATGTCCGCTACGACGCGGAGATCGACCCGGGCGACGTGTCGATCTGCCATTGCAGCGATTGCCAGCAACTGACCGGCAGCGCCTATCGGGTGACGGCCGTCACGGCATCGCGGAACATTCGCCTCACGGCAAATCCGCCCAAGATCTACCGCAAGTTCGGCGACAATGGCCGGCCACGCCTGCAATCCTTCTGCCCCGAATGCGGCTCGCCGCTCTTCACCACGGGGGAGGGCGAGGATGCGGCGATCACCGGCATCCGCGTCGGCACCATCAACCAGCGGCGGGATCTCAGGCCGTCGCGACAGATCTGGTGCCGCTCGGCGCTGGCATGGGTGCATGATCTCGGCAGGATGCCGGGCGTGCCGGGCGATTGAACACTGCTGCCAGGGACTGGCGCGGCCGATCCTAGACTGTCTCCGTCAGAAGAGGAGACAGCCATGCTCGACCATGTCGGACTGAGAACCACACAATATGCGGAAATGCTGCGTTTCTACGAGGCGGCGCTCGCGCCGCTCGGCTATACGAAGACCATGGATGTCGGCGTTGCGGCGGGCCTCGGCCGCAACGGCGAGGTGCCTCTCTGGATCGGCGAGGGTCCCGCCGCATCGTCGGTTCACCTGGCCATTGCCGCCGCCAGTCGTGACGAGGTCGATGCCTTCTACCAGGCAGCGCTCGCGAACGGCGCGACCGATAACGGCCCGCCGGGTCCGCGCCCGCATTATCACGAGACCTATTACGGCGCCTTCGTGCTGGATCCGGACGGCAACAACCTGGAAGCCGTCTGCCACGGCTAAAGGATACCGGCGGCAGGCCGCCGGCATCTTTTTCAAGCGGCCCTGCCCATTTGTCCGAGAACCTCATCGAGACCGACATGGCCGAGGAAGCCACCGGCGCTGGTTGCTGGCTCGTCATGCTCGATCGCGTGGGCGAAGCGGACGGCAGGGTCGTTGAGCATGCGCCGGTAGAGACGGTCGAGCGCCGGATACCGGCTGCGATCCACCACGCGGTGGAAATCGTTCCAGCGGGCGATTCCCATGAAATAGGCGTCCGCGAGGCTTCTGGCGTCGCCGATCAGCCACTCGTTTTCGCCCAGCAGCATCTCGAGGTCGGCATGCGCCCGCTCGACCTTGGCGATGCCGTAGTCGCGCAGCGCCGCCTTCGCCGGCTCGGGCATATCATGCTCGATCGTGTGCCAGAGCGGGCTGAAGGCATTGAAGAAGCTGGTGTTGAGAAATGCCAGCATCTGCTTCAGCCGGTCGTCTTCGGGCGAGCCGGGTTCGAAGCCGAGCCCCCTGTCGACAGTCTTTGCCGCGATGTGGCCGAGAATGGCCATGCTTTCGCTCAGCAGGCTTCCATCGGGCAGCATCAGGGTGGGCGTTTCGCCGATCGGGTTGATGCGCCTGTAGTCGTCGCCGGAGACGACCGCGGGCATGCCGATGCGGCAGAGGTTGTATCTCGCGCCGGACCATTCCAGCGCAACGATGGATCCAAGGGAGCAGCCTTCCGGCACGCCGTAGAAGAGGGTGAGGGGCATTTGAACTTTCCTTGCCTGTTGAATGTTCGTGACCTCGACGGTATGACAGCATGGACACTGGGCGGGTAGGCCTCGAATTCTGATCTCTGGGTCCACAGGCATGGACGATGAAGCATGAATCTCAATGATCTCCAGTATTTCGTCCGGGCCGTGGAGAACGGCAGTTTCGCGGCTGCCGCGAGGCAGCTCGGGGTGCCGAAATCCACGGTCAGCAAGCGGGTCGGCGAACTGGAAGGCCGGCTCGGCGCGCGCCTGATCCACCGGACCTCGCGCAGTTTTTCGCTGACCGATCTCGGCCGCGACTTCTTCGACCATGCCCGCGCCAGCATCATCGAGGCCGAGAATGCCGAGACGATCGTCCGCACCCGCCTGGCAGAGCCGAGCGGCACCGTCCGGCTTACCACCTCCGTGCCGACGGCGCAGTTCACGCTTGCGCCGCATCTGGATGCGCTTGCCGAGCGCCATCCCAAGGTGCTGCTGTCGCTGCATGTGACGGATCGCTTCGTCGACATCGTGCAGGAGGGCTTTGATATCGCGATCCGCAGCCACCAGCAGCCGCTGCCGGATTCCGCGCTGGTGCAGCGCCGGCTTGCGGTGCATGACTTCCATCTGGTCGCATCGCCCGGCTATATCGCGTGTCATGGCGCACCGGAGCGACCCGCGGATCTTGCCTCGCATCCGGCGATCGTCGCCCACGCGGCCGAGCGGACATGGCGGCTGCAATCCGCCGACGGCGGGTTCGAGGATGCGGCGCTGCGTCCCGTCATGGCCGCCGACGAACCCTTCGTGCTGCTCAAGGCGGCCGCAGCCGGGATCGGCATAACGGTCCTGCCGACCTCGGTCTGCGCGCCGGCGATCGCGGATGGGCTGCTGGTCCGACTGCTGCCCGACTGGACGGCCGGGCGAATCACCACGACCATTCTCGTTCCGCACCGTCGCGGCCAACTCCCCTCGGTTCGCGCGGTGGTGGACTTCTTCATCGGGCGGGCGGGCACCTGATCGGGGACCAGTCATGCGAAGCGCTTGATTTTGCCCGCCGGTCGCGCGATGTGTTGCCTTCCTCCAGATGGTGATCCTGACATGTCCGACATTACGCCCGAACGCATCGCCGCGGCCGCCGAACTCATCCGCCCGCATATCCGCCGCACTCCGGTCATGGGCGTGTCTATGGCCGATTTTGGCGTTTCCGGCGGGGCGATCGACCTCAAGCTCGAATGCCTGCAGCATTCCGGTTCGTTCAAGGCCCGCGGCGCCTTCACCAATCTGTTGGCGCGTGACGTGCCCGCCGCCGGCGTGGTCGCAGCATCGGGCGGCAATCACGGGGCCGCTGTCGCCTATGCCGCGATGCGGCTCGGCATCAAGGCGACGATCTACGTGCCCTCGATCAGCGCCAGGGCCAAGACCGACCGCATCCGCAGCTTCGGCGCCGATCTCGTCATCGGCGGCGACCGCTATGCCGACGCGCTTGCCGCCAGCGAGCGCTTCGCCGCGGAAAGCGGCGCGATGCAGATCCATGCCTTCAACCAGCCGGAAACGCTGGTCGGCCAGGGCACGCTGGGCCGCGAGATCGAGGATCAGTTGCCCGGGCTCGACACGCTGCTGGTGGCGGTGGGCGGCGGCGGGCTGATCGGCGGCATCGCGGCGTGGTATCGCGGGCGGGTGAAGATCGTCGCGGTCGAGCCGGAGGAGGCGCCGACGCTGAACATGGCGCTCGCCGCCGGCCATCCGGTCGATGCGCCCGCCGGCGGGGTGGCGGCGGATTCGCTGGCGCCGAAACAGGTGGGCGGGCTGATGTTTCCCTTCGCCCGCGATCATGTGGCGCGGTCGGTGCTGGTCACCGACGACGCCATCTGCCAGGCGCAGGCGGCGTTGTGGGACAGCGTGCGGGTCGCCACCGAGCCGGGCGGGGCGGCGGCCTTTGCCGCGCTGTTGTCCGGCCGCTACGTGCCCGCCGCGGACGAGCGCGTGGCGGTGCTGGTCTGCGGCGCCAACACGACGGCGGTGAGTTTCGACTGACGGCGCCGGCCGCTTTCCTTGCCGCTGCCGCTCCTGTAGTCGTGAGCGATGTTTGCACTGGCCGGGCCGGCGACCGCCGAGCAGATCATCAAGAAGAGCCGCTTCGTGGCGATCGCCCTGCCGGTCGCCACCGAGGAGGAGGCTAAGGCCGTGCTCGGCGCGCACCGCCGCACCGACGCCAACCACAATTGCTGGGCCTGGCGGATCGGCGGCGCCTACCGCTTTTCCGACGACGGCGAACCCGGTGGTACCGCCGGCAAGCCGATCCTGGCGGCCATCGACGGCCAATCGCTCGACCGGACGCTTGTGATCGTAACCCGCTGGTTCGGCGGCGTTCTGCTCGGCAGCGGCGGGCTGGTGCGCGCCTATGGCGGCACGGCGGCGCTCTGCCTGCGCGGGGCGGAGCGGGTGGAACTCCGGCCGATGGTCGAGGGATGGCTGCATCTCGAATTCTCCGATCTGGCGCTGGTCAAGGCGCGGCTCGCTGGTAACACCGACATCCAGGTCCTCGACGAGCGCTTCGACGCCACGGGGGCCGAACTCCGGCTCCGGGTCGCCGAGACCGGAGCGGAGGCGGCGGCCGGCCTCGTCGGCGATCTCACCAGCGGCAGGAGCCGGATCGTCTTCGACTGACCGCTGCAGGACACAGGTCCGCGTTCACGCGAGCCGTTCCGCCCCGTGGCATGTTCCTTCTCAGGCCCGCTCCCCCCGCTTTCGCGATCGGGATCGGCCGGGGCACGGAGGCGTGCCACGGGTAATGACCGGCTTGCGCCGGTCGAAAAGACACGTTTCCGTGCCCCGTTCGGTGTCCATGCACGTCCGCGAACTCGCCTCTCTGCACCCTCGGGCCGGTGTCGCGGCCTTCAAGCTTGTGTGCGGTACCACGCACGTCCCGGGCGACAATGTCGGCGTTTCCGCCGCCGTCCCGGGAGGTAGGCCCTTCTCGCGGACGCCCGGCACGGGACTTTGCGTCGTCTCCCCATGCCAGGCACCGGTCCCGCCTCGACGCATCGCCATGCGCTGTAGCCGAGGGCGGGACAGGGGTATTGTCTCACGGGTGGGGAGGGGGAGGATGAGAGGGGGAGGGGATTTTGGTAAGGGGTTGATTTGGTGTGAGAAAAAAATGGTCGGGTTTGAGCGCTGGAGCGATTGGGATGGTTTTGGCGGGGTTTGGCCCGAAGCGATCATTATCGCCAGCCGCACTTCCACTGACTATCTCGCTGAATTGCATTGCTTTGGCTTAGTCTGACCTACGCGACGAGACAATCAGCCATTGGAAAAATCGCGGGCGGCTCGAATAAACGCGCTGAACGCGGCGGGCGGATTTTTCCTCCCGGGATAGTAGATCGCTAGCGGGGCCAGCGGCGGTGTCCAGTCATCGAGGACACGGACAAGTCGCCCGGCCTCGATGTCTTCACGCACATCCGCCTCCATGACGTATCCAAGGCCAACTCCGTTCCGAGCCGCTATCCTGACGAGGCTTGACTCGTCGAGGGTGATCGCGCCTTGCACGTCGATCTGTACGGGTTCCCCATCCTTCTCAAATCGCCACCGAAACAGGGCGTTGTTCGGCAGACGTGCCCGGATGCATCGAAACCGGTACAGGTCAGCTGGAACGATTGGCCTGCCATGAGCGCGCAGGAATTCCGGTGATGCGACCACGGCGTTGCTGCGCTTCAATCCCAGCGGCACGGCGATCATGTCGTTCGGCACCAGGTCGGCGGGCCTCAGACCAAGGTCGAAACCAGCCGCGACGATGTCTACGAGCCGTCCCTCCGTCACCAGGTCGACATGCACCTGAGGGTAGCGCTTCATAAAGGCCAGAATGAGCGGCTCCATCACTTCGCGGGCTGCCGACGCAAAGGCATTGATGCGCAATGTGCCAGTCGGGATTTCCTGAAGCGATTGAGCCGCAAGCATGGCATCGTGGATGTCGGTCATCGCCGGCCCGACCCGCTCGACGAAAGTCCTTCCTGCATCCGTTAGCGAGACGCTTCGAGTCGTACGGTTGAACAGGCGGATACCCAGTCGCTGTTCGAGCTTGGCGATGGAATTGCTCAGTGCTGTCGTGGACATGCCAAGGTCCAGCGCCGCGGCCCGAAACGAGCCGTGTCGGGCGATGCTGAGAACCGCATCGAGTTCCACCAGAACAGATCGCGTCATTGTCCCTTTTTTCGAAATGCCTCATCCTATTTTGTCCTGCTTATCGCGTCAATAATCCTCAGTTAGTTTCGACTTATCGGCCTCGAACCGAGGTCGAACGCGCAGCCGAAGAGGCTCAGACAGGACAGGATAAACCAATGACGATCAAACTGCCGAAAGCCATCGAAGACTATTTCGATGCAGACCGGACAGGCAGCCCGGATGCCGTTGCTGCCGCCTTCGCCGAAACCGGCGTCGTGAAGGACAAGGGCAAGGTTCATCGCGGGCGCGACGCAATACGGGCGTGGATGGTGGAAGCCGGACAGCTTTACACCTACACGGCTGAGCCCTTCTTCATCGGCACGGAGAACGGAAAAACCCTGGTGACCGCCCATGTCGTCGGCACCTTCCCCGGCAGCCCGATCGATCTGCGCTTCTTCTTTGTCCTCGCGGGCGACAAGGTAGCAGAACTGGAGATCACGGTATGAAGACGTTTCTTACCCTCGAGGGCCGCAGGGCTCTGATCACGGGCGGCACTTCGGGTGCGGGCGCGGCAACCGTGGCGCTGTTCAACGAGCTTGGGGCCCGCGTGCTGACCACCGCCCGTTCGGAGCCGGCGAACTTTTCTGGTGCGGCGTTCGTCGAAGCCGATCTGACGACCAAAGCTGGGGTTCGAACGGTCGTCGATGCGGTGAGCCGAGAGTTCGGCGGGCTCGACATCCTTGTGAACGTGCTGGGCGGTTCTTCCGCTCCGTCGGGCGGCTTTGCCGCGCTCGACGATGGGGAATGGGACAAGGAGTTCAACCTCAACTTCTTTCCGGCGGTCCGGTTGGATCGCGCTCTCATTCCCGGCATGATCGCGCAGGGACACGGCGTTGTCATCCACGTCACATCGATCCAGAACCGACTGCCTCTGCCGCAGGCGACCACGGGTTACGCTTCGGCCAAGGCGGCTCTCAACACCTACAGCAAGAGCATCTCCAAAGAGGTCTCGCCGATGGGCGTTCGCGTGGTCCGGGTTTCTCCTGGCTGGATCGCCGATCCGGGCTCCAATGGTCTGGCTCTGCGCATAGCCGAGGAAGCCGGCATTGATTACGATGCGGCGGTGCAGATGATCATGAACTCGCTTGGCGGCATACCTCTGGGACGACCAGCCGCACCGGAGGAGGTTGCCGACCTGATCGCGTTCCTTGCCTCGGATCGGGCAGCGTCCATCACCGGAACAGAGCACGTGATCGACGGTGGCACTATTCCGACCGCTTGAACATTCGGGGTTCACCCGGCCATCGCAAAGACAGTCGCCCAAGCCGCAGGCCTCGATTCGCCTTCCGCTTGGGCGGAAGTGCTCTGCGCCGAACGAAAATTCACTGGTCCGCCATTGCGCGTCCAATGCCGGCAGAGATGGACCAAAGACTGCGAACTGGCGACCGCTGTTGGCGCTTCAGAGACCCGCGGCCATGGCCCGGGTTGGCCCGAAGCTGCCATTTTTCCATTTGGACGTTTTGTGGCGACATCCGTGGACCTGGCGCTTCAACCGATATTCGCTTGCTGATCATCGCTCGAAAGCAAGCGTGCCATCGCGTCCGTAATCATGTGGTCGTCATAGGGCTTCGAGAAGAACCTGCTCCCGAAAGGAAGGCTGCTTTCTTCAAGAATTGCTGCGCCGGAAGCAACGATCAGCTTTACCGGGGGCCAGCGATCGCGGATGTAGTGTGAGAGTTTGACGCCGTCCATCGTCCCAGGCATCTGAACATCGGTGAACACCAGATCGATGTCGTCTCGCGACTCGAGAATACGGATTGCCTCGTCGGCATCGCCGGCCTCGAGCGCTTCGTAGCCTGCCGACAGCACCAGATCGACGGCACCCATTCGTATCATCGGACTGTCTTCCACGATCAGGACGACCGGTTTGCCGTTCTTCATTGTTCACTCGGTGTATGAGGTGAGCCGCAAGGCTGACAGGTTAAGCGCGTAGCCACCGTTTCGTTCCTACGCTGCTGTCGACAGGTCATTATCGAGGTCGGCCGTTTTCCGATGGCTGAGCGTGACCACGGTGCCTGGACCTGCATTGCTCAATTCAATCTGACCGTCCAGGTTCTTCACAAGCGCCTCGACGATGCCCGTTCCCAGCCCGGCTTTCGGAGCATCGTCACCGACGGGCATGCCGATTCCGTTGTCGGCGACGCAAAGCGTCCAGTCGCTGCCGGACGATCGATAGTCGATCATGATCGTTCCCGATCGATCGTCCGGGAAGGCGTGCTTGAGGGCGTTGATGACAAGTTCGGTCACGATGAGGCCCAAGCTCACGGACACATCCGCCTCAACGGTGCTGTCGTCAGCCGTTACCTGAATCGAAAGCCGGCCAGGGTCCGCAATCATCGATGCGCCAAGACTGTGGCAAAGCTGGGTGAAGTAGGTCCTGAGTTCAACACTGCCGCCGGGGGATGTGGAGAGCTGCCGTTGCAGGGCTGCGATCGACATGATCCTCTGGCGGGCGTCGTGCAGGTGTCCGCGCACTTCCTCCGACTGAACCCGGCGGGCGCTCTGCATCAGGACGCTTGCGATGATCTGCAGGCTGTTTGCGACCCTGTGCTGGACTTCCTGTAGCAGGATGGCCTTGTCGCGAACCAGGTCGTCCTTCAACCGGGCCTCTGCGCGCATGGCGGTCACGTCGGTTATGGCGAGAAGCAGGCGAATATGTTCGAGGTCACCGTCATCAAGGGTTCGTGCATTGACGACCAACTGCCGTGCTGGCTGGTTCGGCCGCTTCAGGTCAATTTCATAGGCCTCGATATTGGCACTGCCCGATGCCGTCGCCTTCAAGAGCGATTCGAGTTTGGGCATCGCCCATTCGCCGTTTCCAAGATCACTGAGCCGCTTACCGGCGACGGATGCGGGGTCAATTTCGAAAACGCGACAGAACGAGGCGCTCGCTGCGATGATCATCAGGTCGTCAGACAGGAAGAGAAGTGGCTCGTTTGACGAGACCACGACGGCAAGAGTGCTCGCCGCTTCAAAATGCACGATTGGTGTTTTCGACATAAGAGGCCCTCAAGGGCCGGAGACCCACGGTGCAAGTCATTGCTCGGCGGCGATCCGAACTGCCCGGAATGGCAAGCTCGACATCATCACCGTAGCACGCGTGCATGACTATCGTTGCATGGAGTTTCGTCTAAACCAAATTGCGAGCGGGGCTCCCGCGACCTGCCTGCGCAAACAGTTCATCGCCGACGGTTCTAGAAGCCTTCGGCATATGAGGACGTTATGGAGGTCCACGTGATCATCGGGCCAAACAACATGCCAGCGGCGAGCTGAGCATCTGGGGGCAATTTGAAGCCCAACTGAGATCAGAGCCTGGGTCACTGTACATCCGCCCTGAGCGGCCAACTCTCCGCCGCGTATATTAGCGAATTGGTAGAGTTTCGTCCCTAGGCTACGGAGGAAAGGTGGGGGCAATGGTTAGACTTCTGGTACTTGCAATGGGGGCGTGTGCGCTGACGCTTCTGTGGCGCGTTCCGCACCTTTTCGGGTGGAGTGAGAATGCTGCGCTGGATTGGCTTGCGGCAACGCAGATGGGTGGCCCCACCCTTGCTGCGGCGCTGAGCATAACCGCTGCGGTTCGCAGTTCAGGTCGCGATCGGCTGGCGTGGGGTTTCATCAGCGCGGGCTCGCTGACCTACATTCTGGCGAATATCGCCTATATCGCTGCCGCGTCCGAAGGACAGATTGCATTTCCGACCCCTATCGACACCGCTTTTTTCGTGATGGCCCTGCTCTTCGCGGTCGGGATTTTACTTTACGGCAGGGGACGCCACTCGGCGGCGGTCGACACCTACAACTTCATTTTGCTTTATGGCGCGACGATCGTCGGGACACTGTTTCTCCTGCATCACGAGATCAAGGCGTCGCGACTGAGTGAGTTTGGCACCCTGGTTGCCTTTCTGTACCCTGCGCTGTGGTGCAGTATTGCCGCACTTGGCGCGATCGTCCTGGCGCTCCATCCGCGTGACAAGACTCGCCTGCCGATGGCGCTCCTCACAGCCGCAGTCGCGTTCGAGGGCGGTGCGGATTTCATCTATGCAGTTCAGTTGATGAACAGCGCATACTCCGTCGGTGGCTGGCCGCACATCCTCTGGATGGTTTCGGCCGCACTGATAGCCTGGGCGGCGGCAGAGCACTGCCTCATCGCGCGATCGGCCGGTGCGAATGCGCACATGGATATTGGCGAGCGCCAGCGCACCTGGAGCCAGGCCCTGGCTCCAGCCGCAATCCTGTTTGTCATTCTCATCACTGGCAGCATTTCGGGCGCGTTCGGTCAGGGAATCTATCAGTATTTCTCCGCGTCGCTGGCTGTCGTTCTTGCGACCGTCGTTGGGCTTCGAGAATACTGGATCGTCACGACGCGCAATCGGCTTGAGAGAATCGCCGACGAGCGGCTGTTGAGGCTCAGCGACAGCGAGATGCGGCTTACCTCGGTGCTTGAGTCGACCAGCGACAGCGTGCTGGTTCTTGATGCCCAATGGAGGGTTCGTTTTTTCAACACTCAAGCCTTGACCATGATCCCGGAGCTGGCCGATTTCGGCGTCGGCGCGGGTTTATGGGATGTGCTCCGGCCCGAGGAGCGCGAGACCTACGAGGCCGGCTATGAAAGTGTCCTGGAGACGGGCGAACCCCTGGAACTGGAGACTTTCAACGCATCGCGTCAAATGTGGATCGGTTTGCGCGCCTATTCGACCGGAAACGGTATTTCAGTCTTCTTCCGCGATATCTCGGAGCAAAGGCGTATCCGCGACGAGATCGTGCAACTGGCCCATCATGATTTCCTCACCGGCCTCTACAGTCGGGTGATTTTCAGCCGGAAGCTGAGCGAGGCGATCGCTTCCAGTCGCATGACGGCTGTACTTCTCATCGACCTGGACTCGTTCAAGGAGATCAACGATACCCTGGGTCATGGGGTCGGCGACGCCGTGCTCATCGAGGTCGCGGAACGACTTCGCAGTTGCACCCCCAAAGACTGCCTGCTGGCGCGGCTCGGGGGCGACGAATTCGCGATCATTATGGATATTTGCGCGGTCTCGGATGTGGTCGATCTCGGAAACAGGATCACGCAATGCTTTGCGACCCCCTTCAGGCAATCCGATCAGTCCCTGACCGTCGGCGTGAGCATTGGTATTTCGTCGACCGCGACCATATCGTCGGGAAGCGACCTCTTCACCAAAGCCGACATCGCTCTCTACGAGGCCAAGGCCAGGCGCGGCGGCAATGTCGTGGTCTTCGAACCAGCCATGGAAATTCGGCTCAGGGATCGGAAAAAGCTTCTGGAGGACCTGTCCCGAGCGGTCGAAAACAATGAACTCGAACTTGCCTACCAGCCGCTTCTGGATACGTCGTCGAGCCGGACGGTCGGTTTCGAGGCGCTGTTGAGATGGAGGCATCCCGTTCGCGGGCTTGTCAGCCCGGTCCAATTCATCGGACTGGCGGAAGAAAGCGGCTTGATCGGCGAGATCGGCGAATGGGCCTTGCGGGCGGCCTGTGCAGAAGCGACAAAATGGCCATCCGAACTGTCAATTTCGGTCAATCTGTCGACGCGACAGCTTGCCGATGAGGGGCTGGTGAACATGATCGTATCAGCACTCATGGATACCGGGCTCGACCACCGGCGTCTGGAGCTTGAGGTGACCGAGTCCGCCTTGCTTCAGGAAGCGAACCTGCCGGTGCTCAAGTCGATCCAGGACCTGGGCATCAGCCTGGCGCTGGACGATTTCGGGACCGGTTATTCATCGCTCAGCTATCTGCAGCGCTTCCAGTTCAACAAGCTGAAAATTGATCGCTCCTTCATCATGGACGTGTCGGAGAACGGGAAAAGCAAGGCGATCGTTTCCGCGGTCGTGGAGCTCGCACGTATGCTCGGCATGAGCGTCACGGCAGAGGGCGTGGAGACGCAGGCCCAGTTCGATTGGGTCGCCAAATGCTGCGATCAGGTGCAGGGCTATTTCATCAGCAGGCCGATGTCGGCCAGCGATGCCGCCGCCTACCTGGTCAAGGAAGGTGAAGGCAATCGCTTCCTACGGCGGGGGCGAGCCCAGCTAGGCAGGTGAGGATATGCACTTGCGCCGGCGGAATTTGGTTTGCTTCGAGAACACTGCGACGGCAGGTCAGTTGGCTGCTGTCGCGTGGGAGCGTCTCGGAAGGACGGCGTGTATCTGCAAAGCAGTGCCAATTGCTTTTCGGCCGTTCGAACGACTTTGACTGGTTATGGCGCGAGGCGGAAATCATTTCCGCATATGGTTCAGCTGCCGTCGTGGCCTGAATGGTTCTCCTAGCCAAGACTGGTACCACTTGTGTCCAGCAAATCGCTCACTTGGACAAAGATGTAATCAATCATGAGTTACGGTCTGTATATTGGAAGAAACCATGCCGGCTCCGGCCATGCCTGGCTGGCAGGCTATGGCGATGAGCCGTCGAGCCACTGGCTCGAGGTCGTACCCCGCAATACTCACGCCCCGGGAACCACGATCAGTGTCGGCGTGACCCCGCAGGCGCGGCTTCCCGGCGAGTTGAGTTCCATCCCACAGGTGCCCGAGACGGCACGCCATGTGCGGGTGAGTTACAGCCATTACCTCGGCGTTCCCGCACCGCTCACCAACGGCGGGCTGAACGAGTTTGGGGTGGCGGTACGAGACATCTGGTCACCGTCGCGAGCCGAATTGATCGACATGACCCCGGCCAACCAGAAAGGACCAAATTATTCCGATCTCTCCCGCATCGTTCTGGAGCGGGCCCGCACAGCGCGCGAGGGGGTGGACATCATCGCCGACCTCATCGCTGAACACGGATATTCCTGCTATGGAGGGAACTCGCATATCCTTGCTGATCCCGACGAGGCCTGGGTGGTCATCGAGTTCTCGGGTGGGCTCGGTCTATGGGTGGCGGAGCGGCTTGGCCCTGACAGCATCCGAGCTTCGCGGCCCGGCTACATGGGAGATATCCCTCAGGAGCCGAACGAGGATTTCCTGTTTCCCGACCATTTCATCAGGACCGCCAGCGGCCTTGGTTGGTACGCGGAATCGAATGGCCTCTTCAATGTGAATGCCGTCTATGGCGACGGCAAGGGCCAATGGGCGGGCCAGGCCTGGATCGAGGAAGAGATGCGGTGCCGCGCTGCTCGGCCGCAGAAGATCGGGTTCGCTGACGTCGTATGGGCAATTGCCACGGAGAGGCTCACGGGGGACACGGCGGGCTATGGGCAGATCGTACCTTTGGTACATCCAAGCCACGATTCCCTGCGCGTCATGTGGCATGCCCCGGTTGGACCCGTCGCCGCCCCATTGGTACCCGTCTTCATGGGCATGACCGATGTACCCGCCGAATATGCCATGCACCGTTATCTCACCGATTACGAGGCGTCGCGTTTTCAGGACATGCGAAAGGCGATTTCAAGTCCCGAGGCAGTCTCGCAGGTGCCGCAAGGTGTCGAAATTTCCCGCTCTGCCGTCCAGATATTCAGGCAGCTCATGCATGCGGCCTTCCAGGATGGAGGGGCAACACTGTTAAGCGTGAGCGATATCTGGCGCGCCTTTGAAGCTGATGTTGCGGCGGAGCTGCCAGCGGTTCTCCGAAGCGCGGAGATTTTGATCGAAGCAAACGAGGCCGATCTTGCCGCAAGGCTGCTGACAGACTTTAGCCACACTCGACTTCGATCGACGCTGACCATGGCGGAGCCGATGCTGCGGGCGCTCGAGGTGAAGCTGACGGCACTTAGCCGGTTGAACATGACGACCTCACACACTGCCCCGGGACAAATCTGGTGAAGGAGGCCGGGAGAGTGATGCACCGCGTGTCGTAAGGGCATGCCCTTTTCTTGTTCGTTGCGGTGTTCGCCACGAAGTCAGGTCGAGATTTTGCGCGACGGCGACCACCGACTGCCGCCGATGCCGACGCCTGCCGGGAAACAGATAACTCCGTCCTGCTCTCTCCACTCTCAGTCTGACGAGGTCACAGGCGCGAAGTTTGCTATCGATTGCGAGATTGAACAGGGCCAGTTCACGCGTTGCGCCGACATCATCCCGCAATCCAATCCATCGGTGCTGATCAAACGGGCGCACGTTGCAGTGGCCCAAGTCTCTACTCGGTTAAATCTCTGGCAGACCTGAATGCCTCGCTGTAACCTGTCCGTTTCGAACGGCAATCACTTCTCCCTGTGACAAGGCCTGCCAAGGGTCATCCGTCAGCGGAATGCTTGCCGTCAAGGTGATGAATTGGTCGTCGTTGACGACAGTAACACCGCTGGCGTCGAACCCTATGCCGTTGCGTCCGCAGTGCCGTTCCAGAAAGACGAGCCCAGGCGGAATGGCCTTGCCGGAGGGCTGCTGCTTTCGGCGATCCCCATGAGCAAATAGCGTGTCGCCATCGGAATAGAGAAAGTTCGCGGGACCCAGGGTGCGTAACTCCGCGGCAAATTCTACGACAACGGACAGCCGATGTTCCAGCGGCGGAATTGCGTTCCCTGTCCGCCAAACTTTCAACATGCGCTCGAGAAGGGCGCAAAAGGCGTGTTCGGAATCTGTCTCGCCAACCGGGCAATAATGGCCGAGGCCAAGTTGCAGTGAACGATGGATGTCCGGCAGCCACCCATTGTGTGCGAACATGTGCACGCGACCCGCCAGCTCGCGAATAAAGGGCCTACTTCCAAGTATGATGGGCGCTGACAGGTTTTGTGTCGTTGATTGATGTCAAGTTGAGCTGGACCAATATGGCCCAAACCCGGCGATATCGGTCATCCGACGTCTTTCCGCGTTGCCAGGAACTCCCGCGAGGCCAATTCCTTCGCATCGATCGCCAATACGACCGCATCGAGGATCGTATTGAGTTCGACAGCGAGATCAGGATTCCGGCGGTAGCGAACCCATTGTGCGTCGCGACGGTCGGTCACGATCCCTGCGGTCTTCAACACAGCCATATGGCGCGACATGCGAGACTGGGACGCCCCGAGAAGCTGCATCAGATCGCAGATGCAATGTTCCTTGCCGTCAGGTTCCTTCCCACCAGGTGCCCGTCAAAATCCCTCACACATACCGCCGCAGAATCCCCTCGAGATACCCGTTCAGCCGCTCATGCGCATGGCCGTACCATGAGCCGTGGCCCATCCCCTCCAGCAGGTGGAATTCGGCGCCGGGGATGAGTGCGGCCAGTTCCTCGCCGTCCTGCGGCGGGGCCTGGACGTCCTCGGCGAAGGAGACGACGTGGACGGGAACCCGCACCGATGGCAGGCGGTCGCGCTGGTCGAAGCGGAGCGAGGCATCCCATTGCGAAACGAGTGAATCCTCGTTTTCGCCCGACTCCATCCATTCCAGCATCAGCGCCCGGAGCTTCGGCCAGAGATCCCGGTCGCCGAGCGCGCGGGCGGGATAGAGCATCGCGGCATAATGGGCCACGCCCATCATGCCGTCGAGATTGCCGCCCCGCCTGCGGAATTCGATCTCCGCCTCCTGGTAATCCCAGCCCCAGCCGGTGCTCCAGGCGCCGCTGCCCATGACGATGGCCGCGCGCACGAGATGCGGGTGATCGATCGCCAGCTGCTGGACGACGGCCGAGCCGAGCGACGAGCCGATGAAGAAGACGGGGCCGTCGCAGACCCCGGCGACCAGTTCGGCGAGGTCGTCGGAGAAGTCGGAGATCGGCCAGGGCAGGGGAACGTTGCAGGTCGTGTCGCCGATGCCGCGGTTGTCGAACACCGTGCTGCGGAATGCGGGATCGAAATGCGGGGTCTGGAAGCGCTGCCAGTCCCGCCCCATCGTTCCGCCGCCGCCGACCCAGACGATGTCGGGTCCGGAACCGCTGCGGGCATAGGCGATGGCGGAATGTTTGCCGGTGAATGTGGGCATGGCTGGCTCCGTTTCGTGCGGTGTGACAGCAGCCTAGATGGTAATTATATGATCGTATAGCAATATGTTTTGGAGGTTGTGAGGTTGCAGCGAATTTACCCCTCACCAAGTTCGTCCAGCCGATCGCCTTCGGCTCTCGGGGACGAGCTATCCTCTCCCCTTGTGGGAGAGGGTGCGGAACGGTTCGCGCAGCGAAGAAATCGATCCGGTGGATCGATTGCAGTGACAAACGAGGCCGGGTGAACGGAGTGAACCCATGGCCGAAGGTGGTGAGGGGTATTGCCCGGCCTTGCCGGCTGCTCACGCGTGCGCCTTCGCGCGGTCCGCGCTCAGGCCTTCGTTCGCTGAAATCGATTTCGTCGATTTCTGGCCTGCGGCCATCGCTCCGAAGCGCTCAAATCAACTTCATTGATTTGCCGGCTGCGCCGGACGCTACGCGTGCGCCTTCGCGCGGCCCGCGCTCAGGCCTGCTCCGCTCAAATCAACTTCATTGATTTGCCGGCTATCGCCGGACGCTACGCAGCCTTGGCAACCTGGTATTCTTTTATCCCCACCATCCGGATCGCGGGATAGCGCTCGGACTCGTAGCGCAGCGAGAAGCTGTCCTGGGCGAGGAAGACCGGGTCGCCGTCGAGGTCGCGGGCGATGTCGCCGCGGCGCGCGGTGACGAACTTGTCGAGGTCGGCGGGGCTGTCGGCCGATATCCAGCGGCAGACCGAGAAGCGCGACTGTTCGAAGCTGACCGGCAGGGTATATTCCGACGACAGCCGCTCCTTGAGCACGTCGAGCTGCAGCGCGCCGACGACGCCGACAATGGCGGGCGAGCCGTCTTCCGGCAGGAAGAGCTGGACGACGCCTTCCTCGGCCATCTGCTGCAGGGCTTCCTTGAGCTTCTTGGCCTTCATCGCATCCTCGAGGCGGACGCGGCGCAGGATTTCCGGCGCGAAATTGGGCACGCCCTGGAAGACGAGCTGCTCGCCCTCGGTCAGCGTGTCGCCGATCCGGAGCGTGCCGTGGTTGGGGATGCCGACCACGTCGCCGGCATAGGCGGTGTCGGCGAGCTGGCGCTGCGAGGCGAAGAAGAATTGCGGCGCTGTCAGCCCGAGCAGCTTGCCGGTGCGGGCGAGCCGGGCCTTCATGCCGCGCTCGAGCTTGCCCGAGCAGACGCGGGCAAAGGCGATGCGGTCGCGATGGTTGGGGTCCATGTTGGCCTGGATCTTGAAGACGAAGGCCGTCATCCTGTTCTCGCCGGCATGCACGGTCCTGGTGTCGGCCACCTGGTCGCGCGGCGGAGGCGCGATGTCGCCGAGCGCGTTGATCAGGTCGCGGACGCCGAAATTCCGCAGCGCCGAGCCCCAGAAGACCGGGGTCATGTGGCCTTCGAGGAAGGCGTCGACATCGAAGGGCCTGCAGGCCTCGCGCGCCAGGCTGACCTCGTCGATGAAGGCTTCCTGCTCGTTCTGCGGCAGGCGGCTGGCGACCGCCTCGGGGCCGTTGACCTTCTTGGTGTGCTCCTCGGTGTCGGAGCCGCGGACCTCGTTGGTGGCCAGGTGATAGCTGCCGCAGAAGGTCTTGGACCGGCCGATCGGCCAGGTGAGCGGGGCGGTGTCGAGCGCCAGCTTCTCCTCGACCTCGTCGAGGATCTCGAACGGATCGCGGCTCTCGCGGTCCATCTTGTTGATGAAGGTGATGATCGGGATGTTGCGCAGGCGGCAGACCTCGAACAGCTTCAGCGTGCGCGGTTCGATGCCCTTGGCCGCGTCGATGACCATCACGGCGGCGTCGACGGCGGTCAGCGTGCGGTAGGTGTCGTCGGCGAAGTCCTCGTGGCCGGGCGTGTCGAGGATGTTGAAGACATTGCCGCCATATTCGAAGGTCATGACCGAGGTGACGACCGAGATGCCGCGCTCGCGCTCGATCTTCATCCAGTCCGAGCGGGTCTGGATGCGGTCCTTCTTGGCCTTGACCTCGCCGGCGAGCTGGATGGCGCCGCCGAACAGCAGCAGCTTCTCCGTCAGCGTGGTCTTGCCCGCGTCCGGATGGGCGATAATAGCAAAGGTGCGGCGGCGAGCGATCGCCTCGGCCAGTTCGTCCGTCATCGATGAAAATCCTGTTGGTTGCCGGTTCTCTAGCGATTTGGGGCGCCGAATGCAATTGACCCGGGCCGGATGGCGGGCGAGAAAGCCGGCATGACCAGAACGACCAATGTCTCCCCGCTCGTCGGCCTCGTGCGCCTGCCGCATGGCGAAGGCCTCGATCTCCCCGCCTATGAAACGCCGGGCTCCGCCGGCATGGATATCCGCGCCGCGGTGCCCGAGGGTGCGCCGGTGACGATCCGTGCCGGCAAGCGGGCGCTGATCCCCACCGGTTTCATCTTCGCGATCCCGCCGGGATACGAGGTGCAGGTGCGGCCGCGCTCGGGCCTAGCGCTGAAGCACGGCATCACCTGCCTCAACACGCCGGGCACCATCGACAGCGACTATCGCGGCGAGGTCCAGGTTCTGCTGATCAACCATGGCGACGAGCGCTTCACCGTGGAGCGCGGCATGCGCATCGCCCAGCTCGTGGTGGCGCCGGTGGTGCAGGCGGTGGTGGAAGAGCGGGCGCTGGCCGGCGAGACCGAGCGCGGCGCCGGCGGCTTTGGCTCGACCGGGCTGCAATAGCGGTGGCGCGGCCGCACGATCCTCTGCGCGGCCTCGAACTGCGGACGGGGTATTTCGCCGATCGCGCCTCCTTCCTGGCGCTTGCCGACCTGCTCCGGGACATATTCGACATCGATATCGGCCTTCTCGACCGGTTCAGCGGGCCGGATCCGACGGCGATGCCGTTTGGCTGGTTCGACGCCGCCGGCCGCTGCGTCGCCAATTTCAGCGCCTTCTCCATGCCGCTGGTCGTCGATGGGCAGGCCGTCCGCGCGGTCGGCTACCAGTCCGGCGCAGTGCGGCCGGACTATCGCGCGCAGGGGCTCTATGGCGACCTGATGCGGCGCGCCTTCGCCTGGGCCGAGGCGGAGGGCTTCGAGGCGGGGCTGCTGCTGACCGACAAGCCCGATCTCTACCGTCCCCATGGGTTCGAGACCGTGCCGCAGCACCTCTGCCGGGGGCCGATGCCGGAGCCAACCGGCGCTGTCGATGCGCGGCCGCTGTCGCTGGACGATAGCGCCGACCTTGCGCTGGTGACGGATGTTCTCGAGGATCGAGGCGAAGTTTCCGGCCGCTTTTCGGTGCGCGGCCAGACCAGGACCTTTCTTCTCAATGCCTGCTTCGACCCCGACGTGCAGTTGAGCCATCTTCCGGCGCTCGGGGCGGTGATTGCCTGGAAGCGGGAGGGCCGCGTGCTGCGGCTGCTGGATGTGGTGGCCAAGGGGATGCCGACCCTCGCCGCGATCATCGGGGCGCTGGGCGCGCGGGATGACGCGGTCGAGATCCTGTTCGCGCCGGATCGGCTGGGATGGGACGGTCGGGAGATCGCCTACCAGGGCAGTTGCGACCTGATGATACGCGACCCGGGCCGGCGCGCAAAACCCTCCCGTGCGTTCATGCTGCCGCCGACAATGGAATTCTAGATTATTGACGGAATTTTCATGTAAATGACGTAAATTTGACGGAAATTTACTATTTGACATGAATTCTTGACGACTTCGTCGACTGCGTGTAAGAGCCTCTCCAGAGGATTCACCATGACATTTTCGACGATCGCCACCTATGCACTCGCCCTTTTCGTGGTCGCGCTGATCCCCGGTCCGGGCATTACGGCGCTGGTTGCCCGCGCGCTCGGAACGAGCTTTTCCGAGAGCCTTGCCATGGCGGTCGGCATCGCGCTCGGCGACCTCGTCTTCCTGACGGCGGTGATCCTGGGCCTGGCGGTCGTCGCGCAGACCTTCGGCGTCGTGTTCCTGGTGATCAAATATGTCGGCGCGGCCTACCTGGCCTGGATGGCCTACAAGATCTGGACCTCCGGCATCGTCCGCACCGATGTGGTGGCGACCCGCCGCGCGAGCGTGCTGCAGGCGCTGATGTCCGGGCTGTTCGTCACGCTCGGCAACCCCAAGGCAATGCTGTTCTATCTTGCGCTGGTGCCGACGCTGATCGACATCACCACGGTGACCCTGTCGGACTACGTGGTACTGATCCTCGTCAGCGTGGCGGTGCTGCTTGTCGTGACGGTGCCCTATATCATGCTCGCCGCCAAGGCGCGCGACCTGCTCCGGCATCCGGCGGCGCTGAAGCGGCTGAACCAGGCGTCGGCGACGTTCCTCGCGGGCACGGCCGGCTATATCGCCATCCGGTCGAACTGAGACAATGTTTCCCTGTCGGCGCCGAAAGCGGGTGGTTATTCCCGAATAATGTGTCCCGCCGACCGAATCTGTCTGGAAAGTCGTGACTTTCCCTCCTAGTTTCTCTGGCAACGGAAAACACTGAAGGGAGAGCATCATGGCAGACGCAAAGAAGCCGGGTCGCGGCCGGGTCTACGGATCGATCACCGAAACCATCGGCGATACGCCGATTGTCCGGCTCGACAAGCTGGCGAAGGAAAAAGGCGTGAAAGCGCATCTTCTCGCCAAGCTCGAATTCTTCAATCCGATCGCCTCGGTCAAGGACCGCATCGGCGTGGCGATGATCGAGTCGCTCGAGGCGCAGGGCAAGATCGTGCCCGGGAAATCCACGCTGGTTGAACCGACATCCGGCAATACCGGCATCGCGCTGGCCTTTGCCGCCGCCGCCAAGGGCTACAAGCTGATCCTGACCATGCCAGAGACGATGTCGATCGAGCGCCGCAAGATGCTGGCACTGCTCGGCGCCGAACTGGTGCTGACCGAGGGCGCCAAGGGCATGAAGGGCGCGATCGCCAAGGCCGAGGAACTGGCGGGATCGATCCCCGGGGCCATCATCCCGCAGCAGTTCGAAAACCCCGCCAACCCCGAAATCCATCGCAAGACCACGGCCGAGGAGATCTGGAACGACACCGATGGCGGCGTGGATATCTTCATTTCTGGCATCGGAACCGGCGGCACGATCACCGGCGCGGGCCAGGTGCTGAAGGCGAAGAAACCCGGTCTCCAGGTCATTGCCGTCGAGCCGGCCGATTCCCCGATCCTCTCGGGCGGCAGCCCGGGCCCGCACAAGATCCAGGGCATCGGCGCCGGCTTCGCGCCCGCCATTCTCGACACGTCGGTCTATGACGAGGTGGTGACCGTGACCAATGACGAGGCGTTCCAGAATGCCCGGCTGGTTGCGAAGCTCGAAGGCGTGCCCGTCGGCATCTCCTCGGGCGCCGCACTCACCGCCGCGATCAAGGTCGGGAGCCGCGAGGAGAACGCCGGCAAGACCATCGTCGTGATCATCCCTTCCTTCGCCGAGCGCTATCTCTCGACTGCGCTGTTCGAGGGCCTGGGGAACTGACGGGCAGCCATCCAATCGCGGGTTTCCAAGGGGTCGGGTTTCCGGCCCCTTTTCGTCATGCCGCGCTCTGCAATCGCTCGCCTGCAATCCGGTAGGAGATCGCCTCGGCGAGATGGATGCGGCCGACATGTGGGGCTTCGTCCAGATCCGCCAATGTCCGCGCCACTTTCAGGATGCGGTGATAGCCGCGCGCCGAGAATTTCAACTTGTCGGCGGCGTCGCGGAGCAATTGCAGGCCGGCGGGGTCGGGTTCGGCAATGGTCTCGATGAGTGCCGTGGAGCAACGGGCGTTGCAGCCGACCCGCGGCGCGCCGAGCGAGGCGAAGCGATCGCGCTGCAGATCCCGCGCCCGCGCGACGCGACGGGCGACGGTTTCGCTGGTTTCGGCGGTCATCGGCCGGATCAGGTCGCCGGCGCTGACCGAGGGTACGTCGATCCGGATGTCGATGCGGTCGAGCAGCGGACCCGACAGCCGCCCCTGATAGTCGCTGACGCAGCGCGGACCGCGGGCGCAGAGATGGCCGGGCTCGCCGGCCATGCCGCATTTGCAGGGGTTCATCGCGGCCACCAACTGGATGCTGGCGGGGTAGCTGACATGGTGATTGGCGCGGGCGATGACGCATTCGGCGGTTTCGAGCGGCTGGCGCAGCGCATCGAGCGTGGCGGGATGGAACTCCGGCAGTTCGTCGAGAAACAGGACGCCGTTATGCGCGAGCGACGCTTCGCCCGGCCGCGCACGCAGGCCACCGCCGACAAGTGCTGCCATGGTGGCGGAATGGTGCGGCGCCCGGAACGGCCGGCGGTCCGACAGCTTGCCACCGGGAAGCTGGCCGGCGATCGAGTGGATCATCGAGACTTCGAGAAGTTCTGCGGCGGAAAGCGGCGGCAGGATCGAGGGCAGGCGTTGGGCCAGCATCGACTTGCCCGAGCCGGGCGGGCCGATCATCAAAAGGTTGTGACCGCCAGCCGCGGCGACTTCGAGCGCACGCTTGGCGCTTTCCTGTCCCTTGATGTCGGCGAGATCAGGCAGATTGGCGGGAATGGCGCGGATGGCTGCTTCCGGCCGGCTCAGCACCTGGGTGCCACGAAAATGGTTGGCCAGCGCGATCAGGCTGCGCGGCGCGAGGATATCCATGCCGGACCCTGCCCAGGCGGCCTCGGGGCCGCTGTCATAGGGGCAGATCAGGCCCTTGCCCATGGCATTGGCGCTGATCGCTGCGGGCAGCGCGCCGGCGACCGGGGCAATGGTGCCATCCAGGTTGAGTTCGCCGATCACCACATAATCCGCCAGGGCGTCGCCGGGGATCGCGCCGAGCACCGCCATCAGCGCCAGCGCGATCGGCAGGTCATAGTGGCTGCCTTCCTTCGGCAGGTCGGCGGGCGCCAGATTGACGGTCACCTTCTTGGGCGGAAGCGTCAGGCCCGAAGCGTGGAGTGCCGCCTGCACCCGCTCCCGGCTCTCCGCCACCGCCTTGTCGGGCAGGCCGACGACATACATGTTGAGCTTGCCCGGCCCGATCATCACCTGCACATCGACGGGCGCGCCTTCGATGCCCTGGAATGCAACCGTTGCGACTCTCGCCACCATCGACCATGCCCCCGACAAGTCCGCCATCATGGCGGGCATACACGCATTGTGCGGTCCATGATTGCAATCAATCATGGAATCGGGAATGAAACAAGAACAATCTGCGAACGAATATCGCGGCCAGGCTGCAATGCGGTTGCAGGTGGTTGTGCAACGAGAACAAAAGCCTGCAACCTGCCGCGTCGAGAGCGTGCGGCGGGCTCGTCAGGTGCGCTTCTTCTCGATCGCATCCCACATCAGGGCGGCGACGTCGGTGCCGCTGAATCGCTTGACCTCGCGGATGCCAGTTGGAGAGGTGACGTTGATCTCGGTCATATAGTCGCCGATGACGTCGATGCCGACGAAGATGAAGCCGCGTTCGCGGAGCGCGGGTCCGATCCGGGCGCAGATCTCGCGTTCGCGGGCCGTCAGTTCCGTATGCTCGGGGCGGCCGCCGGCATGCATGTTGGAGCGGGCGTCGTTTTCCGCCGGCACGCGGTTGATGGCGCCGACCGGCTCGCCGTCGACGAGCAGGATGCGCTTGTCACCCTTGCGGACGTCGGGGAGATATTGCTGGGCGATGAAGGGCTCGCGGAACATCTGGCCGAACATTTCCATCAGCGAGGAATAGTTGCGGTCGTCGCGGGTCGAATGGAACACGCCGGCGCCGCCATTGCCGTAGAGCGGCTTCAAGATGATGTCGCCCATCTCGGCGCGAAATTCGGCGATTTCCTTGGGGTCGCGGGAAATCAGCGTCTTCGGCATCAGGTCGGCGAATTCGGTGACGAAGATCTTTTCCGGCGAATTCCGCACCCAGGCGGGGTCGTTGACGACAAGCGTCTTCGGATGGACGCGTTCGAGCAGGTGGGTGGCGGTGATATAGGCCATGTCGAAGGGTGGATCCTGGCGGAGCAGCACGACATCCATGGTCGAAAGATCGATCTTTTCGGGTTCGCCAAGGGTGTAGTGGTCGCCCTTGATATCGCGCAGTTCCATCGGCTCGACGGTGGCGAAGATGCTCCCGTCGCGCATCGAGAGCTGGTTGGGCGTGTAGTGGAACAGCTTGTATCCGCGCGCCTGTGCCTCGAGGCTCATGGCGAATGTCGAGTCGCCGTTGATGTTGATCGTGGACACATGGTCCATCTGGACGGCGACGTTCTTGATACCAGCCATCTATCGGCCCCCTGGATGCCCTGAAGTTTGCCTGATGTAGGACGGAGGATGGGGCGTGGCAAGCCCGGTCGTCCGCCTACGGTTTGGGCGGGGTTTTCTTCAGGCAACCGTAAAGCCTTCGACCCTGCAGGTGATCAAATCATGATCCGACAGCGGGCGCCCATCCTCGTCGAGCGACGAGACGATCGCCGAGGTCGAAATCTCCAGCCCACGGCTCAGGAACCAGTCGAGCTTCATCGCGCGCTCCGGCCAGCGCGTGATCAGGCTCGGCCGCGTCGTCATCTGGCGGATTGGGCCGCCGTGGCGGATAAAGCCGCGTTCGGCGCTCATGGCGAACAGGCCCTCGGCCTCCCAGTCGCCGCCGGCATGGTTGCCGGTGTTGAGATCGCCGCCGATCAGGATGGGCAGGGCGGGGAAGGCGGTTTCGAGCGTGTCGATAAGGTCCTTCATCTGGCGCTCGCGATAGGCTGCCGTGGTGGCGCTTTCGAGATGGACCGAGACGGCGACGAAGGGTCCGTACACCGTTTCGATCAGCGCACCGACCGCGCAGCGCTCGCCGATGCGAAGCTGGTCGGGATCGTGGCTGAGCCAGATGCGCTCGCCCCAGAGCCGGATGAGGAAGGGCTTGGCGAGTGGCGTCGCCGACATCAGCGCGTTGCCGTGCAGGCCGCGCGCGTTGAAATCGTCAGCGCAGAGTTCGCGCTCGGTCTCGGAGCCGAGGCCGAGCTCGATGAATTCGACGCCATAGGCATAGTGCATGGAAAGTTCGCGGGCGACATCTGCGGTGGTGTTGCGCTGGGCGGTGCGGGCCATGCCGTCGTCCATCTCGGAGAGCAGCACGACGGACGCACTGGTCGCGGCGATATGAGCGGCGCTGGCGTCCGGGAACAGGCAGCGTTCGAGGTTCCATGCAGCGACGGTGAAGGGAAAGGCAAGGGGGCCGGACGCGGATGGGGCGCCTGCGACCTCGACTTCGTTCAGCGCCGGCAGCGCGTGCAGGAAATTCTCGTGCAGGTCGCGGGAGCGGCCGGACGTGGCGAAATCGCGGAACACGTCCTGCGGCACGGCTTCGAGGCGGTCGGTGGTGCGCGTGATCATGGGCTGCCGCCTTCGATGCGCTTGCCCGACACGGCATCGAAATAATGCAGGTCGCGCGGCGCGATCGCGATGCGGATGTCGTCGGCAAACGCATCCTCGGCGGCGGTGGCAACCACCAGCGCCTGGCCATCCACGGTGCCGTGCAGCAGGCGCTGGGCGCCGAGTTCCTCGATATAATCGAGCTTCATGGTGAGGCCGTCGGCATCGGCCGGGGTGATGGCCAGGTTCTCGGCGCGCAGCCCGATGGTGAGCATGGCAGCGGTCGTCTGCGGCCGTGCTCCCGGCAGGGGCTGGCTGCCGACCTGCCAGCCGTCGCCTGATCGCGTCACCTTGAGCAGGTTCATGGCGGGCGAGCCGATGAAGCCGGCGACGAAGGTCGAGGCGGGCTTGTGGTAGATGTCGAGCGGGCTGCCGATCTGCTCGATCTGGCCGGCATTGAGCACGACGAGACGGTCGGCCAGCGTCATGGCTTCGAGCTGGTCATGGGTGACATAGATCGAGGTGGTGCCGAGCCGGCGCTGCAGCTTGCGGATCTCGCCACGCATGGAGACGCGGAGCTTGGCGTCGAGATTGGAAAGCGGCTCGTCGAACAGGAAGGCGGCGGGTTTGCGCACGATGGCGCGGCCCATGGCGACCCGCTGGCGCTGGCCGCCGGACAGCGCCCGCGGCTTGCGGTCGAGATAGGGTTCCAGCTCCAGCATTTTCGCCGCTTCCGCCACGCGGGCCGCGATCTCCGGCTTGGGCGTGCCTCGGTTCTTGAGGCCATAGGCGAGGTTGTCATGGACCGTCATATGCGGATAGAGCGCATAGTTCTGGAACACCATGGCGATGTCGCGGTCGGCCGGGTCGGTCTTGTTGACGACCTTCGAGCCGATCTTCACCTCTCCGCTGGAGATGTCTTCCAGCCCCGCCACCATGCGCAGCAGCGTGGACTTGCCGCAGCCCGACGGTCCGACCAGCACGATGAACTCGCCATCGGCGACGTCGATGTTGATGTTGTCGACGGCGGTCATGCCGTTCGAATAGACCTTTGAGACCTGGTTGATTTCAATGCGTGCCATGGCCTGCTTCCTTTACTTGTCGCTCTCGGTGAGGCCCTTGATGAACCAGCGCTGGAACACCACCACGAGCAGGACCGGCGGCAGCATGGCGAGCACGGCGAGCGCGAAGGCTTCGTTGTAATCGGGGATCTGCGAGCCGATCCACACCTGCAGGATCGACTTGATGCCGCGCATGAGCGTGTAGAAGCTCTCGTCCGTGGTCATCAGCATCGGCCAGAGATACTGGTTCCAGCCATAGACGAACATGATGATGAAGATCGCTGCCATCATCGTGCGCGAGATCGGGATCAGGATGTCGACGAAGAAGCGGAACGGCCCGGCGCCATCGATCCGCGCGGCTTCCAGCAACTCGTCCGGCACCGACATGAAGAACTGGCGGAAATAGAAGGTGCCGGTGGCCGAGGCCAGCAGGGGCACGATCAGGCCGGTATAGGAATTCAGCAACCCCAGACTGGACATCACCTGGTAGGACGGCACGATGCGCACTTCGAGCGGCAGCAGCAGCGTCGTGAAGATGATCCAGAACGAGAAAGTGGCGAAGCGGAAGCGGAAATAGACGATGGCATAGGCGGCGAGCATGGAGAGCACGATCTTGCCGAGCGCAAAGCCGATGCCGAGGATGAAGGAATTCATCAGCATCCGGGCGCCGGTCACCTCGCCGGTGAAGCCGCCCTTCTGGGTCAGCACCTTGGTGTAGGTCTCCTCGAAATGGCCGCCCCAGGTCAGCATCAGCCCCTTGGAATGGATCTCGGCGGCCTCATGGGTCGAGGTCATGAAGGCCACGACGACGGGCGTCACCATCAGCAGGCAGCCTGTTATCAGGATCAGGTGGTCGAGAGGCTTGGTCTTGTACATGCTCTTAAGCCCCTCAATTGTAATGGACGCGCCGCTCGATGAAGCGGAACTGCATCACCGTCAGCACGAAGACGACGACCATCAGGATCACGGACTGGGCCGAGGAGCCGCCGACATCATTGCCGCGAAAGCCGTCGAGATAGACCTTGTAGACCAGCGTGAGCGGGTTGTTGGCGGCCTTGTCCTTCACGATCACGTCGATGACGGCGAATGTGTCGAACAGGGAATAGGTCACGTTGATGACCAGCAGGAAGAAGGCCGTCGGCGCGAGCAGCGGCAGGATCACGGTCCAGAAGCGCTTGAGGCCGTTGCGGCAGTCGATCAGCGCGGCCTCGCGCACCGAGACGGGAATGCCCTGGAGCCCCGACAGGAAGAAGATGAAATTATAGGGGATCTGCTTCCAGACCGAGACGAAGACCATGGCGAAGGCGGTGTCGAAATAGTTCAGGCCGACCTTCATCTCCCAGCCGAACCAGCCGGCGATCTCGACGAAGGGGCCGATATGCTGATCGAAGAACATCATCCCGATCAGGCCGGCCACCGGCGGGGCGATGGCATAGACCGAGATCAGCAGTGTCTTGTAGGCCGAGGCACCACGGATCACCGCGTCGGCCTTGACGGCGAGCACCAGGCCGATCGCAAGGGAGAAGAAGGTCACAAGCGCGGTGAAAACAGCGGTGAACCGTGCGATCCCGGCATATTGAGACGAAAAGATCGCGTCGGAATAATTGGACATGCCGACGAACGTGGCGCCGAAGCCGAAGGGGTCTTCGAGGTAGAACGAGGACTGCACCGCCTGCACGGACGGCCAGTAGAAGAAAATGAAGATCACGGCGAGCTGCGGCGCCAGGAACAGATAGGGCAGCGTCGGCGACGAAAACTGCACGCGCTTCATTGGGATGGGCCTTCGGTTTTGGCTACCCCTCCTAAATCCTCCCCACAAGGGGGAGGACTTAACCTGCCGCCCCCTTGTTCAACAGCAGACCGTCGAAACAATTAGGGGACGCGGCGGGTGGCAGAGGGAGTGCCCCAAGTTGGCCCTCCCCTTGTGGGGAGGGATGGGGAGGGGTCTTTTCCATGCGATTGGCCCGGCCCCATCGAAGGAGCCGGGCCAGCCAAAGACAATTGCGATCAGCCAGCCGTCTTGGCGAAGCGGGCGAGAAGTTCGTTGCCTTCTTTCTCGATCGTTTCCATGGCGTCCTTGACGGTGGTCTCACCGGCGAAGATGCGGCCATATTCGCGTTCCATCACGGCGCGGATCTGCGGATAGAAGCCCATCCGGTAGCCCTTGGACCATTCGCCCGACGGCAACGAAAGCTGCTGGATGCCGATTTCGGCAACCGGCTCGGTCTCGTAATAGCCTTCCTTCTTGGCGAGTTCGTAGGCAGCCTTGGTGATGGCGACATAGCCGGTTGCCTGGTGGTAGAACTTCTGAATCTCGGGCGAGGTCAGGAACTGGAAGAAGTCGGCAACGCACTTGTTCTCGGCATCAGACTTGCCGGACATGGCGAAGAGCGCCGCACCGCCAATGAAGGACGAGGTCCCGGCGCCCTTGATCGATCCCCAATAGGGCAGGAAGGTTGCGGAGAAGGGCATCTGGGCCGTCTTCTTCAGGCCGCCGAAGGAGCCGGACGAACCGATCCACAGCGCTGCCTTGTTTTCTTCGAAGACCTTCTGGTTGTCGGCCCAGCCGGCGCCGTAATAGGCGAAATAGCCCTGGTCGGCCCAGCTCTTGAGCTTGTCGAACATCATGACCAGGTTGGGGTCGGTCATGTGGATCTTCGTGTCGACGATCGCGTCGTAGCCGTTGTTGTTCGAGGCGAACTGGATGTTGTTGCGCGAGAAGAAGTTCTCGGTGAACTGCCAGGTCAGCTGGGCCTGGACGAGGGGCACGAAGCCGGCGTCCTTGAGCTTGGGCGCGATCGCCTCGAACTCTTCCCAGGTCTTCGGCGCTTCGACACCGGCCTTCTTGAGCGCTTCGGTGTTGATATACATTATCGGCGCCGAGGAGTTGAACGGCATGCCGACGAACTTGCCGTCGGAATCGGCGAAGAAGTAGCGGACACCCTCGACGAAGGCATCGCGATCGAAGCTGTGGCCGGCCTGGGTGATCAGGTCTTCCGCCGGGATGACGGCACCCTTGGCGTTGATGATGGTGGCGGCACCGGCGTCGAAGACCTGCAGGATGTTCGGCTGTTCGCCGGAACGGAAAGCGGCGATGCCGGCGGCGAGCGCTTCTTCATAGGTGCCTTTGGAAACGGGGTTGAGGACGCATTCGGTCTGGGCCGCGTTGAACTTCTGCGAGACTTCGTTGATGACTTCCTGGTTGCGGCCACCCATGCCGTGCCACCAGGTGATATTGGTCGCCGCATAGGAGGACGTCGTGGAGAATGCGAATGCCATCAGGGCATACGAAAGCTTCCGGATCATGGTTCTTCCCTTTCCACCTTGGAGGCCACAAGGCCCTGGTTTCGGGGTCGTCCCTAACGACGCTCCATGACGGGAACGTAACGGTTTGATTGCAGCTTCGCGACAGTGCCCGCTGTTCACAGCCTGGCCGGCGATTTCTCAGAACGCGTCCCGGAAATGCTCGGGCCAGCGCCATGGCCGGACGGCTATAATGTCGTAGGACAGCGAGAGCCTGCCGGCATCCGTCCGGCCCTGGAGCCAGTGAAGCGAAGCGTTGCGGATGCGCGACTGTGTCAGGCCGTCGACGGCGAACACCGAATCCAGCGATGTCGCCCGTGCCTTGACCTCGATGAAGCGGACGAGGTCGCCCTTGCGGGCAATGATATCGACTTCGCCGGCCTTGACCTTGTAGCGCATGGCGAGGATGCGGTGGCCCGAAAGGACAAGTGACAGGGCCGCAAGATATTCGGAGAGCAGACCGCGGCGCAAGGCCTTCCGGCGCCTCGCCTTCCCGTGCTGGCCGGCGTCGCGGAGGGCCATGGCGTCACGCCTTCAACTCGAGCAGCCGCTGGTAGAGATCCTTGCGTGGCAGGCCGGTCTGGCGCGCCGCCTCCGAGGCTGCCCTGGCCGTAGGCATCTCGCTCATCAGCGACAGGAGGATCGCGTCGAGATCCTGGCCCGCCGGTGCCTGCTTCGGCGACGGCGGGGCGACGCAGATGACGATCTCGCCCTTGACATTGTCGTTCTCGGCGTAATGGGCGGCCAGTTCGGACAGCGTGCCGCGGCGGAACTCCTCGAAGGTCTTGGTCAGTTCGCGGCAGACCGCGGCCTGGCGATCGCCCAACACCACGAGCATGTCGTCAAGGCTTGAGGGAAGGCGATGCGGAGATTCGAAGAAGACCAGCGTGCCCGGCACCTCGCCGACCTCGCCGAGACGGTCGCGCCTTGCCTTTTCCTTCTGTGGCAGGAAGCCGGCGAAGAAGAAGCTCTCGTTGGGGAGGCCGGAGGCGGACAGCGCGGTCACCACCGAGGAGGGGCCGGGGATGGGGATAACCTTCAGGCCCGCCGCCAGCACCTCCTTGACCAGCCTGTAGCCTGGATCGGAGACCAGCGGCGTGCCGGCATCCGACACCAGCGCCACGGACTTGCCCTGGGCAAGCGCCGCGACCAGCTTCGGTCCGACCTCGTCGGCATTGTACTCGTGATAGGCATAGGGCCGGGCGGTGATGGCGAAGCGGTCGAGCAGAACGCGGGTGACCCTTGTATCCTCCGCGGCCAGCACGTCGGCTGCGGCGAGCGTCTCCAGTGCGCGCAGCGTGATGTCGCCGAGATTGCCGATCGGGGTGGCGACGAGATAGAGCGCCGGCTCCAGCGGCCGGGCCTCGACCTCCAGCGTCCGGATCCGGTAGCTGCCCCTTGCGGGGCGCGCGTTCACATCTTCGTCAGTCAATTTGCGGCTCCGCCCGGTCACTCCGGCTGTTTATGCGCATTGGGGATAGCGAGCGCAACTGCGAATTAATGGCGGCAAAGCGCCCTACCCACTTGCAAAACTCGGTGCAGTTCTGCCATTTTGCCGGTCCATTCAAGGGCGGGGCTCCGGGTTACCGGCAAGACGGGCAATCCGGCAAGATAAGAAAACGGCAGGCATCATGCGTATTACTCTCGAGCGTTCCAATCTCCTGAAAACCCTTGGCCACGTCCATCGCGTGGTGGAGCGCCGCAACACGATCCCGATCCTGTCCAACGTGCTGCTGCGCGCCGAAGGCACTAACGTGCAGTTCAAGGCGACCGACCTCGACCTCGAGATTACCGAGGGTGCGCAGGCCATGGTCGAGAAGGCCGGCGCCATCACCGTGCCGGCGCATCTGCTCTACGAGATCGTGCGGAAACTGTCCGACGGCTCGGAGGTCGCGCTTACGGTCAATCCCGAGGGCACGACGATGACGGTCAATTCCGGCCGCTCCAAATTCTCGCTGCAATGCCTGCCGGAGGGCGATTTCCCCGACCTGACCGCCGGCACGTTCAGCCATTCCTTCAAGATCAAGGCCGCCGATCTCAAGATGCTGGTCGAGCGGACGCAATTCGCGATCTCGACCGAGGAGACCCGCTACTACCTCAACGGCATCTACTTCCACACCGTCGAGGCCGACGGGCAGCTCAAGCTGCGCGCCGTTGCGACCGACGGCCACCGGCTGGCGCGTTCGGAGATCGAGGCGCCGTCCGGCTCCGAGGGCATGCCGGGCATCATCATCCCACGCAAGACGGTGGGCGAGATCCAGAAGCTGATCGAAGACCCCGAAGCGCTGGTCCAGTTCGAGGTGTCGGACGCCAAGATCCGCCTGTCCTTCGGCGAGATCGTGCTGACCTCGAAGCTGATCGACGGCACGTTCCCCGACTACCAGCGCGTCATTCCCGCCAACAATGACAAGGAAATGCGGGTCGACTGCTCGACTTTCGCCAGCGCGGTCGACCGTGTTTCCACCATTTCCTCGGAGCGCGGCCGGGCGGTCAAGATCGCGCTCACCGATGGCCAGATGGTGCTCACCGTCAACAATCCCGACTCCGGCAGCGCCACAGAGGAACTGGCGGTGTCCTACGAGGGCGACCCGCTGGAGATCGGCTTCAATGCCCGTTACCTGCTCGACATCACCGGCCAGCTTTCCGGCGACGATGCCGTGTTCCGGCTCGCCGACCCGGGTTCGCCGACGATCATCCTGGATTCATCGAGCGCGGATGCACTCTATGTGCTGATGCCGATGCGCGTTTAACGGCAAATCGGCGAGGCCATACAAAACTTTACGTTGCCAGGCGAATAAGAGTCTTGCTTTTACCGTTTTTTGATTGTCTTGGTAGGTCAAGAAACATAAGGGGCAGTCGGGACATGCAGCGTATTCGCAACCGTATCGCTGAGAAGTTCGACGACGAAATTCGCTTCATCAAGGGCGTGATGTCCACCCCCAAGACTGTCGGCGCGATCATGCCGACGTCATCGCGCATGGCAGCGCGGATGGCGAGCATCATCGATACAGCGTCCGGCCTGCCGGTGCTCGAACTGGGTCCGGGCACGGGCGTCATCACCAAGGCGATCCTCGACAAGGGCGTGGCACCGGAGAACGTGGTGTCGGTGGAATATTCCGGCGAATTCGTCCGGCATCTTCGCGGCAAGTATCCCGGCGTCAATTTCATCAACGGCGATGCGTTCTCGCTGGCCGAAACGCTGGAGAACTATCGCGGCAAGCAGTTCGACTGCGTGATCTCGGGCATTCCGCTCCTCAATTTCCCGATGCACCAGCGAGTCAAACTGATCGAGGACCTGCTCAAGCTCGTGCCCGTCGGACGGCCGGTCGTGCAGTTCTCCTATGGCCCCGTCTCGCCTGTGGTGGCGCGGCCGGACAGCTACGTGATCAAGCATTTCGACTTCATCGTCCGCAACATCCCGCCGGCGCAGATCTGGCATTATCGCAAGACGCACTGATCCGGGCGGCGGCATGTTCGGCCTCTACATCACTCATCCGCAGGTGCGGATCGACCCTGACATGCCGGTGCCGAAATGGGGACTGAGCGATGTCGGCCGTGCGCGGGCCGAAACGCTCGCGGGGAAGGCCTGGGTGAGGCGGATCGGCCGCATCGTCACGAGCGACGAGACCAAGGCGATCGAACTCGCGGACATTCTGGCTGCCGCTGCCGGCGCGCCGGTCGAGACCGTCCACGGCGCGCATGAGAATGATCGCTCCGCCACCGGCTTCCTGCCGCCGGCCGAATTCGAAAAGGCCGCCGACTGGTTCTTCGCCCATCCCGAGGAGAGTTTCCGGGGCTGGGAGCGGGCCATCGACGCACAGAGGCGCATAGTCGCGGTGGTGCGAGATGTCCTGGCGAGCCATGATCCGTCCGTGCCGATCGCCTTCATCGGCCATGGCGGCGTGGGGACGTTGCTCCGGTGCCACCTCGCGGGCCTGCCGATCGATCGCATCCAAGACCAGCCGCCGAATGGCGGGGGCAATATTCATATATTCGGGCTAGACGACCTGAAGCCGGCGGGTAGCGGCTGGATGCCGATGGAAGACTTCGAGCCGCCGTCCGCGGATTGAACAGGTTGGCGCCATCGTCCTCCCGCGCATGATTTTGCGGTGACTCCGCTGTCTTTTGCCTTGCGGGCCGACGGCAGCCATGCGACTTGTCCGGGCATCATTGCAGACAGAGGACAGGGTATGGCAGCGAGGGATCATCTCATCGTCGGCCTCGACGTGCCGAATATCGGCGAGGCGGAGGCGATCGTGCGCAAGCTCGGCCCGACGGTCGACCATTACAAGATCGGATATCAGCTGGCCTTTGCCGGGGGCCTCGAATTCGCCCGCGATCTCGCGCGCGACGGCAAGAAGATCTTTCTCGACATGAAACTGCTCGACATCGACAACACGGTGGCGAGCGGCGTCGAGAACATCGCCAAGATGGGCATGACCATGCTGACGCTGCATGCCTATCCCAAGGCGATGCGCGCGGCCGTCGAGGCGGCCAGGGGTTCAGGTCTCTGCCTGCTCGGCGTCACCGTGCTGACCTCGATGGACGAAACGGATCTGATCGATGCCGGCTATGAGTATGACCCGCACACGCTGGTACTGCGCCGGGCCGAACAGGCGCGTCGCGCCGGCATGGGCGGCATTGTCTGCTCGGCCGAGGAGGCCTCCGAGGTGCGCCGTGTCGTCGGCCCCGATCTCGCGGTCGTGACGCCCGGGATCCGGCCTGCCGGTAGCGATCCCGGAGACCAGAAGCGGGTGATGACGCCGGCTGACGCCATGCGCGCGGGTGCGAGCCACCTCGTCGTGGCCCGGCCGATCGTCCGGGCCCCGGAGCCGAAGGAAGCCGCGCTTTCGATACTTGCGGAGATCGAATCCTCGATCTAGATTCTGTAGGGATTTCAATCTCAGGAGGGATTTTCATGGCCAAGGGATACTGGATCGCCCGCGTCGACGTCCGCGATCCGGAGCGCTACAAGGACTATGTGACCGCGGCAAAGCCGGCCTTCGAGAAATACGGCGCCAGCTTCCTCGCCCGGGGCGGCCGCTACGAGCGGCTCGAAGGGCAGGTCCGCGCCCGCAATGTCGTGATCGAGTTCCCCTCGCTCCAGGCGGCACATGATTGCTACCACTCGCCGGAGTACCAGATCGCGGCCAGGATCCGACAAGAAGTCGCAGACGCCGAAATGGTGATCGTCGAAGGCATTTGAGCGCTTCAATTCGGCCGGCGATTGCGCTAGAGCAGGCGTGAGAATCCCGCAAGCAGGAGAGCCCGATGACGCTGTCGAACATGCCCAAGCTCGTGACCGTGTTCGGAGGGTCCGGATTTGTCGGGCGGCATATCGTGCGGACTTTGGCCAAGCGCGGCTACCGCATCCGCGTCGCGGTGCGCCGGCCCGATCTTGCCTTCCACCTGCAGCCGCTCGGCAATGTCGGTCAGATCGCCTTCGTGCAGGCCAACCTGCGCTACCGGAAATCCATCGACGCGGCGGTGCGCGGCTCGGACCACGTGATCAACTGCGTCGGCATCCTGCATGAGTCGGGCCGCAACACGTTCGATGCGGTGCAGGACTTCGGCGCCCGCGCCATTGCAGAGTCCTGTCGCAACGCCGGGGTGAAGTTCACCCATATTTCGGCAATCGGCGCCGACGAGAATTCCGCCTCGTCCTATGCGCGCAGCAAGGCGATGGCGGAGAAGGCCATCCTGTCGCTGCTGCCGGATGCCGTCATTCTTCGTCCCTCGGTGATCTTCGGACCCGAGGACGGTTTCTACAACAAGTTCGCCGACATGGCGCGCATCGCCCCGGCCCTGCCGCTGGTGGGCGGCGGCCACACCCGGTTCCAGCCGGTGTTCGTCGACGATGTCGCCGAAGCCGTGGCCCGTTCCGTCGACGGCCTTGTCCAGGGCGGCCGGATCTACGAACTCGGCGGGGCCGAGGTGAAGAGCTTCCGCCAGATCCTCGAGGACATCCTGCGCATCACCCGGCGCGAGAAGCCGCTGGTGCAGCTTCCGTTCTTCGTCGCCTCGATCCTGGGCTCGATCGCCTCTCTCATTCCGTTCATCACGCCGCCGATCACCGCTGACCAGGTGACGCTCCTGAAGACCGACAACGTCGTCTCCGAGGCCGCAAAGGCCGAGGGCCGCACGCTGGAGGGACTGGGCATCAAACCGACACAGGCCGAGGCGATCCTGCCGAGTTATCTCGTGCGCTATCGCCCCGAGGGCCAGTTCACCCTGCCCGGCGAGGCCTGACGCCGCCCGCGTTCGCCGACGTCTCGAAGTTGCACAAAAGACGCATGCCGGATCTATAGCGCGTTAACGGCGTATTCAGCATGCATGATTTATTGAATGTCCCGAGTTCACTGACTAGAAGCCGGTCAACACTCTGTGGCGCGTTGCCGTGCATCGCGCCGAGATTTTGGTCACCCTTGGGGATAATTATGGGCAAATCGATCGCACTGTTCTTTGCGTTTGCGGCAATTGTCATTCTGGCCGGCTCCTTCGTATCGCCGCGCACCGTCGCGGCTGACCAGGCATCCTGCTCGCCGGCCTATGGCGTCAATCCCTGCGCGATGCCTGACAGCAACTGAGCGACTTTCATGGACCAACGAAAAGGGCCGCTCCGAGGGGGCGGCCCTTTTCGTTGGTCCTTAGTGCGGGCGCCGTCAGCCGGCGTAGTAGAGCCCGAACAGGCCGGCGACGCCGACGATGATGCGCCACCAGGCGAAGGGTGCGTAGCCGCGGCGCGACACGAAGGCGAGCAGCGAGCGGACGACCAGCAATGCCGAGAAGAAGGCCGCGACGAAGCCGACCGCAATCAGGGTCATGTCATCGGTGTTGATCTCGTTGCGATAGGTATAGAGGTCGAGCGCGAAGGCGCCCACCATGGTGGGCATGGCGAGGAAGAAGGAGAATTCCGCGGCCGAGCGCTTGTCCGCGCCCATCAGCAGCGCGCCGACGATCGTGGCGCCCGAGCGCGAGGTGCCGGGAACCATCGCCAAGCACTGGCAGAGACCGATTTTCAACGACAGCGGCAGCGGATAGGCCATCGCGTCGAAGTGGCGCGGCTTGATTTTGATCTTGTCGACGACAAGGAGCACGATGCCGCCGAGGATCAGTACATAGCAGATGAGCACCGGCGTCTCGAACAGCACGTCCTTGATGAAGCCGTGGGCGAATGCACCGATGATCGCCGCGGGCATGAAGCCGACGAAGATCGACAGCACGAACCAGCGCGAGCGGTCCGAACTCGGCAGCGTGAGCGCCACATCGAGGAGTTTGCGGAAATAGACCGACAGGATGGCCAGGATCGCACCGAGCTGGATCAGGACCGGAAAGGTGTTGCCCGTGGTGCGGAACCCGAGGAAATGGCTGGCCAGCAGCAGGTGCGCCGTGGAGGACACGGGGATGAATTCGGTCAGCCCTTCGATCAGGCCCAGGATGAGGGCGCTGAAAATGTTCGGCTCGCTCATGAAAACCTCTTGGGATTAAGAATGATGCAGGGTTTTAGAAGAGATAACTTGTGACTGGCTGTCGGTTGCCGGCAGTTGCGTGAGATACATGCATGCCGCCCGAGTGGTCTATAAGTCTTGACAGTTCGCGTGGCCAGACGCCATTGAGTCCAAATCGACGCATCACGGATACACCATGCCCTTCCTCTATCACCATCCGATGTCCACCGCGTCGCGCTTCGTGCGGCTGATCTTCGCCGAATACGGCTTCCAGGCCGAACTCGTGGAGGAACTGCCCTGGGAGAAGCGCAGGGACTTCATCGCGCTGAACCCGGCGGGCACGCTTCCGGTCTATGTCGACGACAACATGCGCACGCTCTGCGGCGCCACCATCATCTCGGAATTCATGGACGAAACATCGGGCGTGCTCAAGCGCGACCGGCGACTGCTTGCCGAGGATCCGTTCCAGCGCGCCGAGATCCGCCGCCTGACGGAATGGTTCCTGTTCAAGACCGAGCAGGACGTAACCCGGCCGCTGGTGCGGGAGCGCGTCTACAAGCTGCAGATGACGCCGGAGCAGGGCGGCGGCGCGCCGGATTCGAAGATGCTGCGCATCGCCCGCGGCAATATCCGCCAGCACATGCGCTACCTTGCCTGGCTCGCGGGTTCGCGGACATGGCTCGCCAGCGAGCGGCTGTCCTATGCCGATCTTGCCGGCGCTGCGACGATCTCGGTGCTCGATTATCTCGGCGAGGTCGACTGGAACGAATGGCCGCAGATCAAGGAGTGGTATCAGCGCCTGAAGTCGCGTCCCAGCTTCCGCGCGCTGCTCATCGACCGGGTGCGCGGCGTGACCCCGGTATCCCATTATGCCGATCTCGACTTCTAGGTACCCGGCCAAGCTTACAGCCTATGTCAGGGACATCGCCCGGCATGCCGGGTTCGACACCTGCCGTATCACCGATGCCGTGACCGAGGAACGGCTCGGGCAGGACCTCGGCGGCTATGTCGCCGCCGGGCATCACGGCACCATGGCCTGGATGGAGGAGACGCAGGCGCGCCGCGCGGCGCCCACCTCGCTCTGGCCGGAGGCGCGGTCGGTCATCATGCTCGGCATGAATTACGGTCCGGACCACGATCCGCGCGACCTCCTGGACGAGAGAAGCGTCGGCAATATCTCGGTCTATGCCCGCAATCGCGACTATCACGACGTCATCAAGGGCAAGCTCAAGGAGATGGCGGGGAAGTTCGCGGCGCGGAGCGGGGCCGAGGTCAAGGTCTTCGTCGATACTGCGCCGGTGATGGAAAAGCCGCTGGCCGCGAAGGCGGGGCTTGGCTGGCAGGGCAAGCACACCAATCTCGTCAGCCGCGAATTCGGCTCGTGGCTGTTCCTCGGCTCGATCTTCACCGATGTGCCGCTACTCTACGATACCGCCGAGGTCGACCATTGCGGCTCCTGCCGGTCCTGCCTCGATGCCTGTCCGACCAATGCCTTCACCGCGCCCTACCGGATCGACGCCCGCCGCTGCATTTCCTATCTCACCATCGAGCACAAGGGGACGATCCCGCACGAGTTTCGTCCGCTGATGGGCAACCGGATCTATGGCTGCGACGATTGTCTTGCCGCCTGTCCGTGGAACAAATTCGCCAGCGTTGCCCGGGAGATGAAGCTGCAGCCGCGCATCGACCTGATGGCGCCGCCGCTGACGGACCTGCTCGCGCTCGACGATGCCGCCTTTCGCGCGTTTTTTTTCCGGCTCGCCGGTCAAGCGGATCGGCCGCGACCGTTTCGTGCGCAATTGCCTGATCGCCGCCGGCAATTCCGGCGATCCGGGCCTCGCGGAGCACTGTTGCAAGCTGCTGGGCGATCCCTCGGCGGATGTCAGGGCGATGGCGGTCTGGGCGCTTGGGCGGCTCGGAAGACTTGAAAGTTTCCGTCATATATTGTCCGAAGAGACGGATGATTCCGTGCTTGCGGAAATCGAACGAGCGGAGACATTGTGATGAAGCTTCTGATCCTCGGCGCCGGCTATTCGGGCAAGGCGATCGCCCGCATTTGCGCGCCGCAGTTCGAGACGATCCACGGCACGACGCGGACGGCGGCAAAGTTCGCCGAGATCGAGAAGACCGGGGCAACCCCGATCGCCTTTGACGGCAAGACGATCCCGCCGCAGCTTGCCGCTGCGCTGGGCGAGGCCACGCACATTCTGCAGTCGATTTCGCCGGAGCTCGATGGCGACGAATTCCTCAACCGGTTCAAGGATCTGGGCAAGCTGGCGCCCAAGCTCCAATGGATCGGCTATCTCTCAACGATCGGGGTCTACGGCAATCGTGACGGCAACTGGGTCGACGAGGCCGCCAGCCTCGAGCCGGTGTCCGAGCGGTCGCGCGAACGGGTGATCGCCGAGCAGCAATGGCTGGATGCGGGCGCGGCGCTCGGCATACCGGCCGCCGTGCTGCGGCTGTCCGGCATCTATGGCCCGGGCCGCAATGCCTTCGTCAATCTCGACAACGGGACCGCGCGGCGGCTGATCAAGGCAGGCCAGATCTTCAATCGCATCCGCGTCGAGGATATCGGCCGTTTCACCGCCTTCCTGATCGAGCACGGCAAGGGCGGGGTCTATAATGTGACCGATGCCGAACCGTCGCCGCCGCAGGACGTCATCGAATATGCCGCCCGGCTGATGGGCGTCGCGGTGCCGCCGGACATTCCTTTCGAGACGGCGGAACTGAGCCCGATGGCGCGCTCCTTCTATGGCGAGACCAAGCGGGTATCCAATGCCCGATCGTGTAAACTCGGCTTCGAATACCTCTATCCGGACTATCGGGTTTCGCTCGATCAGATGTGGAACGATCAGTCCTGGCGCGCATTCTGACTGAGGATCCTTGCGCTCCCGCCGCTTAGTCTTCGTAGAATCCGCGGATTGCGCCGCTTAACGCGTGGTTAACGACGTTTTTTTCTGCGGTTTTTGTGAGTGTGGCGCGAATGCCACGCTGACTTGGTGTGTCTATGCTTAATAACTGTTTTCGAGGAAGAAATAATTTCTAGTTGTGTTAGCTGATGCTCAGATTCTTCCGAATGGAATCACTAACATTTCACGCTTTAATATTGCGTGATTGAATTCGGCACGTTTTTGCCATTTTTCGCCAGTGAATGCCCGTCTCACAAAATGAAACGGACGGAAAAGGTTCCACATTGGCAAAAAAAATCCGCATGGCAGTTGTCGCTGCCGCTGTCGTCATGAGTTCCACCATCGCAGCGGGGACTGCATCGGCCAAGAACGGTTGCGGCGGCGCCTCCTGGTACGCCCTGACGTCCAAGACGGCTTCCGGCGAGCGCATGAACGCTGCCAAGCTGACGGCAGCCCACAAGTCATTCCGCTTCGGCACCAAGCTCCGCGTCACCAACAGCCGCAACGGCAAGAGCGTGATCGTTCGCATCAACGACCGGGGCCCGTTCATTCGTGGCCGCGTGCTCGACCTCTCCAAGGCCGCCGCCAACCATATCGGCATGATCCGCTCCGGTCACGCCAAGGTCTGTTATGAGGTGGTGAGCCGCTAAGGCGCCACCTGCCGTCCGCGCAAACGCTTGCCCTTGCCTGCAATCGCGGCTACGACCCGGGGGCAATTTTCGGAGAAGAGCATGCGTTTGGGCGGTCGCCTGGCGGGGGCCATCGAAGTCCTCGCCGATATCGAAAACCGTCGTCGGCCCGTGGCCGACGCGCTCAAGGACTGGGGCCTATCCCGCCGCTTCGCCGGATCGGGCGACCGGGCCGCGGTCGGCAACATCGTCTATGATGCGCTGCGCAAGAAGCTCTCCCATGCCTGGCTGATGGATGATGCCGGTCCCGCCGCGCTCGCCCATGCCGTCCTGTTCCGCCAGTGGCGGATATCGCCCGAACAGCTTTCAGCGGATCTCGACGGCGACAAGTTCGCGCCGGAGCCGCTGTCCGCGGCGACCCTTGAGGCCTTCCGCAGCCGCAGTCTCGACGATGCGCCCGACCATGTGAAGGGCGACATTCCCGAATGGGTCGTGCCGCTGCTGCAGGAGAATTTCGGCGACCAGTGGCTGGTCGAGGCGCAGGCTCTGGCCGAGCGTCCCTCGCTCGATCTCCGCACCAACACGCTGCGTGCGGGCCGCGACAAGGTCGTCGATGCGCTGGAGGAGGCGCATGCGACGACGGCGCGGATCGCGCGACAGGGGGTGCGCATCGCGCCGGGCGAGGGGCCGTCGCGGCTTCCCAACGTCACCGCCGAGCTTTCCTTCGCCAAGGGCTGGTTCGAGGTCCAGGACGAGGGCTCGCAGATCGTCGCGGATCTTGTCATGGCCGGCGATGGCGAGCAGATCCTCGACTATTGCGCCGGCGGCGGCGGCAAGACGCTGGCGCTGTCTGCCACGATGCACAACAAGGGCCAGGTGCACGCCTTCGACGCGGACCGCAAGCGGCTCGCGCCGATCATCGAGCGGCTCAGGCGCGCCGGCGCGCGCAATGTCCAGGTGCATGAGCGCGAGAAGGATCTCGCCGACCTCGTCGGCAAATGCGACCGCGTTCTCGTCGATGCACCCTGCACGGGCACCGGCACCTGGCGCCGGCGGCCGGACACCAAGTGGCGGTTGACGCAGAAGAACCTGGGCGAGCGGATCGAACAGCAGCGTCAGGTCCTTGCATCGGCGGCACGCTATGTGCGGCCGGGCGGCATGCTCTGTTACGTCACCTGCTCGCTGTTGCCCGCGGAAAACCAGGCCCAGGCCCGCCAGTTCGTCGCCGACAATGCCGGCTTCGAACTCGTATCGGCGCTCGACAACTGGCAATCGCTGTTCGGGGCGTCGGGTGTGCAGCCGGTGTCGAAGGACGGCGCGACGGTGACGCTGTCGCCCGCGTCGACCGATACGGACGGCTTCTTCTTCGCGATGATGCAGCGGAAGGGCTGAGCCGGTTTGGAATACGGCACTGAAGCCGTCGCTTCGCTCGACCGTCGATGATGTTGACCTGGCTCTGCCAGTGCGCATGTCACAACTATCCAAGAGTGGACGGGCGCCTTTGCAGCCCGTACAATCCCTGCTTCCTAGTGTCGGATTGTTCTGGCGGGAGGGAGTGAATGGCCATCTTCATGGACCGTCATGTTCTCACGGGAAGCACTGCTGCCGACGTTGCGGCGGCGCATCTCAGCGATGTCGAGATACAGGATCGCTATGGGGTCAGATTTATGACCTACTGGTACGACCAGCAGCGCGGAACCGCCTTCTGCCTTGTGGACGCGCCAGATATCGAGGCGGTTCAATGCGTGCATCGCGTGGCGCATGGTTTCATCGCCAGCGAGGTCGTCGAGGTTTCCCTGTCGGCGGTCGAGGCGTTCCTCGGGCGGATTCATGACCCCGCGCCTGCGTCCCAGCCATCGAATGACATCGCCGAAGGCGGACACCGCACGATACTGTTTACGGACATCGTCGGCTCGACGGCCATGACGTCCCGACTGGGCGACAGGATGGCGACCGAACTGGTCAGGGCGCATGATGCGGTCGTGCGCCGATGCCTCGCCCGATTTTCGGGCCGTGAAGTGAAGCACACCGGCGACGGCATCATGGCGACCTTCGCAGCGACGGCTGCCGCGGTGGATTGCGCAAGGACTATTCAGCAGGATTTCAGGCACTATAACAGCGGCAATTCTGAGCCTATCCATGTGCGCATAGGCCTCGATTGTGGCGAACCCGTCGAGGACAGCAACGATCTGTTCGGATCCACCGTTCAACTCGCTGCACGCTTGTGCGCCCTGGCCTCGGGTGAGCAGATTCTGGTCTCGGAAAACGTCGTGCGCGAGTGCGATGCCAAGGAGCTTTTCGCCCAGGCGAGCCATCGGCGCCTCAAGGGTTTCTCGAAGCCGGTGCCGATCTTCCAATGTGACTGGGTCGATGCCGCTGTCGCCGGTCACCACGACAAGAGTCTGGATTCATTATAAACTATACTATTTGACACCAGATTTCTTTTGCGCGATGACGCCCTCAGCATTCAGGAAGCCGAGGGAGACATCATGTCGAGAACGCTGACCAACGCCGCAGCAATTCTGCTCGCCGGCGGCATTTCGCTTATCGCCGCCACGGCCCATGCCGCGACCGACCCAGCCGCCGTCGTCAAGCACTATGCCGAACTGGCCGAAGCGAAGTTCGAGGACGCGCTGACCACGGCCAAGACGCTCGACGCGGCGATCGACGCCCTGCTGGCGGCGCCGTCGGCGGACACGCTGAAGGCGGCCCGTGAGGCCTGGATCAAGGCGCGCGTTCCCTACCAGCAGACCGAGGCCTATCGCTTCGGCAACGCCATCGTCGACGACTGGGAAGGCAAGGTGAATGCCTGGCCGCTGGACGAGGGCCTGATCGACTATGTCGACACGGCCTATGGCACCGAGAGCGACGAAAACGAGCAATATACCCTCAACGTCATCGCCAATCCGAAATTTGCGATCGGCGGCAAGGAAATCGATGCCAGCACGATCACGCCCGAACTGATCTCCGGCACGCTGCAGGAAGCCGGCGAGACCGAGTCCAATGTCGCGACCGGCTACCACGCCATCGAGTTCCTGCTCTGGGGCCAGGATCTCAACGGCACCGGACCGGGCGCGGGAAATCGCCCCGCCAGCGATTTCGACACCAAGAATTGCACCAACGGCAATTGCGATCGTCGCGGCGCCTATCTCAAGGCCGCGTCGTCGCTGCTGGTGACCGACCTCGAGTTCATGGTCAAGCAATGGGCGGCGGATGGCGAGGCCACCAAGGCCGTGACATCGGATCCGGCAAAGGGCCTGTCGGCCATGCTGACCGGCATGGGCTCGCTTTCCTATGGCGAACTGGCCGGCGAGCGGATGAAGCTCGGCCTGCTGCTGCACGATCCGGAAGAGGAGCACGATTGCTTTTCCGACAACACGTTCAACTCGCATCTCAACGACGCGATCGGCATCCAGGGCGTCTATACGGGCAAGTATACCCGTGTCGACGGCAGCGAGATGACCGGCCCGTCGCTCTCGGCGCTGGTGGCTGAAAAGGATGCGGCCGTCGACAGGGAAGTGACGGCCAAGCTCGACACGACCGTTGCCGCCATGCAGGCCATGGCCAAGCGCGGCGAGACGGTCGAGGCCTATGACCAGATGATCGGCGACGACAATGCCGAGGGCAACGCCGTCGTGCAGGCCGCCATCGATGGCCTCGTCGACCAGACAAAGTCGATCGAGCGTGCTATTGCTGCGCTTAACCTCGGCAAGATTGAACTTGAAGGTTCCGACAGCCTCGACAATCCTGGTGCCGTAGCGAAATAACGCAGGACTGATGGGCCGGACACGCGCCGGCCCCTCCGGATTGGACATGAAACGATACTGGATGGCCTTGCCGCCGCTCGTCTTGCTGGCGGCAGGTACCCTCGGCGCCCGGGCCGTCACCCCCCAGGCGACCTTGCTCCCGGCCGAGATCGAACGACTGATCCGGCCGACGGCGGATTTTTCGCATGCGGAGCCATCGGAGGCGCTTCAGGCCGGTGCCACGACCTCGATCGAGGAGCCCGACCGGCTTGCCTTCTCGCATTTCTCGACCAATCTCCCGGACGACAAGCGGATGGATTTCCGACTGGGCAACGCGCTGTTCCGCAAGCTCTGGGTCGCATCGCCATCTTCGACGAGGGCGTCCGACGGGCTCGGACCCTTCTACAACGCGCGGTCCTGCGAAGAATGCCACAAGGACGACGGCCGCGGCATGCCGCCTGATGGCAAGGACCGGGGCACGCTGTTCCTGCGGCTGGCGCGCGGCGCCGACACGGATGCCGAAAAAGCTGCTGTGGCAGAAGGCACGCTGAGGAATTTCCCTGATCCCGTCTACGGCACACAATTGCAGGACAGGGCGATTCCCGGCCTGCTGGCCGAGGCGCAGGTCAAGATCACCTATTCGCCGCTGCCCTTCACCTTTCCCGATGGCACGGTGGTGACGCTGCGCAAGCCGACCTACGCCGTTGCCGACCTGCGCTACGGCCCGCTTGACCCGCGCACCACGCTGTCGCCGCGCGTCGCGCCGCAGATGATCGGTCTGGGCCTGATTGAGGCAATCCCGGAGGCGCAGATCCGCGCGCTGGCGGACCCCGACGATCGAGACGGCGACGGCATTTCGGGCAGGCTGCAGGTCGTGCGCAACATGGCGGGCGATACGCGTGTCGGCCTGTTCGGCTGGAAGGCCGAGAATGCCACGATCCGCGACCAGACGGCGCATGCCTTTGCCGGCGATCTCGGCATTTCGACGCCCCTGATCGATTCGCCGCATGGTGACTGCACGGACGCGCAGACGGACTGTCTCGCGCTACCGACCGGCGAACAGACCAAGCTCGGCAAAAGCGAGGCGCCCGACCCGATCCTCGAACTGGTGACGCATTATTCCCGTCATCTCGCCGTGCCTGCCCGCCGCAAGTCGGGCTTTGCCGATGTTCTCGCGGGCAAGAAGCTGTTCTACGACGCCGGCTGCATCTCCTGCCACCGGCCGAAATTCGTGACCGCTGATGATGCGCCTAGGGAATTCCGGGCGCAGCTGATCTGGCCCTATTCCGATTTCCTGCTGCATGACATGGGCGAGGGCCTCGCCGACGGGCAGCCGGTGGGGGGTGCGACAGGAAGGGAGTGGCGGACGCCGCCGCTCTGGGGTATTGGGCTGACCAGCACCGTGACGAACAAGGCGTTCTACCTGCATGACGGCCGCGCCCGCAGCCTGGAGGAGGCGATCCTCTGGCATGGCGGCGAGGCCGAGGCGGCGCGGGACAAATATGCGAGCCTGACGCGGGCCGATCGCGAAAACCTGATCAAGTTCCTGGAGTCGCTGTGATGCGATTGATGATCGGCCTGATATTGACAGTCTTGCTCCTGGCCGCCGGTCCCTCTGCCGCCTTCGACAAGGGGCAGGCGACCAAGGTGATGGCCAATGCCGTCGATGGCTATATCAGGCCGGCCTATGCCGATTTTCATGCCAAGGCCTCGGCGCTGGCGGACGCCACCGGGAGCTTCTGCGCCGCGACGTCGGACGACGGTCTCGAGGCGGTGCAGGCGCGCTTTGCCAATACGGTCGAGAGCTGGGGCGGGATCGAATTCCTCAGGCTGGGGCCCGTCATGGAAGAGAACCGCTTCGAGCGCATCCTGTTCTATCCCGACCGCAAGTCGACCGGGCTCAAGCAGGTGCAGGCTTTGCTCGCCAAGCCCGACGAACGGATGACGGACGCGCCGTCGCTCAAGTCCCGTAGCGTGGCGATCCAGGGTCTCGGCGCCTTCGAATTCCTGTTCTTCGGTTCCTATCCGGAGGGAATCGTCGCCGAAAAGAACGGGTTCCGCTGCCGCTATGGCCTTGCGGTCGCGAAGAATATCGAGAGCATTGCCGCCGAACTGCAGACGGCCTGGGATGCGCCGGAGGGCATCGCGCGCCACTGGAAGACCCCGGGCGCCGACAACCCGGTCTATCGCGACGACAAGGAGGCCGTCTCGGCGCTGATCGGCATTGCCGTGCATGGGCTCGAGATGGTGCGTGATCAGCGCATCAGGCATTTCTACAAGGGCAAGGGCCAGAAGGTTTCGCCGAAGCTTGCCGTGCACTGGCGCTCGGGGCTGACGATGAAGGCATTGACGGCCAATGTCGCGGGGCTGGCGACCTTCTGGACGGTGACGGATATGGCCTCGCTGCTCGATGACGACATGCGGTCGCTGTCGGAATCGGCGAGCTTCGACCTCAGGAATGCGCTGTCGGCGCTCTCCGCACTCGAACAGCCGACGGCGGAGCGGCTGGCAGACGACAAATATCTTGGCAAGCTCGACTTTATCACCTTCAATCTCAAGGACGCGATGACCCGCATCGATGGCGATGTCGGCGGGGCGATCGGGCTGGGTGCCGGATTCTCCTTCGCGGACGGGGACTGAGATGCTGTCGGCTCCGATCGATCGGCGCAGCTTTCTCAAGGCGGCGGGCCTTGGCTTTGCCGCAACTTTGGTGCCGAGCGGGGCCGAGGCGCTGGCCAAGACCGACGCTGTCTTTGCCGCCGCCTACATGGCCGGGGCGGAAACCTATGGGGTGGCGCTGCTGGCCGAGAACGGCAGGGAGATCAGCCGCATCCCGCTGCCCGATCGCGGCCATGACGTGACCCATGATACCAACTCGACGCATGCCGTGGTCTTCGCCCGCCGGCCCGGCACTTTCGCGCTCGTCTTCGACACCGCAACCGGCAAGCCGGTCAAGCTGATCGAATCCGCCGAGGACCGGCATTTCTTCGGTCATGGCGTCTTCTCGCCCGATGGCAGGCTGCTCTACATCGCCGAGAACGACTTCGACAACTTCGCCGGCATGATCGGCCTCTACGACGTCCGGTCGGGTTACGGGAAGATCGGCGAGTTCCCGGCGTATGGCATGGATACGCATGACATCCAGCTGATGGAGGGTGGTCGCTACCTTGCCATCGCCAATGGCGGCATCCGGCAGCATCCGGATACCGGCCGCGCCAAGCTCAACATCGATCACATGGAGCCGTCGCTGGTCATCGTCGATCTCGCGCATGGTCGCGTCGTCGAAAAGCACGCGATGCCGGACGACATCCGACAGCTCTCGACCCGCCACATGGATATAGACGCGCGTGGCCGCGTCTGGTTCGGCTGCCAGTTCGAAGGCGCCCGCAATCGCCATCCGCAACTGCTGGGCAGCTTTCGTCGCGGCGAGGATGTCCGGTTCCTCGACATGCCCGAGCCGCTGCTTGTCGGCTTCGACAACTATGTCGGTTCGGTCGCCGTCAATCGCGCGGCCGGGCTGGTGGCGATATCCTCGCCCAAGGGCGGGCAGTGGGCGGCCTTCGATGTCGAGACGGGTCAGTTGGCCCACCGGGAGAGCATCGCGGGCGTCTGCGGCCTCGCGGTCGACCAGCCGGGATTTCTGCGTTCGACGGAGAATGGCTCGTTCGGTGCGGCCCGGTCGGAGATTGCCTGGGACAACCACATTAGCCGGCTCGGGTGATCGGCATTGACTCCCCCGCGTCCGGCGTGGAATGCCTTTCGGTGATCGAGGAGGAAACGATGACCATCTACGATAAGCTGCGCCAGCCGCCATTCAATCTCGACGATGCCGCGATTGCCTGGGTGCAAGACACCTATGCGTCGCTCGACCTCGACGACAAGGTCGGGCAGTTGTTCACGCTGATCATGATGGGCACCGACGAGGCGGAGTTCGACCGCATCGCGGCGCTCAGGCCCGGCGGCGTAACCCGCTTCTTCACGCCAGACCTCGATTTCGAGCGACGCACGATCGCCAATCTTGTGGCGAAGAGCAAGGTCGCGCCTGTCATCAGCGCCGATCTCGAAGGCAGTCGCCATTCGTTCGCCTTCGGCACGCCTGTGCTCGGCCAGCTTGGCCTCGCGGCCGTGGACGATGTCGAGGCGACCGAGAAATCATCGGAGATTCTTGCCCGCGAGGGCCGCGCCATGGGCGTGCGCTGGTCCTTCACGCCTGTCATCGACGTCAATGCCGCCTTCCGTTCGCCGATCGTTGGCACGCGCTCCTATGGCTCGGATGTCGACACGATCGAGCGCCACGCTGTGGCCCATGTTCGCGGGCTTCAGGATAACGGGATAGCCGCCACGGCCAAGCACTGGCCGGGCGAGGGTTTCGACGACCGCGACCAGCACCTGGTCACCACCACCAATCCGCTGTCCACCGAGGTGTGGATGGAGGTCTTCGGGCGCCTCTACAAGCGATTGATCGCCGAAGGCGTGGTGTCGGTGATGAGCGCACACATATCCCTGCCGGCTTATGTCCGATCGAAGATGCCGGATGCCGGGCTCGAAGCCTTCCGGCCGGCTTCGCTGTCGAAGCTCCTCAATGTCGACCTGCTGCGCGGCGAACTCGGCTTCAATGGCATCATCGTCTCCGACGCCACGCCGATGGGCGGGCTGTCGGCCTGGGGCCACCATCTCGACACGCTGCCCGAGCTGATCGTCAACGGCTGCGACATGATCCTGTTCAGCGATGCGCCGGAGGATGACATGGCGGCGGTGAAGGCCGCCATCGAGGCGGGGCGGATCAGCGCGGGGCGGCTGGAGGAGGCCGTGCTGCGCATCCTGGCGCTCAAGGCCTATCTGAAGCTCTTCCAGCCGTCGGACGTGCTGCCGGATGCCGAGGCGGCGCGTCGTGTGCTCGCCCATCCTGACAGTGTCGCGGCCTCGAAGGCATTCATCGCCCGCTCGCCGACGCTGGTGAAGGACATCGACGGCATTTTCCCGCTCGATCCGGCGAAGACCAAGCGCATCCTCTTCGTCGACGGGGGCATCAACCATCCGCTGATCCCGCGGCCGCTGCAGTTCGTGCTGCCGGACCTGCTCGGGAGGGAAGGCTTCGAGGTCACCGTCGACAAGCCTGATATCGTGCCGAGCCCCGACGATTTCGACCTCGTGCTCTATGCGCTTGGCGACGAATCGCTGCTTGTTCGTGGCCGCTGCTTCGTCGACTGGCACAGGATGGGTGGCGGCGGACTGTTCAAGGCGATGTACCGGCCCTGGACCACAATCCCGACGGCGATGATCTCCTTCGGCCACCCCTACCATCTCTACGACGCGCCGCGGGTGCCGGCCTATATTAACGCCTATTCGACCATGGACAGCGTGCAGGAGGCTGTGGTGGACTGCATGCTGGGCCGCAGGCCCTTCGCCGGGACGAGCCCGGTCGATCCCTTCTGCGGGCTGGAAGACGCGCGCTACTGACGGGCATCGCCGGCGACGATCCCCGGCGAGGGGCGGGCGTCGATGTTCAGGGCGCCCTTCGTCAGGCTTTGCGCGGAAGAAGCCCGTATAGAATCAGGTCCTTCGCCGCTTCGAGATGCTTTTTCGGATCGATCGGCTTCCTGTCGGCGAAGACCAGCAGGAAGACGTTGAGAGCCAGCATCGGAGACAGCAGGAGGTCGGGGCAAGTCGCGGCCGGCGTATTGCGGATTCGACAGTCGCGGACGCCGTCGGCAAGGGTCTGCTGCAGGCGCATGAAGACCGGATGCAGCACATACTGAAAATGTTCGTCGACGAGGTCCGGAAACCGCGTCGCTTCCGCGATCAACAGGCGGAGGATCTCGCGTGCATGGCGATCTTCCAGCACCTCCGCGTAGGAAAAATCCAGATAGGACGAGAGGAACTCGATGCCACAATGCTGGTTCTCATCCAGGAACTGCTGGGTTCGCTGGTGCATCGGCTTGGAGAGTTCGCGCACCATCTGGTTGAAGACGTTCTCCTTGTTCTGGAAATGGAAGTAGATCGTCCCCTTGGTCACGCCGGCGCGTGCCGCCACGTCTTCGAGACGCGTGGCCGCATAGCCCGTGAGCACGAATTCCTCGAACGCAGCGTGTAGGATTTCCGTCGGCCGTTCCGCCTTTCGCCTCGGTGTTCCTCGCTTGCAGTCTTCATCGATAGTCATCGTCAAATTCTCCCCCCGGAAAATGCTCGAAAAAAATTATTGACTAACGAGTCAGTCATTAATACACCACTCATATCTACATAGCGCGGGGCTCCGTGAGTCCAAGTCAGCATGTCAACACAGGGGACGTTTGATCATTTGTCAACGGCGCATTCGTATCGCGCCTGACGGGTTGAAAGAGAAGCGGCTTTAGCAGTCAACCGGATGAGAGAGTCAAGGCGGCATGCAGAATGCCGTCGGGCTCTTTGCATGCCAAGTTTCATGTATATAATCATAAGCACGAAGCATTTATATGCGTTGTGAATGTACAATTGTAACTATAATATTAATAGATACAAAAATGCAACATATAGACGAAAGACAATACGCGGATCTGGCAAATACAAACGAAAATAGATTTACGAAATTGCAAACATACGGCTTTATGACGGCGCAACAAGGGGACGAAGCGTACTCCATAACAGGATGTATTTTAGCTCCCGATATGATGGAGAGATATAAATGAACATCAAGAGCCTTCTGATTGGCTCCGCCGCTGCCATGGCAGTGGTTTCCGGCGCCCAGGCTGCTGACGCTGTCGTCGCCGCCGAACCTGAGCCGATGGAATATGTCCGCGTCTGCGACGCCTACGGCACCGGCTTCTTCTACATTCCCGGTACCGAGACCTGCCTGAAGATCGGCGGCAGCCTCCGTTTCGAAAAGAACTACGAGAAGGCCAAGGGTTCGCGCGCCTATTATGACTGGCACACCCGCGCTCGCGTCGAAGTCGAAGCCAAGAACGATTCCGAGTGGGGCACGGTCTATTCGTGGATCCGCCTGCAGGGCGACAGCTACAACAACGACAGCAGCGACATCAACAACGGTGGCGGCAACCAGACCCGCTGGTGGTACTATTTCGGCATCGGCGGTCTTGAATTCGGTCGCTATGACTCGCCCGGCACCCGCTTCCAGGGTTACGGCGGCCGCACCGACTGGGGTGGCTACTACGGCAACGACCACGACCGTCAGTATGTCAGCTACACCGCTGAATTCGGCGGCTTCAGCGGCTTCGTCGCGATCGAGAACGACCTCGACAACGGCTCGAACTACAATTACGTCGATCCGATCACGGGCCAGACCGTCCTGAACCAGAAGAAGGCTGACGGCGGCCGTACCTACATGCCGGACGTCTCGGCCGGTATCAAGGGTGCGTTCGGCGACTACGAAGCCGGTGCCTTCGTCGGCTACGACGAATCCGACGAATCGTTCAACGTCCGCAAGTGGGTCCGTGGCGACATCGGCATGTTCGGCTTCACCGTGATGGGCCTCTACGCTGACAGCGTCAACAACGGCTACTTCAACTACGACGGCTTCAGCGCCATCGTCGGTCTCTCGGCGAAGGTCACGGACACCGTCACCGTTGCCAAGGACATCCAGTGGTGGGATGACGATTCCTGGCGCATCATCGGCGATGTCGCCTGGGACGTTGCTCCCGGCTTCTCCGTCCTGCTCGAAGCCTCCTATGGCGACGGCAAGTCGATCGGCAACGAAGTCCGCACCGGAATGCTCCGCTTCCAGCGCTCGTTCTAAGATCGTGAGAGATCGGAGGGTGGTACCCAGCCATCCTCCGTTAGACGCGATGTATTGACCTCCAGTCCAATGTCGCGCCACGGCCCGATTCGTCTCCCTACGAATCGGGCCTTTTTCGTCGTATCGGCAGCATTGGTCGGTAACGCCCTGTCATAGATGACCGATGCGGACCACAGCCGCCAGCATCCGCTGGGCGTGGAGCAGCGCCGTGCCAGTCGCGCCGAGCATCGGCGGCAGGATCATCCATTCCAGCGTCCAGGCGGCGCCGGAACGCTCCTGCTCGTGGACCAGCGCCTGGTGCAGGCCGGACACCTGCACGGCATTGAAGCGCGCGAGCGTGACCAGCGCCTCGGCCAGGACCGGGTTCTGCTTATGCGCCATAGCCGATGAGCCGCCGGCGCCGGACAGCGCGATCTCGCCGATCTCGTTCTGCGCCATCAGCGCGACGTCCTGTCCGATCTTGCCGAGTGCACCGGTGACCTGCGACAGCCAGCCACCGAGCGCGGCAATGCGGTCGCGGGCTGCATGGGGCACGTAGTCGGGCACGGTCAATTGCAACTGTCCGGCCATCGCCTCCCTGACGGCGCCGATCCTGTCGCCCAACCTGTCCGCGGTTCCCGCAGGGCCGGCAAGCGAGAGGATGAGGTTCCGGTCGCGTAGAGCGGGGAGATCGGACTGCGCGCGCCCGACAAGCCCGCGCCAGACCGCGAGCCGGTCGGCGACCGTGATCGGGATTGCGGCCTGCATGCGGGTCCGGCCCATCAGGCGGTTGGCGCCGAAGCGGGATTCGAGATCCAGCAAAGTGCCGGCAAGCGTCTGCAGGCGTGCCTCGAACAGTTCGAAAATGCCCTTCAGTCGAAGGGCGAGCGCCGTGTCGATGATGTCCTGGCTGGTGGCGCCGAAGTGGACATGCTGGCCATGCGGCTCGCCGACATGGGCGCGAAGCTGCTTGACCAGCCCGGCGACGACGATGCCGTCGCGCAACGTGTCCCGTGCGAGCCGGTCGATATCAGGCACGAAGTCAGAGGCCGACAGTTCGATCACCTGCGCCGCATTCGCCGGTATCAGCCCGCATTGCCCGCAGGCGCGTGCCAGCGCCACCTCGACGCGCAGCATGGCCGCAAGATCGGCGTCGGCGCCGAGATGGGCGCCGAGAACCGGGTCGGTCAACAGGAGATCGAGAAAACCAGCCATGGGCTCCGCCGGGAATGCTGGCGCGACTATCACACGCGCTCCAGCGCCACGGCAATACCCTGGCCGACGCCGATGCACATGGTGGCCACGGCGTAGCGGCCGCCAGTTTCGCGGAGTTCCAGGGCCGCCGTGCCTGATATGCGCGCACCGGACATGCCGAGCGGATGGCCGAGCGCGATGGCGCCGCCATTGCGGTTGACGCGTGGGTCGTCGTCGGCGATGCCGAGCTGGCGCAGCGTCGCGAGACCCTGGCTGGCAAAGGCTTCGTTGAGTTCGAAGACGTCGAGCTGCTCCTGCTTCAGACCGAGCCTGTCGAGCAGCTTCTGCGTCGCCGGTGCCGGGCCGATGCCCATGATCCGCGGCGGAACGCCGGCAGTGGCGCCGCCGAGGATGCGGGCGATGGGCGTCAGGCCGTGCTTGCGGGCCGCCGCCTCCGAGGCGACGATCAGGGCGGCCGCGCCGTCATTGACACCCGAGGCATTGCCGGCGGTGACGGTGGCGCCCTCCATTCGGTTGATCGGGTTGAGCCTGGCGAGCGCCTCGATCGTGGTGGCGCGCGGATGTTCGTCCCTGTCGACGATGACGGGATCGCCCTTGCGCTGGGGGATGGTCACCGGGGTGATTTCCCTGGCCAGCCGGCCATTGGCCTGCGCGGCCGCGGCCTTGGCCTGGGAGCGGACGGCGAAGGCGTCCTGGTCCTCGCGGGCCACATGATAATCGATGGCGACGTGGTCGCCGGTCTCGGGCATGGAATCGACGCCGTACTGCTTCTTCATCAGAGGATTGACGAAGCGCCAGCCGATGGTCGTGTCATGGATTTCGGCGGCGCGCGAAAAGGCGGTTTCCGCCTTGGGCATGACGAAGGGCGCGCGGCTCATGCTCTCGACTCCGCCGGCGATGATGAGTTCCGCTTCGCCGGCCCTGATGGCACGGGCTGCGGTGATGACCGCATCCATGCCCGAGCCGCAGAGGCGGTTCATCGTGGTGCCGGGCACGCCGACCGGCAAGCCGGCCAGGAGGGCAGACATGCGGGCGACGTTGCGGTTGTCCTCGCCGGCCTGGTTGGCGCAGCCGAAGATCACCTCGTCCACGGCTTCGAAATCGACCGAAGGATTGGCCGCCATCAGCGCTTTGAGCGGAACGGCGCCGAGATCGTCGGTGCGGACGGAGGCAATTGCGCCGCCAAAGCGGCCGATGGGCGTGCGCAGATAGGCGCAGATGAAGGCGTCAGCCATGGGAGTCATTCCTTTCGGGCGGGCGAATCGGTGCCACGCCTACATATCGAAGAATATCGTTTCCTTCTCGCCCTGGAGATGGATGTCGAACTTTACCGTGTCGCCTTCGCGCTTGCCCACAAGGGTCGGGATACGGATGCGATGCTCGATGCGCGCGAGCATCGGGTCCTCCGCATTCGCGGTGTCCTCGTCGGAGAAATACATCCGGGTCTGCAGGCCGATATTGATGCCGCGGGCGACGATCCAGAAGATGACGTGCGGTGCCATCGGACGCGGGTCGTTTTCGCGAAACGGCACGCGGCCGGGCTTGATCGTGTGGAAGACGAATTCGCCCGTCGCCATGTCGCAGGGGCAGCGCCCCCAGCCGGCGAAGTCGGGGTCGGCGGTGCCGCGGGTCTCGTTGCGGCTGTTGTACAGGCCGTCGGCGTCCGCCTGCCAGATCTCGACCATGGCATCGCGGAGCGGCGTGCCCGTGCCGTCGATGACCCGGCCGCGGATGGTGATGCGCTCGCCGCGGGTCTTTTCATTGACCAGCGGACCGGAGCCGAGGTCTCTGTCGAAGACGCCCGTGATCTCGGCGAAGTTCGGCGTGCAGCCGATGTGGACATAGGGACCGGCGGTCTGGGACGGGGTCTCCTTCAGGTAGTCGAGCCGCTGGACCATGTCAGTTTCCCTCCATCCGGTTTTCGAACAGCGTCGACCGGCGGCCGCGCAGCACGATGTCGAACTTGTAGGCGCGCATGTCCATCGGGATCGTCGCATTCATGTCGAGCGGTGCGATCAGCTGGTCGATCGCGGCCTTGTCGGAAATCGTCCGGACGATCGGACAGAGCGGGATCAGCGGGTCGCCCTCGAAATACATCTGGGTGATCAGCCGCTGGCCGAAGCCGGAACCGAAGACCGAGAAATGGATATGCGCCGGCCGCCAGTCGTTCGGGCCGTTCGGCCAGGGGTAGGGGCCGGGCTTGATGGTCTTGAACCAGTAGAAGCCATCCCCGTCGGTGAGGGTCCGGCCGACGCCGCCGAAGTTCGGGTCGAGCGGGGCCATGTAGCCCTCCTTCTTGTGGCGGTAGCGTCCGCCGGCATTGGCCTGCCAGAACTCGAGCAATGTATTGCCCACGCCCTTGCCGCGCTCGTCCATCACCCGCCCATGGACGAGGATGCGCTGGCCGATCGCCATCTCGCCCGGCCGGGCAAAATTGAGGATCAGGTCATTGTCCAGTTGCCCCAGCATGTTCTGGCCGAAGGCCGGGCCGGTGATCTCGGATTTTGTGCTGTCGAAGGACAGAAGCGCGCGCTGCGGCGAGCGGGCCACCGAAGTCTTGTAGATCGGCGTATAGGCGGCGGGATGCCATTCGCGGTCGCGGGCGAAGAAGGCACCGGTGTCGGGCGGAGAGTTCTTCACGTCAGTTCCTCCTCACGCTTCGCCGCTCATCGCGGCGAGCGTGTTCTTGATGATCTTGATCGCATGGTTGGCGGCCGGCACGCCGGCATAGATTGCCACATGCAGCATGGCTTCGCGAAGGTCCTCCGGTGTCGCACCCGTATTGGCCGTAGCGCGGACATGCATGGCCACTTCCTCGTCATGGCCGAGTGCCGCGAGAAGCGCGATCGTCACCATCGAACGCTCGCGCCGGGTCCATTCCGGCCGGGACCAGACATGGCCCCAGGCCGCTTCGGTGATCAGGTCCTGGAAGGGCTCGTCGAAGGCGGTCTTGGTCTTCTCCGCATTGTCGACATGGCTGTCGCCCAGCACCGCGCGCCGCGTGGCCATGCCCGTGGAGTAGCGATTGTTGGCGGTGTTGGACGACATCGGAAATCCTCAATGGCCGTGGATGAATTCGGTCAGCAGTTCGGCCATCCTCTCCGGCTGCTCGACGCAGGGAATGTGGCCGCAGGGGGCGAGCAGTTCGAAGCGCGCGCCGGCAATCATGCCCGCCGTGCCGCGCACGAGATCCGGCGGCGTGGCGCCATCCTGATCGCCGGCGATCGCCAGCACGGGAACCTTGATGGCGGAGACGCTGCCGGTGAAATCCGCGTCGCGGATCGCCGCGCAGGTGTCGGCATAGCCGCTGGCGTCCTGGCGGACCAGCATGTTGCGGTAGCCCGCCAGATCGGCGCGGTTGCGCTCGCGGAAATCGGCGGTGAACCAACGCTCCAGCACGCTGTCGGCGATCGGCTCGATGCCGTTCTCGACGGCGGCGATGCGCGCGTTCCACGCATCGGCCGTGCCGATCTTGTGGGCGGTGTTGGAGAGCACGATCTTCTGAATCAGGTCGGGCTTCTTGAGGTAAACCGACTGTACGATCAGCCCGCCGACCGAAAGGCCGACGAACACCGCCTTCTTGATGCCGACATGGCGGCAGAGGCCGATCAGGTCGTCGGCATGATCGTCGATGGAGCAGGGCGCCTTGGTCCGATCCGACAGGCCGTGTCCGCGCTTGTCGTAGAGCAGGATGGACCAGTTCGCGTCGAGTTCATCGAGCAGCGGCAGCCAGATCCGGAAATCGGTACCCAGCGAATTGATCAGGACGACGGTCGGCGCGTCTTCGTCTTCCGTCAGGAATTCGTGATGCAGGACCGTGCCGTTGATGTTGGCGAATGCCATGGGGATCTCCCTCTCAGATGAGAATTATCGGATGATTATTGTTTGGTATAATGATATTTTCTGCCAAAACCATAACCTTGTTGTAATGAATTATGGACCGCAGGATCAAGTTCCGTCATCTCCAGACGTTCATCGAGGTCGCGCGCCAGAAAAGCGTGGGCAAGGCGGCCGACGTGCTAACGATAACCCAGCCGGCGGTGACCCGGACGATCCGGGAACTCGAGGACTATCTTGGCGCGACGCTGTTCGAAAGGGAAGGGCGGGGCATCCGGATCAGCCCGTTCGGGGATGTCTTCCTGAAACATGCCGGCGAAAGCATTGCCGCGGTCCGGCGCGGCGTCGATTCGATCGCGCGGGCGAAGCACTCGGTGGGGCCGCCGCTCCGAATCGGCGCCTTGCCGACGGCGTCCGCCAGCCTGATGCCGGGGGCGATCGCCGAGTTCCTGAAAGCCGGCACGGGCAGCCGCGCCACGATCGTCACGGGCGAGAACCGCTGGCTGCTCGATGCACTGCGCATGGGCGAACTCGATCTCGTCGTCGGCCGTCTCGCCGCAGCGGAGCGCATGACGGGCCTGCATTTCGAGCCGCTCTACAGCGAGGATGTCGTCTTCGTCGTCCGGTCCGGCCATCCGCTGTTGCGGCGGGCCAGCTTCTCGCTGGCGGAGATCGTCAACTACACGGTGCTGCTACCGACGCCCGGCTCGGTGATCCGCCCCTTCGTCGACCGGCTGCTGCTGACGAACGGCATCGGCGAGCTTGCCAATGTCGTCGAAACCGTTTCCGACAGCTTCGGGCGGGCCTTCGTCGAGGGCCACGACGCGATCTGGATCATCTCGCGCGGCGTCGTCGCGTCGGAAATCGATGCGGCGCGCTTCGGGGTCCTCGATGTCGACACGCGTGAGACGCGCGGCGCTGTGGGACTTACCACTCGGTCGGGCGAGCCGCCGAGCCTGGCGCTGTCGATCCTGATGGCGACGATCCGCGACAGGGTGCGGCAGACCCGCCGCAACCTCTGACAATTATACTCCCCGTCGCGTATCCAGCGAAATGATGCCCGCACCGGCGGCTGCGACATAGAGCAGGCCGCCCGCGATGGCGATGTCCTTCATGAAGGCCTGGAGATCGGCCATGTCGGCCCAGTTCGAGTGGCCGGTGAAGGCCGCCGCGATGCAGAACAGCGCCAGGATCGACGCTGCGACCCGGATGTAGAAGCCGGTCAGCAGCAGCAGACCGCCGACGAGTTCGATCAGGATGACAGGCCAGATCACCAGCGCAGGCAGCGGCATGCCGAGGCTCTCGAAATAGCCGATCGTGCCCGAGACATTCATGAGCTTGAAGATGCCGGCCTGCAGGAAGATGACCGACAGCAGGACGCGGCCGATGAGCATGGCGATACTGGACATGGTTTCCCCTCGAATTCTGCCGGTCCTGACCTAGAAGGATGACAGCTTCCAGGCGATATAGACCAGGGTGGCGGCAATGATCCAGAGGGCAATTCGCCCAGATCTGGAATGGCGTGCCTCTGATCGACCGATCGCTTCTGACGTTTCTGCGTCGAAACGCAGGCCTTTCTCGCTCATCTCGGTGATGTTGCGGGCGAGGTTCTCGGCCTTCTCCGCGATGACGGGTGCGGCTTCCGCCAGTCGCAGCGCCGCCTTGAGCCCGTCCTTGAGGTCGGTCGCGATGCGCTTGGGGCCGAGATTGTCGCGGATCCAGCTTCCGACGACGGGCTCGGAGGCCTTCCACATGTTGAATTTCGGATCGAGAGACCGCGCGACCCCCTCCACCACGACCATGGTTTTCTGCAGCATGATCAGTTCCGGCCGCGTTTCCATGTCGAAGAGTTCGGTGACTTCGAAGAGCAAGGTCAGGAGCTTGGCCATCGAGATCGTGTCGGCGGGTTGGCCATGGATCGGCTCGCCGATCGCCCGGATCGCCTGGGCAAAGGAGGCGTGATCGTGGTGGCCGGGCACGTAGCCGGCCTCGAAATGCACATCGGCGACCCGCCGGTAGTCACGGGTGATGAAGCCGAAGAGGATTTCGGCAAGGAATCGCCGTTCTTTGCGGCCGAGGCGGCCGACAATGCCCATGTCGACGGCGACGATGATGCCGTCGCGGTCGACGAAGAGATTGCCCTGATGCATGTCGGCGTGGAAGAAACCGTCGCGCAGCGTGTGCCGCAGAAAGGATTGCATCAGCGTTTCGGCGAGCCGGTTGAGATCGAACCCCGCCGCCCGCAAGCCTGCCACGTCGGACATCTTGATGCCGTCGATCCATTCCATGGTCACGACGTCGCGGCCCGTCCGCTCCCAGTCGACGGTGGGGACGCGGAAGCCGGGATCGTGGGCGGCATTTTCAGCCAGTTCCGACAGCGCCGCGGCCTCGAGCCGGAGGTCCATCTCCACCTTCGTGGTCTGCTCGAGCGCGCGGGTGACCTCGACGGGCCTGAGGCGCCGGGCCGGCGGGTGGAAGCGCACCTGCAGGTCGGCCAGCGCATAATTGGTCTCGAGATCCCTGGCGAAGCGCTCGCGCACGCCGGGGCGGATCACCTTGACGGCGACCTTGCGAATGGCGCCGTCGACCTCGATTTCCGCAGGATGGACCTGCGCGATCGAAGCGGCAGCGATCGGCTCACCGAGGCTTTTGAACAGGGCGTCCACGGGCCGGCCCAGGGAGCCCTCGATCTGGGCGATGGCCAGCGCGCGCGGGAAGGTGGGCAGCCGGTCCTGCAACTGCGCCAGATCACGCGCGAAGGCATCGCCGACCACGTCGGGGCGGGTGGCGAGGAACTGGCCGATCTTGACATAGGACGGGCCGAGACGCTCGACCGCGCGGGCAAGGTTGTCCGACTGCTCCGCCGTCAGCGAGCGCCTGCGGGCGACGAGTCCGGCAAGCGACTGGCCCAGGCGGGCAGGCCAGGGCATGTTGTCGGACGGGAGCGCCGAGATCACGCCTTCGCGCGCCAGCACCCAGCCGAGGTTCAGCAGTCGAAAATAGGCCCCGATCCTGCTCAATGTCAGAGCTTCCAGCCGGAATGGAGCGCGGCGATGCCGCCCGAGTAATTGGTCCAGGTCACACGCGAGAAGCCCGCGCGGCGGATCATCTCGGCGAAGTTCGCCTGGCTGGGAAACTTGCGGATCGATTCCACCAGATACTGGTAGGGCTCGCTGTCGCCGGTCACCGCCTTGCCGATCCGGGGAATGGCGTTGAACGACCAGGCGTCGTAGACGCGGTCGAGCAACGGCATTTCGACTTCGGAAAACTCGAGCACTAGAAGCCTGCCACCCCGTTTGAGTACCCTGTGGGCTTCCGACAGCGCCACGTCGATACGCGGCACGTTGCGGATCCCGAAGGCGACCGTATAGGCGTCGAAGCTGTTGTTTTCGAAGGGCAGTTCCTCGGCATTGGCCTCGACGAAGGTGACATTGCCCGACAGGCCGTTCTTGACGGCGCGGTCGGCGCCGACCGCCAGCATGGAGCCGTTGATGTCGAGCACGGTGGCCTGGCCCAGCCGGTTGGAGGCCTCGATGGCACGGAAGGCGATGTCGCCGGTGCCACCGGCAACGTCGAGCAAGCGCCAGGACGGGTCCTTGCGCGGATTGAGGGCCGCGATCATGGCATTCTTCCAGACCCGATGCAGGCCGGCGGACATCAGGTCGTTCATGATGTCGTAACGCTTGGCGACCTTGTGGAACACGTCGTTGACGCGGTCCTGCTTTTCCCCGGTTCCGACATTCTGGAACCCGTAGGATGTTTCCATGCCGCCATCGGCATTGGTGCGCGCGCTCGTCATGGCCAAACTCCCGGCTCGAAATCGGCGGGACCATAGCCGAACAGTTGTTGCGATGCCATATACGATTGTCGGCGAAATGGTCGCGGCTTTGCCCGGCGATGGTTTCGGGTTGACCGGCGCAGCATGCTGCCGGATGTTGCGGGCCGGATCAGGAGGAGATTGCGCGTGGGCGGAGAAATACGGTCGGGACAATGTTTTTGCGGCGCCATTCGCTTCCGGATGCATGGCGCGCCGATGTTCGTGCACTGCTGCCATTGCCGGGATTGCCAGCGCCAGTCGGGGAGCGCGTTTGCCGTCAACGGATTGATCGAGGCGGAGCGTGTGGAACTGCTTGAGGGTGAGCCGGTGGCGATGCGGATGGCGACGGAAAGCGGATACCCGCATGACATCTATCGCTGCCCGACCTGCCAGTCGGCGGTGTGGAGCGACTATGGCGGCCGGACGTGGCTGCGGTTCCTGCGTCTGGCGACGCTCGACGATCCCGGCGCGTTCGCGCCCGATGTGCATATCTACACGCGCTCGAAGGTCGCCTGGCTGGCGCTGCCCGAGGATACGCCGGCCTTCGATGCCTATTACGACGTCAGGGCGCAGTGGCCGGCGGAGAGCCAGGCGCGTTACAAGGCGGCCAAGGACAGGGCAGGGCGGGAGGCGGAAGGCTCGTCAGGCTGAGGCGAGAGCCTGCGGTCCGGTCTGCTTGTGTGCAGCCGCTGCCGGCGCATGGGCCCGCAGGAAGGTGCGCACGGCATTCCGGGCGGCGCTTTCGAGTTCCGCGTCCGAAGGCGTTTCGCCCAGCAGGATCTGCATCTGGATATCGGCCTGGCCGAGTGCCAGCAACTGGCGGGCGGCGACGTCGAAATCGTCGATGTCGAGCACACCCTTCGTTGCCAGCCGCGCCAGGCTGGCGCCCAGCGCGCTGGTGAGCTTGAGCGGGCCGTGCCGTCGCCAGGTCTCGAACAGTTCCGGATGGCTGGCGCCTTCGCTCTGGACGAGCTTGCGCAGGAAGCGGCCGTCCTTGTTGAGCACGCAGTTCCGGTTGAGGCGGACAAGGAAGCCCACAAGTTCTGTTTCGAGATTGTCGCCGGTTTCCGGGAAGCTCGCCAGCAGTTCGAAAACGGCGGCATTGGCGCGGGCCATCACCTCCTCGATGACCGCGCTGAACAGCAGGGTCCGGTCGCGATAGTGATTGTAGACGGTCTGGCGCGAGACACGGGCGCGGTCGGCGATGTCATCGATACAGGCGCCGTTGAAGCCGTGCCGGCAGATGGCCTCGGCTGCCGCGCCGAGGATCTGGTCGCGCTTGCCGGAGTGGCCGCGTGAGGGGAGTGGTTCCGAGGGGGCCGCCAAGCCGATATTTTTTTTCATGGTCGAAAGGTAATGCGACTTGACGATTTAGACAAGTGTGTCTAATTTTACAGTTGTGTCCAAATTGGTGGACGCACTGCTCTTCCGGGCGCCATCCTCCCAAGACCGCCCGGACCCTGTTTCATTGATCAATCCGGCGGCGCCGTTGTCGCGGCTGCCCCCACAATCCGAAAGTTCGGCATTATGACGGCTTCCTTCTACAGGCCGGCGATCGTGCTCGGTCTGCTATCGGCCATCGGTCCATTCGCCATCGACATGTATCTGCCCGCACTGCCGGAAATCGGCAGGGACCTTGGTTCCACGGCCAGCGTGACGCAGCTCAGCCTGCTCGCCTTCTTCGTTTCCTTCGCGCTGGCCCAGCTTGTCTATGGGCCGCTCTCCGACATGTGGGGCCGCAAGCTGCCGCTCTATCTCGGCATCACCATCTTCGCCTTCGCCTCGATCGGTTGCGCGATCGCCCCCGATGTCGAAACGCTGATCGCCTTCCGCTTCCTGCAGGGAATCGGCGGCGCGGCCGGCATGGTGATTCCGCGCGCCGTGGTGCGCGACATGCATACCGGCGTCGAGGCGGCACGGCTGATGTCACTGCTGATGCTGGTGTTCTCGATCTCGCCGATCCTGGCACCGCTCACCGGCAGCGCCGTGATCGAGTTCTACGGCTGGCGCGGCGTGTTCTGGGCGGTGATGGCGGCGGCCTTCATCGGCCTGCTGCTGCTTTCCACCCAGCTCGAGGAAACGCGGCCGGAGCACCTGCGCCGCGAAAGCAGCGTCGGGGCAGCCCTTCGCGGCTACGGAATGCTGCTGCGCGACCGCAACTTCATGACGCTGACTTCGATTGGCGGGCTGGCCATCACCAGCTTCATGATCTTCCTCGCCTATTCGCCCTTCGTGCTGATCGAGCATTACGGCCTGACGCCGACACAGTATTCGATCGCCTTTTCGATCAATGCCGTGTCCTTCTTCACTGTCTCGCAGTTCACCGGCATGCTCGGTGCGCGCTTCGGGCTGAAGCGGGTCATGCGGCTGGCGCTGTCAGGCTTTGCGCTGACCATGGTGGTCATGGCGCTGGCGATGAATTCCGGCCTGGGCGGGTTCTATACGCTCGCGGCATTCCTCTTCGTCGGATACGGCTTCCTCGGCCTCGTCATCCCGACCTCGGCGGTGCTGGCGCTGGACGATCATGGCGAGATCGCCGGCACGGCGTCCTCGCTGATGGGCACGCTGCATTTCGTGATTTCGGGCGTGGCGATGGTGCTGGTCGGCCTGGTCTTCGACGGCACGCCCTATCCGATGATCTCAGGCATCGCGCTGGCCGCCGTGCTGGCCTTCGTGCTGACCCAGATGACGATCGGCCGTCGCGCTGCGATCAGCGCGGCGGAGTGAGGAGAACGGCGCGTATCGCGGCCGGCCGATGGCTGGCCGCGGCGTATCATTCCGGCCGCCGGCTGCCGGCTCCGACGGTCCAGGCGGCGAGCAGTCCGGTCCCCGCATAGAGCAGGATGAAGGGTAGCGCCATCTTGACTGCGATGAGGTTGTTGCGCTCGCTCACCTCGACACCGTCGGCGTTCCGGCAGATCATGCGCCGGCTGCGATTGTTGCTGGGCGCATCGTCCACCCACTGGCCTTCGCCGCAGAGGAGCCGCCCGAACAGCGTCGATTCCCGCAGGTGCGTCTTCGTCGCCTGGTAAAGGCCGATGCTGGTGGCAAAGCCCAGCACCAGCGCAATGAGAATCACGACGCCGGAGAGGTAGATCCGGCCCTTGAGCGTGACGGGATGATGGACGGCGCTGGAGAGCCGCCGCTTTCGCATCAGGCGCTCTTGGCCGTCTCGTCGACGGTTTCGGCGCCCGGTGCGTTCTTCTTCACCGACTCGATGCAGTTCTTGGCCGAGGATTTCGACTTGTAGGTCTCGGAGATCACCATCGGCTCGCCGTTCGCGGCGATGAAGCGGACGAAAGTCTCGCCATTCTTGGCCTCGGCAATCTCGAACCGGTAGCCCTTTCCGGTCTCTTCCTTGGTTAGATCGACGACGACGGCGCCGGGCGCGTTCTTCTTGATCGATTCAATGCAGTTCTTGGCGCTGGCCTTGGACGCGTAGTTCTCTGACCAGACCATGACTTCTGCATTGTAGACGAACTGAACCCGGAACTGGTCGTTCGCGGCACCCACGATCTTGAACTTGTGCATTCCCGTCCCTCCTCGATAGTCAAACCTGTTGAATGGTCGTCCCGGTCGACATTGGTAATACAGCCTCGGGAGCTGTGCAAGGCATGGTGGCGGGCACGTCCACCAGGGTCAGGCGACATGCGCCTCGGCAGATGACGGCGACATCGCGACCGTGTTGCGGCCCATGCGCTTGGCTTCGTAGAGGGCGGCGTCGGCCTGGCTGAGCAGTTCTTCCAGCGTCTGTTCGGCGGGGCGCGCGATGGCGACGCCGAGGCTCGCGGTGACGATTGCTTCGGACAGGCCGCGATTGCGGATGGCGAGCGCCTCGATCGATACGCGTATCCGCTCCGCCATGGCGAGCGCTCCCAGCGCCTCGGTATCCGTTGCGAGGATCAGGAACTCCTCGCCTCCGAAGCGGAAGACGTCGGCGGTCTGCCCCACCTGTCTCGAAATGCATTGCGCGGTGGCGCGGAGGCACTCGTCCCCGTCGAGATGTCCGTGCATGTCGTTGAAGAGCTTGAAATGATCGAGATCCAGCAGGATCGCCGTGACGCTTCTCATGCGGCGGCCGCCATTCCAGATCGTGTCGCGGATCCGGGCGAGCGAATGCCGGTTGAGCAGGCCGGTCAACTGATCGCGTTCCGATTTTTCGAGCAGCTGTTCGTGCAGCAGGCCCGCCCGCAGGCGGAGCAGAAAGTTCTTCCGGTCGGTCAGCTCCAGGAAAAAGGCGCCGGCGGCCATGAAGACCGCCGAGGTGACCACGAAGGTGACGATGCTCGTATAGGCCATTTCGTCGAAGGCGCCGGATAGTGCCATCGTCACGAGATGGATCGCGGCCATCAGCACAAGCCCGATGAGGGCGACCGGGAAGCGCGGCCTGAGCACGATGACGAAGAACATCAGGGCCCCGACATTGCCGTTCTGGTAGGCGAAGAGATGCTGGCTCGTTGTCTGGCTGGCAATCGCCATCGGCAGAAGCGATCCGACCACGCCGACCCAGAGGGTCAAGAGATCGTAGCGGATCGCGGCATCGGGCCGGCGCATCACCAGCCACAGGCCGATCAGGCAGCCCGGCGCGAAGATCGCCACCCGGGCATAGAGCAGCGGCTCGAACACATCCGGGGTAAGGTTGTAGTCGTCATTGAGCTGGAAGAGATACATGGCCAGCCCGAGCAACGCCCAGACCGGCGCCATGCGCGCACGGCTCCGGGCATATTCGTCCACGAACAGTGTTTCGATGCCGGCCTGAAAGCGGAAAATCGCGCGGCGATGAAGCTGGCGATCGACATCGTCCAATGTAACGGCGCTCATCGCCTTCCCTGCCTGGCCGGCTCCTCGGTTGCAAATTGCAATCGTTCGATAGCAAGAAGAAACTGATTTGGCTAAGAAAACCTTAAGGCGCGCCGGACCCGGTACGAAAGTTCAAGCGGCAAGCGTCAATGCAGGCCCGCCAGGACGGAACCGGCGGACGCTCAGCACGCCGAGCAGTATGGCCACAACGAGCAAGATGCCCTGGGAGATCGCGAAGGGCGGCTCGTTGCCGGCTGGTGCAAGTGCGTGCAGCGGCGGTATCTTCAGGAAAGACTGCACGATGAGCACGAAACAGTTGAAGTAGAGAAGTGCGGTCGACCCGGCCACATAGACGGGACGCCAGATACCCGCGAGACCCGCGCGGTATTTCGCATAAAGCGTGGGCAGGAAGATCAGAATACAGAGAATGCCGACGCCGATCGCCGGCGTGAAGCCGTTATAGGGGAACATGAAGCTGGTGATCAGCGTGAGCCCGGTCGTGACGACATACAGTGTCGTCCAGCGGGAGGTCACGTTGCTCAGAAAGCCCAGGACAACGGCGATGCCGGCCGCGATGGCGACGAGGCTGATGAGCGTGTGGATTATGGTGAGAGCATAGACATACATTGGCGGATACCCCTCTGGCCAAGATTGTCGATCGTCAACTGCAACGATACAGACAATCTGTCCGGCCGATAGGGGTTGGACGGTGAAACGTCGTGAATCCGGCATGCGCGGCGCATCTATTCCACCGTTCGGCTGATGCGCGCGCTCCTCCGATCCCGATGGGGGCTATTCGTCGCTCATCCTCAGCGCCGCGATGAACGCTTCCTGCGGAATATCTACCTTGCCGAACTGCCGCATGCGCTTCTTGCCTTCCTTCTGCTTGTCCAGCAGCTTGCGCTTGCGGGTGGCGTCGCCGCCATAGCACTTGGCGGTCACGTCCTTGCGCATCGCCGAGATCGTCTCGCGGGCGATGACATTGCCGCCGATCGCCGCCTGGATCGGGATCTTGAACATGTGGCGCGGGATCAGGTCCTTGAGCTTCTCGCACATGTCGCGGCCGCGTTTTTCCGCCGCCGAGCGGTGGACCAGCATGGAGAGCGCATCGACCGGCTCGCCATTGACCATGATCGACATCTTGACGAGGTTGCCTTCCTGGTAGTCGGTCAGGTGGTAGTCGAACGAGGCATAGCCCTTGGAGATCGACTTCAGCCGGTCGTAGAAATCGAAGACGACTTCGTTGAGCGGCAGGTCGTAGGTCACCATGGCGCGGGCGCCGGCATAGGTGAGTTCGACCTGGATGCCGCGGCGATCCTGGCAGAGCTTGAGCACCGAGCCGAGATAATCGTCCGGCGTCATGATCGTGGCGCGGATCCAGGGTTCCTGAATCTCCTTGATCTTGACGACATCGGGCATGTCGGCGGGATTGTGCAATTCGCGCTCGCTGCCGTCGGTCATCGAGAGCTTGTAGATGACGGAGGGTGCCGTGGCGATCAGGTCGAGATTGAATTCGCGCTCGAGGCGTTCCTGGATGATCTCGAGATGCAGCAGGCCGAGGAAGCCGCATCGGAAGCCGAAGCCCAGCGCCGCCGAGCTTTCCATTTCGAACGAGAATGACGCGTCGTTGAGGCGCAGCTTGCCCATGGCGGCGCGCAGATCCTCGAAATCGGCGGCATCGACCGGGAAAAGGCCGCAGAAGACGACCGGCTGGGCCGGCTTGAAGCCCGGTAGCGCCTGCGCGGTCTGTCTCTTGTCCTCGGTGATCGTGTCGCCGACGCGGGTATCGGCCACTTCCTTGATCGAGGCGGTAATGAAGCCGACTTCGCCGGGGCCGAGTTCCTCGACGGCGACCATCTTCGGGGTCAGCACGCCGATGCGCTCGACGGTGTACTTGGCATCGGTGCCCATCATGCGGATGATCTGGCCCTTCTTCATCACGCCGTCGATGACGCGGACGAGGACCATGACGCCGAGATAGGTGTCGTACCAGCTGTCGACCAGCATCGCCTTGAGGGGCGCATTGGCATCGCCGTGCTTCGGCGGCGGCAGGCGGTTGACGATGGCTTCCAGCACTTCGGGAATGCCGAGGCCGGTCTTGGCCGAAATCATGACGGCATCGGACGCGTCGAGGCCGATCACGTCCTCGATCTGCTGCTTGATACGGTCGGGCTCGGCCGCCGGCAGGTCGATCTTGTTGAGGACGGGCACGATCTCGTGGTTGGCATCGAGCGCCTGATAGACGTTGGCCAGCGTCTGGGCTTCGACGCCCTGGGAGGCATCGACGACCAGGAGCGAGCCTTCGCAGGCGGCGAGAGAGCGGCTGACCTCATAGGCGAAGTCGACATGGCCGGGCGTGTCCATCAGATTGAGCACATAGGTCTCGCCATTGTTGGCGACATAGTGCAGGCGCACGGTCTGCGCCTTGATGGTGATGCCGCGCTCCTTCTCGATGTCCATGTTGTCGAGAACCTGCTCGCTCATCTCGCGCGCAGCCAGGCCGCCGGTCGTCTGGATCAGGCGGTCGGCAAGGGTCGACTTGCCGTGGTCGATATGCGCCACGATCGAGAAGTTGCGGATGTGATCGAGTGGAATGCGATTTTCTGAGCTCATGGTCCGCCCGCATATAGTGGACCGGTAAAAGTGTAAAGATTGTTCGGGCCGAGCGCGCGGGAAAAGCCCGGAATTCCAGCCATCGTCGCCATCAATTTCTCCTTATTCCAAATCAGGCTAGGCCAAGCCCGTCATTCGCCCAGGATAGAGCCTTCATGAAACGCTTTCTCGCCGCCCTCGCCGTCGCTGCTGTCTGCAGTGGAGCTTTCGCCAACCCGGTGCCGGTGACCGACACGACGAAGAGGCCGTACAAGGCGAGCAAGATCTATTGCAACGACGCTATAGTGATGGCGCCGTCCGAGGGCGAGAACATCGCCTGCTACAATCATGACGCCTGCTATGCCGATCCCCAGGAGAAAAACCGCGAGGACTGCGACGAAGCCTATTTGCGCGACATGAAGCTCGCCGGCCTCGGGGTATCGGCCTATATCAGGTTCAGGGCAGTGAGACAGTGGGGTGCCGCGTCCTGGAACCGCAGCCGCGAAAAGGACCGGTGGCAGGAAGCCAACAACTGATCGCTACGAGCGGCGCCTGCGGCGCCACGCCTGCCATTTGCGCTCGACCCAGTAGATCGTATTGACCACCGGGCGACGCAGGAACGTCACGTCCTGCGCGAGCAGCAGCAGGCCGAGCGGCACCATCCAGAAGCCGAGCACGGGCAAAAAGCCGACAAAGCCCAGGAGCACCAGCAGAATGCCGGCAAGGATGCGCGGCACGCGCAAGGCCGGCCTGCGGATCCACTCGACGAAGCGCGCCATCCAGTCCGGCAGGCGTGCCGAGTAGCGCTCGACGATGCGATCGAGCCTGTCGTGATCACGAGTGGTCATCTGGTCTCCGTGACGGCAACCTGTCTTCATACAAAGATGGATATCGGCATGCCGGACTTCCAGTCTTCGTCCTGCCGGCGATCGTTAATGCGGCATGGCGGGAAAAGTTCATCCAGCGGTCCGCGCTCGACTGCCAAGGGCGCGACGGCGTTCGATTTCCGTCCGTTGGTGCCGGATCTGTGCTAGGAAGCATGATTGCACGCGATTTGCGGGCATCTTTTCAAGATCGGATACTTCCATGAATATTCCCCAATGGGTCCAGCCCGCGTGCTACGGCGCGGCGGTGGGTGCGGCTGCGCTCGCCTTTGTCGGCTTCTCCTACGGCGGATGGGTCACGAACTCCGGCAAGGAAAAGTATTCCGTCAGCCAGACGGCCGAAGGCGTTGCCCTGGCCCTGACGCCCTATTGCATCGCACGATCGAAGGATGATCCCGCCGCCGTCACTGTGCTTGCCGAACTGAAGGCCGCGACCGGCTACAATCGCCGTGGTGTCGTGGAAAAAGCCGGTTGGGCAACGCCGATGGGCGCCGACAAGCCCAACACCCAGCTCGCCGCTGCTTGCGAAGTGCAGCTCGGCAAAGCTGTCTGAAATCATCAACAGGAGGAGACTAGCCCATGGCAAAAGGTCAGGTACGCGGGAACAAGGAAACCCGAAAACCGAAAAAGGACAAGAGCGTCGCCAAGTCGGCGACCGTGGAAGGCTCGCAGGTCAAGCTTGCGGGCAGCACGATACCTCTCAAGAAAAGCAAGTGATCGGCTGAGCGCCCGAACCCCCGGTCGCTCACATGCCTCCGGGGGTTCTGCGGCGCTACGCGATACCGGATTCCGCGTCGAGACGGTCACGCTCAAGGGCCGCCTCGAGTTCGTCGGCTGCGATCTGAAGATATTGCTTCCGTTCAGCCGGCCTACCGATTGCCGGCACTTCCAGGACAGTCGATGTGCGATGGTAGGCGGCAAAGGACAGGCCTTCGATCAGGTCTTCCTCGATGGTGATGCGGTAGGTGCCGGCGGGCAATTCTTCACTGTGCGGGCCTATTGCGAAGGGGCGGGTGAACGTCACGACGGCATCCGAGGAGCGCGTGGTCATGTGGCCGGTCGTTCGTTGGCGGGTGTGTTGAGAATTCTCAACGCCCGCTCGGCCGTTCTCACATTGAGACCCACCATCTTCCACGACGCGTATTCGGCCGGGATGCCGCTGAAGACATGGTAGATCGTCCAGGAGCCGTTCTCCTCAACACGCCGTCCGTAGCGGTAACCGCCGGCCGTAGCGACCGTGGCGGTGTGCCCGGCATGACGCCCTTCGGATGGCGCGCTCTGGACAGCATGTTCAAAGAAGTCTGGACTGCTCATGCTGGATTGCAGGGCGTGGCGGAGTTGTTCCTCGCCGGTTCCGCCCTGTTCGACAAGCGAAATCAGCAGGCGCGCCGCCCGGTCTCTTCGTCCATCGCCCTGGCGAAGGCCTTCATGCTGGAGACCGGCTTGATCGAGGATCCGTCCCAGCATCGAAAGGTCGGAGGTCGTGAGGAATTGTTTCGTGTTCATGGAATGCATTCGGCGTTCCCTTCTCTCGGTGGCGCCTTGAAAAGGCTAGTTCAATAGGGCGGATTGTATAATTTATTTGAGGCCCCAATAAGATCGCATCAAATATTAAATTTCTTAACGTTTTCTGTGAGGAAATATTATCTGGTATGAATTTCTGGGAAATTCAAAATAATATTGATGGGAGTGTGAGAATGCCGGAAATTAGACCTTATATGATGTAAGAAGAATTCCAGAAGCGCTGCCCATCGGAGGATTCCACCATGTCGATAGCATTCCCCAATCGGAGCCGCAGCTTTGATCCGACCGAGAAGCGCGTGCGCTTTCTCGGGCATGACGGAATGTTCGAGGTGCGGTTCTTCATCGGGCTCGATACGCTAGGCAAGACTGCTTCCAGTGCGATCACCAGCGAGGGGGACGCGCTGTCGGCATTTGACGAAAAGCGGCGTCTGATCCTGGAGGCCGCGGAGAAGGCCTATGCCCGCGGCAAGCGCAACAACATGTGCGTTCTTACGGCTGCCGACTTTCACTGAGGGATCTCGGGCGGCAGCGCTGTCAGGCAGCAACCCGGCCCTTCACGTACCAGGTTTCCAGGATGCCCTTGCCCTTGACCTCGACAGGGCCGCGCGGCTCCAGCTGGAAGCGCTCCCCGAGACGTGCGGCCGTCGCTTCCGTCACCTGGATCTGGCCGATCCCGGCCGTCGACTCCATGCGGGAGGCGAGGTTCACCGTATCGCCCCAGATGTCGTAGAAATATTTCCGTGAACCGACCACGCCTGCAACGACGGGGCCGGTCGCTATGCCGATGCGAAGGTGCAACTCGTCATCGAGACGGGCCGCTGCATCGTGCATCTCCAGGGCGAGTTCGGCCAACACTTCGGCATGGTCGGGTCGATGGTCCGGCAAGCCTGCCGCCACCATGTAGGCATCGCCGCTCGACTTGATCTTCTCGACACCCCTGGCGGCGATGAGGTCGTCGAACTCGGCGAAGATGCGGTCAAGGAAGCCGACGAGCGCCTCGGGCGACAGGGTGGACGCGCGCGCGGTGAAGCCCGCCATGTCGGCGAACAGCACCGAGACATCCTCGTATCGGTCCGCAACCGTCCTGCCGGGCTCCCGCTTCAGCCGTTCGGCGATGCTCTCCGGCATGATGTTGAAGAGCAGGGCATCGGACCGGGCGCGCGCCGACTCGGCCGCGGTCTCGGCGCGCGCGATCTGCCAGGACGCATAGATGACCACGGCGAAGATCAGCACCGTGTTGAAGACGAGATTGCTGAAGAATGCCGCACGCAGCCGATCAGGCGCCAGATCGCCGGTGTCGTACGGGACATAGACATGGAGCAGGATGAGCAGCGCCAGTGCGAGCGCCGAGAAGAATATCGAGAGAATGATCCGCTCGGCGCCGAGGATCAGGGTGACGAGCGCTGCCGCATCGAGAAGGGAAATCCAGTAGCCGCCGCCGATGCCGCTGTCCACGGTGGTTCGGACCGCCTCGACATAGGCAAGCACCGTCAGCACCGAGATCGCTGCCCACGCCCCGAAGCGATGCAGAAGCGGGATGCTGGCATAGAGCAGGGCAATCCCCATGGCGATGAAGCCGAGTTTCACCATGCCGGGTGTCGGGTCGAGGAAACGCCGGACTGAGAACTGCCCGACCATCAGGGCGGCGCCCCAGCAGATCATGTTGACCAGCCGCAGCCGTCGCGCCACCTTTTCGGGATAGCGCGTCGTGCCGAAAGCAATGGCTTTGGCGAGAAGTTTCAGCATCCACCCACACCGTGGCAGCGTCGCGAGGCGGCCTATGCAGGGGATGATGCGGCCGGAGGTGCCGGCCGTCAATGGGCGACGTCAGCCGCCGACAGCCTGCGGCACCATGGAGAGGTGCAGTTGCGAGCCGCTCCAGGGATTGGCGTCGCAGACGTCTTCGCGGAGCTCGACGCCGAGACCCGGCTCCGTTGATGGGGATGACATGGCCGTCCTGCCACGCGATCTTGGTCTTGAGCAGCGTCTCGTGGAAGCCGTCGAAAGTCTTGATCGCCTCCAGGATCAGGAAGTTCGGGAGAGTCACGGCCATCTGGATGTTGGCGGCGGCGACGATCGGGCCGCAATAGCAATGCGGTGCGACCTGGATATGGAACGCCTCGGCCATGGCGGCGATCTTCTTGGTTTCCAGGATGCCGCCCGAACGGCCGAGATTCGGCTGGAGGATGGATGCCGCAGCAGGCTCTCGATGACGCGGGGCGAACTCCCACTTGGTCGTCAGCCGCTCCCCGGTCGCGACCGGGATCGAGGTCCCGCGCGCCACCTGCGCCATCACCTCGGGCATATCAGGCGGCACGGGCTCCTCGAACCAGAGCGGGTCATAGGGCTCGAGCGCACGGGCCATGCGCAGCGCGCCGGATGCCGGTGAACTGGCCCATGCGTGCCGAACAGGATGTCGGCCCGGGTGCCGACCGCCTCGCGCACCGCCTTGACCATGGCGGCGGAGAGATCGATGTCGACGAGGCGCGGCTGGTGGCCGTCATAGATCGTGTAGGGCCCGGCGGGGTCGAACTTCACCGCATTGAAGCCCTCCGCGACATATTCGAGCGCGGTGGCGGCCGCCATGTCGGGGTCATTGTAGACGTTCCTGGTGCCGGCGAGGTCGGCCGGGACCACCGAGCCGGATTTCGGATAGAGATAGGTGTAGGTCCTGAGCGCTTCATGCACGCGGCCGCCGAGGAGATTGTAGACCGGCTGGCCGGCCTCCTTGCCGATGATGTCCCAGCAGGCCATTTCCAGCGCGGAAACACATCCCATCATCGTCACGTCGGGACGTTGGGTGAAGCCCGAGGAATAGGCGTTGCGGAAGAAGCTCTCTATATCATGCGGATCGCGACCGACGAGATAGCGCGCGGCGCAGTCCTCGATCAGCCTGGCGGTCAGATCCGGATCGAAGGTTGCGTTATAGGCCTCGCCATAGCCCACGACATTGCCATCGGTCGTCCAGCTTGACGAAGATGAAGTAGCGACCGCCGAAGCCCCGCCTCGTTGGCCACGACCCAGGTCTTGACGTCTGTGATCTTCATGAAATCCGTCTCCCGCGAAAGTCGTTCCTGTCTAGCTGATTTGCCCGTGGCACGCTCGCCCGTAACCGTCAGGAAAAGGACGGATTTTGAACCGGCGCGGTCACCCGGAAGATGTGCATAACACGATGGCCGGGGTTGCGGGACGGGCCGCCATCCGCTTCGATCCCTTTTCTCATGGAGCGTGCGATGAGCGAAGCATCGATCAAACTCGAGGACGGCTGGAAGCAGGCGCTCGCGGGCGAGTTTTCCGCGCCATACATGGCGGCGCTGAAGAGCTTCCTTGTCGATGAGAAGAGCCGCGGAAAGGTGATCTTTCCGCGCGGTGCGGAGTATTTTCGCGCGCTGGATCTGACGCCCCTCGGCAAGGTCAGGGTGGTGATCCTCGGCCAGGACCCCTATCACGGCGACGGGCAGGCACACGGGCTCTGCTTCTCCGTCCAGCCCGGCGTGCGAATCCCGCCGTCACTCGTCAACATCTACAAGGAGTTGCGGGACGATCTCGGCATTGCGCCGGCGCGTCACGGGCATCTCGAACATTGGGCAAGACAGGGCGTTCTGCTGCTCAACAGCGTGCTGACGGTGGAGCGTTCCCTGGCTGCCTCGCATCAGGGCAAGGGCTGGGAAAAGTTCACCGACGCCGTCATCGCCCGGGTCAACGAACAGGAGAGCCCGGCGGTCTTCATGCTGTGGGGAAGCTATGCGCAGAAGAAGGCGGCCTTTGTCGACCCGCACAGGCACCTGGTCCTCAAGGCACCGCATCCGTCGCCGCTCTCGGCGCATAACGGATTCTTCGGCTCGAAGCACTTTTCCCAAGCCAACAGGTTTCTCGAATCCAAAGGGCTCGCGCCCATCGACTGGCAGTTGCCGGAGGTGGTTTAGGCGACCGGTATGGGCCGGCGCCGCCGATCGAGCATCACCACCAGCAGGCCGCTGCCGACGATGAGCAGGATGCCGAACACCGCGAGCGTGTTGGGGAATTCACCGAAGACCAGAACGCCCGATATCACCGCCCAGACCGAGAACGTGTAGTAGAACGGCGCGACGACCGGCGCGGGACCGATGCGGTAGGCCATGAAGATGAAGAAATGGCCGAACACGAGGAAGAAGCCGGCCGCGAGCAGCAGCAGCAGGTGGTGGCCGGTCGGCGCGACCCATTGTTCCGTGAGAAGATGCATGATCGCCGCCGCGACCATCGCCACGATCACCGCTGATATCGCGACGATCAGGCCCGGCACTTCGGCGCCGACGCGCCGGCTCGCCAGATCGCGGGCCGCGCAGAACACGGCATTGGCGAAGGCCAGCACCGCATAGACGGAAATGCCCGCCATGGTGGGCTGCGCCACCATCAGCGCGCCGGCAAATCCAAGGCCGATCAGCGCCATGCGGACGCCGCCGATCGTCTCGCGGAACAGGATCGAGCTTCCCAGGATCACCAGCAGCGGGGTGATCTGCCCCAATGCCACGACATCGGCGATCGGCATATGGGCCAGCGCCACGACATAGGTCAGGATGGCCCCGACCTCGAGCAGGTTGCGCAGGAGGACGCGGCCATCGAACACAAGCGGCAAGCGCCTGCCCTGGCCCAGCACCAGCAGCAGCGGAACGCTCAGGATGAAGGCCGCGATGCCGCGCAGGAACAGCACCTCATAGGGAGGCAATCCCTCCGTGGCGAGCTTCATGAAGGAATCGTTGATGAGGTAGGATCCGGTCGCGACCACCATGAAAAGCGGCCCGCGGATCGTGGTCGGCAGGAAATTCATGCGAGATCATAGACCAGAGATTCGGCGGATCGGCAATGGGGTGCCGGGTCCGGCGATCGTCTCGAAATCCACGGGCGTCACCGCTTGGTCGGTACCATGTTTTCCACGTAGCGGAAGGCGAAAACCATGATCCCGGTGAGGATCATGTAGATCAGCGCCAGGAGTAGCAGCGGCTCATAGGTGAGGTAGGTGGCCTGCCGCACCTTCGAGATCACGCCATAGGCATCGACAACGGTGATGGTCGCCACCAGCGGGGTCGACTTCAACTGCAGCACCGTGTCGCCGGTCAGCGTCGGCAGGGCGCGGTGGATGGCGCGGGGCAGCCAGATGCGGCGGAACATGGTCCAGCGGCCCATGCCATAGGCCTTGGCGGCTTCGAGTTCGCCGCGCGGCACGCCCTTGAAGGCGCCGCGCATCACTTCGCCCTCATAGGCCGCAAAGGAGATGGTGAGCGCCAGGAAGCCATAGGGCCAGGCCTGCCGGATGTAGTAGAAGAGTTCCGGGTATTCCCGGCGAAACTCCGGGTTGGCGGCGAGGACCGAGCCGAGACCGTAGTAGAGCAGCCAGAGTTGCAGCAGCAGCGGCGTGCCGCGGATGATGCCGCAGAAGCCGGCTGCGAGCCAGGCGAGGGGGCGGGGGCCGGTGACCTGCGCGAGACCGAGCGGAACCGCGAAGAGGAAGCCGACGATCGCGCTCGAGAACAGCAGTAGCAGCGTGCGCCAGATGCCGACGGCGAGCTGGCCGGAATATTGCGGGATCCAGTCCCAGCGCATGGTGGTGGCGACCAGTATGACGATGGCGGCGAAGACCACGATCATCGCGACACGGTGCGGCATGAACCAGCTTGTGCGCTTGGCGGCGGGAGTTGTGCTTGTGGCGGCGACGCTCTCACTCATCACGCGTGCCCCGCCATTCCGCGGCGATAGCGCGATTCGATCACCTTGATGATGATGCCCGACACGATCGAGAGCGTGAGGTAGATCGCGCCCGCGGCGAGGAAGAAGGTGAGGTAGTGCTTTGACGCGCCGGCGGCCTGGCGGGTCGCCAGGGTGAGTTCGGTGAAGCCGACGACCGCGAGGAGCGCGGTATCCTTGGTCGTGGTCAGCCAGTAATTGCCGAGTCCGGGCAGCGCATGCGGCAGCATGGCGGGAAAGATGATGCGGCGGAAGATCATCAGCGGACCCATGCCATAGGACCGGCCCGCCTCGATCTCGCCCGGCGGCACGGCCTTGATGGCGCCGCGGATGACTTCGGTCAGATAGGCGCCCAGCACGAAGCCGAGGACGACGATGCCGGCGACGAGGCCGTTGATGTCGACGGGGCCATAGCCGCCCAGCGCCAGCAACCGGTTGATGCCGTCGGTGCCGGCATAATAGAGGATGAGGATCAGGACCAGTTCGGGTACGGCGCGCACGACCGTGGTGTAGACTTCGAGCAGGTCACGGGTGACGAGGCCACCATAGAGCTTGCCGCAGGCGCCCGCGATGCCGATGGCCATGCCGAGCAGGTAGGCGCCGACGGCGATGTAGACCGAGTTGATGAAGCCGGTCAGCAGCACGCCGCCCCAGCCGGGCGGCTCGAGCGTCAGCACGTCGAGACCAAGAGAGATCAGCAGCGCATCCATCAACCGTCCGTCCGCTAGGTGGCATTGAACGGCGCGCGGCCGAAGCCGCACGCCGGGACGTCAGGCGAACTTACTCGCCGTAGATGTTGAAGTCGAAATACGGCTTGGAGAATGCGTCATAGCTTCCGTTTGCGCGGATCGCCTTGATCGCGGCGTTCAGCTTCTCCTTGAGCGCGCTGTCTTCCTTGCGCACACCAATGCCGACACCGAGGCCGAGGACAGCCGGATCGTCGGCGACATTGCCCTTGGCCTCGCAGCAGGCGCCGGCTTCGGACTTCAGGAACGCATCGAGCGCGATCGCATCGGCCTGGATGGCATCGATACGGCCCGCGGCGAGGTCCTGGTTGGCTTCGTCCTGCGTCTGGTATTCCTTGATTTCAGCCGCTTCGGTGAAGTGCTTCTTGGCATAGTCGGCATGGACGGTGGAGACCTGAACGCCGACGATCTTGCCGGCCAGGCTGGCTGGCGTCGCGTCGAACGTCTGGTCCTTGTTGCCGATGATGCCGGTTGGTGTGTTGTAGTACTTGTCGGAGAAGTCGATCGTCTTCATGCGCTCTTCGGTGATCGACATAGAGCCGACGATCATGTCGATCTTCTTGGTGGTCAGCGCAGGAATGATGCCATCCCAGGCGACGGGGGTGATCACGCAATCGAGCTTGGCTTCCTTGCAGACGGCGTCGGCGAATTCGACTTCCCAGCCGACCCACTTGCCCGATGCATCGAGCGAGGTGAAGGGCGGATAGGGCTCTGCGGCAAAGCCGAGCTTGACCTGCTCGGCCATGGCAGCGCCAGCGCCAGTGAGGCCGATCGCCAGAGCGAGGGCCGCGACTTTCAAACCGTTCTTCATATACTGTCTCCCAGTTTCTTGGTTTGGTCTTTGGTTGTTGGTCGGGATCGGATCTCTCCGAGCCTTAGTGGACCGAGCTGATGAACCGCTTGAGGTGCTCGGACTGTGGGTCGCCGAAGAGCTGTTCGGGCGGACCCTGTTCCTCGATGATGCCCTGCCGGAGATAGACGACATGGCTCGCCACGTTGCGGGCGAACTTCATCTCGTGGGTGACGAGGATCATGGTGCGATGTTCCTTGGCAAGGTCGCCGATGACCGCCAGCACTTCGCCGACAAGTTCGGGATCGAGCGCCGAGGTCGGCTCGTCGAACAGCATGGCGAGCGGATCGACGGCCAGCGCGCGCGCGATGGCGGCACGCTGCTGCTGCCCGCCGGACATGAAGGCCGGATAGACATCGCGCTTCTCGTAGAGGCCGACGCGCTTGAGGATGGTTTCGGCGCGAGCGACGGCCTCGTCCTTCCGGACGCCGAGGACATGGACCGGCGCCTCGATGACATTCTGCAGCACGGTCATGTGCTGCCAGAGATTGAAGCTCTGGAAGACCATCGCAAGCTGGGACCGGATGCGTTGCACCTGCTTGCGGTTGGACGGCACCAGGCCGCCCTGGCCGTCCTGCTTCATCTCGATGGTCTCGCCATGAATCGAGATCGTGCCGGCGCTTGGCAGCTCCAGCATGTTGATGCAGCGCAGGAAGGTGGATTTGCCCGAGCCGGAACCGCCGATGATGGCGATCACGTCGCCCTGTCGCGCGTTGAGTGAGACGCCTCTGAGGACTTCCAGTGGACCGAATTTCTTGTGCAGGTCAACGACTTGAATCGCTTCCGCAGACTCACTCATGAATACCGCCAATACCGGATTTTATCGCGATCCGTGTTCATTCTTGTTCCCCAGTTTATGTTTTGGCGCCGGGAGTCACTGGCCTCTCCTGACGTGTTAAAATTGAGTAAATCACTTGTTCTTAAATTATTCAAGTGTATAATCCTCAAATCTGACATCCCGGCGTCCTGCCAAGGCGCGGCCCGGTGAAATCCATGGAGTGATGAATGGCTGCCTACGGTTCCCAGGCGATGTCCGCCCGGCTTGCACGCGTGCTGATGCGACGCCCCGGCCCGAGCCTCGAAGGGGCCAATGCCGCCGAGTGGCACTACGGCCCCACCTTCGACGGCAAGAAGGCGGTCGCGCAGTACCAGAGATTTGCGCAGCTTGTGGAAAAGTCCGGCGCGGACATCCTTTGGCTGGAAGACAAGGGCGACGGGCTCGCCGATTCGATGTTCACGCATGACCCGTCGCTGATGACCGACAAGGGTGCCATCATCCTCAACATGGGCAAGAGACTGCGCGTGCCCGAGGGCAACCTGCATGAAGAGGCTTACAAGGCCGCCGGCATCCCGATCCTCGGCCGCATCACGGCGCCGGGCACGATCGAGGGCGGCGATTGCGTCTGGGTCGATTCGAAGACGCTGGCCATCGGACGCGGTGTGCGCTCCAACCAGGCCGGCATCGAACAGATGCAGCATGTCCTGGAACCGCTTGGCGTCACCGTGCTCGGCTTCGACCTGCCGCTCTGGCATGGCGAGGAAGCCTGCCTGCATCTGATGAGCGTGATCTCGCCGCTGGCCGACGATCTCGCACTCGTCCACGCGCCGCTGCTGCCTGCCGCCTTCTACCAGTTACTTCGCGCCCGGGGCATCAAGCTCATCGTGGCGCCGGCAGAAGAATTCACAGCATCCAACGGCCTCAACCTCAATGTGCTGCCGACCTCGCCCAAGAAGGTGATCATGGTCGAAGGCTTCCCGCTGACCAAGGCGGCGATGGAGGCCGAGGGCTGCGAAGTCGAGACCTTCGAGGCCGATGCGCTCTGCATCGCCTGCGAGGGCGGCCCGACCTGCCTGACCCGTCCCGTGCTTCGGGTGGCCTGACCATGACGCGGCGCCCCTTCCACCACGAGAGCGAAGAGACACGGCGGCAGGACCTGGTCGCCGCGACCCTCGATGCAATCGCGGAATCGGGACTGAGGGGCGCCACAGTGCGCGAGATCGCCGAACGTGCCGGTGTCACGCCGGGGCTGATCCGGCACTATTTCGTCAGCAAGGAACTGATGTTCCAGGCCGCCTATCGCGCGGTAATGCTGACGATGTTCGAGACGGCCGACCATGCCGCGGAAGCAGAGGGCCGCGATGCGCTGAGCCGGCTGCGGGTGTTCGTGGTGGCCAATTTCAAGCCGCCGATCATCGATCCCCGCAACCTCTCGCTCTGGGCGACCTTCATTTCGCAGATCGCGGTCGATCCGTCGCTGGCCGCGATCCACCGGGAGGGCTATCTCGCGTTTCGCGACCGGCTGGAGGCCCATATCGGTGCGGCGCTCGAAGAGAGTGGCCGCAACCTCGCGCCCGGTGAGTTGCGCTACATGGCCATCGCCATCAACGGCCTGATGGACGGGCTGTGGCTCGAAGGCTCGATCGCCGCCGACCTGTTCGGCGAGGGTGAGCTTGCCCATGTCGCGCTGACGTCCGTCGAGCGCCTGCTCGGCATTTCACTGGCCGAAAAGAAGTAACTCGAAAGGAACCGCCATGCGCTACGCCTCCATCACCGACAGGCTTTCCGGACTGGGCTCCGGCAAGTGGGCGCTGCACATCCAGGCGCGTGCCATGGCTGCCGCCGGGATTCCGGTCATCGAGCTGACGATCGGCGAGCCCGACCTGCCGCCGGACCGGGCGCTGCTCGACGAGGCCGCCCGCGCCATGTATGCCGGCCGCATCAAATATTCGAACGGCCGCGGCGAGCCCGCCGTGCTGGAGGCGCTGGTCGCGAAGTACCGCAAGCGCCGCGCCGACGTGACCGAGGCGAATATCCTGTGCTTTCCCGGCACGCAGACCGCGCTGTTCGCCGTCATGCTCGGCCTTGCCGAGGCCGGCGACGAAGTTCTGGTCGGCGATCCGCTCTATGCGACCTATGAAGGCGTCGTCGCCTCCACCGGTGCCGCGATCAGGACAGTGCCGTTGCGGCCGGAACACCGGTTCCACATGCAGGCTGCCGATCTGGAAGCCGCGATCACACCGAAAAGCCGTGTGCTGCTGCTCAACAATCCGCACAATCCCTCGGGCGCGGTGCTGACCCGCGAGGAGGTGATCGCCATCGGCGAGGTCTGCCGCAAGCACGACCTGTGGATCCTCTGCGACGAAGTCTATGAGGAGCTGACCTTCGGTGCCGAGTTCCATTCGCCTTTCGACATGCCCGAATTTGCCGACCGCACCATCGCCGTCGCGTCCATCTCCAAGTCGCATGCGGCGCCGGGCTTCCGGTCCGGCTGGGCTGCCGGTCCGGCCGAGTTCTGCGAGCGCCTGCTGCCTGTTTCCGAAACCATGCTGTTCGGCGTCCAGCCCTTTATTGCCGACATGACGGCCATGGCGGTGTCGCAACCCTTCGACACGGCACGGCAGATGCGGGAGCGCTACAGCCGTCGCGCCGAGCTCGCCGCCGAGACGCTCGGCGGCTCCAACGTCATCAAGCCGCTGATGCCCGAGGGCGGGATGTTCATCCTGCTCGATGTCGGCGCCACCGGTCTCGACGGCGAGGCCTTCGCGCGCCGGCTGCTGCGGGAGAAGCATGTCGCCGTCATGCCGGGCGGCTCCTTCGGCGAGAACGCGAAGGAATTCGTGCGCCTGTCGCTGACCGTGCCGGACGAGACGCTGGTCGAGGCCGTCGGCCACATCGCCGATCTCGGCCAGGAACTGACGGGGCTGGCCGCGAAGCGGGCTTGAGCGGCAGGATGTCCTTTCGCCCCCTGATCGTGACGAAGACCCTCGCGGGGGTCTTGTTGGCATCCTGCCTGGCGGGGTGCAACACCACGCAGCAGCCTGCTGTGTCCGAGCCCGTCGCGCGCGAGGCTGCGATCAATTCGCTGGCGCTTGAGCAATGCGTGCAGGAGAACGGGGCGGAGAGATGTACGGCGGACGTGCAATAAGGGGCTCCCAGGCTCACCCCTCACCAAGTTCGTCCAACCAATCGCCTTCGGCTCTTGGGGACGAACTATCCTCTCCCACAAGGGGAGAGGTAGGGTGCCACGGGCTTGGCCTCGCTTGAGTTGAGGCATTGCGGCGGGTTTACCTCTCCCCTTGTGGGAGAGGATAGCAAGACCGCATGAGACGAAGTCGAATGTTGGTCGCGCTTGGTGAGGGGTGGGTTTTGCGATGACCTTTCTTTCGGCCCCCCGCAGTTAAGCCCCACTCAAACTATTTCCTGTATTTCACGCCTCCATCACGCTATAGACCCGGCGTTCCGGCGGGTTGCCGGAAGAGGTGTTCTCTCTCATGCAGCAGACCAAGGCCCTGGTGGACAAGCAGGACGATTCCTACCCCGAAATTCTCGACGTGAAAGCCTTCGCCGAAGGACTGGAACGGATCGCGGCGGACCACCCGGCCGACAGGGATGCGGGCCGCGCGGCCCTGCTTGCCTATATCAAGACTGCGAGCCAGGATGGTCGTGCCAAGGCGCGCGAAATCCTCGACCGCGACGGCTCGGGCATGGGCTGCGCGCGGCGGATTTCCTGGCTGCAGGACCAGATCATCATTCACCTCTACGACGTCGTGACCCGCCATCTGCTGCCGGCCTCGCCCGACATCATCGCGATCACCGCGGTCGGGGGCTATGGACGGGGCACGCTGGCGCCGGGATCCGACATCGACCTGCTGTTCCTGCTGCCGGGCAAGCAGACGGTGTTGAGTCGCAAGGTCGTCGAGTTCATCCTCTACATTCTCTGGGACATGGGAATGAAGGTGGGGCATGCGACCCGCACCATCGACGAGTGCATCACCCTGTCGAAGAGCGACATCACCATCCGGACCTCGATCCTCGAGACGCGCTTCATCTGCGGCAATGCAAATCTCGAGCGCGAGCTGACGGCCCGTTTCGACAAGGAAATCGTCCGCAGTACCGGTCCGGAATTCATCGCCGCCAAGCTCGCCGAGCGCGACGAACGGCACAACAGGTCGGGCAATACCCGCTATCTCGTGGAGCCGAACGTCAAGGAAGGCAAGGGCGGCATCCGCGACCTGCACACGCTGTTCTGGATCACCAAATATTTCTACCGGGTGCGCGATACCGCCGAACTCGTGCGCCTCGGCGTGCTGTCGAAATCCGAATACAATTCCTTCCAGAAGGCCGAGGATTTTCTCTGGGCGGTGCGCTGCCACCTGCATTTCGTCACCGGCAAGGCCGAAGACCGCCTGTCCTTCGACCACCAGCAGGCGGTGGCGGAAGCGCTGGGCTATCACAGCCGCCCCGGCCTCTCGGCCGTCGAACGCTTCATGAAGCACTATTTCCTCGTGGCCAAGAATGTCGGCGACCTGACGCGGATCCTGTGCGCCGCCCTCGAGGACGAGCAGGTCAAGGACCAGCCCGGCATTTCCGGCGTGATTTCCCGCTTCACCGCCCGCAAGCGCAAGATCGCCGGCACGCAGGATTTCGTCGAGGACAAGGGCCGCATCGCGCTGGCCAGCACCGACGTCTTCAAGCGCGACCCGGTCAACCTGCTGCGGCTCTTCCACATTGCCGACCTCAACGGGCTGGAGTTCCATCCGGATGCGCTCAAGAGCGTGACGCGGTCGCTTACCCTGATCGACGACAAGCTGCGCGCTGACGAAGAGGCCAACCGCGTCTTCCTCGCGATCCTGACCTCGCGCCGCGATCCGGCGCTGATGCTGCGGCGCATGAACGAGGCCGGCGTGCTCGGGCGGTTTATCCCCGAATTCGGCCGCATCGTTTCGATGATGCAGTTTTCGATGTACCACCACTATACCGTGGACGAACACCTGATCCGCTCCGTCGAGGTGCTGTCCAAGATCGAGAAGGGCGAGGATGTCGAGGCGGTGCCGCTCTCGGCCATGTTGATCAAGACGATCGAGGACCGGGCCGTCCTCTATGTGGCGGTGCTGCTGCACGATATCGCCAAGGGACGCGCCGAGGACCATTCGATCGGCGGCGCGCGGATGGCGCGCAAGCTGTGCCCGCGCTTCGGCATGAGCCCGAAGCAGACCGAACTCGTCGCCTGGCTGATCGAGGAACATCTGGCCATGTCGATGACGGCGCAGACGCGCGACCTCAACGACTGGAAGACGATCTCGGATTTTTCCGCGCGGGTGCAGTCGCTGGACCGGCTCAAGCTTTTGCTGATCCTGACCGTCTGCGACATCCGTGCGGTGGGCCCGGGCGTCTGGAACGGCTGGAAAGGACAGTTGCTGCGCATCCTCTATTACGAGACGGAACTGCTGCTTTCCGGCGGGTTCTCCGAAGTGACCCGCAACGAGCGCGTCCAGCATGCCCGCGACCAGTTGACCGCCGCGCTGGCCGACTGGCCGGAAGAGGAGCGGAAGGCCTATGTGCGGATGCACTACCAGCCCTACCTGCTCTCGGTGCCGCTCGAGGACCAGGTGCGCCACACCACCTTCATCCGCGACTCCGATCACGAGGGCAAGGTGCTCAACTCCATGGTGCGGACCAATGCCTTCCAGGCGATCACCGAGATCACCGTCCTGGCACCCGATCATCCCCGCCTGGTCGCCATCATCGCCGGTGCCTGCGCAGCGGCGGGCGCGAACATCGTCAATGCCCAGATCTTCACCACAGCCTTCGGACGGGCGCTGGACACGGTGCATATCAGCCGCCAGTTCAAGGATGACGATGACGAACTCAGGCGCGCCGGCACGATCTCGAAGATGATCGAGGAGGTCCTGTCGGGCAAGCGCCGCCTGCCGGAAGTGATCGCCACCCGGACCAAATACAAGAAGACCGACAAGACCTTCACCGTTGTGCCGAGCGTGACCATCACCAATGCGCTGTCGAACCGGCTCACGGTCATCGAGATCGAGTGCCTCGACCGGACGGGCCTGCTGTCCGACATCACCTCGATGCTGGCAGATCTGTCGCTCGACATCGCCTCGGCCCGCATCACCACGTTCGGCGAGAAAGTCATCGACACATTCTACGTCACCGACCTGACCGGCGAGAAGATCAACAACGAGAACCGCCAGACGCTGATCGCCGCCCATCTCAAGACCGTCATCGCCGGCGAGGCGCCCGACAGCAGGGTGCGCGTCGCGCCCGGCATCGTCAGGCCGCTGCCGCCAAAGGCGGTGAAGAAACCGGTGGCGCAGCCGTGAACTCCGAGATCAAGACCCCGCCCCAAACTGGCTGGGTCGAGCCACCTGTCTCGACCCGTCCGTCGGACCCCCACAAGGGGGTGGGGCTTAATCTGCCGCGCCGTCTCGACCGAAGCATTGCCGTTTCAGCGAATCCAAGCCGTGTTTTGGGCAAGCTGGATGCCGCGGGTTGGCCCCTCCCCCTTGTGGGTCGGGGTTTCGGGGCGGGGACTTTCTTTCCCTCCAGTGGCGCGCCCAGATGAGCCTCGTCCGCAAATTCCTCACGGTCGGCGGCGGCACGCTGGGCAGCCGGATTTTTGGCTTCGGTCGCGAGATGCTGATGGCGGCGGCGCTCGGCACCGGGCCGATGGCCGATGCCTTCTATGCCGCGTTCCGCTTTCCGAACCTGTTCCGGCGCCTGTTCGCCGAGGGCGCGTTCAACGCCGCCTTCGTGCCGCTGTTTGCCAAGGAAATCGAGGGCGGCGGCAAGGAGGCGGCCAAGCGGTTCTCGGAAGAGGTGTTCGGCGTCCTGTTCACGGTGCTGCTGGTCATCACCATCGTCATGGAACTGGCGATGCCGCTGATCGTGCGCACGATCATCGCGCCGGGCTTCGAGGCGGGCAGCGACAAATACGAGGTGACGGTCACACTGGCCATCATCATGTTCCCCTATCTCATGTGCATGTCGCTGACGGCGATGCTGTCGGGCATGCTGAACTCGCTGCACCATTATTTCGCGGCGGCGGTGGCGCCGATCTTCTTCAATATCGCGATGATCGCCGCACTCGGCTACGGGCTTTGGGCCGGCGCGGATCCGGTCTCGGTGGCGTTCTATCTCTCCTGGGCCGTGCTGGTGGCGGGCCTGTTGCAGATGGCGGTGCTCTATGTCGGCGTGCGCCATGCCGGCATGTCGATCGGGTTCCGCCGGCCGCGGATGACGCCGAATGTCAAACGCCTGCTGGTGCTGGCGTTGCCGGCGGCGGTGACCGGCGGCGTCACCCAGATCAACCAGATCATCGGCCAGATGATCGCCTCGACCAAGGAAGGCGCGATCTCGGCGCTGCAATATGCCGACCGGCTCTACCAGTTGCCGCTCGGCGTTGTCGGGATCGCGGTGGGCGTGGTGCTGCTGCCGGAACTGTCACGGTCGCTCAGGGCCGGGCACCTGAAGGAAGCCTCCAATATCCAGAACCGGTCGCTGGAATTCTCGCTGTTTCTGACGCTGCCGGCGGCGGCGGCGCTCTGGGTCCTGTCCGACGAAATCATCCGCGTGGTCTACGAACACGGTGCCTTCAATCCGGAAACGACCACGGTCGTGGCCGGCATCCTCGCCATCTACGGGCTCGGCCTGCCGGGCTTCGTGATGATCAAGGCGCTCAATCCCGGCTACTTCGCCCGCGAAGACACCAAGACGCCGATGCGCTTCACCATGATTTCGGTGGCGGTCAATTGCGCGCTGGCCGTGTCGCTGTTCCCCTTCTTTGCCGAGCGCGGCATCGCCACGGCCGAAGTGGTGTCCGGCTGGCTGACGACGACGCTTCTGTTCGTCACGCTGGTGCGCCGGGGACATTTCGACATGGACCGGGCCTTTGCCTTCAGGCTTGTGCGGCTGGTCATTGCCGCCGGCGTCATGGCAGGCGCACTGGACTATGTCTCGACCTATGCCTCGCCCTATATCACGCCGCAATCGCCGCTTCTCCAGCAGGTCGGCGCGGTGTTCGCGCTGATCGCGGTGGCGATGGTCGTCTATTTCGGCACGGCATTCGCCATTGGCGGGGCGAGCCTCGGCATGCTGCGACGAAATCTCAAACGCAAGCCCGGCGCGCCGCCGGTTGCCGCAGACCAGTCGCCGCAGGATTGAGCCGATGACCACGCAATCCCTCTTCCTCGTCGCCCTCGTGGTTCCCGATTACGATGCCGCGATCGCCTTCTACTGCGGCGCGCTGGGCTTCACCCTGGTCGAGGACAACGGTCTCGAGGGCGACAAGCGCTGGGTGGTGATCCGTCCGCCGGGCGGCGAGGGCGCGAGCCTGCTGCTGGCCAAGGCTGCCGACGAGGAACAGGCCCGGGCGATCGGAATGCAGGCGGGCGGCCGCGTCGGATTCTTTCTCAAGACCGACGATTTTGCCCGCGACCATGCGGCCTACACTGCCAGGGGTGTCGTGTTCGAGGAAGCGCCGCGGCATGAGGTTTATGGAACCGTCGCGGTGTTCCGCGACCCGTTCGGCAACCGATGGGACCTCATCCAGCACGCCATCTGATCCGGCCGCTTCAGCAGTGCCGCCAGCGGCGCTTGGGGCCGACGTCGACATGGACGAGGCCGTTGCAATAGGTGCCGATGCCGCCGATATGCGGTGCCGTGCGGGCCGCGGCGACGATGCGGCTGGTCGAAACGCCGGGAACGCGGATGTCGGCCGCCATGCAATTGCGGTGCTGGGAACCGCGCCGGCCGCCATGGCGGTGGCCCGAGGTGACGATAGGCCGGCCGCCGGTCTTGCGGGCGATATGCGCCAGAACGAGGTTCAGCCGGTGCGGAAAGCAGGTCGCCTTCACGCTCACGCGCTGCAGCGTGTAGCCGTAGGTCTTCTGGTGCTGCTTGAGCTTGACGGTTTCCCGGTTGCGGGAGCCTGTAAGGCCCTCCGAGGCCATGAAGGGTGAAAGGGCCATGAGCCCCGCGGCGATGACGCGGCTTGTCTTACGCAATACGATTTCTCCGTGAGGGCGCTTGCTTGCGCCACTGTGCCTCCCTTTGGTGACGGCGGGCATAAAAATCCAGAATGCGGCGATATTAGGAATGTCTTTGCGCATGGCAGCCATGCGCGCAGGCCGGGAGCCCGGTGGCAGACGCCTCGGCGGCGGCCGGCTCTCTTGATTGTCGCGCCTCACCCATGCATAAGCCGCACCGTCAGCAACATGGACCGTCGGTCCTGGGGCCTTCCACCAGCCTAACCGAGGATCACGACAATGGGCGAATTCAACAAGCTCGTATTTTCCGGCGTCCAGCCGACCGGCAATCTCCATCTCGGCAACTATCTCGGCGCGATCAAGAAGTTCGTGGCACTGCAGGCCGAGAGCGATTGCATCTATTGCGTCGTCGACCTGCACTCGATCACCGCGCAACTGGTCCACGAGGACCTGCGCGGCCAGATCCGGTCGATCGCAGCGGCCTTCATCGCTTCGGGGATCGACCCGGAAAAGCATATTGTTTTCAACCAGTCCGCCGTGCCGCAGCATGCCGAGCTCGCCTGGGTCTTCAACTGCGTCGCCCGCATCGGCTGGATGAACCGCATGACCCAGTTCAAGGACAAGGCCGGCAAAGACCGCGAGAATGCCTCGCTCGGCCTGCTCGCCTACCCCTCGCTGATGGCCGCCGACATCCTCGTCTATCGCGCGACCCATGTCCCTGTCGGAGACGACCAGAAGCAGCATCTGGAACTCGCCCGCGACATCGCCATGAAGTTCAACCTCGACTTCAAGGACGGCATCGGCAAGAGCGGCCGCGGCATCGACATCACCGTCGGCAACGAGCCGGTGCATGCCTATTTCCCGATGGTCGAGCCACTGATCGACGGCCCGGCGCCGCGGGTCATGTCCTTGCGCGACGGCACCAAGAAAATGTCGAAGTCGGATCCGTCCGACCTGTCGCGCATCAACCTGATGGACGACGAGGACGCGATTTCCAAGAAGATCCGCAAGGCCAAGACCGATCCGGACGGTCTGCCGTCGGAAACCGAGGGCCTCAAGGGCCGGCCCGAGGCCGACAATCTCGTCGGCATCTACGCCGCGCTTGCCGGCAAGAGCAAGGCCGAGGTGCTCTCGGAGTTCGGCGGCCAGCAGTTTTCGGTGTTCAAGCCGGCGCTAGTCGACCTCGCCATCGCCTCGCTATCGCCGATCACATCGGAGATGCGTCGCCTGATGGACGACACCAGCCATATCGACGCCATCCTCAGGGACGGCGGCGAACGGGCGCGGGCGCGGGCCGACGTTGTGATGAACGAAGTCAGAGACATCATCGGATTTCTCCGCTAAGAATCGCGATGACAGGGGTCGGGCTGGACGCCGGCCCCGGCAGCATGATGGGGACAGGGGCTCATGGTTTCGCAACGACAATCGCGGCTGGAAGGGCACCGTCGCAAGTTCCTCGCGGTCATCGACGAGACGCCTGAAAGCGCCCGCGCGGTGCGCTATGCCGGCATGCGCGCGAAGAATTCCGGTGGCGGCCTGGTCCTGCTCTACGTGATCTCCGATGCCGACTTCAACCAGTGGATCGGCGTCGCCGACGTGATGCGGGCCGAGGCCCGCGAGGAGGCCGATGCCATCATGGCAAAGGTGGCCCAGGACGTGCGCGAGAATATCGGCCATGAGCCGGAGCTGGTGATCCGGGAAGGCAAGGCTTCCGACCAGATCCTGCAACTGATCGAGGAGGACCGCGACATCGCGATCCTGGTTCTGGCGATTGCCTCCGGCAAGGACGGTCCAGGGCCACTGGTGACGGCTGTCGCCGGTCGCGGCACGCCGTTTCCGATCCCGGTCACCATCGTGCCCGACACGCTGTCGGACGAGGAACTCGACGCGCTCGCGTGATGTGCCAAAGGGCGCCGAAACCTGACAAAATCCTACCGCTTTGCCAGCCGTTTGAGCATGTTTTGCCTTGCACCCTCAGGCCAAAGAGACTATTTATTGGAATAATTCTAAAGAAGTTCTCGTTCTCCGGCCTTGACCCGTGAGCAACATCAGGAGCCAGCCATGTTCATCCAGACCGAAGCGACGCCGAATCCGCATACGCTGAAATTCCTGCCCGGGAAGGTGGTCCTCGAAGACGGCACCGCCGACTTCCGCACGGCAGACGATGCGGCGGCGTCCCCGCTTGCCGAGCGCCTGTTCACGATCAACGGCGTCACCGGCGTGTTCTTCGGCTATGATTTCGTGACTGTATCGAAGGAAGATGTCGACTGGGCGCATCTCAAGCCGGCCATCCTCGGCGCCATCATGGAACATTTCATGTCCGGCGTGCCGATCATGGGCATGGCCCGCGACCAGGACGGGATCGATGCCGAGGACGAGTTCTTCGAACCGGGCGACGAGACTGTCGTGGCGACGATCAAGGAACTGCTCGAGTCCCGCGTCCGCCCGGCCGTGGCCCAGGACGGCGGCGACATCACCTTCCGCGGTTATCGCGACGGCACGGTGTTCCTCAACATGAAGGGCTCCTGCGCGGGGTTGCCCGTCCTCGACGGCGACGCTGAAGCATGGCGTGCAGAACCTGCTCAAGCATTTCATCCCGGAAGTGCGGGAAGTCGAGGCCGTCTGAGCGGACGGCACGATCGGCATGATCCTCACCATCGATACTTCGGGTCCGGAATGCGCGGCGGGCATCTATGATGCCGCCAAGGGTCTGGTTGTCGCCTCGAAATCCGAAACGCTCGGCAAGGGACATGCCGAACGGCTGATGCCGATGATCGACGAAGTTCTGAAGGAGGCGGGCCTGTCGCTCAAGGACATGACGCGCATCGGCGTCACCGTCGGACCGGGCTCCTTTACCGGCATCCGGGTCGGGGTGGCGGCGGCACGTGGCTTCGCACTGTCGCTCGGTATTCCCGCCATCGGCGTCACCACGCTCCAGGTCGTGGCCGAACAGGTGCTGGAGATCGATCCGCCAGCGCCGGTCGTGGCGGCGATCGATGCGGGGCGGGCGGAGATCTTCGCCCAGGCCTTCCTTCCCGGCGGCGTCATGCTCACGGAACCCTCGATCTTCGGACATGATGCGAATCCGCGCGATGATCGATCGCTTCGGCGCCATCGCGACCGGCTCCGGCGTCGATGTCCTGGAAGGGCGTTTGCACGGACCGGACCTCTATCCGCTGGACCGGATCGGGCGAATCGCGGCCCGCTCTCCCGACGACGCCCGGCCAAGCCCGGTCTATCTGCGCGGCGCGGGTGCCAAGCCGCAGAGCGGATTTGCAGTCAAGCATGCGTGACTTGCGGTATGGTTAAAAAAATCTCAATCTTTGGGGCTCAGAATAGGATGACGCGTCTCCTACGG
>JAHHDR010000003.1 GCA_019739215.1 Rhizobium sp.
CGGGTTGGCGCCGATGACGATGACGACATCGGTATGCTCGACCGAGTCGAAATCCTGCGTGCCGGCCGACGTACCGAACGTCTGGCCGAGGCCATAGCCGGTCGGCGAATGGCAGACGCGGGCGCAGGTGTCGACATTGTTGTTGCGGAAGCCCGAGCGGATCAGCTTCTGCACCAGATAAGTCTCTTCATTGGTGCAGCGCGACGAGGTGATGCCGCCGATCGAATCGCGGCCATACTGGTACTGGATGCGGCGGAATTCGTTCGCCGTGTATTCCATCGCCTCTTCCCAGCTCACCTCGCGCCACGGATCGGAGATCTTCTCGCGGATCATCGGATTGAGGATGCGGTCCTTGTGGGTGGCATAGCCATAGGCGAAGCGGCCCTTGACGCAGCTATGGCCGCGATTGGCCTTGCCGTCCTTCCACGGCACCATGCGGACGAGCTCCTCGCCGCGCATTTCGGCCTTGAACGAGCAGCCGACGCCGCAATAGGCGCAGGTCGTGACTTCGGAATGTTCCGGCTGGCCGATTTCGATCACCGACTTTTCGGTCAGCGTCGCGGTCGGGCAGGCCTGGACGCAGGCGCCGCAGGAGACGCATTCCGACGACAGGAAATTTTCATGCATGCCGGGCGACACGCGGGAATCGAAGCCGCGACCCTCGATGGTCAGCGCGAAGGTTCCCTGCACTTCCTCGCAGGCACGGACGCAGCGCGAGCAGACGATGCATTTCGACGGGTCATAGGTGAAGTACGGATTGCTCTCGTCCTTCGGCATCCACTTCATGTTCATGGCGCCATCGTTGCGCGCCTTGACGTGGTTTGTCGCCCTCATAGCCGTAGCGAACGTCGCGCAGGCCCACCGCGCCGGCCATGTCCTGCAATTCGCAGTCGCCATTGGCCGCACAGGTCAGACAGTCGAGCGGATGGTCGGAGATATAGAGTTCCATCACGCCCTTGCGGATGTCCTTCAGCCGCGAGGTCTGCGTGTGGACGCTGATGCCCTGGGCGACCGGCGTGGTGCAGGAAGCGGGCGTGCCGTTGCGGCCCTCGATCTCGACGAGACAGAGCCGGCAGGAGCCGAAGGCGTCGACCATGTCGGTGGCGCAGAGTTTCGGCACCTGGATGCCGGCATCCATCGAGGCGCGCATGATCGAGGTGCCCTCGGGCACCGTGATCTCGCGACCGTCGATGGTGAGCGTCACCATCTTTTCGGATTTCGAGGCGGGCGTGCCGTAGTCGATTTCGTGGACGAGACCCATGTTCTTACTCCGCTGCCTGCAAGGTGGCTGCCGGACGGAAGTCATCCGGAAAATGGTTGATGGCGCTCATGACCGGATAGGGCGTGAACCCGCCCAGCGCACAGAGCGAGCCGAAACTTCATCGTGTTGGAGAGATCGGTGATCAGCGCCAGGTTCTTCTCGGGCTCGATGCCGGCGGCGATCTTGTCCATGACCTCGACACCGCGCGTCGAGCCGATGCGGCAGGGCGTGCACTTGCCGCAGGATTCGACCGCGCAGAATTCGAAGGCGAAACGGGCCTGGGCCAGCATGTCGGCGGTGTCGTCGAAGACGGTGATGCCGGCATGGCCGATCAGCCCGTCGCGGGGCCGCGAAGGCTTCGTAGTCGAACGGCGTGTCAAACAGCGAGACCGGGAAATAGGCGCCGAGCGGGCCCCCCGACCTGCGCGGCCTTGACCGGGCGGCCCGTGGCCGTGCCGCCGCCGATGCCTTCGACAATTTCGCCCAGCGTCAGGCCGAAGGCAACTTCATAGAGCCCGCCATGCTTGACGTTGCCGGCGATCTGGATCGGGATCGTGCCGCGCGAACGGCCCATGCCGAAATTCTTGTAGAACTCGGCGCCCTTTTCCATGATCACGGGCACGGAGGCGAGCGAGATCACGTTGTTAACCACCGTCGGCCGACCCAGGAAACCCTGAAGCGCCGGAAGCGGCGGCTTGGCGCGGACGATGCCGCGCTTGCCTTCCAGCGAATTGAGCAGCGCGGTCTCCTCGCCGCAGACATAAGCGCCTGCGCCGGCGCGGATTTCCATGTCGAAGGCCTTGCCGGAGCCGAGCACCGAGCTACCCAGCACGCCGGCGTTGCGGGCGATCTCGACGGCCTCGTTCATGATCAGGATCGCGTTCGGATATTCCGAGCGGAGATAGACATAGCCCTTGGTCGCGCCGACCGCGATGCCCGCGATCGCCATGCCCTCAATGAGCACGAAGGGGTCGCCCTCCATGATCATCCGGTCGGCAAAAGTCGCTGAGTCGCCCTCGTCGGCATTGCAGACGATGTATTTCTGCGGGCCGGCGGCGTCATGTACCGTCTTCCACTTGATCCCGGTCGGGAAGCCCGCACCGCCACGGCCGCGCAGGCCGGACTCGGTCACTTCCTTCACGACGTCAGCGCCGGTCATGGCCAGCGCGCGTTCGAGACCCACAAGCCCACCAAGCGACCTGTAGTCGTCGAGCGAGAGTGGATCGGTGATGCCGCAACGGGAAAAGGTCAGGCGGGTCTGGTTCTTGAGGAAGGGGATCTCCTCGGTCAGTCCCTGGCAGAGCGGATGCGGCATGCCGTCGAGCATACCGGCGCTCAGCAGGCCGGATACGTCCTTAGCGCTGACGGGGCCATAGGCGATGCGGCCATGTGGCGTCTCGACCTCGACCAGCACTTCGAGCCAGTGCATGCCACGCGATCCATTGCGGACGATGACGGCATCCAGCCTGCGGGAGTCGATCTCGGCCTGAACTGCCTGGACGACACGTTCGGCGCCGACGGCAAGGGCTGCGGAATCACGGGGGATGAAAATGCGGGTTGTCACTGGCGCACCTCCTTGATCAGGGCGGAGAGCGTTTCCGTATCCAGGCGTCCGTGCAGTTCGCCGTCGATCTGGGCCGACGGCGCGGTGGAACAGAGTCCCAGGCAATAGACCGGCTCCAGCGTCACACGCCCGTCCGGGGTGGTGCCGTGCCAGTCGAGATCGAGCACCTTGCAGGCATGATCGGCGATCTCGCGGCCACCCATCGACTGGCAGGCCTCGGCGCGACAGATGCGCACGACATGCTGGCCGGCGGGATGGCTGCGGAATTCATGATAGAAGGTGACGACACCATGGACTTCGGCGCGCGACAGGTTCAGTTCGCGGGCAATGACCGGCAGGACCTGTTCGGGGACGTAGCCGAAATCCTCCTGCACGGCGTGAAGGATGGGAAGCAGTGGCCCTTCCAGGGACTTCAGATCGTTGACGATGGCGAGAACGCGATCACCCATCTCGTCCTTCACATGGACATTCATGCCTTACCTCCACCCTTGCCGCAATATGACAGCCTGATGGACGCCGTCATCCGGCGCACGCCTCAGTCTATCACAGTCTCGGGAAAATTGATGGCAGAACCGGAACTCTGTCGATACCGCCGCTGCGCCAATCATGCGGTTCATGCGCGACAAGGTCAATAATCGGGTTTCGTCGGTTGATAGATTTTTTTCTATCGTGGGCGGATCTCCCGCGCCAGGTTCAGCATCGCCGACACAAGCGGCGTGTTCGGCTCCCGCTCCAGCGCCACCACCCCCACCGAATGGATCGTTTCCGGCTCGACGAGCGGGACGACCGCAACCTGGTCGGCAAAGCCAAAAGAGCGGGCCGCATCCAGCGGCATGATCGAGGCCCATTTGCCGGTCAGTACATGAGTGAACAGCACGATCATCGAATTGGATTCTAGCCGAGGGACCACCGTGGCGCCGGCCTCGGCGAGATGCTTGTTGATGATGCGGCGGTTCTGCATGTCCGATGTCAGCAGGCAGAGCGGCAGTTCGCTGATCTCCTTCCAGGTCACCGCGGCCCGTCCCGCCAATGCGGAGGCTTTCCCCGTCACCAGATAATAGCGTTCGTCTATCAGGGGTACGGTGACGACGCGGCCGAGCGGCTCGTTGTCGAGATAGGTGATGCCGATATCGGTTTCGAGATTGTCGAGTTGGCTCATGATGTGGAGCGAGGTCGCCGACTGGATCGAGAAGGTGACGCCGGGATGGCGTTCCTGGAAGGGCGCCGTCAGGCGCGGCACAAGCGAGAGCGCCGTTGGAATCGCGCTGATGCGCAGGTGGCCGGTGAGGCCCTTGTGCGCCGCCCGCATCTCCTCCTTCATCGTGCGGGCATCCCCGACGATGCGGCGCGCCCATTCCAGCACACGCTGGCCCTCGGGCGTCAGGCCCTGATAGCGCGAGCCGCGATTGACCAGCATGACACCCAGTTCGTTTTCGAGCTGGCGGATCGCGGCCGAGAGTGTCGGCTGGGTGATGCCGCATTCCTCGGCGGCGCGGCCGAAATGCCGTTCGCGGGCGAGCGCCAGGAAGAATTGCAGCTTGTCGATCATTCCGATTCTCCCGCGTCAGAGCCGACTTTCATCCGAGTTCGCCGCGCGACGCAAGAATCCCCTTCATTTCACCGAGGATTTGCGCTAGAGCGCCTGCCTGAATTGCTGTAGTTCCGAAAGGTCTGATCGATGGACAAGTTCACCACGCTCACGGGCATCGCCGCGCCCTATCCGGTCGTCAATATCGACACCGACATGATCATTCCCAAGGATTACCTCAAGACGATCAAGCGCACAGGCCTCGGCTCCGGGCTGTTCGCGGAAGCCCGCTTCAACGAGGACGGTTCGGAGAACCCGGATTTCGTGCTCAACAAGCCGGCCTATCGCAAGGCACAGATCCTGGTCGCCGGCGACAATTTCGGCTGCGGCTCATCGCGCGAACATGCGCCCTGGGCGCTGCTCGACTTCGGCATCCGTTGCGTGATCTCCACCAGCTTCGCTGATATCTTCTACAACAACTGTTTCAAGAATGGGGTACTGCCGATCGTGGTTACGCCGGAAGAGCTGGAAAAGCTGCTCGACGATGCAGGCCGCGGCGCCAATGCGACGCTGACCGTCGATCTCGAAGCCCAGGAAATCCGCGGCCCCGATGGCGGCACCATCAAGTTCGATCTCGATCCGTTCAGGAAGCATTGCATGCTCAACGGCCTCGACGATATCGGCCTGACACTGGCCAAGGCCGACGACATCGATACCTATGAGAAGAAGACCGCCGGCTCCCGTCCCTGGGCGGCCTGAGCGAAACAGAACCTACCTCTTGAGATGGCCCGGTTCTCCGGGCCATTTTCATTCCGGAGCACAATATTGAAACCTTTCATCCCCAAGCGCCTTGAGCACGTCGCCTTCGGCCTGCTTCTGTCAGGCATGATGTCGCTGCTGGTGTCCGGTTTCGCAACGCTGATTGGGCTTGGTTTTGTCGATGGCATCCTGCTGGCCTGGATGAAGGCCTGGTTGCCGTCGTGGGCGCTTGCCTTCCCTGTCGTGCTGGTGGTGGCGCCGCTGGTGCGCAGGATTCTGGGAAGGCTCGTCATACAGCCCTGATCGCCCGCCGCGCAGGCCGGCCGGCGGATCGTCAGGCCGTAGCGGCCGACTCGATCCGCTCCATGTCATCGTCCGACAGGCCGAAGTGGTGGCCGATCTCGTGGATCAGGACATGGGTGATGATATCGCCGAGCGTTTCCTCGTTCTCGGCCCAGTAATCGAGAATGGGCCGGCGATAGAGCGAGATCCGGTTGGGAAATTCTCCGTTCTCTACGGAGAAGCGTTCGGTGACACCGCGGCCTTCGAAGAGCCCGAGCAGATCGAACGGCGTCTCGAGAGCCATGTCATCGAACACGTCGTCGGACGGGAAATCCGCGATCTCTATGATGATGTCCTGACAGAGCGCGCGGAAGTCTTCCGGCAACTGCCCATAGGCCTCGCGCGCCAATTGTTCGATCGCTTCGAGCGAAGGGGAAAACTTGTCCCGCCAGTCGTCGGTCTGGTCGATACTCGCCATGTCTGCTCCTGTTCGCGCCCTATATAGAGTGGTGCCGCCGGTTTTGCGAGGGCGTTTCACCGCCCCATGACAGGATGTCGAAATCGAAAGACGACGGTCTGCGGAGTGTTGCCATGAGGCGAATTGCGATCAAATGCAGCGTTGGGGACGCTGCCGGGTGCAATCCCCTGCGGCCGGCGTCAGACACGCCTGGCGTGCAGACCTGAACCGCACTGGACCTGCGAGATTCCGGATATGTCGGCGGAGACAACCGGAATCGAGCGAAGGCCGCGCGGATGACGTATCCGGTTGCCTCCGCCCAACCGACACCTGCAATCCTCGCGCCGCGGCGCGGCGGTATCAGGTACCGGTTCTGATTATCCTCAAGAGTACGAGAAGAATCACGGCGCCGATCGTCGCGTGCACGATGGCCCAGAGAAATCCGCCGCCGACTCCCCAGCCCAGTTGCGGGAACAGCCAGCCGGCGATGAAGGCACCAACGATACCCACGACGATGTTGCCGAGGAGCCCGAAGCCGAACCCCTTGACGATGATGCCGGCCAGCCAACCTGCGATGGCGCCGACGATCAGAAAAATGATGATGCTCTCAATACCCAGCATGTTTCGCTCCCGCTGCATTTCGGCCAGGACGACGGCCGGCCCTCATGATTAACAGCGGCGTCGAGACTTTCCAGCCCCGCCGGCAGATTATTATCAGTTCTGGCAATTATCAGTTCTGGCGCTGCACGCCTGGGGGCGCGACCTCGCTGACGACCGGCTCGATGCGCTCGGACTCGACGCGTTCCAGGTGCATCTTGCGTCTTTCGAACCACGCCACGGAGACAAAGCCGTCGTCGTGGCAGCGGACGACCGTGAGCAGACGGTCTTCGCCCCTGATCCGAACGGTCTCGCCGACGATCCACTGCCTGATATCCTGTTGCTGCATCTGTAAAGCACTCCTCAAACGCGGCCTAGAACCGATGGGCATCCGCTTTGTTCCTCCTCGGCAGAGCTGAGCAATCAAGGCTGGCAGCCCGGCGGGATCCCATTTCGAGCGCTCGCAGATGTCGCGAACGATCGAGTTCACCAACGCCGAAGAGGCCGTTGGCGGCCATTTGCATTGCTGGTGACGCAACCGTGGGCGCGTCAGTTTGTTCCGGAACTTTTCAATCGCGGGAAGGTTGAGAGGGGCATCATGATCGCCAGGCTCTTCCCAAACGGAGAACCCGGCTTCCAAGGGAAGCCGGGCCGGGGAGGGAGGCCGGTGATGGAGATCAGACACCGCCGTGCTGGCGGAAATCCTGATCGCGCGATCTCACCAGGGGCAGACGCGGACACGCTTGATGTAGATGTTGCCCCAGTCGTCGTAGCGCTTCACCTTCTTGACGAAGCAGTGGTAGCGGGGCTTGTAGACGTGGAAGCCGTGGTGATGCTTGTGATGCCACTGCTTGTGATGCTTGTGATGCTTCCACTTCCAGCCGGCTTCGGCGGTTGAGGCGAGCGAAACGGTTGCGATGAGGGCAGCCGCGGCACCGAGGATCATGGTTCTCATGGTCGTCATTGTGTTTCTCCTGAAAGAACTGTTGCGTTTCTGTCCCTGGCTTTGGTGGAGGACTGTTGCCTTCCATTGACCCCTTTATCGCACGGCTGGAGAGGCACCGCTGTTCCGCGAGAAACAGCCCCCGACGCGGCTCGGAAAGGCTGCACCGACCAATCGGATCGGATCATTTATCTTGGAACCAAAGCTTGGGTGACCCGTTGGATTGGCAACCGGACGATGTCGACACGACGCGATCCGGGTTCAGATTTCAACGAGGAGACCACACATGAAACGCATTCTCGCAACCACCGCTCTCGTCATGATCATGGCCGGCGGCGCCTATTCGGCACAGATGGGCAACTACACTTCGCAGATGACCGACGTCGAAGCGTCCGACTTCATCGGCTCGCGGATCTACGCCGCCGAGACCATGCCAGCGACCGACATGGTGCAGGTTGGCGCCGAAAAGGATTGGGACGATGTTGGTGAAATCAACGACGTGATCCTCGGCCGCGACGGTCAGATCAAGGCCGTCATTCTCGGCGTCGGCGGCTTCCTCGGTATCGGCGAAAAGAGCGTCGCCATTCCGATGCAGGACGTCAAGTTCGTCAAGAATGGCGACGGTGCCGACGACTTCTTCCTGGTCGTTAATGCCAACAAGGATGTCCTGACCAATGCCCCGGCCTACGTTTCGGTCGACGAGAAGGTCGCCGACCAGGCCGCGGCCACCGATGCGGCGGCTCCGGCCACCGACACCACCATGACGGCACCGGCTGATACGACCGCCGATGCGACGACGACAGCGCCTGCGGCCGACACGACCACGGCGATGACCAACGACGCGGCAACGACCACCACCAATGATGCGGCCGCTACGGACACGACCACCACCGCATCGACCTCGACCGACAATGCCACACAGGCAATGACCGACGAGAACCGCACGCGGCTGATCCGCCCTGACGTGACGCGCGACGGATACCGGGCGGCCGAGGCGGCTGAAATCACCGCCGACAAGCTCGAGGGCGCCCGCGTCTACGGCCCGAACGACGAAGACGTTGGCGAGGTCAACCGCCTGATCCTCGACAATAACGGCCAGGTCCAGCAGGTCGTGCTCGACGTCGGCGGTTTCCTGGGCATGGGCGAGCGCGAAATCGCCGTCACCCCGGACGAACTCAACATCGTGCGCACCGACGACGGCACCGATTTCCGCGTCTATGTCGATGCGAACGAAGCCAACCTCAAGGCTCAGCCGGAATTCAAGGGCTGATAGCCAACCTTCTGGAAAGGGCCCCGGATCGGGGCCCTTTCTTCATGCCTGGCGGCTCGCCCGGGTTTCCGGGCCGGCCGCAGTCGAAACACCATCCCCACACCTATCAATGGAGGCTTTCATGGCCAAGGAAATGACACTCGCCGATCTCTTCTATGACACGCTCAAGGACATCTACTATGCCGAGCGGCAGATTCTGAAGGCGCTGCCGAAGATGGCACGCGCCGCGCAGTCCGAGAAACTCAAGCAGGGTTTCCAGTTGCACAAGGAACAGACGGAAGGCCAGATCGAACGCCTGCAGCAGGTGTTCGAGATCATCGGCAAGCGCGCCCAGGGAAAGACCTGCGAAGCGATCCAGGGCATCATCGCCGAAGGCGAGGAGATCATGGAAGAGTTCAAGGGCACCGTCGCCCTCGATGCCGGCCTGATCTCGTCCGCCCAGGCGGTGGAGCATTATGAGATCGCCCGCTACGGCACGCTTTCGGCCTGGGCCAAGCAGCTCGGCTACAAGGATGCCGTGCCGCTGCTCGAAGCGACGCTGAAGGAAGAAAGCCAGACTGACGAGACCCTCTCGAAGCTGGCCGAGACTGCCGTGAACGCGGCAGCCCAGAAGAAGGCCGCCTGATAGCGACTGGTGGCATCGCGGCGGGCTAATCCAGCCCGCCGCCTTTCGAGCGAAAGCTCCAAGCAAGGTTGTGCGCCCATTCATTGAGCAACCCGGAAAGGTGCTCATGATGCAGCATATTCGCTTTCGTGTTGTCGGAGGCCATTCGACAGTCGAGGCCAGGCAGTCCCCCTGCCGGGAGGACGTAAGGCTGGAGGCGCAGCGTCGCCTCAACGCCGCTGGCTTTACGCGCTACAGGGCGCGGGCGCTTGCGACCGGCGCAGATATTCCCGAAACTGTCCGCCACTATGCCTTGCAAATCGACTTCGTGATCAAGAAGCTGACCGCGCTGAAGCCGATACCGCAGGATTTTCAACTGGATATATATTGGCCGGTACTCGAAGCCGAGCATTGACGGTGCGGAACAATCGCTGCTTTTTCTGCATTTCCTTGTCATGATGGATATTTCTGACACGGTTCATTTTCATCGGCGATCGAGCAAACCGAACCAGCATCCCGTTCGTGCGGCCTTTCGCATCCGGCGCGCTGCGGCATCGCTTCAGCCGATCCTCATCGTCGAGGACGAATATCTCATCGCCGCAGACCTCGAGGCCCAGATCCAGGATGACGGCGGGCGCATCGTACGCCTGGCCCTGTCCGTGGAAGCCGCCGAGGAGGAACTGAGCGAAAACAGCGACATCGGCGGTGTCGTCCTTGACGTCAATGTCGGTGGCCGCACGACGTTCGGCCTGGCCGACGCATTGATGAAGGCTGGCATACCGTTCGTCTTCTTCACCGGCTATCGGAGCGTGTCCATTCCCGACCGGTTCATCGGGCTGCCCAGGATCCACAAGCCCGCCTTGTGGCGAGAAATCAAGATGGCACTTGCGTCGGCACGCCAACGCATGGTGCAGACCGGACTCGGCAATTTTCGTGACAGCGTCGAGGCGGCGTTGCCGGTTCTGAGAAGCCGCGCACGCGCACTGTCGCGCAACCCGGAGGAGGCCGACCATCTCGTCGAGCGGACGCTCCAGCAAGCGATCTCCGCAGTTGGAGACCGCTCGCTGCGGATCACGATCGAGGACTGGCTCCTGTCGCTCCTCGAGGGCAAGAATTCCGAGAGCGACCGAGGAATGCTTCACTGAGAGACGATGGCCGGCAGTCAGTTCTCTGCCCTGCCGCTCCTTGCCAACAGAGCCAACCCGTGTCGGTATCGTTCCGGATCGCCGCCGGCGAGCAATGTCTGCTGGAGGTTATCTTCAAGGTCGGCGCGCTTGACGGCAAGCGCAAGCGGGTTTGCGGCAGCACGGAGGACAAAGTCGTCTTCGGCCTCGCCGTCGCGGCGTGTCAGTGCATCGACCGCATCGATCATGGCATCGGGAAAACCATCGAGCCGAAGCCGGGCCAGCGTCCAGCCTTCCGACTTCTCGACCACATCATGCAGGTATGCAACCGGACGTAACGCAGGCTCGACGCGCATCGCCACCCGCTCGCAATGTTCGATATAGGGCCGGCCGTCCTTGCCGGTCTGGCCGCGGTGGGCATTGGTGGCTATCCGGACCGCCCGGACGAAGATCTGATCGCGGGAGAGGTCGCTGCTGTCGTCGCTGGCCATATGCACTGTCATAACCGGACATGTTCCTTCCAGGCCTTGTCACGCGTTTAACCTATCCGATGAACGCGCTACGCGCATCCCGCGTTCCTTTGCGTCCAGATCATGGCAGCAATCTGGAAAAAAACGTGGCTCGGCGCGCGCCGGACGCCTGCGGAACCAATTCCGGACACCTGACGTTTCACTGCCGACACCATGGCCGCCCCACCCGGGCAAGCAGGTGCAACCAACGTCAATAAATCGGAGGACTCCCCAATGGGTCGTGGAATTCTGCTCTGGCTTCTCGGTATCCCCATCCCGATCATTATCATCATGATGCTGCTTTTCTAGGAGTTCCAAATGGCAATTCCAACAGCATCCATCTCCGTCGATACGCCGGTGGAATCCTCATCCTCCGCCGTCAGCTGGGGTCCGGTGATCGCCGGCGCCTTCATTGCGACGGTCATCACCATGGTGCTCATGCTGGTCGGCACCGGGCTCGGCCTGACGCTCGTATCGCCCTTCTCCGGAGAAAGCAGCTCCGCGGCGACAGTTTCGATCTATGCCGCGATCTGGCTGGTGATCGTCCAGTGGGCTTCGGCAGGCGTGGGTGGTTATCTCACCGGCCGGCTCAGGACCAAGTGGGTCGGCGTCCACAATGACGAGGTCTTCTTCCGCGATACAGCCCATGGCTTCCTGACCTGGGCGGTGGCAACCGTCGTGGTCGTGATGTTCCTGGGTTCGGCAATTTCGTCGATCGCAGGCGGCGCTGCCCGGACGGTGACCGCAGCCGCTGCCACGACGACGGCGGCAGCCGCCAGCGCGGCCTCGGACAACGTGTCCGACCTGTCGACATCCTACTTCACGGATGCGCTGCTCCGCCCCGCTGACCCGCGAACTCCGACGCCCGGCGCGGCGGCCGGAAGCAACGAGGCAGCGGCGGCTGAACTGTCGCGGATCCTCGTTCGCAGTGCTGCCAACGGCGAGTTTTCCGCTGCTGACCGCACCTATGTCGAACGGCTGATCGCAGCCCGCACCGGTCTTTCCGAAACCGATGCCAAGGCACGGGTCGACGCCGTTCTCAAGGAGATCGACGACGCAAAGGTTGCGGCGCAGGAAGCTGCCGACACCGCGCGCAAATCGGCTGCGACCACGGCTCTGCTCGGCGCCCTGTCGCTGGTCATCGGCGCCTTCATCGCCAGCACGGCGGCCGCGATCGGCGGACGCCAGCGTGACGAGGACGAGGCTGTGTTCCTGACCACCTGATACGGGCTGAAATCATTGCTCAAACGAAAAGGCCCGGACGGTGCGAACCGTCCGGGCCTTTTGCTGTCCGGCAAGGCGGTGGATCACACCACGGCTGCCTGCACCATCAGGCGGTTGTCGACGACCTTGACGCCATCGACCTGGCCGGCAATCTCGCCGGCGACATCGACTTCCGATCTCGACCCGACGAAGCCCTCAAGACACGCGGCTGCGCCGCGGATCGTCACGTCGATCCGGCTGGCATCGAGCGCTCCTGCCCGGGCAAGCGCCTCGGCCACGTCAGCCTCCAGCACAGCATCCATGGGATCGTCCATTTCGGCCTGCGGCGGCAGTACATGAAAAGTCTGTGGTTTGAAGACCATCGGTTTCTCCTTCGCAACAATAGTCAACCGGTGAATTGATCGCTGCTGAAAAAGGTTCCCTACAATAATTTGTGAGAATTCCGGAACAACGCCATCACGGTTATGTTTACTGCGGGTGTGCCATGAAGGAGTAACGGTCATGCAGAGCTTTGAAACACTGGTCCACCCCGAGATGGGCGGCAAGCTGAGCTTTACGGTAGAGTTCGTCGGCAATTCCGGCGAGGTCATCTCGGTCCAGCTCCGCCAGAACGCAGACAACATGCTCAACCGGGTCAACGCAATTGAAAAGGCTCGTGAACTGCTCGTCGAAGCCGCCGCCCTGGAGGTCGGCGCCATTTCGGACTATGACGCCCAAAGCAACGGAAACCTCGATCACCAGAGCAGCCATCGCCGCAGCGCCCGCTCGCTTGGCGACGCAGCAATCATGGAGGAGCAGCTCGACGCGGGCCTCTACGATTCCTTTCCCGCAAGCGACCCCGTATCGATCACCATCACCACGGTGACCGGTTGCCACAAGCCCCCGATTCCGGGCCGACACTGACGCCTCATAAACCGGCACACCGGACCCTTCGCTGCCAGGCGGAGGGTCTTTTTTTGGACCCCGGTCACAGACCAGGCATGTCAGTTTCCGAGCCAGCGCAGCACGCGCCGCTCGTCGTCGTCCATCCAGTCCGCAGCCCTGGCATTCGGCGACAGACGGATCGAGGCCAGGCCCGTGAGTGCGCCGCTCTCGAAATCCTCGAAAACCCTCGGGTGAACATAGGACGCGCGGCAGACTGCTCGAGTGTTCATCAGACGCCCGGCTATGGAGTCGATCACGCCGTTGATCTGGCGCGCCAGGCCGCGCTTCGACGGTTCCGGCTGCAGGGCAGACAGGGCGGTTGCCGCCAGCCGGGTCGCCGCCCAGGTGCGGAACTGACGCGATGAAAAGCCGCCTGCTGCGACATCCCTGATATAGGCATTGACATCCTGCGACTGGACGACATGCGGCACACCGTCTTCGTCGAGATACTGGAAAAGGTTCTGGCCGGGCAATTCCTGCAGCCTGCGGATCGCATTGACGATCCGGCGGTCGCGGTGGCTCAGGCGCCATTCCTTTCCAGACTTGCCCTTGAACCGGAAGCGCACCTCCGGCCCTTCGAGGCTGACATGCCTGTTGCGTAACGTCGTGATCCCGTAGGATCCGTTGGCCTGGGCATAGGTCTCATTGCCGACGCGGATGAAGAGATTGTCGAGCAGCCAGACTACGGTGGCGAGCGCCTTGTCCCGATCGGGCCGGCGCCGGCGCAGGTCGGCATCGACCCTTTCGCGGATCGCCGGCAGAGCGGCGGCAAAGTCCGGCAGGAGCTGGAACTTGGTTTCGCCGCGATGTTCCGACCAAGCGGCGTGGTAGCGATACTGCTTGCGTCCGCGAAGATCGCGGCCGACCGCCTGAAGGTGGGCGTTCGGATCCCGCGCGATCAGCACATCCTCATAGGCCGGCGGTATCGCCAGCCGCGCAATGCGCTGCAACTCTCGTTCATTGGTCAACTTGCGACCCCTGGCTGTCACATAGTCGAAGCCGACATCGGTGCGGACCCGGCGGATGCCGCCTTCCAGGTCGGACACGTAGACGAGCCCGCTGGGGATTTCAGGCGTCGGAGAGCGTTCCAGCATGACCCACCCTACCCGCGCGAGTGAACATGTGGGCCTGGGCTCCCCGAACAGGGCGAAACCGGCATAGCCGCCAGAGCCGAAGCCGGATGCATCCGCCAGACGATGTCCACAATGGTAGAGCGAGCAGATCTCGGGTGAAGAGGATGCATTTCGAACTCCGGTCGCGTTTGGCTAACCGGAGTTGGAACGAAGCGTCGCTCCGGGACGCCGATACAGCGCCCCTCAACGCACGCCCCGTCCCCGGAGTTCCCGGAGCGGGGCGGCCGGCATCAGGCACGCTTGTGGGCGGCGTCCGTCCGGGCCTTGAGATCGCGCAGGGTCGAGAGTTCGAGCTCGGTCGGCGGCGCTGTCTCCACGATCGAATCGGCATATTTCACCGGCCAGCCGCAGGTCTCCTGCACCTGCTCGCGGGTGACGCCCGGGTGGAGGGAGACAACCGTGAATTCCTTCGTCACCGGATCCGGCTTCCAGATCGCCAGGTCGGTTATCAGAAGCGTGGGACCCTTGGTGGAGATGCCGAGGCGCTGGCGGTGATCTCCCCCCTCCCCGTGGCCGAAGGAGGTGAAGAAGTCGATCTTGTCCACCATGCCGCGCTTGGACTGAACCATGGTGATGTAGATCTCGCCGCAGGAGGTCGCGATCTCCGGCGCGCCGCCACCGCCGGGAAGACGTGTCCTGGGATGGTGGTAGTCGCCGATGACCGTGGTGTTGATATTGCCGAACCGGTCGAGTTGGGCGGCGCCGAGGAAGCCGATGGTGATCGCGCCCGCCCTGCAGCCAGTAGCGGAACATCTCCGGCACCGACACCGTCGTCACCGCTGTTTCGCAGAGCTCGCCGTCGCCGATCGACAGCGGCAGCACATCCGGCGCGGTTCCGATCGTGCCGCTCTCGTAGATCAGCGTGACGTCAGGGCGCGTGGGTCAGCCGCGCGACATTGCAGGCCGCCGATGGCGCCCCGATGCCGACGAAACACACGTCGGTCGTTCGAGAGGGCGCGCGCGGCGGCGATGGTCATCATCTCCGTGGGCGTGAAGCTCCGTGCTGCTGTCTCGGCGCTCATTTCGTCTTCCTCAGATCCTCGACGCGGCGGCCGAAGTCCTCTGTCGCTCGCCTCCATGACGTTGGTCTGCATCCATGCCTTGAACCGGTCGCGGTCGGCGGCGACATCGTCCCATTCGAGATAGGCGGCATTGTCGCGGTCGTAATAGCCATGGGCATAGGACGGATGCGATCCACCGGGGACGACGGAGATCGCGGAAATCGTCCAGGAGGGCAGTATCGTGAGATTGGGGTGAAGGCCCGCGAAATCATCGACGACTTCCTCGACCGTCACCACCGCGCGTTTGGCGGCCAGCACCGCTTCCTTCTGGATGCCGACAATGCCTTCGACCAGAACGTCGCCCGCCTTGTTGGCCTTCTGCGCATGGATGAAGGTGACGTCGGGCCGCACCGCAGGCACGGCGGCCAGCGTTTCACCGGTAAATGGGCAGGTCACGGACTTGATGTTCGGATTGACCGCCGCGAGACCGGCACCCCGATAGCCCCGGAAAATCGCGCAGGGCAGACCGGCGGCACCCGCCTCGTAGGCATTGGCCATGGCGGCATGGCTGTGCTCCTCGGTCTCGAGCGCATGCGGCCAGCCGTTCTCGACGGCATCGCGCATGCGCCGCAGCAGGCCGACGCCGGGATTGCCGGCATAGGAGAAGATCACCTTCCTGGCCATGCCCATGCCGATCATCTGGTCATAGATCAGGTCGGGCGTCATGCGGATCAGGGTCAGGTCGCGGAATCCCTGGCGGATCGCCTCATGGGCCGCTGCCGTGGGAATGAGATGCGTGAAGCCCTCGAAGGCGACAGTGTCGCTATTGTTGAGGTTCTCGCCGACCGCCTGCTTCAGCGGCAGGAATTTTGTCAATGGTCCATCCTCCGTAGCTCAAATGTTCGTATTGCGAACATTTGTTTTGTATGCGATACTATTTGCCCAAGTCGGGATTTCTGTCAATCCTCGGCCGCAACTTCAATTGCCGGAGCAGGCCGTGGACACGGACCAGCGCGATATCGTCGGCTCGCTCGGAAAGGGCCTGGCAGTGATGGAGATCCTCGCCGCACACCCTTCAGGCCTGACGCTGACCGAAATGGCCGCGCGGGCGGACATGACCCGCGCCGGCGCGCGGCGATTTCTGCTGACGCTGGTGGACGCGGGCTATGCGATCCAGGAGGACCGGCGCTTCCTGCTCTCGCCCCGCCTGCTGGCCGTGGCCCGAAACTGGCTGCAGGGTTCGTCGCTCTGGACCTATGCCGAGCCCTTCCTGCGCGACGTCGCCGCCCAGTTCAACGAATCGAGCTCCGCCGCGGTGCTTTCCGGCGAGGATATCGTCTATGTGGCACGCATTCCCGGCCGGCATATATTGAGCGTCGCGCTGCATATCGGCACAAGGCTGCCTGCCTGGTGCACCTCGATGGGCCGGGTGCTGCTCTCGGACATGCCACCGGCAGACCTGCGGGCGTTCCTCGCCGCAGCACGGATCGTCGCCCATACTCCCAAGAGCCTCACCGATCCCATGGATCTCGAAGCCGAAATCAGCCAGGTTGCACGACAGGGTTACGCGATCATCGACGAGGAACTCGAAGTCGGATTGCGGTCGATCGCCGTGCCGGTCCGCGATCGGGCGCGCAAGGTCGTGGCGGCCATCAACATCTCGACGCAATCCTCGCGCTTCACGCCCGACCAAATGAGACGTCATATCCTGCCGTCGCTGCGGCAAGCGGCCCGTTCCATCGAGGATTACTTCGCGGTCCAATAGCGCTGGACCCTCGCCGCGAGATTGCGAGACACACGCATGTGCAGCGGCACCGGAAATACATGCGCGCCTTTGACAAATCAGCGAAAATAGGACCTTCTGTCACCATGCTCGCGGCGGAGCAGGTTGGCCTAGCGATGGCTTTGCGGAAAGCGCGTTGCCCCGGGGAAAGTTGGTGGCCAGATGAAGAAGCGTCTCTTTGCAGTGGCACTCGCTGCGCTAATCCCTGCAACGGGCATGCTGATCTACAACGAGGTCTGGTACCGCGCCCAGCGCAATGCCGAGATCCATGGCCAGGCACTGGCGGCTTCGCGCCAGGTTGCCTCGGAGGTTGACCGGATCTTCGAGGGCATACGGAGCCTGCTGACCGCGACCTCCGTCATCCCTTCCGTCACGGGGGACGAAACCCTGCGATGCAACTCCGTGCTGGCGGAAGTCGCGAGCGCCGTGCCCTCCATCGGCACGATCTCGATGGTTGCGCCGGACGGGACCGTGCTGTGCTCGAGCATGCCGGAGCGCAACGGCATCAACATTGCCGACCGGCCGTATTTCCAGCAGGCGATCGAAAGCGACAGATTGGTCATCGGCGGCTTCACCAAGGGGCGCGTGTCGGATATCGACGTGCTGCCCACCGCGAAATCCGTCCGGCGCGGCGGCGTGCTTCGCGGCGTGCTTGTCACCGGGCTGAGGCTCAGCTGGTTCCAGGCGCGGCTGCAGGAGCGCGGCACGCTGCCCGGCGGCTTCATCTCCATTGCCGATGCCGACGGGATCGTCGTCGTGCGGACGCCACCGGTGCCGGGCGTGGTGGGAACCAAGATATCGGAGCAATTCCTGCCCCTGCTGCATGCGCCATCGCCCGGCACCTTGGAGGCCGAGAGTCGCGATGGCGTGCTGCGTGTCATCGGCTACCAACCGGTTTCCGCCGACAGCCCGCTCTACATCGCAGCCGGGTTCTCGAAGACAGCTGCGTTCGAGCCGGTGAACCGCGGCACGATGACCGCCGCGCTGCTGATCCTGCTGAGCGGCATGATCGCGGCGGCGGCGGCGATCTTCATCGGCAACCGGTTCATCGCACGACCGATCCACGACGTGGTCACCGTCATCGGCCGCTGGTCCGGCGGCGACCTGACTGCGCGCACCGGCATGCACGGCCGCCACGGCGATATCGGCGAAGTGGGCGCGGCCGTCGATGCGCTTCTGGACGAACTCGCCCGCCGCCGCGCGGAGGCGGAGGCGGCCGAGGCCACGCGTGCGTTCCTGACCCGCGAATTGTCCCACCGGGTCAAGAACACGCTTTCGGTGGTCCAGGCAATCGCGCGCCAGACATTCGGCAAGATCGTGCCGCAACAGGCGCTCGACACCTATTCGCTGCGGGTCCGCGCGCTCGCCGGCGCCTATGACACGCTGCTGGCAGACGAATGGCAAAGCGCCGAGATGCATGACGTCGTGGAACGCGCGATTGCGCCGCATCACGAACCTGGCGACAACCGGTTCCGCGTCGACGGCCCGGACGTGGTGCTGCCGCCGAAGGCCGTGGTCGCGGTTTCGCTGATCCTGCATGAACTGGCGACCAATGCCGCAAAATACGGCGCGCTCAGCAACCACCTCGGACATGTCGAGATCGGCTGGAGCAAGGACGACGACCGCGTACACCTTTGCTGGGGCGAACATGACGGCCCGCCGGTGGCGGTGCCGGAGCGCGAAGGATTCGGCACCAAGGTCGTGTCTCGCGCCTTCGCCGCAGAGGCGAAGCCGGAGGTGAGGTTCGATTATCGCCCCGAGGGCCTGCGCTTCGACATCGCCTTCACGCCCGCATCACACGATACCGCCGCCTGACCCGGTCACGGCCGGTCGCTTGTCGGACACCTTGCCGCGATAGCCCGACGCCCGGTAGGCCGCGACAGGGTGGATCGCGCCGCCCTTCTCCAGCCGCGCCATGGCCAGGATCGGCTCGACATCGGTGCGGAACGCCTGCTTCAGGGTCTCGTAGGCCAACAGCGCGTCGTTGCCGACCTGATGCGCATCGAGCGCCTTGCGGTCGACGATCAGCGCCTGCGCATAGGCCCGGCAGACTTCCATCGCCGAGGTCATAAGACTTTCAATCGGGTCGGTGACATTGTGCGACTGGTCGAGCATGTGGGCGGGGTTGAAACCCTCGGCATTCGAGAGTTCGGCGTCAGCCAGTTCGTTGAACACCAGGAACAGGCGGTAAGGGTCGATCGAGCCGGTATCGAGGTCGTCGTCGCCATATTTCGAATCGTTGAAATGGAAGCCACCCAGCTTCTTGAACTGGATCAATCGCGAGACGATCATCTCGATATTGACGTTCGGCGCATGGTGGCCGAGGTCGACGAGGCAATAGGCCTTCGGGCCGAGTTCCTGCGCGATCAGGTAGTTCGAGCCCCAGTCCTGCACCACCGTCGAATAGAAGGCCGGCTCGTACATCTTGTGCTCGGTGAAGATGCGCCAGTCGTCGGGGAGTTCCTTGTAGACCACCTTCATCGCCTCGAGATAGCGCTCGAAGGCGCGGGCGAAATGCGCCTGGCCCGGGAAATTCGAACCGTCGCCGATCCAGACCGTCAGCGCTTTCGAGCCGAGCTGCTTGCCGATCTCGATACATTCGATGTTGTGATCCACCGCCTGCCGCCGCGTGGCCCCATCGGCATGGCTGAGCGAGCCGTAGCGATAGGACAGCCGCTGCTGTGGCTGGTCCTGGAACGTGTTGGAATTCATCGCATCGAAGCCGAGGCCGAGATCGTCGCCCTTCTGCTTGAGTTCCGAGATATCGGCGACCTTGTCCCAGGGGATGTGCAACGAGACGGTGGGCGTCGCCCGCGTGAGTTCGTTGATGACGGAGCAATCCTCCATCTTGTCGAAGATATGCCGCGGCTCGCCGGTACCAGGGAAACGGGCAAAGCGCGTGCCGCCAGTGCCCACGCCCCAGGAGGGCACAGCCACGCCATAGGCCGCGACCTTGGTCTTCACCCATTCGATATCGACGCCACGCCGGGCGAGGACCTCGCCGAGATGGGCATAGTCGGATTTCAGCGCCGCGAGCGCCTTGTCGTTGGTGGCATCGATGATGGATTTTTCGATCATTGGCATAAAAATTCCTCCCCCAATTCCTCTTCTTGGCGTTGTGTTGGAACCCCTCATCCGGTCCTTCAGACCACCTTCTCCCCAAGGGGAGAAGGGAAGTGCCCAACCTCTGCACTCAACTCTTCGCGACGGCTGCTCTTGGCGCGGCTGTGCCCCACATTTCCCTTCTCCCCTTGGGGAGAAGGTGGCCGAAGGCCGGATGAGGGGTTCTCACGCCATCCCCACCCTACCGCGTAAACGCCTGCACATTCCCGGCATCGACATTGATGATATTGCCCGTCGACTTGGCCGACAGCTCGGAGGCGAAGAAGTAGATTGCCTCGGCAATATCCTCGGGGAAGACCGACCGCTTCAGCATCGAGCGCTGGCGGTACATTTCCTCAAGGCCATCCTTGTCGGTCTGATAGGTCGAGGCGCGCTGGGTCAGCCATTCGCCCGACCAGATCTTGGAGCCGCGCAGGACCGCGTCCGGGTTGACCACGTTGACGCGGATGCCTTCGGAGGCGCCTTCGAGCGCCAGGCACCGGGCGAGATGGATTTCCGAGGCCTTGGCGGTGCAATAGGCAGCCGCATTCGGCGAGGCGGCGAGGCCGTTCTTGGAGGCGACGAAAACGACGGAGCCGCCGGTCTTCTGCCGCTTCAAGAGTTTGAAGGCCTCGCGGGAGACAAGGAAATAGCCGGTCGACAGGATGGCCATATTCTTGTTCCAGAGCTCCAGCGTCGTCTCCTCGATCGGCGCGGACGACGCGATGCCGGCATTGGAGACGACAATATCGACGCCGCCGAACTCAACGGCGATCCTTGCATAGGCGTCCGCCACGGCCGTCTCGTCCGTCACATTCATCTCGACGGTGCGCACAGCGTCGCCGGTGAACCGCGTGGCGAGCCCGTCGGCGGTGTCCTTGAGCGCTGCCGCATCGATATCGGCGAGCATGACGCAGGCGCCTTCGGTCAGCAGTCGCGCGGCGGTGGCCGCCCCGATGCCGCCGGCCCCGCCGGTAACGATCGCCACCTTGCCGGCCAGCGATTTCGGCTTGGGCATGCGTTGCAGCTTTGCTTCTTCCAGCAACCAGTATTCGATGTCGAAGGCTTCCTGTTCGGGCAGTCCCATATAGGTCGAGACCGAGGACGAGCCGCGCATCACGTTGATAGCGTTGACATAGAATTCGCCGGAGATGCGGGCGGTGGCCTTGTCCTTGGCGAAGGTGATCATGCCGACGCCGGGTACCAGATAGACCACCGCGTTCGGATCGCGGATCGCTGGCGAATTGTCGTGCCTGCAGCGGTTGTAATAGGCCTTGTAGCCCTCGCGATACTCGGCGATCGCGCCGTCGAGCCCGGCAAGCGTGGCTTCGATATTCGGATCGGACGGATCGAAATCCACCACCAGAGGACGGATCTTGGTGCGGAGGAAGTGATCGGGGCAAGAGGTTCCGAGCGCAGCGAGTGCGGTCAAGTCCTGGGAGGATACGAATTCCAGCACCGCCGCGCTGTCGTCGAAATGGCCGACCTTGGCTTCAGACGCCGAGATCATGCCGCGAATGACCGGCATCAGCGCGGCCGCCACCTCGCGGCGCTGGTCTTCCAGTAGGACCGGGAACTTGGGGCCGCCGAACACCGGGCCCGACATCTTCCCTTCAAGCCAGGCGATTGCCTTGTTGATGATCTCGATCGTAGTGAGGTAGCTCTCCTCGGCGGTATCACCCCAGGTGAACAGGCCGTGGCTCTCGAGCACCACGCCGCGTGCCGTTGGGTTTTCCTCGCAGAATTTTCCGAGCCACAGGCCCAACTCGAAACCCGGCCGCTTCCACGGCAGCCAGCCGATCTCGCCGCCGAAAATCTCCTCGGTCAATTCCTTCGAATTCATCGAGGCCGCAATGGCGATGATCGCATCGGGATGCATGTGGTCGACGTGGACGCGCGGCACATAGGCATGCAGCGGCGTATCGATCGAGGCGGCGCGCGGATTGAGATTGAAGGTGCAATGCGGAAGATAATCCACCATCTCGTCTTCGAATTCGACGCCGCGATAGATGGTCTTCAGCGCCCGGAGCTTGTCTATGTAGAGCGTGGCGAAGCCATCGCGCTTGATCGTGCCGACATCGCCGCCGGAGCCCTTGACCCACATGATCTCGACGGTTTCACCGCTCAGCGGGTCTATCTCCATCACTTTTGCGGATGTGTTGCCGCCACCATAATTGGTGATGCGCTTGTCGGAGCCCAGAAGGTTGGAGCGATAGATCAGCCGCTCCGGCTCGCTCATGCCGGCGGCCTTTTCGCGGTCCCACAAATTGGCAAGACGGTTTGCTGGGCGCGCGTCGCCGCGGTGCTCGGTCATGGCAGTCTCCTCCCGAAACGATTGGCCGCGTCCAGGAACGCGGTTAAGCTTTGGCCGATCAAATCTCACGACTTCAGGCCGGATGTCAATCATAAACGATCAAATTCAGTCATATTGCAACGCACAATCAAATATTTTGACCTATTATGATTGACACTGCGCGAAATTGATGGAAGCATTAACACATGGGAGGAACCATGCACGAGAAAGAGCGCCACAGGATCATCGTATCCGCGGTCCAGGAGAAGCCGGTCGTCACCGTCACCGAACTGGTGGATCTGACCGATAGCTCCGAGGCCACGATCCGGCGCGACATCGCGGCCCTGCATGTCCAGAAGAAACTTCGCCGCGTGCGTGGCGGCGCCGAGGCGCTTCATCCGCCGCAATTCGTCGGTCTGGCCGGGCGGCCGTTTTCGGTCAGCGAAACGATCAATTCCCGCCAGAAGCAGATCATTGCCCGCGAAGCCGTGGCGCTGTGCAGCGACGGCGACGCGATCATCATCAATGGCGGCACAACGACCTTCCAGATGGTGCATTTCCTGGTGAATCGCCGCATGCAGGTGTTCACCAATTCGTTTCCGATCGCCGAGCACCTGGTCAAGCATTCCAAGAACACGGTGATGGTCTCGGGCGGGGTGATCTATCGCGAGCAGAGCGTCATCCTCTCGCCCTTCGACAATGACGTGACGCGCAATTTCTATGCGCATCGCATGTTCATGGGCGCCTCGGGCCTTGGCCCGCTCGGCCTGATGGAAACCGACCCGCTGCTGATCCAGGCCGAGCAGAAGCTCATCGACCAGGCTGACGACCTGATCGTGCTGGTCGACTCGTCGAAATTCAACAAGCGTTCCAGCCTCATCCTGTGTGGACTGAAGCGGATCGCCACCGTCATCACAGATTCCGGCATCGAGGACAGACACGCCGCGATGCTCGAAGCCGCCGGCGTCAAACTCGTCGTCGCCGGCAATGCAGAAACGATTGTCGAGAAAACCACGGCCAGTTCCTGAGGAGGGAACACCGGGGATCAGTCAAACCCAGGGAGGATTAAATGGGTATCGTGAAGAAACTGCTGGTGACCGCAGCCGTGGCCACCGCCATGATGGTCAATGTCGCGCATGCGGAAAACAAGAAGATCGCGCTCGTCGTCAAGGCGCTCGGCATCGGCTTCTTCGACGCCGCCAACAAGGGCGCTCAGGAAGCGGCCAAGGAACTCGGCGATGTCGAGATCATCTATACCGGCCCGACGACCACGACCGCCGAAGGCCAGATCGAAGTCATCAATTCGCTGATCGCCCAGAAAGTCGACGCGATCGCGGTCTCGGCCAACGATGCAGACGCACTGGTTCCGGCGCTGAAGAAGGCCATGGACCGTGGCATCAAGGTCATCTCCTGGGATTCGGGCGTCGCCAAGGACGGCCGCATGCTGCACCTCAACCCGTCGTCCAACCCGCTGATCGGCAACATGATCATCAAGCTCGCCGCCGACAACCTGCCCGAGGGCGGCGAAGTCGCCGTGCTGTCGGCGACCGCGACCTCGACGAACCAGAACACCTGGATCGCCGAAATGAACAAGGTGCTGGGCAACTACAAGGGCATCACCGTCGTCGATACCGTCTATGGCGACGACCTCGCCGACAAGTCCTATCGCGAGACGCAAGGGTTGATCCAGAAGTACCCTAACCTCAAGGCGATCATCGCACCGACCTCGGTTGGCATCGTGGCTGCAGCGCAGGCCGTGACGGACGCCGGCAAGGTTGGCCAGATCAACGTCACCGGCCTCGGTCTTCCCTCGGAAATGGCCGGCCACGTGAAGTCGGGCGCGTCGAAGTCCTTCGCGATCTGGAACCCGATCGACCTCGGCTATTCCGCCACGATGCTGTCCTACTCGCTTATCAACGGTGCAGAGGCAGCGCCTGGCGCCGAGATCAAGATGGGCCGCATGGGATCGCTCAAGCTCGACGACAACAATGAAGGCGCGATGAGCGATCCGTTCGTCTACGACGCGTCGAACGTCGAAGAGTTCGCCAAGATCTTCTGATCTGGCTGCTATGGTCACTCCGGGCTGCCTCCTCTCCCCTTGAGCAGAAGGTGGCCCGAAGGGCCGGATGAAGGGTTTCCACCGAATTGGAATCCCTCATCGCCTCGCATGCGCTCGGCACTTCTCCCCAAGGGGGAAGACGGAACTCCCATCGTTGCCCGCGACACTCCAAACCCAATGACGAACCCATGGATGCGATGACCTCTTCCCTCCCAGCCACGATCACGCTTTCCGGGATCTCGAAATCCTTTCCCGGCGTGAAGGCTTTGAGCGGCGTCTCGCTCTCGCTCCATCCCGGCGAAGTCACCGCGCTGGTCGGGGAGAACGGCGCCGGCAAGTCGACGCTGGTCAAGGTGCTGACCGGCATCTACCAGGCCGACGAGGGGGAGATCACCTTCGAGGGCCAGCCCGCGAACTTCCCTTCGGCGCACGCCGCATTGAAAGCCGGCATCACCGCCATCCATCAGGAGACCGTGCTCTTCGACGAACTCTCTGTCGCTGAGAACATCTTCATCGGCCACCAGCCGCGCACCCGCTTCGGGCTGATCGACTGGCCGAAGATGTACGAGCTTTCCCGTGATCTGCTGGAGAAGGCCGGTGCCAGGATCGATCCCAGGGCACGCCTGCGCGATCTCGCCATTGCGTCCCGCCACCTCGTCGCCATCGCCCGCGCGCTGTCGGTCGATGCCCGGGTCGTGATCATGGACGAGCCGACGGCGGCGCTGTCGCACAAGGAAATCGGAGAACTCTACGAACTTGTCGAGCGGCTGAAGGGGTCCGGCAAGGCGATCCTGTTCATCAGCCACAAATTCGATGAGATCTTCCGTATCGCCGACCGCTACACGGTGTTTCGCGACGGCCAGATGGTCGGAGCCGGGCTGATCCGCGAGACCGACGAAGACCAGCTCGTCCGCATGATGGTCGGCCGCGATATCGGCCAGGTCTTCCCCAAGAAGACAGTCGAGATCGGTGCGCCGGTGCTGACCGTCTCGGGCTATTGTCATCCCACCGAGTTCGATCAGATCGGCTTCGAGCTCCGCCAGGGCGAGATCCTCGGCTTCTACGGCCTGATCGGCGCCGGTCGCTCGGAATTCATGCAGGCGCTGTTCGGTATCACCAGGCCGTCCAAGGGCGCGATCAGGATCGATGGCGAGGTGGCCGTGATCCGCTCGCCGAGCGAGGCCGTCGCCAAGGGCATCGTCTATGTGCCGGAAGAGCGCGGCCGGCAGGGCGCCGTGATCGGCATGCCGATCTTCCAGAATGTCACGCTGCCCTCGCTGGAACGCACCTCGCGCAAGGGCTTCCTCGACATGGCCGAGGAGTTTCGCCTTGCCCGGGAGTATACCCAGCGCCTTGATCTCCGCGCCGCCTCGCTCGACCAGGATGTCGGCACGCTCTCGGGCGGCAACCAGCAGAAGGTGGTGATCGCCAAATGGCTGGCGACTAAGCCCAAGGTCATCATCCTCGACGAGCCGACTAAGGGCATCGATATCGGTTCCAAGGCCGCCGTCCACGAGTTCATGAGCGAACTCGCCGGCGCCGGCCTCGCCGTCATCATGGTGTCCTCGGAGATCCCCGAGATCATGGGCATGTCTGACCGGGTCATCGTCATGCGCGAGGGACGGATCGTTGCCCAGTATCCACGCGAGGGACTGACCGCGGAGAAGCTCGTCCGCGCGGCCGCCGGTATCGGAGAGCAGGCCATAGGGGATCCGGCATGAACTCATTCCTGAAATATCGCGAGTTGCAGCTTCTCGCGGCTATCGTCGCGCTGGTCCTGCTGATCTCGATCCGGGTGCCGGGCTTCGCCGCGCCGGGCAGCCTCGCCAATGTCTATCACGACACCTCGATCCTGATCATCCTGGCGCTCGGCCAGATGTGCGTGATCCTGTCGAAGTGCATCGACCTGTCGATGGCGGCCAATCTCGCGCTGTGCGGCATGGTCTCGGCCATGCTGAACGCCGCCTATCCCGGCATTCCGATCCCACTGCTGCTGCTCGCCGTGGTCGTGCTCGGCGCGGCCCTCGGCTCGATCAACGGCCTGCTGGTCTGGAAGCTCGCCATGCCGCCGATCGTCGTCACACTCGGCACGATGACGATTTTTCGCGGCTCGATCTTCCTCATCAGCGACGGCAAGTGGATCAACGCCCACCAGATGTCGGCCGCCTACAAGTCCTTCCCGCGCGATGCCGTCCTCGGTCTGCCGGTGCTGAGCTGGATGTCGATTGCGGTGATCGTGCTGATGTTCGTGCTGATCGGCCGGGCGGCGCTTGGCCGGGCCTTCTTCGCCGTCGGCGGCAATGCCAATGCGGCGATCTATGCCGGCATCGATCCGGGACGCACGCGATTCTTCGCCTTCATCCTGTCCGGGGCGCTCTCGGGCCTGGCCGGCTATCTCTGGGTGTCGCGCTATGCCGTGGCCTATGTCGACATCGCGCTCGGTTTCGAGCTCGATGTCGTTGCGGCCTGCGTCATCGGCGGCATCTCGATCGCCGGCGGCATCGGCTCGGTGCCGGGCGCGGTGCTCGGCGCGCTGTTCCTCGGCGTCATCAAGAACGCGCTGCCGGTCATCCATGTCTCGCCCTTCTGGCAGCTTGCGATCTCGGGCAGCGTCATCATCATCGCCGTCGCCTTCAATGCCCGCGCCGAGCGCAAGAAGGGCCGCGTCATCCTGAGAACCGCGGAGGTTGCCGCATGACGACAGCAAACCTGAACCCCCAACCGATCAAGGGCCGCCAGATCCCGGACCGGCTGAAAAGCCCCGCCGAGCGCGCGTTGAGGAGCTGGGAAAGCCTGCTCTTCGTCGTCATGGTGGCGATCTTCGTCATCAATTCCCTCGCGTCACCCTATTTCCTCGACCCCTGGAACCTCTCGGACGCGAGCTTCAATTTCACCGAAAAGGCTCTCGTGGCGCTCGCTCTGGCGCTGGTGATCATTTCAGGCGAGATCGACCTTTCGGTCGCCGCGATCATCGCGGTGTCGTCGACGATGATGGGGACGGCCATGCAGTTCGGCGCCGGCCCTGCCGAACTCGTCCTTGTCGGCCTCGCCACCGGCCTCGCCTGCGGGGCGATCAATGGCTGGCTGGTCACGGGCCTCGGCCTGCCCTCGATCGTGGTGACGATCGGCACGATGAGCCTGTTTCGCGGCATCGCCTACATCATCCTCGGCGACAAGGCCTATACGAACTATCCCGAGGGCTTCGCCTGGTTCGGACAGGGCTATGTCTGGTGGGTGTTCTCCTTCGAACTCGTGCTGTTCGCGATCATGGCGGTGCTATTCTACATCCTGCTTCACCGCACAAGCTTCGGCCGCCGCGTCTATGCGATCGGCAACAATCCGACGGCTGCCGTGTTCTCGGGCGTCCGCGTGGCGCGGGTCAAGTTCATCCTCTTCCTGCTCACCGGCCTGATGAGCGGCATCGCCGCCGTGTGCCTCACCTCGCGGCTGGGCTCGACCCGGCCGTCAATCGCCACCGGCATGGAGCTCGAGATCGTGACCATGGTCGTGCTTGCCGGCGTCAACATCAATGGCGGCTCTGGCAGCATTCCCGGCATTGTGCTGGCCGCCATCATCATGGGCCTTGTCACCTTTGGTTTCGGCCTGCTCAACGTGCCCGGCATCGTCATGTCGATCTTCATCGGCCTGCTGCTGATCCTGGTCATCGGCGTGCCTGTGATCGCGGGGCGGATCAGCGGTCGGCGCAAGGCGGCGGGCGGGCATTGAGGGGATGAGCGTGGCAGACATCCGAAACGTCGCCGTCATCGATGTCGGCAAGACCAATGGCAAAGTGGCGCTGTTCGACGTTGTCCTAGGCACGGAGAGCCATGTCCATTCGACCGCCAATACTGTCCTCAAGGACGGTCCCTACCCGCATTACGATATCGAGGGCCTGTGGAGCTTCTTCCTTGGAAGCCTTCGCGAGATCGGGGCGAAGGAACGTATCGACGCGATCGCCATCACCGCCCACGGCGCTTCGATCACGCTGGTCGATGCCGCGGGCAATCTCGCCTTGCCAATGCTCGATTATGAATTTGACGGCCCGGACACGCTGAAGGCGGATTATGACGCCATTCGCCCGCCCTTCTCCGAGACCGGTTCACCCCGCCTCGTCTGCGGGCTGAATGTCGGCGCGCAGCTCTACTGGCAGGCGAAGACCTTTCCTGAGGAATTCGCGCGCGCCACCTCGATCATTCCCTACCCGCAATATTGGGCGATGCGGCTGACGGGCGTCCGCGCGTCGGAGGCGACGTCGATCGGCGCCCATACCGATCTCTGGAACCCGTTCACGCGCGACTTCACCGCGCTGGTCGATGCGATGGACTGGCGCAGGCTGATGCCGCCCATGGGCAGCCCCTTCGACATCCTGGGCACGATCAGGCCGGAAATCGCGGCCGCAACCGGCCTGCCGGTGACGACACCCGTCTTCAGCGGCATCCATGATTCGAACGCCTCCCTGCTGAGCCATCTCCAGGCCGACGATCCACCGTTTTCGGTCGTCTCGACGGGCACATGGGTCATCTGCTTTTCGGTCGGCGGCAGCGAGGTGGTGCTCGACGAAGCGCGCGACACGCTCGTTAACGTCAATGCATTCGGCGACCCGGTTCCATCAGCCCGCTTCATGGGCGGCCGCGTCTTCGCAATTCTCGGCGCCGACCCGAAGGCGACGATATCAGCAGCCGACCGCGACGCCGTGCTCGATGGCGGGATCATGCTGCTGCCGGCCGTTCCGGACGATTCAGGCCCGTTCTTCGGCCGCAAGGGTGGCTGGAGGGGCAATGCAGACGCCCTTACGCCGGGCGGCTTTCTCTTCGCTGTCTCCCTCTATCTTGGTATGATGACCTCGGTTTCGCTCGAACTGATCGGCGCCGACGGCCCTGTCGTGGTCGAGGGCCCGCTCGCCGCCAACCTGACGTTCCTCGAGACCCTCAAGGCCGTGACCGGCCGCCCTGTCATGACCGGAGGTTCCGGCGTGACCGGGACATCGGCGGGAACCGCGCTTCTCGCGCTCGGTCGCGATGCCCGCATCACCTCGCACAGCAAGGTCGCGGCGCTTGTGCCCGATCCGCGGATCGCCGCCTACGCCGCCGAGTGGCGTCGGATTTCCGAAATGCGTGACGGTTAACATACGCCTGTCTGACATGGTTAAGCGCGAATTAACCCTCGCTCGTTAGTCTCGCAGTATCCGGAATTGCGCGGTGCCCCGCGCGTCAAGACTTTGCGAGTGAGTGACCCATGGCGAGAAGCATCCCGGCAGACGACCCCCGCCGAACCGCGCGCTTCACGGTGACGTATTTTCTCTGGCGCCAGGCCAAGGCGATTGCCGGCGTGTGCCTGCTGGTGCTGCTCGGGTTCGCGATCGCTGCGCTCTCCACCTGGAACGTGCTCGACCCGAGCTATTCCAACGCGACCTCGCGGGAACCCGCCAACGTGCTGGGCGCCAGCGGCGCCTATTTTGCCGACATGATGATGCAGTTCTTCGGGCTGGGCGCGGTGCTGGCGCTGCTGCCGGTGTTCTCCTGGTCGCTGATGATGATCCTCAACGTGCCCGTCCATCGCCTGCCGCAGCGCGCGGCGGGGTGGCTGGGCGGATCTATATTGGCTTCGGCCGCACTCTCCTGCTTCAAGGCGCCGGCGACCTGGCCGATTCCGAACGGCCTGGGCGGCGTGTTCGGCGACCTCATCCTGAAATTTCCGGCGCTGTTCATCGGCGCCTATCCCGAGGGCATTGCCGCCATCGTCGTCGGCACGATCTGCACCGTTCCCGCGCTTGGCCTGCTGGCGTTTTCGGCCAACCTGATCCTGACCACCGCGCCGGAGCGGACGGAAAGGGCACCGGCCGCCTCGATGCCGGTCAGGATCGTGAAGGCCCAGCCGCAGGCAGCCGAACCGGAGGACGACGAGGACGACGAACGCGAATCGCCATTCGCGGTAATCCAGGGCTATGGCGCGCACGTGCTCTACTCTGCCCAGGCCCGGCTGCGGCGGATGGTCGGCCTCAAGGCCCGCAAGGCGGCGAAGCTCGGCTTCGACGAACCTGTCGATCTCAACGATGAACAGTTCGGTCTGGTGCATGACGACGACCGGCAGCCGGTGGCACCGTTATCGCGGGGACGGATCGAGCCGTCGATGTTCGACGCCCCGGCCCAGCAGCGCCGCACGATCGTCGCACCGCCGCTCGGCGACAATGACGACCCACCCTTCGACATCGATGACGATCTGCCGCGTCCGGCCGGTATCCTGCCGGACGACGACGCAGACGCGCAGGGCTGGGCCCCAGCCGCCGACATCAGGGCGCCGCGCGCCGTTGCCGCCACAGTCCGCCAGCCGGCGCCGCGCGACCCGCCGCGGCAGGAGCACCGCCCGACGAGCTATTCCGAAAGCTTCGATCTGCCGCCGCTCGAACTGCTGGCGGAGCCGAAGAGCATCGCCCGCGATGCATCGCTGTCCACCGAGGCGCTGTCGCAGAACGCCCGAATCCTCGAAGGCGTGCTCGAGGATTTCGGCGTCAAGGGCAGCATCATCCATGTCCGGCCCGGCCCCGTGGTGACGCTCTACGAACTGGAGCCGGCACCCGGCATCAAGTCGTCCCGGGTGATCGGCCTCGCGGACGACATCGCACGTTCGATGAGCGCGATCGCCGCCCGCGTGGCCGTGGTGCCCGGGCGCAACGCGATCGGCATCGAACTGCCGAACCGGGTGCGCGAAATGGTCTATTTCCGCGAGATGATCGGCTCGCGTGATTTCGGCCAGACCAAGGCCAGGCTGGCCGTGGCGCTCGGCAAGACGATCGGTGGCGAACCCGTCATTGCGGACCTCGCCAAGATGCCGCATCTGCTGGTGGCCGGTACCACGGGCTCGGGCAAGTCCGTCGCGATCAACACCATGATCCTGTCGCTGGTCTACCGGATGACGCCGGAACAGTGCCGGCTGATCATGATCGACCCGAAGATGCTCGAACTCTCGGTCTATGACGGGATTCCGCATCTGCTGTCGCCCGTGGTCACGGATCCGAAGAAGGCCGTCGTGGCGCTCAAATGGACCGTCCGCGAGATGGAAGAGCGCTACAAGAAGATGTCGAAGATCGGTGTCCGCAACATCGACGGCTTCAACGAGCGGGTCGGCAAGGCCGCGGAAAAGGGCGAGGGCATCTCCCGGACCGTCCAGACCGGTTTTGATCGCCATACCGGCGAGGCGATCTACGAGACCGAGGAATTCGATCTTCAGCCGCTGCCCTATATCGTCGTCATCATCGACGAAATGGCCGACCTGATGATGGTGGCCGGCAAGGATATCGAAGGTGCGGTGCAGCGACTGGCCCAGATGGCACGCGCCGCCGGCATCCATGTGATCATGGCGACCCAGCGCCCGTCTGTCGATGTCATCACCGGCACGATCAAGGCGAATTTCCCGACCCGCATCTCCTTCCAGGTCACGTCCAAGATCGACAGCCGTACCATTCTCGGCGAACAGGGCGCGGAGCAGCTTCTCGGCCAGGGTGACATGCTCTACATGGCCGGCGGCGGCCGCATCCAGCGCGTGCACGGTCCCTTCGTGTCCGACATGGAAGTGGAAGACGTCGTGGCCTTCCTCAAGACCCAGGGTTCGCCGCAATATCTCGACGCGATCACCGCCGACGACGATGAGGGCGAGGACGGCGACTATTCGGGCGCTCCGGCGGGGACCGGCAACCTTGCCGACTCCGATGACCCCTACGACCAGGCGGTGGCCGTCGTGCTCAAGGACGGCAAGGCCTCGACATCCTATATCCAGCGCAGGCTCGGCATCGGCTACAACCGTGCGGCCTCGATCATCGAGCGGATGGAAAAGGAAGGCATCGTCGGCCCAGCCAACCATGCCGGCAAGCGCGAGATCCTGGTGCCGACGGAAGAAGACATCCTGGCGCGGTGAACCGGTCGGGCCAAATGTGCGTTTATGACGCGTGAACCGGTGGAATGCCGGCAATCGGCGCCTTGAAGGCGCCGCAGTTTGTCCTACCTTATGGAAGGCAAAAGGAGACCTAGATGGATCGATTCGAGACCGCGAACCGCTTTGCCGGCGCATCTCCCACCCGGCGCGCCATGCTGGCGGGCGCCGCAGCCTTCGCCCTCGCAGCCGCCCTGCCTGCGCCGCATGCGACCGCCCAGAACGCGGCCATGGCGCAGAAGATCGCCGACCACTTCTCGTCGGTGAAGACGATGACCGGGGAGTTCGTGCAGTTCGGACCGCGCGGCGAACAGACCGGCGGGAAATTCTTTCTCGAGCGTCCGGGCCGGATCCGGTTCAATTACGAGAAACCCTCGCCGATGCGGGTGATCTCGGACGGCCGGTCGGTGGTGATCGGCAACATGAAGCTGCGGACCTGGGATATCTATCCGCTGTCCAAGACGCCGCTTGCGCTGCTGCTCGACGACCGCATCGACCTCAAGGGCAAGATGGTGCGCGACGTCAAGGAAGACCCCGACCTCATCACGATCAAGCTCGGCGACAAGTCGGTCTTTGCCGATTCGACCATCACCATGATGTTCGACCCCAAGACCTACGAACTGCGGCAATGGACGATCACCGACAACCAGGGCAAGGACACGTCGGTGATGATCTTCAACACCCAGGCCGGCGTGAAATTCGAAAAGAGCGTGTTCGAGATCCCCTATGACGAGGTCCACAAGCGCAACACCAACAACAAGTGAGGCGGCTTGCATTGTGACCCAACCTGATTAGTGTCCGGCGCGATTCATGCGCCGGAGACCTTACATGCAATTCAGCCTTGCCACCTGGAACATCAATTCCGTCAGGCTGAGAATGCCGATTGTCGAGCGCTTTCTGGACGAGAAGCAACCGGACATCCTGTGCCTGCAGGAAACCAAGTGCCCCAATGAACTCTTCCCCATCGCACCCTTCAACGATCGGGGATACCTTCATCAGGCGATCAACGGCCAGAAGGGCTATCACGGCGTCGCCATAATCTCCCGCCTGCCGCTGCGCAATCTCGACAAGCGCGATCCGGGCGACGTGGGGCATGCGCGCCATATCTCGGCGCTGTTCGACGTGTCCGAAAAGACCGTGCGGCTGCACAATTTCTACGTTCCCGCAGGTGGCGACGAGCCGGACCCCGCAATCAATCCCAAATTCGCGCACAAGCTCGACTTCATCGCGGCGCTAAAGGGCATGCATTCCGGTGCGGAGCCTGGGATATCCTCGATCCTGGTCGGCGATCTCAACATCGCTCCGCTCGAGCACGACGTCTGGTCGCACAAGCAGCTGCTCAAGATCGTCAGCCACACCCCCGTCGAGACCGAGGGGCTGATGGACGTCATTTCCAGCGGGTCCTGGCTGGACCTGATGCGCCAGTTCACGCCGGAGCCGGAAAAACTCTACACATGGTGGAGCTACCGCGCCGCCAACTGGGAACTCGCCAACAAGGGCCGCCGGCTCGATCATGTCTGGTCGTCGCCGGACCTTGGCCCGCATCTCGCCGATGTAGAGATCCTCAAGGACGCACGCGGCTGGGAGAAGCCTTCGGACCACGTGCCTGTCATCGCCAGGTTCGATTTCTGAGCGATGAAGGCGGGCCGGACAGTCGCCCGGCCCAAAAGAAACACCGCCTATGCGTAGCGTTGCCAGATCGTCTTGTAGTCGCAGTATTTGTCGATGGCATGAACCGAGCGGTCGCGGCCGAATCCGGACTGTTTGAAGCCGCCGAAGGGCGTGGCGAGGCTGGATATGTCATAGGTGTTGATCCAGACCGTACCGGCATGGATGGCTTCCGAGACGCGGTGCGCACGGCCCATATTGGTGGTGAAGACGGCGCCGGCGAGGCCATAGCTCGTGTCGTTGGCGATCGCGAGCGCTTCCTCCTCGGTGTCGAAGGGGATGGCCGTCAGCACCGGCCCGAAGATCTCCTGACGCGCCAGAGAGTCCGCGTTGGACTTCGCCACGAAGACACCCGGCGACATGTAGGAGCCGCCGGTCTCGGTCATCACTTTCTCGGCGCCGAAGGCCCGCGTCGAGCCTTCCCTCTCGCCGGCCTCGATCATCGCCAGCACCTTTTCCAGATGCGCATCCTCGATCAGCGCCCCGATCTGGGCTGACGGTTCGAAGGGATGGGCGAGCGTGATTTCGCGGGCGGTGACCTCCTCGATCTTGCGGATCAGTTGATCCATGATCGACCGCTCGGCGACAAGCCGGGTCGAGGCGTGGCAGGTCTCGCCGGAATTGTAGAAGCATCCCCAGGCGGCGGCCGAGGCGGCGGCATCGAGATCGGCATCGGCAAAGACGATCAGCGGCGACTTGCCGCCGAGTTCGAGCGCGACGCGCTTGAGGTTGGTCTGGGCGGCATAGCCCATGATCAGCTTGCCGACTTCGGTCGAGCCGGTAAATGCGATCATGTCGACATCCATATGCTTGGCGAGCGCCTGGCCGGCTTCTTCGCCATAGCCGGTCACCACATTGAACACGCCCGCCGGAAGACCCGCCTCATGGGCAAGTTCGGCGATGCGGATGGCCGTGAGCGAGGACTGTTCGGCCGGCTTGAGCACCACGGAATTGCCGGCGGCAAGCGCCGGTCCGAGCTTCCAGCTGTCGATGATCAGCGGATAGTTCCACGGCGTGATCGCACCGATGACGCCCAGCGGTACCTTGCGGACCAGCGCACGATCATTGGGGCCGGTCGGCGCGATCTCGTCATAAAGCTTGTCGCACATCTCGCCGTAATACTGGATGCAATTGGCGGCGAGCACGACGTCGACATTGAGCGAGGCCATGACCGGTTTGCCGACGTCGATCGTTTCGAGCAAAGCCAGTTCCTCGCGGTGCTCGCGCATCAGCTCGGCCCAGCGCAGCATGATCCGCTTGCGCTCCACCGGCTCCTTGTGGCGCCAGACGCCCGACTGGAATGCGGCGCGGGCCGAGGCAACGGCACGGTCGATATCGACGGCCTTACCACGGGCGAAGGTGGCCCCCGGCTTGCCGTCCATCGGGCGGATGCGGACGAAGGTCGTGCCGTCGGCGGCGTCGGCGGCCTTGCCGTCGATGAACATCCGGCCGTTCAGCGTGGCGGCGTCGAGCGCCTTCTGCCAGTAGTCGCGGGTGTAGTGGCCGGTCATCTCAGGCTTCCTTCTGCATGGTCATGATGGCGGTGGCGAATGTGTCGAGATCGGCGTCGTTCACGTCCCGGATCGTGGAGCGGCGCATCGGCTGGTTTTCCGGAGCGCGCATTTCATTGGCGAGATCGGCGACGGTGAAGCTGTTGAAGGCTGCGGGGATGGCGCGCCTGATGCCGCAAGCATCCATCAGTCGGGTGACGAAGTCAGGGATTTCCGATGCCCTCGTGAGACCGAGGACCGCGGCGGCGGCGTTGAGGTCGGCAGTGTCGGCCTGGGCGAGCCAGGGCAGCGACACCTCGAAGCCGAGCGCCGTTGCCAGGCCGTGATGGATTGGCGCGAGGCCAGCCATGGCATGGGAGATGTTGTGTGCGATCGCGGTACCACAATTGTCGATGGCCACGCCGGCATAGCAGGAGCCAAGCAGCACTTTGCCGCGCGCATCGAGATTAGAGGGATTGCCAACCGCCTCGGCAAGATTGGCGGCAATGATTCGCATCGCCTCATGGCCGAAGACCTTGCCGGCAGCGTGGGCGTTGCGGTTGGTCGATGCCTCGAAGGCGTGGATGAAGGCATCCATGCCGCACCAAGCCGTGAGGCTTGCCGGCAGAGAAACCGTGAGAGCGGGATCGAGGATTACGAGATCGGCCTTGGTTTCCGCGCCCCAGATCCACAGCTTCTTGCCTTCGGGGCCGGCGAAGATGTTGGTCGCCGACGTCTCCGAACCGGTGCCGGCCGTCGTCGGGATCATGATCTTCTTCAGGGCATTCTTCGGCAACGGGTTGGCGGCGAGCGCGTAGTGCATCGCATCCTCGCCGGAGGCTGCCGTGCAGGCGACAATCTTGGCGATGTCGAGCGCCGAACCGCCGCCGATGCCGATCACGAGGTCCGCACCGCTTGCGACGGCTGTTGCCTCGCGCAGGTGCTTGAGCTTCGGCTCGCCGGCAAAGTCGGAATAGACTTCGGACGTGATGCCCTCCGCCGCCAGCATGCCCTGGACACGGGCCGCGAGGCCGCTAGCCGCCAGGAAGGAATCCATGACGATGGCCGCACGCTCGGCACCAAGGCTGGCGGCATGGCCAGCAAGATTGTCGATCTCGTCCGCACCGAACCTGATGTCGGGAATATGGGACAGTGAAAATTTCATGGAGGTCTCCGGAAAGCCGAACCGAGCGTGGATGGTTGGCCGGAAACTATCGCGTAACGACGTCATTTCAGACAGTCAAATGCGACATGAAAATCGTGTTTGGCGGTGCAAAAAGCAAAGCCCCCGCGGAGCGCGAGGGCTTGGCAGAAACCGGGGATGTCAGTGGGATCAGCCAGTGACCGAGGCAAGGCTCTCAAGATCCGAGATCAGTTGATTCACGCGCAACCTGCCTTCGTCATTCGCCGCATTGGCGAGGTCGGTACGGGCGAGTTCGACGCGTCGGCTGAGCACGTCACGGCTGAAATCGGAGACTTCATATGCCGTCTCAGCCAGCAGCGTGCAACCGCTCGGCAGGATGTCGGCGAAACCGCCGAACACGACGAAGCGCGATGTCGCACCATCGTCCGTCTTCACGGTGACCACGCCCGGACGGATCGTCGTCATGAAGGGCGCATGGTTGGCCATGACCGTCATTTCGCCTTCCGTAGCCGGAAGCACGATCTCGGTGACGCGCGCGGACAGCAGCAGCCGCTCGGGCGATACCAGTTCGAAATTGAAGCTATCAGCCATAGGACCTGACTTTCATTGAGCAAGCTTTGGGCGCGGCAAGCCGCGCCCCAGGCAGTATCAAGCGGCTTCGGCAGCCAGCTTCTTGGCCTTCTCGACCGCTTCTTCGATCGTGCCGACCATGTAGAAGGCCGCTTCCGGCAGGTGGTCATATTCGCCGTTGCACGAGGCCCTTGAAGCCCTTGATCGTGTCTTCGAGCGCGACGAGCTTGCCCGGGGAACCGGTGAAGACTCTCGGCCACGAAGAACGGCTGCGACAGGAAGCGTTCGATCTTGCGGGCGCGGGCAACGGCAGCTTGTCCTCTTCCGACAGCTCGTCCATGCCGAGGATGGCGATGATGTCCTGCAGCGACTTGTAGCGCTGCAGGATCTTCCTGCACCGCGCGCCACCTCGTAGTGCTCCTCGCCGACGACCAGTCGGGTCCGAGCATGCGCGAGGTCGAGTCGAGCGGGTCGACGGCCGGGTAGATGCCCTTTTCGGCGATCGCGCGCGACAGCACGGTTGTCGCGTCCAGGTGGGCGAACGAGGTCGCCGGCGCCGGGTCGGTCAGTCGTCGGCGGGCACGTAGATGGCCTGCACCGAGGTGATCGAGCCCTTGTTGGTGGTGGTGATGCGCTCCTGCAGCTGGCCCATGTCGGTGGCCAGCGTCGGCTGATAGCCCACGGCCGACGGAATACGGCCCAGAAGCGCCGACACTTCCGAGCCCGCCTGGGTGAAGCGGAAGATGTTGTCGACGAAGAACAGCACGTCCTGGCCCTTGTCGCGGAAGTCTCGGCGACGGTCAGGCCGGTCAGCGCGACGCGGGCGCGGGCACCCGGCGGCTCGTTCATCTGGCCGTAGACCAGGGCGCACTTGGAGCCTTCGGTCGACCGCCCTTGGCCTTGTTGACGCCGGACTCGATCATCTCGTGATAGAGGTCGTTGCCCTCGCGGGTACGCTCGCCGACGCCGGCGAACACCGAGTAGCCGCCATGGCCTTGGCGACGTTGTTGATCAGCTCCTGATCAGCACGGTCTTGCCGACGCCGGCGCCGCCGAACAGGCCGATCTTGCCGCCCTTGGCGTAGGGGCCAGCAGGTCGACGACCTTGATGCCGGTGACGAGGATCTGCCGCTCGGTCGACTGCTCGATCGAAGCTCGGCGCCTCCTGGTGGATGGCGCGCGTGCCTGTCGGTCTTGACCGGGCCCGCTCGTCGATCGGCTCGCCGATGACGTTCATGATGCGGCCCAGCGTCTCGGGGCCGACCGGCACCAGATCGGGTCGCCGGTATCGGTCACCGCTGGCCGCGGACGCAGACCTTCGGTCGTGTCCATGGCGATGGTGCGGACAGTGTTCTCGCCGAGGTGCTGGGCGACTTCCAGCACCAGCGCGGTTGCCGATGTTCTGCGTCTCCAGCGCGTTCAGGATCGCCGGCAGCTGGCCGTCGAAAACGAACGTCGACGACGGCGCCGATGACCTGGCTCACGCTTGACCGACGGTGCCTGCCTGCGGCAGTGCAGTTTCCGACAGCGGCCTTCTTCGTCGCTGCGCGTGCCATCTTCGTATCCTCTTTCCTAACTCTTAGAGCGCCTCGGCGCCCGAAATGATTTCGATCAGTTCCTTGGTGATCTGGGCCTGGCGCTGGCGGTTGTACTGCAGGGTCAGCTGTTGATCATGTCGCCCGCATTGCGCGTGGCGTTGTCCATGGCGCTCATCTGCGCGCCGAAGAACGACGGCCTGGTTCTCGAGCAGCGCCCGGAAGACCTGCACGGTGATGTTGCGCGGCAGCAGGTCGTCGAGGATCGCTTCCTCGTCCGGCTCGTACTCGTAGGCGCGCTCGCTCGGCTCCATCGGCGGCAGCGCCGTCGACGACTCGCCGGGATCAGCTGCTTCGCGGTCGGCACCTGGCGAATCACCGACTGGAAGCGGCATAGAACAGCGTCGCCACGTCGAACTCGCCGGCCTCGAACTTTCGAGGATCTGTCGCCCACGCTCTGCGCGCTCGGCTGATAGCCGATCTTGCCGCACTTCGCGGAAGGTCCGCACGATCGATGTCGCTGGCGAACTGCGCGGCGCAGGATGTCGTTGCCCTTGCGGCCGACGGCGATGATCTTGACCGTCTTGCCCTCGCGCAGCAGCGCGCATCGTGCTCGCGCGCCGCACGCGCGATCTGCGAGTTGAAGCCGCCGGCCAGGCCGCGCTCGCCGGTGGCGACGACGATCAGGTGCACCTGGTCGCTGCCGGTGCCGGCCAGCAGCGTCGGCGCGTCCGTCGCGCCGAGCCTGGGCGATTGGCCAGCACCGCGCTGCCATGCGCTGGCGATAGGGCCGCGCCGCCTCGGCGCTTTCCTGGGCGCGCCGAAGCTTCGCCGCGGCGACCATCTTCATGGCCTTGGTGATCTTCTGCGTCGACTTGACCGAGTCGATCCGGTTCTTGCAGATCCTTGAGCGAAGCCATCCGGCCGCTACTCTCCGATGCTTACGCCGCGAAGGTCTTCGAGAAGCGTCCAGCGCCGACTTCAGCTTGGCGGCGTTCGTCGCGAGTCGCCTTCTTCGGTGCGGATGGCGTCCAGGATGCGCCTGTGCTTCGAGACGGATGCTGGCCAGCAGGCCCTGCTCGAAGGCGCCGATTCGGAGACCGCGATGCTCGTCGAGATAGCCGTTCGACGCCGGCGAAGATCACGACGACCTGTCTCTTCCGTCTTCAGCGGCGAGAACTGCGGCTGCTTGAGCAGCTCCGTCAGGCGCGCGCCGCGGTTGAGCAGGCGCTGGGTCGCGGCGTCGAGGTCCGAACCGAACTGGGCGAAGGCGGCCATTTCGCGATACTGGGCAGCTCGCCCTTGATCGAGCCGGCCACCTGCTTCATCGCCTTGATCTGGGCGCGACGGAGCCCACGCGGCGACACCGAGATACCGACGTTCACGGCCGGGCGGATGCCCTGGTAGAACAGGTCGGTCTCGAGGAAGATCTGGCCGTCGGTGATCGAAATCACGTTGGTCGGAATGTACGCCGACACGTCGTTGGCCTGCGTCTCGATCACCGGCAGCGCCGTCAGCGAGCCCGCGCCGGTCTTCGTTGCAGCTTGGCGGCGCGCTCGAGCAGGCGGGAATGCAGATAGAACACGTCGCCCGGATAGGCTTCGCGGCCCGGCGGGCGGCGCAGCAGCAGCGACATCTGGCGATAGGCCACGGCCTGCTTGGACAGATCGTCATAGGCGATCACGGCATGCATGCCGTTGTCGCGGAAATACTCGCCCATGGCGGCGCCGGTCAACGGCGCCAGGAACTGCATCGGCGCCGGGTCGGAAGCGGTCGCCGCGACGACGATCGAATAGTCCATGGCGCCGCGCTCTTCGAGCACCTTGACGAACTGGGCCACGGTCGAGCGCTTCTGGCCCACCGCGACATAGATGCAGTAGAGCTTCTCGGTTCTCGGAGCTCGACGTGCGCCGGCTTCTGGTTGAGGATGGTGTCGAGGATGACGGCGGTCTTGCCGGTCTGACGGTCGCCGATGATCAGCTCGCGCTGGCCGCGGCCGATCGGGATCAGCGCGTCGATGGCCTTCAGGCCCGTCGACATCGGCTCGTGCACCGACTTGCGCGGCAGGATGCCCGGCGCCTTGACGTCGACGCGGCGAGCGCTCGTCGGTCTTGATCGGGCCCTTGCCGTCGATCGGATTGCCGAGCGCGTCGACCACGCGGCCGAGCAGGCCCTTGCCGACCGGACGTTCGACGATGCGCCGGTCCGCTTGACCGTGTCGCCTTCCTTGATGCCGCGGTCCTTGCCGAAGATAACGACGCCGACATTGTCGGCTTCGAGGTTCAGCGCCATGCCCTTGATGCCGCCCGGGAACTCGACCATCTCACCGGCCTGGACAGTTGTCGAGGCCATAGACGCGGGCGATACCGTCGCCGACCGACAGCACCTGACCAACCTCGGAGACCTCGGCTTCCTGGCCGAAATTCTTGATCTGGTCCTTGAGGATCGCAGAGATTTCCGCGGCTTTGATGTCCATTATCCGACCTCTTTCAGTGAAAGCTTGAGTGTAGACAGTTTCGTGCGAAGCGACGTGTCGATCTGGCGAGAGCCGAGCCGGACGATCAGGCCGCCGAGAATGGCGGGATCGACGGCCACATTGATCGTGACGTCTTTTCCGGTAACGCCCTTGAGCGCTGCCTTGAGTTCAGTTTCCTGCTCTGCCGTGAGCGCGCGGGCCACGGTGACTTCCGCCGAGACCTCCCCGCGATGGCGGGGCATGGATCTCTCGGAAGGCGCGGATCATGCCGGGGACGGCGAACAGGCGGCGGTTCGAGGCCGCGACCTTGAGGAAGTTGCCGGTCAAGCCCGGAAATTCCGGCCTTGTCCAGGATGGCCGCCACCGCGCGCAACTGCTCGTCTGCCGAAAAGACCGGGCTCTTGATCAGCCGCTGCAAATCCGGCGAGCCGTCGACCATGCCCTGGAACGAATCGAGAGCCGCAGCCACGTCCGCGACGGCCCCTTCTTCAAGCGCCAAAGCGAAGAGAGAAGAGGCGTAGCGTTCTGCCACGCCGGAAACGGATTGCGATGAATCTGCCACGCGCTGAGTTTCCCTCATTCCCTGCGGATTTCGACGCTGCACTGCAGTGCTGTTGTAAAATCCTGATTTTATTGTGTTTTTTTCGGCCATTTGCAGCCCAATTTTGCCAAGCCGCCCGAAAACTCGGATGCCATCTAGCATAGGCCATTTGGACTCGCAACACAGGATGTTACCTGATGTCACCGAAGTTTGCGCATTTCTTTGCCAAAGACAGCAAGCCTTTGAGTCTGCCGGGAGAATATTATTCTCCGTCCACCGCGGAAGCCGCGACTTACATCGCGCCGCCGACATAGGCGATCACGACGACGGCCGCCACGACCTGAACCACCAATGCTGCGGCATTGAAGCCGAGATTGCCGCGATTGAGCGCGATCGCCAGAATGCGGCCGATCAGGGATAGCGCCAGCGCCACGATCGTCCCGAAGCACAGCATCAGCAGCATGATGAACTGGCTTTCCCAGTATCCCGCGATCGCCATGCCGAATAGGCCGGCACCGAGCATGAAGCCGCCGGTCGACCGTACCGAGGCGACGCCACCGGGCTTGTCGGAGACGACCCACAGCCCGGCAATGCGCATGGCGATGCGCGGCGCGAAGAGGACGAGAAAGCCCAGGCCCGCCAGCACGGCAAAAACGAGGAACACGAGCTGCGGCATCAACTGGGTGGGGACGGCGAGTCGAAGTTCGTCGGTGATGACTTCGCCGAAGAAGGACAGCATGGCGACGGCGAAGATCGCCTGCACCAGGAAGAACAGCATGTTGAGAAGGCTGGCCGACGTATCCGACATCAGCGAGATCAGCCGCGCGAACGCCGACACCGCCATGGCAACGCCCAGGCCGGCGCAGAGCACGGGCTGATCGAAGAACATCAGCGTTGCCAGCGAATGGCCGGCCAGGAAGCCCCCCACCGGCCGCAATTCCCCGATTCCGGCCGGCCGCGCCCGCTGCGCCTTCCAGCCCGAGCACACGCCCGCAGGTCGCGGGGAAGGCGAGCATCAGCAGGCCAGCGAGCAGCAGCAATGCCACGGCGATGAAGGCCGCCTGGGGCCAGGGTTCTGCCGGAAAGACCGGCCAGGCCAGCGCCTCGAGCACTGATGATAACGCTTCCATATGCCGCCCCAATCCCGATGACCGGCAAGCTATGGCACAAGTCCCGGGAGCGGAAAATCCGGGCCAGGGAGAAATTCGACATGAATTTTTCGACGCAAGACCGGGAATTCATTCGCCTAATCCCCGCTCCGGCCGATCGCGTCACTACAGGAAGCTCTGCGGATCGATGTCGACCTGGACCTGCACCGAGCCGCGCTCCTTCGGTCCGCCCGTCAGCATGGCGCGCACGAAGCCCTGGATGTCCGCGCCCCGCCGGCCATGGACCAGCAGCCGGAAGCGATGCCGGCCCCGGACGAGCGCGAGCGGTGCCTCGGCCGGTCCGAGCACCGATACGCCGGACACGCCAGGCGCGGGCCTGGCGCAAGCCGCGCGCATGGCTTTCGGCGTCGGCGCGGCTGTCGGCCGAGACGATGATCGAGGCGAGCCGGCCGAAGGGCGGCATCAGCGCCCTTTCGCGCTCGGCGATCTCGCGCTCATAGAAGGCCTCGGCATCGCCCGACACGATCGCCTGCATCACGGGATGGCCGGGCTGGTAGGTCTGGATGAGGCCGCGGCTCTTAAGCCCGGAGCGGCCGGCGCGGCCCGTCACCTGCGAGAGCAACTGGAAGGTCCGCTCCGCCGCGCGGGGGTCGCCGTTGGCGAGACCGAGATCCGCATCGACGATGCCGACCAGCGTCATGTTGGGGAAATTGTGGCCCTTGGCGACGAGCTGGGTGCCGATGACGATATCGGCCTCGCCGCGGGCGATCGCCTCCAGTTCCAGCCTCAGCCGCTTGACGCCCACCACGATATCCGACGAGAGCACGATGATGCGGCTGTCAGGGAAATGGTGCTCGACCTCCTCGGGCGATGCGCTCGACGCCCGGGCCGCAGGCGGCGAGATGATCGAGCGTGCCGCATTCCGGGCAGGCGTCCGGCGTCCGCTCCTCGTGGCCGCAGTGGTGGCACTGCAGCTTGC
>JAHHDR010000004.1 GCA_019739215.1 Rhizobium sp.
CACGCGCCCCGCATCACTTCCGGCCAATGTCCGACGCTCACCCATGGATCTCCGAATCTTCGCTTGCGCGCGGCCCTTGAATATTCACCCTACCCTTGCCCGTGGCTAATCTCGTCGCGATTTGCCCAGGGCGATTCGGTGTGATGGAAACAATGGCATGAAACGAAAGATCCTGCTCACCGGAGCCTCCGGCTTCGTCGGCCGGCAGATTGCGCGCAGCCTCGTCGCATCGGGTCATCGCCCATTGCTGGCGCTCCGGCCGGGCGGCATGGAACGGACGGGACTCGGGTCTGACGATGCCGACGTGATCGAGACACCGAATCTTTTCGGCGAAGCTGGCGACTGGTGGAGCGAGGCGCTCGCCGGTGTCGATGCCGTGATCCACGCTGCCTGGTATGTCGAGCCGGGGAAGTATCTCGACTCGCCGGAGAACATGCACTGCGTCGAGGGCAGCCTGCGCATGGCGGACGCAGCGGCACGGTCGGGGGTGCGGCACATCATCGGAATCGGCACATGCTTCGAGTATCGGCTGCCCAACGATCATATCACCGCCGATGCCGAGACCGGTCCGGTCACGCTGTATGCGGCGGCCAAGTTGTCGCTGCTGCGCATGCTGGAGAAGCGCTTCGCGGGCGGGCCGACGGCGCTGACCTGGGCGCGGCTCTTCTATCTCTTCGGAGAGGGGGAGCATCCGGCGCGACTGTTTCCGATGCTTCACCGCAAGCTTTCGGCGGGTGAGCCTGTCGCGCTGTCCTCGGGCGACAAGATCCGTGACTTTCTCGATGTCGCGGAGGCCGGACGGATGATCGCCGGCCTTGTCGACACCGGCCAGTCCGGCCCTGTCAACATCTGCTCCGGCAAGGCGGTGACGATCCGCGAGATCGCCGAGGGCATCGCCGACCGGTATGGCCGCCGGGACCTGCTCACATTCGGCACCGCCACGGTGCATCCACGCGATCCGATGGCCGTGGTCGGCGTGCCGAATGTGCTCAGGCGATGAAAAACCCGCCGGATCGCTCCGGCGGGTTGGTCTGGATGTGCTCGCGGTTCAGGCGAAGGCGGGCTTTGCACCGCGATAGCCATCCACCGACCAGGCACCGGCGCCGGCGGCGGCAAGGCCGAGGAAGCCACCGGCGATAGCCAGGTTCTTCATCATCATCAGGCTGTTGAACAGGCTGAGCAGGCCGTTGGCGGCGGCCGGGAAATCCGGGATGTTGATCGCGCCGGAATGGAAGACCAGACCGGTGAAGGCGGAGAAGAGTGCGAGCAGGATCGCCGCGATCGCCGTCTGATAGCCGACGAGGACGGCGACGCCGGCCACGACTTCAAAGACGCCGGCGACATAGGTCAGCAGGGTCGCGGCGGGAATGCCGGCCTGGGTGATCATGCCTGCGGTCGAGGCCGGGTCGCCAAACTTGCCGAGACCGGCAAGGATGAACATGAAGGAGAGAAGAATGCGGGCTGCGAGGAGAAGTGCGTTGTTCATTGGAGTGGCTCCGTTTGGAAATATGCTGGAGCCTTTCAACCACTTTTTCGTTGTTTACGATAGACGGCAATAGATGCACATTTCGTCCACTATTATTGAACGATGTCCCCCTTGAAATGCGGCGAAATTCTGACAGGCCAATCTTGCAGGCCACGCCGGGAGTAATTATGTTTCCGGCAACATAATCGCTAGTCCAGAGGTGCTCCATGGCCGACCTGTCCGTTTTTCCGATCTCGCAACGCTGGCCGGCCAAGGATCCAAACGTGATCCAGCTCTATTCGCTGCCGACACCGAACGGCATCAAAGTCTCTGCCATGCTCGAGGAGAGCGGGCTGGCCTATGAGCCGCACCTTGTCGATTTCGGCACCAACGACCAGATGACGCCGGAATTCCTGTCGCTAAACCCCAACAACAAGATCCCGGCAATCCTCGATCCCAATGGCCCCGATGGCAAGCCGCTGGCCCTGTTCGAAAGCGGTGCGATCCTGTTCTACCTGGCAGAAAAGTCTGGAAAGTTCCTGCCCACGGATGCCGCCGGCCGCTACGAGACCTTGCAGTGGCTGATGTTCCAGATGGGTGGCGCCGGTCCGATGTTCGGGCAGATGGGATATTTCGTGAAGTTCGCCGGCAAGGACATCGAGGATCCGCGACCGCGCCAGCGCTATATCGACGAGTCCCGCCGACTGATCGGCGTCATCGAGGGCCGGCTCCAGGGTCGCGACTACATGATGGGCAGCGACTATACGATCGCCGACATCGCGCTCTGGCCGTGGCTGCGCAGCGTCAACGGCTTCTATGAAGCCGGCGAACTGGTCGGCATCCAGGATTTCCCGAAGGTGCTGGATTACATCAAGCGTTGCGAAGACCGCCCGGCCAGCCAGAAGGCGGTCAACATTCCGGCGCGCGGTTGAGCTAGCAGTTCGGCCCGCCGGAACCGCCGTCGGTCACCTCTGCGGCGGCGATCACGCGCCGCAGGATGGCGTTGAGTTCGGCGGGCCGTTCCATCGGGACATAGTGCCCGCAATCCCGGACGATTTCGAGCCGCCCGTTCCTCGGCAGCGCCGCCTGTCGGGCGCTGGCCGCCGGACCGGGCGCAATGTCTTCCGCGCCCGTGACGAAGGTGACGGGGCAGGAGAACGCAGCCAACTGGTGCTGCCGGTCCATGCGGCTGTGAAAGGCGATGACTCCGCGTGCCAGGTCCGCTGCGGAACACCCCAGCGCAATATTCCGTGCGGCCGACCGGGCGCCCGCGTTTCCACGCCCGACCAGCGATGCCCAGAAAGTCTTCCATGCCGGGGCCACTCCCTCTTCACCAAGCACGCGAAGCACATGGTCGCGGAGTTGCGGGTCCGGTCGATGCCCGGCCTTGGTGCCGATGAGCACAAGCGCGGCAATCCGCTCGGGGGCGAGGCAGGCAACTTCGATCGCACAGGATCCGCCGACTGAGCACCCGACGACGACCATGCGCCTCTCCCTGACCTGACCGAGAGCAGACCGCGCCCAGTCGCGCAAGTCGTTGCCCTCACCGTAGAGCGTCGGCGCATAGGTCGATCCCGGCAGGATATCGGCTTGCGCCGACCACATGCCGGCGTCGAGCGGAAGAGCGTGGAGGAACAGGAGGCCAAGTCCCGGCGTGCCTCCGCCGGCGACGTGTCCGACTACCGGCTCGATCAATGCCCCATCGTCTCGATCGGCATGCGGGGAAAGATGAAAATGCCATGCATGCGCCCGTCGGTCTCCGTCCCGAAGCCGGTGGAGTGGCCGATGCAGAGCACGGGCTGGCCCATGGCCGGGCCGACGACAATCTGGGTGGAGAAGCAGAAGGACGCCGCGGATGCGGAAGCGCTTTCAAGCAGTTCGAGTATGCGAATGCGATCGCTCTCCTCGTAGCAGCGCAACAGCGTCAGCAGGCCGCATTCCGCGCTCGCCAGTCCGTGCAACTGCTCACTGAGCTTTCCGAGCTGGAAAAGACCGTTGGACAGGTCGCCGCTCCACTCGTCGGAGCCGCAAAATTTTTCAAGGACGGCATTGTCGAACGAGGCATCCAGGCCGAACTGGGTGAGATTCGCTGCCGGATGTCTTGTCTTGGATATCCTGAACACCGCTGACTTCGCCCCTCTGCCGGCCAGTATCGCCGGGATTGTTGCACAATACATGCCGCGACAGGAAGTCTTATCCAACACCACACCGGAGCAATCGGTGTTTCACTTCTGACCTTGTTCAATAACGGCAGACAGCTAAGCATAGCTTTCGGCACAACGGCGAAAATGTGATTAAATATCAACTTTTCCATGCGTTATGCGATTGAACTTCGGTCGATTGGACCTTTACCCCCTCGAATCGCAGGCATTGTTATAAGTGAATTCTTCCGGTCGGCAATAGAGAATGGACCATGCAGAGGGAGCAACCGAAATTGGTCGGTTTCGTGTCATTTCGCCTCCTGGGTGAAACAAACAAAAGGGGCGCCCCGAAGGACGCCCCGATTTCCGCTTCATGGGCGGACATCTGCAACAGGCTTTGGCCTGTTACATCATGTCCATTCCACCCATGCCGCCCATGCCGCCGCCGGGCATGCCGCCGGCGCCGCCGGCCGAGGCCTTCTTGGGCGCGTCGGCGACCGCGGCTTCGGTGGTGATCATGCATGCCGGCCACGGAAGCCGCGTCCTGCAGGGCCGTGCGGACCACCTTGGCGGGGTCGATGACGCCCATGGCGACCAGGTCGCCATACTCTTCGGTCTGGGCGTTGAAGCCGTAGGTGGCGCCCTTGTTCTCGAGCACCTTGCCGACCACGATCGAGCCTTCGACGCCGGCGTTCTCGACGATCTGACGGATCGGGGCCTGGATGGCGCGGCGGATGATGGCGATGCCGGCGGTCCTGGTCGGCGTTGTCGCCGGTCAGGCCCTCAAGGGCGCGGGTGGCCTTGAGCAGGGCGATGCCGCCGCCGGGGACGATGCCTTCCTCGACCGGCCGCGCGCGTCGCGTTGAGCGCGTCGTCGACGCGGTCCTTCTTCTCCTTGACCTCGACCTCGGTCGAGCCGCCGACGCGGATGACCGCGACGCCGCCGGCCAGCTTGGCCAGACGCTCCTGCAGCTTCTCGCGTGTCGTAGTCCGAGGTGGTGTCCTCGATCTGCGCCTTGATCTGCGTGACGCGGGCCTTCGATGGCCGCCTTCTCGCCGGCGCCGTCGACGATCGTGGTGTCGTCCTTGGTGATCGTCACCTTCTTGGCGCTGGCCCAGCATGTCGAGGGTCACGTTCTCGAGCTTGATGCCGATGTCTTCGGAGATCACGGTGGCCGCCGGTCAGGATGGCGATGTCTTCGAGCATGGCCTTGCGGCGGTCGCCGAAGCCAGGCGCCTTGACGGCAGCGATCTTGAGGCCGCCACGGAGCTTGTTGACGACGAGCGTGGCAAGAGCTTCGCCTTCGACGTCTTCAGCAATGATGAGCAGCGGACGCGAGGTCTGGACGACGGCTTCGAGCACCGGCAGCATGGCCTGGAGGTTCGAGAGCTTCTTCTCGTGCAGCAGAACGTAGACGTCGTCGAGGTCGGCGATCATCTTTTCGGCGTTGGTCACGAAGTAGGGCGAGAGGTAGCCGCGGTCGAACTGCATGCCTTCGACGACTTCGAGTTCGGTTTCGGCGGTCTTGGCTTCTTCAACCGTGATGACGCCTTCGTTGCCGACCTTCTGCATGGCTTCGGCAATGTCAGCACCAACCTGCTTGTCGCCGTTTGCCGAGATCGTGCCAACCTGGGCAACTTCTTCCGAGGTCGAGATCTTCTTGGCCTTGGCGGCGAGGTCCTTGACGACTTCCGACACAGCCATGTCGATGCCGCGCTTGAGGTCCATCGGGTTCATGCCTGCGGCAACGGCCTTGTTGCCTTCGCGAACGATGGCCTGGGCCAGGACGGTCGCGGTGGTGGTGCCGTCGCCGGCGATGTCGTTGGTCTTCGAAGCGACTTCGCGGACCATCTGGGCGCCCATGTTCTCGAACTTGTCGTCAAGTTCGATTTCCTTGGCGACCGAGACGCCGTCCTTGGTGATGCGCGGTGCGCCGAAGGACTTGTCGATGATGACGTTGCGGCCCTTGGGACCGAGGGTGACCTTCACCGCGTCAGCGAGAATGTCGACGCCGCGCAGCATCTTTTCGCGTGCGGTGCGGCCAAACTTGATTTCTTTTGCAGCCATTTTGGAAAACTCCCGGGCTCAGTGCCCATTGGTTGTCTTGGAATTTTTAGGGGTTGCCGGCCAATCAGCCGATAACGCCCATGATGTCGCTTTCCTTCATGATCAGAAGGTCTTCGCCATTCAGCTTGACTTCAGTGCCCGACCACTTGCCGAAGAGGATGCGGTCGCCAGCCTTGACGTCGAGTGCCTGGAGGGCGCCCTTGTCGTCGCGAATGCCGGTGCCGACGGCAACGACTTCGCCTTCCTGCGGCTTTTCCTTGGCGGTGTCGGGGATGATGATCCCGCCCTTCGTCTTCTCTTCGGCTTCGACGCGACGTACGACGACGCGGTCATGAAGGGGGCGGAAATTGGTGGTTGCCATTGTCTGTTTCCTCGATCAAATGACATTGCCGGGACTTGATAACTTGGCCCGGATGAATAGCGGGTGTTAGCACTCATCTCCTCTGAGTGCTAACGAGGGGTGATTTAGGCTTCACCTTCCCGTGAGTCAAGGATCGGCGTCGGAAAAATCTCTGCAGGAATGGTAAACGGCCGCCGCCGGTGCGAGATCTGCGGATCCGGCACGTCAGGTGTCAGGTGCCAGGTGTCAGGTGTCAGGGGTCATGTGTCAGGGGCCAGCCCCCCGAGCCCAGCGGTAGAGCACATCCGGCTCGCGCTCCTCGTTGTCGCGTCCATCCGTCTGATCGATCGCGACAAACCCCCGGGCTTCATAGAACTGCCGTGCCTGGACATTGCGCTGGAAGGTCCACAGGCGCAACTCGGCCTCCGCGTCCTTTGCGATTGAGAGCAACGCGGAACCGATCCCCTCGCCCTGCCGGCCCGGCAGGACATAGAGTTGGTCGACCCATCCCGGGCAAAACGCGACGAAGCCGACGAGATCGGGCGAGAGCGCGCCCCAGATCTCGCACTGGCCGAACAGATGCTCCCTTACGAACTGCCGGTCCTCTTCGGCTGTATGCAGCCCCGAGAGCCATGGCAGCCGGTCGTCGAACGAAGCGCGGAGCACATGGGCGACATGATTAGCGTCGGCCAGTTCCAGTCGCCTGATGGCATATGGAGCCAAACTATCCTCCTTTGTCCAGCATCCCGTCCGGCTCTGCTGCCCGGGCTGGCCCGAAAATCCAGCTCGTCCGCGGCAAGACTGTGGAAGTTCGCGCTCCGCCCCAGGCTCAGATGCTTACATAATCGATTTCCATGAAGGCGGAGACTTCCGGGAGCCATCGGTCACGCACGAAAGCGACATGCAATGGGTGGGCGTTGTACTCGTCATAGGCGGCCTGGTCGTCGAACTCCATCGAGAAGCCGAAACTGTACTCGGTCTTCGGACTCACCTGCCGCAGGCGTTCGAAAGCCTTCACGCCGGCGATTTTCGTCAGCACCATGGCATCGTCGAGGAACTTCTTCTCCTCGGCCGAGCCCTGCGGATGCTTGAGACTGAAGACGACTGTGTGACGGATCAAGCTGCGTTACCCCTCTGTTTGCATTCTGCAAGCTGTAACGGATGCGGGCCGGAAGCAAAAGTGCCGGCAGGCAAGTTCACGACGCGCACTCGCCAACTGCCGCGAACTCGGCATTCATTGGGGAGACCGGCCTGTTTCATGTTGCTTTTGCCGACCTCCATTGGGTATTCGCTAAGCGCGGCGAACGTTTCGACGAACCCGATCCGGAATGGAGTATCCCATGGCAGAACGTATTCAGTCCCTGACGGACATCACCTCGCATTACGACGTGATGCTCTGCGACGTCTGGGGCGTGCTGCACAACGGGGTCGACCCCTTCCTCGATGCGGCGGAGGCGCTGGCCCGGGCGCGTGACAAGGGCGCCAGCGTCGTGCTGATCACCAATTCGCCACGCCCCAACGACAGCGTCGCAATCCAGCTCGATGGCATCGGCGTGCCGCGCAATGCATGGGACCGAATCGTCACGTCGGGGGACGTGACGCGCGCACTGATCCGGCAAGGGCCGCCGAATGTCTATTTCCTCGGACCCGACCGCGATCTCGGACTGCTTGACGGCACGAACGCCTTCGCCGTCAAGGAAAAGGACGCCGACGCGATCGTCTGCACCGGCTTCCTCGACGACGAGACCGAAACGCCGGAGGACTATCGCGACCAACTGACCCGCTTTGCCGACCGCAACGTCCCGATGATCTGCGCCAATCCCGACCTCATCGTCGAGCGCGGCGAGCGGCTGATCCCCTGCGCCGGCGCGATGGCGGCGTTCTTCGAAACGCTGGGTGGCGAGACCCGCATCGCCGGCAAGCCGCACCGGCCGATCTACGAGGAAGCCCTGCGGCAGGCGACGGAACTGCGCGAGATGATCGATCCGGCCCGCATTCTGGCCATCGGCGACGGCATGCCGACCGACGTTCGCGGCGCCATCAGCGAGGGGCTTGATCTGCTCTACATATCCGCCGGCATTCACGCCCGCGATTACATGACCGGCGGCGTGACCGACGAGCGCGCGCTTGCGGATTTTCTTGCCAGCCACCAGGCGGCTCCCCGCTGGTGGATGCCGCGCCTTGCGTGAGGGTTCCGACTTGACCGTGTTTCATCGCAACGAAATGCGCGGCGAACTGCCTGCCTCACTACGGGGTGGGGTGATCGCGATCGGCAATTTCGACGGTGTTCATCGCGGCCACCAGATGGTGCTGGGCCGGGCGCTCGAGATCGCCGCCGACCAGCGCATTCCCTCGCTTGTGCTGACCTTCGAGCCGCATCCGCGTACCGTCTTCCGGCCCGACCAGCCGGTCTTCCGGCTCACCCCCGCGCCGCTCAAGGCGAGACTGCTGGAGGCGCTCGGCTTCAATGCCGTGCTGGAATATCCCTTTGACCGCGCCTTTGCCGCCCGCTCGCCCGACGAGTTCATTCATTCCATAATCCTGGACTGGATCGGCGCCCGGCACGTCGTCACCGGCTTCGATTTCCATTTCGGCAAGGACAGGGAGGGCGGGCCGGCCTATCTGCTGGCAGCCGGCGGCCGCTACGGCTTTGGCGCGCACCTGCTCGACGCCTTTCGCGACGAGGGCGCGCATGTCGTCTCATCCAGCCGAATCCGTGACCTGATCTCCGAAGGCGACGTGACGCAGGCTGCGGGACTGCTCGGCTACCGGTATACGATCGAAGCCGAAGTCATCCACGGCAAAAAGCTCGGCCGGACGCTCGGCTTTCCGACCGCAAACATGGCGCTGCCGCCGGAAGTGCGGCTCAAGCCCGGTATCTATGCCGTCCGCTTCCGCACTGCCGACGGCGTGCTCCATGACGGCGTGGCAAGCTTCGGCTATCGCCCGACGGTGGCCGATGACGGCGCGCCGCTGCTGGAAACAATGCTGTTCGATTTTTCCGGCGATCTCTACGGCCAGACCTGTTCCGTCATCTTTTTCGGCCTCCTCCGGCCGGAGTTGAAATTCGACGGACTGGAGCCGCTGGTGGCACAGATGAGCATGGACGTCGCCGAAGCGAAGGCTCTGCTTTCGGCCGTCCAGCCACTCGGGGCCGTCGACAGGATGATCGCATTTTCCGAATAGCGGACGTCGGCCTCGCTCAAGATAGGCTGCGTAGAACCTCGCTCATGGGCAGACGCATGCGGACGGGCACACCATCCCCGCCCGGGCACGTCCGGATCGAGGGGCCGCCATCCCCTCCGGACGCGCCGCGCATGCCTGCCCGAACCATTTTGCGGAGCGCACGCCCATGGCAGGTCTGAGCCTCATCATCCCGGTCGAGACGCACGAAAATCGGCCTGAAACGCTGATACGGGCGCTTGCCGGCAAGCCCGGTATCGACATGGAAATCCTTGTCGTGCCGGCCTCTGCCGCCGTTGCCGATCGTGAGGATCTGGCTTCGCTCCCGGAGATCGACCGTCGCGTCCGGCTGGTGCTTCCGGTGGAGGCCGTCGCCTCCCCGCTGTCGCTTTGGGGTGTGGGCATCGATGCCGCCCGCTCGGACTGGCTGACCGTCGTCAGGCCCGACGACATATTCGAGCCCGAAACGCTGGCAGTCGCGAACTTCGTCAGGGCCAAGCTCGGCACCGTCGATTCGATCGGCTGGAACGCGTTGCAGATCAATCCCGGCGCGGAGCCGGGCAAGAGTTCGTCGGTCGCGATCCCGACCAAGCACGACATTGTCGAACTCAACAAGACCGACATGCTCAAGGCCTTCTACTTGTGGGAAGGTTCGGCCAATGTGCCGAAGGTGCCCTTCGGCATCTATCATGCCATCATCTCGCGCGAACTGGCCGTCACGGTTCTGGGCTCCATCCGGGCCGCCGGGCGCGAACATCATATCCCGCAGTGGGAATGGGCAGCCCGCACCGTGCTGATGGGCGAGAAATTCGCCTTCTGCTCGCGCCCGCTTTCGGTGATGAATACCCGGCCATACGTAACGCCGTCGCAACCGCTCGTGCGCGCGGATTTCCCGCTGCACGCGGGCATCGGGCTGACCGCGGGGATTGCCGAGATCCAGTTCTCCGCCTTTGCCGAGATGGGCGCGCTCTGGACCGGTGCGCAGGAGAACTTCGTTCGCGCTACTGTCATCGACTGCATGTTCGAAACCGAGCCGCAGGTGTTCAACGACAAGTGCAACGCCTATTATCGCGCGCTTATGATGTGGGAAGGTGGCGCCCATGCCTCGCTGTTCCGGCCGCAATTCGCAGGCGAGCGTCCGCTCGACAAGCGCCGCGGCCTGCACGGCAACCTGCTGATGATCGACCGGCACATCGCCGGTGCCCGCAATGCGCAGGAATTCTACACGATCATCCGCAATTTCCTGGTTCCGGTTGGCATCATCTGCGGCGCACAGGCCGTGTGATCAATCCCAACTGGGATCATCGGGGAATGCAGCCCTGAAATGGGAGAGCGTTCCCTTCGCGTGCTTGCCGCTGTCACTCACGGCATCCCGCGTCTCCCCCGGCAGGAACTGCGTCGCCTCGAACCATTGCCGCGGGGTATTGCCGGTGATGCGGCGGAAATCGTGAAGCCGCTTGTCCTCGGCCATCAATCCCGACCAGAGATCGATGAACTGCCGCGCGGAACGCCTGGCGATAAACGCAGTGGCCGCGACCGCGCGCGCATTCGCCCCGACCTCCGCGACCCGATCGGGATCGGCCAGCAGCATGTCCAGGATGTCGGTGCATTCCGCGATGGAACCCGCAACGAAACCCGTCTGGCCCTGCTGGACGATCGCGCATTCGGCGGGATTGGCAAGAACGACCGGGACCATGCCCAGCGACATCGCCTCGACCAGCGCATTCTCGGCGGTGCCGTAGTGATCGGGCTGGAGCGGGTAGAAGAAGATGCGGGACCCGGAGAGGGCAGCACGGGGGTCGGACGTCTGGCCCATCAGGCGGATGCGATCACGATGGCGCATGGTGCCGGCCCTGGCCTCAACCTCGGGGTCGGGATTGCCCCAGATGGCGGCAGTGGCGTCGGTCGAAAGGCTGTCGATTGCGTCGAAGAAGCCGGGGTGCAATTTTACGAAATCGACGGTGCCGAGGTAGCAGATGGGAATGTCGAGGGGAAGGGTACTCGGCAGGGCAGAGGGGGGGATGTCAAACCCATAAGCGCTGCCGATCACCGCCAACCGCTCTCGCACGGGTCCTGTCATTGCCCGCACTGCTGCCAATTCCAGCGATGCCGGCGAGGTAAATACAAATCGATCGGCCTCTTCCAGAAACCCCGGTGGGATCACTGGTTTGAATAGCCCTGAAACATGGCACCAAAACACCGCCCGCATCACCGGAAAATCCGCCCGCGCCAGGCATTCGAACAGTTTTGGATGGTTCCAGAATTCGATCTGGACGATATCCGCTTCCGCCGCCCGCGCAGCCACGTCCTCGAGGCCTGCGGCAATATCAACCGGCCGTCCCAAAGCCGCGATCTCGTCGGCATAGCGCCGGTCGCGGGGCCCTTCGAGCAGGAGAAAGCTCTGGCGTGCGGGAAAACGCATGGCCCCGGTCAGGCCGGCATGCGCCTTTCCGACGCCGCCGCCAAGATGGGCGGTCACATGCAGGATGTTCATGATGCGCGCGCTCGCTGTCTTCGACTCATTGTCGAGACGCTAACGGGCCATGAGGCGCCGGGGCAAGCCCGACTATTCCGCCGCGACCTGCGGCATGCGCTTGAGGCCGCCCGGAGCCGGGACATTCGGGTTGATCCGCACCTTGGCCCGGAACTTTTCGAGCAGCATGTCGCGGTGGTCGTCGATGCTGTCGGGCAGGCAATGGGTGAGCTGGCCGCAGGAGCCGCAGACCTTGTTCTCGCAGCGGCGGCCTTCAAGGTGCTGGAGGCGCAGCGCGTTCATCTTGTCGGAATTCCAGATCTGCTTGAGGCTTTCCTCGCGGACATCGCCGATGATCAGCTTGCGGCCCCAGTCGAGGAAGCAGGACGAGACGAGGCCGTCGGCATTCACGCTCATGGCGTAGAAGATATAGGGACACGTGTCGGTCGGCTTCAGTTCCTGCTGGTAAATGCCCTTCTCGCCGATCTTGATGCCCGAGCGTTCCTCGACATCGAATTCCGGCCAGCAGGGGGCGAAATTCTCGATGAAGATGCGGTCGCAATAATCGCCGAACGTGTCGAAGAATTTCTGGCGCTCGTCCTCGGTGATGAGTTCACCGGGGATCTTGATCGTGACTTCCATATTGCCCTTGTTGGCATCCAGCCACTTCACGCCCTCGACGAATTTTTCGAAGTTGAAGTTGAAGCCTGTGAAGCGCTGGTAGGTCTCCCGGGTCATGCCGTCGACGGAGATGTTAATCTTGTCGAGGCCGGCCTCGATGACCGGCGCGAGGCGCTCGGGGGTCAGGAAGGTGCCATTGGTCGTCGTGTCGATGTAATCGACATGGCCGCTGTTCTTGGCATAGCGGATCATGTCGGCGAGGCGCTTGTTGAGGAAGGGCTCGCCATCCTTGTACATGCGCAGCACCTTGATCGGCTTGCCGAATTCCGCGAGGTCGTCGATCGCCTTGGTGAAGACCTCGTATTTCATCGCGCCGTTGAAGCGGCCGGTGTCCTTGATCAGTTCGCGATGGCCGGTGGGGCAGAAGGTGCAGGTGAAATTGCACGAGCTCGCCGGATCCATGAAGACGATGAAAGGGGTGGGGAGCGGAATGACGGTTTCGAGCGGCGTACGGCCTTCGAGGTTGATTCTCGGCTTCAGTGCGGCTTTCATCGATCTCGTCTCCGGTCGCGATCCGGTTCAAAATCCGAATCGTCCATGGTTCGGGAGCCTAGTCCCGGTATGGTTAACGATATCCATATGATGGTGGAGCGAGGCTGGAGACGGGGTTAAACCACAGCCCGCACCGCCGCGACGATCGCGGCAATCCTTGCTTTGCCCTCGTGCTCAGCCTTGCGCGCCCGTACCAGGCAAGCCTCCGACCGCAGCACAACCCCATCCGACAGGATCTTCAGGTGGTTGGCCCTTAGCGTCGACCCTGTCGAGGTGATGTCGACGATGATGTCGGCCTGGCCGGCAGCGGGGGCGCCTTCGGTGGCGCCGAGGCTCTCGACGATGCGGTAGAGCTGGATGCCGTGGCTGCCGGAGAAGAACTGCTGGGTCAGGCGCCAGTATTTGGTGGCGATGGCGAGGCGGCGGCCGTGGCGGTTGCGGAAGTCGGCCGCGACGTCGCCGAGGTCGGCCATGGTGTCGACGTCGAGCCAGATTTCGGGCACCGCGACCACGACATCGGCATGGCCGAAGCCGAGGCGGGCGCAGAACTCGGCCTTGCGGTCGGCTTCGGCGAGATCCTCGCGGACGAGATCCTCGCCGGTGACGCCGAAATCGACCGATCCGGCACCGATCTCACGGGCGATCTCGGAGGCGGAGAGGAAGGCGATCTCGACATCGTCCATGCCCTCGACGCGGCCGCGATAGGAGCGATCATTGCCGACGGCGACGATCTTCATGCCCGCGCGTTCGAAGATCGCCGTGGCGTCGTCCTTCATCCGGCCCTTGGAGGGGAGCGCAATCGTGATCATGTCGCACTCCTCATGGCCTGGATGCGATCAAGCCAGAGCGAGAAGCCGACGGCAGGGATGGCGTCGGCGGCGCCGAGGAGCGTCATCATCCGGTCGAAGCGGCCGCCACCGGCCAGCACCCGGTGATCGTCGCGCGGCGTGACCTCGAAGACGAGGCCGGTGTAGTAATCGAGCGGGCGACCGAAGGCAGCGCGCCAGGTGACGGTGGAGAGATCGACGCCGATATTGGCCAGTGCCGCGACGCGAGCGTCGAAGCGGTCGACGGCTTCGTCGAGCCTGAGGCCGGCGCGGTCCGCGAACGTACCGAGCACGCCGGGGGCGTATTTCAGGCTGACGCTGAGCGACAGGAACTCGCGTAGCGCTTCGAGTTGCACGGGCTTGAGTTCGGTGGAGGCGAGCACGCGCTTTTCCTTAAGGCGGCGGGCGATCTCCAGCGGCGAGCGGCTGGCATTGGTGGAATAGCCGGTCGCCTGCATGATGGTGTCGATATGGGCGACCAGGGCATCTTCCGCATCGTCGCCGGCCGCGAGCAAGGCCTCGACCTCCGCACCTAGATCGGTCGCCTCCTCGGCGCTCGCGAGGCGCTCCATCAGGTGGTCGAGCTTGGCGGCTTCGCCGAAGGCATGGACCAGCCGGCGCTGCCAGCCGGGGGGCAGGCCGAGCGCAGCGACCACCGCTTCGAAGACGGACTGGTCGCCGATGGTGACGGACAGCGGGCGGCCCGGCAGCAATGCCTTCAGGATCCGGACGGCGTCGGCAATGGCGCGGGCGTCGGCGCCGGCGAAATCCTTCGTGCCGAGATCCTCGATGCCGGCCTGGAAAAATTCATTGGCGCCCTCGCGGCGCTGGCGAAAGACCTCGCCGAGATAAGAATAGCGCTTCGGCGTGCCCGTCGCGGTTTCGATGTGGCGCAGGCAGACGGGGATGGTGAATTCGGGGCGCAGGCAGAGGCTCTCGCCAGTCTCGCTCTCGGTGAGGAAGATGCGGCGGCGGAGATCCTCGCCCGCCATGTCGAGAAAGGGCTCGGCGGGCTGGATCACGCGCGTGTCGACGCGCTCGGTCCCGAGGTCGTCGAAGAGAGCGAGCAGTTCGGGGGCGAAGGCGGGGGCGTTGATCAGGGGCATGGGGGGGCTCCGGACGCCTTGCCTTCGGGCAGCGTTGCGCCCAGGCTTCCGTTCGCTGAAATCGACTTCATCGATTTCTGGCCTGCGGCCACCGCTCCGAAATCCCTCACCAAGCGCGCCCAACCATTCGCCTTCGGCTCATGTGGGCTTGCTATCCTCTCCCACAAGGGGAGAGGCAGGGTGCCACGCTCGCCCTCGGCGTCTGCGGAAAGGCAGGCCGATGCCGCGAGTTTACCTCTCCCCTTGTGGGAGAGGGTGCGGAGCGGTTCGCGAAGCGAAGCAATCGATCCGGTGGATCTATTGCAGTGACAAACAAGGCCAGGTGAACGCAGTGAACCCTTGGCCGAAGTTGGTGAGGGGTAATCCGCGCCAGCAATGGAAAAACCAACCGCCAGCATCAGACCGACCGCGTCCGATCCTCGGCCTGCGCCGCCAGCATCTCGCGAACCTTCTCGACCAGATCGCTCTCCTTCGCCGAGACCTGAGCCACGCGGGCCTCGCGCCACGTCACATTGTCCGTGATCTCGCCGGAAAGGCGCTTGCCCTCGATCAGGTCCTTGATCTGGACCTCGCCGGCCTCGCGCTCGGACGAGCCCTGGATGATGGCGAGCGGGCTGCCGCGACGGTCGGCATATTTGAGCTGGTCGCCAAAATTCTTCTTGTTGCCCTGGTACATTTCGGCGCGGATGCCGGCGTGGCGGAGATCCTGCACCATCTTCTGGTAGCGGCCGAGGCTTTCGGTGTCGCGGTCCATGACGCAGACGACGACCGGGGCGAGGACCTCGTCGGTGCCGAGCTTGCCGAGATTCTTCAGCGCGGTCATCAGGCGCGAGACGCCGATGGAGAAGCCCGTGGCGGGGACCGGCTGGCCCATGAAGCGGGAGACGAGGCCATCGTAACGGCCGCCGCCGCCGACCGAACCGAAGACGACCTTTTCGCCTTTTTCGTTGGTGACGTCGAACGTGAGTTCGGCTTCGTAGACGGGGCCGGTGTAATATTCGAGGCCGCGGACGACGGAGGGGTCGATCTTGATGCGGGTGGAGTCGTAGCCCCCGCTGGTGACGAGCGCGCCGATGGTGTTAAGTTCCTCGACGCCCTCGTTGCCCTTGGATGTGCCTTCAAGCAGCTTGGCGAGATCGGCGGCACTTTCGGCATAATCCTTGATGCCGACGAAAAACAGGACTTTGGCGATCTGCTCGTCATTGAGGCCGGCACCCTTGGTGAAGTCGCCGGACTCGTCCTTTCGGCCGGGGCCGAGCAGCGAGCTTGACGCCTTCGGGGCCGAACTTATCGAGCTTGTCGATGGCGCGCAGCACATTGAGGCGGTTGCCCGCCCTGTCGTCGCCGCCCAAGCCGATGGCTTCCATCACGCCGTCCAGCACCTTCCGGTTGTTCACCCGGATCACATAGTCCCCGCGCCCAATGCCGAGTTGCTCCATGGTATCGGCCATCATCATGCACATCTCGGCATCGGCCTGCACGCCGGCTGCACCCACCGTGTCGGCGTCGAACTGCATGAACTGTCGGAAGCGGCCGGGGCCGGGCTTTTCGTTGCGGAAGACGTAGCCGGCGCGATAGGTGCGGTAGGGGAGCTGGATCTCCTGGAAATTCTCCGCGACATGGCGGGCGAGCGGCGCGGTCAGGTCGTAGCGCAGGCTCATCCACTGGTCGTCGTCGTCCTGCAGCGAGAACACGCCCTCGTTGGGGCGGTCGGCATCGGGCAGGAATTTTCCCAGCGCGTCGGTATATTCGAACAGCGGGGTCTCGACGGGATCGAAGCCGTAGCGCTCGTAGACCTCGCGGATCTTGGCGGTCATCTCGTTGACGGCGCGGATGTCATGGGCTTCGCGATCGACAAACCCGCGCGGCAGGCGCGCCTTGAGTTTCTGCGGCTTCTTCTGTTTGTCGCTCATGAGATATCGCCCGGGACGGTCTGCGGAAAATTGGGTCTGCTCTAACGGATTGAGCCTAGCGCGGCAAGCGGCTTGACGCTGTGCCTGGCGTGACAGGCGGGTCGCGGGCCACTAGGATGAATGGAACATATCGCAAGCGGAATGAGTGAATGATCGAAACTATGGACCTGCCCGAACTGGTCATCATCGGCATCCTGGTCGAGGCGCCGTGGCAGGAATTGCCGACAACGGTGCAGGCGGCATGGCGCGCGCTCTTCGCAGCGGAGACGGGTGCGACCAGCTTTCTCGCGGCGTCGCTGTCGGTCGAGGACGGCGTCTATCGCGAGATCGTCGGCTATCTCGCGGCAGGCAAGTCGGAGGTGCCTGACAGAATGACCAAGGTCATCATCCCGCCGCAGCGCTATCTGCGGCTGGTGCATGAAGGCCCGCTCAACGGGATCGCGCAGGGTTTTGGCGACCTGCTGGCCCATGCCAGGGCATCGGGCCTGACGGCGACGGACATGAAGCTCGACTTCGGCTACCTGCCCGGCCTGCCTGACGGGCGGCATGAGCTGCATGTCGCGCTCGCGCCCGAACCGCTCCGGCTCGCATGAAACTGGCATAACACCGGGATGACGCTGGCATGATCCTCGAAGCGCTGAATTTCGCCGCGACCTGGCTGGTCTCCGGGCGCCGCAGGGCGGACGAGATCAATGCCTCGGTGCGGCTCTGGGCGCGGGCGCGGCGCTGCGCGCGGGACTGGTCGGCGCACGAGGAAAACTGCAAAGCCTTCGTTCGGGACAATATGCCGGAGCGGGGCCGGGTGGCCGTGGTGCTCGGGTCGGGGCTGCTGCGCGACGTGTCGGTCGAGGACCTGAGCCGGGCGTTCGACGAGGTGTGGCTCTACGACCTGCAGCATCTGGCGAGCGTTCGGCTCTGGGCGCGGGCCAGGGGGATCGGCAACCTGCGCTTCCTGCAGCAGGACCTGTCCGCCGGGCTCGACATGCTGCGCGACGATGCCGAGGTCGACCTCGTCGTCTCGGCCAACCTGTTGTCGCAGCTCGGCGTTGCGGCGGAACGGGCGGGGCTGGATGTTGAATCCGTCATCGCCGGGCATGTCGCGGCACTGCGCGCGGCGCCCGGTCGCCGGCTGCTGCTGACCGACAGGGCGTTCGCGGTGATTCTCAAGGACGGCTCGACAGCGGAGCGGCATGACCTGATGCACGGGGTCTCCTTGCCGCAGTCCGAAGCGGAATGGTTCTGGACCGTCGCGCCCTATGGCGAGCTCGATCCCGGTTACAAGGCAGTTCACCGGGTCGTGGCGATCAGGCTCTGAGCCTCACTCCGCCGCAGCCAGCGTCGGACGGCCGGGGACCATCGCCTCCTTGATCGGGAAATGGACGGCTGCCGCGAAGAGGCCTAGGGCCACGCCGATCCACCAGACCGGATCGTAGGTGCCGAAATGATCGTAGAGATAGCCGCCCATCCAGACGCCGAGAAACGAGCCGATCTGGTGGGAAAAGAAGACAATGCCGCCGAGCAGGCCGAGATGGCGGGTGCCGAACATGATGGCGACCAGCCCGTTCGTCGGTGGCACGGTCGAGAGCCAGAGCAGGCCCATGACCGCCGAGAAGATGATGACCGAAGTGGCCGTGATCGGCAACAGCAGGAAAACCGTCACCGCGATCGAGCGACCGATATAGATCAGCGCCAGGAACCACGGCTTGGAGTAATGCTGGCCGATATAGCCGGCGCCGAGCGAGCCGATGATGTTGAAGCCGCCGATCAGCAGCATGGCGACGCCGCCGACCCAGGCGTCGATGCCGATATCGAGCAGATAGGCCGGGAAGTGCGCGGTGATGAAGGCGACCTGGAAGCCGCAAACGAAGAAGCCCGAAGTCAATAGCAGGTAGGAGCGGTGGCCGAGGGCCTCGCGCAGCGCCTGACCAGCGGTCTGCTGGAACTGGGCGGCCGACTGCGTGCCGGACGACGCATTGCCGCGGAGCGCGATGGCGAGGAACGGGATCATGGCCATCAGGCCGGCCATGACGATGAGCGCACCCTGCCAACCGAGGCCGGCGATCAGGCCGATGGTGAGCGGGGCAAAGACCATCATGCCGGCGGAGCCGGCGGCAGTGGCGATGCCAAAGGCCATAGAGCGCTGCGCGGGCGTGACATTGCGGGCGAAGGCCGAGAGGATGACGCTGAATGAGCCGGCCGCGACGCCGAGGCCGCACAGGATGCCGCCGCCGACATGCAGCAAGAGGGCGCTCTGCGGCGCCGACGCGATGACCGGCGAGGCCATGAGCAGCAGGCCGGCGGCATAGAGGGCCGCGGAAGCCATCAGCACCTTCGCCGTGCCGTATTTGTCGCCCATGGCGCCGAAGAAGGGCTGACCGAGTCCCCAGAACAGATTTTGGATGGCGATGGCGAGGCCGAAGGTCTCGCGACTCCAGCCGGTATCCGCGAGCAGCGGAAGCTGGAAGAAGCCCATGGCCGATCGCGGGCCGAAGGTGATCATGGCGATCAGGGAGCCGCAGATGATGATCATCCACGGCATGGCGTCTTTGCGGCTTACGGCGTTCATGCGGATTCCTCGAGGTCAGTGCGCCAATTTACGTCAGCCATGAACAATCGAAAAGCGTGAAATGCTGATAGCAGAGTTAAGCGCCGCTGATGTTTCAGGCCGACGCCGGGCCGGCGAGCCCTATCACCGCAACCTGACCGGCCATCCGTCGGGCCGCTCGGCCACCACCGAGACGCCGTCGCCGACTCTCACTGTCCCGCTGCCGCGCGGCACGGCATTCCAGCCGAAAAGCACGCCCGGCACCCGCCGGTCCGTGGACATGCGAAGCTTGCGCATCGCCGGCATCGGGTCGGGGCCACCTCGTTCGCCGGTCGACTGGTCCTGCGTCGTCATGATGCAACGGGCGCAGGGTTTGACCAGATCGAAGCGGATGCCAGCGATTTCGACCGCGCTCCAGAAATCATCGGCGAAGGGCGCATCGTGGTCGATGACGATGTTGGGGCGGAAGCGATCCATGCCGAAAGCCTCGCCGCCCTCCTCCATCGTTGCCTCGGCGAGCAGCCGGAGCGAGCCGGTGGTGGTGATCAATACGGGGTAGCCGTCGGCGAAGCCGGTCTCCACGCCCTCGCCCGCCCAAGTGGTGCTGCACTGGCGCCTTGTCACGGCGTCGGCATGGACGAGCTTCACCGACTGGCCGAGCCAGTCGCTGAGCGTCGCGTTGACCCGATCGTCGGCAAGAGCCGCCGTGACATGGCTGCTCCACACCTCGACATCGATGCGGCGCGCGGGATCGAAGGCGGCCGAGAGGCTCGCGTCCTCGCCGGCCTTGGAGAGATGCAGCACGCCATCGGCCTCCACCGCCGTCACCTGGGCCAGCGCCTGCAATTCGCGCTGGGTGATGAACTTGCCCTGGCGGTCAGTGACCATGTAGCGGCGGTCACCTTCGAGGCCCCAGGCGCCGACCTCGGACGCGGCGAGATCGATCACGCGACCGCTTTTCAACGGGTAGATGTGGAGCGAATGGACCTTCATGAAATTTCCTCGAGGAAGAGATCGTAGAACTGCTGGAGCCGCTCGTGGCGTTCGCGGGCGAGCGTCGCGCCGGTCGTGGTCTGGAAACCCTCGGCTAGCCTGAAGAGCTTTGCCGGGAAATGGTCGATCGAATAGCGCCTGTCGTCGATCGCCCGATGCTCGGCGCGCGGGTCGGCGGGGTCGTAGAGCTCGGAATTCAGTCGGCCGGCGACATAGAAGCAGCGGGCGGCACCGACCATGCCGATGGCGTCGAGCCGGTCGGCATCCTGGAGTATCCTTGCTTCCAGCGTTTCCGGCGGAATGTTGGCCGAAAAGGAATGGGTCAGGATGGCATGCGCCACCGCCACCACCCTTGCCTCCGGCCAGTCGAGACCGCGCAGGATCGCCGACGCCTTTTCGGCCGCCAGTCGCGAGGCCTGGGCGCGGAGCGGCGAATTCTTCTCGACGGCAACGCAATCATGTAGCAGCACGGCCGCGGCCAGCACCTCGCCGTCGCCACCCTCGGCCGCGTGGATGCGCATGGCATTGCGGAACACGCGCAGGATATGGGCGAGATCATGCGAGCCATCGGTCGTATCGGCCGCGTGAGCCAGGAGGTCGACGGCGAGCGCTTGATGCGGCGCGAAGGATTGCGCGGTGACCGCCATATGCGATTCGGGCTCCGGTTGAGGCGCGGAACCTAGCGGGCGATCACTCTGAGCACAATCAGGCTTGCGCTTCGGCCGGCGGCTCCCCGGTCTGCTCCTGCGCCTGCTCGTGTTTCGCCAGGCCCAGCAGCGCCTTCTGGTAGAAGCGGCCGATGCCAATGAGCGCCACGCCGAGTCCAAAGAAGGAAAGCGCGCGATAGAGGCCTTCAAGATTCGACATGTCGATCAGGAAGACTTTGATCACCGCGATGAAGACCAGGATGGCCGAGGCGATTCGCAGCGCCGTCGAGCGGAAGCGGTAGCCCGCCACCAGGATCGCCACGCCGAGCAGCAGCCAGACCACCGAGTAGGTGTAAAGCTCCGACTGCAGGAAGCCCTTCCAGTCCGAGATGTCTGCACCGTGATAGAACCGGCGGACCGAGAGCGTGACATAGGCGAAGACCAGCAGGGCGCCGGAGAGCGCCAGTGCGACGACATAATGCTGCGGCCGGCGGGTATTGGCCATCCAGGCCGCGCCGCCATAGGCGATGCCCGGCAGCAGATAGGCGAGGAACAGCAGGTTGAAGAACGGGATCGCCCCGGTGGATTCACCGGTGAAATAGGGATTGAGCGTCAGCATGTGGGCAATGACGACGGACGCCATGGAGAGATAGCCGATTGCCATCGAGCCGGTGCGGAAGACGATGGAGGGGCGCCGGAGATCGAGACCCATCAGAGTGGCCGAGGCACCGATCGCCAGCAGTGTATAGATCGCCTGTTCGCCCAGTGTCGGCACATCCGAGGTCAGCACGCCCTTGTTCATGGCGTGGCGAACGAGAATGGCGATCGTCAGCAGCGTGAACAGGCTGGCCAGTGCTTCGAGCACGCTGCGCAAGCGACCGTCGGCGCTGTTGCGCGTCAGCCAGGCCGACGCGATCAGCAGGGCGGCGGGGATGCCGTAGCCGGCGAGAAGCTGGTTGAAGACCGGCGTCGTCGACAGGCTTTCGGCGCCGACGATCGTCGGCTCCCAGGCGATGCGGCCGGCCACGAAGATCGCAGCGGCGACCATGGCCCAGGGCAGGATCGGCCAGGTCTTGACCCGTTCGCCGTTGAGATAGGCGAAGCCGAGGATGGCCGCGCCGATCGTCGTCGCGATGCCGTTGGTCATGACCAGCAGCGCCAGGATGAAGGCACCGAAGGATGCGGCGACCATGAGATCGCGGTTGATGTCGAACCGTGCCTCGCGTTCGGTCTCGCCATAGAAGGCATAGGCGCCGCCCAGAAAGAAGGCGCCGAGCAGGATGGCGTATAGGCCATGCTTGAGGTCGAACTCGTAATTGCCGAAGAAGAAGAAACTGATCGTCGCCAGCACGAGCGGCGTGACAGCGCCGATGACGATCCAGACCCGGGTGAATTCGGGATGGCTCGCGCGGCGGAAGAAGATGGTGACGAGCGACATGACCGCGAAGAACAGACCCAATCCGAGCGCGGACCAGATTACCAGGTTCGGGTCCGTATAGACCGGCTGGATGTTGTCGTCGAAGCCAGACGATGCCGCCGCGCCGGTCAGGATGCGCACGCCGCCCAGAGCTGCGAGTGCCGAAAAGATCGCCGGATAGATCGCATAGGTGCGAAGGGTGCCGAACAGCGCCAGCGCCACGGCGACCGCGATGAAGCCGGCGACCGCGATGTCCGTGCCGCGCAGGTCGGGCAGCACGAAGCCGACCGCAACGAGCATGGTGAAGACGGCGGCCGTCAGAGTCGTGATGGCATGATGCGGAAAGAAGACCTCATCCCAGGCCGTCCTGGCATGGACCGGCACCGGACGCCCCGCGGAATCAAGACGAACCTCGCCTTCTGGCGCCGCGGCTGAAGGTTCCGGCCTCCAGATACCCGGCCAGACGAAGGCGAGGCCCGCGATCATGATGGTGACAGGCAGGAGGGCCGGCATCAGTTCAAACGGATCGGCCACGTTGAGATAGAGCAGGACCCACACCGTGAGGCCGATATTGGCCAGCCCCTGCACGATGTTCCAGCGCTGGATGCGCGAGGCGAGCGTGGTTGCTATCCAGACCAACGCGACGAAGCCGAACAGCGGCCACGGATTCGGATTGGCGGACTTGACGAGCAGCGGCGTGGTGAAGGAGGCGAGAAGACCCAGGCCGGCCATGGCCTGGCCATGCAGCATGGAAAGGCCGATCGTCATGAAGGAGATCAACGCCATCAGGACGAAGGCGGCCGTCGGGCCGAAGAAACCGTAGAAGCCATGTGCGACGTAGACCGCGCCGAAGAGAGTGAGCGTGCCGGCGGCGGTGAGAACGCCGGGGATCATGGCATGCTGGAAGGCGTTGCCGCCTTGGGGCATGTCGCGACGGCGCAAGAACTCGCCGACCGCGACCAGCACCATGCCAAACAGCGCAGCGGCGGAAAGGCGGACAGACGGGCTGAAGAAGCCCTGTTCGATGGAATATTTGACCGCGAAGACGCCGGCAAGCGCCAGCGCGATGCCACCGACCCAGACTGTCCATTGCGCAGCGATGATCGATTCGAGGCTCTGCCGGGGCTTGGCGGGGGGCTTCAGCGGGGCCGGTTCGGTCGCAGCAGGCTCGGCAGGCGACTGCATGGCCGCAACGGGCTCGGCCTGGGCTTCAGGCAGCGGCTCGGCGGCATTGTCTTCGAAAGCTTCGGGCACGTCGGCCAGGGATTGCTCAGTCGCGTTCTCGCTGGACACCGCCTCAGAGACAGCGGGAGTTTCCGCTGAAGCGGCAATGGGCCGAAGTTGCTCGATCCGCTTGAGCTCGAGCTTCAGTTCAGCGAGCTCGCTTTCGAGCCTGTTGCGCACCCCGCGCGCGGTGGACAGCCCGACGATCGCCAGCACGATCGCGATCAACGACAACAATTCGAACATTTATGACACGCCCTGCCCTGCCGCACGCATTCCCCGCGCGCTCTTGACTCGGCGGAGGAACGTTTCACCGTCATGTTTTATTTAACGCGCCGTCACATGGCTGTCGCTGCTGCGCCGATAAAACGACCCGTCAGATTTCAATCCCCCGCAAGGAGACGATCATGGACCAGTTTGACGCGCGTCACAATGCCGGTTCGGCCGACGACTATCGCCCCACGCCGCAGGATCTCGTGGAGGCCAAGGAAGACTACGGCCAGAACTGTTCCGCCAACCCGACGATGGGCGACATCATCCATCGCCGGTTCTCCCGCCGCGGGTTTCTTGGCGGCTCGCTGGCTGTCGCGGCGATCGGCGCTACCGTGAGCCCGCTCGCGCTGATTGCCGGCGACGAGGCGCGGGCCGCCACCACGGGCGCCTTCGATTTCGAGGAAGTGGAAGCCGGCGTCGACGAGAATCACCATGTCGCCAAGGGCTATGACACCGATATACTGCTGCGCTGGGGCGACAAGATCTTCGCCGACAGCCCGGAATTCGACGTGACGAACCAGACGGCGGCGGCGCAGGCCCGGCAGTTCGGCTACAACAACGACTTCGTCGGCTTCATCCCGATCGACGGCAGCGCCGAGCACGGCATGCTGCTCGTGAACCACGAATATACCAATGCCGAACTGATGTTCCCCAACTGGGCCACGATCGGCAAGGTAACCAAGGACGGCAAGGAAGCGGATGTCGTCGTCAAGGGCGCCTATACCAGGGACATGGTGGACGTCGAGATGGCGGCCCATGGCGGCACGCTGGTCGAGATCCGCAAGGTCGACGGCAAGTGGCAGCCGGTGCTTGATGGCAAGAACAACCGCCGAATCACCGCGATGACGGACATGACGATATCAGGCCCCGCGGCCGGCCATGACCGCCTGAAGACAAAGGAAGACCCGACCGGCACCAGGGTGTTGGGCACCATCAACAATTGCGCCGGCGGCGTGACCGCCTGGGGCACCTATCTGATGGCGGAGGAGAACATCAACAACTACTTTTCCGGCATGCTGGCTGACGACCATCCGGAAGCCAAGGCGTTCAAGCGCTACGGCATCCCCGGCGGCGAATATGCCTGGGCGCAGTTCCATGATCGCTTCGACATGGTGAAGGAACCGAACGAGGCCAACCGCTTCGGCTGGATCGTCGAGGTCGACCCGCAGGATCCAAAATCGGTGCCGGTCAAGCACACCGCTCTGGGCCGTTTCAAGCATGAAGGCTGCGAGTCCATCATCAACAAGGATGGTCGGGTGGTCGTTTATACCGGCGACGACGAGCGCTTCGATTATGTCTACAAGTTCGTCACGTCCGGTACGTACAATCCGGATGATCGCGCGGCCAACATGAAGCTGCTTAACGACGGGACGCTCTTCGTGGCGAAGTTCAACGAGGACGGCACGATGGAATGGATGCCACTTGTCCATGGCCAGGGTCCGCTGACCGCGGAGAACGGCTTCGCCTCGCAAGCGGACGTGCTGATCCACACACGCCTCGCCGCCGATGCGCTCGGCGCCACCAAGATGGACCGGCCGGAAGACGTGCAGCCGAACCCGAAAACGGGCAAGGTCTACTGCATGCTGACCAACAACTCGAAGCGCAAGGACGAGCAGGCCGACGCCGCCAACCCGCGCGGCAACAACCTGTTCGGCCATATCATCGAGATCACCGAAACCGACATGGACTTCGCGTCGACGAAGTCGACCTGGGAAGTGCTGCTGAAATGCGGTGATCCCTCGATCGCCGATGTCGGCGCGACCTTTTCGACCGCGACCACGAAGAACGGCTGGTTCGGCATGCCGGACAATTGCGCCATCGACGCGCAGGGCCGGCTCTGGGTCTCGACGGACGGCAACAACAAGAAGGCCACCGGCCGCACCGATGGCGTCTGGGCCGTGGAAACCGAAGGCGAAGGCCGCGGCACGTCAAAGCTGTTCTTCCGCGTTCCAGTGGGTGCCGAGATGTGCGGTCCCTGCTTCTCGCCTGATGACACGACCTTCTTCCTGGCCGTGCAGCATCCGGGCGATGCGGGATTGCCGGTGTTCGAGAACCCGGTTACCCGTTGGCCGGACTTCCAGGACGGCATGCCGCCGCGACCTTCGGTCGTCGCCGTTACCAGGCAGGGCGGCGGCAGGATCGCCTGATCCTGACCGTGGGGCATGATGCCCCGCACTCCGCCTGCCGGTCTCCTCCCTGCGCTCTGGGGCAGGGAGGGGACTGGATTCAGGCGTCCAGTCCTTCAAGCACCGCCCTGATAAAACCCTCTCGCGCCGTGCCGGGCTCCAGGCCGCGCGGTTCATAGACATGGCGGTCGAGAAAGTGGCGGGTCATTCGGAAGGCCTCTCCGAGGTTTTCGCGGGTGGCGGCCTTCTTCGAGCCCTCCTTGAGAAATTCCGGCAGGCGGAAGAGCCGGTCGTGATAGGGGAGGCCAGCCTCGCGGCTGACTGCCCTGCCCGACCGCGGCGACACATATTCGAGGTCGTGCTTCGTGCCGGTCGCCGCGCATTCGGCGAGATCCAGCCCGTAGCCCAGGTCGTTGAGCACGGCGAGTTCGAAGCGGATGAAGAGTTCGCCCGCACCCGACGTTTCGCCCAGGTGATCAAGAACGATGTTGAGCATGTCGAAAAGATGCGGGTGGGGATCGCGTTCCGGCAACAGGCGGAGCAGCGCCGCCAGGGCCTGGACGCCATGCAGGCTGGCCGCATGCTCCATCAGACCGGCCGCACGCAGACTGAGCGGTTCGGCGGCAAAATTGCCGAGATGCTCGTCGAGGCGCGCACGCCAAGTGAGTTCGAGGAGGTTGCCGGGTTGCAGCACGGGTTGCATGCTGCGCGAGCGGCCGTTGCGCACCAGCCCGAGATGACGGCCGCGGCCATGCGTCATCACTTCGGCGATGACGCTGGTTTCGCCATGCCGTTTCACGCCGAGAACAATGCCCTGGTCACGCCATTCCATGTGCCGGCAGACTAAGCAGACTTTCGTTGGCAAGCCAACGATTCATCCGCTTACTCTTTTGTTTTGTCGCAGGTTCTTGTCGGAAACCGTGGAACACTTTTCTGGAACCTGCTAGCGCATTGCCTCGACCTTTGCACGGCAGAAACAGCCCTCGAGATGGTCGTTGACCAGGCCCATGGCCTGCATGAAGGCGTAGATCGTGGTGGGACCGACAAAGGTCCAGCCACGCTTCTTCAGGTCCTTCGAGAGCCGGATCGACGCCGGCGAAGTCGGGTTGGCCCGCGCCCAGGTAATGTCGATGACGTCGGGACGTTCCCCCGGGCGTGGCGCGTGGCTCCAGAAGAACGCATCGAGGGTGCCGAACTCCCGCTTCAATTCGATCGCGCGGTTGGCATTGTTGATCGTCGAGACGATCTTGCCACGGTGTCGGACGATGCCTTTGTCGGCGAGCAGGCGCTCGATATCCGTCTCATCGAATGTCGCGACCTTGTCGAAGTCGAAGCCGGCAAAGCCGGCGCGGAAGGCGTCGCGCTTCCTCAGGATCGTCAGCCAGGAGAGGCCGGACTGGAAACCTTCGAGGCAGATCTTCTCGAAGAGGCGGATGTCGTCATGGACCGGGAAGCCCCATTCCGTGTCGTGGTAGCGCATATAGTCGTCAAGCCCGCCATGCCATTGGCAGCGCGTCAACCCGTCGCCCGCGGTCATCAGACCTTCCATCGAATTCCTCCGGAATCTCTACTTTTCACTGGATTTACCATCCCATAACCATCTTTCAAAACCCGTCAGTAACCCTGACAAAAGGTTCATGCATCGAGGAAGGCTTTAATGACCACCCGTTTACCATTCGCTTGGGGCCACTGAGGCATGGTCGGACACCACGTTCATTGGCCAACAGTAGAGAGTATTCCCGATGATCCGGAAGTCCGTTCTTCTCGCATGCGCCCTCGCCCTGTCCGCAGTCTCCTCCCAGGCGGCCGAACGGTACAAGGTTGTCCGTCCCGTCATCATCGAATCCGGCATCGCCGGCGAATGGATGACGCAACTTGGTGGTCCTGTCCGCGCGCAGGTCGTGCGCCGGGTCGAGCGGCAGCCTGTTGTCCAGTATCGCAAGGTCAAGCGTCGCGGTCTTTTCGACGCCCAGCCCGTGCAGCAGGTCGCCTATCGGGCCGAAAAGCCGGCCTATGACAAGATTGATCCGAAATATCTGCCGCAGGTGGTGGACTACGACACCAGGTACAAGCCGGGCACCATCGTCATCGATACCGTGAACCGGTTCCTCTACCTCGTGATGGCCGACGGCAAGGCACGGCGCTACGGTGTCGGCGTCGGCAAGCCCGGCTTTGAATGGGCCGGCGAGCACAAGGTGACCCGCAAGGCGGAGTGGCCGGACTGGCACCCGCCCAAGGAAATGATCGCGCGCGAGGCGGCCAAGGGCCATTACCTGCCGGCCCATATGCCCGGCGGCGAAGCCAACCCTCTCGGCGCGCGGGCCATGTATCTCGGCTCGACACTCTACCGGATACACGGTACGAACGCGCCGTGGACAATCGGCTACGGCGTCTCGTCGGGTTGCATCCGCATGCGCAACCAGGATGTCGTCGACCTCTACGAACGCGTGAAAGTGGGCGCTCGCGTCATCGTGATCTGAGGCTGATCTTGTCCGGTGGAACCGACAGGGCTGTCACGAATTCATCGGGAAGACACACGATTGTGAACGCATAGGCAGGGCCAACCACGCGTCCTGCTTCTTGAAAATATCGGGGAGTGCGATACCGTTTTCGCACGATAAATCAGGGGAAAGCAGTAATGAGCAAGTTCAGCAGCGTATTTCTTGCGGGCGCATTCGCGGCGTCAACGCTCCTTGCGGCTGATGCGAGTGCATTTTCACGCAGCTCCGACATCGTCACGCGGTCCGACAATCCGATCGTCACTGTCGCGGTCCAGAAGAAGCCGGCCGCGAAGTACAGCCGGAAGGTCGTGCGACTCGAGACGGACGAAAAGCCCGGCACGATCATCGTCGATACCAACAACAAGTTTCTCTACTATGTGGAAGGCAACAACAAGGCCACGCGCTACGGCATCGGTGTCGGTCGCGAAGGCTTCGGCTGGTCCGGCGTCATGAAGGTGCAGCGCATGGCGGAGTGGCCGACCTGGGTGCCGCCCAAGGAAATGATCGCCCGCGAACGCAAGAAGGGCCGTATCCTGCCCGCCAGGGTCGAGGGCCGGAAAGACAATCTCGAAAATCCGCTCGGGGCCCGCGCTCTCTATCTTTACCAGGGTCGCAACGATTCGGGCTTCCGCATCCACGGAACCAACGAGCCGTGGTCGATCGGCCTCAACATGTCGTCTGGCTGCATCCGTATGATGAACAAGGATGTCGTCCACCTCTATGGCAAGGCCAATATCGGTGCCAAGGTCATCGTCGTCGGCCCCGGCAACCGCCAGGGCAAGGTGAGGTACAACGACAAGGGTGTCGACGTTTTGCGCCAGCTTTTCGCCTCGTTCGAATAGGCCAGGCTAGCAAGTGAATTCCAATCCCGGGGCGACAGCTCCGGGATTTTAGTTTGTTCAGTCGTCCGTGTTGCACAGTTGCCACGCCCGCCTGACTTTTGAACGGAGTCCTCTTTCCGCCTTTTCCCTCCTTCCCTGCCAATCTATTTTTACTGCTTCGCAGGTTTAGCGGTCGACGGGTCGCCGGGGATTGATTGCATGTCACGTTTATTGATCGGCGCGGGTGTCGGGCTTCTGGCGCTTATCGCATCATCCCCAATGGCGCTCGCCGATCCGACGCTGTCTGTCTATGGCGGCTGGCAGACTTCGCCACATAGCGGCGTCGACGTGACCGACGGCACGCATTTCACCGCGGGCTGGGATGGCAAGTCGCTCCAGATGCCACCCTATTGGGGCGTTCGCGGCACCTGGTGGCTGGAGGAGTGGGGCTACAGCGATTTCGGCATCGCGCTCGATTACAGCCATGCCAAGATCTACGCGCGCGGATCTACGCTCAGGGAAGCGGGCTGGTCGCATTTCGAGTTCACCGACGGCCTGAACCTCGCAACCGCCAACCTGCTCTACCGCTTCAGCGGCGACCGCGACTGGACGCCTTATCTCGGCGTCGGTCTTGGCGCCAACATTCCACATGTCGAGGTGACACGCCCCTCGGGCAAGACGTCGGACTACCAGCTCGGCGGCATCACTGGCCAGGCGCTGCTCGGGCTCGATTACCAGTTGACCGGGAATGTCTCGGCCTTCACGGAATGGAAGTTCAACTACAGCCATGTCGATGTCGACATCGATTCGGGCGACCGGCTGAAGACCGACATCATCACCAACGCGATCAACGTCGGCGTCAGCTATCACTTCTGATCAGTCGGCGCTGCAACTGACCTTGCCCGTGCGTGTGACATAGGCCTCGTCACCGCTGTCGGCGGTGATGCGGAGTTCGTAGGTGCCCTGATAGGTCGCTTCCTCGATCAATCTGGTGGTAACGGTCAGAATGACCGACCTGAACGGCTCGGCATCGTATTTCTGCACCTGTAGCAGCACGCCTTCCGGCCCCGCCCAGCGCTGGGTCAAGCTGTCATCCTTGATCGTAAACTTTCTCAGGTGCTTCGGCAGCTTGCCGAACCGGACCGTGACGTCGCCTTCGATGCCGAACCAAGGGCCGGTGCCATCGCGACTGTGGGACGCCTTGAAATGGAATGTCAGGTTGGCGTCCTTTGCATCGCACCAGGTGCCACCTGCAGCCGAGGCTGTGCCGGGCAGTGCAAGCAACGCCAAAACCAAAATGAGCGTCTTCATCGTCATCCCACCAGGCAACTGGTCTTGCCCTTCAGCACGACCTGCTGGGCACCATCGATCGTGAACGTATAGCTGCCCACGAAATCGTCGTTTGCGTTGGTGGAGGTGATGATCGTCAACCTGATGGAGGCGAAATCGATCTTGTCGTCCTGATGCTCGGCATAGAAGAGAAGCCTGATCTCATTGCCTTCGTACCAGGAGTGAACGAGCTGCAGCCTGGAGTGATCGAGCTTGCGCAATGGTTCGGCGACTTCCGGACGTGCGGTCTCGAAGCGGGCGTCGCCGCCGAGGAAGAGACCCGTGCCGCGATTGATCAGCGTGGTGAAATCGAACTTCAGGTTCTGGTCGGCGATCTCGCAACCGAGATCGCCGGTTGCACGGGCATCCAACGGCGCGGCGAACAACAGAGCCGCAAGTGCCATGCTGGCAAGTGTTTTCATGGGGGGTGTTATCCTGGTTCAACCGGCCGTGCAGCCGACCTTGCCCTCGACCGTGAAGGCCTGGCTTACGCCGCCTTCGACCGCAGGCTCGACAGTCAGCATGTACTTGCCTTCGTAGCCGAACTCCTCGTCCGGCGGTCTGGTCGCCTCGACGATGAGCTTGACGGAGGCGAAGGGGACGCCGTCGCCCTCGGTCTCGCGATAGATCATCAGCTTGAGGTCATTGCCGCGAAACCATTGCTGCTTGACGTCGGCGTCGGCGAGGGTGAGATTTTGCAGCGACTTTTCGGTGCGCTTGTCCTTCGACGCAAGCTCACCCCGGATCTGGAACAACCCGCCGATATCGGAGTAGCTGAAGATCGCCTCGAAATCGAACTTGAGGTTGCTATCGTCTATGCTGCAGCCGAGACCGCCCGTCGCGGATGCCGCGACCGGCGCCGCCAGCATCGCGACAGCGATCGCCCAGGTCTTGAACATTGATGTCATCGTTTGTGTCCCGTGTCATGGCATTGGGCATAACACGGCCAGGGGCTTGGTTTTATTTCAGCCTCGCCGGCTTTTTGCCGCCAAAGGCCCAATTCAGCAGTTCGACGGTGTGAACGACCGGGATTTCGGCTGCGCTACCGATCTGGGTGATGCAACCGAGATTGCCGGCGGCGATCACATCGGGCTTGAGCGCCCTGATGTTGCGGACCTTGCGGGCCTTGAGCTGGTCGGCAATGTCGGATTGCAGCATGTTGTAGGTGCCGGCCGAGCCGCAGCAGAGATGCCCCTCCGCCGGCTCCTTCACGGCGAAACCCGCGCGGCGCAACAGCGACTTGGGCTGGATCGTGACCTTCTGGCCGTGCTGGAGCGAGCAGGAGGAATGATAGGCGACGGTGACGCCGCGCGACGGCTGCTCCGGCAGGTCGAGCGTGTCGAGAAATTCGGTGACGTCCTTCGCCAGCGCCGAGACGCGCCTCGCCTTCTCGGCATAGGCGGCGTCATGGCGGAACATGTGGCCGTAGTCCTTGATCGTCGTGCCGCAGCCCGAGGCGGTGATGACGATGGCGTCGAGCCCCTGCCCGTCCATCTCCGCGTTCCAGGCATCAATGGTGCGGCGTGCCGCATCATGGGCCGGGCCTTCGTGACCCATGTGATGCCGGAGCGAGCCGCAACATCCCTCCCCTTTGGGCAGCACCACCTCGACGCCGAGATTGGTGAGCAATTCGATCGCCGCCTCGTTGATGCCGGGGTCGATCGCCGGCTGGACGCAGCCCGTGAGCATGGCGACTCGGCGACGGCGCGAGCCCTTCGCTGCGAAGGTGCCGGGCTCGGAATAGCGGCTTCTGGCCGGCAGCGCAGCCGGCGCGAGTTCCAGCATTGCGCCGAATGCCTTGAGCGCCGGCACCTTCTTCATGAAGCCCGCAAACGGTCGTCCCAGCGCGGCGAGCCGCATGGCCAGACGGAAGCGGTTGGCGGACGTCATGAAATAGGCGAGAGCCGCGCGCTGCAACCGGACCAGCGCCGGGCGCTTGTAGGTGCGCTCAACATGGACGCGGGCGTGATCGATCAAATGCATGTAGTCGACGCCCGAGGGACAGGTGGTGGTGCAGGCGAGGCAGGAGAGGCAGCGATCGACATGCAGCGCCGTGCGCGCATCGGCTGGGCGGTCATTCTCCAGCATTTCCTTGATCAGGTAAATGCGGCCGCGCGGGCTATCGAGCTCGTTGCCCAATGTCACGTAGGTGGGACAGGTGGCAGTGCAGAAGCCGCAATGGACGCATTTGCGGATGATGCCCTCGGCCTCCGCGGTTTCGGCATTGGCAAGCTGGGCGAGGGAGAAGTTGGTTTGCATTCCGGCTATTCCGCCTCAAACTGAAATCGTATGGCGTAGCGCATCAACGTGAGATTCGGCACCGCCTTTGCGGCCGAGGCTGTCCGCCGGTCGAACGCGTGTGCCACGATGATCCCGCGTATATCGGCCTTTTCATCCTCTGAAATTATATCGCCCATATAGCCCAGCACCTGCCCGACCACGCGCGCATCCGTCTTCCCAGCCTTGAGTTCAACCACGACAGTTGCACCCTGATCGTCTTCGCACAGGATGTCGATAAAGCCCGAGTTGACGGCGCGTTCGGCGCCGTCATCGACAATCCGCAAGCCACGCTCCAACTGCGAAATGTCGCGCCGGAGCGCCGCCTGCATGTCGCGTTCGAGGGAAAGCCTTTGTTTGTCGAAGGAAACATCGTCCTCGATGACCGCTACAGCCGACAGCGCTTGTATCGGCATCGAGGGACGAGGTTCCGACCCCATCTCCCCCAGGAACTTGAGATAGCGATTGACGGCATTCCTGTAAGACTGAAGGTTGTTCCTGATGTTTCCTTCGAACGGAATTTTCGAGGGATTGGGCTTGCCCATCCGCTCGTCATGAACCGAGTATGCCAATTCGCCGAGCAGATCATCGATACGACCAGCCTCGACAAGCTCATCGAGACTTTCATAGCATTGCTCCACCCGTTGCACCCTGTGCAACTGGGCTGCCTGCGTATTGCCGGCATATTCTTGCGCCGCTAGCCAATTGGCGTATTCGGGTCTCATCGCGATCCTCCCATCCTCCCCGGATTGAACATTCCGCCGGGATCGAACTTCTGGCGGATGCGGACGGACAGTGCGGCGACGGCCAATGCCTCAGGCTGAAAGGCGGGAACGGCGTGGCGAATCTCTTCGTTGGCGCGCACGAGCGTGGCGTGGCCTCCGGCCTGCCTGACAAGGTCGCGGACAACATCCGCTTCCGCGCCGGCTTCCAAGCGCAGCCAGACCAAGCCGCCCTGCCAATCGAGAAAGCCATCGACTCCGGCATGCAGGCGCAGGGCCGAGAGAATGTGATGACCCATCGAGGGAGCAGTCGAAATCTTCCAGACCGGGCGATGGCCGCCGTCGGCGGCAAAGGGTTGCACATCGCGAATTTCACGCCAGAGCGTCGACGTCGATGCCTGGTCAAGTTCTGTGACAGCCGCGATGTCCGCGAAAGCCTCAGCAAGCCTGGCGCTGCGCTCGCGCACCGAGAAGGCGAGCCCTTCCAGCCGCAGCGCAGTGGCGCTGCCTTCCGGCAATCGGCCGCCGAGGAACCGCCCGACGCAGCTTTCGGGGAGATGCGCGGCGCCGGAAACTTCGACCGACATCGCGAGAGCACGGGCCATGGCCTGGGTGGCGAACGCCTCGTCGAGGCCCGACAATACAAGCGTGGCCGAGGTCTCCGGTAACGGCAGGACCTTGAAGGTAAGCTCCGTCATAACGCCGAGAGTGCCATGCGAGCCGGCGAGCAGCTTCGGCAGATCCAAGCCGGTGACGTTTTTCATGACACGCCCTCCGCCCTGGATCGCTTCACCCAGGCCGTTGACGAAGCGGACGCCGAGCAGGTGGTCACGCGCGGCACCTGCCTGGAAGCGGCGCGGGCCGGAGAGGTTGCAGGCGAAGGTGCCGCCGATCGTCGGGTCGCCCTCGCTGCCCATGAGCGCGCGCCAATCGGCCGGCTCGAAGGCGAGCCCCTGGCGGTGTTCGGCGGCAGCGGCGACGACGGCCGCGAGCGGGGTGCCGGATTTCGCGGTCATCACCATTTCGGCGGGGTTGTAGGCAGTGATCCCCTTGAGTTCGGCTGTGGAGAGGATCTCGGACGCGTCAACGGGCTCACCGAGGTCGGACTTGGTTCCGCCGCCGCGGATTTCGAGCGTGAGCCTGCTGCGCGCTGCGGTGCGGACAAGGTTGACGACATCGTCTTCTTTGAAAGGCGTGAGCATCAGGCGTTGCGTCCCTCGAGCGGAAAGACCTTGGAGGGGTTCATGATCCATTTCGGATCGAAAGCCGCCCTCAGCCGCATCTGCTGGGCCAGATCCACTTCCGAATACTGATGCCGCATCAGGTCACGCTTCTCGATGCCGACGCCATGTTCGCCGGTCAGGCAGCCGCCATGGTCGACGCAGAGCCTGAGGATGTCGTTGCCGGCTTCCTCGGCGCGGGCGCTCTCATCGGGGTCGTTGATATTGTAGAGGATCAGCGGGTGCATATTGCCGTCTCCGGCGTGGAAGACATTGGCGACGCGCAGGCCATGACGGGCAACGATGTCATAGGTGCCCTGGAGCACGGCGACGAGTTCGGAGAGCGGCACGGTGCCGTCCATGCAGATGTAGTCGGCGATGCGTCCGGTGGCGCCGAAGGCGGATTTGCGGCCTTTCCAGATGGCTGCGGCCTCCATGGCCGACTGGCTTTCCTTGACCGTCTGGACGCCGTGGCGACGGGCGATGTCGATGATGCCCTTCAACATCTGGTCCATCTCGGTCTCGGAGCCCTCGACCTCGACGATCAGGAGCGCGCCGGCATCCATGGGGTAGCCGGCATGGGCGAAGGCCTCACAGATCTCGATCGCCGGCTTGTCCATGAATTCGATCGCGACCGGAATGATGCCGGTGCCGATGATGTCGGAGACGCAGGCCGCGGCACCCTCGGCGGTCTCGAAGCCGAAGAGCACGGGACGTGCGCCCTCGGGCCTGGCGATGAGCCGAACCGTGGCCTCTGTGACGATTCCGAGCTGCCCTTCGGAGCCGCAGACGACGCCGAGCAGGTCGAGGCCGGGCGCGTCGAGATGCTTGCCGCCCAGCTGGATGACAGACCCGTCGAACAGGACAAGCGTGACGCCGAGCAGATTGTTGGTGGTCACGCCGTATTTCAGACAGTGGGCGCCGCCGGAATTCATGCCGATATTGCCACCGATTGTGCAGGCCAGCTGCGAACTCGGGTCGGGCGCATAGAAGAAGCCGTCGGCGGAGACGGCGTCGGAGATCGCGAGATTGGTGACGCCGGCCTGGACGGTGGCGCAGCGGTTGGGGAAATCGATGTCGAGGATGCGGTTCATGCGGGTGAGCGCGATGACGACGGCGTCCTCCTGCGGAATGGCGCCGCCGGAGAGCGACGTGCCAGCGCCGCGGGGCACGACGGGAATATCGTAGCGCGAACAATATTTGAGAACCGCCGCGACCTCGGCGGTCGTGCGTGGCAGCGCGACGGCAAGCGGCAGGCGGCGGACGGCGATGAAGCCGTCGGTCTCGAAGGGCACCAGTTCCCTGGCATCGCTGACAATGCCCTCAGTGCCCAGCAGGTCCCTGAGGTCACCGACGATGATGTCGCGTCGCAAGAGCACCTTCTGGTCGGTCGGCAGGAATGCCGGTCCTGTGGTCATCATCTCCTCCCTTGGCGCTGCGATAAAGCAGACTGCCGCACTTTCGTGTTTTGCCCGGCTTCGTCAACCATCCTCATACGGGGCCTCACAGCAGATCGCGCGGAACGAGCTGCCAGAAGACAGGCTTGCGCGCATGTTTCGTCTTCAACTCCGCCACGTAGTCACGATGGCTCTGATCCGCGAAGCCGGCGCCCAGCCGGGCTTGCAGTTCGTGAAGCACGGCGAAATACGTCGCGCCATCGGCATAGGCATCGCTGCTGCCGCGACGCAGGATATCGTCGAGTAGTGTCCGGTAGAGCATCGTCGCCGCGCGGGGATAATCTTGCGACAGGGCATCGGCGGCGGCGGCAAGGCTTTGGTGCAGCCGGCCGTCCCATGTCCCGACATGGCGCAGCACATGCTCGGACGCCATATCAAGGCGGGGCCATTTCAGAAAGAAGTCCAGCGCTTCCTGGATGTTGGGGCTGGCAGCGGCGATGGCGAAGGCCTTGTCGGTTTCCTCGAACTCGGCGAAGTCGTCGAGTCTTGCGATATAGTCGCGGAGAATGCCGGGATCGAGGGTCCGCTCGAACTCCTGCCAGCGGATCGTTTGCGCATCGCCTTTCCGCTTGAGGGCATCGAGAATATCCGCCTCAAGCAGCCGCGGGTGCTGGGCAGACTGTGCGGCACCCTCAGCGGCAGTATTGTCCCAGCGCGCAACGCGCATGGTGGCTGCGGGCCTGCGCACCCATTCGAGCGCCTCTGCATGCCGCTTTGCCTCGTGGAGCATCCCGGCTACCAGCAGGCTGTCGCGCCGCTCCTGCGGCTTCAGCAGTTCGAGTTCGATATAGGCATCGATGTCGGCAGTGTGCGACGCCAGACGCTGGAGATAGGCGACCGGCTCTGCGTTTCGCCACGGGGCCGCCTTGTCGGTCGGGGCCCTGAGCTTGCCTGTCAGGATCGCCTTCCAGGCGTCGGCCGCCGGTTTCTGCATGCCGCAAAGAATGTCCAGCAATGTGGCTCTGAACCGGCCCTCGTCGTCGCTGATCCTCAACGCTTCGAGGGGGACGACAGACTTCACCTGTTCGTCGCCATCGAGTTTCAACACGGATTGAACGAGGCTGCCCCTAGCCTCTTCCAGCACCTTGGCGAGCCTTGCTCCGCCGTTGCGCGCACGCTCCTCGATCACGCTGCCGACGGTCGAAAACCGAAGCAGGCGCTCGAACGCGGCATAGCGATCGAGGTCAGCGAATTCCGACGTGATGTTCTTGAGCAGGCCGCGCAGTTCGACGGAGAGCGTGTTGGCCCTGGTCGGCGATAGATAGGCCCGGCTCTTGCCAAGCGCATCGAGCCTCCTGTCGATAAGGCTTGCCACCTCTCCCGCGCCCGAACCTCCGGCAAGTGCGGCCAGCAGCCGGCTCTTCAGCGCCTTGTTGAACGCCGCTTCGTCGAGAAGGATTTCCACCAGCTTCTCGAGCCCGAGGCCCGTGAGGCCGGCCTGGTCAAGTTTCGCTTTCGCAGCTTTCGGCATTCAGAGCCTTTCAAACCTGCGTCTGGTGGACATCGTGCTTGCGCTTGATCCGCCGCACGACATACCAGACGCCGAAGACAGCAACCGGCACGAAGGCGCCGGTCAGGAGGCCGGGGTCGATGGCATCGCCCTCGTGAACGAAGGCCTTCACCAGATAGCCGAATAGACCCACGACATAATAGGAAATCGCCGCGACCGACAGGCCCTCGACGGTCTGCTGAAGCCTAAGCTGCATCTCGGCCCGGCGGTTCATGGCGGTCAGCAGCGCCCCGTTCTGGCGCTCGAGCTCGACGTCGATCCAACTGCGGACCAACGCATTGGCACGGGTCAGCTTGCGCGACAGGTTGGCCTGGCGCTCCTCGACGGACTGGCAGGTGCGCATGGCAGGCGCCAAGCGGCGCTCCAGGAAGGAGCCGAGATGCTCGAAGCCGGGCACCGGGGTCTCGGCCAGCGTGGCGATGCGTTCGCGCACGATGCCGTAATAGGCACGCGAGGCACCGAAGCGATAAAGCGCGATCGCCGCATTGGCTTCGAGATCGGCGGCAAGCCGGGTGATTTCGGCGAGGACGGCATCGGCATCCTGGCGCGGTTCGGACTTCATGCGTTGGGTGATGCCTGTCAATCCATCCTCGATGCGGCGGATTTCCGGGGACAGTGTCTGGGCGAGCGGCAGGCCGAGCATGGCCAGCGTGCGATAGGTTTCGATTTCCAGCAGGCGCTGGACGAGCGCGCCAGTGCCGAGCGGCGTCATGCCGTTGTCGACCAGCAGGATCTGGGTCAGTCCGTCGCCGTCCTGGCGGAAGTCGGTGTAGATGCGGCCGGTGCCGTCCTTGACTTCGCTGTAACAGAGGCTCGTCTGGTCGAACTGGCCGATGACGCCGTCGATGTCGGGGCCATCCGGCCGCAATTCGAGGCGGATGCCTGATATCAGGGATCCGGGCGGACGGAAATTGTCGCCGAACGGATGGACTGGGACTTCGCCGCCGAATTTTGCCGGCAACGGACCGTCCCAGAACCAGGTCGAGAATTCGGTGTGCTGCTCCCAGCGCAAGGTGCCCGGTCCCCAGGGCATGGCATGATGGCGGGCGTCACGGCCCGGCGGCGAGACGCCGCGCTGGCGCGACATTTCCGCCATGACCGCATGATCGACGCCGGAGCCGCCATCCATCATGAAGGCAAGCTGGAAGATCACCCGCGGCGCGGTCACCAGCACATAGGGCCTGGCGTGGATCTCGCCCAAGGCCCGCGCGCGGTCCGGCGCCTGCGGAAATGAAAACATGCCCTGCCCCATGAAATTCCCCTCTCGTCGCCCCGCCTGCATGATCGCGGATATTCTTCCTAGATGGTATCGGGCGGGATGACGCAGTTACCGGCGACATCAGCTGTATTGCAGTCGCCATGCGAATTGGACAATAAATTTGACCAGTTTGCAACTGTTTGCTATTCGACGTCGCCAGAGGACTGCGATGACGGACGGCTTGTTCAAGAAAATCGATCATGGAAGCACCGCCGACGAGGCCGTGCGGCAGATCGAATTCCTGTTGCTGGACGGCGTGCTGTCGAGTGGAGACCGGCTGCCGGCGGAGCGGGAACTCGCCGACAGGCTGGCGATTTCCCGGCCGGTTCTCCGGGTGGCGCTGAAGGAACTGGAAAGCCGTGGCCTGATCGACAGCCGTCCGGGCGGCGGCACCTACGTCGCCGACCTGATTGGACAGGTCTTCTCCAAGCCGGTGGCTGAACTCGTGGCGCGTCACGAGCGGTCGGCGGCAGACTATCTCGAATACAGGCGCGAGCTTGAAGGCTTTGCCGCATCGATGGCGGCGCGGCGGGCAACGGCGGCCGATCGCGAACGGCTTGCGTCGATCGCGGCCGCGATGAAGTCCGCGCATGAGCGGCATGACTTCCAGGGCGAAATAGACGGCGACATCGACCTGCACAATGCGGTCGGCGAGGCCGCCCACAATGTCATCCTGATGCACACCCTGCGCGCCTGCTACAAGCTGCTGGCGGAAGGCATCTTCTTTCATCGACGGATGATCCTCGATCTCCCGGGGACGCGCGAGCGCATCCTCGACCAGCATCTTGCCATCGTCGATGCCGTCGTGGCCGGCGATGCAGACGGTGCGCGTCACGCATCCGAGATCCACATCGATTACGTCGCCGCAGCGGTCGACGAGGCACGACGGACACACGAGCGCGAACTCGTGTCCGGGCTGAGAAAGATCCGCCACGACGCGGCACAGAACGGCCGGGCGCGCGCCCGTGCAAACCAGGGGGTGAAATCATGACCTCGACAATGGATACCGATCCGACACGGACAGAGGCTCCGGCGACCGGAGACCTGAATTCGGAGGGGCAGCAAGGTCCGCGCCATCGTGGTCGCCAAGACGAGCGACGTCGTCCCTTACGACAAATCAAGCCAGCCGGCGGGCCTGATCGCCCGCTATGAGAATGCCAGAAGGAAAGCAGAAATGAACTCGGTCCTCACCATCGCCGAAATGAAGACGCTCGCGCGGCGACGAGTGCCGAAGATGTTTTTCGATTATGCCGACAGCGGCGCCTGGACGGAAGGAACCTACCGGGCAAACGAAGAGGATTTCGCCAGGATCAAACTGCGGCAACGCGTGCTGGTCGACATGACCGGCCGGTCGCTCGCCTCCGAGATGGTCGGAGAAGAGGTGGCGATGCCGGTGGCACTTGCCCCGACCGGCCTGACCGGCATGCAGCATGCCGACGGTGAAATGCTCGCAGCCCAGGCGGCAGAGGAATTCGGCGTGCCCTTCACGCTGTCGACCATGAGCATATGCTCGATCGAGGACGTGAAATCGGTAACGAAGAAGCCGTTCTGGTTCCAGCTCTACGTGATGAAAGACCGCGAATTCGTCGAGAACCTGATCGGTCGGGCCAAGGCTGCCGGCTGCTCGGCCTTGGTGCTGACCCTGGACCTGCAGGTCCTCGGCCAGCGGCACAAGGATTTGCGCAACGGCCTGTCGGCTCCGCCGAAATGGACGCCCAAGCATGTGTGGCAGATGGCGACACGGCCGAACTGGTGCGTGGGAATGCTGGGCACCCAGCGACGGACCTTCCGCAACATCGCCGGCCACGCGAAGAATGTGTCCGATCTTTCGTCCCTCTCCGCCTGGACGGCCGAACAGTTCGATCCGCAGCTTTCCTGGAAAGACGTCGAGTGGATCCGGGAGCGCTGGGACGGCAAGCTGATCCTCAAGGGGATCAACGACGTCGAGGATGCGATTGCCGCTGCCGGCAGCGGCGCCGATGCCATCATCGTCTCCAACCATGGCGGGCGCCAGCTCGACGGCGCGGCGTCCTCGATCTCGATGCTGCCGAAGGTGGTGGCGGCCGTCGGCGACAGGATCGAGGTGCATGTCGATGGCGGCATCCGGTCCGGCCAAGACGTGCTGAAGGCCATCGCCCTGGGTGCGAAGGGCACCTATATCGGCAGGCCGTTCCTCTATGGTCTCGGCGCCGGCGGCAAGACGGGCGTTGCCCGGGTGCTAGAGATCATCCGCAAGGAGCTCGACATTACCATGGCGCTGTGCGGCAAGCGGGATATCAAGACCATTGACCGCAGTATCCTGCTGCAGGATTGAACACCGGCGTGGGTTTGCAGCCGACGCTGCGGGCTCATGTCGCGAATATCTCATTTGCGGACGCGCAAACGCGCGTCCGACTGGATAATTTTCTGTGTATTTCTTGGACTAGTCCACCGTCCTGGGACGTTTGCATGAAAAATACACGCACAATCTGCTAATCATAGATCGGCGTCCCAAAGTGATTCTCGTAAGAGGTGACCTGATCCGTTGAACGTCCTGTCCGAAATATCCTCGACTTTCCAATTGATGTTCCGCCGGCCGAAGCGGACGCAATATGCGGCACTGTGCTACAGGAAGTCGAAGGGCGGGCGGCTCGAGATCCTTCTTCTGACCAGCCGCGACACGGGGCGCTGGGTCATTCCCAAGGGATGGCCGATGGGCAACAAGGCGGCGCATGTCGTTGCCGAGGACTGAGGCGCTTGAGGAAGCGGGCGTCAAGGGGATTGTCGAGCATGATGCACTTGGAAGCTTCGGCTATGGCAAGGCCATGCCCGAGGGCCTTGTGCTGCCCTGCGAGGTCGTTGTCCATGCGCTCGAGGTGACTGGCACAGTCAGGAATTTCAAGGAAAAAGGCGAGCGCCGCCTCGAATGGGTTAGCCCCGGGGAAGCGGCCGAGCGGGTGGCCGAGCCTGGTTTGAAGAAGATCATACGCGCGTTCGAGAGGCGCGAATCCTGAAACATCTTTTACAGTTGCGAAGTTTGCTTCCTTGGCGTTAGCTGAGGGCATCAACGGATGCCGGGATGAGCGAACCACAATCACCCTTTGAGAAACCGACCCTGGACAAGGATCTCGAGAGGTTTTCCTTCATCGAGGCCTCGACGCATTTCGTCATGCAGAAGGCCGTGGCACCAGGCATCGCCGCGATCTTCCTGGCGCTGACAGCGGTGATCGCCTCGCTCCTGGCCTCCACCGCCGATACAATGCTGGTAATCATCGCCGCGTCGGTGATCGCCGCCTATATGGCGATGAACATCGGCGCAAACGACGTCGCCAACAATGTGGGCGCGGCCGTGGGTGCGAAGGCGATCACGCTGGTCGGCGCGCTGGCGATCGCATTCGTCTTCGAGATCCTCGGTGCCTTGCTTGCCGGCGGGCAGGTGGTCCAGACGATCAAGTCGGACATCATTCATTCGCATGCCGTTTCCGAGCCGGGCGTCGTCATCGAAATCATGCTCGCGGCGCTGCTGTCGGCCGCGATCTGGATCAACGCCGCAACCTGGCTCAACGCGCCGGTCTCGACCACGCATTCGATCGTCGGCAGCATCATGGGGGCGGCAGCGGTCGCAGCTGGCGTGGCCTCGGTGAACTGGTTCGTCATGGCGCAGATCGCCCTGAGCTGGATCCTGTCGCCGTTGCTCGGCGCGGCAATCGCCGTGGGGTTCTTGTGGTTCATCAAGGCCACGATCATCTATACCGACGACAAGGTTGCCGCGGCGCGGCGATGGGTGCCCATCCTGCTGGCGGCCATGGTCGGCTCGTTTTCGACCTATCTGCTGATCGTGCTGGGGCGCCGGTTTCCGGGGATCGAGCTTTACCACGCCCTGGCGGCAGGCCTCGGCCTGGGCTCGACGAGCTATCTCTGGCTGCGCGCAGTCGTGGCGCGACAATCGATCGGGCTCGAGAACCGCAACCAGTCGCTCCGGGTTCTCTTCCGGCTGCCGCTGGTCGGCGCTGCGGCCGCGCTGTCCTTCGCGCATGGCGCAAACGATGTCGCCAACGCCATCGGGCCGCTCGCGGCGATCGTCGAGGCGACCGGAATCCAGTCCGTCGCGCGCAATCTCGACGCACCTCTCTGGGTGACGGCCATCGGCGGCATCGGCATATCGATCGGGCTGGCGCTCTACGGACCACGGCTGATACGGGTCGTCGGCAGCCAGATCACCAAGCTGAACCCGGTGCGCGCCTACTGCGTCGCGATGGCGGCGGCGACCACCGTCATCGCCGCATCCACGCTCGGCCTGCCGGTCAGTTCGACCCATGTCGCCATCGGGTCGGTGTTCGGCGTCGGGCTGTTCCGCGAATGGTACACGGCGCGGTCAGCGCGGCGGCGCGACTACATCCTTGCCCGCGCCGCTCCGCACGAACTGCCGGGCCTTCTCGCAGCGACCGACCACGACGACGGCGACGAGGATCGCGCGCCCGACCGCAGCTATCGCTATCTCGTCAGGCGGTCCTATCTCTCTTCGATTCTCGCCGCATGGCTTGTCACCGTTCCAGCTTCCGGATTACTTGCAGCGTTCATCGCGCTCTTCCTGAGCACCATAATCTGAGGCGACCATGCGTGCCAATTTCCGTCTGCAGCGGCTCTTTGTCCCGGGCGACATCCGGGCGGGCACTGCCGTGCCCGTCGATGACGCCCAGTTCAACTATCTGCACAACGTGCTCCGAATGGAGAGCGGTGTGGAACTGCTGGTGTTCAACGGGCGCGATGGCGAATGGCTTGTGCGGCTCGACCAGCCGTCGAAGCGGCGAATCATGCTCGAGCCGCTCGAGCAGACGAGGGCACAGCCCAAACCCTGCGATCTTCACTACCTCTTCGCCCCGCTCAAGGTCGGGCGCCTCGACTATCTCGTGCAGAAGGCCGTTGAGATGGGCGCCGGCGTGCTGCAGCCCGTCATGACGCAGCATGTCCAGGGCAGGATCGGCTCGATCGACCGACTGCGCGCCAATGCCGTGGAGGCCGCCGAACAGTGCGGCATCCTTGCCATCCCCGAGGTGCGCGAGCCGGTGCGATTGACGAGCCTGCTCGAAGGTTGGGATCCGAAGCGGCGGATCGTCTATTGCGACGAGGGCTCCGAAACCAACAACCCCATGGCGGCGCTGACAGCGATCAAGGAAAGAAACCTTGCCCTGCTGATCGGGCCGGAGGGCGGGTTTTCCGGCGACGAGCAGGCGCTGTTGCGCGGCCTGCCGTTCGTGACAGCAATTCCGCTCGGCCCGCGCATTCTCAGGGCGGACACCGCGGCGGTGGCGGCAATGGCCGTCATCCAGGCAACGATCGGCGACTGGCGCTGAACGGCTTCGTTAAGAGGAATTCAATCGCGCTTGAATCCTTTTCACTTGCATCGCGAATAATTCCGGTTCAACGATCCCGCCGGCTCCGGGCCAAGCGCCCTTTCCACGATTGAAGAAGTACCCATGGCACGTGACACTTCCGACAGCACGCCTGTCACCTCCACCGATGCGCTGGCCGAATATCTCGACGAAGGGTCGAAGCCGGAAGAAGCCTTCAGGATCGGCACCGAGCACGAAAAATTCCCGTTCTTCAGGGCCGGCAAGGCACCCGTGCCCTATTTCGGCGATGCCGGTATCAAGACGATCCTGGAGACGATGCAGGCGCGGACCGGCTGGGAGCCGATCATGGACGCCGGCAACATCATCGGGCTGGGCGGCCCCTCGGGGATGGGCGCGATCTCGCTCGAACCCGGCGGCCAGTTCGAGCTCTCCGGCGCGCCCCTGGAAAACCTGCACGACACCTGCAGGGAAACCAACCAGCACCTCGCGCTGGTGCAGGAGATTGCCGAGCCGCTCGGCATCGCATTCCTCGGCATGGGCGGAAGCCCGAAATGGACGTTCGATGAAACGCCGAAAATGCCGAAATCGCGCTACGCGATCATGACCCGATATATGCCGAAGGTGGGCACCAAGGGTCTCGACATGATGTACCGGACCTGTACCATCCAGGTGAACCTCGATTTTTCCTCCGAAGCCGACATGCGTCGCAAGATGCAGGTCTCCCTGAAGCTGCAGTCGCTGGCAACTGCGCTGTTTGCCAGTTCGCCCTTCACCGACGGCAAGCCGAACGGGCTGAAATCCTGGCGCGGCGATATCTGGACCGACACCGACAACCAGCGCGCCGGCCTCCTGCCCTTCGCATTCAAGCCGGACTTCAGCTTCGGTGACTATGTCGAATGGGCGCTTGACGTGCCGATGTATTTCGTCGTCCGCGACGACAAGTATCATGACTGTACCCATGTCACGTTCCGCCAGTTCATGGGCGGCGCGCTCAAGGGCGAGCTTGCCGACTGGCAGCCCAACATGGGCGACTGGACCAACCACCTGTCGACGCTTTTCCCCGACGTGCGCCTCAAACGCTTCCTCGAAATGCGCGGCGCCGACGGCGGTCCGTGGCGGCGGATCTGTGCGTTGCCGGCCTTCTGGGTCGGCCTCCTCTATGACCATTCGGCGCTGGATGCGGCCGAAATGCTGACCAGGGACTGGAGCTTCGAGGAGGTCCAGGCACTGCGGGACGGCGTGCCTGCCCAGGGCCTGGACATGACCTTTCGTGGCCGCAGCCTCTGGGAGGTCGGCCGAGAGGTGGTCGATATCGCGCGGGCCGGGCTGAGGGCGCGCGGCAGGCTCAACGCCTCCAGCCAGGACGAGACAGTGTTTCTGGCGCCGCTCGACGAGATGCTCGCCAAGCGCTCGACGCTGGCCGACGACATGCTCTCGCTGTGGCAGGGCCGCTGGAAGGGCGATATCGAGGCGGTCTTCGACGACTATCAATATTGAGGTGCGTGCGGATCGGTTTTCTCCGCACAATTCCTGTTTGATTCTCGGCCACTAGCGCTATAGTGCGGCAATCCGTCCCGTCCTGCTTCGCAAGGAAAGATTTGCCATGCTCCCCCTGTTCGACATGATGACGAAGGCCCATGGCGGCAATGCCATGGAGGCGATGGCCAAGCAGTACGGCCTCGCCCAGGAGCAGATGCAACAGGCCATGGCCGCCCTGATGCCCGCCTTCTCGACCGGGCTCAAGCGCTCCGTGACAAATCCCTACGACTTTTCCTCGCTGATGTCGGCTGCGGCCAACGGCAATTATGCGCAGTACTTCGAGGATCTCACCAAGGCGTTCTCGCCGAAGGGCGTTGCGGACGGCAACAATGTGCTGGCGCTGATCTTCGGCTCCAAGGATGTCTCCCGCGCCGTTGCCGCGCAGGCAGAGCAGATGTCCGGCATCGGCCAGGAGGTCTACAAGCAGATGCTGCCCGTGGTGGCCAACACGATGATGGGCGGGTTCTTCAAGCAACTGGCGAGCCAGCTCCAGGCGGCGGGCGACGCCTTCACGCAGCAGAAGCCGACCGATTTCTTCGCTCCGTGGATGGAAGCAGCGGGCCTGAAGGAAAAGCCGAAGGCGGCCAATCCCTTCCTCGACAACCCGTTCGCACAGGGGTTCCAGAATTTCCTGCAGCAGGCGTCCAGCCAGGGCGCGGCGGCCAATCCTTTTTTCGCGATGTTCGCACAGGCGAAGGACGCCGCTCCGACAGCATCCCAGGCCGAAGCCGCCGGCAAGAGCGAAACGCCCACCGAGGCGGGCTCCGACTTGTTTTCCGGGCTGGTGGGCCAGATGTTCGACAGCGGCATCGAGGTCCAGAAGGCCTATCAGAAGAGCGTCGAATCCGTGTTCGACGGCTATCTCTCGGCGATCAAACAAAACCGCAACTGAGCAAGCCTGCGACACGGATTGCCGAGCGGTCCCTGGCGCGTGCGCGCATAGCTGCCCGCATGCGCCATTCATGCTCCGCTTGCATATCTGACCTGCTCTTCCTGCATCCCTCGCGCGGCAGTCAGGAAAATCTCCCCGGCCAATGCCCCTGAATCGGAACAGTTTGCCCGCTTTCGCCGTTAGAGGTCATAATTCCGCAACTTTCGTGTTGTGAATGCAGTTTTGCTGCGGAGCGGTGTGCAGACAGTTCATGATGAACATTCAGTTAAGGCATGGTGACTTTCCCAAATGGTTGATCTAAGGAAGCTCCGTTCCTCACAGGAAATAGTCAAGTTCGGGCAACAAGTTATGCATTCTGCCGAGGTCGGCTCCGCCATCGCGATTCCAGTCAATAGCCATCCGCAGACCCTTGCGGCAACGGGTGTGGCGTTGCCGGAAACGGCCGATCGCGACTGGAAAGACGCTGCACTGCAAAAACCGCTTAATTTCGCGGCCAAGCGCCTGATGGACATCTCCCTGTCGGCGCTGGCGCTGGTCGTCCTCGCCCCATTCTTCCTGTTCATCGCCGCGGCGATCAAGCTCGAGAGCAATGGTCCGGTTTTCTTCATGCAGAATCGCTGGGGTCGCGGCGGCCGCATGATCCGGATCTTCAAGTTCCGCTCCATGCGCACCGATCTCTGCGACGTATCAGGCGTGGCGCAGACGCGACTGAATGACCCGCGGGTGACGCGGATCGGCGCGATGCTGCGGAAGACAAACCTCGACGAACTTCCTCAGTTGATCAACATCCTGATCGGTGACATGTCGCTCGTGGGTCCTCGCTGCCATGTGCCCGGAATGTTGGCGGCCGGCATGCCCTATGAGGAGCTCGTCAAGGATTACCATATCCGGCATCTGGTTCGTCCCGGCCTAACCGGTCTGGCACAGGTGCGCGGCTTGCGCGGACCGACCGACCGCGAGGATCTCGCCAAGGCCCGCTTCGCGAGCGATGTCGAGTACATCCAGAACTTCAACGTCTGGACGGACATCAAGATCATCGCGGGAACCGTGGTGAAGGAACTTCGGGGCGGCACCGGCTTCTAACCCTGCCCCTGCGGTGACATTTGCGTGCGACCGCACTAGACTCCCGCCATGGCGACGACACGTTCTATCTGGCTGACGCTTCTCCTTGTCCTGGCAATGTCCCCGGCACAAGCGCAAAATTCCGACGCGCCGATCTGGACCACCGAGCCGACGCCGATCGACCGTTCCAAACAATCCTATGAGCGGCTGCCGGCAAAGACGGTCGCGCGCGACAGCCGCATCTGGATCGTCGTGCCGCAGCGAATCACGGTGCTCGACAACCGGAGCTTCAAGGCGGGCGAGACGACCTACGAACTCGCCGACATCCGTGCGATCAAGCCCAAGCGGCTCTGTGTGTCGATCGAGGGTGGACGCTGGCCGTGCGGACGCATGGCATCGATCCATCTCGGCAACCTCGTCCGCGGCAAGCGCATGCTCTGCGACGTAGAGCAGGGCGAGGAACGGCTGAGCCTCAGCCGTTGCGTCATCGGCGCGCGGGATGTCGCGGCCGCCATTATCCGCCAGGGATACGGCATGGCGTTGCGCGACGACGCCCTGCTGTCAGTCCAGGCCGAGGCCCAGAAACTGAAGGCAAAGGGACTCTGGCGCAATCCGAAATGCGCGGCCGATTTCGACAGCTGCTGACCCCCACAACACGCTTTTAACTTGACAGTTTTGGTATGCTTTAATAGTTGACTGGCGAGCTCATGTTTCCAGGAAGGAGCCGCCTTATGGCAATCAGCATCAGTTTCTCCGACGCCAACAATGACGGCAAGGGGATCAATTTCGCGAGCTACATGAAGGCCTTCGACAAGAAGTTCGAGGCAAGCGACTATGGCGGCTTCACCAACGAAAAGGATACCGGCATGGCCGTCCCGAACGGCGGCTACGTCGTTTCGGGCGATGACTATGTGTCCTGGGATGGGCGGACAAAGGGGCAGAGCGTCATATTCGAAGGCGGCGACAAGGGCTGGTCCTATGCGTTCGACGGTGCTGACGGCGTCTACGGAACCGGCGACGACCACACGCTTTCGGGAGACATCACCGCCATAACCTTCGGTATGGGCACGAAGGATGACCCCGACTTCAGCAACAATGGCGAAATCCGCATCGCGTTTGCGGAGTTGGAGATCACGGACTATTCCAAGAGCTGGATTTCCGATCTGAGCGATTCAGATATCAAGAGCAACAGCGCCAGCCTGATGAAATTCCTCAACACGGATTCCATCGAATTTACCGGTTCTTCCGGCAAGGACGTGTTCACAGGTTTCAACAAGGCCGACACCCTTCATGGCGGCGCCGGTGGCGACAAGCTCAATGGCGGCAAGGGCAATGATACGATCCATGGCGACGAAGGCAACGACACGCTGACCGGCGGCAAGGGTATCGACACGTTCGTCTTCGAAGCCGGCGACGGCAAGGATAAGATTACGGACTTCGGCAAAGGCGCCGACGTGATCGACTTCAACAGTCAGTTTGCCGATTTCGATGCGGTGATCGACGCGGCGACCGAAGGCAAGAAGGGCGTGACCATCGCCTATGAAGGCGGCAGCGTGCTTCTGCTAGGCTGGGAAATCTCGGACCTCAACGCAGACCATTTCGACTTCACCCTCTGAACGACTGCATCGCCGATACAGCACGAAGCCCCGCGAGTTGATCGCGGGGCTTTCGCTTGATCGGTCCATGGCGCCATGCGGCGTGGCGGGACGCTGTCAGGCCGCAAGCGGCGTGACGATGCGCAGCAGGCCGCTTTCCGGCTCGCGGCTGACGGAAAGCCGGCAGCCGTAGACCGCCTCCAGCGCCTGCTCGGTGAAAACATCGGCCGGCGCGCCGGCACCATGAAGCCGGCCCGCCTTCAGCATCACAACGTGATCGGCGAACATGGCCGTCAGGTTGAGATCGTGCATGACGGCGATGACGCCTCCCCCGCGCGCGGCGAAATCGCGGGCGAGCCGCATGATGGCGAGCTGGTGCCTGATATCGAGGCTGGCGACGGGCTCGTCGAGCAGAAGCCAGTGCGGCTGGTCCCGGCCGACCGCCTCGGGTATCTGGCATAGCACGCGCGCCATGTGCAGGCGCGCCTGCTCTCCGCCGGACAGGCGGGTGGCAACGCGCGTCTCGAAGCCCTTGAGATCGACCGCCTCGAGTGCCTTCGCCATGGCGCGCTCGGCCTGTTCAGCGTCGTGCGTGTCGCCGGCGACGATGCCCATCTCGAGCACCTCGCGAACCAGGAAGGGAAAGCCAAGGCTGATCGACTGGGCGAGCACGGCGCGCGACAGCGCCAGTTGCTTCGAGGACATCGACGTCAGGTCGCGGCCGTTGAACCGGATCGCGCCGCCGAACTTCCGCTCACCGGAAATTGCCTTCATCGTCGTCGTCTTGCCGGACCCGTTCGGGCCGATGATCGCGGTCAACTGGCCGGGTCGTGCCTGGAAGCTGAGGTTGCTGACCACCTCCCGGCCGGACAGGGTGATGGATATGTTCTCGACCTCGATCATCACGCCATCCTGCCAGAGCGGTCCTTGAGCAGGATCCAGAGGAAGAACGGTGCGCCGAGAATGGCGGTCAGAATGCCGATGGGGAGCTCGGCCGGCGCCACGATGATGCGGGCGATCATGTCCGCCGCCAGCAACAGGCAGCCCCCGAGTAGTGCCGATGCCGGCAGGAGAAAGCGATGGTCCGGGCCGGCGGCAATGCGGATGAGATGCGGCACGATCATCCCGACAAAGCCGATGCCGCCCGACAGCGCCACCGAGACGCCGGTGGCCGCGGCAACCATGACGATCGCGATGCGCTTGAAGCGCTCGACCGGCACGCCCATGTGGAAGGCAGCCGCTTCGCCGAGGGTAAACGCGTTGAGCCCGCGCGCCAGGAAGGGAACGATGACAAGCGCGGGCAGGACGACGAGCGCGGCAATGCCGGCCTTCTGCCAGGTGGAACCGGCCAGCGAGCCGAGGCTCCAGAAATTGATGTCGCGCAATTGCCGGTCGTCGGCCATGTAGATCAGCAGGCCCGTCAGGGCCATGCCGAGCGCGGCGATGGCGATGCCGGCAATCAGCATGGTGGCGACCTGGGTTTCGCCGTCGCGGGTGCCGAGGCGATAGAGGACATAGGTGACGAGAAGGCTGCCGGCGAAGGCCATCAGCGGCAGCGAGAAGACGCCTGCCACCGCGGTGAAGGGCGCCAGAACGGTGGATCCGAACACGATCGTGCCGACAGCGCCAAGACTTGCGCCCGAGGTGACGCCGAGGATGCCGGGATCGGCCAGCGGATTGCGGAACAGGCCCTGCATGACCGCCCCGGAGACAGCGAGCGCGGCGCCGACGAGAAAGCCGAGCACGGCGCGCGGCATGCGCACTTCCATGATGACGATCTGGTCGCGCAGCAGCAGCGCCGCGTCGGCCGGTGCGGGATCGACGAACATCGCCTTGACGAGCGTAAGAACGGACGCGGTGCTGGCGCCGGTCATGACCGAAAGCGTGAGCATGGCGATCGACAGGGCAACCAGGAACGGCAGGCCGATGGCAAGCGCCAAGGTGCCGCGACGCGACGCGGCGCCACGGCCTTGGCTGACGATGGCGCCGTCATGGACGTCCATGGAGACCGACATCCTCAGCCGCCGTAGAGCGACTGGGACAGTTTGCGGATCGCGTCCGCGGTGCGCGGGCCGAAGCCGAGAAGCGTCAGGCTGCTCATGCGGATGACCTTGTGGTCCTTGCCCGCCGGGGTCAGCGCGACGGCCGGGTTGGCGAGCAGTTCCTCGTCACTTACCGAGGGGCCGCCATGGTCCATCATCAGGATCACATCGGGCTTTGCGCCGATGATCGCTTCGTCGTTGAGCGGCTTGTAGCCGTGGAAGCCTCCGGTGGCGTTGACGGCGCCCGCGAGCTTCAGGATGCCGTCGGCGGCGGTGTGGCTGCCTGCGGCCATGATCTTGCCGTTGGTCACGGTGAGCACGAAGAGCACGCGCTTGCGCTCCGCGTCCGGAACCTTGGCGGCTTCCGCTGCAGCCGCGTCGACGTCGGCGCCGACCTTGTCGGCCAGTTCCTTCGCCTTGGCCTCGACATCGAGCGCCTTGCCGACGATCATGATCTTGTTGGCGATGGCCGCGCTGTTATAGCCTTCCGGAACCGTGATGACGGGGACGGAAGCCTTGGCGAGAACGTCGAGCGTTTCCCGGGGGCCGCTGCCCTCGATCATCAGGATCGCGGATGGATTGACCGACAGCACGCCCTCTGGGGAAAGGGCGCGCATGTAGCCGATGTCGGGCAGCCTGTTGACCTTCTCCGGAAAGTAGCTGGTCGTGTCGCGGGCGATGACCTTGTCGCCAAGCCCAAGATCGAAGACGATCTCGGTCACCGCGCCGCCGACGGTGACGAGCCGCGAGGCGTCGACGGGCTTCACCTCGTCGGCCAGCGCTGGCGCGCCGAAAAGCACCCCTGCATTCACCAGGGACAGGGCCGCAAACGCGAGCAGCGCGTGGCGGCGGGTTCCGGAAACAGACATCATGGCGTTCCTCAGGCGGCTTCGGCCGCATTGGTGGTGGGCAGTCCCTCGACCAGCGCGCGCCACTCGCTCATCTCGACATTGCCTTCCTTGCGCTTGCCGAAGAACTGGATGATCATCTCGCCATTCTTGTCATAGGCCTCGACGGAGGTGACGTGGCCATCCTTCGTCGGCTTGCGCACGGCCCAAGCTTCGGCGATGTGATCGGCACGCAGGTGCAGGTGGAAGGTCGGGTCCATGACGTTGAGCCAGGGGCCCATCGGCGCGACATTCCTGACCGGCCCCGTGTGGATCTGCACGATGCCGCGATTGGCGACGAAGCACATAAGGTTCACTTCCGCCTCGACCGCCTTGGCGAAAAAGTCGGTCGCGACGCCGTCCGCGAGTTTCCAGGCAAACTCTTCGCCGACATGCTGGACGGCCGCGCGGCGGTCGATGTCCAGCTTCTTCAGCATGCCGAAGAACTCATGGGTGTCGGTCATCTTCGACCAGTGATCTCGGAGTTCGGCAACATCGAAGCCCTCGGTGCGGCCGGCCGCCATCTTGGTGAACGGCTGGGCGACGAAGTCCTGGCCCTGGTCTTCGAGCCTGTGGTCGGCGACGAAGGCCTCATAGGCTTCGAGGCTCGATTCCGGGCGAAGATGAATCTTGTGGATAGCCTCGCCCGACTTGTCGAAATACTGCAGCGAGCGGCGAACGTTTTCGCCATCGGTCTTGGTGACTGCGAAGGCGTGGGCCCAGACCCAGTTGAAGATGCGCAGGTCGATGTTCTCGCCCAGTGTCAGCGAGGTCTTCTCGCCGATGGTGATCGCCTCGTAGACGCCGATCTTTTCGTGCACGGCACTCTCGTTGCGGGACAGCGCCATCACGGTGCCGAATTCCGGTGCGCGGGCGAGCAACTTGTTCGGGTCGGCTTCGATGCGGATGGCGGATATGCCGACGTCAGCAGCAACCAGGGCGGCTTCGGAAATCCCGAGATTGGCGGCAATGTCGCGCTCGCGAAGCTTGGAATTCTCGGCGCGGTAGGCGCGAATTTCCGACGGCGTGGGTGCGTTTTTTTTCAGTCATGTTTCTTGTCCCTGTCCCTGGGGTTTTGCCTGGGTGATTGAAAATTTCACTTGTTGAGGATGAGCTTGCCCTGCTTGGTGATCTTCATCCGGTAATCGGCGCCGGCGTGACGGATCACGATCTCCCGTCGTCCTGCAAAGAGGGTTCCGGTGTCATATTCCGGAAGTGCGTCCTGGCTCGGACGCTGCGCATCGGGTGCGCCCGGGTCCTTCTTTTCCGCCTCGACCATCATCCAATATCTCCACGCAGCGTCCCTTTCGGGCGCCGCATTGCCAATTCATTCTTGACTTCGATACTCACCTTTATTTAAGGACGCAATAGCTGAGTATCATCATCAAGTTAAAAACTTCAACGAGGAGTTCGCCATGATCCCGACGACCGCAACCGGGACCGGCAGGCACCGACAGCGATAGATGGCAACGCCCGGTCCCCGTATCGTCTCGATCAACGAGTTGCGGTTTCGTCCCGCCAACTCGAACGATCGCGCGCGCGCGGGGATGCAGCACGCCTTCAACGACGTGCCGCCCTGTTCCTTCGCGGGAGACGACGGAATCTCGCCCTACATGGGCGCCCGTTCGGGCATTGACGGCTATCCGGACAATCCGGCCCACCACGAGGTGCTGCACGACGACGTACCCAATGTCGCGCATGATCTCGGAAAGCCCGCCCTCACCCTTGGCTCCAAGCTGTTGCGCGGAGGCTTCGGCTTGTCCGTGTTCCTTCATGCGGTGGCGGCGTTCGCCATCGGCTTTGTCACGCTCGAAATGCCGGATGACGATGCCCTGCTCGAGGGCGAAACCGTCATCGCCGTCGAATTCTTCAGCGAGACCGATTCCGACGTGACGACCCGGGTCAGGCAGGTCGAACAGGAGGGCGAGGACGAGGCCATCGAGACGCCGGTCGACGATCCTAAGGTGGAACCCAGGCAGGAAATCACGGAGCCGGTGAAGCCGGTTGAGGAGCCCGGGGCCGTCGAGCAGGCGAAGGTTCCCGAACCTGTGGTGAAGCCCGTCGAGCAACCCGTCGCCGGCGTCGATCAGCCGGAGATCCTGTCGACCAACCAGCCCTCCGACTTCCAGATCGAGGCGGCTGCAAGGCAGATCATCGAGGCGGCGAAGATCGAACCGCTACCCGACACGCCGCCGCCGATGCTGGTAGTCCCAGTCGAGCAAGTCAAGGTCGAGCCGGCGACGAGGCTTGCCCAGCCGCTGCCGCATCCGATCTCGAAGCCGCGCGTGATCCAGAAAGCGGTCGAGGCCAAGCCCGCCGAGAAGCCCGTCCTCAAGAAGGCAGAGCCGAAGCCTGTCGAAAAGCCAGAGCCGAAGCGGGAGCCGACGACAAAGAAGGACGAGGCCAAAAAGCCGGAACCGAAGCCTCAGACGACAGTGAGGAAGAAGACTGCGGCGCGCGATGGCAATGCCGAGGCGGATTCGAACAAGGGCAGCAGCAAGGCCGACAAGAAGAGCGGCAACAGCCAGGATGCCTCGCAGGGCAATTCAAAACGCAAGGTCAAGGGCAATGCCTCGACCTCCAACTACAAGGGTCTCGTGCAGCGCAAGCTGGAACGGGCGAAGAAGCGCGTGCGGGTCGCCGCCAGGGGCACGGTCGTGGTCAGCTTCACCATCGCGGCCAATGGCAGCGTCGTTAACCTCCGCGTAAGGAAGAGTTCCGGCAAGCCTGCCATCGACAAAGGCGCGCTCGACATCGTCCGCCGCGCCAGCCCCTTCCCGGCCATACCGCCGGACACCGGCCTGAAGTCCTACCCCGTGTCGGTTCCGATGACGTTCAAGGGCAACTAGGCCTGTTGCAAACTCCTGATTTCGCTCGAACTTGAGCAATCAAATAGCCGCAATCTTAACCACCTCGTTTAGCCAAACCTTATCCAGTTGCCCCTATGGTCTGTGCCAATCCGGCATGAACGCGCGGAACCAAGGCTTCTGGAAAGGAAACGGGGATGAACGAGACCATTCGCGAACTACTCAAGAAACATGCCGGCCTGCAGGTCGACGTCGACGCCCTCGATGGCGGCGCGGACCTTTATGCGGCAGGCCTTTCCTCCTTCGCCTCCGTGCAGCTGATGCTGGCAATCGAAGAGCGCTTCGACATCGAATTTCCCGACAGCCTGCTCAATCGCAAGAGCTTCCAGAGCGTCGATGCAATCGCACGCACGGTGTCCTCGATCACGGATGACAGGAAGGTCGCCTGATGAACATCCCCGTCAATCTGGCCGTGGGCAGCCTGACGGACCGGGCCACGCGCGTGGCGACGGTCGCCAGGGCTTCTGCGGACGAGGTGGATCACCTTGGACGATTCCCCCGTGAAGCGATCGACGCCATGAAAGCCGAGCGGCTTCTCTCGATCCAGATCCCAACCGAGCTCGGCGGAGAAGGCGCGCGAACAGGCGAGATCGCCGAAATCTGCTCGATCATCGGCCAGTCCTGCGCGTCCTCGGCCATGGTTTTCGCCATGCATCACATCAAGCTCTCTAGCCTGGTGGAGCATGGCATCGACACCGAATGGCATCGCGGCTTCATGCGCCGCATCGTCTCCGAGCAGTTGCTGATCGGCTCGGCAACGACCGAGGCTGGTATTGGCGGCAACCTGCGCAACTCGCTCTGCGCGATCGAGGTCGACGGCGACACCTGCCGCCTGACCAAGGACGCCTCCGTGATTTCCTACGGGCAGAACGCGGATGCGATCCTGATCACCTCCCGCGCCCACAAAGACGCCGCCACCAGCGACCAGGTCATGACCGTGTTCACGCGCGAGCAATATTCGCTGGTCAAGACGCATGACTGGGACACGCTGGGCATGCGCGGCACCTGCTCGGAGGGTTTTCTGTTTACCGGCGAGGCACCGGCGGCACAGATTTTCCCCAAGCCCTTCGCGGAAATCGCGGCCCAGTCGATGCTGGCCAACAGCCATATCCTATGGAGTGGCGTCTGGTACGGCATCGCAGTCGACGCGGTGAGCCGCGCGCAGGCCTTCGTTCGCGCCGCTGCCCGCAAGACGCCGGGCACCGTGCCGCCGGGCGCCATCCGTCTCGCCGAGGTTTCCAACCTGCTGCAGATGATGAAGTCGAATGTCGTGGCGGCCGTGAAGGCCTATGAAGACGCCAGGCATGACGAGGAGAAGCTTTCTTCCGTGGCCTTCGCGGTGGCGATGAACAATGTCAAGATCGCGTCGTCCGAGACGATCCTCACCATCATCAACCACGCCATGCTGATCTGCGGCATCATGGGCTACAAGAACGGCACGCCTTTCAGCCTCGGCCGGCACCTGCGCGATGCGCATTCGGCCCAGCTCATGATCTCGAACGACCGCATCCTCGGCAACACGTCAACCATGCTCCTGATCCACAAGCAGGACACGAGCCTTCTGGGATAATCATCATGGACATGCAGGTCTCCTTGCTCGACCGGCTCTTCGACGCCGGCCTCCTGATCGAAACCGGCGTCGACGGCCTCTATGGCCGCTCTGGCCAGTTCGAGGACGTGATCGCGGCTTTCGAGCGGCTGATCGACAAGGTCGGTGGCGGCGATGGCGCCGAAGCCATCCGCTTTCCGCCCGGCATGGCGATGAGCTTCTTCGAGAAGAGTGGCTACATGAAGAGTTTCCCGCAGCTTGCGGGCACCGTGCATGCCTTCTGCGGCAACGACCATGACCATATCGGGCTGCTTCAGTGCATGGAAGAAGGCAAGGACTGGACCAAGGACCAGAAGGCGACCGACATCGCTCTGACGCCCGCCGCCTGCTATCCGCTCTATCCGACCATCGCCAAGCGTGGTCCGATCGCCATGACCGGTGGCCTCTATGACCTGCAATCCTATTGCTTTCGTCATGAACCTTCGAAAGAACCGACGCGCCAGCAGATGTTCCGGATGCGGGAATATGTCTGCATGGGGACCGAAGCCCATGTCACCGACTTCCGCCAGCTTTGGATGGATCGCGGTGTGAAGATGCTGGCAGATCTTGGCCTGCCGGTCGAGATCGATGTCGCCAACGACCCGTTCTTCGGTCGCGCCGGCCGCCTGCTCGCCAACAACCAGCGGGACCAGAACCTGAAGTTCGAGCTGCTGATCCCTGTCAACTCAACCGCCAATCCGACAGCCTGCATGAGCTTCAACTATCACCAGGACGCGTTCGGTCAGAAATGGGGCCTCAGCCTCGCCGATGGCAGCGTGGCGCATACGGCCTGCGTCGGCTTCGGCCTGGAGCGCATCGCGCTGGCGCTGTTCGCCCATCACGGCCTCGACGTGAAGGTCTGGCCGGAGCACGTCCGCAAGGCGCTCTGGGGCTGAGCGAATGAACGCAGTGTTCCCTGCCCTGCGGCCCGACGGCTACCAGCCGCATGCGTTGCATTCCAGCGAGCGCATCTGGCCGGAAACCAATTGCTATGTCGATCTCTGGATCGAAGTGCTGAACGCTATGGGCCTGCCACCGGAAGCGATGCTGGGTTTCACCCTCACCCAAGATTTCGAGGGCGACCAGTTCACCTTCTTCAAGGTGCCGCTGGAGGATCTCGAAAGCCTTTATGGCATCCGGGTGACGGAGCTTGCGATCTTCGACCGGGTCGAGGATCATATCAGCCAGCAGATTGACCGGGGCCGGCTCTGCCTCGTCGAGATGGACTCGTTCTACATGCCCGACACGCAGGGCGTGGCCTACCGCACCGAGCACGGCAAGACGACGGTCGCGGTCAATCGCCTGTCCGAGGCGGAGCGGGAGATCGACTATTTCCACAATGGCGGCTATTTCCGCTTGAGCGGCGAGGACTTCGACGGGCTATTCGGCCGGCTCTATCCGGAGGGTTCGCCGCCATTCCTGCCATACACGGAATTCGCCAAGCTTCCCGAACAGGTTCCGGGCGATTCGACCATGCGCATGGAGGCACGCTCCCTGCTCGGACGCCATATCCGCCGCATGCCCGATGCGAACCCGGTGGCGGCCTTCGCCAAGGTGCTGCCGGAACAGGTGGGTTTCGTCGCCGACAGGCCGTTCGGCTTCTTCCACAAATATGCCTTCAACACGCTCCGCCAACTCGGCGCCAATTTCGAACTGCTCGCCACGCATCTCGACTGGATGGAGCGCAGCGAATTCGATGCGGCGATCGCGGCTTCGCTCCGGATAGCCGAGACGGCAAAGAGCGTGCAGTTCCAGCTTGCCCGCGCCGTCACCCGGCGCAAGTTCGACACGCTCGCCCAGGGGCTTGATCCCGCCATCGAAGCATGGGACCAACTCAGCGGCCTGATGCGTCGCGCTGCGCGCTGATCGAGGTCAGATCAATGCTGTAGCTGCTCTTTCGGAGCGGCTTTGCCATGAGGGTTCAGGCGCGATGGCGATCTTCAGAGGTCTCGGCAACAGGAGTGACCGGCCACTCAACAGTGGCTGGCAGATGATCGTTTCCGATGCCGGCCAGTTCGCCACGCCCGCCGACATTCCGGCCACCCAGACGCGCATCGCAGCCCCGGTGCCGGGGACGGTGGCGCAGGCGCTCGAAGCGGCCGGGCGATTTGACCGGTCTGCGCCGGCGCCGCTGGAAAACCTTGATTTCTGGTATCTGCTCGATCTCGCGGGCGAACCGTCCGGGCCGGCCAGGCTGATCTTCGAGGGGCTGGCCACGATTGCCGAGGTCTATCTCAACGGCGCGCGCATCCTCGACAGCCGCAGCCAGTTCGTCAGCAACGACGTGCCAGTGACACTGGCCGGCAATGATCATCTCGCGATCGCCTTCCGGGCTCTGGCGCCACATCTCAAGGCGCCCGGGCCGCGCGCGAAATGGCGGCCGCAGATGATCACGCCACCCGGCATGCGGATGGTGCGGGCGACATTGCTGGGCCACATGCCCGGCTGGTGCCCGGAGGTCCATGCCGTCGGTCCCTGGCGTCCGGTGCACCTGCTCAGGGATGGCGGCATCGAGATTGACGATCTCAGGATCAGCGCCGCGCTTTCAGCCGATGGCAAAGGGCTGCTCGACCTATCCTTTCGCTTCTCGGGCCGCGCGACCGACCTGCGCATTCTCTGCGGCGAGGCGATGACGCCGGTGACCCTTTCAGCCGAGGACCGGCTGAGCGCGTCGATGACCATGGACGCCGTGATGCCGTGGTGGCCGCATACCCACGGCGCCCCGACGCTCTATCCACTGTCGCTCGTCGTCGACGGGCGCCAACTGCCGCTCGGCAGGGTCGGGTTCCGCAATATCGCGCTCGACCGCGGCGTTGACGGGCGAGGCTTCGGCCTTGGGATCAATGGCGTGCCGGTGTTCTGCCGGGGTGCCGTCTGGACGACATCCGATATCGTCAACCTGCCCGGCGGAAAGGCCGACTACGCGCACTGGCTCAGGCTGGCGCGCGACGCCGGCATGAACATGATCCGAATCGGCGGCACGATGGCCTATGAGACTCGCGACTTCTACGATCTCTGCGACGAACTCGGCATCATGGTGTGGCAGGATTTCATGTTCGCCAATTTCGACTATCCGGCAGCGGATGCGGAATTCGCGGGCCTCGTGCGCCGCGAGGCGGAAGACCTGCTGGGCGCCCTGCAGGGCTCGCCATCGCTGACCGTGCTCTGCGGCGGCTCTGAGATCTACCAGCAGGCGGCGATGATGGGCCTGCCACCCCGCGCCTGGACAGGGCCGGTGACGGAAGAAATCCTGCCTGAGGTCTACGAGACACATCGGCCCGATGTGATCTACGTGCCCAACACCCCGTTCGGTGGGGCGATGCCGTTTTCGCCGAACGAGGGGATTACCCATTACTACGGCGTCGGCGCCTATTGCCGACCACTCGACGATGCACGGCGCGCCGAAGTGCGCTTCTCGGCAGAGAGCCTCGCCTTCGCGCAGGTGCCGGAACAGGTGACGCTCGACGCGCACCTGCCGGTGCCGCCGGTTCACCATCCCGACTGGAAGGCGCGGGTGCCGCGCGATCGCGGCGCGTCGTGGGATTTCGAGGATGTCAGGGATCACTATCTGCAGGAACTCTACGGCTTCGATCCGGCCCGGCTCAGGCGCGAGGATCCGGCGCGATATCTCGATTTCTCGCGTGCCGTCACGGCGGAGGTGAGCGAGAGCGTCTACGCCGAATGGCGCCGGCCCGGCTCGACCTCGGCCGGAGGGCTGGTCTGGACCCTGCAGGACCTGTTGCCGGGCCCGGGATGGGGCGTGATCGATTCGACCGGCCTGCCGAAGCCGGTCTGGCATGGCCTGCGGCGCGCCTTCAGACCCGTGCAATTGCTGCTCTCCGACGAGGGCACCAACGGGCTCGATGTCCATGTGATCAACGAGACAGCCGAGGCGCTGCCGCTTGTCCTCGAGGTGAGCGCGTTGCGGGACGGCGCCCAGCCCGTTGTCGCCGGCAGGAGGGAGATATTGTTGCAGCCGCGCGGGGGGGCGAGCCTCGCCGCGACCGACATTTTCGGGGCGTTCTTCGACACCACCTATGCCTTCCGCTTCGGACCGCCGGCGCATGACGTCACAGTCGCGACACTGTCGGCGGGCGAGCGGGAGATCACATCGGCCTACCACTTTCCGCGTGGGCGGGCAGCGGCCCTGCATCCCGCACAGATCACCGCCGAGATCGGCGAGGACACGGACGGCGCCTTTGTGGCCGTCGCCTGCGATCGGCTGGCGCAGTCGGTCAACCTCGCCTTTTCGGGCTATCTGCCTGGGGACAACTGGTTTCATCTTGCGCCGGGGCGACAGAAGATCGTACGTCTGGTGCCATTCGGCGCTCGGCCGGAGCAAGTGGCGGGCGAGATCCGACAGCTTGGGACATCGAGCGTGCTCCACGTCTGAGGGGATCCATGACGTCCAGCCTGCTCAAGGGACTTGCCGCAATCCTTATTTCCTTCGCAACCGCGCAGCCTGCGCTGTCGGCTGCGACGTCTTGCTTCCGCGGCATCAACATTTCCGGTGCCGAGTTCGGCCAGGGCAGAGGCGAGGTCGACAAGGACTATGTCTGGCCTTCGATCGAGACGCTCGACTATTTCGAAGCCAAGGGTTTCAACAGCGTACGGCTGCCGTTCAAGTGGGAGCGGCTTCAGCCCAAGCTGATGACCGAGTTCGACGAGGCGGAACTGTCGCGGCTGATGGAGACGGTCGAACTGATCCGCGCCCGCGGCATGAAGACCATCCTCGATCCGCACAATTACGGCCGCTACGATGACAAGATCATCGGCTCTGAAGAGGTGCCGCACGAGGCCTTTGCCGACTTCTGGACGCGGCTTGCGCGCCTCTATGCCAATGACAAGGACGTGGTGTTCGGCCTGATGAACGAGCCGAACCAGATGCCGGTGGCCCAGTGGGTCGACGCCGCCAATGCCGCGACGGACGCGATCCGGTCGCGTACAGGTGCATCCAACCTCATCCTGGTCCCGGGAACCGCATGGTCGGGCGCGCATAGCTGGATGAAGCCGATCGACGGCGAGCCGAACGGTATCGCGCTCCAGAAATACCGGGATTCCGGCAACAACTTCGCCTTCGAGGTGCATCAGTATTTCGATGACGATTTCTCAGGCACAAAGGGCAACTGCTCGCGCATCCGGGACGCAGTGGCGGCGGTGGACACGTTCACCGACTGGCTGAGGGCGAACGGCCATCGCGGCATGCTAGGTGAGTTCGGCGCGCCCAAGAGCAAGGCCTGCGTCGCCGGCATCAAGGCGATGGTGGATGTCGTCGAGCGCAACAAGGATGTGTGGACCGGCTGGACCTACTGGGTCGCGGGTGACTGGTGGTCCCCGGACGAGCCGCTCAATATCCAGCCGACCGAGGACGGAGACCGGCCGCAGCTTCAGGGCCTGCTGCCGGCGCTGCGCGACCTTTCCGCCGAGGGCACCAAATGCCCGGCACTCGATGGCCGTTGAGGCGCGGGCGCGAGCCAATCCCACAACGACTTCGCTTTCGGCACGCTGACGGCCGCGGCCGTGCCTGTCAGGAACCACATCAGCGCCGCCGTCTTGATCGAGAAGAACGAGTTGGAAATCACCATGATGAGGATCAGATAGAGGATCATCATCGAGTGGAAATCCCAGGCCCGCGCGCTTCGCAGCGGCTGGAAGACGAACAACGCCCAGAGCGCCGGAAACCCGATGAGTCCGAACTTGGTCAGCGTATAGGCCATGCCTGAATCGGCGGTGAACCCATCGGTCGTTTCGACGCCCGCGACGACACCCAACGGCAGTTTCGACAGGATTGCCGCCGTCGCTTCGAGGCGACCGGACAGGCTGTTGTCGCCACCGTGGGTGCCGCTCGACAGTCCGTAGGCGCCGATCACCGCCAGGATGAACAGTGGCATCACCAGCCAGACCGTGCGGGGAATAATGCGGTAGAACGGGGTCAGCACCGCCATCAGAATGCAAGTGAACAGGCCGAAGCGGGCGTCGGCAAAAACCGTCATCGCGATGGCCGCGGGAAACAGCAGCCATCGGCCCGACCAGCCGCGCCGGAACAGCGCCCAGGCAAAGATGAGCGCCCCGAAATTTCCCATGGATACGGGTTCGAGGAAAACGGAGGAGACCCGATGCTGGCCGAGGAAGGGCAGGATCGTGCGCGGCTCGGGCCGCAGGCCGGAGATGAACAGGCCCTTGGTGGCGCCGAAGCTCTCGGCAAGGCTGACCGTGCCGCGCGAGATGTAGTAGCCGAGGACATTGAACCATTCGAGATAGATGTCGAGCAGGAAATATTCAAAGCAGGCAAAGGCCAGCACGATGGCGGCGGACCACACGACCAGCCGATCGGCAAGGCGGATATCGCGGAGGCGCGAGCCCATGGCGAAGAAGACAATCGGGATGAGGATGTCGCGTAGCGCCTTGAGGTCGTTCTGCCCACGCAGCGTGAACAGGAAGATCATGTAGGTGGTGAAGATACCGAGCACGAGATAGAAACCCGCCCGCCTGTCTGCAGCCACCAGCAGCGCCGTGCCGATGATCGCCAGTTCCATGAGCATGACATGGCTGTCGCGAATGCCCATGACGCGGGTGTTGACGAAGCAAAGGAAGAAATTGAAGACCAGCCCGCCCATCACGCTGGATATGGCGCAGAAGCGCAGGAAACCCGACAGGAATGTCTCGTCGGTGTCGTGCTTGGGCTCGATGCTTGGTTCGATGCTGGCAATGGCCATCATCGCCTCCTCAGGCCGCAGTGCCGAGCTTGATCGTGCCCAGCATTCGGTCTCGCCAGGGCGACAGGGAATCGACCAGTTCGCCGAGATGCGCGTCATCGCCGTCCCGCGCGATCAGCAGGATGGCATTAGCACGCTCCAGCAGCTCGGCCAGATGATGCCGGGCCTCCTCGCCATTGGCGTCGATGATGATAAAGTCCGCCGTCCGGCGCTGGCCTGCGAAGTTGGAGAAGGTCGGAGCCGCATTCCGGACGCGGCGCGGCGTGCCGAGCGAGAGGCGGCTGAACTTCAGCCTGTCGCCGAGTGGAGCTTCTGACGCGCTTGCCTCCCGGCCGCCCTCACCCCCGGAGAACAGAACCTCCTTGTCGAGCCGGTGCAGGGCACCGGCCACGTCGGGGAGTAGACGGCCCGCATTGTCATTGTCCGGGGAAATGAAGAGGATCGTGGACGGTCCATCCCGATGGGCGTGCCTGAGCAGGGTGTCGACAGTCCGCGAGACCCCGATCTGGGTCCTGCGCTCGACATCTCCACCCTCTACGAACTTGCGACCGGAGATCGAGAAGCGGCGCACGGCCGGTTGGATCGCGGGGATGTGGGCGATGATGGGCAGGTCGCGCGGTTCGGTTCGTGCGGCAGGCGCAGTGGCCGGCTCTAGGTCCGGCTCGGTGGCCAAGCCGGTCTCGGCAAAGCGGTTCGGGCCAGCCATGAACCGTGCCAGGATCTCGCGCAGCACGGCAAGCCCGCTGCCGAGCGCGATGCCGAACATAGCACCTGCGGCGATGATGATCAGCTTCATCATGAAGGACGGGCCGCCGCCCGGGACCGCCTTGGAGATGATGCGCGAATTGTTGATGTTGACGGTGTCGCGCTGGCCGAGTTCGCTCGCCCGCGTCAGCAGGGTCTTGTAGAGCGCGCGCAGCGCCTCGACCTGGCTCTGCAGCGCCCGCGCCTTGATGCCGGCCTCGCTGGTGTCGAGGCTTGACGCCGTCAGTGTCGCGAGACGACGCTGGAGAGCGGTGGCATTGGCGTCCGCACGCTCCATCGCACCCTTCATGGACTGGCGAATGCGGGCAAGCTCGTCCTCCATCTCCTTGCGCAGGCCGGAGATCTGCGAGCGCGCGGACCGCATCTGCGGATGGTTGGCGCCGAGGGTGGCGGCGAGCTGGTCAGCACGGGCGGCGAGGTCCGCATAGCGGCCGCGCATCGCGCTCAATGCCGTCGAGGCCAGTGCTTCGGGAATCCCGCCAGCCTCGATGGAACCGACGGTGAGGCCCTCGACCTGATTGTAGTTGGCACGCTTGAGCTCGAGATCGGCGCGGGCGGCAATGAGCTGGCGGTTGACGCCTTCGACCTGCTGGTCGATCACAAGATTCTGCTGCGGGCCGGTGGCAAGGAGGTTGTTCGCTTCCTTGAACTTTTCCAATTCCTCCTCGGCCCGGCGCAGCTTGTCGGCAAGATCGCTCGCCTGGATCTCGAAGGCACCGCTGGCGCGTGTCGAGGCGTCGGCGCGCGCTTCGTGCAGCCGCTTGAGGTAGACATCGGCAATCGTATTGGCGATCTTCGCCGCCATGGTCATGTCACGGTGCTTGACCGTCAGCGACAGCACGTAGGACGTGCCCTCGCGCATGATCACCATGTTTTTCTGCAATGCCCCGACAACGGCGACGGTGGCGATTTCCTTGTCGGCAATGCCGGTCGGATTGAGGAAACGGTCCGATGTGAGGTTGAGCGTATCGACGACCGGATTCAGCACCTCGCGCGATTGCACGATGTAGATCTGGCTTTCGAGCGTCGCGCCATCCTGGTTGGCAGCCGATGCCATATTGGGATCGGGCGGGCTGGCCGAGAGGCCCTGCGGGTCGATCAGGACATCCGTCGTCGCCATGAAGACGGGCTTGCGCATCACGACGAAGGCCAATGCCAGCGCCACGCAGAAGAGCGCCGTGACGACGACGTAGAGCCAGCGTCTCAGCAATATGCCCGGCAACTGGAAAATATCGATACCCATGGCCTGCCTTCCGGTCCTGCCGGAGGACCCGGCAAGGGAGGTGAACTCCAAAGCATTCCGCAACGCGAAGAAGTTGACCCAATCTTTCAGACTATGGTTAACGGCGGGTAACCACGGTCCTTTCAAGTGCCGGGTTCTTTGACAGATTTCGTTTACCATGCGGCGACAAAGCCGCCCCAGACCGAGCCGGGTTAACCGCGGCATGAGTGCTTTTGGGCTACTGAAAATGGAACAGAATTGCAGCAACAGGCGAATCTCATGAAGCCGATTGACCATTCGACGCTGGTTCAGGGTGCGGTCGCCTTTGACGCGCCGCTCGTCGTCCATGTCGTGCGCCAGTTCCTCCCCAATCGAGGGGGGCTCGAGGATGTCGTATACAATCTCGCCCAACAATCGTTGGGCGCCGGCTATCGCGTGCGCGTGGTCACGCTGAACTCCCTGTTTTCCGCCCGAGAACAACTGCTGCCCGCGCGGGAAACGATCGACGGTATCGAGATCGTCCGGATCGCCTGGCGCGGGTCGTCACGATATCCGCTGGCGCCCGCGGTGCTCGGCCATATCGGGGATGCGGATCTGGTTCATGTCCACGCGATCGATTTCTTCTTCGATTTTCTGGCGCTGACGGGTCCGCTCCATGGTCGCAGGATGATTGTCACGACGCATGGCGGCTTCTTTCACACCCAGCGTTTCTCGGCGATCAAAAAAGTATGGTTCCAGACGCTGACGCGGGCGTCGGCGTCCCGCTATCGGGCCGTCGTCGGCTGCAGCCAGTCGGACGTCGATACGTTTCGGAAAATCGCTTCGCGCCGGACGCGGCTGATCGAAAACGGCGCCGATACGGAAAAATTCGCCGGCGCCTCCTCGTCCGAGCCGCGCAAGAGGATCGTCACGATCGGCCGGTTCTCGGTGAACAAGCGGCTCGAACGGCTGATCGAAAACCGCGGGCGTGCTGTGCCGGCGCGATCCCGCCTGGCATCTCGACATCATTGGCGTGCCATCCGACCTGACTGTCGCCGACCTCGATTCGCTGATCGCCCGTCGCGGTCTTTCCGGCAATGTCATGCTGCGGGTCGGACTCGGCAATCCCGAGATTCGTTCGCTGCTCTGCCGCGCGTCGATTTTCGCATCCGCATCCGAGTATGAGGGATTTGGCCTAGTGGCGATCGAGGCGATGAGCGCAGGCCTAGTCCCGGTTCTGGAGGGCAACGCGGCCTATGCCGCGCTGGCCGGCCGGCACGCCGATATCCGGCTTTGCGACTTCACCACGCCCGAGACGGCAGCGTCCACCATCGAAGCCGCGCACGCGACGCTGGTCGCCGATGCCGATCTTCGAGAGCGGCTGATAGAGACCGCCAACGGTTATTCCTGGGCCGGGTCGACGGAACGCTACCTGAAACTCTATGCCGACGTGCTGGCCGACTAGAGTATTTCCGGCTAAAACGGTGCCGCCGTCAATGTTCCATCTCTTTGTTTTCACGCAATTCCTGATGCAAAACCGCTTCGTACTTTCGCTGGAATTGCTCTAGCCCACGGCCTGGCGATAGAGGCTGACATGTCTCAGCGCGATCTGGCGCCAATCACGGGCGTGCATCTCCTGCTCCAGCAGTTCCGGTGCCTTGCGGCGGAGGAGCGTGCCGTCGAGCATCCGTCCTATCGTTGCTGCCGACTCTGCCGGCGTCGCCACGGGATGGGTGACCGCCCGAAGCCACCCCGGCGTCGCCGCCGCATGGGTGGTGAGCACGGTGAGACCGTGATCCAATGCCGCCAGCGCCGAGCCACGCTTGTCGGAAACGCCATCCGGGAACGGCAGAAGCGCGAAACTCGCGGCATTCAGTTCGGCGGACACTTCGTCCGCAGGCAGGCTCAGGCGCTTGACGATTCCATGCTGTGCCACTGCGCCATGCACAAGCGACCTGAACTCCGGGTCGTTGTCCGTCATGGCGCCGATCATGCGGATTTCCATCGAACTGCCTGCGGCCCGCAACAATGCGGCAGTCTCGAGAAAGTGCTCGACGCCCTTGTTGCGGGAGATCTGGCCGAAATAGACAAGGCGCTCGGGACCGGGGACGCGGCCGCCGATGCGGGTGATGTTGTTGCCGATCGGCACGACGTCGAGCCGGCTGCCGGACCAGGGATACCAGCGCTGGAAGTTGCCGCGCTCGGTGCTGTTCGAAAAGATGATCCTGCGGGCCAGCAGGCTGTGGGAGGCAAACAGGGCTTTTCGCGGCAGACTGAAAACCCGAAATTCGTGCAGCGTCACGAACAGTCGCGGCAGCAGGAGGGGCAAGGCCGCCGGCGAGAGAGAATTACCCATGGTCAGGGACGGATATTGCAGATGGAAGACAGTGTCCGGCCGACCGCCATGGCGGCGGCGCACGGCGCGCGCCGCTTCGAGGGACCATGTCGAGGGCTCTTCCAGGACAACCTCAAGGCCCATAATCCCGAGGGCGTCGGCAAGCCGATAAGTATAGTCGGCGACGCCGCACATCGAAGCTCCCGGCGATGTGACGATGAGGACGACTTTCAATGCTGTTGTACTCCCGGTGGCAAGTCATCCCGAATACCGCCGGCCGCCTTAAGATGGCGTAAAGCGCTGACCTCGGCAATGATCGGCGGTGCCTGGCTACCGTGCCGCCAGCCCACTTTCTCTTAAGTTTTTTCGTCTATTTTCGATCGGCGATTGCATCATCAGCACAGGGGCTTGGCGAGGCGCTCAGGTTCGCAACGGGGGACGCATGAAAGGAAAGCTGGCCGACCTGGCCTTCGAACTCGGCCTGTTCAAGCCGTTTGCCTTCCTGGCGCGGGGACGCGGTGCGATCCTGATGCTGCATGAAGTGCATGCCGGACCCAACCTCGCCCGCTTCGACGGAACGACAGCGGCAGAACTCGATCACATCCTCACGGCCCTACGACGCTGGGATGTCGATCTCATTGCCATGGACGATTTCCTGCCGCGCCTCCGCTCCGACAATCCGCGGCACTTTGTCGTCATCACGCTTGATGACGGCTACCGCGACAACTTCACCAATGCCTTGCCGGTGCTGGAACGGCACAAGGCGCCCGCGCTGATCAACGTGCCGACGCAAGCTGTGACGCGCGACCTCTACTGCTGGTGGCTGGCACTGCGAACGCTCTTCATCGAACGAGACAGAGTTCAGGTCGAGCCCATGGGTCGCACATTCGACACCGGCAACCCGGAGGCGAAGATCGCCGGCTATCGCGAGGCACAGCGCTGGATCGCGGCCGACTTCGCGCGCGCGGCGGATTGGCATGCGTGGTTCGACGCCGAGGGCGTTTCCTTCGCAGACCTCTGCGACAGAATCTTCATGGGTGAGCGGGAACTCAAGGCTTGCGCGGCCCATCCACTGATCACGATCGGCGGGCATTCAACGACACACAGGTCGCTGGCGAGCCTTCCGGAAGACGCGATGCGGGCGGAACTCGCCGACAACAAGACCTTTCTCGAAGGCCTGCTCCAAACCCCGGTCGACCATATGGCGTATCCTTTCGGCGGCAGCGCGCAATGCGGGCCGCGAGAGGCCGCCGCGGCCCGCACCTGCGGCTACAAGACCGCCATTGCCGTGCGTCATGGCAAGCTGGCCGCACAGACGGCCGACGATCCCTACCTCCTGCCTCGCGAGGATGCGGGCTATCATGGTATCGGTGATCGACAGCTCTACGGCATCGTCAATGGGCTCTATGGCCTGCGCACGGGGTTGGCGGGCGGCTAGGCGACGTCTTCAGAAGCCTGACAGAGCCGGTGGCCGCAGGTGGTCAGAAAGCACGGTGGCCGCGCTCGACTTGACATAACGGCGTGCCTGCCGCAGCAGACCTGACGCCCGGTCCATGCTCCGGGCTCCCGAGGCGCCGAGCGCAAATCTCATTCGGTCGTATCTCGAAATATACCCGTCGAGCCCGCAACGCTTGAGCAGACCCAGCACTGCGTCGGCGCTGCAGCGACCGTACAGGGCATCGACGAGATTGTCGGTGAAGTTGGACAGACCGCGGTCATAGGCTGCCGATTCGGCGCCGGAGAACCCCCGGTGGTTCCGGACCGTCGTCAGCCAAGGCGCGAGGGCTTCCAGCCGATCGGGTTCGACACTGTCGGACCCGGAGAGCATGGCGAGCAGCGCCATATCGCTCCCCACAATGCCATTGGCTTCGAGCTGCCGCATGGTGACGCGGAAATGGTAGCCGGGATTTTTGCCGGACAGGCGGCTGGTGACGCTGCCATGGCCCTGGCGGCGCACCAGCAGGCGGGCTTCGGGCATGATCATCGTGGGATGGGACAGGCCGATGCGGGAGAGAAGTTCGAAATCCTCGGCCAGAAGATAGCTCTCGTCGTAATGCAACTCGGCGCGGTCGAGCTTTCGCATGTCGAAAAGCACCGTCGGGTGGATGTGGAACGTGCCGAATATGTTCTCGACGCGGATTTCGCCGGGCGTGCGCGGCCGGCGGGCGCCGATGAAGACACGACCCGGGAAGAAGGTATAGTCGACTTCCGTGCTGCACAACGCAATCTCATCGGACACCGACAGCAGCGCGATTTCGTCCGCCAGTCGGGTGCGATAGGCAAGATCGTCGGCGTCCATGCGGGCGATGAAATCGCCTTGCGCATGGGCCAATGCGAAATTCGAGGCTGCGGCCGATCCGCCGTTCGGCTTGGTGAAGACGCGGATGCGGCTGTCGGTGCGCGCCAGCCCCTCAAGGACCTCGTGAGAGTTGTCCGTCGAGCCGTCATCCACGGCAATGATCTCGATGTCACGCCAGGTCTGGTCAAGAAGGCTTGCCACGGTGGCGGCCACGAAGGGCGCTGCATTGTAGACGGGAAGAATGATGCTCACGAAGTCTGAACGGGACATTGTCGCCTTTCCCCATCGCTTCCGGAAGCCGGTCTCGGCCGCCGTTCGCCTATGTGTCCGCCTTCGCTCATCACGCTTTTAGATGAAGAAAGCGTTAGAGTGGAGTGACCGCGCACGATAATGCGCTTCTGCGCGGTATTTCGATGTCGATCAGCGTCACCTTCGGCCGCGCCGTGCCATTGTGGGGCGGGGCAAAAGCAAGGTGAGGCGATACTGTGCCAAAAGGACGCAGGACCGGTCCGCCAAGGCCGCCATTTCGGCCTAGAGACATGTTTCTGGACGTTTTTTAGCGCTGCATCAAACTTCAATTAAGGAATTGGCAATACAGTTATCCGTGCAAATTCCTGTGAGGCCCTACCGCGAGTGCGGCATCGCGGTCCGCGATCCAAGACAGTACGCCATGAGCATGAACGACCCCCGCGCCCGGACCTTCGGAGGCAGCCAATGGCGAGCCTGCTGAAAGCGTCCCTGATCAGCACGTTTGCCGGTGTCGGATCCCTGGTGTTCGGCTTTGCGAGCAGCGTCATCATCGCCCGCATGCTCGGTGCGCACGGCACCGGACTGGTCGCCTACGCCATCTGGTTCGGCACAACTGCGTCCACCGTCGCCGGACTTGGCGTCCAAAGCATCCTGCTGCGCTACATGACGGGCCCTGAAGACGGCGACCGGCCCAACATCGGGCTTGCCCGGGCATTGCTTCGTCCCTTCACCATTGCCACCTTCGCCACCGCGATCGGCATGCTGCTCTGGGCCGGCTATCAATGGTCGCTTGGCGATGTCGAAATGACGTCCGTCTGGATCGCCACCGCCATTTTCAGCGTGATCTTCGCCTATGGCTCGGTGTCGCTGAGCGCTGCGCGTGGCGTCAAGGACTTCACCGGCTCCGCCCGGCAGATCTTCTACGGATGCCTGGTGCAGGTTCCGTTCGTTGTCGTGGGCGCCTATTTCTTCGGTGCCGCGGGTGCGCTGCTGGGGCAGATGGTGCGCCACCTGCCGACGGCTCTTGCGCTCCGCAAGTATGTGTCAGGCCCTGCGCCGCAAACCGGCGTCGTGACGCCCGCCATGAAAAGCTTCGGGCGCAACACCTGGTTCTCCAGCATGGTGGGCCTGTTCGTCTGGACGCGTATCGAATTCGTCTTCCTCGGCCTCAACCACCAGCCGGCGGATATCGGTTACTTCGCCGTGGGCATGACGCTTGCCGGACTGGTCGTGCAACTGCCGGAGCAGATGTCGGCGGCCCTGATGCCCTATTTCGGTCGCCACCACGACAACAACGACCTCGAACAGCTCGAACGCTCCTACCAGCGCGTCTTCCGCTGGGTCGGTCTCTTCATCTTTCCGATCTGCTTCGGCGGCGCGGCGATCATGCCGGCGTTCCTGCCCCTGATATTCGGACCCGAATTCCTGCCTGCCGTACCGGTGGCGACGATCCTGGTGGGCACGGCATGCATCACCGCAATGACGATCTTTCCGTCCGCCATGATCGCCGCCCGCGAACGGAGCGATTTTTTCCTCTGGGGCTCGCCGAGCATGGCCGTCGCCATGGTCGTGCTGCTGGCCCTGGTGGTGCCCTCCGGCGGAGCGGTGGGTGCTTCTATCGTGCGCGGCATCGTGCACACATTGTGGCTGCTGCTGCTGAGCACCTATTGCTGGTCGCGACTCTCGATGCGCCCGCCGATCCTAGACCTGCTCAAGATCGGGCTGTGCGCTGCTGCCTGCGCCGGCGTCGCCCATCTGGTGCTGGAATGGCATGGCGATCTGCTGGGTTTGCTGCTCGCGCCGATCGCGGGCGCGCTGACCTATATCCTGTGCCTGCGACTGGCGTCGGCGATCCCCGCCGACGATGTCGAGGTGCTTGGCTACAATCTCGGCTCAGCGCTTCCGGCGCCCGTCGTCTCGCTGGTGATGCGCGTGCTTCAACTGGTCGCTCCCGGCCAGACGAAACCGTCGTAATTCGGGTTTTCAAGCCATGTTCCGAACCGCCGCCATACCCTCCCCACCCGCCATGTCACCGGTCGCCCTGGCCGGGGGCGCGGCGCGTCTTCACCAGGGCGGCCCGTTCGCCCGATGCGGTGTCGTGATCTGCAGCCCATGGGGAATCGAGGAGCTGGCGGCACGAAAAGTGATGTTCAGGCTCGCGAACAAGCTGGCGGCGGCGGGCCTGCCGACGTTGCGCTTCGACTATCCGGGAACAGCGGACGCCATCGGCGCTCCCGTTGTCGGTGTCAGGTCATGGGTCGCGAGCGTCGACGATGCGGCGGACCGCCTGAAGGCCACCTGCGGACTGGACAGGATCATGCTGGTCGGCCTGGGGATCGGTGCCACGATGGCGCTGCTTGCCTCCGCAAGGCGTGACGATGTGGAGGGCCTGATCCTGGCGGCACCCGTCGTCAGTGGACGCCGCTATTTGCGCGAGACCGCCCTGGGTGCATCGGCAGTGGAGGAAGGCCTCGGTCTTCATGCAGCCCAGCGCCCCGAGGGCGTGTCGATCGGTGGAATCGTGATGCCGTCCGGCGTAGCGGCAGATCTCAAGGCGATCGACCTTGTCAGGGCGGATCTCGGGCATTGCAAGCCGGTGCTCCTGGTTCACCGGCCCTCGCATCCGCAGGAAACCGAATTTGCAGATCATCTGGAGAGTCAGGGCTGGCCGGTCGAGCGTGCCGTCTTCGATGGCTATCAGGCGGCGATGGACAATCCGACGATCTCCGTGATGCCCGAGGGCGTGATCGATACGATTTCAGGCTGGGCTCTCGGCATGGCCGAAGCCCTGCCCCTGCTCCAGACGAAGCCAGTACCGACGACGCCGGTGCTGGTCGACAGCGGCCATGGCGTCGAGGAAGCACTGTGCTTCGGCGAGGGCCTGTTCGGCATCGTGACCCAGCCCGCCATACGCACGGCCACGCCGATTGTCGTGTTTCTCAATTCAGGCTACGACCACCATGCAGGCTGGGCCTATCAATGGGTCCGCACCGCTCAGACGCTTGCCGAGGAAGGCGTCGGCTCGTTGCGTTTCGACATGGCCAATATTGGCGACAGCGGGCCGAGGCCCGGCGCGGCGGCGCAGGTGCTTTACAGTACGGGACAACAGCAGGACATCGCGACGGCCATCGACATGCTGGCGGATCGGGGGGAGCATACGATCATCGTCGTCGGACGCTGCAGCGGCGCGTTTGCCGCCCTGCATGCCGCAGCGCGCGACGACCGGATCAAGGGTGCGGTCGTCATCAATCCGCTCCGCCTGGTCTGGGATCAGGACGAGGACGTCGAGGTCGCGATACGGGTGGGACCGCGATCGATCGCTGACTACCGGCAGCGCGCCTTGAGTGGAAAGACACTGCGGCGCCTGCTTGCCGGCGAGATCGACATACCCGGTGTGGCCAGGGGCCTGGGGACGCAGTTCATCCGGCGGATCACCCAGCGCCTTGCGCCGCTTGTCGGCTCGCTTTCGAAATCCACTCGTCTGCGCCGGGAGTGCGCGGCTATGATGGGCGAGATCAGCGGGCGCGGGGCCGCACTGCATTTCGTCTGCAGCGAGCGCGACGCCAGCCTGGAACAAGTGGCCTTCCAATTCGGAGGGGATTTCGGCGGACTTGGGCGATATCCGGACGCATCGCTCACGACCGTGCCCGATGCGGACCATAACATGACGCCGCAACACGCGCACGATGCGGTGCTCGAGGTGATCCGGGACAGCATTCACCGCGTGGAAGCCGCGACGGGTCCCGACACCGTTTTCCCAGCGGGGTCGAGCGGACCGCAGCGGCTTCGGGCCTGAGCTTATGGCCTGAATTCCCGGTCTGAGTTCCGGGCTGGGTAGCCCGGCACATCAGTCACTCAGCGTGTCGAAGAAATCCTTCATCTTGGCGAAGAAGCCTGTCGATTCCGGATTGTTTTCCTTCGAGGAGAGTGTCTGGAACTCCTCGAGCAACTCGCGCTGCCGCTTGGTCAGCTTCTGGGGCGTCTCGACCGCGATCTGGACATAGAGGTCGCCCTGCTGGTGCGAGCGCAGCACCGGCATGCCCTTGCCCTTGAGGCGGAACTGCTTGCCGGTCGGGGTGCCTTCGGGAACCGTCACGCGCGATTTGGTGCCATCAAGAGTCGAGATTTCGAACTTGCCGCCGAGCGCCGCCGTCACCATGGGGATCGTGACCATGCAATAGAGGTCGGCGCCCTCTCGCTTGTAGAAGGAATGCGGCTTTACCGACATGAAGATGTAGAGATCACCCGACGGTCCGCCGCGCAAGCCGGCTTCACCCTCGCCCTGAAGGCGGATGCGGGTGCCGTCCTCGATGCCGGCGGGTATGTTGACCTGCAGCGAGCGCTCCTCGGTGACACGGCCCTGGCCATGGCACTTGGTGCAGGGATCGGAGATCGTCTGGCCGCGGCCCTGGCAGGTCGGGCAGGTACGTTCGATCGAGAAGAAGCCCTGCGTCGCGCGAACACGGCCCGAACCATGACAGGTGGCACAGGTGGAAGGCTTCGTGCCGGGCTTGGCGCCATTGCCATGACAGACGTCACAGGTAATGGAGGACGGAACGCGGATCTGCGCGACCTTGCCCGCAAAGGCTTCCTCGAGCGTGATCTCCATATTGTAACGGAGATCCTCGCCGCGTTCGCGACCCTGGCCGCCCCCCGGCACCGCCGCGGCGCCGGCCGCCCATCATTTCGCCAAAAATATCTTCAAAGATGTCCGAGAAGCCTCCGGCACCCTGGAAGCCGCCACCCGGACCCGCGCCGCCGCCCTGCTCGAAGGCAGCGTGGCCGAACCGGTCGTATGCAGCGCGTTTCTGCGGGTCCTTGAGGAACTCGTAGGCCTCGTTGATCTCCTTGAACTTCTTTTCGGCAGCGGCGTCGCCCGGATTCTTGTCCGGATGCCATTTCATCGCCAGCTTGCGGAAGGCGCTCTTAAGCTCCTTCTCGTCCGCAGTCTTGGCGACACCAAGCGTTTCGTAGAAATCAGCTTTTGCCATTTTTCCTTAACCGACGCGAAATACGCGAGAACTTTGAATTTTGCGCGTCTCGCCTTCGGCCACTGGCCCTCACCCGGATCATCGACAGGCAATTCGGGCTCTGGAGGAGAGACTGGTGAATTGAGAAGGCCTGCAAGAGACTTGCAGGCCCGTTTCGATCCAGCGCTTAGGCCGACTTCTTCTTGTCGTCGCTGACGTCTTCGAAGTCGGCGTCGACGACATTGTCATCATCGGCCGGTCCATCCTCGGCGGAGGCACCACCCTCGGCCTGCTGGGATTCATACATGGCCTGGCCGAGCTTCATGGAGGCTTCCATCAGCGTCTGGGTCTTGGCCTTGATGTCCTCGGCATCGACTTCCGATGCTTCTGTGGCCGCCTTCAGGCTCGCGATGGCCGCGGTGATCGCATCGCGGTCTTCGGCGCTCACCTTGTCGCCGAAGTCCTTGAGCGACTTTTCGGTCGAGTGAATCAGGCTTTCGGCCTGGTTCTTGGCTTCGACGCCTTCACGGCGCTTCTTGTCGGACTCGGCATTGGCCTCGGCGTCCTTGACCATCTTCTCGATATCGGCGTCGGAGAGACCGCCAGAGGCCTGGATGCGGATCTGGTGTTCCTTGCCGGTGCCCTTGTCCTTGGCCGAGACGTTGACGATACCATTGGCATCGATGTCGAAGGTCACTTCGATCTGCGGCACGCCGCGCGGTGCGGGCGGAATGCCGACGAGGTCGAACTGGCCGAGCAGCTTGTTGTCCTGCGCCATTTCGCGTTCGCCCTGGGCGACGCGGATGGTGACGGCCTGCTGGGCATCTTCGGCGGTCGAGAATATCTGGCTCTTCTTGGTCGGGATCGTCGTGTTGCGGTCGATCAGGCGGGTGAACACGCCACCCAGCGTCTCGATGCCGAGCGACAGCGGGGTCACGTCGAGCAGCAGCACATCCTTGACGTCGCCCTGCAGAACGCCGGCCTGGATCGCGGCGCCCATGGCGACGACTTCATCCGGGTTGACGCCCTTGTGCGGCTCCTTGCCGAACAGCTTCTTGACGACTTCCTGCACCTTCGGCATGCGGCTCATGCCGCCGACGAGCACGACTTCGTCAATCTCGCCTGCCGTGATGCCGGCATCCTTGAGGGCTGCCTTGCACGGCGCGACGGTGCGCTGCACGAGATCGTCGACCAGGCTTTCGAACTTGGCGCGGGTCAGCTTCATGGTCAGGTGCTTCGGACCAGTCGCATCCGCCGTGATGAAGGGCAGGTTGATTTCGGTCTGCTGCGAGGACGAAAGCTCGATCTTGGCCTTTTCGGCAGCTTCCTTGAGGCGCTGCAGGGCGAGCTTGTCGTTCTTGAGCTCGATGCCCTGTTCCTTCTTGAACTCGGCTGCGAAGTATTCGACCATGCGCATGTCGAAGTCTTCACCGCCGAGGAAAGTGTCGCCGTTGGTGGACTTCACCTCGAAGACGCCGTCGCCGATTTCCAGAACCGAGATATCGAAGGTGCCGCCGCCAAGGTCGTAGACCGCGATCGTCTTGCCGTCGCGCTTGTCCATGCCATAGGCAAGGGCAGCTGCGGTGGGCTCGTTGATGATGCGCAGGACTTCGAGACCGGCGATCTTGCCGGCGTCCTTGGTGGCCTGACGCTGGGCGTCGTTGAAATAGGCCGGAACGGTGATGACGGCCTTTTCGACCTTCTCGCCGAGATAGGCTTCCGCGGTTTCCTTCATCTTCTGGAGGATCATCGCGGAGATCTGCGACGGCGAATAGCCGGTGCCGCGGGCTTCGACCCAGGCGTCGCCATTGCCGGCCTTGACGATCTTGTAGGGGACCAGCGCCTTGTCCTTTTCGACAGTCGGGTCCTCATAACGGCGGCCGATCAGGCGCTTCACCGCGAAAACGGTATTCTCGGGATTGGTCACGGCCTGACGCTTGGCCGGCTGGCCGACGAGGCGTTCGCTGTCTTCGGTGAAGGCCACCATGGACGGGGTCGTGCGCGCACCTTCGGAGTTCTCGATCACCTTGGCGTCCTTGCCGTCCATGACGGCAACGCAGGAGTTCGTCGTACCGAGGTCGATACCAATTACTTTAGCCATTCTACTTCTCTCCTCTTAGCAGGTTGCCTGGACCCGGTAGCCGGCGTTCCCTCGCAACCCCCGTATGGATGGTTTTCACTCTAGGTGCCTGAACATCATGCCGTTCAGGCCGATGCGGGGTATATAAGGAGGCCGGTTTTTCTCTGCAAGGCGCAAGAAGCAGCCGCAGCGGTCAAAATTCACCGTTTCGTGACAGAAAAACAGGTTGACGCAAGCAAAGTCGCACTCAAGCCGGCCCGGACGGGCTGCCTAGTTGCCCATCAGGACATCGAGAAGCGTGGAATTCGCGCCGCGCTTGTCCTGCGTGGAGCCTGTAGTTTCCCCCACATCCGCCGGCGGCACCAGGCCATTGTCGGCCAGACCGCTCCTGCTCGCGGATGAGATCGCCGACATCGGCCGGGCGCTCGGCCGGAACGATGCCTTCCGACCTGTTCGCGGGCTTCTTCGCCGGCTTGTCCTCGCCGAGAGCCTGGCTGATCATGTCGAAAAGCGTGTCGCGGCTCTGGTCGGCCGAGGGATCCGCATCGACCGAGAGATCCGGGTCGGGCGTGGTGGTCGTACCAAGGCCGAAGAGCGGGGCCGGCGAAAGCCCCTGATGGGCGGCCACCATGAACTTGGCTCCAGGCCTTGGAGGGAAGGCCGCACACCCGTGACTTTTTTTCATCGACTCCGCCATCATCGTTTCCGAACCCACACACCCAGTCACGAGATTGGCGGTGTAGCCCACGAACAGGGCGTCGCGGAACGACTGCGTGGTGCCGGTCTTGCCGGCCGCCTGCCAGCCGGGCAGCTTGGCGTTCTTGCCAGTTCCGCGGGTGATCACGCCTGCCATCATCTGGTTCATCTGCGCAGCGATCCGCTCCGACAGAACGCGCGGCGGCGAATCATAGGTGTTCTCATAGAGCACCTTGCCGGACACGGTGGTGATACGCTTGATGACATGCGGTGTCGCCTTGTAGCCGCCATTCATGAAGGGCGCGTAGGCGGATGTCAGCTCGACCAGCGAGGTTTCGGACGTGCCAAGCGCGATCGAGGCATTTTCCTGCATCGCCGTCTCGACGCCCAGCCGATGGGCGAGCTTGATGACATTCTGCGGGCCGGCTTCCATGACGAGCTGGGCGGCGATGGTGTTGAGCGACTGCGCCAGCGCGCTCGCCACCGTCACCTGGCCGCGATATTTGTTGTCGTAATTGTCAGGCGTCCACTTGCCAATGCGGACGGGTGCGTCGTTGCGCATCGAACCGGGCCGAACGCCCTGTTCGAGGGCCGCGGCATAGACGAAAGGCTTGAAGGCCGAACCGGGCTGGCGCTTGGCCTTGAAGGCGCGGTTGAACTGGCTGGCCGCATAATCGCGGCCGCCTACCACCGCGCGGATGGCGCCGGTGCCGTCGATGGCGACAAGGGCGGCCTGGCTGGCGTTGAGCTTCTTGCCTTCCTTGTCGAGCGTGTCCTTGATCGCCTTCTCGGCGGCCTTTTCCAGCGTGCGGTCGATGGTCGTGTCGACGATGACATCTTCCTTGACCTCGCCGATCAAGCCGGGAAGCTCGTCCACCACCATGTCCGCTGCATAGTGTTCTGCGCCCGACCAGAAGCTCTTGGCCTTGCGGGGCTTCTTCTCCACGGCCGCGACCAATTCGTCGCGGGAAATATAGCCCTCGTCCTCCATCGCCGCGAGAACCAGCTTGGCGCGCTCCATCGCCCCTTCCGGGTTCTTGGCGGGCGAAAGTGCAGATGGCGCCTTGAGAAGCCCGGCGAGGATCGCGGCCTCGGTCAGGTTCACATCGCGCGCCGACTTGTTGAAGTAGCGCCGCGACGCCGCCTCGACGCCATAGGAGTTGGAGCCGAAGAACACGCGATTGAGATACATCGCAAGGATCTGGTCCTTGGAATATTTGCTCTCCAGCCAGAAGGCGAGCAGCACCTCCTGCACCTTGCGCTCCAGCGTGCGCTCGGGGGTCAGGAACATGTTCTTGGCAAGCTGCTGGGTTATAGTCGAGCCACCCTGCACCATGCGACCGGAGGTGGCGTTGCGCACCATGGCACGGGTGAATCCGATCGGGTCGAAACCGAAATGGGAATAATAGCGCCGGTCCTCGATGGCCATCACGGCCTGCGGGATATAGGGCGACATGGATTCGAGCGGGATCGCTTCGCCGCCGGTCGAACCCCTGTTGGCGAGCAGTTCGCCATTGACGTCGACGATCTTGATGTTAGGCGGGCGATCCGGCATCGCCCAGCTGTCGGCACTCGGCATCCGGGCGCCGTAATAGGCGACGAGGCCGGCCACGCCAAGCCCGCCCCAAAGGCAGAGGACCAGGCACCAGTAGACCGCGCGGCGCAGCAATCCGAAAATGCCGCCGCCGGAACGGCGACTGCGGGTACGCCTGCTACTGGATTTGCTCGAAGACCGACCGGAACGGTCGCGCGGATCGGCCCTGACTTCGCTGTCTCGGCTGCGTCTGCCACCCTCGAAGGAAGGCTCGATCCTCGTTTTCGAACGCGACTTACTTGCCATCCACCCGCAATTCCATCTCGCCGACCCTTTCGTTGCGGGTGGACTTTAAATGTGGCCGTTTAAAGGGTCGTTAAGGATCCGGTTTTTCCCATCTCGCAGCGACCAATCGGCTCAACTTTCCGTGAGCCTCGCAGCTTTTCGAACGGATTCATGAACCTTTCGCGCAGCCGGTGGTTGGAGAGCGGGTCCAATGAAGAGACCGAAACAAGGAGAAACTCATGTCCAAGATGATCAAGACTTCGCTCGTTGCCCTTTCCCTGCTCGCCGGCGCCTCGGTAGGTTATGCCGCCGACTCCGGTGGGCGTGACTTCGGCCGGGATGGCCGTCCCGAGAACCGTCAGGACGCACCTGACCTGATGGAGCGTGAGCAGATGATCGATCCGAATTCGACAGGATCGATCGAGACCTGCGATTCGGGGTCCTATGACGAGTTCGGCAACTGCATGGTCAGCCCCGACATGCAGTAATGCCCGCAGAGCGGAATAGGCGGGAGATGACTCACGCCCGCGACGCTTCCAACCCCTCGGCGCATGATGCGACGGGGGGTTGTTCGTTCCAGGGCGCCGAAGTGTTAGGGTTTCAGCGCATCAATGATGCGGATCCAGGACCGGATGCCTTTGTGGAAGGAGTCGAGATTGTACTTCTCGTTCGGCGAGTGGATACGGTCGTCTGACAGCGCGAAGCCCACCAGCAGCGTCTCCATGCCCAGCATCTTCTGGAAGTCGCCGGCGATGGGTATCGAGCCCCCCATGCCGATCATGACCGCCGGCTTCGGCCATTCGTCCGACAGCGCATTCCGCGCCTTGTTGAGCAACGTCGAATCGTAAGGAAGCTGGATAGCGGGCGAACCGCCATGCTTGTGGAACTCGACCCTGCAGTCCGCCGGCAGCCGGGACTGCACATAGGCGCGGAACGCATCCCGCACCCTGTCCGGGTTCTGCTTGCCGACGAGGCGGAACGAGACCTTTGCCGAGGCCTCGGCCGGGATCACCGTCTTGAAGCCCTCGCCCGTATAGCCACCCCAGATGCCATTGACTTCGGCGGTCGGCCGCGCCCAGGTCAGTTCCATGACGCTGCGGCCTTTCTCGCCCGACGGCACCGACAGGCCGATCGCGCCGAGGAACTTCTCCGTGGTCATGCCGAGGGTTTCCCATGACGCCTTGATCTGGGACGGCGTCTCCTCGACGCCTTCGTAGAAACCTTCGAGCGTCACGCGCCCCGTGTCATCGTGAAGACCGGCGAGGATTTCGCTGAGGATATGGATCGGATTGGCGGCGGCGCCGCCGAAATAGCCCGAATGGAGATCGCGGTCGGCGGCCTTGATTGTGATTTCCTCGCCGACAAGGCCGCGCAGACCGGCGGATATGGCCGGGGTCTCGCTGTCCCACATCGACGTGTCGCAGATCAGGGCGAAATCGGCGGTGAGTTCCTGGGCGTTGGCTTCGAGGAAGGGCTTGAGCGAAGGCGAACCGGACTCCTCCTCGCCCTCGAACAGGACCGTCACTCGCACCGGCAAGGCGCCGTGGACCTCCTTATAGGCGCGGCAGGCCTCGACGAAGGTGAGCAACTGGCCCTTGTCGTCCGACGTGCCCCGGCCTGTGATGACCCTGGTGCCGTTCTGGTCACGGATCGCGGGTTCGAAGGGATCGAAGTCCCAGAGGTTCATGGGATCGACCGGCTGGACGTCGTAATGGCCATAGAACAGGACATGCGGCGCATCGGCGGTGGCGCCCGGGTGGTGGCCGACGACCATCGGATGCCCGGCCGTATCGCGCACCGAGGCGTCGAACCCGAGCGTTCCCAGATAGTCGACAAGCCACTGTGCGGCAGCACGGCATTCGGCCTTGTAGGCCATGTCAGTGGAAATCGACTTGATACGGCACAACGCGAACATCTTCTCGAGGCTGGATTCGAGGTTTTCGTCAGCGCGGGCGAGCACGGGGGCGATAGCGGTCATCTCTGATTTCCCTTGGTGATTTGCGGCGGACCTTAGCGGATTTGAAATCGCTTCAAAAGCCATCGACGCATTGCCGAACAATGTGATTGAACGGCCGGGAAAAATCGCTATAGCGCCTTGTTGCGGCAATGCCTTTGCGGCAATCTCTGGCGCAATCGGGCGGGGAAGAGGGCTGGTTTCTTGACGGCACGCGAAACGATCGCGCTGATTGCGCATGACGAGAAGAAGGACGACATGGCCGAGTTCGCGCGCCTGCATCGTCAGGCGCTTTCGAACTACGATCTCGTCGCCACCGGCACGACCGGCGGGCGCATCATGGAAGCCGTGCCGAGCCTGAACGTCATCCGCATGAAGAGCGGCCCGCTCGGCGGCGACCAGCAGATCGGCGCGCTGATCGCCGAGGGCAAGGTTTCCATGCTGATCTTCTTCACCGATCCCCTGACGCCGATGCCACATGATGTCGACGTGAAGGCACTGACCCGGCTCGCAACCGTTTATGACATACCGATGGCGCTTAATCGCGCCACGGCGGAAAATGCTGATCGCGCCTGACGAGGACTGACTCGGTCAAGCGCGGCGGATCGAACGCAACAAGCAGGGCAGGACACCGATGGCATATATCAACCACGACCGCTTCATATTTCCGATCCTGGTCGGCGATATCGGCGGCACCAATGCCCGTTTCCTGCTGCTCGAGGAAGGGTCCACCGCGCCGGGCGAGGTGACGATCGTGCAGACGGCTGACTACAAGACGATCGACGACGCGATCGAGGATGCCGTGCTGTCGAAGGCGTTCGAAAAGCCGCGTTCAGCAATCCTCGCGGTGGCAGGGCCGATCAACGGCGACGAGATTCCGCTCACCAACTGCCCCTGGGTCGTTCGACCCAAGAACTTGCTCGCCGATCTCGGGTTCGACGACGTGGTCGTGATCAACGATTTCGAGGCGCAGGCGCTGGCCGTGGCGACACTCGATGGCGAGAACCAGATCCAGGTCGGACGCGGTGCTGCGCGTTTCAATCATTCCAAGGTGGTGCTGGGACCGGGCACCGGCCTCGGCGTCGCCGGCCTCGTGCACGCACTCGACGCCTGGATCCCGGTGCCGGGCGAAGGCGGACATGTCGACCTCGGACCAAGAACGGCGCGCGACCTAGAGATCTTTCCCCATATCGAGAAGATCGAAGGCCGCGTTTCGGCCGAACAGATTCTCTGTGGACGCGGCCTGCTCGGACTTTATCACGCGGTCTGCAAGGCGGACGGCGTGACACCGAGCCTTGAACAACCCGCCGACGTGTCCGGCAAGGGGCTTTCCGGCGAGGACAAGCAGGCGGCCGAGGCGATCTCGCTGTTCGTCATCTACCTTGGGCGCGTCGCCGGCGACATGGCGGTCGTGTTCAATGCCAAGGGCGGCGTCTATCTCGGTGGCGGCATCCCCCACAAGATCCTGCCGGCGCTGCAGAAGCCCGCGTTTCGCGAGGCCTTCGAAGACAAGGCGCCGCATGGAGAGATGATGTCGCACATCCCGACATTCGTCGTCACGCATCCTTACGCGGCACTGGCCGGGCTCTCGGCCTATGCCCATGCACCGCAGGATTTCGGCGTGGCCACCGACAGTCGCCGCTGGCGGAAATGACTGTTCAAAGCCCGGACCAGCCGCTATGAGCCTGCCAACCCTAGAATTGGAAGGCGGCCTTTGAGCGTCGACGAGCAGACAAAGCCGAAGGAAGACCGGGCTGCGATGCTGCCGGTGATCAAGCGGCTGTTCATGGAAAACGCGCGCGATCACGCAAGCACCTATGGCTTTGCCATCGCCTGCCTGGTGACGGTCGCGCTGTCGACGGCGTTCACCGCCTGGGTGATGGAATCGGTCATCAACGAGGCGTTCACCAACAAGCGTGTCGGCCTCGTCATCTGGATCTGCCTGGCGATCTTCTTCGCCTTCGCGCTCAAGGGCTTCGCCTCCTATGGGCAATCCGTGCTGCTCAACAAGATCGGCAACGCCATCGTCGCGAAATACCAGAAGCGCCTCTACCAGCACCTGATGGCGCTGAACCTCGGCTATTTCTCAGATGCCCGTTCCGCCCAGATCGCGGCGACCGCCACCCAGAATGTCAACGGCGTGCGCGAGACGATGAATCTCGCCGTGACCTCCGTCGCCCGCGATGCGGTGACATTCGTGGCACTTGTCGGCGTGATGATCTCCAAGGACTGGCTGCTGACGCTGCTGGTGGCCCTCACCGCGCCGCCGATGCTGATGGCGGTGCGCTATCTCGCCAGGCGGGTGCGCGCCGCGACGCGGGAATCCGTCGAATACAATTCGCACGTCAGCGGCGTGATGCAGGAGACCATCCAGGGGCTTGTCATCGTCAAGGCCTTCACGATGGAAGACCAGTTGCGCGACCGGATGGACAATCTGATCGACATTTCCGAGAAGCGCGCCAACAAGATCATCCGCCTTTCGGAACGGACCTCGCCGATCACCGAAAGCTTCGCGGGTGCCGCGATCGCCGCCGTCATCGGCTATGCCGCCTGGCAGTCAATCTATGCCAACCAGTTGCCTGGCGCCTTCATCTCCTTCATCGCTGCGATGCTGCTGGCCTACGACCCGGCCCGGCGCCTCGCCAAGCTGCAGGTGCAGCTTGAGAAGGCCTATGTGAATGCGAAGATGATCTTCGATATTCTCGATACGCCGATCCCGATGCGCGAGGAAGCGGATGCCAAGCCGCTCGTGGTGGGACCGGGCCGCATCGAGTTCCGCGATGTCGGCTTCCGCTATCGCGCCGACCCCATCCTCAAGGGCGTGAGTTTCGTCGCCGAGGGCGGCCGGTCGACGGCGATCGTCGGGCCATCGGGCGCCGGCAAGTCGACGATCATCAGCCTGATCCCGCGCTTCTACGATCCCGAGCCGGGGCAGATCCTGATTGACGGACAGGATATCCGCCATGTCACCAAGCGATCGCTGCGGGAAAGCCTGGCCTTCGTCTCACAGACCGCGGTCATGTTCGAGGGCACGGTGCGCGACAATATTCGCTACGGCCGGCCGGACGCCACGGATGCCGAGATCGAGGAAGCGGCGCGCCAGGCCTATGCCCATGATTTCATCCTCGGCCTGCCGCAGGGCTACGACACGCCGGTCGGCGAGAATGGCCTGAACCTGTCCGGTGGTCAGCGCCAGAGGCTGTCGATCGCGCGCGCTTTGGTGCGCAATGCCCCGATCCTGCTGCTCGACGAGGCGACCTCGGCTCTCGATTCCGAGTCCGAAGCCGCCGTCCAGAAGGCGATCCAGCATGCCATGCATGGCCGCACCGTGGTCGTGATCGCGCACCGCCTCTCGACGATCTCGGAGGCCGACAAGATCATCGTCATGGAAGACGGCCGGATCGTCGAGGAAGGCACGCATGAAATGCTTGCGCAGGAGGAAGCGGGACTCTACGCTCGCCTCAACCGCCTGCAAATACGGGAAAAATAGACTGTCGATGGGTGCGAGATGAGCGAGACGGACATGAAGATGGTGGTGGTGGCCGGCGCGGCGGGGCGCATGGGCCAGACGCTGCTGCGGAGCATCCACGCCGCAGAAGGCATGACGATCCACGCCGCGCTGGAGCGCGATGGCTCGGCCGCGCTCGGCAAGGATGCGGGCGAGATTGCCGGCATCGGTCCCATCGGCGTGCCGATTACCAGCGATCCGCTGCAGGCCTTCCTGCATGCCGATGCGGTGATCGACTTCACCTCGCCGGCTTCGACCATTGAATTTGCCGGGCTCGCCGCACAGGCGCGCATCGTGCACGTGATCGGCACGACCGGCTGCGCACCTGATGATATCGAGAAAATCAAGGCGGCCGGCCGTCATGCGCGCGTGGTGATGTCGGGCAATATGAGCCTCGGCGTTAATCTGCTCGGCGTGCTGGTTCGGCAGGCCGCGGCGGCGCTCTCGGCAAGGGGCTGGGATATCGAGGTGCTGGAAATGCACCACAACAAGAAGGTCGACGCACCCTCGGGCACCGCCCTTCTGCTTGGCAACGAGGCGGCCAAGGGCCGGGGCATCGATCTGGCGGATCATTCCGTCCGGGTGCGCGACGGCCATACCGGCGCACGCGAAGATGGCACGATCGGCTTTGCCACGCTGCGCGGCGGCGGGGTGATCGGCGACCATTCCGTGATCTTTGCCGGCGAGTCCGAGATGATCACGCTGTCGCATCGCGCCAATGACCGGTCACTTTTTGCCCAGGGCGCGCTTGCCGCCGCCCGCTGGGCCTTCGACAAGAAGCCGGGCTTCTACGACATGCTCGACGTGCTCGGGTTCGACAAGTAACGATACGGCCAATCAAACGGAGATGAAGCGATGAGCGGAACGCTGGTGCTGGTCCGGCACGGACAGAGTGAATGGAACCTCAAGAACCTGTTCACCGGCTGGAAGGATCCTGACCTGACCGAACTGGGCGTCGAGGAAGCCAAGACCGGTGGGCGGGCACTGAAGGATTACGGCATTACCTTCGACATCGCGTTTACCTCGGTGCTGACGCGGGCGCAGAAGACCCTAACGCTCGTTCTCGACGAGATCGGCCAGCCCGGCCTCGAGACCATCAAGGACCAGGCACTCAACGAACGCGACTATGGCGACCTCTCCGGCCTCAACAAGGATGACGCCCGCGCCAAGTGGGGCGAGGAGCAGGTGCATATCTGGCGCCGCTCCTACGACATCCCGCCGCCCGGCGGCGAAAGCCTGCGCGACACCGGCGCCCGGGTCTGGCCCTATTACCTGACCGAGATCCTGCCGCGCGTGCTGTCGGGCCAGAAGGTTCTCGTTGCCGCCCACGGCAACTCGCTGCGCTCGCTGGTCATGGTGCTTGACCGCCTGTCAAAGGAACAGATCCTCGCGCTCAATCTCGCGACCGGCGTGCCGATGGTCTACAAGCTCAAGGCGGACTCCACGGTGGCTTCGAAGGAAGTTCTCGGCGATATGTCCGGCGCGCATTGAACGCCGCCAGCTAAGGCAATCTCGACGGAGGCATGGAATGCCCGACCTCGTGCGTATCGAAAGCGACGGACTTGCCGTCGAGGTGTCCTCGCTCGGCGCGGAGATGCAGTCGCTCATGTCGCGTGACGGGCGTTCCTGGCTCTGGCATGGTGATCCCGCCTTCTGGGGCGGGCGCTCGCCGATCCTCTTTCCGATCGTCGGCAAGGCGCCGGACAACAGGGTGCTGGTCGATGGACGACCGTTCGAGATGCAGCAGCATGGCATCGCGCGACGCAGCGACTTCCGGCTTGTGGATTGCGATGCGTCGTCCTGCCTGCATGAGTTCGCTTCGTCGGAAGCGAGCCGGGCGGCCTATCCCTTCGATTTCCGGCTCACGCTCCGGCATGCGGTCGAGGGCCTGCGCCTGACGCTAACGGCGGAGGTGACCAATACCGGTTCGCGACCCCTGCCCTTCGGGCTGGGCTTCCACCCCGCCTTTGCCTGGCCGCTGCCCGGCGCAGCGGGCCGCGAGCATTTCGTGCAACTCGACAACAACGGGGAACCGGAACTGTCGCGGCTGGAGGGAGGTCTGCGCCAGCCGGACATACTGCCATCCCCCTTCACCAAGGGTCGACTGGTACTCGCCCATGACCATTTCGAAGACGATGCGATGATCTTCCCCGAGGGCGCCGGCGACGGTCTTCTTTACGGCGCCGAAGGAGGCCCAGGTCTCAAATTCCGATTCGACAACCTGCCGAATCTTGCACTCTGGACCAAGCCCGGCGCGCCTTTTCTCTGTGTCGAGCCCTGGCATGGCACGGCCGCCGAAATCGGCGGGTCAGCCGAACTGGCGGCGCGACCCTATACCGTCACGCTGGCGAAAGGCGCCTCGGCCCGGTTCGGTTTCTCGGTCGAAATCTCAGGCTGAGACTCAGACTTTCGCGGCTTCCCAGCCCAGCATCGCCCGCTTGCGGGTCAGCCCCCAATGGTAGCCCGTCAACGCGCCGGACTTGCCGATGGCGCGATGACAAGGTACCACGAAAGACACCGGATTTCGACCCACGGCAGCGCCGACGGCGCGCGACGCCTTCGGCGCGCCGATGCGGCCCGCGAGATGCGAATAGGTGCAGAGCCGGCCGAGTGGAATTTCCAGCAGTTGCTCCCAGACGCGAATCTGGAAATCGGTGCCGATGAGCACCACGCGCAACGGCTCGCCCGGTTTCCAGCACGCCGGATCGAAGATGCGGACCGCATAGGGCCGCGTCGCCTCCCTGTCCTCGACGAACCGCGCGCCCGGCCAACGCCCCGTCATGTCACGCAGCGCTTCGGGTTCGGCGGCTTCGTCATCGGCAAAGGCAAGGCCGCAAAGACCGCGGTCCGTGATCATGAGCAATGCCCGGCCAAACGGTGAATCATGGAAGCCGTGGCGGATCTCGAGCCCGACGCCCCCGGTCTTCCATTCACCCGGCGACATCGCTTCATGCGTCACGAACAGATCGTGCAGACGCCCGGGGCTCGACAGGCCAAGTTCGTAGCTCGCCTCGAGCAGCGGCAGCTTCTCGTCCTTCAGCAGCCGCTTGGCGTGGTCGATCGTCACCGCCTGCAGGAACGCCTTGGGCGACAGCCCGGCCCAACGGGTGAAGGTTTTCTGCAATTCCGTCGCATCCTGGCCGATCTTGCGGGCGATCGCATCGAGCGAGGGCTGGGCCTGGTAGTCACGGGTCAGCAGTGCGATCACGTCAGATACCGTGCGGTAGTCGTTGCCGACGGGCGTGATGTCGTTGGTCAGTCTGATTTCCATGTTCATTGTCCGGATCCTTCCACTTCAAGGAAGGCTCGCATGAGGAAGATCCCTTCGCCACCCGATACTTGGGGAAGACCGTGTTCAGATCCTGCGCTTGACGCTGGCCAGAGCGGACGTGAAGGCCCTGGCGAAGCTTTCGCGATCATCGGGGTTGAGGAAGCTGCCAAATGCCGTTCGCCTGCCCTCGCCGGTCACGGCCATGCCGGTGATCCCGAATTCCTGGTGACGGTCGACATGGAACTTCGCCCAGAAGGGATTGTAGCGGCTGACGCGCGTCCGGCCCGACGGTGCGACCTGGCGGATTTCCAGTTCGGTGCGCGAAACCATGACCTCTTCGCGGGCCCGGGCCGCGCGATAGTTGAGATAGAACGCGCCATAGAGCAACAGGATATCGATGCCGAAGAACATGGCGACCGGCAGCGCGTCGGCGACCAGGAAGAAGATCACGTTGAACACCGTCATCGCCAGGGTGATCGCCACGAGAATGATCAGGCCGGTGCGGCCAAGAGACCGGTAGGGCGTCAGCACCGCGTTGAAGACCGGCTCGCTGTTGATCGTGCTTGTGTCGTCCATTATCGTCATTCGGACATCTCTCGCAGATTGTGGCAGAGCCTACAGGAATTCCATGACAGAGCGCAAGATCGAGCCCGCCCCGCGCGCCGCGGCAAAGAAGCCCACGCGCCGGACGCCGTTTCGATGTCCCTATAGCGCAGCCGAGATCGCCGAGATCTTCCGGCGCTTTTCCGTGCAGCGGCCAGAACCGAAGGGCGAACTCTTCCACACCAACCCGTTCACGCTGGTGGTCGCCGTGGCGCTTTCGGCGCAGGCGACCGATGTCGGCGTCAACAAGGCGACCCGGCCACTGTTCGCCATCGCCGATTCGCCCGAGACGATGCTGGATCTCGGAGAGGAAAGAGTCCGCGACCTCATCAAGACGATCGGGCTTTACCGCAACAAGGCGAAGAACGTCATCCTGTTGTCGGAAAAACTGGTCCGCGACTTCGGCGGCGAGGTGCCTCGGACCTTGGAGGAACTGGTGACGCTTCCGGGCGTGGGGCGCAAGACGGCCAATGTCGTGCTATCCATGGCCTTCGGCATCCCGGCGCTGGCGGTAGACACCCACATTTTCCGGATCGGCAACCGCCTCCGGATCGCGCCCGGCAAGACGCCAGACGAGGTGGAGGACAACTTTCTCCGCATCATTCCGGAAACCTACCTCTACCATGCCCATCACTGGCTGATCCTGCATGGGCGCTATACGTGCAAGGCACGGCGTCCCGAATGCGAGCATTGCGTCATCGCCGACATCTGCAAGTCGCCCGACAAGACCTGCGACGTGCCGGCCGAACTCGTCGAACTGCCGCAACAGGCCATCTGATCAGCGCGGCACTGCAGAGGCGACAATTCCGGCTTCCTGCCGCATCAGCGCCTTGACGTAATGCACCATGAAGATGGCGGCGAACAACGGCGTCAGGATGTTGAGCAACGGCACCATGAGAAACAGGCCGATCGCCAGGCCCGCCAGCCAGACGCGTCCCTGGTTGCGGCTACGCCAGGCGCGCGCCCGCTCGGGTCCAAGATAGCGGGCAGCGGCGAATTCGAAATATTCCCGGCCGAGAAGGTAGCCGTTGACCACGAAGAAGATGACGATATTGACCCCGGGCACCAGCAGGAAGACGAGCGCCAGCAGGTTCGCGGCAATCACGACCAGGAAGAAACGCAGGCTGGAAAGGATCGACTGCCCGAGCGGCAACGCCTGGCCCGGCGCATCCGTGGGATAGCTCGCCTGCTCGACCCTCTCGGCGGCATCATCCAAGAACAGGCCGGCAATGACGGCGCTGACCGGCGCGATGAGGAAAGCGAGCCCTGCGGCGATCCCCAGCGCCGAGAGGATGCCCACGACAGTGTCGAGCCAACCGGACCAAGATCCGATGTCAGGCAACCAGCCCTCGACATAGGGCAGGGCATAACCGAGAAACAGCAGGCGCAGGATGTACCATAGCGCCAGCAGAAACAGCAGCGTCAGCCCGATCACTTTCCAGAAGACACCGCGAATCGGCGTGGAGAACAGATCGCCAAAGGCGCGGGTCGCGGTCGCGAAAATCATCAGCAGGTCCCCTTCATGTCCGCGACTATGTCGGTTCGGCAAAGGTGCTTTGCAAGGCCATCGGCTTGATGCTACCTGACGGCATGACCGACAAGCCGCGCATCACCATCCTCTACTGTACGCAATGCAACTGGCTTCTCCGCGCCGGCTGGATGGCGCAGGAACTGCTTTCGACCTTCGGCGACACGCTTGGCGAGGTCGGCCTCATTCCCGGCACGGGGGGCAATTTCGAGATCAGGGTCAATGGCGAATTGATCTGGGAACGCAAGCGCGACGGCGGCTTTCCCGGCCCCAAGGAACTCAAGCAGCGCGTCCGTGACATCATCGAGCCGGACCGCGACCTCGGCCATATCGACAAGCCCTAGGATCGCCGGACGGGCAAAGAAAAAGGCAGGGCCATGGCCCTGCCTCAATTTTCAGCCCTCGGGCCTTCCGATCAACGGAAGGGCGAGTTGCAGCGACGGACGTCGCCGCCATAGGTCACGAACGTGTCGGAACCCGGATCGTACGAACGATAGTTGTTCATGCACCAGCGCACATGGCGATTGTAACCCGAGCGGACGACATAGCGCGGAGCCGGGCGGATGACGACGCGCGGAGCGACCCAGACGCGGCGCGGACGAACCCAAACGCGGGCGCGCGGGCGCCAGGCACGGCGGTAGCCGCAGCGATAGCGGCCGCACCAACGGGCCTGCTGCACGTCTGACGACTTTTCTGCCTTGGCGGGTGCATTGGTCACCGGCATTGCTTCCGCAACCGTCAGCGGAACTACCGATGCGATTGCCAAGGCGCCGGCAACGACAATTTTACGAATCCTGGACATTTTTGATCCTCTCTTGTTTCAAAGAGCCTGCAAGCTCCCTTGGTGTCCCTTGCGCAAAACGGTTTGCCGTTCGTTTTTATTCACTTTTTTAAACACGGGATCGCTTAAGTTTGCAACTTGAAAATCCAAGTCGCGACGCGGCGGGTCCCTGTGTCGGTTACCAATTGCTTTCATTCAGGCAAAATAACGGCAGATTTGAACTTTGCATTGACCAAGATCAACGTCGCCCATGGCAAGCAACCATCGACACGCTCGTCAAACCGCTGGTCCGGCGAATGGTTCCGGGCGCCAATCGACCCTGCCGCCTCGCCCGGTAGAAAAAGACATCGGCAAAACTGAAAAACCCAGTTGACACTGTCGGATCATCCCCTTACATGCACGGTCGCTGCCCAGATGGCGGAATTGGTAGACGCGCAGGTTTCAGGTATCTGTGCCGCGAGGCGTGGAGGTTCGAGTCCTCTTCTGGGCACCAAATTCCCATTTCAGACCGTCCAAGATGGTCCGATAACACTCAAAGAAGCCCGGTTTTCCGGGCTTTTTTGCTTTTTGGCGTCCGGCTCCGTCCTGTTGCATCCGAGGATTTTGTTGGTAGCGTTGTGGGTACATCGCAGAATACCAACCCACGCGAAAACCCGGATACCAACAATGGCGCTCACGGACACAAGCGTAAAGGCTCTTAAGGCAGCAGCGAAGCCCACCAAGCACAGCGACGGCGGTGGCCTGCATATTCTGGTCAATCCGACTGGTTCGAAACTCTGGCGCATGGCCTACCGGTACGACGGAAAGCAGAAGCTCCTCGCGTTCGGCGCCTATCCAGCGGTTTCGTTGGCTGACGCTCGGCGAAAACGCGACGAGGCGAAGGCGCTTCTCGCGAAGGGCACTGATCCTGCCCACAATTTGAAGATGGAGAAGATCGCCAAACAGGCAAGCAATGCGCTGACCTTTGGACTGATCGCGGACGAGTTCATTGCCAAGTGCCAGAAGGAAGGCAAAGCCGACGCGACTCTCACAAAAAAGCGCTGGCTTCTGGACTTGGCGATACCCGATATTGGCAGCCGGCCCATCGCAGACTTATCGGCGGCGGAAATACTGATTCCGTTGCGAAGGATCGAATCCAAGGGAAACTATGAAACCGCACGGCGGATGCGATCAACGATAGGGCAGGTCTTCCGATACGCGATAGCAACCGCTCGTGTCGCGAACGATCCAACATTCGGATTGAGGGGAGCGCTTACGGCGCCCGTGGTGACGCATCGTGCGGCCATCACGAATGCCAACGCGTTTGGTGGACTGCTTCGCGCCATCTGGTCATACGATGGCAATCCCGAGACCCGCATTGCGCTCCAACTCATGGCAATTCTCTATCCACGCCCTGGCGAACTTCGACAAGCCGAATGGAGCGAGTTCGATCTGGAGAAAGGTGTCTGGACGATTCCGGCAAGCCGCATGAAGATGCGCCGCGAGCATCGAAAACCGATCCCGTCGTCTACGATCACCCTGCTTCGAGACCTATACAAGCTGACCGGTGATTGCCGTTTCGCGTTCCCGGCCGTGCATACTCGTCAACGGACAATGAGCGAAAACACTCTGAACACAGCCCTCCGCCGCATGGGCTTCACGCATGATCAAGCAACATCGCATGGTTTCCGCGCCAGCGCGTCTTCGTTGCTGAACGAATGCGGCCTATGGGCACCGGATGCCATCGAAGCGGAATTGGCACATGTTGGCGCGGACGAAGTTCGCAAGGCGTATCATCGGGCGCTCTATTGGGAAGAACGGGTGAAAATGTCCGGATGGTGGGCGCGCCGTCTGGACGAAATCAGAACATCCTGATCATGATGATCCTTGGCCATCGCTCGGCGAATCGAGGCAGGGTTACATGTCTAGCGTATCGCACTGGATGTATGTCGACGTCTTCACCGTCAATCAAGCGGCGGCACTATGGTGTGGCGTTGATCCGGCGAGGTTGAGCGCCGTGGAAAGCTTCTGGCCTTCTGAAGTATTTGCCGCAAAGCAAATGCTGGTTTCTGCCATTGTGAGTATGCAGCTCGCTGCAGACGACTCCACAAATGCATTGTCTATGATAGGCGATCACTCGAAAACTCATGTTTCAAGGGAGGATCTCGCCAATTTCGCTAAGGGCAAGTGCCTTTTTCCAACTTTTCTCTTTGACACAATCTCACCATTTCAAGATCCAGAAAATCCCACCGAACGGCTTCACAGACTAGTTGCCGGCTCGGGCGCAAGAGTTGATCCGTCGCCTCAGCCAGTTCCGGAGGTATCAGACAAAGCCAATACGCAGCAAAGCAGGGTTGGCCGTCCACCTGAGTATGACTGGGACTCCTTCTTTCTTGAAATAGTTCACCGGGCAAACAGCATCGACGGATTACCGGAGAAGCAGGCGGATCTCGTGAGAGAAATGCTATCATGGTTTGGAAACACGCACGAAAAGGAGCCGGCCGAAAGTGCCGTCAAAGCGCGCGTATCCAAGATATTTCGCTATTTGGATAAGGCCAAAAACCCCTCAGAATAGTTTTTGGCTCTTTCAGGCTGCGCAACGCACTCGGACTAAAACACGATCCATCTTTCACGGACAGGATCGTACAATGCCGCACAACACCACATTCCCCGCCACCGCTTCGTCCGGCTTTCCGCAATCATCGCGCCGCGCGGGCCTATCCCGGTTTCCAAGTCCACATGGTGGGCGGGTATCAAGGACGGGCGCTTTCCCAAACCGATGAAACTTGGCGCCCGCGTCACGGTGTGGCGTGTCGAGGACGTGCGCGCACTCTTCGAGAGCGAGGGATGATGGGATGTCCCGGCACCGACTCAACTGGCGCGCCATCAAGATCCATCGCAGCTACACGGTTGAGGAGGCGGCGCGCGCGCTGAACGTTGCCAAGGGCACCATCCGGCGCTGGCTGAAGGATGGCTTGCCGGCGATAACCGACAAGAAGCCGCTGCTGATACTTGGTCCTGACCTCAAGGACTATCTGGCAGGCCGCATGAAGCCGAAGCACAGGTGCCGGCTACAGGAGCTGTTCTGCTTCCGCTGCCGTGAGCCACGGCCCGCCGCCGGAAGCCTGATCGACTATGTGCCGGCAACCGTCAAGAGCGGGCACCTGTCAGCGATCTGCGAAGAGTGCGACACGATCATGAACAAGGCCTTCAGCGCGGCTAAGCTGCCGGCGCTGATGCGACTGGCGGACGTGTCATTTCCCACAGGGTCAGCCAAGCCTAATCGATATGGCCAATCCCCGTGCAAAATGATCACTTTCGACAGGAGCGAAGCGCATGAGAAAACACAACGCCAAAAACGAGCGGATCAAGCGAGACTACTTCATCTATTTGAAGGAAGCGAAGCGGATGGACACAGGCACGATCGAAGCAGTCGCGGCAGCCATCGCGGGCTTCGAACAGTGGAACAAGTGTCACGACTTCATGCTGTTCCACATTTCCCAGGCCGCCGGCTTTAAGGCGCATCTTGCCAGTAGTCGAAACAGGAAAACCGGAAAGCCGCTGTCAAAGTCCACCATCCACGCGCGGCTGATGGCGCTCAAGGCATTCTTCATCTGGCTTGCCGGACAGCCCGGCTATAGGTCCCGGATGTCCTACAGCGATGCGGACTATTTCAACCCAAGCGCCAATGACAGTCGGATCGCCACAGCGCAATCGCAACGCGCGGGTGTGCCTACGATCGAGCAGATCAAACTCGTGCTTTCAAAAATGCCTGTGGACAGCGACATTGAAAAACGCGACCGCGCCATCATCGCTTTCACACGCTTTTTGACCGGCGCCCGTGACGACGCCACCGCATCCCTGAAACTGAAGCATATTGATATCGCAGAGCGCCACGTCTTTCAGGACGCGCGCGAGGTTCGGACCAAGAACCGGAAAACCATCGATACGACTTTCTTTCCCGTTGGCGATGAGGTGGAATCCATCGTCGCGGAGTGGGTCGACTACCTGAAGGCAGAATTGCTGTTCGGCCCCGGATGATCCGCTGTTTGCGAAGACCCACATCGCGCTGGGCAATGACAGGCTGTTTGCCGCTGCCGGCCTTTCCCGCGATCACTGGTCGAATGCTGCGGCGATCCGGCGCATCTTCAAGACGGCTTTCGAAGCGGCGGGTTTGCCCTATGCCAATCCTCACAGCCTGCGCAAGACGCTGGCCAAGCTGGGCATGACTCTTTGCCCCACTGTGGAGGCCATGAAGGCGTGGAGCCAGAATTTGGGTCATGAAGGGATGATGACGACACTTTGCAGCTACGGCAACCGTACCGACGGATCGGCAAGCGGAGATCATCAGCCGATTAAGCGAGGACGGCTTTGGCCGGCACGGCCGGCCGGCGATGATATAGCCCAACTTGCCGCGCTTGTGGATCTGAACGCATCGCCAAGCTCGCCCGCCGCCGAACGCTCGGAAAAGCAGCCTTCGCCAAGAGCCAGAACAAGCGACATTGACCGCAAACCTGACCGACGCGGTCTACGCCGGATGCTTACTGAGGAGCCGCCGCTTCCCGTCCAACTTCTCTACCCCGAAGGCAGAAGCGCGCCCGCCAAGGTTCGCGCCTTCATCGACATGGCTGTGCCCATATTGAGAGAAAACCGGTTGCTGAACTGAGCGCTCTTGAAAGGAATCGAACCGCCGGGCCCTAAGTCGACTTGACTAAGCCCTTGATAAGTATGCCACTGTGCGGCAGACCTATCGGACTTCACACCGGTCTCGATCCTAACACCATTGCGGGATCCTCGTCATAGATTTTATTGAAATGCTTATCGAATTCACTTGTCGAGACGTCGTCGAGCCAGCGGAGGTTCGGATAAATTCCGAGCAACACACTCAGGATTGCTTCGCTGCCCGCAGCCGCACTGCGTACCGCCGATCCGGCAGCTTCCTTTGAATAGCCCCGAGATTTGTAGACACCTTCTTCCTAATTTTGAGGCAAGAAGAGCATCATGAGCAAATCGAATTTCAGCGACGAGTTTAAGCGCGACGCGGTGCGTCAGATCACCGAACGGGGCTATCCGGTTTCGGAAGTTTCACAGCGGCTGGGTGTCAGCCAGCACTCGCTCTATGAGTGGAAGAAGAAGTTCTCCTCGATGCCCGGTGGCCATGGTAGCGACCAGTCAGAGGAGATCAGGCAGCTCAAGAGGGAACTGGCGCGGGTCACCGAGGAGCGCGACATATTAAAAAAAGCGACCGCGTATTTCGCCAGGGATGCAAAGTGAAGTACGCGTTCGTTGCCCAGCATCAACAGCGGTTTTCGGTGCGAATGATGTGTCGCCTGTTCCGCATCCATCCCAGCGGGTTTTATGCCTGGCTTCGGATGCCCTTGAGCAAGCGTGCCTTTGAGGACAAGCGGCAGATCGATCTGCTCCAGACGGCTTGGGAAGAGAGCGGCAAGGTCTACGGGTATCGCAAGCTTCATGACGACCTGCTCGATCACGGCGAGACATGCTGCCCCAACCGGGTTGCGCGTCTGACGCGGATTGCCGGGATAAAGGCTCAGATCGGCTACAAGCGCCGTCCCGGAGTTTATGGCGGCAGGCCTTCCATTGTCATCGACAACACTCTGGACCGTCAATTCGACGTTGCTGCTCCGGACAAGGCGTGGGTCACGGACATCACCTACATCCGGACCAACGAAGGCTTCGCCTATCTCGCGGTGGTGATCGATCTCTATTCCCGCCGTGTCATCGGCTGGTCGATGCAGAGCCGTCAGACAACGGATGTCGTGCTGCAGGCGTTGCTGATGGCTGTCTGGAGGCGAAAGCCAAAGGAAAAGGTTCTGGTGCATTCGGATCAGGGATCGCAATTCACCAGCATGGACTGGGCAGCGTTCCTGAAGCACCACAATCTGGTTCACTCGATGAGCCGACGGGGCAACTGCCATGACAATGCCGTCGCTGAGAGCTTCTTCAATCTGTTGAAGCGGGAGCGGATACGCCGAAAGGTCTATCGCTCAAGAGACGAAGCTAGGCAGGACGTGTTCGACTATATCGAGATGTTCTACAACCCGAAGCGCAAACATGTCAGAAACGGGATGCTGTCGCCCGTCGAGTTCGAAAAGCAGCAGAAAACGTAACCGGAGGGTGTCTACGAAACTCGGGGCTATTCACCCCCACGGGACAGCAAAAGGGACACCACGGCTGGGACCTATATCGAGTACCCTAGCAGTGCTTGGAAGTTTAGAATTTGCGGCGAAGTTCAAAGTGCTTTTCAATGTCTTGGTACGCAATCGTCACTGATCTAGTGCCGGATCTTACGAACAAGTCAGCCCGCTCTTCGGCTGCCTTTAAGAAAGTAAGCTCGCTCCTGGCGGCGACTTTCACCTCAATGAACTCGCGAGCAGCGCCGCTTAGGAGCTCTGTCCTAACATAGGCATTGAACGATCTGCCATCATAGAACGCGGATTCAATCTGTGAACGCAGATATTGCTCCCAGCCATCGTAATCGGGCCGCTTTATGTTTGCTAGCAAGAAATCGTTTTCTAATCCGCATGGCACGCCGTCATCCGTAATTCCGATGTATAGCACTCCTCCATCGGTATTTGCAAATGCAGCGAGCGTCTTCAATATTGATCTCTTGAGATCATCGTTTCGATATTGCGCAATTTCAAGGCCAGGAACTCTAACATATTTTTTCCAGTCGAGCAAAAAGGATGCTTTGAACTCTGTTGATGAAGTCTCGCCTCGTGAAATTCTATCTAAGGCCGATACGAGCGCCCCGTTAGACTCTGCGGACAAAACGCGCCTATCATCGAGCCCCAACTGACCTATCGGTGGATCGCACCTCAGTTGGAAATGGCTCAGTGCATCGTTTAGTCGGGAAAGGCTCAGTAGGACGTCGTCACCTGTGTCAAAGCCGTATTCATCGAGTAGTCGCCTGAGGGTTGTCTCAACGGGAGAGGTGATTGCTAGGGAAGCTGTAAAGCAAAGTAGCTTCATGTTCAGCCCTCAGACAGCGCAGCGGTCGAAAATCTCTTGGGCAATCAATCGTGAACGTTGTTTCCAAAATGGCTCAAGTCCTTCAGTTCCCTGTAGCAGAAGATCGAACAATTCCCGGCTGACAAAATAGCGGTTCCAAATATCTGGGTTTGTGTCGAAATTGACCTGATAGGTGTCAAGATAAGTTGTTGGTGACATCTTGCGCCACTCGTTATTCGTTCGACGATGCATTGGGATTAAGTTTGATGCGGCGTTGACCCAGTCATATCCTGCGACATCGGCATTCAGCATCGCTCGTAGGTCGCCACCTTTGTTGTTGGCGCACCAATCCTTCGGGTAGATATGGTGTAGATCCATAGCTCCGGACTCGGAGTTGATTTGCAATTCCGTATTCACGGGATCGACGCTTGCTCTGGCGTGCAGCAGCAGTAGTGTTCCCCTACGGAGGGCGCCCTTCTCAGTGCCGTCGCAGACCGAGCCTCAGTATGTCATCGAATGTGGGGCGCGGTCCTATCGTTTCATCTAGCCAAACACCGGCGCTTGTCCTCCACACATCAGTTTGCGTCGTCGCAGATACCTCGCCCAGGAACTCTTTCATCGCTCTGAGGTCGGTGCCCACCTGCGTAAGAAAGCCTTGATCGTATCGGGACTTGAAAACGTTCCGCCAAAAGAACGCGCGGTACAACATGTCCAACTTGTCGATCCCCCAATGTATTGAAGGAGACGCATCAAATTCCCTGAACCATCGAAGACCCACATAAATAGCCGCACTCGCCGGGTATGGGCATTGTGCCATACCGAAGTGACCACCTGCGACAGCGTGTTGAAAGCCGCCGATGAAGCTGGCTACGGTTGCGTTGTTCTCGAATATTTTGCGCCAGAAACCCGAGGGAACCGCCAGGAGATCGCCCGATTTGACGCTGGTTATTTTAGTGTCTTTGCCAGCAGTTTTACGGGGGGTTGGCTTGGTATCCAGTGCAACGTGAGCGGCGGCTACAAACTGAGCGATGAGTTCTGGGCGATCTTTAGATGATGACCATCCAACCGCGCCATCAAGTTCCCCCAGGGCATCAATCTGTTCTCTTAGAAGAAGAGGACCTCCTATATCGCCAGCGGTGTCATTGAATAATCCACTGTGGATCAAATCAACTGGAGATACCTTCGTCCCGGTCGTATTTAGAGTTTCAAATATGTCACATATCTCGGCCAAGCTGTATTCGTTTGGCACTATGTAAACGGCGAGCTTTGTATTCAATATTCCCGAGAAAGCCTTAGAGAGAACTTGATTTCTTCTATCTAACTCAGTTGCTTCCGGCAAGGCGCCATTGGAATAGTACTCCGGATTGCGAATGTGCTGGAGATAGGACATCCATTGTCCCATTAGGGCGTCAGGATCGTCGCATGCTAATGGGAACAGGCCTTGTGAGATCGCTCCCGCCAGTGTTCCTGCATTCAAACGATCGATTTCCTTCAATGGAAGGAACTTCACCCGTTCGTTCTCATCACGTGCGGAGACATCGAGGAAAAATGCTCCGGCGTGACGATACTGCTTGGAGTGAGCGCGTAGGCCGCCGAAAGCCATTGCAAGCGCAGTTGAACGCTGTCTACCATCAAGCACAGCGTAATAGCGACCTGGCCGCCTGCTATCGTCGGTATATGGCCGTACCCCCGTTCTTCCTGCCTCTGGGTCCCAGTCTGGAATTGATACGGGTTCCAATACCAGGGCGGAGTCCTCTTGCTGCTCCCAAAGCGTAATCATGCCGATTGGGCGAGCATCTATTATCGAGTTGACCAGAGAGATCACTGCCGCATTGCTCCATACGAATTCTCGCTGAAACTGCGGAACTAGCCATTCGTTGGTCTTGAGTTTCTTGAGCAGATTGGGGACGTTTATGTCCGTAACCTGAAGCTGCGCCATTTGATGAACCCCCCATTGCTATGCACGGCCAGAAGAGTATGCCTGAACGTCGGTCTATATCTCAAAGGTTGAAATTCCACAAATTTGAGAAGTTGCGCTGGCAGTTTGCGGAGGTACTAAGAAAGTTCTGACGTTCCACGTCAGTGGCGAAGCTAACAGCTGGAATTCTTGCGGCTACTAAAGGTCGAGTGCTACAATCTGCCCCTCAGAGGGAAGCTGATGTTGTTGATTTGTAAGGTTTAAATTTGGATTGCATTTGGCGTTCAATCCCTCTCTCACAGTACCGTTAGATTCTCGGCGACCGCGGCGGAATGCAGCACTGCTCCGCCTGATGCATTTTCAAGGCGTCTATGACGCACCTGCGGCGCCCTGTGACCGCAGCCCACCCTCATGAATCAATTCGTCAGGTCGCGAAAATCCTAGTCGTAAGCCTCCTTTAAGCAGTTGAGCTTTGGTACAAAATGTGCTACAAAATCGCGGTCAGCTCTTCCGTAAGTCATTGATTTTTCACATTTGCATCGCGCCTACCGCCCAATCCTCTTCTGGGCACCATTCCATTTTTTTCAGACTGTCCCGGATGGTCGGAAATTTATACAAAAAGCCCGGTTTTCCGGGCTTTTTTGTATTCTGCCATCAGTTTCGGTAGTGGCTCGCGGCCTGGCGTCGTGGAGCGCGGCGGCCCATGCGCTGATCCTGAGGCGGCGCTTTGCTGGTCAGTCATCGGGCTTTGGCGCCGCCTGCTGGGCGGAGAGGAAGTTGCCCAGCGCCTGCAGGGGATCGAAGTGGTCGCAGATGACCTTGATGACGACCAGGATGGGCACGGCAAGGAGCGCGCCGATGAAGCCCCAGATCCAGGTCCAGAACGATATGGAAATGAAGACGGCAACCGTATTGAGTTCGAGCCGCCGCCCCAGCATCAGAGGCGTGACGAACTGACCCTCAAGAATATTGCAGGTCAGGACGAAGGCCGGCGCGACCAGACCGAAGGCGATGCTGTCGAACGTGGCCAGCGATATCACCGCGACGAGGACAATGGTGAGGAGCGCGCCGATATAGGGCAGGAAGTTGAACACCGCGGCCGCCACGCCCCAGACCAGCGCATTCGGTATGCCCAGCAGCCAGAGGCCAAGACCGACCACCACGCCCAATCCGCCGTTGATCAGCGTGATGGTAAACAGATAGCGTGAGATTTCGCGTTCGACGCTGTAAACGACGCGCAGCACCTTCTTCTTGTCGCTGAGCCTTGGCACGCTCTGGATGATCTTCTCGTAAAACATCGTGCCTGAGGCGAGAAGGAACAGCGACAGCATGAGCGTGATGGCAAGCGTGGTGCCGATCGAGACCGCGTTTCCTGCTGCGCGAGACACTATGCCGGGCTGGGCGACGACCACCTTCTGAACATCGGCATCCGAAACAGCCTCCGTGGCTGAGTCGATCTGCTCCGTCGCCTTCAGCGCCTTCTTCACCGTGATCTGGATCGTCTCGACCTTCGCCTGAAGCCGCTGGCCTATGGCAGGTGCGTCGGCAACCAACGCTGAGATCGGCCCACTGGTCACATAGACGAGTACACCAATCGCTGCGGCCGTGCCGAGGACGAGCATCGTCGCTGATAGCGCCGGCGGCACCGCGCGCTTGCCGAGAAAGCGGACGACCGGAGTCAGCGTCATGGAAAGCAGGAATGCAAGGACGATCGGCGTCAGGAATTCCCGCCCTAGATAGAGGCTGTAGATGACCATCAGGAAGAGGATGAAGCCAACATATTTCTGCAGGCGACTGGTACCGGGCGGCATATCCGCCGAAGGCTCAGCACTGGGGGCGGCACTGGGGACCGCATTGGGGACCGCACTGGGCTCGCTGTCGACGCTCATGGCCTTCGCCCCGCTGGGCGGTTCACCCCTGCCTGCAATCTCATGAAAATTCCCCGAAGTTTCGGCCCGTGCGGACGACGAGCATAAACGCGGGATTCTTCCGGAAGTTCCGCGTGCATCGTCATCGAAACACGTTGACATGCCGGCCGCCTGCGGCGGCTGGCACTATCCAGCATTCGGGAACCGGTACCGGAGCCCATCAGGTGCCCCAGTACCCGACTTGTCTATCGCATCAGGCCCGCCGCACGCAGGGCGTCGTTGATCACCTTGGTGACACCCTGGCTGGTATCGACGCCGGCCTCGGCGCGCTTGGCACGTCGTTTCGGCGCCACATATTCCATGGCCTTCGCAACGATTCCCTTAATACCGTGGGGGTCCGCCGCCGGCCGGGCGGCGTGCCCGGCCGAGCTTTCGACCCTGGCAACGTCCTCCTCCGTGGCAAGTCCCCAGCCCCTGGCAATTCTAGCGGTCGATGAAATCCCCGTCTCAAGCATGAAGGGGCCGGCATTTCCCAGGGGTGCCGCCGCTGTGGCCGCGAGGGGAACACCGTGGGACATGCCGCTGATCAGATAGAGTTCGACGGCCTCACGCCCGTTTTCGTCACGCCATGCCTTGCGGATGTGACCCTTCAGATCCTCAACCACGTGCAGCGCTTCCGGCGCGCCGTGCGCACCGATCCATTGCGTCACTGACTGCGCGGCGTTGACGGGCTTGACGGTCTGGTCATGCGTGCCGTGCCAGATCGATATCGTGGGCCAGTCACCCGAATTCGGGGCCGCGGCGGCCAGCGCGGACTGTAGTGTCCGTTCGCTCGGCGGGTTGCGGCCCTGCATCCGCTCAAAGGCCTGCCCGACACCGGCCGCCACTCCAAAAGGCAGGCCACCGATGATCGCGCCGCCCGCGAAAACCTCCGGATAGGTGGCGAGCATGACATTTGCCATGGCGCCACCGGCCGACAGACCGGTTATGTGCACGCTGCGCGAATTCATGCCGTGGGACTGGACCACGTGACCGATCATTTCGCGGATGGACAGGGCCTCGCCGGAATCGCGGCTGGTATCGCCGGGCTCGAACCAGTTGAAGCAAAGATTGGCGTTGTTGGCACGTTGCTGCTCGGGGAAAAGGACGGCAAAACCCTTCTCCTCCGCGAGTTGGGTCCAACCCGCGCCATGGTCATAGGTCGCGGCATTCTGCGTGCATCCGTGGAGAACGACGACCAGCGACGCGCCGGGAGCGAAGATCGTCGGCAGGTAGAGCCATGACCTGAGTGCGCCGGGGTTGGAGCCGAATCCCGTCAATTCGACGAGACGGCGTGAATTCTGAACTTCGGCCACATGCTGCTCCTTCGCCCACAATGGGCTTAAGAGAGACAAATGGGCACGAATGCTGCGCTGCACAAATTAATAATCAATAATTTCGACTTGGTGCGCTGTCGCACCAAGTCATGGCGACGCCGGAATTGCCGCGCAGCCAGCTTGTCGCAGGAAAATGGCGTCATGTCCGGCTTTGCATCGCCTCTCGAAGCGCGTCATTGATGCGATCCTGCCACCCGGCGCCTTCTGCCTGGAAATGGGCGAGCACGTCGCTGTCGATCTTGAGCGATACAAGTTCCCTGGCGTGGGGCACCTTCGGCCGCTCCACAGCCGGCGCGACCGTCTTCTTCTTAGGCTGGAACAGGGCTTCGGCAGCGTCGATTGCGCTGGTCGGTCTGCGGGTGGGCTTCGACATTATGTTCACTCCCTCGTTTCATTGCAGGTGCATCCCCGGATGGCCAAGAGAAGGCGGCGGCGCAATTCCGCCGAAGTCCGCGGCTGGCGTCATTCACGGCTTCTTCCGTTGCGCGGTCTTGTTGCCACGCGGGCCGGTGAGTTGCGGGGTATTCCTGTGGTTTTCCGCCTGCAGCACCCGCCAGCGCGACAGCCTTTCGGCAGACAGCGTGCCGGCGCGAACGGCGCCCTGCACGGCACAGCCGGGCTCGTGATCGTGGGTGCAATCCCGGAACCGGCACTGGGGGGCCAGTTCGGTGATTTCGGCAAACAGTTCGTCGATCCCCTCACCCACCTCGCTCAGATGAAGCGTGCGCAATCCCGGCGTATCGATGATCCAGCCGCCACCCAGTATCGAATGCAGCGAGCGCGCCGTGGTCGTATGCCGGCCCTTGGCATCCCGCTCTCGGATCTCCCCGGTTTCCTGCGAGCGCTCCGCCGTGAGGGCTGCCAGCGTGTTGACCAGGCTCGACTTCCCGACGCCGGAGGACCCTATCAGAGCGACGGTCTGCCCGTGGCGGCACCAGGCGGCAAGCGCCGTCCTGGCATCCTGCGACCGCGCATTGAGAGAAACCACGGGCAAATCCCGCTGCAGTGCTTTCGCCTCGCGCTCGAAGGTCGCTGCATCCTCGGCAAGGTCAGCCTTGGTCAGCACGATCACGGGGGCTGTGCCGGCCTGGTTGGCAAGCGCCAGATAGCGTTCAAGCCGGGCGACGTTAAAATCGTCGTTGCATGACGTGACGATGAACAGGGTGTCGACATTGGCCGCGCCGAGTTGCCGGGCTTCCCTGCCCTCCACGCGGCGCTGGAGCAGCGTCCGGCGCTTGAGCCGGCGCGTCAGCACGCGGGTCCCGGGTTCCGTCAGAACCCAGTCGCCAACGGCAAACTCGGCCGTGACGACCTGCGGCGAGATGACAAGCGTCGCCGGCCCATCCGGGCCAGCGATGCCAAGCCGGCTGCGATGGACCTCGGCGATGCGTGCCGCGGCAAGGCCGCGCTCGCCTGGCTCCACCTGGTCCGCGAAGAATGCGGTCCACCCGAGCGATTCGCGGAATGCGGCCTCAAGATCCCCTGTCAAAGCCGCACCGTGGTTTTCGACACTGTCGTCACAACCTGTTGCTCCTCATCCCTCAAGGCGCGATCAGGAACAGCAACGGCATATCGCTCTGATCGGCGGCATCAAACGGCGACGCGACGCGCTTCCTTGTCGGCCGACTTGCGATCGGTACCATGCTTCTTCAGAAATCGTCGTCGCATCTTCAACTGATATACGGTGTTTCTTGGCAAAAGGAATTGGCTGGTAGGCCTGCGCTTCCGCGCGGCCCTTGTCTTTCGGGTCGGACATGGAATTCTCCTGGAAAGGCTGTGCGGGCGACCGGATCGGCGGCCAGCATGGATCAGCAAGTGTTGGGGGTTGTCGGCGCCTGGAAAGCGGTACAGCATCCGCAAGCTATTTAAGTGTCTACCATATGGGATAGGCGGCGCCGCTTTTCAACGCTTGCCGAGGCCGCGGCACTCCTAAATCGCGATAATGACGTCCATTGGAGCGGCCCGGCCGTTCAATCAGCCGGGCGCGCCGCCCTTGGTCATTCCGCGGCGATCGGCATGTGCCGGACATTGTCCGGGACCTCGTCCTCCGGCGCATCGCCGACGGCCGGCGCATCAGTCTTGCTCTTCGGTTCGCGGCCGAAGAACAGCGCATAGGCTGCAGGCAGGACGAGGATGGTCAACACGGTTGCCACCAGGATGCCGCCCATCATCGAATAGGCCAGCGGACCCCAGAACACGCCACGCGAGATCGGGATCAGCGCCAGCACCGCCGTCAGTGCCGTGAGCACGATCGGCCGGAAGCGGCGGACGGCCGAACCGATGATCGCCTCGGTGCGGTCCATGCCGGCGGCGATTGTCCTGGTCGATCTGGTCGACGAGGATGATCGAATTGCGCATGATGATGCCGAGCAGCGCGATCACACCGAGGATGGCGACGAAGCCGAAGGGGGCGCCCGATATCAGCAATGCAGCCGCCGCGCCGATGATGCCGAGCGGGCCGGTGGCGAGCACCAGCATCGCCTTGCCGAAATGCTGCAAACTGGATCATCAACAGGATAACGATGACGGCCAGCATGACCGGCGCCTTGGCGGCGATCGACATCTGGCTTTCGGCCGCATCCTCAGCGCCACCCTGGATCTCGACCTTGTAGCCGGCCGGAAGGCCCGCGCGAAGGTCGGCCATGTCGTTGTACATTTTCATGGCAACATCGTTGGGCTGGATACCGTCGGGCAGTGTTGCCCGGACGGTGATCGTCGGTAGCCGGTCGCGGCGCCACTCGATGCCCTGCTCGAGAACCGGCACGACCTTGGCGACCTGAGAGAGCGGGACGAAGCCGCCAAGATCGGTAGGTATATAGACCGAATCGACGGCGGAGAGCAGCTTGCGGCTTTCCTCGGGCTCGCGGGCGACGATCGAGATCGTCTCCTCGCCGCTGCGGAAATCGTCGAGCGGCGCGCCGGACATGGTGGCCTGCAGCATCTGGCGGATGCGCTGCGAGGTGACGCCCAGCGCACGGGCCCGATCCTGGTCGACGACCAGCTTCATCGACGTCACCGGTTCCAGCCAGTCGTCGTGGATCGCACCGAGTTCCGGGTTCTGCTGGAAGCGCGCCTTGACCTCGTCGGCAATCCGCCGGACTTCGGCACGATCCGAGCCCATGATCCGCATCTGCACCGGCCAGCCCGTGGGCGGGCCGAGGAACAGACGGTCGACCTTGCCGCGCACGTCGGGGAAGTCCTGTGCCAGGATGGTCCGCAGCTTCGCGATCAGGCGTTCACGCGCCGGCTCGTCATTGGCCATGATCAGGAGTTGGGCGTAGTTGGGGTTGCGCAGTTGCTGGTCGAGCGGAAGGAAGAAGCGCGGCGCGCCCTCGCCGATATAGGTGGCGATGAACTTCTTGTCCGGGTCGTCCATCATCTTGGCTTCGAGCGCCTTGGCCTGCGTCTCGACTTCCTTGATCGACGTGCCCTCGGGCAACCACATGTCAACCAGAACCTCGGGACGCGAGGACTGCGGGAAGAAGTTCTGCGGGATGAACTGGAACGCCCAGAGGCTGGTGGCGAAGGTCATGATGGTGAGCGAGAGCACGATGATTCGGTGACGCACCGCCCAGCTCACCGTGCCGCGCAGGCCCCGATAGAAGCGGGTGTCGAAGACGTCGTGATGTGTGCCGGCATGCGCCCGCTGCTTGAGGATCATGTTGCCGAGCCAGGGCGTGAAATAGACCGCCACGAACCAGGAAACGACCAGCGCGATGCCGACGACATAGAAGAGCGAGCGGACATATTCGCCCGCTGTCGAGGCCGCGAACCCCACCGGGATGAAGCCGGCGGTGGTGATCAAAGTACCGGTCAGCATCGGAAATGCGGTGGAGGAATAGGCGAAGCTCGCAGCATCGACCTTTTCGAGGCCCTCTTCCAGCTTTCGCTCCATCATCTCGACCACGATCATGGCGTCATCGACCAGGAGGCCGAGCGCGATGATCAACGCGCCGAGCGAGATGCGCTGAAGGTCGATCCCGAGATAGTACATGATCGCGAATGTCGCGGCGAGGACGAGCGGAATGGTGATGGCGATGACGAGGCCCGAGCGCCAGCCGATCGAGAGAAACGACACGATGAGCACGATGACCAGCGCTTCGCCCAGCGCTTTCATGAACTCGCCGACCGCCTCGGTCACGACCTCGGGCTGGTTGGAGACCTGCTGCACCTCGAGGCCGTGGGGCAGAGATGCCTGGAAACGCTTGTAGGTTTCCTCGACGGCGCGGCCGACATCCGTGACCTTGAAGCCGGGCGCCATGACGACGCCGATCTGGACGCTGTCGGCGCCATTGAAGCGGAACTTGCGCTGGAAGGGGTCTTCAAGGCCCGATGACACCGAGGCGATATCGCCAAGGCGTGTCACCTGCCCGCCCGCTGTGAGCCGAAGATTGCGGATGTCCTCGACGCGATCGACGGCGCCTTCGACCGAGATGCGCACCGAGCGGGTGCCTGTATCGACCGTGCCCGCCGGATCGACCGCGTTCTGGCCGCGGATGGCATTCTGCAGGTCGGTCAGCGTGAGGCTGCGCTCGGCCAGCGCCTTGGAGGAGACGTCGATGAAGATCTTTTCCGGCTGGTCGCCGAGGATCACGGCCTTCTCGACGCCCGGCGTGCCAAGCAGCATGTCGCGGGCCTGGATCGCCTGCTTCTTGAGCTCCGGATAGGAGAAGCCGGCGCCGGACAGCGAGTGCAGGGTGATGTAGGTGTCGCCGAATTCGTCGTTGAAATAGGGTCCGAGCAGGCCCGAGGGCAGATCGCTGTCGATATCGCCGACCTTCTTGCGCACCTGGTAGAAGGCGTCCGCCACGTCCTGGCCATCGGTATCGCCCTTGATCTGGACGGTGATGATGGCGCTGCCGGCCCGGGTGTAGGACCGGACGAAATCGAGATGCGGCACTTCCTGCAGCTTGCGCTCGATCTTGTTGACGACCTGGTCTTCCATCTCCTGGATCGAGGCGCCGGGCCAGACGGTCTGGACCACCATGACCCGGAAGGTGAAGTCGGGGTCTTCCTTCTGGCCCATGTTCATCAGGCCGAACACGCCGGTGAGGATGATCAGCCCGAACAGGAACCGTGCGATGGAGGGATGGCCGATGGCCCAGCGCGACAGGTTGAATGACTGCTTGGCTTCAGTGGTGTTCGACATCGTCGTGTTCCGTTCGGGAATGGGTGACCGGCGCGCCGGGCCCCGTGGCCCGGCACCTATCCGTGATGCGTCATTCGATGCTTCGAGGGCCGGCCGCGGCGGCCAGCGGTCAGGGGTCAGGGGTCACTGCATGAGGTCGGCAGTGACCTGCCCGATGATCGCGGGCAATTTGACCTTGAGGTTCTCCGTCATGAACTGCGTTCCCGCAGAGACCACGAGGTCGCCGGGCGCCAGACCGTCCGTCACCCCAACGCCTTCGGCCGTGAAATCGGCAACCTCGACGGGGCGGGCATGCACGGTCGAGGCCGTCCGGTCCACCGTCCAGACGATCTTGGCACCATCCTTTTCGGCGAGCGCGCTGATCGGCACCGTGATCGTGTCGGCGCCGCCGGCAGTCTTCGCCTCGACCGTCGCCGTCATGCCGATCAGCACGCGGGGATCGTTGGGCAGGCTGACCCGGACCGAAAAGGTGCGTGATTGCGGATCGGCACTGCCTGAGACTTCACGGACCTTGCCCGCCAGCACCAGCGTGTCGTCGGACCAGAAGCGCGCCTTGACCGACTTGCCGGGGGTGAATTCTGCAATGTCGTTCTCCGGGACCGCGATCTGCACTTCCTTCTCGTCCTCGGCCACCACGGTCAGGACTGGCGTGCCGGCGCTGACCACCTGGCCGCGATCGGCACTGATCGCGGTGACGATGCCGTCACGATCGGATTTGAGCTCGGCATAACTGAGCTGGTTCCTGGCCTGCTCGAGCGAGGAGGCCGCGGCGGTGCGCGTGGACACAGCCTGGTCGTAGGCAAGTTGCGCCTGCTCGACCTGCGCCTTCGGCACGGCGTCCTTCTTGAAAAGGACATTCGCGCGATCGATGGCCAGCTTGGCCGTTTCCACCGCCTTGTCGGCCGCATCGAGATTGGCCGCGGCCGAGTCGACGGCCAGTTGATAGTCGGTCGGGTCGACGCGGCTCAGCACGTCGCCCGGCCGCACACGGTCGCCGATATCGACAAGCCGCTCCGTGACCTTGCCGGCTATGCGAAAGCCGAGGTTCATTTCGGTGCGGGACTTGACCGAGCCCGAGAATTCAAGGGCGCGGACATTGGTCGCCTTGGCGATCTCGACCACCTTGACCGGACGGATGTCCGGCTTCGTCTCGGCTATCTCCTCGGTGCATGAGGAGAGCGCCAGTGTTGCAGCAAGCACCATGCCGGCGGCGGAAAATCTGCTGATTGTGTTGCGGCTCGACGTGAACATCGATCTCTCCGATCAGTTCTTCAGTGCGCGGATCGCGAATTCGACCAGCTCCTCGGGTGTGGCACGGTTGGGCTTGGCAAGGCACTGCGCCACCATCTGGGGATGGCAGAGGATGACGGTCGCGGCGCCAAAGCAGCGGGCGGCCGAGTCCGGATCCTGTTGCGGGAACTCTCCCGCGAGAATGCCCTCGCGGATGGCGTCGGCGACGATCAGGTTGAGGCGGTCGATGTGAGCATCGACGACCTGCCAGTCGCGCTCAAGCGCGACGATGACCATTTCATGCACCTTCTCCTGGTCCATCATCGTCTCGACGGTGATCTTATGCATGGCATGGATCCACTCGCGCAGGCGCTGCTCGACGCTGACGTCTTCCTGGTCGAGGATCAGTTCCGCGAGCTGCTGGACAGTGCGCAGAAGTCGCGCGCAGATCGCCTGGTGGATCTCCACCTTGGAGGCGAAAAAGCGATAGATATTGGCAGGCGACATGCCGAGGTCCTTGGCGATGTCGGCGACATTCGTCTTGGCATATCCATAATGCCGGAACAGTTTCTCCGCGCTGTCGAGGATGCGGGTAACCGTCTCCTGCCGCTGCGCTTCTGCCGGGGTTTCGAGAATGCTGACCATTGCGAAATGGCTTTCGATTTACGAGTGATGAATTTCTATTTTCATCACTCGTAAATCGAAAGCCGACGTTTGTCAATTGCTGTGCCGCAACATTCCTGGGCCACCGGCGTCGGCAAACGGCGGGTGCGCCGCCATGATGGAGGAAGATGTCAGGTCTCGCGACCGGCGATGACGTCGAGCGCCCGCTGGGCAAAGCGCTCCGCAAGCGGCGCCACGGCCCCGGCATTGTCGGCGGCGGCGTTTCCGGCCCTCGCCCGGTCGGCGATGCCGATGAAGATGACAGCGAAGCGGAACAGTGCGAACGCGATATGGAACCGGGTGAGCGGGGATGTCGGGATGGCGCTGGCGAAATACCGTGCGAGGAAGTCGGCTTCCCGGGGGATGCCAGAGGCTGCGAGATCGAGGCCGAGTATGCCGCCATATTCGGTCGGCGCCGTATGCCAGGGCATGACGCAGAAGCCGAGATCGGCGAGCGGATGGCCCAGTGTCGAGAGTTCCCAGTCGAGGATTGCGACCACGCGGGGCTCGGTGGGATGAAAGAGCATGTTGCCGAGGCGGAAGTCGCCATGCGCGATCGAGATCGCGCCGTCATCCGGCGGCAGGTGCGCCGGCAGCCATTCGGCCAGCCTGTCGAGCGCGGCAATGCGTTCGCTCGGAGACTCCCGCCACTGCCGGTTCCAGCGGCCGATCTGGCGCTCGAAGTAATTGCCCGGCTTGCCGTAGTCTCCAAGGCCGACTGCTTCGGGACGGATCGCATGGAGCCGCGCCAGGGTTTCGGCCATCGCCATGTAGAGCGGCGCGCGCTGGTCTTTCGTCAGTTCGGGCAGGGCGCAGTCGGCGAACACGCGGCCCTCGACCCGCTCCATCAGGTAGAAGGGCGTGCCGATGAGCGCGGAATCCTCATGCAGCAGGATCGGCCGGGGCACGGGTACATCGGTCGGATGAAGCGCCGAGAGAACGCGAAACTCCCGCTCGATCGCATGCGCACCGGGGAGGATCTGCCCCGGCGGCTTCTTGCGGAGCACCATCCGTCGGCTGCCGAATGTCAGGAAAAAGGTAGGGTTGGATTGCCCGCCGGTGATGCGCTCCAGCGAATAGTCATGCTCGGGATCGCCGAACTGTTCGGTGAGAAAGTGACGCAGCCGTTTCGGATCGAATTCCAGGCCCGCGCTCATGGCCCTGCCGCCTCGGCGCGTGCCATTTCGCGCAGCAGATATTTCTGGATCTTTCCCGTCGCCGTCTTGGGCAGTTCGCGGAAGAAGAAGCGACGCGGGATCTTGAAGCCCGGCAGGTGCTGGCGGCAGAACCGCGTCAGATCCTCGACATCGGGGTCGCAGCCCGCCTTCAACTCGATGAAGACACAGGGAATCTCGCCCCATTTCGGGTCGGCCAGCGCCACGGCGGCCGACATCAGCACCGAGGGGTGGCGGGCCAGCACGCTCTCGATCTCCAGGCTCGAGATATTCTCCCCGCCGGAGATGATCACGTCCTTGGAGCGATCCCGGATCTCGATCTGACCATCGGGATGGACAACCGCCAGATCGCCCGTGTGGAACTGGCCGCCTTCGAAAGCCCTGTCCGTCGCGTCCGGGTCGCGGTAGTAGCCGGCCATCAGCGTGTTGCCCTTGAGCAGGATCTCGCCGATCGACTGTCCGTCGGCGGCCACATCAGCACCGGTCTCGTCGACCACCCTCACACGGTTTGCCGTGACGTGCCGCTTGCCCTGGCAGGCGAGCAATTCCGCGCGTTCGGACGCGCTCGACCGGGCTTCGGTCTCGTCGAGGATGCGGAGTGTCGCCGGGCCATAGGATTCGGTCAACCCGTAGAGATGGATGAGGTCGAAGCCGAGCGCGTCCATCTCGGCGATCAGCGCGCTGGTGGGGGCTGCCCCGCCGGTGGCCACCGTGATGCGCTTGCCGGGATCGCGGCCCGCCCTCGAGGGGTGATTGAGCAGCATGTAGAGCACCACCGGGGCGCAGGACATGTGGGTGACGCGCTCCGCCCCGATCGCGGAGAATATCAGCGCCGGGTCAACGCGGTCGAGACAGACATGCAGCCCGCCCGCCGCGGTGACCGCCCAGGGATGGCACCAGCCATCGCAATGAAACATCGGCAGGGTCCAGAGATAGACCGACGTCCTGTCCAAGCCGAGCGCCAGGACATTGCCGAGCGCGTTGAGATAGGCGCCGCGATGGTGATAGACAACGCCCTTGGGATTGCCGGTCGTGCCGGACGTGTAGTTGAGGCAGAGACCCTGCCATTCATCGGTGACAAAGGCGCGATAATCGATCGCCTCGGCCGGGGAGTCGGTGAGGAGCGCGACGCCGCCACCGAGACCATCCTCGGCGAAAGCGTAGAATTCGACGCCGGCCTCCGCCGCCGCGGCCGATGCCACCGGCGCGGACTGGTCGTCCGCGAGGATCATGCGGCTTTCGGCATGGCCGAGGATATAACCCACGCTCGACTGGTCGAGGCGGATGTTGATCGGATTGAGCACCGCGCCGACCATGGGAACGGCGAAATGAGCCGCCAGCATTTCGGGCCTGTTTGCGCACATGACCGAGACGACGTCGCCCGGCGCGACACCCTCTCCGATCAGAAACCGGGCCATCCGCATGACGATGGCATTTAAGCCGGAATAGGTCCATTGCCGGTCGCGCCACACCACCGCCGGACGATCCGGGAAGGCATTGACCGTGCGGTCGAGAAAGTCGAGCGGCGTCAGCGGCTGGTAGTTTGCCGCGCGCGGCGCGAGATGCGGATCATTGCGCATGTGGTTCCTCCCTCCTCGCGACGCGGCCTCAGGCGGCGGTTTCCCAGTTCCAGAACGAACGACCCTCGTCGGTCAGGTGCCGGTTGAGGACCATCTTGTGAACCTCGTCCGCCCCATCGACCAGACGAGCCTGGCGAGCGTAGCGATAGATCCACTCGAGCACGGTATCTGTCGAATAGCCACGGGCACCGTTGATCTGGATCGCCGTGTCGGCAGCCTTGTGGAGCAGGTTAGCGACGTGGACCTTGGCCATCGACACTTCCTTCTTGGCAAAGCTGCCATTGTCGAGCGCCCAGGCCGCCTTCATGACCAGCAAGCGGCCGATCTCGATGCCCATCGCGAGATCGCCCAGCATCATCTGGATGCTCTCGCGGTCGGCGAGCCTGACGCCGAAACCCTCGCGCCGCGCCGCATATTCCGTGGCGATTTCCACGCACCGCTTCGACAGGCCGAGCCAGCGCATGCAATGGGTCAGCCGCGCCGGCGCGAGGCGGATCTGGGTCACCTTCATGCCCTGGCCTTCGCCCAGCAGGACATTCTCGACCGGAATCTCCAGGCCGTCGAACTCGAGCTCGCAGTGGCCGCCATGCTCTTCCGGACCCATGATGCCGATCCGGCGGGTGATCCTCCAGCCCGGCTGGTCCTTGTGGAACATCATGGCGGTGAGATTGTGCCTGGGGCTGTCCGAGGTCCGTGCAATGAGGATGAAGTGGGTCGCTGCCTCGGCGCCGGTGATAAACCACTTGCGGCCAGTGATCACATACTTGTCCCCCTTCCTCTCGGCCCGCGTGCGGATCATCGAGGGGTCGGAGCCGCCGCCGGGCGCCGGCTCGGTCATGGCGATGGCGGAGCGCACCGTGCCGTCGGCGATCGGCGCTAACCAGCGCGCCTTCTGCGCCTCGGTCCCGATCTGCTCGAGCACCATCATGTTGCCGTCGTCGGGCGCGGCGGAGTTGAACACGACCGGACCGAAGATCGAACGGTTCATTTCCTCGTAGCAGACGGCCATTCCCATGCGCCCGATCGAAGACCCGTCGGGGCGCTTGAGCTGCAGGCACCACAGGCCTTGGTCCCGCGCCATGGCGCGCAACCGCTGGAGTTGGGCATCGCTGATGTTTCCATGATCGTCATAAGCGGCGCGGTCGCTTTCCAGCGGAAGAATGTGGTCCTCGACGAAGGCGGCGATCCGGAGCCTGAGGGCCTCGATCTGCGGCGATATCCTGAAATCCATGGAAGAACCCTCTAGAGTGACGATACGAGATGGCCGCCATCGGCCACCAGCGTCGTGCCGGTCATGTAGCTGCCAGCATCGGAGGCGAGCAGCAGCAGCGGCCCGTCGAGTTCCTCGAGCCTGCCGAGGCGACGCTGGGGTATGCGCTTGACCAGCGCCCTGCCCGGCTCCGTGGCGAAGAATTCGGAATTGAGCGGCGTCTCGATATAGCCCGGGCAAAGCGCATTGACGCGGATGCCGTAGCGTGCCCATTCCAGCGCCAGCGCCTTGGTCAGCTGGATCACGGCTGCCTTGGACGTCGCGTAAGCCGCCAGTTGGCCGGCGACGCGAAGGCCGGTGATCGAGGCAATGTTGACAATCGAACCACCCTCGCCGCGATCGCGCATCCGACGGGCGGAAGCTTGCGCCACCAGCAGGACACCCTTGAGATTGGTGTCGATCACGCGATCGAACTCGGCCTCATCGAGATCGATTGCAGCGGCCGGCGTGGCGATCCCGGCATTGTTGACGACAATGGAAACATCCGGGAACTTTTCCAGGGCCCGCGCGACCGACGCGCCGTCCGTCACGTCCAGCGCCACGGCCTTCGCGTCACCGCCTGCGGCCCGTATTGCCTCCGCCGCGTCGTTGACCGCATCAATCCGCCGGGCGCCCAGCACGACATGCGCGCCCTGTTTCGCCAGCACCTGGGCGAAGTGCAGTCCAAGGCCGCCTGAAGCGCCCGTCACCAGGGCCCGCTTCCCCGCCAGATCTGCTACGATCATGATGTCCTCCGAAATAAAGCGAGCGCTCGCTCGTTTTTTAGCCTAGTCTCTTGTCTTGCGCAACGCTATCCTGTTGCTGGCCGACAAAAATCGGCGCGGCATCCGTCGGGGCAAGGGCATGGACGAACGATCGAAGGCAGCGCCACCGCTGGCAGGGGACTTTTCAACGGAATCGCTGTGCGCACGCATGCTCGAGCGCAACCGCGCGACAATCCGCGTGCAGAAGACCCATGTCGCCGTCAGGAAGCTTTCGCTGATTGTCGATGCGATGCTGGACTTGTCCAGCCGTCAGGGCTTCCACGCCACCAGCCTCCGGGACCTGTCCGGGGCATCCGGCGTCAGCATGGGCGGGCTCTATTCCTATTTCGACAGCAAGACGACGCTGCTGACAATGATCCTGAACGAGGTCTGGAGCACGGTGACCGAGGTGCTCGACCAGGTTCCCGCCGGCATCGCGCGCGATCCGGAGGCTCATCTCGACTGGCTGATCGAGACCCATGTCAGGCTGACCGAGACGATGCAGCCATGGTTCGTCTTTGCCTATCTGGAGGCGAAGGCCTTCCCGGAACCGGCGCGGCGCATGGCTGTCGATAGCGAGGCGGCCACGGAGAAGATCTTCGCCGACGTCCTCCATCGCGGGGTGGAGCAAGGCTGCTTCCAGATCGACGATCCGGATCTCACAGCGGCACTGATCAAGCCGCTGCTGCAGGACTGGTATGTCAAGCGCGGCAAGTACCGCAAGCGCGGCACGTCGATCGACCAGTATGTCTCAAGCGTCAAGGGCCTTCTGGCCAACGCATTCAGGCCCGGCCCAGGCAAGCGCCCGACGCGCTGAACGCTGCTCCGCTCAATGCGCCATAGCCTTGACGATGTCTTCCGTGACTTTCTTGGCATCGCCGAGCAGCATCATCGTGCCGTCCTTGTAGAACAGCGTGTTGTCGATCCCGGCATAGCCGGAGCCGAGCGACCGCTTGACGAAGAGACAGGTCTTGGCCTTGTCGACGTCGAGGATCGGCATGCCGTAGATCGGCGACGTCTTGTCGTCGCGGGCGGCCGGGTTGGTGACGTCGTTGGCGCCGATGACATAGGCGACATCGGCCTGGCCGAAGTCGGAATTGATATCCTCGAGTTCGAAGACGTCGTCATAGGGCACGTTGGCTTCGGCGAGCAGCACGTTCATGTGACCTGGCATGCGGCCGGCGACCGGATGGATCGCGTACTTGACCTCGACGCCAGCGGCCTTGAGCCTGTCGCCCATCTCGCGCAGCGCGTGCTGAGCCTGGGCAACCGCCATGCCGTAGCCCGGCACGATGATGACCTTGGAGGCATTGGCCATCAGATAGGCCGCGTCCTCGGCCGAGCCGAGCTTGACCTGCTTGTCGGAATTGTCCTCGGCCGGACCACCCGCCTCGCCGCCGAAGCCGCCGAGAATGACCGAGATGAACGACCGGTTCATGCCCTTGCACATGATGTAGGAAAGAATCGCGCCCGACGAGCCGACCAGCGCGCCGGTGATGATCAGCGCGAGGTTGCCGAGCGTAAAGCCGATACCGGCGGCAGCCCAGCCGGAATAGGAGTTCAGCATCGAGACGACGACCGGCATGTCGGCGCCGCCGATCGGCACGATCAGCAGCACGCCGAAGACCAGCGCAAGGGCAACGATCAGCCAGAAGACGAAATGGCTTTCGGTGACGGTCAGTACGCCGATCAGCACGACGATGGCGATGAACAGCGCAAGGTTGATCGCATGCCGCATCGGCAGCATGATCGGCCGGCCGCTCATGCGCCCGTCGAGCTTGAGGAAGGCGATGATCGAACCGGTGAAGGTGATGGCACCGATGGCGACGCCGAGCGACATTTCCACCAGTGCCTGAGCATGGATATGCTCGACTTCGCCGATGCCGAAAGACGACGGCGCATAGAGCGCCGCGGCCGCGACCAGCACGGCGGCGAGGCCGACGAGGCTGTGGAAGCCGGCGACGAGCTGCGGCATCGAGGTCATGGCGATGCGCCGCGCGATGACAGCACCGATGCCGCCGCCGATGGCGAGGCCGGCGATGATCAGCACCCAGCCGGTAAGACTGGGCGTTGCGAGCGCCAGTGTGGTGACGATGGCGATGCCCATGCCGACCATGCCGAAGCGATTGCCCTGGCGCGAGGTCGAGGGATGGCTCAGGCCCCGCAGCGCCATGATGAAAAGCACGCCGGAGACGAGATAGAGGAAGGCCGCGATATTGACTGACATGTTATCGCCCCCTCACTTGTCTTTTTTCTTGTACATGGCGAGCATGCGCTGGGTGACCAGGAAGCCGCCGAAGATGTTGATCGAGGCAAGGATCAGCGCGACGAACCCCATGCCTGTGGCGATGCCCGAGGCGGAGAGGCCAACGGCCAGGAGCGCGCCGACAACGATGACCGAGGAGATCGCGTTGGTGACCGCCATCAGCGGCGTGTGCAGCGCGGGCGTCACCGACCAGACGACATAGTAGCCGACGAAGATCGCCAGCACGAAGATCGCGAGCTGGAAGACGAAGGGATCGATGGCGCCGCCCGACAGGACATGCACCGCATCCGATATCGATGGCTGGGTCGCGACCGCGTCATGGACGGCGGCGACGGCGGAATCGAGGTTCTCTAGGGCCTTGGTAACGGTTTCGGAAGCCATGCTCAGCCCTCCTGCGGAACGAAATTCGGATGCACGATCTGGCCGCCATGGGTCAGCATCGTCGCCTTGACCAGTTCGTCCTCGGGATTGACCACGACGTCCCTGGTTTCCTTCGAGATCAGCGTCTCCAGGAAGGTCATGAGGTTCTTGGCGTAGAGCAGCGAGGCGGATGCCGCGACCCGGCCGGGGACATTGGCGTAGGCGATGACCTTGACGCCCTCGACATCGGTCACCTGGTCGGCAACAGCGCCCTCGATATTGCCGCCGCGCTCGATGGCCAGATCGACGGCGACCGAGCCTGATTTCATCGCTTTCAGCATGTCGCGGGTGACCAGACGGGGCGCCGGACGGCCCGGAATCAGCGCGGTGGTGATGACGATGTCCTGCTTGGCGATATGCTCGGCGACCAGCGCCGCCTGCTTGGCCTGATATTCTGCAGACATCGGCTTGGCATAGCCCGCGGCGGTTTCGGCCGCCTTGAATTCCTCGTCCTCGACCGCGATGAATTTTGCCCCCAGCGAGGCGACCTGCTCCTTGGCGGCGGGGCGAACGTCGGTGGCGGACACGACGGCGCCGAGACGGCGGGCGGTGGCGATCGCTTGAAGGCCTGCAACACCGGCGCCCATGACGAAGACTTTTGCCGCTGGCACCGTGCCGGCGGCGGTCATCATCATCGGCATGGCGCGGTCATAGACCGACGCTGCATCGATCACCGCCTGATAGCCGGCGAGATTGGCCTGGGAGGAGAGGATGTCCATGGATTGGGCGCGGGTGATGCGCGGCATCAGTTCCATGGCGAAAGTGGTGAGCGAAGCTCCGGCCATCTCGGCAAGGGCGCCTTCGTTGCCATAGGGGTCCATCGTGGCGATGACGATGGCACCGGGCTTGTAGCCGGCAAGTTCGGCGCTTATGGGTCGGCGGACCTTGAGCACGACATCCGCTGCGGCGGCATCGGCAGCCGATCCGATCCGCGCACCCATCTTTTCAAAATCGGGGTCGGGAATGCGGGAGAGCTCGCCTGCTCCTGCTTCGATGACAACATCGAGGCCGAGTGCCTTCATCTTCTTCACCGTCTCCGGCGAACCCGCGACGCGCGGCTCACGGTGGACGGTTTCACGCGCAATAAAGATTGTAGCCGCCACAAAGTCCTCCCCGACATTCAGCAGATCACCGTGCCCGCCACCATGCGGCAGCGAGCATCAACAGCAGGCGTTCAAGGACCGCTTACAGCAGGTAGAAACCGAGGGCAGTCAGAACGACGAAGAGCAGGGTGGAGAAGACGAAGCCGGCTGCAGTGAAGAATCCAACCGCCATGCAGATGAGCAGGACCACGAGCATCATCGTGCCGTACTTGGCGGCGAAGAGGAACCCGTTATAGGTCTTTTCGTGCTCGGCATAGTCCATGGAAGCACCGACTTCCACCGGTCCGGAATGATGTTCAGCCATGTAGGTCTCCCCAGTCGCGTCGGCGTGGCGCGCCTTCGCAGGTCATTGTCGCAATCGGATCAGGCAGCGGATGAAATCCCGGCCTTGTGTAGGGCTTACACAATGAAAAATCGAAGCGCAATGCAACGGAAAGCCGCACGGGTACAGTCAAATCGATTTTAACCGAACGAAAATGGCCCGGGCGTCGACACCCGGGCCATCCATGCGGTGTCAAGCTGCGATCAGAGCTTGCCCTGGCGCTGCTGGATCATCATGAAGGTGTCGAACGTGTATTCGCCGATCTGTGCCCAGAGATAGGATTCCTTCTTGAAGGCCAGTTGATCGTCGTAGATCTTCTTCCAGGCCGGGTTCGACGCGTTGAACTCGGCATAGGTCTCAAGCGACGCATCATAGGCCGCCTGCAGGATTTCCTGGCTGTAGGGCTTCAGAACGGCGCCGCCGGCGACGATTTCCTTGAGCGCGCTCGCGTTGCGGGCATCGTATTTACCAAGCATGTTGGCATTGGCCGAGGCGCAGGCAGCGGTGAGGATCGCCTGGTAGTTCTTCGGCAGGCTGTTCCACTTCTCCAGGTTGACCATGGCATGGACGACCGGACCGCCTTCCCAGAAGCCGGGATAGTAGTAGTATTTGGCGACCTTGGCGAAGCCGAGCTTGTTGTCGTCATAGGGCCCGACCCATTCCGCAGCGTCGATCGTGCCCTTTTCCAGCGCAGGATAGATGTCGCCGCCGGCAATCTGCTGCGGCACGACGCCGAGCTTTTCCATGACCTTGCCGGCGAGACCGCCGATGCGCATCTTCAGGCCCTGCATATCGGCGACGGTCTTGATTTCCTTGCGGAACCAGCCGCCCATCTGCACGCCGGTGTTGCCGGCAGGGAAGGAGATGAGGTTCTGGGTCGCCATGAATTCATTGACGAGCGTCTGGCCGTTGCCGGCTGTGTACCAGGCATTCTGCATGCGGGCGTTCAGGCCGAAGGGAATGGCCGCGGCGAGCGCGTAGGCCGCATTCTTGCCGTAGTAATAATACGCAACGGTATGCGCCATCTCGACAGTGCCGGCACCCGTCGCATTTGCGGCCTCGAGGCCGGGGACCAGTTCGCCAGCGGCGAAAACCTGGATGTCGAAGGCGCCATCCGTCATCGCGCGCACCTGGTCGGCGATATCGACACCGCCGCCATAGATCGTATCGAGACCTTTCGGGAAGGAAGACGCCAGGCGCCACGAGATCTTGGGGTTCTCCTGCGCGATGGCGGGAGCGGCAAGCGTGGTCGCTGCGGCAGCGCCGACGACGCCGGTACCGGCCTTCCTGAAGAATGAGCGACGATCCATGAATAACCTCCCGTTGAGTTTCTTTGGGGAGGATTGTTCATTCGTGCTTCGCCTCCCCTGAGCACGCCAGAGATTAAACATCTAAAATGACGGCTTTCAAGCAGCCGCGGCGATTTTGTTGCGCTGCCGTTTAGTCTTTTGGTCGAATGGGTTGACAGCCTCCTTCGTCTGCACAAAGAAGAGGCATAAAACCAAACGGAGCATGAAATGCCGAGCCCGATCATCGCCATTCCCGCCGATACGCGCGAGATCGAGGGGTATTACTGGCACGCGACGCCAAACCAGTATGTCAACGCCGTCGTCAAGGGCACCGGGGCGACCGCGATCGTCATACCCGCGCTGATGGAAGGCAACGACATCGATGCGATCCTCGATCGCGTCGACGGTGTCATGCTCTCCGGCTCGCGCACCAATGTCAGTCCCACGTTGTACGGCCAGGAAGCCAAGGAGTCCGACGGACCCTACGATCCTGCGCGCGATGCCACGACGATGGAACTGATCCGCAAGACGATCGACCGCGGCATCCCGTTGCTCGCGATCTGCCGCGGCATCCAGGAACTGAACGTGGCGCTGGGCGGTACTCTGGTGACGGAAATCCAGGACGGCCCGGGCATGTGGGACCATCGCCGCCCGGATGTTCCGACGCGCGACGAAATGTATGTCATCCGCCAGCCGGTCCGGATCAAGGAAGGCACCTGCATCGCCGAGTTCCTCGGTGCGGGCGAAGTCCAGGTGAATTCGCTGCATCGCCAGGCGATCGGCGAGAAAGCCCCGAACCTGACCGTGGAGGCCGTGGCCGAAGACGGTACGGTCGAGGCGGTGTCGGTGATTGGCGCGAAGAACTTCGCCGTCGGCGTGCAGTGGCATCCCGAATACTGGGTCGAGAGCGACGTGGTTTCGGCCAAGCTGTTCAAGGCCTTCGGCGAGGCCGTGAAGGCCTATGCCGCCGCTCGACGCTGATTCCTGACGAGCAGCAGCAGCCGATAGCCCAGCAGAACCGCAATGATGCTGGCGTAGACGAAGGGCCGCGGCGGCCAGCTCTTGACCGCCATGAAGAAGTGCACCACGCCCAGCACCGCGACCAGGTAGACCAGCCTGTGAAGCTGCCCCCAGGCCCTGCCCATCGCCCGTATCGCCCGGTTGTTGGATGTGACCGCCAACGCGATCAGGCAGAGGAAGCCGACCATGCCCACGATGATGTAGGGCCGCTTGAAGATGTCCACGGCTATGACCGGCAGGTCCATCCCGCGATCGAGGATGAAATAGGTCAGGAAGTGGAACAACACATAGTAGAATGTAAGCAAGCCGAGAGACCTCCGGAAACGGAAGAGGTTGATCCGCGTCAGGTCACGCAGCGGCGTGACGAGCAATGTCGCGATCAGGAATCTGAGCGCCCATTCGCCGAGGATGTGCTCGAAGGCCTGGATCGGATTGGCGCCGAGATCGTTGACCGCTCCCAGATAGAAATACCACGCGGCCGGGATCAGCCCCACGCCATAAACCCACCAGGGCGAAACCCGGGCGACGAGCTTGTTGATCCGCTTCGGAAAGTCGACAGACCGCCGGGCGGTGGATGTTGCATCGGCCACGCCCGCGTCCTCAGTAATTCTCGATCAGGTCCATGCCGGCATAGAGTGACGCCACCTGTTCGCCATATCCATTGAACATCTCGGTATCGCGCCGATCGCCACCACCGAAGAAGCCGCCGCCGGTCCCGAGCACCCGCTCGCTGGCTTGGCTCCAGCGCGGATGATCGCGCTCCGGATTGACGTTGGAATAGAATCCGTATTCGTTCGCCGCCGCCATGTTCCAAGACGTCTGGGGCTGCGTGTCGGTGAGCGTGATGGTCTCGATCGACTTGATGCTCTTGAAGCCGTATTTCCACGGCAAGACGAGACGGATGGGAGCCCCGTTCTGGTTGGGCAATTTGTCGCCATAGATGCCGACCGCCATCAATGTCAGCGGGTGCATGGCCTCGTCGAGCCGCAGCCCCTCGCGATAGGGCCATTCGAGGATCGGATAATTCACGCCGGGCATCTGGTCGGGCCTGACCGCAGTGCGGAAGTCGACATATTTCGCGCTGCCAAGCGGCTCCACCTTCTGTAGCAGATCCGACAGCATGAACCCGGTCCAGGGAAGCACCATCGACCAGGCCTCGACGCAGCGGAAACGGTAGACCCGCTCTTCGAGCGGCAGGGTGGCGATCAGTTCCTCGACGTCGAATTCCATCGGCTTGGCGACCATGCCATCGACTTTGATCTTCCAGGGAAAAGGCTTGAAGTCACCGGAATAGGCGGCGGGATCGCCCTTGCCGGTGCCGAATTCGTAGAAGTTGTTGTAGGTGGTCGCATCCTCTTTCGGCGTGATCGTGTCGCCCACGACATAGTCAGTCTTCTTTGCATTCAGGGCAGCAAGCGCTGGCGGGGCGATGCCCGCAAGCCCGATCGCGCCCGCGCCGGCCATGAAGTGCCTGCGGCCGAGGTAGAGACCTTTCGGCGTAATCTCGGACGACGGAATAAAAGGCGGCTTGAAAGCGGGCATGGAAATGTCCTCAAAACTTGTTCTCTGACACCTATACGCCGAAAATCAGACAGGTGTTTCAGTCGCCCGGTCACGAGCGCGTGAAAAAGTTCGCGGATGGCCGGCTGGTCATTTCTTGAATCGACTGCGGAGCCAGAAAACGAGGAAGAAGGCGAGCACGATGGCGGCGCCCGCAACGGCGCCAAGCGCCGGCGAATAGCCGCCGATCCAGAGCACGATCGCAGGCATGAAATAGAGGGCCGCTCCAGCCACCAGCAGGATGATGGCGGCAGCGATCGCATTGTTGCGCGTCTGGTTTCCGTTTTCCGTCATTGCGGAAGTGCGTTCCTTATATCTTCGAGCCTGCGCTTCTGGCTACCGTCGGCATTGAAATTCGCAGGATCGAGCCAGGCTTCGAAGGCTGTTCTCAACCGCGGCCACTCGTCATCGACAATTGAGAACCACGCCGTGTCACGATTCTTGCCGCGCGACAACATGTGCTTGCGGAAGACGCCCTCGAACGTGAACCCAAGTCGGCCCGCCGTGACCTTGCTCGCCGCATTGCCATTGTCGCATTTCCACTCGTAGCGCCGGTAGCCAAGGTCGTCGAACACATGGCGGGCCATGAGATAATGGACTTCGGTGGACAAAGGCGAGCGCGCCATGGCCAGGCCATGCGCCACGCCGCCGACCTCGACTACGCCATTGGCCGGATCGGCGCGCATGTAGTGCGCCATGCCGACAATTTCGCCGGTCCCGTTGTCGCGGAAAAGTTCGGTCAACCATCCGCTCTGCTTGAGCGTGTCGAGCCAGTCGGCGAACGCGTCGGCATTTGCGAAATCGGGCGCCGCGAAGTATTTCAGTCGCTCGTTGGTGCCCAGGCCGCCGAGCGCAGCCCAGAGCGCATCGGCATGGTCCGAGCGGACATAGGGCTCGATCGTGACGAAGCGCCCCTTCAGCGTCACAGGCTGGGGTGCGGGACGGGGTTTCCAGTTGGTGAGATCTTCCATTGGCTCTCGCAGGGATCAAGGTTCGGTGCGGCGATATCACCGCCGCACCGGCGAATAGACAAATGAAATCTCGTTAAGTGACGTCAGGCCACCTTGGCGCTGGCAACCGTCGCCTCGATATGGTCGACGAGCCCGTCGGCAAGGCCAAGCCGGCCGGCAAGCAGGTCGAGATAGCCGCGCTCGGCCCGGCTGTCCGGTTCGATGGCAATGCGGGACGCCGTGTAGAGCTCGACTTTCTGGCTCTCGGTCGTGGCAGCCGCGACAATGGCGTCTAGATCGACGGGCGTGGAAAGCTCATGCTCGAGGAAGGCCTCGGCATCCGCGCCAAGACCCGCGATCTTGACCTTTCCGAGGATCGCCTCGCGCTCGGCTTGATCGATATGACCGTCGGCGCGGGCGGCAGCAATCATCGCGCGGACCAGGATGACCGCGAAATCTTCATTGTTGGCCGCATCATCGACGCTGAAGCCAGTGCCCGATGGCGGCGGAAGCAGAGCAGGTTCCGCGGTGGCTGCCGTCGAGGCGTCGCCCGGTTGCGGCTGCTGGCCAGCCTGCCAGTTCTTGTAGGCCTGGTAGCCAAGACCGGCAATGGCCGCAAGGCCGCCCATCTTGAGCGCAGACCCCGTCAACTGTCGGCCCGTTCCCGTACCGAGCAACACCGCGGCGATCGCACCGGTCGCCAGCGGATTGTCCTTGGCCATCTGGCCAAGCTGGCCGGCGCGATCCCGCACCGAACCTCCGGCACCGGGCACCTGGCTGCCAAGAAACTGATCCAGCAACTTTTTCGCGTCGAACATCCAGTCCTCCTGTTTGGCCTTTTGGGTCCAAGGACAACATAGGATCACGACTGGCGGATTACAAAGGGCTAACCTATGTTCGAGCTTCTGACCCTTAGCTCATCAGCCCCTGAGCGCCACTGCCTCCGCCGCGAGCCTGGTGATGCCGTCCCAATCGCCGCTCGCGACCATGGCCTTCGGCGCCACCCAGGAGCCACCGACGCAGATGACGTTTGGCAGCGAGAGATAATCCTTCGCATTCTTGAGCGAAATGCCGCCGGTCGGGCAGAACTGGATTCCCGCGAGCGGCGAGGCGAGCGCGCCGATATAGTTGGCGCCGCCGGCCTGTTCGGCGGGGAAGAACTTCACCACCGAATAGCCGCGATCGCGGACCTTCATGACCTCGGTCGCGGTGGCCGTGCCGGGCAGAAGCGGGATGTCGGACTGGTCGGCGGCGTCAAGGACGGAGTGGCCTGCGCCCGGGGAGACGATGAACTTCGAGCCGGCCTTGACCGCCTGCTCCCACTGGCGGGCATCAAGCACGGTGCCGGCGCCGGCAACGGCGCCCTCGACCTCGTCGGCCACCGCCTTGATCGCGTCGAGCGCGGCGGCGGTGCGCATGGTGATCTCGATCGCCTTCAGGCCGCCCTTGACGAGCGCGCGGGCCAGCGGCACGGCCGATTTCGCGTCCTCAATGATGATGACGGGCACCACCGGCTGCAGACGGAGCGTGGCAAGCAAAGTCTCGGTCTTGGCGTTCATCGGGCAGTTCCTTCAAACGATTGAATCCGCAGCCTAGTTACTGCGCCAGCTGACGCCTGTCGAGTGGAAACTGCCTGCCGATACTGGCCGATACTGCCACAATATGACAGTATGAGGCGCTAGGCTGCTGCCACAAACAGGTGCAATCCCATGTCACGCTCCCAACGTCTGCTGGATTTGATCCAGACCCTTCGCCGCTATCGCCGGCCTGTCAGCGGCCAGACGCTGGCCGACGAAACGGGCGTCAGCCTGCGAACGCTCTATCGCGATATCGCGACTTTGCAGGCCCAGGGCGCGGATATCGAAGGCGAGCCCGGCATGGGCTACATTCTGAAACCGGGGTTTCTCTTGCCACCACTGATGTTTTCGGAAGACGAGATCGAAGCGCTGGTGCTGGGTTCGCGATGGGTGGCGAGCCGCACCGACAGCGATCTCTCCCGCGCCGCCGCCAATGTGCTGGCCAAGATCGCCGCCGTGCTGCCCGACGATCTCAAGCCGAAACTCGAAAGCTCCAACCTTCTCGTCCCGCCCACGTGGAACGATGTCAAGGACGTCGTCGATCTCTCGCTGGTCCGCAAGGCGATCCGAAACGAGCATATCGTCGAGATCGGCTACGTCGATGCCGCCGGCGTGCCGACCGAGCGCCGGATCTGGCCATTCGCGCTCGGCTTCTACGACCGCGTCCGCGTGGTCGCGGCCTGGTGCGAAATGCGGGGCGACTTCCGCAACTTCCGGACCGATCGCATCCAGCGCATGGAGCCGCAGGGCAAGCGCTATCCCCGGCGCAAGGCGGAACTCCTCAAGGCCTGGCGCAGCGCCGAGGACCGGCACTTCGAGCAGGGCAAAAGCAGCATCTGACCCGACTGCGACGCCTGATCCCGTTGCGCTTTGCGGCCGTTGGCGCTATGTCGCCGGTCATGACTGACGACACGACACTCCAGCCCTGGCGCGTGGCCGCGCTCTACCATTTCACGCGGGTGCATGACCACGCGCGGCTGCGCGGTCCCCTGCAGGCGCTTTGCGAGGAGAACGACGTCTGCGGCACGCTGCTGCTCGCCCATGAAGGCATCAACGGCACGATCGGCGGGCCGGACGACGGCGTCGGGACAGTCCTTGCCTTCCTGCGCGCCCAGCCTGAATTCGCCTCGCTCGAACACAAGGAAAGCCGGGCGTCCAAGAAGCCGTTCCTGCGCATGAAGGTGAAGCTCAAGAAGGAGATCGTCACCATGGGCGTGGAGACGATCGATCCCCTCAGGGTCGTCGGCACCTATGTCGAACCGGCCGACTGGAACTCGCTGATCAGCGACCCTGATACCATCGTCATCGACACGCGCAACGACTACGAGACGGCCATCGGCACCTTCAAGGGCGCTGTCGACCCCGATATCAAGACCTTCCGCGAGTTCCCCGCCTGGGTGCGCGCCAATGCGGGCCTCCACAACAAGCCGAAGATCGCCATGTTCTGCACCGGGGGCATCCGCTGCGAGAAGGCAACGGCTTTCATGAAGGAAGAGGGCTTCGACGAGGTCTTCCACCTCAAGGGCGGCATCCTGAAATATCTCGAACAGGTGCCTGAAGAGGAAAGCCTCTGGGAAGGCGCCTGCTTCGTCTTCGACGAGCGCGTCTCGGTCGTCCATGGCCTCGGCGAAGGCGACCACAAGCTTTGCCGCGCCTGCCGCAATCCGCTGACGGCGGAGGCCATGGCATCGCCACACTATGAAGCCGGCGTCTCCTGTCCGGCCTGCCACGAGGTCCGCACCGAGGACGACCGCAACCGTTTCCGCGAACGCGAGAAGCAGGCGCGTCTGGCTCGCGAGCGCGGCCAGCGGCACATGGGATCATGAAACCACGAGTAAGGAAACCAAGATGTTCGAAACGCTGACTGCTGCGCCGCCCGACAAGATCCTGAATCTATCGACGCTCTACCGCGCTGACAGCAGGCCGGAGAAAATGGATCTCGGTGTCGGCGTCTACAAGGATTCCTCCGGCGCGACCGTGATCATGAAGGCGGTGCGCGAGGCCGAAAAGCGGCTCTATGACAGCCAGACCACCAAGACCTATGTCGGCATGGGCGGCGACGACGGCTTCAACAAGGCGATGCTGAAGATGGTGTTCGGCGACGATGCCGATCTCAGCCGCATGTTTTCCAGCCAGACCGCCGGCGGTTCCGGCGCGCTGCGCACCATCGCCGACCTCATCAAGCGCGCCCGTCCGGAGGCGACCGTCTGGCTCTCCGACCCGACCTGGGCCAACCACGCACCGATCCTCAAGGCCGCCGGCCTGCCGACCGCGACCTATCCCTATTTCGATGCGGCTTCGGGCACGGTGAAGTTCGATGCCATGCTGGAAGGCCTCAAGGCTGCCAAGGCGGGTGACGTCATCCTGCTGCATGGCTGCTGCCACAACCCGACCGGGGCGAACCTGACCATGGCTGAGTGGACCAAGGTTGCCGACCTCCTGGTCGAGCGGAACCTGTTCCCCTTCGTCGATCTCGCCTATCAGGGTTTTGGCGACGGGCTGGAAGAGGACTGCGCGCCGGTGCGGCTGCTCGCGAGCAAGGTGCCGGAAATGGCGGTCGCCACCTCCTGCTCGAAGAATTTTTCGGTCTATCGCGACCGCGTCGGCGCCGCGATCCTCGTGGGCAAGGACGCCGACAGCGTCAAGATCGCCGGCAGCCAATTGCTGACCGTGACCCGCGTCCTCTATTCCATGCCGCCGGATCATGCCGCCGCGGCGGTTCGCATCATCATGGAAGATGACGACCTGCGCGCCAACTGGAAGGCGGAACTCGAGCAGATGCGGCTTCGCATGCTCAATCTCCGCAAGGGTTTCGCCGAGGCGCTGCGTCGTCAGTCCAATTCCGACCGCTTCGACTTCATCGCCGAACATCGCGGCATGTTCTCAAGGCTCGGCATTACCGAGGCACAGGTGGACCGTCTGCGCGACGAGTATGGGATCTACATGGTCGGGGACAGCCGGTTCAATGTTGCCGGCCTCAAGGAAGACAGGCTCGAAGAGCTGGCCAAGGCGGTCGTTTCCGTCCTCTGAGCGCCCCGACAACCTTGACTTCCAGACGCGGCTGCTGGTCTACTTATGCCATTGATGCTCCTGCGAAAGACACTCGGCGAGCGGTGCAAGCCGGGTGTTGCGGTTCGATGAGGATGGATGGTCTTGGCACTGACACTCGTCTCATTCGGAAGTCCGCGCCTGCTCGACCGAAGCGGCATCGCCATCGCCTTTCCCGCGAAGGGACTTCTCGCAGCCGCCTACATCGCCTCCCGCCCGGGGCGAAGCGCCACGCGAGCAGAGCTCGCAGCGTTTCTCTGGGGCGACGACGCCCTCAATCCGCTGGTAAATCTGCGCCAGTTGCTTGCCCGCGTCAAAACCCGCCAGCAGGAGATCGGCGCCCACCTTTTGACGGCATCCGACCGCGAGATCATGGTTCCCGCCGATGCGGTCGCCTGCGATTTCCTCTGCCTGGCGGATCTGCCCGTCGAGCGCCCGCGGGACATCGTGGAAATGTCACTCGCCCATCTCAGCGGGGGCTTCTTCGCCGGCGGGATCGCATCCGACCGGGCGGAACTGTGGATCGCGGCCCAGCAGGAACTGCTGCTCTCACGTTTCGCGGCCGCACTGCAAGACATCGCTCACGAGAGCGATGCAGGGGGCCGAGATGCCCTGCTGAAACCGGCCGCCTACCGGCTGCTGGAATTCGACCCTTACAGCGAAGTTGCCTACCGTACACTTATCGAAGCCTTCGCCGCCGAGGGGAACGTCGCGCAGGCGAAGGCGATCTACGACCGGTACAGCAACCGCCTGCAAAAAGATCTCGACGCAAAGCCAGACAGCAGCATGCTTGCCATTCGCGACCATATCAACGTTCTGGCCATGGCAAGATTGCCTGCCGCGCCGGCCGCGAACGTCTCCGTCGCGCCGCCTGGCCCCGGCAAGACCATGCTGCCGCGCCTCATGCTGATGCCTCCCACGCAGGATACGGCGAGCGCCACAGGACTTCTCGCATCAAGCCTGCTTGAGGACGTCACGATCAGTCTCTGCCGGGCAAAGAGCATCCTGCTCGTGGCGCCGCATACGGCGCGCCGCATAGCAGCAATGGAGGACGCGGGCCGGCAGGAAGCTTACCGGACATGCAGCGTGTCCTACCTGTTGGAAACCCGACTCGCGCGCGCGGCCGGTGGCGACGCGCTGTTCGTCTCGCTGGTCAACATTCCCGAAGACACGATCCTGTGGGCCGAGCGCCTGCCGATCGAGCCGGAAGGTCTCGGCGCGGCCTTCAACCTCATGGTCCGCCGCCTCTCCGCGGCGGCATTGTCGCTGATCGAGCGGCATGAACTCTCCCGCATCGACCGGACGACGACGCCTTCCGCCTACCAGAACTACCTCATCGGCAAGCATCATGTGCGTTATCTGGAATTGCCGAGCATTCGCCGGGCACGCCGGGCGTTCCGCGCCACGCTGAAGGAAATGCCAGATTTCGCGCCGGCGCTCGGCGGGCTTTCCCGGACCGAGCACTTCGAATGGCTGTTGACCGCGCGGGGCGACACCGAACTGCTCCGGAAGTCGGAAGAGCATGCCCAGGCGGCGATCGATGCCGATGCGCATGATCCCACCGGCTTCCACCAGCTCGGCGTCGCCAGGCTCTATCGCGGCGCCTTCGACGAGAGCCTGGAGCTTCTGGAGGCCGCGGAACGCAATGCACCATCGCATTCGGACCTGATCGCCGATCATGCCGACACGCTGGTCCACGCCTCGCGCCCCGAGGAGGCGCTCGCCAAGATCGCGCTTGCCTTGGAGCTCAACCCATTGGCGCCGGACAACTACTGGTGGACCTCCGCGGGCGCGAACTATTCCCTGCAACGCTACGAAACGGCGATCGAGAGCCTTTCCCGCGTTGCCGACCAGACCAATGTTCTGCGTATCCACGCAGCCTGCTGGGCCATGCTCGGCGACCGGCGCAAGGCACGCGCCTGCATGCGACGCGCCATGGAGATCTTCCCGGACTTCAAGATCGACAAATGGCTGGAACTCATCCCGATAAGGGATCCGGCCGAGCGCGACCATTATCGCGAAGGGCTGCGCCTGGCCGGCTTCAAGTGACCGCACTTAGGAGCACCAACCGTGTCACGCCTGTGTCACGCCGCCGCCGCTAGGGCTTCCCGGACGGATTCAAATCAGTCGCATGAATGAATGCCCCGGCACGGCTGGATCAAGAGCCATGCCGGGACACCATAACGGGAGCCGCCTGCAGCCCTGCCTGAAGGCTCCCGCTACCCCACCGCTGCCGGAAGCTTGCTTCCGGCAGCGGAAATTCGGCCTTCCTGTGATGCCCGCCCTGTTTTCGTGATGCAGGGCCATCGCCGGCCCATGCAGGTGACACACATGTGGAAGCAGACAGATGGAAACAGATACAAAGAACAAATGGCCCATTGCAATACTGGTCATTGCCTTTGTGTTGGGCTGCCTCGGGCTCGCATTGCGCGAGGCCACGCTGTTCGGCTGGCTGTGATATCTGGAAAGGCGCTGTGATGTCTGGGAAAATCCAGATTCGCCTGGCGCAGGAGGCGGCGACCTGATCGACCCGCGCAACGGTGGGCGGTATCGGTACGCCGACTGCTTGGCGGCGATCGCGTGCAGGACAAGGTTTACTCGGCGGTCGCCTCAGATCGCGTGCCCGCGAAGTTCCCCTTCGGAAATTCGCCGGCGAGCTGGCTGTACCACTTGCCGCTCTTCTTTACTGTGCGGACCTGGGTCTCGTAATCGACATGTACGAGGCCGAAGCGCATCTTGTAGCCCTCCGCCCATTCGAAATTGTCCATCAATGACCAGGCGAAATAGCCCCGCATCGGGAAGCCTTCCTTGATCAGGTCCGCCGTGACCGAGAGGTGGTCGGCATAATAGTCGAGACGCGGCTGGTCATCGACCTCGCCATCAGCACCAACGCCCATGTTGTAGGCTGCACCGTTCTCGGTAATGTAGCATTCCGGCAGGTCGTATTTCGCATAGAGATCGCGGACGACATGGCTCAGGCCGGTGGAATCGATCTCCCAGCCGATGTCGGTCTTGTCGGGCTTCACCGCCGGCGCCTGGACATGGGCCGGATAGGGTGCGCCGGGGTTCGGATCGGCGGCGACGCGCATCGGCGTATAGTAGTTCAGGCCCCACCAGTCGATTGTCCGCGAAATGGTCGTAAGGTCGCCGTCCTCGATCCTGGGCATGATCGGCTCATAGGCTTCCAGAAGGGACTCAGGATAGGCGCCCCTGAACACCGGCCCGAAGAACATGTCGTTGTGGAAGTCCTCGGCACGGGCCGCAGCCTCGAGGTCGGCCTCCGTTTGCGTCGCCGGAATGATTGACATGGCATTGTAGACAATGCCGACGGGCAGCTTCGGCGCCTCGGATCGGATTGCTTCGACGCCGAGGCCATGGGCGAGATTGGTGTAATGCGCCGCATGCAGCGTCGCCTGTATGTTGCGCTCGCCCGGCGCGTGAATTCCGAGCAGATGCGACAGGATCACCGAGCACCATGGTTCGTTGAAGGTCGCCACCGCATCGAGCCGGTCGCCGAGGCGCTTGGCCACGGTCTGGGCGTAGCGCTGGAAGGCGTAGGCCGTCGAGCGGGCGGTCCAGCCGCCGTCGCCCATGAGTGCCAGCGGCAGATCCCAGTGATAGAGCGTCGCGTAGGTCTTGATGCCGCGCTGCTTGCAGCCGTCGACGAGGCGATCGTAGAAATCAAGACCCGTCTCGTTGAGCGGTCCAGTGCCATCGGGGTAGACGCGCGGCCAGGCGATCGAGAAGCGATAGGCCTCAACGCCGAGGTCCTTGATCAGGTCAAGGTCGTCGTCGAGCCTGTTGTAATGATCGCAGGCGATATCGCCGTTGTCGCGGTTGTGGACGCGGCCGGGCATGTTGGAGAAGGCATCCCAGATCGAGGGCTTGCGGCCATCGGCCTTCGAGGCACCTTCGATCTGGAAGGCGGCGGTGGCCACGCCGAAGACGAAATTCCCCGGGAAGCGGGCGGCGAGCTTTTTCGGGTCCATGAGAGATCTTTCGGAATGTGGAAAACGGATTATCGACCCTGCACTAACCAAGCACAGCCGACCTGTACAGCCTGAAAATTTCAAATCTGCAACGTTACAGTTTAGACGCGACCGCATTAATCACGAAACAGCCCGCCGCGGTCTGGAGACCGGGCGGGCCGTGAGATTGCGCTACGCGATCAGCCGGATCAGGCCTTGACCCAGGCCCCGTTGCGCTTCGAAGACGCGATGCAGGCCTCCACGAAGGCAACACCCTTCACGCCGTCCTGGACGGTCGGGTAGATGACGTCCTTGTCGACCTTCTTACCGTTGCGCTTGGCGATGATCGCCTTGGCCGCTTCGGTGTAAATGGTGGCGAAGCCTTCGAGATAGCCTTCCGGATGGCCCGAGGGAATGCGGCTCACACGGCCTGCTTCCGGACCGGCACCAGCGCCGTTGCGGGTGATCAGTTGGCGCGGCTTGCCGAGTTCCGTAAACCACAGATAGTTTGGGTCGGCCTGCACCCACTCGATGCCGCCCTTGGTGCCGTAGACTCGCAGCTTGAGACCGTTCTCATGACCGGTCGCGACCTGGCTGCACCAGAGCATGCCCTTGGCGCCGCCCTTGAAACGCATCATCACATGGGCATTGTCGTCGAGGGCGCGGCCCTTGACGAAAGTGTGGACGTCAGCGGCGAGTTCGTCGAGTTCTAGGCCGGTAACGAAGCAGGCGAGGTTATAGGCATGGGTGCCGATGTCGCCGGTGGAGCCACCGGCGCCGGACTGCTTGGGGTCGGTGCGCCAGGCGGCCTGCTTCTGGCCGGTCTGCTCGATGGGCTCGGCAAGCCAGTCCTGCGGATACTCGGCCTGGACGACACGAATCTCGCCGAGTTCGCCAGAGGCGATCATTGCGCGCGCCTGCCGCACCATGGGATAGCCGGTGTAATTGTGGGTCAGCACGAAGAGCGCGTCGGATTCCTCGGCGATTTTGAGCAGCTTCTTGGCATCGGCGAGGTTGGAGGTCAGCGGCTTGTCGCAGATCACGTGAATGCCGCGGCGCAGGAATTCCTTGGCGGCCGGGTAGTGCATGTGGTTCGGCGTAACGATCGCCACCGCCTCGATGCCGTTCTTCAGCTTGGCTTCGCGGATCGCCATCGCCTTGAAGTCATCATAGGTGCGCGACGGATCGAGCCCGAGCTCGGCGCCCGACTGCTGCGATTTCTCCGGTGTCGAGGACAGGGCGCCGGCGACCAGTTCATATTTGTCGTCGATGCGGGCGGCGATACGGTGCACCGCGCCGATGAAGGCGCCGGAACCGCCGCCGACCATGCCCAGCCTGATGCGGAGTTCAAAAGAGGATGTTGTTCCTTCGATAGCCATTCGTACTCTCCTCAAATACCAAGCAAGCGCCGGTTGGCCGCTTCATCCGTTCCGCCGCCGGCGAAATCGTCGAAGGCCTTCTCGGTGACGCGGATGATGTGATGCTTGACGAACTCGGCGCCTTCGCGCGCGCCGTCTTCGGGATGCTTGAGCGCGCATTCCCATTCGACGACAGCCCAGCCTTCGAAATCATTGGCGGCCATCTTGGAGAAGATCGCACCGAAATCGACCTGGCCATCGCCCAGCGAGCGAAAGCGGCCCGCGCGGTTGACCCAGGACTGGAAGCCCGAATAGACGCCCTGGCGGCCAGTCGGATTGAACTCGGCATCCTTGACGTGGAACATCTTGATCCGGTCCTTGTAGATGTCGATGTTGTCGAGATAGTCGAGGCACTGCAGCAGGTAATGCGAGGGATCGTACAGCATGTTAGCGCGCACGTGGTTGCCGGTGCGCTCGAGAAACATCTCGTAGGTGATGCCGTCATGCAGGTCTTCGCCGGGATGGATCTCGTAGCAGACGTCGATGCCATTCGCATCGGCATGGTCAAGGATCGGCGTCCAGCGCTTGGCCAGTTCGTCGAAGGCGGCCTCGACCAGACCGGCCGGCCGCTGCGGCCAGGGATAGAGGAAAGGCCAGGCCAGCGCGCCGGAGAATGTCGCCATGGCGTTCAAGCCGAGATTTTGCGAGGCGGTGAGCGCCATCTTCACCTGCTCGACCGCCCATTCCTGCCGTGCCTTCGGATTGCCGCGCACTTCCGGCGCCGCAAAGCCGTCGAAGGGCTCGTCATAGGCCGGGTGAACGGCGACGAGCTGGCCCTGGAGATGGGTGGAAAGCTCGGTGATCTCGACGCCATTCTCGCGAGCAACGCCGGCGAATTCGTCGCAGTAATCCTTCGAGGTCGCGGCCTGCTTGAGATCGATGAGACGACCGTCCCAGGAGGGAACCTGCACGCCCTTGTAGCCGATGTCGGCCGCCCACTTGGTGATGGATTTCCAGGAATTGAATGGCGCCGCGTCACCCGCGAACTGAGCCAGGAAAAGGGCTGGGCCCTTGATCGTCTTCATCTCTTTTTCCTCCCTGAGACGCTTCTGCAACGTTGCCGAAAACGTTTAATCAAAAATCGGATGGCCAGACAACCGGCCGCGGTGTGGGAAACAGGATATCTGCCCGGCGGGCCGGGCAGATCGCTTCACTTTCAGACTGATCGATCAATCAGAAGGGCGAGTCCGGGAAGTAGTAGTTGGCTGCGTTCTCCTTGGTGATCAGGGTCGCATCCAGCGTGTAGGTGCCATGAACCGGAACCTGATTGAAGACGGCCGCGGCGGTCAGTTCCATCGCGGTGCCGACCATGGCCGGCGGATAGAGAACATCGACCGGGACCATCTTGTCGCCGTCCATGACCTTCTTGATCATGTCCTTCGAGCCTGCGCCGGCAACGATGTACTGGATATCGGTGCGGCCGGCCTGTTCGATGGCCTGCAGCACGCCGACGGCCATGTCGTCGTCCTGGCACCAGACCACGTCGATCTTCGGGTACTTGGTCAGGTAGTCCTGCATGACCTTGAAGGCGTCGTCGCGGTTCCAGTTGCCGAACTGGCGGTCGAGAATTTTGACGTTGGAGCCTTCGATGCCCTTGTCAAAGCCGTCCTGGCGCTGCTGGTCGATCGGGATCGGCATGCCGCGGATCACGACGACTTCTGCATCAGGCGTATTGGCCTTGATATACTCGCCCGCGACCTGGCCGAGCGCCGGGTTGTTGCCGGCGACGTAGAGGTCACGAACCGACGAGTCCATCACTGATGGAGCGCGGTCGACGATGGTCACGAACGTGCCCTTGGCCTTGACTTCCTTGATCGCGTTGACGAGCTGATCCGGATCGGTCGGCAGGATGACGAGCGCGTCTAGACCCTGCACCGCGAGATCCTGCAGCGCATTGGCCTGGCTCGCCGGATCAGGCGAGGTCTTGACGATGACATTGGCGCCCGGATGTTCCTTGCGGATCTGTTCGGCCACGCGCTCGGCGTGATAGACGACGCCTGCCGTCCAGCCATGGTCGGCGGCCGGGATCGACACGCCGATGGTCTTGGTGTCCTGTGCCAGCGCAGAGCTGGCCAGAGCTGCCGCGATGAAGGCGGCGCCCACGAGTTTCCTAAGCATTTCTCACTCCCTGTGAAATGCGGGTCCGGATTCCTGAAACCGGGCGACCCGCAGGCCCGGTTCCGTTCTCACGATCGTCGCGACAGCGTGCGCTGGACGAGCATCGCAATGATGATGATCGAGCCCTGGATGGTGCTGATCAGATATTCGCTTATGAAGTTGGAAAGCAGCATTATGTTGCCCACCAGTTCGAGGATGAAGGCGCCGCATATCGTACCCCAGACCCGGCCCGCACCGCCCTTGAGCGCGGTGCCGCCGACCACGACGGCGGTGATGGCCTGCAACTCCCATAGGATGCCCGTGGTCGCCGAGGTCGAGCCAAGACGCGGCACATAAAGCAGAACGGCGACGGCAACGCAGAGGCCCTGGATGACGAAAGCGATGGTGCGGACGCGGTCGACATGGATGCCGGAATAGCGCGCCACATCGCGGTTCGAGCCGACGGCCACGACATGCCGGCCATAACGGGTGCGGTAGAGGATGAAGGCGGCGATCGCGGTGACCGCGAAAATGACGACGATCGGAAAGGGGATGCCGGCGACCGTGCCGAAATAGACCGGGCGATAGAGTGCCTGGAGTTCCGGCTCGCGCAGGGTGATCGCGCCGCCCTGTGACAACCATGTGGTCAGGCCGCGGAAGATGCCCATGGTGCCGAGCGTGGCGATGAAGGGTTCGATCTTGCCGAGCGTGGTGATCAGACCATTGGCCAGCCCGCAGGCGGCGCCGATCACAAGCGTCAGGCCCGTTGCCGTGAGCAGCATCAGCATGGGATCGGCGATCACGCCGGAATTCATGAACAGGATCATGATCGATGCCACAAAGGCAACCATCGAGCCGACGGAGAGATCGAGATCGCCCGACGAAATGACGAAGGTTGCGCCAACGGCAATGATGGCGATGAAGGCGCTGCGTGTCGCGACGTTGGAGAGGTTGGTAATCCCGATGAAATTCGGGTTCACCATCGCGCCGACGATCAGCAGCAGGAGCAATGCCGCAAAGGGTGCGACGGCGCGAAGATCGACATCCCGCCAGCTCCGCCGCGACCGCGCAACCGCTTTCGATTCTTCATTGATACCCGCTGCCACAACCTGCCTCCGTCCCCTGCCCCTCGGGCATTCGGATAATCCCTGCGTGCCGACCCTCCGGTCAGGCCGCGTCCTGTTTCTTCAGTCCCGCCGCGTAGCGCATGATCTCCTGTTCGGAGATCTCGTCGCCCTCGAGCACGCCGACGATCCGCCCTTCCCGCATCACGCAGATCCGGGCGCAGAGGCCGATGACCTCCTGCAATTCCGAGGACACCACGATGATCGAGCGGCCCTCGCGGGCCAGCGCCGAGATGAAATGATAAATCTGCTGCTTCGTGCCGACATCGATGCCGCGCGTCGGCTCGTCGATGATGATGATCTGGGGCTCGGTCTCCATGACCTTAGCGAGCAGCAGCTTCTGCTGGTTGCCACCCGACATGCGGCCGGCCAGGACATTTGCATCGCGCACGCGGATATCGAAGCGGCGCCTGGCGCGCGCCAGCGCTTCCGTCTCGCTCCTGGGATCGAGATAGCCGTAGCGCGAATGCTGGCCGAGCGATTGCAGCGTGAGATTGGCCAGCAGGCCGGAGTTGAGCAGCAGGCCCTTTGCCTTGCGGTCCTTGGTCATGTAGCCGAGACCGACGGCGTTCGCCGCATGCAGGTCATGGGCCGCGAGCGGTTCGCCACGCACGAAAACCTCACCCTGGCGGGCGCGAAGCCCGACGATGGCCTCCATCAGTTCGGTGCGGCCGGAGCCGATCAGGCCGGAAAAACCGAGAATCTCTCCCTTGCGGATCTCGAAGCTGGCATTCTTGACGAAGCCGGTCGAGACATTGCGCACCGAGAGCACGATCTTCTCGTCGACGTCGGGCTCGGACTTGGCCGGATAGAGGCTCGACAGTTCCCGCCCGACCATGAGCTGGGCGATCGCCTCGCCATCGAGGATCTTCGTCGGCGCCGTCTTCACCCATTGGCCGTCGCGCAGCACCGTGACGCGGTCGGTCAGTTCCATGACCTCGTCGAGCTTGTGCGAGACGAAGACGAAACTCGTGCCCTTGTCGCGCAGCTTGCGGACCTGCTCGAACAGCATGCGTGTCTCTTCGCCTGACAGAACGGCGGTCGGCTCATCCATGAAGACGACGCGCGCATCGCGGCTGATCGCCTTGGCGATCTCGACCATCTGCTTGTCGGCAACGGGAAGCGAACTGATCAGCGCGTTCTCGTCGACATGCGAACCGAGCGTGTCGAGCGCCTTTCGGGTCTCGGCCTGCATGAACCTGCGATCGAGGATGCCGAACTTCGTGACTTCGCGGCCGAGAAACAAGCTTTCGGTGACCGTCAGGTGTTCTGCGAGATTGAATTCCTGGTGGATGATGACAATGCCGAGCGCTTCGGCGGCGCCGTTTGCCGGCAGCCTGACCGGCTTGCCATCGAGCAGGATCTCACCGGAACTCGGTTGCTCGAAGCCGGAGAGGATCTTGACGAGGGTGGATTTGCCGGCGCCGTTCTCGCCCATCAGGGCGTGGATCTCGCCCTTCTTCAGGTCAAAATTGACGCTGAACAGAACCTGGACGCCACTGAATGACTTGCTGATCCGCCTTGCGGACAACACGGTCTCACCATCAAGGGCTGGCGCCGATTCCATTGAATTCCTCCCCGCAGCTCATCCACTGCATGACGGTCGTGTAAACCTTTACATGCGGAATGTAAAGGTTTACATCGACCAAAGATATTGAATTTCTTCGGGTCGGCCTTTGACCTCCCGAAAACTCTCCCGTAGTGTCGCAGCATCAGGGGATCCAGGCAGAAGCCGCGTGTCGCATTCAACACCAGCCACGATCGAAGACGTCGCCCGCATCGCCGAAGTGTCGATCGCGACGGTTTCGCGTGCCATTCACAATCCCGAGAAGGTGGCCAATTCCACGCGCCTGAAGGTCAACCAGGCGATCGCCATCACCGGCTACACGACCAATGCCATGGCGCGCAGCCTGAGGCTCGGCCGATCCAACATGATCCTGGTCGTGGCACCTGATATCGGCGACCCGAACTTTTCCAACATCCTCGTTGGGTTGGAAAACGAAGCACGGGCGCATGGCTATGGCATCCTGATCGGCCATACCCAGAACGATGCCCAGCGCGGCCTCGAGTATCTGAAATTCCTCAATTCGAACCAGGCCGCCGGGCTGATCCTGTTCACCGGCATCCTGCCCTTCGGCCACCAGACCATGACCGCGCGGCTGCCGCCGAGCGTCGGCGTCTTCGAGCCGGTTTTCAATGGCGGCATACCCTATGTCGGCGTCGACGACATAGCCGGCGCACGCAAGGCCGTCGATCTGCTGATCGCCGAGGGCCATACTCGGATCGCCTTCATCGGCGATTCTCGCACACGGCTCGCCTATGGCCGGCGGCGGATGGGCTATGAGGCGGGGCTCGATGCGGCCGGGATCTCGCCCGATCTCCGCATCGTGCTCGAAGGTGACGGCACGATCGAGAGCGGCCGGCTGGCGATCGAGCAGCTCTTCATGCGCGACACGCTGCCGACGGCCTTCATGTGCGTCAACGACCAGACAGCACTCGGTATCATGCTGGGACTGATCGCCCGCGGCTACGATATCCCGCGTGACTTCTCGATCACCGGTTTCGATGACGTGCCGCAGGCCGTGTTCATGCAGCCGTCGCTGACGACGATCCGCCAGCCGCGCACGCTGATCGGCCGGCATGCCATGGCGCTGCTGCTGGATCTGCTCGGAGGCGGCGAGCCGCCCGAGAGCGAGATCCTGCTGGTGCCGGATCTGGTGGTGCGCAATTCGGTGTCGGTGCCGTCGCGGCAGTGGCTGAAGCGGTAAGACTGCAGTTGGGAAGGTGGCTTTACCCCTCACCAACTTCGGCCAAGCGATCGGCTACGCCTCTCGCGGCCTTCATATCCTCTCCTACAAGGGGATAGGTACACCTGCGGTATCGTGGTGTCTCAAGCGAGGCGGCGATTGAGGCACCCTACCTCTCCCCTTGTGGGAGAGGATAGCGAGACCGAACGAGACGCAGTCGAGTTCATGGTCAAGCTTGGTGAGGGGTCAATTCTTCCAACTCTTCAGAGAGCGGCGGCCTCACGACCGCCGCCCAACTGATCATCAGACGTACCGATTGACCACGTTCTCGAGATGTTCCTGCTTGCCCGACTTCGGCTGCGGGTTGATATCCTTGGACTCGACCATCGCAGCAATGCTTTCGAGCGACGAGGACTTGTCCAGCATCGCCTTGGCTTCCGGCCTGTCCCAGCCGGCATAACGCGCATCGAGCGGACCGGAAAGCGCCTTGTCCTCGACCATTTTCGCTGCAGCCTTCAAGCCGCGGGCGCAGCAATCCATGCCGCCGATGTGGCCGATCAGCAGGTCTTCCGCGTCGAGTGACTGGCGGCGCAACTTGGCGTCGAAATTGGTGCCGCCCGTCGTGAAGCCGCCGGCCTGCAGGACCTCGTAATAGGCCAGCGCCATTTCCGGCACATTGTTCGGGAACTGGTCGGTATCCCAGCCGGACTGATAGTCGTTGCGGTTCATGTCGATCGAACCGAAGATGCCGAGCGTGCGGGCAAGCGACAGTTCGTGCTCGAACGTGTGGCCCGCCAGGATGGCGTGGCCCTGCTCGATATTGACCTTCACCTCGTTCTCGAGACCATACTTCTTGCAGGAAGCCGTAGACGGTCGCGACGTCATAGTCATACTGGTGCTTGGAAGGCTCCTGCGGCTTCGGCTCGATCAGGATCGCGCCCTTGAAGCCTATCTTGTGCTTGTATTCGACGACCATCTGCAGGAAGCGGCCCATATGGTCCAGTTCCTTCTTGAGGTCAGTGTTGAGCAGCGTCTCGTAACCTTCGCGGCCACCCCAGAGGACATAATTCTCGCCGCCGAGCTTCAGCGTGGCGTCCATGCAAGTCTTCACCGTGGCTGCGGCGAAGGCGAAGACATCCGGGTCCGGATTGGTCGCGGCGCCCGACATGTAGCGGCGGTTGGAGAACATGTTGGCAGTGCCCCAGAGGAGCTTGACGCCGCTTTCGGCCTGCTTCTCGGCGAAGTAGTCGACGATCTCGTTGAGGTTCTTCGTATTCTCGGCGAAATTCTTGCCTTCCGGACGCACGTCGGCGTCATGGAAGCAGTAATAGGGCGTGCCGAGCAGCGAGAAGAATTCGAAGGCGACATCGGCCTTGAGCTTGGCGGCCTTCATCGAATCCTCGAACCACGGGCGCTCGAAGGTGTTGCCGCCGAACGGATCGGTGCCCGGCCAGACGAAGGTGTGCCAGTAGGCAATGGCAAAGCGGAGGTGATCCTCCATGCGCTTGCCCATTACCACTTCGTCGGGATTGTAGTGGCGGAACGCGAGCGGGCTCGTGGAATTGGGATCGTATTTGATCTTCTCGATATTGCCGAAAAAGCCTGTGGCCATTGGGGGTCTCCTTCCTGATTCTGATCTAGAGTGCGGCGATAGCCGGATAGGTCTTGCGGTAGCGGGCATAGGCATCCTCATAGGCAGAGGAGAGAGCCGTAGCCGGTTCGATGGTTTCCTCTGTCTTCGGCGCGGTGCAGACCTTGACCGGGTCAGCGCCAGTTGCCGCGATCAGCCCCAGACGCGCGGCGCCGAACGCCGCGCCGAAATCGCCGTCCTGCGGGATATCGACGGGAACGCCAAGGGAGGTCGCGATCGAGCGCAGCCAGTATTTCGACCGCGAGCCGCCGCCAATGGCGGTGACGCGGGAAATCGTCGTGCCGGCGCTCCTGAGCGCTTCAAAATTGTCGCGGATGGCGAAGGTCACGCCTTCGAGCACTGCCTGGGTGAGCACCGCGCGAGAGGACTCGTGGCCGAGGCCGGTGAAGACGCCGCGGATCTTCGCGTCGTTGTGCGGGGTGCGCTCGCCCGAGAGATAGGGCAGGAAGGTCACCGAGGTCGGTGCCTTGAGTTCGTCACCGAGCTCGCCGGTGAGGTCGGCGGCCGACTTGCCCGCGATGCCGGAATACCAGTTGAGCGCATCGGTGGCCGACAGGATCACCCCCATCTGGTGCCAGGTATTGGGCAGCGCGTGGCAAAAAGCGTGGACGGCACTTTCGGGCTTCGGCAGGTACTTCGCATTGGCGGCGAAGAGGACGCCCGAGGTGCCGAGCGAGACGAAGGCATTGCCTGCGCTGACCGTGCCCATGCCGCAGGCCGACGCCGCATTGTCGCCGGCGCCGCCGGCGATGACCACGCCTGATCCCATGCCCCAGTTCGAGGCGAGTTCGGGCCTGAGCGTGCCGGCGCTGTCGGTGCCTTCCACGAGCGAGGGCATATGGCTCTCGTCGAGGCCGGTTGCCGCGAGCAGGTCGGCAGACCATTGGCGCTTGCCGGTGTCGAGCCAGCTCGTTCCGGCCGAGTCGGACATTTCCGAGATGTGCTCACCGGAGAGCCAGAGACGTAGATAGTCCTTCGGCAGCAGGATTTTGCGCACCTTGGCGAAAACCTCCGGCTCGTTGTTCCTGACCCAGGCTACCTTGGGCGCGGTGAAGCCCGGGAAGACGATGTTGCCGGTCAGCCTACGGAAGCGTGGGTCGGCATCGAGTTCAGCTGCCTCCCGGTAGCTGCGGGTGTCGTTCCACAGCATGCAGGGGCGCAGCACCTGGTCCGAACCGTCAAGCAGCGTCGCGCCGTGCATCTGGCCGGACAGGCCGATGCCCTTCACGGCGGCGAGTTCGCCCGGATGCGATGCCTTGAGTTCGGCAATCGCGTCTTCGGTCGCGCGGATCCAGTCCGCCGGCGCCTGTTCCGACCAGCCGGAATGCGGCCGGGAAACATCGAGCGAGCCATGACCCGCGCCGATAATCTTCTGGTCGCCATCGATAAGCATCGCCTTGACGCCAGATGTCCCGAGATCGAGTCCCAGATACATGTTACCTCCCTTGGCCTTACGGCAGATTGTCTTTCAGAAAAATGTCGATACGGATGCGCTCCTGCGCCTCGATCACGGCAATGCCGTCAGCCCTCGCCTTGAGGACACGGATTGCGCTGCGCACTTCGTGTCCGGCGTCCTGGTTGAGAACAGCGTCGATGAGGCCGGATTGCAACGCGACCCGGGTATGCGGCGTCAGTTCGTGGGCGATGACAACGGGGCGCGACACGGTCGGCGGCAGATCCTTCAACGCGCGGATCAGGCCACGATTGCCGGCGCCGAGACTGTAAATTCCCGCAAGCCGGCTTTCGCCGCGCAGGCAGTTCGAGACAAGACCAAAGACCTGGTCCGGATCATCCTGGCCTTCCATGGCCGGCAGGATTTCGAGGCCGGGGTTGAGCGCGGCGATGCTGTCGCGGAAGCCTTCGAGGCGGTCGCGATGGTCGCCGACCAGCATGGAGCCGGCAACGATGGCGACCTTGCCTGCGCGACCTGTCAGGAACCGTCCCATCAGGCTGCCGGCCGTGCGGCCCGCGGCAATGTTGTCGACGCCGGCGAAGTGATCGCGCGGCGACCCGGGTAGATCCGAGACCAGCGTCACGATGGTGACGCCGGCATCCTTGAGCCTGGCCATGGCATCGTGCACCCTGGGATGGTCGACCGCGACCACGGCGACCCCGGCGGGCGGATCGGTGACCAGCCTGTCGAGCGCCGCAGCCAGCGACGGACCATCAAAGCGCGGCACGTCCCGGATCGTTATGCGCGTTCGTTCCTGAGGAGACTGCGCGATCGCCTGCTCGACCTCGAACTTGAGGCCTTCCATGAAGGAATTGCTGCCGCGGGGGATGACGAAGACCAGCGGATAGGTTCGGCCCTTGGCGAGGTTCGCTGCTGCCATGTCGCGAACGAAGCCGATCTTGCGGATCGCGGCCTCGACACGCTCACGGGTCGCGGCCTTGACGCCCGGGCGCCGGTTGAGCACCCGGTCGACCGTGGCAAGGCTGACCCCTGCCGTCTCGGCGATGTCATGGACTGTCGGCCGCATCATTTCCTCCCGCAGCGATCTTCTACAGGAGAAAATGAGGTACGTAAATCAGATTTTTGCGGGCGCCGTATTTTCCGGTTTCAAACCTGTCCCATGAACAGCTTCTTGCCGAGCGGCTGGCCATTGTGGCGCAGGATTCCGTAGGCCGTGGTGACATGGAAATAGAAGTTCGGCAGGGCGAAGCCGATCAGGTAGTCATGCGCCGTGAACTCCATCGTGCCGAAGGGAAACTTGATTTCGACCTGCTCGTCCTCGCGACCGTTCATCTGCTCCGGCGTCACCGCATGGATCAGGTCGATGGTCTTGTCGATACGCGCATGGAGTTCCGCAAAGGTCTGCTCGGTGTCCGAGAGTGAGGGATTGGGCAGGCCTGCAGTGCGGTAGAATGCGCCCTTGGCATGGTCGGAGGACAATTGCACCTGCTTGGTCAGCGGGCCCATGTCGGGATACAGCCTCGCATTGAGAAAGATGCTCGGGTCGATCTTGCGTTCGGTGGCGAAGGCCTCGGCCTGTTCGAGAGCGGCCTTCAGGCCCTTGAAGCGTGGAAGGATCGAAAGCGTGGCAATGGAGTGAAGGGAAACGGCCATGGGGTTCTCCTGAATTGGCCGCCTCTATGTACGTCACGCCTGCAGCGATGCCATCAGGAATGTGAAACCGAACAGCGTGACGATCCCGGCACCCGTTATCTCGATTGCATTGGCAAGACGCAACTTGCCGGATCCGGTGCCGATGAATTTCAGCACAAGGTCCTTGGCGGTAACGGAGAGCGTGGCGAGGATCGAGACGGTGATCGCGGTGCCGAGCGACATGGCAAGCACCGACATGAGCCCGCCGAGATAGAGGCCATTGAGGAAGGAGAAGGTCAGGACGAAAAGGGCGCCTGTGCAGGGCCGCAGACCGACGGCGACGATGGCGCTCCAGGCGTCGGCCAGCGAGAATTTGTCGCCCGCGACAAGGTCCGGCGTCGGCGCATGGGCATGGCCGCAGACTTCGCAGACTTCGACGGTACGGGCGTGGGCGTGGCCATGCGAATGGCCATGGTGATGGCGATGTCCATCGTGGTGATCATGGTCGTGACCGTGATGCGCATGGTGATGGTGATCGTGCCCGTGATGATCGCCGCCCGCCAGCGCCAGTTGCGGCGTGCCGAAATTCATCAGCGGGCGATGAAACATGCTGCGCGTCTTACGGTAGAGCAGGTAGAGCCCAAAGACCATGATCGCTGCGAAAGAGGCGATCTCCAGCCACTTCGTCGCATCGTTCATCGTGAACACCGTGCCGCGCAGCACGAGAAAGCCGGCGCCGGTGACGATAAAGGCTGTTGCGCCCTGCAGGAAAGCCGACATGAAGGAGATGAGCACGCCGCGCTTCAATTCGGTCTCGTTGGCAATCATGTAGGCCGAGATCACCGCCTTGCCGTGGCCGGGGCCTGCGGCATGGAAGACGCCGTAGAGGAAGGAGATTCCGACCAGCCAGCCGAGCTGCCAGGTATCGGTTTTCATGGCGCGGAGCGCACCCGAGAGTGCCCTGTAGAATTCCTGCTGCTTGGCGTTGATGAAGGACGTGACCGGGTGGAGCCAGGGCATGTATTGCATGACAAATGTCGACGGACTCGCGCCAGGTTCTGCATTGCCGAGGCCGAGGGATGTCTGGGCATGCGCCATGCCGGCAAAGGCAACCAGCGCCACGGCGGTGAGGACGAGCTTGCGCATCAGCACGTCACCTCCATCCGCGTCGCGAACAGCTTGGACATGTCCGTGCCCGTGGGATCATTGAAGAAGGCGTCGGTCAGCTTCGACTGGTTCTCGGCAATGACCTGATCGGCATCCGGCCGCACGACCGCATGCTTGCAGCCCTTGAAGTCGCCCATCAGGACGAGATCCTGGTCCGACGGAAAATCGATCGAGGCATAGAGCGTCGGATCATAGACGCCGAAGGTCATCTTTCCCTTCAACGGGATCGGAGCCGCCGGCTTGATGGCGAAGAACATCAGCAACTGGCCATCCTTCCAGTCGACATTGATGACGTCGGGCTTGGCGACGCCGACGGGTTTTCCGTCATGGGACAACGTCGTGTAGTAGCCGAACTCCTCGAGCGAGGCGAGGACGGTCCTGCCGATCTCCTCGAGTTCCGGCTGGTCGAGCACGAGGTTGGCGTTCTTGTCGAAATCCAGCAGAACCTGCGAGGAGAAGACATCGTCGAAGCGCCAGACATTGTGAAGTTGCGCGATCGTGCCGTCCGAACCGGCCACGACCTCGAGCCGAGCATCGGCGAAAACATGCGGGTGCGCCATGGCGGCGGCGGGCAGGAGCGCCATCAGCCCGGCAAGAGGCAGAATTGTCTTGAAGCTCTTCATCGAAATTCCCGTGATCGCGGACCACTTCCTGGCGTGCAAATGAGTCGAAATTCCGGACTCGAGGCAAGGCTTTCTGATCGACGCTGCGTCAGACATTCTTCTTGAACCAGCCGCTGAGGAAGTCGACGAAACGCCGCACCTTGGCCGGAAGATAGCGCCGATGGGGATAGATCGCATAGATGCCGCCCCCCTTTGGAATGTACTCGTCGAGGATGGTGATGAGTTCGCCGCACTCTGTCTTTGGCTTGGCCACGAAGTCCGGAATCAGCGCCACGCCGAGCCCGGCGATGGCGGCACGCGTGCAGGCGATCGGCGAGTTGACCTCGATCGGGCCTGAAACCGTCACGGCCAGGCTTGTGCCGTCCGGCCCCTCGAATCGCCAGTTGCTGTTGAAGCGGCTGTTGGTGTCGACGATGCAAGGCACTTTCGCGAGATCGGCAGGGGTGCTGATCGGACCGTACTTCTCGATCACCGCCGGCGAGACGAAGCAGAACTGGCCGAAGTCGCACAGCTTGCGGGCGATCATGCCGGAGTCCTCGAGCTTGGTGATCCGGATTGCCACGTCGAAGCCTTCCTCGATCAGGTCGACGAAGCGGTCTTCGGCCACGATCTCGAGCGTGATGTCAGGATGCTCGATCGAGAAATCGACAAGCGACCGGCCAATCTCGGCATCGACGAAGGAGCGCGGCACGGAGACCTTGATTCGGCCCTTCAGGTCGGTCGATCCCTCGCGCACCAGATCCGCGAGGTTATCAATTTCCTTGAGGATGTCGGACGCCTGGCGATAGTAGGTGTGCCCCGCCTCGGTCAGCGAGAACTGTCGCGTGGTGCGATTGAGCAGCAGCGCGCCGAGTTCATCCTCGAGTTCCTTGACATATTTGGACAGCAGCGCCTTGGACCGCCCCATCTTGCGCGCGGCGGCCGAATAACCTTCCGCATCAACCACATCGATGAAGGCCCGCATCCTGGTCAGCGTGTCCATGAAATCCCGATCTGAAATATTAACGAAAAGTTCCGTCCTGCCAGTGTCTTAACACGGGAAAAAAAATTGCGGCAGGGGGCAAGAAAATTCTTGATTATGACGGCGAATATCCCTATCTCACGCCTTGCCCAATGTCGCACGTGCCCATGGGTGTCCGCCGACCCTCGAACTGGGATTTATCCCTAAGGTGAGGTCATCGGTAAGGTACCTGGAACTAACCGCTCCAGTCGCTATTCCGGCCAACCGGAAAATGCGAGGACATCTGAAGCAACGACGGTGCGGGCCTTTCTGGTCTCGGCCGGCTTTCCATCAGCCGGTGTTTCTGAAGAGGCACACCCTCATTGCCTAAAGTGCGGTTGGGACATCCCTCCAATCCAAGGCAGAAAATCTGAACTTCCGCCATGTCGTGGCGTTGGTTCGAAAAGCCGCGTGATGGCTTTCACGTTTTGGCGCCGGGGTCTCCACCGGCTGGCGCCGGAACGCAATGCCGTCACCCAGTTTTGCTCTCCGGTTTTCCGGGGTTTTGCCAATTGGCCGAGCGATCACGCCGTTTGAACCCGGCTGACGCAACGCCCGTGATTTGACCTGGAAGGGTAATGCCATGACGACCCAGCGCATCCGCGATTTCCTCGCCACCCGACGTCCCGACGGTCCCTGCCTCGTGGTCGACCTCGACGTCGTCAAGGATAATTTCAAGGCTTTCCGTCACGCCCTGCCGGACAGCATGATCTACTACGCCGTCAAGGCCAACCCGGCTCCCGAGATCCTCAAGCTGCTCGCCGGCATGGGCTCCAACTTCGATTGCGCCTCCGTGGCCGAAGTCGAAATGGCGCTCGACGCCGGCGCGACTCCGAGTCGGATCTCCTTCGGCAACACGATCAAGAAGGAACGCGATGTCGCCCGTGCGCATGCGCTCGGCATCAACCTCTTCGCGGTCGACAGCCACGAGGAAGTCGAGAAGATCGCGCGTTCCGCCCCCGGCGCCCGCGTGTTCTGCCGCGTGCTCACCGATGGCGAGGGCGCCGAATGGCCGCTTTCCCGCAAGTTCGGCTGCGTGCCGCAGATGGCCGTCGACGTGCTGGTCTATGCCCACCAACTCGGCCTCAATTCCTATGGCGTCTCGTTCCATGTCGGCTCGCAGATGACCAAGGTCGATGCCTGGGATTCGGCGCTAGCCGATGCCAAGCGCGTCTTCGTGTCGCTCGCCAAGCAGGGCATCGAGCTCAAGATGGTCAACATGGGCGGTGGTTTCCCGACCAAGTACCTCAAGGACATCCCAACCTCGGAGGCCTATGGCCGCGCGATCTTCGCCTCGCTCAAGAAGCACTTCGGCAACCACATTCCGGAGACCATCATCGAGCCGGGTCGCGGCATGGTCGGCAATGCCGGCGTGATCAAGACCGAAGTCGTGCTGATTTCGAAGAAGTCGGACAAAGACGCCCATCGCTGGGTGTTCCTCGACATCGGCAAGTTCGGCGGCCTGGCCGAGACCATGGACGAGGCGATCCGCTATCCGATCCGCACGACGCGCGACGGCGACGAAATGGAGCCTGTCGTGCTCGCCGGCCCGACCTGCGACTCGGCTGACGTGATGTACGAGAAGAACATGTATCCGCTGCCGCTCACGCTGACGATCGGCGACGAGGTTCTGATCGAAGGCACCGGTGCCTATACAACGACCTATTCGGCCGTGGCCTTCAACGGCTTCGAGCCACTCAGATCCTACGTGATCTGACGCGCCGCGCTAGCGTGGACGTCAAGGCTCGCCCCGGCAGGACCGGGGCGGCCAGGCAACAATTCCCTTTTGGATCCGTTTGAACGGTATTGGGTAACGGGAGGCCACGATGGCCGCTGTTCTTGATTCTGTCCGTGCGCTATTCGCGCCGAAGATTGACACCGCTTTCCTCATCGACCGGGAAAATCCCGGCGACGTGCTGGCGCGCGAGCGGCTGCTCGATGCCGCCATGGGGCCCAATCGCCGCCGTAAATCGTCGGAAACGATCCGCCGCCACCGCGTCCCGGCCGAGGGGCTCGCTCTGGTCGCCCGCGACGCGTCCGGTCACGTGATCGCCACGGTGCGCCTGTGGAACATCCAGGCCGGCATCACGCCGGCGGGCCGCGCCGTGCCAGCCCTGCTGCTCGGCCCGCTCGCGGTGGATCCCGCTCATGAGGGCCAGGGAATCGGTGGCGCACTGATGCGGGCAGCGATCCTCGAGGCCAAGAAGAGCGGCCATGGCGCGATCCTGCTCGTGGGTGATCCCGATTACTATGAGCGCTTCGGCTTTTCCGCACTGAAGGCGAAGACCCTAATGATGCCGGGCCCCTTCGAGCGCCATCGTTTTCTCGGCCTTGAACTGACGGAGGGCTGGCTCAAGGGTGCGGCCGGCGTCATCGTGCCGACAGGGCGAAGACTGAGCTGCCCTTCCGAGGGAACAACGCCGTGGCCGCAAGCGCCTAGAACGTCGGCGGGGTATTGATCCAAAGCAGCACCGTCTCGCCGTCGTGGGTGTTGCGCCAGCTGTGCGGGCGGCGGCTTTCGAAATAGAAGGAGTCGCCCTGCCCGAGGTCGAAGAACTGGTCGTTGTCGAGGACGATTTCCAGCCTGCCGGCGAGCACGTGGAGGAACTCCTCCCCCGCATGGCTGTAAGCACCTTCGCTCGATGCGCCGGGTGCGAGTTGAAAGCGGTGACACTCCATCTGGCGCCGGTCGGCGGTCAGGTTCTGAACGGTGACCCCCGAGGATGTCGGCGGCCAGGCGGTCCACTCGCCATTGCGCACGAGAGATTCGCGCTCGTCGGTCTCGGCCTGCCCCGTCAAGACGGCGATCGTGGTGCCATAGAACTCGGCGAGGTCATGCAATGCCTTGACCGAGAGTCCCTGCGACGTGCGTTCGAATGTCGACAGCAGAGAGACCGCGATGCCGGTGTTTTCGGCCACCTTCTCCAGCGTGCAGCCCATGTCCCGACGAAGATGACGGAGCTTCGGACCGATCGCCTTTTCTCCTGGCGGTGACGGTTCGGCGTCCATGGACGCGTCCGCCGGGCCTACCGGATCCTCCGCCCTGATCGCCTCGCGGATCGCGGCCGGATTGAGACCCTTGCTGGTGCGAAGCCAGCTGACGCGCTGCAGCCGCTCGACATGGGCGGTTTCGTAGAGCCGCTGCCCGGACTCGGTGCGCACAGGTTCGATCAGGCCCTGGCTTTCCCACAGACGCAGGGTCGATGGCGATACCCCCGCCATCCGGGCCGCCTCGGCGATCTTGTAGCGTACCCTGCCATCCACCATGCGACGTCCGATCTGGGCCCGGATGCCCGGGAATTTCACGCAACTCATATTGCAACTCTACAGAAAAAATGCAAAGAATATTTTGACGCTGCCGGGGGGAGCATTCCGCCAGCCCATCCATTCACCATTCACGAGGGCACTTCCATGCTGAACACTGAAGTTGCAGCCCGCCGGACGGACGCGATCTCGCGCGGCGTCGGCGTCACGACGCAGATCTATGCCGACCGGGCCGAGAACTCCGAGATCTGGGACGTCGAGGGCCGCCGCTACATCGACTTCGCGGCCGGCATCGCCGTCGTCAACACCGGCCACCGCCACCCCAAGGTGATCGCCGCGGTGAAGGACCAGCTCGATCACTTCACCCATACCTGCCACCAGGTCGTGCCCTATGAGAACTATGTCCGCCTTGCCGAGCGGCTGAACGATGCCGTGCCGGGCAATTTCAAGAAGAAGACGATCTTCGTGACCACAGGCGCCGAAGCCGTGGAAAACGCGGTCAAGATCGCCCGCGCCGCCACCAACCGCTCGGCCGTCATCGCCTTCTCCGGCGCCTTCCACGGCCGGACCTTCATGGGGATGACGCTGACCGGCAAGGTCGTGCCCTATAAGGCCGGCTTCGGCGCGATGATGCCCGATGTCTTCCATGTCCCCTTCCCCGTCGAACTGCATGGCGGCTCGATCGATGAATCGCTCTCGGTTCTCGACAAGCTGTTCAAGGCCGATGTCGATCCGGCCCGCGTCGCCGCCTTCATCATCGAGCCCGTGCAGGGCGAAGGCGGCTTTTATGAAGTGCCGAAGGCCTTCATGGTCAAGCTCCGCGAACTCGCAGACAAGCACGGCATCCTGCTGATCGCCGACGAAGTCCAGACCGGCTTTGCCCGCACCGGCAAGCTTTTCGCCATGGAGCATTATGGCGTGGTCCCCGACATCACCACCATGGCCAAGGGCCTCGGTGGCGGCTTCCCGATCGCGGCGGTCACCGGCCGCGCCGAGATCATGGACGCGCCTGGCCCCGGCGGCCTCGGCGGCACCTATGGCGGCAACCCGATCGGCATCGCTGCCGGCAATGCCGTGCTCGACGTGATCGAGGAAGAGCAACTCAACGACCGCGCCGAGCGCCTCGGCGGCCGGCTCAAGCAGCGACTTCAGTCGCTGATCTCTGATGTGCCGCAGATCGCCGACATACGGGGTCTCGGATTTATGAACGCGGTGGAATTCAACATTCCCGGCACGAAGAACCCCAATGCCGAGTTCACCAACAAGATCCGCGAAAAGGCACTGGCCAAGGGCCTGATCCTGCTCACCTGCGGCGTCTACGGCAATGTCATCCGCTTCCTTGCGCCGATCACCATCCAGGACGATGTCTTCGCCGAAGCGCTCGACATCCTCGAAGAAACCCTGCGCGAATGCGCCAAAGAGGCAGCCTGACCCATGACCATTTCCCAGTCTCTCCTGTCCCAAGCTCAAGGACCCCTCGCTGGTCACCGACAAGGCGCTTGTTGCCGGCGAATGGGTCGCAAAGAGCGATAGCGGCAAGACCTTCGACGTTACCAATCCGGCCAATGGCGACGTCATCGCCACGCTGCCCGACATGAACCGCGCCGAAGCGGCGCGCGCGATCGACGCCGCCTACTGGGCCCAGAAGGAATGGGCGAAGAAGACCGGCAAGGAGCGCGCCGCGGTACTCAAGCAGCTGCACGCGCTGATGATGGAGAATATCGACGACCTCGCTGCCATCATGACGGCGGAGCAGGGCAAGCCGCTGGCCGAAGCCAGGGGCGAGATCGCCTATGGCGCCGGCTATGTCGAGTGGTTCGGCGAAGAGGCCAAGCGCATCTACGGCGACACCATTCCGGGCCACCAGCCAGACAAGCGCATCGTCGTCATCAAGCAGCCGGTCGGCGTCGTTGCCACGATCACGCCGTGGAACTTCCCCAATGCCATGCTGGCCCGCAAGATGGCGCCGGCGCTGGCCGTGGGCTGCGCGGTGGTGTCCAAGCCGGCCGGCGAGACGCCGCTATCGGCGCTGGCGCTGGCCAAGCTCGCCGAACGCGCCGGGCTGCCGCCCGGCCTGTTCAACGTGCTGCCGTCGACGCATTCGTCCGACATCGGCAAGGAGTTCTGCAGCAACGAGACGGTGCGCAAGCTCAGCTTCACCGGCTCCACCGAGGTCGGCCGCATCCTGATGGCGCAGGCGGCGCCGCAGATCAAACGGCTGAGCCTCGAACTGGGCGGCAACGCGCCGTTCATCGTTTTCGACGACGCCGACCTGGACGCCGCGGTCGAAGGCGCCATCATCTCCAAGTACCGCAATAACGGGCAGACCTGCGTGTGCGCCAACCGCATCTACGTGCAGGCCGGCGTCTTCGACGCGTTCACCGAAAAGCTGGTTGCCGCGACCGAAAAGCTCAAGGTCGGCGACGGCTTTGGCGACGGCGTCAACCTCGGGCCGCTGATCGACAAGAAGGCTGCCGAAAAGGTGCACCGAGCACATCGAGGACGCGCTGCGCAAGGGCGCGAAGCCTGACGCTGGGCGGCAAGGCGAACGAACGGGCTGTTCTTCGAGCCGACCATTCTCGCCGGGGCGACCGCCGACATGATCCTGGCGCACGAGGAGACCTTCGGGCCGGTGGCGCCGCTGTTCAAGTTCGAGACGGTGGACGAGGTGATCCATCTGGCCAATGCCACCGAGTTCGGCCTCGCCTCCTACTTCTATGCGCGCGACCTGAGCCGCGTGTGGCAGGTGGCGGAGGCGCTCGACTACGGCATGGTCGGCATCAATACCGGCCTCATCTCCACCGAGGTGGCGCCGTTCGGCGGCGTCAAGCAATCCGGCCAGGGCCGCGAAGGCTCGAAATACGGCATCGATGACTACGTCGAGATCAAGTATCTCTGCCTCAGCATCTGATTGCTCGTCACTCGAAAAAACAAAGGCCGCGGGAGCGATCCCGCGGCCTTTGTCTTTTCAGCCGCGACGACCCAGTCGTCCAATCCAAACCGGATCGCCCTGCACAGCCTTGGCGGGGCGTCCGCCGGTGTATCCATGGGAACAGCCAGCCAAATCCGATGAAATTACAAAGGATCAACGATCAACACAGCGCCCCCGGGCATCCAAGGCAAAATATGAAGAAGTTGGCATCCATCCTGCTCATCATGACGTTTGCGATTGCTGCGACAACCGCCAGCGGCGAAGCCGGATGGAAGAAGCGGGGCTGGTACCAGAAGCGGCCCGGTGCGAATTGCGTCATGCGCAAGGTCGTCGTCAGCGATGCAAACGGCCGGGTGGTCACCCGCAAGGTCAGGGTGTGCCGCTGAGGAAAGCAGGGTGGCGGACACGCCTTTCCCCCGTTAAGGCTTCCGAAACCCCAGGTTGGATATAGTTAACCATCGTCCGGCTTCGGTTCCAGACCGGTGGGGTACAGTGTGAAAATCGGCCTTCCCAAGCTCCGGCTCTCCCGGAAGCTCCTGCTCATCACGGTGGGCATCACCGTGCTGCTTGGCGGCAGCGGCGTCACTGCGCTGTATCTCGGCGGCACGGGGCTGATGCTGGAAGGCGGCGAGAACGCCATTGGCGGCGAATGCACCGATATCCAGACCATGGTTCTCAAGACGCCATCGAACCGCCTCTGGCTTCGCAAGTTCATCCGGATGGAAAAGGCCAGCGGCCCCGATCGCGTCCGCACGGCGCTTCGCGTTGCGGGCTTGCTGGCCCAGAAGAACACCGTCGACCTGATCCATGTCAGTGTGCTCGACAGCCATGGCCCGACGGTGCGGTCGCAGATGCGTGCGCGTGCGATCGGCGCGGAAGTGCTGATCGCGCTCAAGCCCGACAACCTGCCGGACATGAAATCGCCCGCGATGGCGAGCTACTATGAGGGACCTGTCAGCGATGCCGGCCGATTCTACGGCGACAAGGTCGTCGTCGACATCGACGAGATCGGCGCGATGATGACGGCGATGCGCACCGTCGAGGAAAAGCCGGATTGCGTATCGGCAACACCTGCTGACGACAAGGCCGCAAAGAAGCCTGATCCCGGTAAGAAAGACAAGAAGGACACCCATGCGGCCACGCCGGCCGACTCCGGTGAGCAGCCCGCCGAGGATCACGGCAAGGAGCCGGCCAAGGACGGCGACGATGAGACAGCGCATGGCGAGCAGCCGGCGAAGGAGCAATCCTTCCTCGACAGCATGTTGAGCATGGTCGGCCTTGGCGGCAGCGACGAACCGACCATCGCGGCTCATCCGCCCGCAGCCGTCGACGACAGTCATGCGGTGGCCGACGAACCCGTGGACGATCACGGCGACAAGGCATCGGACGCGCATGTGGCGCAGCCGTCACAGGACGCGCATTCGACAGCCGAAGGCCATGACCCCGCGACCGAGGCAAAGCATGATGACGCCGTGGAGCCTGCGGATGCGCATGCCGCAGTGCCTGCTGACGAACATGCGGCGAAGCCTGAGGGCGACCAACACGCAGCCAAGGGCCATGATCCGGCTGTGGCCGAGATCAGCCACGACCCCACGGATTTGCCGGCTGACACCACCAAAGACGATCACGCCCAGGCCGACGATCACGGAGGCGATGAGCCATCGCATGTCGACACGCATGCGCAGGTGGACATGCCCGTGGGAGACTGACGCGCGGGCCGCCCTCCCGCGCCTGAATGTGGCTTCTGTCGCTGTGGCACTTCGGCCACGCCCTGACTCCCCGTTGCCAAAACACGCCTTCGTGACTTCGTCCGACAAGCTTCTGCCCGATACCACGCCTTTCAATTCGGCAACCGAATCGAAGGGACAAACAATTGCATATCGATCGCAGACTCTTTCTCAAGGCCTCCGGCCTGACCGCTCTCGCGACTCTCGCAGGCTGCGCGACCACCAACGCAAAGACTGCCTCAGGGCCGGATGACGACAAGGCCGCGCTGGAACTGGCCGCCTATGACGTGATGTATGCTGCCCAGCCAGGGGAGCAGTTTCCCCTTCCTGCGATTCCCTATCGCAAGATCAAGCGGCAGTATCTGCGCCAGTGGGTGGACAATCCAACGGGCGAGCGGCCAGGCACACTGGTGGTCGATGTCGGCAATCACTACCTCTACTTCACCTATCCGGACGGCAAGGCCATGCGCTACGGCGTCGGGCTCGGGCGCGCAGGCTTCGAATGGGCGGGTGCCGGCGTCATCCAGTACAAGCGCCAATGGCCGCGCTGGACGCCGCCGGACGAAATGGTGAAGCGGCAGCCCGAACTCGAGCGCTATTCGATCGCGAATGGCGGCATGGACGCGGGCCTGAACAATCCGCTCGGCGCGCGCGCGCTCTACATTTTCCAGAACAATGAGGACACGCTTTACCGCATCCATGGTTCGCCGGAATGGCACACCATCGGCAAGTCGGTGTCGTCGGGCTGCGTGCGCATGCTCAACCAGGACATTATCGACCTCTATGGTCGCGTGCCCGGCAAGACGCGCATCGTCGTGACCAACCTCTCGAACATGGTCTGATCGCCCGGGACGGGAGGGCCGGGCCCATGGCCCGGCCGGTCCCTGATCAATCCGCCTTGCCGCGACGCGCCGGAAACAGAATCACGTCGCGGATCGATGGCGCATTGGTCAGCAGCATGATCAGGCGATCGACGCCAATGCCAAGGCCGCCGGCCGGGGGCATGCCCTGGTCGATCGCATCCAGGAATTCGTCATCCAACTGCTTTGCCTTCTCGCCACGCCCATGCGCCTGTTCGAGCTGCTCGACCATGCGGGCGCGCTGCTCGACGGGATCGTTGAGCTCGGAGAAGGCATTGCCCAGTTCCCAGGCGTTGCAATAGGTCTCGAACCGCTCGACGAGGCGCGGCTCGCCGGGCACTTCCTTGGCGAAGGGCGAGATGTCCTTCGGGAAATGGGTGACGTGCGATGGCTGGATCAGGGTGCTCTCGACCTTCTCCTCGAAGATGAAGGCGAGGCATTCGCCCCAGGTCCAGTCCTTCTCTACCGCAAAGCCGGCGGCCTTGGCGGCGGCACGGGCTTCCTCATCGGTCTTGATCGCACGGAAATCGATGCCCGTGACCTCCTTGACGGCGTCGGGCATCGGCACACGCTTGAACGGACCCTTGAAGGAAATCTCCTTGTCGCCATAGGCAAACTCGGTCGTGCCGTGGATCGCCATGGCCAACTCGCCGAACATGCGCTCGACGAGGTCCATGATATCCTCGTAGTCGGCATAGGCCCAGTAACATTCCATCATCGTGAATTCGGGATTGTGCCGGGTCGAGACGCCTTCATTGCGGAAGTTGCGGTTGATCTCGAACACCTTGTCGGTCAGGCCCGAAACCAGCGTGCGCTTGAGATAGAGCTCCGGCGCGATGCGCAGGAACATGTCGAGCTTCAGCGTATTGTGATGCGTCTTGAACGGCTCGGCGGTGGCGCCGCCATAGACCGAATGCAGCATCGGCGTCTCGACTTCCATGAAGCCGTCATTTTCCATGAACCGACGGATGCCGGAGACGATCTTCGAGCGCTGCTGGAAACGGAGCTTGGATTCCTCGTTGGTCATGATGTCGAGATGGCGCTTCCGGTAGCGGATCTCGATGTCGGAGACGCCGTGCCACTTCTCGGGCATCGGCAGCAGCGATTTGGTCAGCATGGTGATCTCATGCGCATTGATCGACAGCTCGCCACGCTTGGTGCGGCGCACCGCACCGGTCACGCCGATAATGTCGCCGATATCGATCAGCGAAAGCAGGTCGCGCGCCGCTTCCGGCGTCACGTCCTTGTGGCTGAAGATCTGGATCTTGCCCGAAGCGTCATGGATATCCATGAACATGCCGGAATTGCGCGAGGAATAGACGCGGCCGGCGACGGTCACGATATCGGTCGTTTCCGTGTCGGGTGCGAGGTCGGCGTATTTCTCGGACAGGTCCGCGTTGGTGATCGTGCGGTGGAAATGCGCCGGATAGACGTCGCCGACCTTCTCGCGAAGGATCGCGAGCTTCTGGGCACGGACTTCGGCGGCGTCGGAGGAAAGGGCGGCGGCTTCGGGCTTCGTTTCGTTGGTCATTTTTTTCTCTTGCAAATCTCAGACGGCCATCGACTTTACGACTGCAGCGGCGACTTTCAGCCGCTGGCGCACGACCGAGCGGCCGAGCAGCGCCATGGAGTCGAACAGCGGCAGCGAGCGCTGGCTTCCGGACATGGCGACGAAGAGCGGTCCGACGACGGCCTTCAGCTTCTTGCCCATGCGGTCGCCGATGGCGCGCAGTTCGGCCTCGATCGTCTCGACATTCCATTCGAGAATCTTTTCGAGATCGGCCTGCACGGTCTCGAGGATTTCCAGCGTCTCTGCCGGTGTCGCCTTGATACCGGCAAAGGAGGCCGGTGTCAGGCTGACATCGGAGGACAGCAGGAAGCCGGCCAGCGGCGGCAGTTCGCCGAGCTTGCCGACGCGCGACTGCGCCAGCTTGAGGCCCTCGACGAGGCGGCCGTTCTCGCTCGCCCATTCGAGCACGCGCAGGACGAATTCATCCGGCGTGAGCTTCTCGCGCAGCCAGCGGCCGTTCAGCCAGTCGAGTTTCTGGACGTCGAAGATCGCGCCGGCCTTCGACAGGTTGTCCGGATCGAACTTGGCGGCCAGTTCGTCCATCGTCATCATCTCCTCGCCTTCGGCGATCTGGATGAAGAACAGGCCCAGGAAATTCATCAGCGCTTCCGGCAGGTAGCCGAGCGCCGAATAATAAGAGATCGAGGTCGGGTTCTTGCGCTTGGACAGCTTCGACTTGTCGGCATTGCGCATCAGTGAGAGATGCATGAACACCGGCGGCTCGAGACCGAGATACTGGTAGATCAGGATATGCTTCGGCACCGAGGCGAGCCATTCCTCGCCGCGCGCGACATGGGTGATCTTCATCAGATGGTCATCGACGACATTGGCCATGTGATAGGTCGGCATACCGTCGGCCTTGAGCAGGACCTGCATATCGACGCTATCCCAGGGGATCTCGACATCGCCATAGACGCCGTCATGGAACTTGCACGCGCCCTCGGTCGGGATCTTCATCCGCACCACGGTGGCCTCGCCTGCCGCCATGCGGGTCGTCACTTCCTCGGCCGAGAGGTTCAGGCACTTGCCATCGTATTTGGGCTGCTTGCCGGCGGCACGCTGCCCAGCGCGCATCTCTTCCAGACGCTCGGGCGTGCAGAAGCAGCGGAAGCCATGGCCAGCGGCCACGATCTTCTCGACATACTCACCATAGATATGCTTGCGGTCCGACTGGCGGTACGGCCCGTAGGGGCCGCCGACATCGGGGCCTTCGCTCCATTTCAGCCCTGTCCATTTCAGCGCGTCCAGCACCTTCTGCTCGAATTCCGGGGTCGAGCGCGTCGCGTCGGTATCCTCGATGCGCAGGATGAATTCGCCGCCGTGCTTCAGCGCGAAGAGATAGTTGAACAGCGCGATATAGGCGGTGCCGACATGCGGCTCGCCGGTCGGAGAAGGTGCAATGCGGACGCGGACGCCGGAAGCAGTCATATCAAGTGATCCAGTCGGAGGGATTGTGGAAAACGGCAGGAAGGCCGCCACTTTCATTGGGGCAGCCTTAGGCCATATTCAGGTTTATGCGTCAAGGGAAACGTCGGAACCGGCGCTGCGCTCAGGCCTTGTCGGTCCCGTAGACGGCCAGGAACATCTTCACCGCGGCCGAAACGTTGCGCTCGATGGCCTCGCTGCTCGGTGCCGACGCCATTTCGCAGAAGAGGCGCTGGCGGTAGAGCCCGGCCAGGCAGAGATCGCCGAACTGACGTGCCGCCCAGACCGGATCGTCCAGCGGCACGAGACGTCCGGCCGCCACCTGCCTCTCGAGAAAATTCGCCAGCACGGTCGGGCCGTGGTTCGGACCGACCTTGAAGAAGCTGCTGGTGACCTCGGGCATCCTCTCGAGCACGCCGACGACGATGCGCTGCGCCCGGATGGCATTGTCTGAAAGAATGTAGCCGGCAAAGGCGACGCCGAAATCATGGAGCCCCTCGGCCAGCGGCTTGTCGCCCAGCGCTTCCTGGAGCTTTTCGAAAACGCGGCTCTTCTGGCGCTGGACCATGGCCGCGAACAGGTCTTCCTTGTTCTTGAAGTAGACGTAGAGCGTGCCCTTGGACACGCCGGCTTCGCGGGCGATGTCGCTCATGCTCGAGGCGTCGAAGCCCATGCCCATGAAGATGCGGTGGGCACCTTCAATGATCTGCTCACGCTTGGCCGGGTCTTCGCCGGCGGCAGGGCGACCACTGGCAGCCTCCTGCCTGCTGCTATGCTCGACTTCGGCGTCCGAACCGATATCGGTCATGATGGATGTTTTCCCGTCGTTAACATTATTTCGAACCAAGCGGTTCGATTGCTCTTGATATGGCGCAGAAATGGGACTATGTCAAATCGAACTGAACGGTTCGGTTCGATAATTCGCTGTAAAGCGGGGTAGTTTTCAAATGGCAAGAACAGCAAGCAAGACCGCTGCGGTGCACGCGGTGCAGGACGACATGGAAGCAAACGAAGCGAGCGAGTCGCCGGTCAAGACCGAATCTCCGGCCTCCCCGCCCGCATCGGTTTCGGAACAGGCGCCGACCAGGAAGCGTGGCATCGTCCGCAAGCTTCTGCTGACAGCCGTTGCCCTCTTGGCGCTCGCCGGTGGCGCCCATTACGGTCACCAGTGGTGGCTTGACGGCCGTTTCATGATCGCGACCGACGACGCCTATATCGAAGGCGACATCACCAACATTTCGCCCAAGGTCACCGGCTACGTCGCCAAGGTCAATGTCGTCGCCAACCAGCATGTGAAGGCCGGCGACACGCTCGTTACGCTTGACAACGGTGACTACAGGATTGCCGCCGAGCAGGCCGAAGCCCAGATCGCTACCCAGAAGCTTGCCTTGCTGCGCTTCGATGCGCAGATTGCCGCCGCCCGCTCCGCGGTCACCCAGACAGAAGCACAGAAGACGGCTCTGGAAGCTACGGTTCGCGGCGCTGAAATCACGCTCAACCGCCAGCAGGATTTGTCGTCGAAAAAAAGCCGGTATCCGCGCCGATCTCGACAACGCACAGGTGACCTATGACCAGGCAAAGGCGAACCTGGCCGGTGCCGATTCCGCCATTGCGTCTGCCCAGGCCAACATTGCCGTCGTGACGGCCCAGCGTGCCGAGGCCGAGAGCCAGATCCACTCGCTGGAACTGCAGAAGGCCAAGGCTGAACGCGACCTGTCCTTCACGGTGCTGAAGGCGCCGTTCGACGGCGTGGTCGGCAATCTCGCCGTCCAGGACGGCGATCTTGTCTCGCCGGGGCAAAGGCTCGCCGCACTCGTTCCGATCGAGAACCTCTATATCGAGGCGAATTTCAAGGAGACCCAGGTCGCGGGCATCAAGCCGGGCGCCAAGGTGAAGGTGGAGATCGACGCGCTTGAGGACCATGTGATCGAGGGCACGGTGGAGTCGATCTCGCCGGCATCGGGCTCCGTCTTCTCGCTGCTGCCGCCGGAAAATGCCACCGGCAACTTCACCAAGGTGATCCAGCGCCTGCCTGTCCGCATCGCGCTTCCCAAGAGTGTGCTCGAAAGCGGTCATCTTCGCGCCGGCCTGTCCGTGGTCGTCGAGGTCGACAGCCGCACGGGCACTGCCGACGCGGTCCGCCTCGCCGGGAAGTAAGCCAACGGCGCCCGCCGCCTGTGGGGCAGTGACGCATTCGACGGTCGTTCAGGCGCTTGCCTGACACCGACCTCATGGGTCCCCCTCTGGCTGCCCTTGCGGCGGGCGTCCACATCCATCCGTTTCGACACCGCCCGAACGACGGTGACAGGGAGGCCGCCATGGCCACAGCAACCGCCGATCAGGTTCCCGTTCCCAAAACTACGCCCGCCGCCACCGGCATGCCGGCAGAGAGGCAGGTCACGACGCGCGAGGTCCTGGCCTTCTTCGCCATGGTCTTCGGCATGTTCATGGCCATTCTCGACATTCAGATCGTCTCGGCCTCGCTGGCCGATATCCAGGCGGGCCTGTCGGCGAGCAATGATGAAGTCGCGTGGGTCCAGACCTCCTACCTGATTGCCGAGGTCATCATGATCCCGCTCTCGGGCACGCTCGCCCGGGTGGTTTCCACCCGCATCCTGTTCTCGGTCTCCGCCGCCGGCTTCACCGCCGCCAGCGCGCTGGCCGCCACTGCCACCAATATCGACCAGATGATCGTCTACCGCGCGCTGCAGGGCTTCATCGGCGGTGGCATGATCCCCTCGGTCTTCGCGGCGGCCTTCATCATCTTCCCGCCCTCCAAGCGCGCGGTCGTGTCGCCGATCATCGGCCTCGTCGCAACGCTGGCCCCGACGATCGGCCCCACCGTCGGCGGCTACCTCACTGCCGCCTTCTCCTGGCACTGGCTGTTCCTGATCAACGTGATCCCCGGCATCCTTGTCGCGACGGCGACCTGGATCCTGATCGACTTCGACAAGCCGGAACTCGGCCTGATGAAGAAGTTCGACTGGTATGGCCTCGCCTACATGGCGATCTTCCTCGGCTCGCTCGAGTATTTCCTCGAGGAGGGCAATATCAAGGGCTGGTTTGAGGACGAGATCATCATCGTGACCGGGCTTGCGGCGCTGCTCGGCGGTGCAGCCTTCTTCTACCGCGCGTTTACCGCGTCGTTTCCGATCGTCGACCTGAGGGCTTTCAACAACAGAAACTTCGCCTTCGGCTCGCTGTTCTCCTTCGTCATGGGCATCGGGCTCTACGGCCTGACCTATCTCTATCCGCTCTATCTCGGACGCATCCGCGGCTATGACGCGCTGATGATCGGCGAGACCATGTTCGTCTCCGGCCTCGCCATGTTCTTCACCGCGCCGATCGCCGGCATACTCTCGAACAAGCTCGACCCGCGCGTGATGATGGCGATCGGCTTCTCCGGCTTTGCCACCGGCACGTGGATGATGAGCCACATCACCGCAGACTGGGATTTCTGGGAGCTGCTGGTCCCGCAGATCCTGCGCGGCTCGTCGATGATGCTCGCCATGGTACCGATCAACAACGTGGCACTCGGCACGCTTCCGGTCGACAAGATCCGCTCGGCCTCCGGCCTGTTCAACCTGACGCGAAACCTTGGCGGCGCCGTCGGTCTTGCTATCATCAATACGTTGCTGACCCGACAGACCCAGATCCACTATTCGCACCTGGCCGAACATGTGAACCCGGCCAATCCGGCTGCTACTGATATGATCGACAACCTGACCGCCAATTTCGATGCGCACGGCATGGACGGCAGCATGATCGCGATCAAGCAGATCGCGGGCATCGTGCACCAGCAGGCCTACCTGCTGTCCTTCATGGATGTGTTCCTGATCCTGACCGCGCTCTTCGCGTCACTGGTGCTAATGACGACGATGCTGAGAAAGCCCAAGGCGGCGGGTGGTGGCGGCGGCGGGCACTGAGCTGGGTAGACACAGTCAGCCGGCTGCGGTCAGTTGACCGCGGTCAGCGCGATCGAGGCGTCGGAAGGCTCGAGAGACTCGAAGGCGACACCGTCGCCGATCGCAAGGGTCAGGACCTGCTCGCCTCTTCCGTCGGTCAGTTCCACCGTGCCGTCGCCATTGTCCGTCCAGTTGCGAACGCGCGACAGGCCCGGCCAGACCGATGCGCAGTCTTCGCCGGCGATCACGCTGCTGGAACGCTGGGTCGTCATGGATCCGCGGCTGATCAGGCAGGAGGTGCGACTCTGCATGTTGGATACCGCAAACTCGCTTTCACCCGCCCCTCTCACAGTCGCCGTCGTCAATGTGTCGGCCTGGACATCATGCGCCGGTGAAAACCACCAGAGCGGCCCGCCAACTGCCATAACACCTGCGATCACTGCGCGAATTGCCATCTGCCCGTTCCCTTGTTCATCATGCACGCCGGTCGATGGCATGATGATGGACCGCAAAACTTGCGCCATGGTTAACGGATTAACAACGAGGCCAATCAGCGGCGGAACGGCGTCTCCGGCACCGGCGTCACCGGCTTTCCCTGCTCGAACCACGATATCAGGTTGTCGGCGACGAGATCGGCCATCGCATTGCGGGTCGCGACCGAGGCGGAGGCGACATGAGGCAGCAGCGAGACATTGTCGAATTTCATGAGGGCTTCCGGCAGGCAGGGCTCGACCTCGAAGACGTCGAGACCGGCGCCGGCGATGACCTTGCGTTCCAGCGCATCGGCGAGATCGCCTTCATGCACGGTCCAGCCGCGGCCGACATTGATCATGACGCCGTTGGCGCCAAGGGCTTGCAGGATCTCCCTGTTGATCGTCTGCCGGGTCTCGGGGGTCTTGGGCACGATGCAGACCAGCGTGTCGACCGCCGTCGCCAGTGCCTTCAGCGAGGGATAGTAGTCGTAGCCGATATCCGCCTTGGGCGAGCGGGTGTGGTAGCTGATCTTGACGTTGAAGGCTTCGAGGCGGCGGGCGATCTGCTGGCCGATGCGACCCATGCCATACATGCCGATATGGCGGCCGCGCAGCGTGAGCGGCGAAAGCGGAAAGGCGCCTTCCCTCGTCCAGCGACCCTCGCGCAGGTAATTTTCGGCGCGCGGAAACTGGCGCAGCGTATTGAGCAGCAGGCCGATCGTCGTATCGGCCACTTCCTCGTCCAGCACGTCGGGCGTGTTGGTGACGATGATTCCCTTCGAGGCTGCATGCCCGACATCGACCCCGTCATAGCCGACGCCGAAATTGGCGATGATCTTCAGGTTGGGGAGCGCATCCATCAGCGCTGCCGGCATCGCGTTGAAGGACGCGGTTCCCGCGACCCTGGCGGCCATGTCTGATGTCACGTCCTCTGCCCTGGCGCTGGGCAGTTCCAGGATATCGAAGCGGCCCTTCAATCTTTCGCGAACACGCGGGTTGACCTTGCCGATGAGGAGCAGAGTGGTCATGTCATCTACCGTTATTTTCGGGGTTTCATGGGGCCGGTGGACTGGCGGATGCGCATTTCCGGCTTGATGAGATGCAGGCCATCCGGCTCGTGGCTGCCGGCAAGGCGATCGAGCAGAGCGCGTGCGGCCATGCGGCCGACCTCGGACTGGCCGTTCCAGACGGTGGTGAGTGCAGGCGTGGCGATGGCAGCCTCCTCGAGATCGTCATAGCCGGTCACGGAGATATCAACGCCGGGCACGAGGCCGGCGCGGAGGATGCCGTTCATCAGGCCGATGGCGACCAGATCGTTCCAGCAGACCGCGGCGGTCGGCTGCTGCGGCAGCGACAGGAAATGCACCGCTGCCTCGAACCCTCCCTCGCGGGTCCGCGGACCCGGTATGCGCAATTCCGGATCGACCGCGATGCCGGCCTTCTGGAGTGCATTGACATAGCCCTGGTAGCGGTCGCGGCCGGTCGAGGTCTGGTCGGTGCCGCCGATCATGGCGATCACCTTGTGGCCGAGCGAGATCAGGTGGTTGGTGGCCAGCGAGATGCCGTAGCTGTCGTCGCCGCGATAGGCCGGAAGAATGATCCCCTCGATCTGGCGGGCAACCAGCACCAGCGGCATGCCATTGTCCTCGGCAAGGCCGATATCCTCCGGCGGCGTGCCGATCGCCGGCGAGATGATGATGCCGTCGCCGCCGAGCTGCAGCATCGTCTCCAGGAAGTTGCGCTGCTTCTCGACCGAGTCGTAGTGGTTGGACAGGATGAACGTGTGCTGGCTGCGGTCGAGCTCGCTCTCGATCGCCTTGAGGATCTCGCCGTAGAACGGGTTCATGATGTCGTGCACGACGACGCCGATGATGCCGGAACGCGAGGTCCGGAGGCTGGCCGCACGGCGGTTGTAGATATAGCCCAGCGCCCGCGCCTGATCCTTGATCCGGTCGCGCGTCGTCGCGGCGACGAGCGGACTGTCGCGGAGCGCGAGCGAGACCGTGGCGGTGGAGACCCCCAATGTCTCAGCGATCGTGGACAGTTTCACTTTCTGGGCCATCGAGCCTCCCGTCGCGGACAGCCGGCAATGCCGGCGCCCGCCTCTCCCTAAATCGATTGAGTATCGACATTTATCGACGCTCGCAACGACCGATGCAAGCGAATGTCGCGCCTAGTCTGCAAATGCCTCCGCATCGGGCTCGACCTGCCCCAGGTTGCGGTTGATCTTGCGCAGGACCTTGAGGAACTGGCGCACCTCCTTGTCGGACAGGCCGGCGATCGCCAGGTTCTCTGTCCCCTTCACCGCAAGCTGGATCGCCTGGACATGCTTGCGGCCACCATCGGTCAGGACCGCCCGCATCTGGCGACCGTCGAGTTCGTCCGCCTGCCGCTCGATAAAGCCCTGCGCCTCCATGCGCGCCAGCGTGCGAGTCATGGTCGGCGGCTTGACACCCAACCGTTCGGCGATGGCGCCGGCGGACAGTCCGTCTTCTTCGGCCAGCGCCAGGATAACGCCATCCTGGCCGGCATAGACGCCGCTATGCGAAAGGGAATTGGTCAGGAAGGTGCGCATGAAGCGCGCGGCGCGGGTAACCTCGGACTGGAGATTGCCGGGCTCGCGGGACGGGCTTTCCTTGTCCGGCTTGTCCTTCTTCCTGGACTTGTCCTTCTTGCTCATCCTCCGCCCCGGTTTGAATTTAAACTTTTTGAATGTATGACTTACGCCGCAGGGCAATGGCAAGAGGCGCGCGCGAAATGGCAGGAGAAACAGGGCTGTCGACTTCGCGCACGATCGCGATACTGCCGCTTGGCGCGCACGAATATCATGGCCCGCACCTGCCGCTGGAGACCGACACGATCATCGCGCGCGCCGTTGCCAGCCGCCTGCGACAGGCATTGCCCGACGCCCTTGACGTGGTGTTTCTGGAGGCCGAGCCGGTCGGTTACTCGCCGGAGCATCTCGACCGGCCGGGCACCCGGTCGCTTGCCTTCGACGAAGCGGTCAACCGCTGGCTCGGCATTGCCGGCGACCTGTCGAGCCGTGGCATCCGCAAACTCGTGCTGCTCAACGCCCATGGCGGCAACGCGCCGTTGATGACCATCGTGGCGACCGAGGCCCGCCTGCGTTTCAGCATGCTCTGCGTGGCGACGAGTTGGACGCGCTTTGGCGTGCCGGAAGGCGTGATTTCGCCCGAAGCCAAGGCGCTCGACATCCATGGAGGCGACATCGAGACATCGGTGATGCTGGCGATCGCGCCCGAAACGGTGGACATGGCAAGCGCCCGCAACTTTTCCTCGCGGCAGGCAGATTATGGGACACGCTTCCGGCATCTGCGCGCCTATGGACCGCATGCTTTCGGCTGGCTGATGCCGGACCTCAACGCCGAGGGAGCCGCCGGAAACGCCAGCGCCGCGACGGCGGAAAAGGGGGAGGCGCTGCTCGCGCACGCGGTCGAAGGATTGGTGGACCTGGTGGAGGATGTCGACAGATTCGACATCGTCCAGTTCGGCTGACACGGGTCGCAGTCTCGTCGGGCGCAGTCTTGCCGACCCCGAACGCCAACGGCCGGCCTCGAGCCGGCCGCGACCAGTCGATGGACAGTTCGCGTCAGGCTGCCTGGCGATGCTGCGCCGGCCGCGTGCCGGCAAGGCGGAAGCGCTCCAGCAGACCGTGCAACTGCCGCGCCTGTTCGGAGAGCGATACGCTGGCGGCGGTGGTCTCCTCGACCATCGCCGCGTTCTGCTGCGTCATCTGGTCCATGCGGTTGACCGAGCTGTTGATCTCCTGCAGCGCCGAAGACTGCTCCTCGGTCGCCTTGGAAATGGTGGTGATGTGGTCGGTGACGCGGTTGACGAGGCTCTCGATCTCTACGAGCGCTTCGCCAGTCGACCGCACCAGGTCGACGCCGCTCGACACTTCGATCTCCGACTGGCCGATCAGCGTCTTGATCTCCTTGGCCGCTGAGGCCGAGCGTTGGGCGAGTTCGCGAACCTCCTGCGCGACCACCGCGAAGCCACGACCGGCCTCACCGGCGCGCGCAGCCTCGACGCCGGCATTGAGGGCAAGCAGGTTGGTCTGGAAGGCGATCTCGTCGATGACGGACAGGATCTGGCTGATCTTGCCCGAGGACTGCTCGATCCTGCTCATCGCGTCGACCGCATTGCGCACGATCGCGCCGGACTTGCTGGCGCTGGTCTGGGTCTCGGCCATCATGCCCTTGACCTCCCGCGCGCGCTCCGACGTGGAACGCACGGTCGCGGTGATTTCGTCGAGCGCGGCGGCAGCCTCTTCAAGCGACGCGGCCTGCTTTTCGGTGCGGCGCGACAGGTCGTTGGCGGCGGAGCTCAGCTCCAGCGTGTTGCCGTTGATCGTATTGCCCGACATGCGGATCCGCTCGATCGTCGATCCAAGCGTTTCCATCGTCGTGTTGACATTGTTCTGAAGTTCGCCGAATGCACCGCGGAACTGCCCCTCCATCGCCTGCGTCAGATCGGCATCGGCAAGTGCTGCGACAACGCGCCGGATCTCGTTGATCCCCTTGTCGACGGAACTGACGAGTTCGTTGACCGACTGTGCGAAGCGGTTGAGATCGGGATTGTCGTAGTCCTTCGAGATGCGCTGGGAGAAATCGCCCGCGACCGCCGAAGCGACGACCGTGCTGATGGTTGACTGCAGTTCGGCACTCTTGGCGTGAAGGGCTGCTTCCTGGGCTTCCAGCGCCCGCATGGTGATCGCATTCTTGCGGAAGACTTCCATCGAACGGGCCATCTCGCCGATTTCGTCCTTGCGGTCGATGTCGCCGACCTCGCTGTCGAGATCGCCGCCGGCCAGCCGCGTCATCCCGCTGGTCAGCGCCTTGATCGGGCCTGCAATTCCGTTGCGGGCGATGAGCACGCTGATCGTGGCGCCCGCGATCAGGCAGATCGCAGCGACGATCGCTTCCGTCCAGATCGCCACGGACGACGAGTTCAACGCCTCTGCGCGCGCAGCCGCCAGCGTCTCGCCGGATGATACGCTATAGACCTTGACGGCGGCGGTAACCGCCTTCTGACCCTCGAGCGCCTTGTCGAGCGCCGACTTGATCGCCGCGCCGTCCGATGCCGAGGCGCCGGCAACGGCCACCATGGCCTTGATGTCAGCGAAGTAGCTGTTGAGCGCCGTTTTGATCGCGGCCAGCATCTGCAGTTCTTCGGGCGTGGCGGCAGCTTCGATCTTCGGCAGGCGCGCCAGCATCTCGGACGCGCGCTTGTCGGTCTCGGCGGCAAAGTCCGCCGCCTTTTCCGGTGCGGCCGCGAGCTGGTAGGTCATGCGGCTGATCGCGATGATGTCGACCCGCAGGTCCATGGCCTCGCGGGCGACCTCCTCCTTCTGGCCCACTGAGGCCAAGGTGCGGCCGAGATCGCGGACGCCGAATATGCCCATGCCTGCAATCAGCAGCGACGTGATGCCCATGAACAGCACAACGACTCCGATCTTGAGCTGGATGGGGAGATTGCGCAGCATGAGAAATTCCTTTTCGGCGCGGCGGAAAGCCCTGAAACTTCTTTTAAAATTGATTTGAATTTCCTAAATTTCCAATAACGACGCCTGCGGCGACGCGCGGATCTCGCCAATTTTCGTTGCAATGCAGCAAAAATGTTCCGCCTTTTCCGGCTGACGCGTGGCTGCTTGATTTGCGCGGCTCCGAAAGCTCTCCTATATACGGTCACAAGTTCAATCCATCCGCACCCCCGAGGCGACCATGACCGAAGCCCAGAGCTCATCCCAGACGTCAAAGCCCATTCCCGTCACCGTGCTCACCGGCTACCTCGGCGCCGGCAAGACCACGCTGCTCAACCGCATCCTGACCGAGAACCACGGCAAGAAATATGCCGTCATCGTCAACGAGTTCGGCGAGATCGGCATCGACAACGACCTGATCGTGGAATCCGACGAGGAAATCTACGAGATGAACAATGGCTGCATCTGCTGCACGGTACGCGGCGACCTGATCCGCGTCGTCGAGGGCCTGATGCGTCGCCCCGGCCGCTTTGATGCGATCATTGTCGAGACCACCGGCCTTGCCGACCCGGTGCCGGTCGCCCAGACTTTCTTCATGGATGACGACGTCCGCGCCAAGACCCAGCTCGACGCAGTGGTGGCCCTGGTCGACGCCAAGCACCTGCCTCTGCGCCTGAAAGACAGCCGCGAGGCGGAGGACCAACTCGCCTTCGCCGATGTGGTGCTACTCAACAAGACCGATCTCGTGTCGCCGGAAGAGGCCAACAAGATCGAGCAGATCATCCGGGTCATCAATCCGTCGGCACGCATCTACCGTACGGAACGGTCGAACGTGGACCTCGGCAAAGTTCTCGATCTGGGTGCATTCGATCTGGAACGGGCGCTGGAGAACGACCCGCAATTCCTGGAGCATGGTCACGAGGACCATGCATGCGGGCCGGATTGCGATCATCACGATCACGGCCATCACCACGACCATGATCATCATGATCACGACCACCACTCCCATGACCACGGGCACGACAATCATCATCACGACCATGAGCCGTCCGCGATCCATGACGTGACCGTACAGTCGATCTCGCTGCGCGCCGGCGAGATGAACCCGAAGAAGTTCTTCCCCTGGATCGAGAAGATCACCCAGGTGCAGGGTCCGAACATCCTGCGCCTCAAGGGTATCATTGCGTTTGACCAAGACGACGAGCGCTATGTCGTCCAGGGCGTCCACATGATCATCGAGGGCAACCACCAGCGCGCCTGGAAGGATGGCGAGAAGCGCGAGAGCAAGCTCGTCTTCATCGGCCGCGACCTCGACCGCAAGAAGATCGAGGAGAGCTTCCTCGCCTGCGCGGCCTGAGCAAAGCTCGCGATCGAGACATGGCCCGAGGCGCCCGGCATTGACACGATGCCGGGTTCGCTTCATCGAGAGCCTCGTGACTGACCTGCCATCTGCCGGAGAATGAACAATGCCGACCGTCGCCCCCCTCGACCTCGAAGGCCACGTGCTTGGCGCACATTTCCTCGGCGACACCCCGTTCTTCGCATCCTCGGACGGCAGCGTCCATCGGCTCGACATGGGCCACAAGGTCACCGAGGCCAATGACGGATTGCTGGCGAGCATCACCGACCCCGTGACGAACTCGATCATCACGGGGGGTGAAGACGGCAAGGTGTTTCGCATTGCCGCTGATGGATCGACGATGTTGATTGCCGATGAACCGCGGAAGTGGATCACCTCCATCGCCACGGGTCCGTCGGGTGCGGTGGGCTACGCCACAGGCAAGGTCGCGACCGTCGTGACATCGGATGGCAAGAGCCGCAGCTTTACCGAACAGCGTTCGGTCGAAGGCGTGGCCTTCGCGCCGAAAGGCCTCAGGCTTGCCGCATCGCGCTACAATGGCGTGACGCTGCATTGGGCCGGCACCAATGGCGCCCCCGTCGATCTCGAATGGAAAGGTGCCCATACTCTGGTGACCTTCTCGCCCGACGGTCGCTTCCTGGTAACCGCCATGCAGGAGAACGCACTGCATGGCTGGAAGCTCGACGGCAAGCCCGGGGAAGAAACACGCCACATGCGGATGACCGGCTATCCCGCCAAGGTCAAGTCGATTTCCTGGTCGCCCAAGGGCAAGTGGCTCGCTTCGTCGGGTGCGCCGGCGGCGATCGTCTGGCCCTTCTCGGCCAAGGACGGGCCGATGGGCAAGGCGCCGCTCGAACTCGGCACCCGCGCCAACATTCTCGTGACCGCCGTCCAGTTCCATCCGAACGACGAGGTGCTGGCGATCGGCTTCCTCGACGGGATGATCCTGGGTGTGCGCCTTGTTGACCAGAAGGAGGCCCTGCTGCGCCGCCCCGGCAAGGGCGCCATCACGTCGATGGCGTGGTCCGGATCCGGCAAGCTGCTCGCCTTTGCTTCCGAAGCTGGGGACTGCGGCGTGGTCGACATTTCCGGGTGAGGCCGCGATGACCGTTCCGCAACAGTATGTGCATGCATCGCGGGACTTCGACCGTTTCATGGAGGATTTCCTCGAAATCTCCATGCTCGACACCCGCCATCAGGCCTATGCGGTCGTTCGCGCGGTGCTGCATGTGTTTTCGCGACCATCTCGTCGTCGTCGACGCCCTGAGGTTCGCGGAGGTCCTTCCGGCTGTCCTGAGAGCGATTTTCGTTGAAAACTGGCGTCCCGAAAGGCCACCCCTGCCGTTTCCCGATCGCGCGACGCTGATTGCCGAGGTCAAGGCCAACCGCCGCGACCACAACCTCGCCTCCGATACGTCGATCGCAGAGGTCGCGGCAGCACTGCGTCGCACCGTCGACAACGTCGATCTCGACAGAATCCTGGCGACCTTGCCGCCGCAGGCGACGGACTATTGGGCGGCCTGAACAAGATCCGGGCGGCGGATTGCCCCCCACGCCGGCCCTGACGTTGCAAGTGACAACGCGGCGGTCCCCCAGGACCGAGCGACTGCTCACATCGGATCAGGTTGCAGCAAGCCGATCATCGTGCTGGCGGAGTCCTGCACGATGGCAATCCATCCCGTGTTCTCGATGTAGAATTTCTCGCGCAAGACCTGTCCGCCGGCGCCCGTCGTTGCCTGGATCGCCGCATCGATATCATCGACATTGATATAGGCGAACCAGTCATTGCTGCCCGGCCGATCCTCGGGCCATGGCATGAGCCCTGCCACGGGCACCGGATTGCCGGCGACGAAGGCCAGCGTATAGGGGCCTTCATCGCCCATGGGCATGTCCTGGTAGGTCCAGCCGGCCACCTGGCTGTAGAAATTCTTCGAGGCTGCGATATTCGAGCTCATGAGCTCGTTCCATCCGAACGTTCCGTGTGCCATCACCACTCTCCTCTGCTCTTCGCCAAAGAGAACATTAAGTGAACGACGGAGTCAACTGGTTTTCTCGCGCCGGTGTCGCCCGATAAGTTCGCTGATCGACAAGATTTCCGTTGCCCAGCATCCAGCCTTCATTATTCTGGTCCCGAACCAGAACCCTGGAGCAGAGGCATGAGGCACTCTATCGCGCGGCTGGCCGCGACCCTGTTCATCGTCCTGGCCGGCATCACGGCGGCGCGGGGCGCGGATGTCGAGAACTCGACGCCCGTGGATCTCGTCATTCCGGGTGGGTCCGTTCGTTTCCTGGATCTCGCGCGACATTTCGTTCCTGACCTCGACGGAAGCGAGAGCGGCTATATCGGCCGCAAGATGATCGACATCAGGCACCTTGGCGGGCCCGATTTCGCAAACGGCGATGCCGAGACCTTCGGTTTCTATGACGTGTCGCATGTGATGGCCAAGGTCGACGGCAAGGATCGCATGCTCGTGATCTTCGACTTCGCGCAGGCGGCACCGGCCGCGCAGGGCGTGGCGGTCCTGGCACTCTATGACGTCGCCGGCGCGCGTCCCGAACTGCTCGATGCCGCCGATATCGGCTTCGATGCCAGCACCTATTTCTTCGATCAGGCGCTGCTGCCGGTCAGCGAAGAAACGCATGTGGTCCTCGTTTCGAGTTCGCATTTCAATTCGAGCCAGAGCTATGCGACCCAATCCATGATCATGATGCTGAGGGACCGCCTTTCGCTGATCGACAGCACAACGCTGCTTGGAGAGCGCAACTGCGGGATCGACCGGCAGCAGACCATCGCCTATGTCGCCAATCCCGGGGAAGGCAAGCCCTTCGCGCCCATCAGGGTGACGGTGACCGACACCGCTACGGCCATCGAGGAGCAATGCGCCGACCTGAAGCCTGCCGAACTGGGGACAAGCCGGGTCGAGGCCACCTATGTGTGGCAGGAGGCCCGGAGCCAGTACCTTCCCGATACCGACGCGCTTGAGCGCCTTGAAAAGCAGAACGAGTCCCGTTATTAAGCATAGAGTGAAATTGTAGCTTCCGTACACAGTCGCGCATTGAAGCCATGTGTGCGGTGCACTGTACTTTTGCCGCGATGCGCACTATGCAAGCGCAAAATCACGGCAACGTCGCCGTTCCGACGCCCTCTCATGGTAACCTCCATTTCCGGGCGCAGATCCGAAAGATGGACATGACCCAATTCGAAGGCATCGAGCAGCCTCTTGGCGTTGCTTTGGCAAAACGCGGCTACAGCGAGCTTACTCCCGTCCAGAAGGCCATGCTGGCTCCAGAACTCCGCGACGCCGATGCGCTCGTGTCGGCTCAGACGGGCTCCGGCAAGACTGTGGCCTTCGGCCTTGCAATCGCGTCGACCCTCCTCGACGGCAAAGCCAGGCTTCCGCGCGCTCAGGCGCCCATGGCACTTGCGATCGCGCCGACGCGCGAGCTCGCCATGCAGGTGGCTCGTGAACTGACCTGGCTCTACGAGGAAGCCGGCGCAACGATCGCAACCTGCGTCGGCGGCATGGATGCACGCGACGAGCGGCGGGCACTTGAGCGCGGCGTCCATATCGTCGTCGGCACGCCCGGTCGCCTGCGCGATCACATCACCCGCCGATCCCTGGACCTTTCGGGCCTGCGCGCCGTGGTGCTCGACGAGGCCGACGAGATGCTCGACCTCGGCTTCCGCGAGGATCTCGAATTCATCCTCGACGCATCTCCCACGGAACGCCGCACGCTGATGTTCTCGGCCACCGTGCCGAAGTCGATCGCCACGCTCGCGCAGAACTACCAGCGCAATGCGATCCGTATCGCCACACAGTCCGAGCAGCGCCAGCATATCGACATCGAGTATCGCGCGCTGCCCGTGGCCCCGTCCGACCGCGACAACGCCATCGTCAACGTTCTGCGCTACTACGAAGCGCAGAACGCCATCATCTTCTGCAACACCCGCGCCGCCGTGAACCATCTGACCGCGCGGCTGCACAATCGCGGTTTTACCGTCGTCGCGCTTTCCGGCGAGCTGTCGCAGAACGAGCGCACCCATGCGCTGCAGGCGATGCGTGACGGCCGCGCCCGCGTCTGTATCGCGACCGATGTCGCCGCCCGCGGCATCGATCTGCCCAATCTCGAACTCGTCATCCATGCCGACCTGCCGACCAACCCGGACACGCTGCTTCACCGCTCGGGCCGCACCGGCCGCGCGGGACGCAAGGGCGTTTCGGCGCTGGTGGTGCCGACCAGCGCCCGCCGCAAGGCGGAGCGCCTGCTGCAGATGGCGAAGCTCCAGGTTGAGTGGGCCGCGCCGCCTTCGGCCGACGAGGTCAATGCCCGCGACGACGAGCGACTGCTGAACGACGAGGTTTTTGCCAGCCCGATCGTGGACAAGGAGCGCGAGGCCATCGATGCTCTGATTGCCCGGCACGGTGCCGAGCAGGTCGCGGCGGCCTTTCTGCGGCTCTACCGCGCCAATCGATCGGCTCCGGAAGACCTGATCGACATCGGCTCCGTTCAGGCCGCCCGGCCTGCCCGCGCGGGGACCCGCGACTTCCCCGTCGACGACGCGCCCCCGCGCCGCGGCGATGACTTCGGGCCCTCGACCTGGCTGTCGCTCTCGGTCGGCCGCAAGCAGAATGCCGAGCCGCGCTGGCTGATCCCGCTGCTGTGCCGTGCCGGCAACATGACCAAGCGCGATATCGGCGCGATCAAGATGCAGCAGGAAGAGACCTACGTTCAGCTCTCCCAGGATGCGATCGAAGGCTTCCTGCACAATATCGGCCCCAACAAGACGATCGAGCGCGGCATCCGCGTCAGCGTGATCGAGGGCCAGCCGGACATGTCCAAGCCGGCCCGTGCGCCGAAGGCATCCTTTGCCGAACGCAAATACGGCGATGACCGCAAGGCGAGCGCCGAGCGCCGTCCCTATGACGACCGCAAGCCGCGCGCCGAGGCGCCGGCGCGCGACAAGCCCGCCTACAGCAAGAAGTCCGATCCGGTGGCCGAGGAATTCGGCGCCACCAACACCAAGAAGAAATTCGGGCGCAAGCCGGAATTCGCAGGCGGGGAGCGGTCCTTCGCGGAACGCCCGTTTGCCGATCGCCCGCCGTCGGATCGTCCGTCTTCGGATCGTCCGGGCAAGGATTGGGCGAAACCGTCGAAGCCCGACTTTGCCGGCGACGGACTGAAGCGCAAGAAGAAGTCCAAGAGCAACGGCTGACCTCGCCGGCTCAACAAAGGCAAACCCCCTCGTCGCCGCAGCGACGAGGGGGTTTTTCAGCTGAGAACCATGTGCGGCTTGCCATTCGAGGTCTTCTCGATGGTCTTGCCCTCCTCGTCCAGCGTACAGGTCACCCGCTTGCGATAGGCCGACCAGCTTTCGAAGGTGATGACGTCCACAGGCTCGTCGAAATCGAACGTAACGCGAGTGCGGCCATGCGCACTGGTCAGCGTGTGCACCGCGACGATCGTGCCGGTAAACACCTGGCCGAGATAGTGGCCGATGACGTGGTCGCCAATATTGTAGCTCCGCGCCGGCGGCCGGTTGCCGACCGCGCCCATCAACGTGTTCCAGTCGCGGAACCCGTGCTGGGCGGCGATCAGTTCGAGCGCCCTGGAATGTTTCACTTCGGTGCCCTGCCGTCCGAGCGTGTCGCGCAAGCGCTTCGCCTGGTCCTTCAGGACATCAAGTGACGGTAGTTTGGGAGAATGTCCCATGACTGTCCTCTTGTCCGGCATGTATGGCGCATTTCGGGTGCCCGCATTGCCGAGGCCGATGCCTCAAAAGGAGATCAGACATCAAGGCGCTGCTGTCGAGACAGCAATGACGCTTTGACAATGAGACTGTCCAAATCCAGGAACTTCACCATGTCGTGCGACTGCGGGCGGCGGGGGTTCCCATCCCCGATGCGCAGATAGTGCAGCCGGTCGGCCAAGTCAATCCTGCCGACGCGGAAGGCCACGCCATCGGGTTTTCAAGGTTCCTGGGGCGGCGGGGCTGTCGACTGCCGCAACACCAGCTCCACCGGCCAGATTTCGCCATGGCTCGACAGGTCGCGCCCGGCAAGGAGTTGCAGGAGGATGTCACCGATCCGCACGCCCGCGTCGCGCATCGACGAACGGGTGGTCGAGACGGTCGGGACCATGTTGTCGGCGTTGATGTAGTTGAACACGTCGTCATGGGCTATGAGCGAGATGTCCTTGCCGAGCATCAGGCCGGCGGAGCGGACCGCGCGCATGACACCGAGCGCCGTCATCATCGAGCCGGCGAGAACTGCCGTTGGCGGTTCCTTCTGGCTGAGGAAATCCTGCATCGAACGATAGCCGACATCGTCGGTGAACTGGCCGAAGGTGATGAGTTCGGTCCGGAGCGGCAGGCCGTGCTCCTTAAGCGCCTTCCTGTATCCCTGGTCGCGATGCTCGGCGAACAGTTCGCCGCTATGACCATTGATGACAGCGATGCGCTTGTGGCCCAGGTCCGCCAGATAGGATGTCGCGCGGTAGATCGCATCAAAATTGTCGATGTCGAGCCAGGGATAGTCGGCCCCCTCGATTCCGCGGCCATGGACGACGAAGGGCATTTTCAGCTTCTTGAGGAACGCCATGCGCTCATCATCCACCGTGGGCGTGTGGAGTATGACGGCATCGACGCGCTTGGAGGCGGCAAGCCGCTGGTAGGCGACGAGTTCGTTCTCGCGGTCCTCGACGACGGTGATCAGAATATCGATCTGCCGGCTCTCCATCCGGCTGCCGAGACCAGCGAGGAATTCGGTCGTGTTCGGATCGAAACCCTTACCCTCACGCAACACAATGCCGACGGCGCCTGCCCGGCCGGTCGCCAGCCCAGCCGCGGAGCGGTTGGGATGATAGCCGTGTTCCTGCGCGAGCTTGAGGATGCGCTGGCGCGTCTCGGGTCTGACCTCGGGGTAGCCGGAAAGCGCGCGGCTGACCGTTGTCTGGCTCATGCCGATGGTCTTGGCGAACTCTTTCAGATTCATCAAACCAGTGCCTCCCGGGATCGCATCGCGCACCCCCTTTGCGCAACGATGTCCCTCTCAAGCCACCTTAGACCAAAACATCAAAATTTGAAAGCGCCATCAATTTATTTTTGCGGACGACCTTTCGGCCCCTCCCGGGGAATGAACGTTCCCTGACTTACGCACCTCAGGATTACACGCGTGAAATCAGACGTTTATGCTCTGCTCGCAAGCGGTTTGACGCGTTGCCGGCGTCCGCAGATTTCAAGGTGGATACTCTTGACAAATTCCCTTCAAAGTCGTTTTATATATTTAAAGCGCTTTCAAATGGGGAGAGAATTGAAAGCCTCTTCCGACACGAACGCTTTTTCAATGAACGGCCGCCCCCGACGGGACGGACGACGTTCGCATATCCAGATCCAAGGGAGGACCATCGGATGAAGAAACTTTTCATGGCGAGCGTTGCAACGTTCGCGCTTTTTGCAGGCGTCGCCACCGCCGCCGAACTCGAATTCAAGCCGGGCGAGGACGCCCGCTTCAACTGGGCGAGCTTCGAGGAGTTCAAGGCGAGCCATGCCGATCTCAAGGGCCAGACGCTGACGATCTTCGGACCCTGGCGCGGCGATGACGAGAAGCTGGCGCTCGCCATGCTGTCCTATTTCCAGGAAGCGACCGGAATCAACGTGAAGTACTCGTCCTCCGAGAATTACGAGCAGCAGATCGTCATCGATACCCAGGCCGGCAGCCCGCCCGATATCGCGATCCTGCCGCAGCCCGGCCTGCTGCAGGATCTGGCCTCCAAGGGCTTCCTCGTCGATCTCGGTGCAAAGCATGCCGACTGGATGAAGGAAAACTATGCGGCCGGCGATTCCTGGGTCAAGCTTGGCACCTACAAGGACAAGGATGGCTCGGAAAAGTTCTTCGCCTTCCCCTACAAGGCCGACCTGAAGTCGCTCGTCTGGTACTCGCCCGACAACTTCGCCGATGCCGGCTATGAAGTTCCCAAGACCATGGAAGAACTCAAGGCGCTCACCGAGAAGATGGCAGCCGACGGCACCAAGCCATGGTGCATCGGCCTAGGCTCCGGCGGCGCGACCGGCTGGCCCGCGACCGACTGGGTCGAGGACATGATGCTGCGCACGCAGTCGCCCGACGTCTATGACCAGTGGGTCACCAACGCGATCCCGTTCAACGATCCGGCCGTGGTCGGCGCGATCGACGAATTCGGCTGGTTCGCCAAGAACGACGCATTCGTCGACGGCGGCATGCAGGCCGTGGCCTCGACAGACTTCCGCGACAGCCCGAAGGGCATGTTCACCTCACCGCCGAAATGCTACATGCATCGTCAGGCCTCGTTCATCCCGTCCTTCTTCGGCGATGGCGTGAAGCTCGGCGTCGATGCCGACTTCTTCTACCTGCCGCCCTATGCCTCCAAGCCGGAACTGGGCAACCCGGTCCTCGGCGCCGGTACGCTGGTGGCGATCACCAAGGACACCCCGACCGCCCGCGCATTCGTCGAATGGCTGGAGACGCCGATCGCGCATGAGGTCTGGATGGCCAAGACCGGCTTCCTGACCCCATACAAGAAGGCCAATGCGGATGCCTATTCCGATGCGCCGACCAAGAAGATGGGTGAGATCCTCACCAATGCGACGACGTTCCGCTTCGACGGTTCGGACCTGATGCCCGGCAAGATCGGCGCCGGCGCGTTCTGGACCGGCATGGTCGACTACACGGGCGGCAAGTCTGCCGAAGATGTCGGCAAGAGCATCCAGGGTGCCTGGGACGCCATCAAGTAAATGACATGGCCGGCGGGGGCCCAGCGCTCCCGCCACAGCCCGACGGCCCCGGTGTGGGTCCGCCAAGTTTTCACTTGAGCATGATCTGAAATACAGACTTAATCGATCTTCCGGGGGAGATACCGGGGAGGATGCGGCGCCCGCAGCATAGCGAGCGTCGACAGGGGAGGACTGTCTCATGCAACAGCTTTTATATGCCGCCTTCACCATGGTGGCCGGGGTTATCGGTTGCGCCATCTATTTCTTTGGCACCAACTTCATCCTCGACATGATCTTTCCCTCCAAGGGAACGGATACGGCCAAGGCGGGGCGCAACATTCGCCGCGCCAACATGATCCGACCGTGGCTCTTCCTGGGGCCCGCGCTGCTCGCGCTCATCCTCTACCTGGTCTACCCGGTCTTCGACTCGATCCGTCTGTCTTTCATGGACAGGTCCGGCACCGAATTCGTCGGCATCTCGAACTATCGCTGGATGTTCGGTGACGCCCAGTTCCGGGAGTCGATCTTCAACAATTTCCTCTGGCTGCTCGTCGTGCCGGCCGCGGCTACCTTCTTCGGCCTTGTCATCGCCGTGCTGACCGACCGCATCTGGTGGGGCAATATCGCCAAATCGCTGATCTTCATGCCGATGGCGATCTCCTTCGTCGGCGCGGCCGTGATCTGGAAATTCATCTACGACTATCGCGACGCCTCGACCGCGCAGATCGGCCTGCTCAACGCCATTGTCGTCTATTTCGGCGGCGATCCCCAGGCCTGGATCACCATTCCCTTCTGGAACAACTTCTTCCTGATGGTCATCCTTGTCTGGATCCAGACCGGCTTTGCCATGGTCATCCTGTCGGCGGCGCTGCGCGGCATTCCCGAGGAGACCATCGAGGCAGCGGTTATCGACGGCGCCAGCGGGCCGCAGATCTTCTTCAAGATCATGGTGCCGCAGATCTGGGGCACGATCGCGGTCGTCTGGACCACGATCACCATCCTGGTGCTGAAGGTCTTCGATATCGTCTTGGCCATGACCAATGGCCAGTGGCAGAGCCAGGTGCTCGCCAACCTGATGTTCGACTGGATGTTCCGCGGTGGTGGCGACTTCGGCCGGGGTGCTGCCATCGCCATCGTCATCATGGTCCTGGTGATCCCGATCATGGTCTGGAACATCCGCAACGCACGCAAAGAGATGGAGGGACGCTGATGCTCGGGACCAAGAAATCTCCGCTTATCTGGGTTGTCCACCTCTCGGTCATCCTGATCGTGCTGCTCTGGACGCTGCCGACCGCCGGCCTGCTGATCTCGTCCTTCCGCGACAAGAACCAGCTCGCTGCCTCGGGCTGGTGGACCGCGCTGACCACCTCGACACAGAACGTCGTCTTCCGTGCTCCCGGCGCCGACACGGCCGTCGAGAAGGACGGCAAGTTCGTGATCGAGGGCAACGTGCTCGAAGCGCGCGGCGGTGTCGTCAGCGCCTGGGGCTCGACACCCACCAATCCATCGGAGTTCCAGCCCGGCCAGTCGACCGAATTGCGCGACGGCTCGACGGTGACGGTGGCCGCCGATGGCGCCTATTCGATCAGCTATCCGACCAAGCCTGACGGTGCACGCGGCCAGCGCATCGCCTTCGTCGCCTCGATCCCGCCGCGCTTCACGCTGGACAACTATCGCGAGGTGCTCAACGCGGAAGGCATCGGTTCGTCCTTCATCAATTCGCTGACCGTAGCGATCCCCTCGACCGTGATCCCGATCCTGGTCGCAGCCTTCGCCGCCTATGCGCTCGCCTGGATGAATTTCCCCGGCCGGGCCCTGATCATCGCCATGGTCGTCGGCCTGCTGGTCGTGCCGCTGCAGATGTCGCTGATCCCGCTGCTCAAGTTCTACAACGGCGTCGGCGCCTTCTTCGGCGTGCCCTCCAAGACCTATCTCGGCATATGGCTGGCGCATATGGGCTTCGGCCTGCCGCTCGCCATCTACCTGCTGAGGAACTACATGGCCGGCCTGCCGCGCGAGATCATGGAATCGGCCCGCGTCGACGGCGCCACCGATTTCGAGATCTTCCTCAAGATCGTGCTGCCGCTCTCCTTCCCGGCGCTCGCCTCCTTCTCGATCTTCCAGTTCCTGTGGACCTGGAACGACCTGCTCGTCGCCATGGTCTTCCTCGGCGCCGGTAACGAGGAGCTGGTGCTTACCGGCCGCCTTGTGAACCTGCTCGGTTCGCGCGGCGGCAACTGGGAAATCCTGACGGCCTCGGCCTTCATCACCATCCTGGTGCCGCTTCTCGTTTTCTTCACGCTGCAGCGTTTCCTCGTGCGCGGCCTGCTCTCGGGCTCGGTGAAGTAGTCGATGAATATGCCTATGGGACAGGTCGTGATGAACCAGACGAACCCGATATCGCCGGCGCCTGACAAGGACTGGTGGCGTGGTGCGGTGATCTACCAGATCTATCCGCGCAGCTACCAGGACTCGAATGCCGACGGTATCGGCGACATCAGGGGCATCAACGCCCGCCTGCCCCATATCGCCTCGCTCGGCGCCGACGCAATCTGGATCTCGCCCTTCTTCACCTCGCCGATGAGGGATTTCGGCTACGACGTCAGCGACTACTGCGACGTCGATCCGATCTTCGGCACGCTTGCGGATTTCGACGATCTGGTGATCACCGCCCACAGCCTTGGCATAAGGGTGATGATCGACCTCGTGCTCTCGCATACGTCGGAGCAGCATCCGTGGTTCGTGGAGAGCCGGTCGTCGCTGACCAACCCGAAGGCTGACTGGTATGTCTGGTCGGATGCGGCGCCTGATGGCACGCCGCCGACCAACTGGCTGTCGATCTTCGGCGGCTCCGCATGGCAGTGGGACTCCCGCCGCCAGCAATACTACCTGCACAACTTTCTGACCTCACAGCCCGACCTGAATTTCCACAATCCGGATGTGCAGGACGCGCTTCTCGACGTTACCCGCTTCTGGCTCGCCAGGGGCGTCGACGGCTTCCGTCTCGACACGATCAACTTCTACTTCCACGACAGGCATCTTCGGAACAATCCGCCGCTCGCGCCGAGCCTGCGCAATGCCCAGACGGCACCGGCCGTCAATCCCTACAACCACCAAGAACATCTCTACGACAAGAGCCAGCCGGAGAACCTCGAGTTCCTCAAGCGCTTCCGGGCGGTGCTGGACGAATACCCGGCCATCACCGCTGTCGGCGAGGTCGGCGACAGCCAGCGCGGGCTGGAGATCGCCGGCGAGTATACGTCGGGCGGTGACAAGGTTCACATGTGCTACGCCTTCGAGTTTCTGGCACCGGAGCCGTTGACCCCGGACTTCGTTCGCGCCACCCAGGAAAAGTTCGGCGTCGTGGCTCCCGAGGGCTGGGCCTGCTGGGCGTTTTCCAACCATGACGTCACCCGCCATATCTCCCGTTGGGGCGCCAATATCTACGACAGCGACGGCTATGCCAAATTGCTGAGCGCGCTGCTGATGACCCTGCGCGGCTCGGTCTGCATCTATGAGGGCGAAGAGCTCGCGCTCCCGGAGGCCGATCTTGCCTACGAGGATCTCCGCGATCCCTACGGGATACAGTTCTGGCCGAATTACAAGGGGCGCGACGGATGCCGCACGCCAATGGTCTGGGAAAAGGCGGCACCCAATGGTGGCTTCTCGCTGGTCAGGCCCTGGCTGCCAGTGCCGGAGAACCATCTCGACCGCGCCGTCGACTGCCAGAATGCCGAACCGACCTCGGTGCTGAACCACTATCGCAATTTCCTGGGCTTTCGCCGAACGCAGCCCGCCTTTGCCAAGGGTGAAATCGAGTTTCTGATCGTCGACACGGCAGTGCTCGGCTTTGCCAGACGCTTCGGCAACGAGACGGTGCTGGCGGTCTACAACATGTCGGAACACTCGGTGGTGGCCGATCTGCCCGAAGGAAACTGGGAGCCGCTCGAAGGGCATGGCTTTCCGTCGGAATTGAACGAACGCAGCATAAACCTGCCGGCCTGGGGCGCATGGTTCGCCCGCAGGGCCTGACAACTATCGGTGAGGAGGGAATGCCTATGTCTGGAGTGGTTCTGAAGGACATCAAGAAGTCCTATGGCGCGGTCCACGTGATCCATGGGGTGGATCTGGACGTCAAGAAGGGCGAGTTCATCGTCTTTGTCGGCCCTTCGGGTTGCGGCAAATCGACTTTGCTGCGGATGATCGCGGGCCTCGAGGATATATCCGGCGGCGAGATGTATATCGACGGCGTCCTGGTCAACGACGTCCCGCCCTCCAAGCGCGGCATCGCCATGGTGTTCCAGTCCTACGCGCTCTATCCGCACATGACGGTCTATGACAACATGGCCTTCGGCATGCGCATCGCCAAGGAGCCGCAGGCGGAGATCGACAAGAAGGTGCGGGCGGCAGCGGACATCCTGCAACTGACCAAATATCTCGATCGCCTGCCCAAGGCGCTTTCGGGCGGCCAGCGCCAGCGCGTCGCCATCGGCCGTTCGATCGTGCGTAACCCGAAGGTCTTCCTGTTCGACGAGCCGCTGTCGAACCTCGACGCCGCACTGCGTGTCGCCACCCGCATCGAGATCGCCAAGCTGCATGAGAGCATGCCGGAATCGATCATGATCTACGTCACCCACGACCAGGTCGAGGCCATGACACTGGCAGATCGCATCGTCGTGCTCTCGGCCGGCAGGATCGAGCAGGTCGGCTCGCCGCTCGAGCTCTACGAGAACCCGCAATCCCTGTTCGTCGCCGGCTTCATCGGCTCGCCGAAGATGAACCTGTTGACTGGCAAGCATGCCGAACCCTATGGCTGCACCACCGTCGGCGTCCGGCCGGAGCATCTCGACGTCGTCGAAAGCGGCGGCACCTGGTCGGGCAAGGTGATGCACACGGAAAAGCTCGGCGCGGACTCGTTCCTCTATGTCGACATGGGCCTCGACGAGCCGATGACCGTCCGCGAGACCGGCACCACCCGCTTCAACACCGGCGACACGGTCTCCGTGAAGGCCATGGACGGCAAGGTCCATCGCTTCGGTCCCGATGGCCGCCCGGTCAAGACCTGATCGACCGAAGCCCGATCGGCGCAACCCGACCTCCAAAGGTCCGGCTGACCCAAGAAATTCCTCCTCCCGGTCACCCGGGCCGCCCTCCCCGCCGCCGGCGGGGAGGGCTTTCGTCTGCCGACATGTCGAGCATTGACGCCGCCACCGCGGTCGTCCAAAGCAAATGGAAGCATCACCTTCCAGCCGCGAGTATTCAGCATGGCCGAATTCAATCCCCTCGTTAGCAGGCTCTCTCCGCCGCCGATCCCCTCGGTCCTGGCCTGGTCGCGCGCCTATGACGGTTCGCGCGGCGAACGCATCAATCTCAGCCAGGCGGTGCCGGGATACCCGACCCATCCGGACATGCTGACATGGCTGGGCGAGATGGCGAGCCAGCAGGAATTCACCAATTACGGCGACATCGAAGGCGAGCCTGTGCTGCGCGCGGCCTACGCGGCCCATGCCTCGGTGGTCTATGGCGCAAAACTGTCGCCGGCCAACATTCATATCACCTCGGGCGGCAACCAGGCCTTCATGTGCCTGATCATGGCAGTGGCCAATGCCGGCGAGGCGGTGGCGCTGCCGATGCCCTTCTACTTCAACCACGATACGACACTTGCCATGCTGGGGATCCGCAGCGTTCCCGTCGCCTGCGACGATGGCTTCCTGCCCGACATCGAGTCGGTGAAGAAGGTCGCTGCGAGCGGCATCCGGGCGCTGGTGCTGGTGACACCCAACAATCCGACCGGCGCCGTCTATCCACCGGCTTTGCTCTCACAGATTTTCAACATCTGCCGCGAGAACAATATCTGGCTGATCCTCGACGAGACCTATCGAGACTTCCTGCCCTCGGACGGCGGCGTACCGCATGGCTTGCTGAATGTGCCGGGCTGGGAGAAGAACCTTGCGCTGATCTACAGCTTCTCGAAATCCTACTGCATTCCCGGCCATCGCCTCGGCGCGATCACTGCCGGCGCCGAGATGGTGGACCAGGTGGCAAAGGTCATGGACAATCTGCAGATCTGCGCGCCGCGCTCGCCGCAGGCCGCTGTGGCGAAGGCTATCCCGGCACTGACGGATTGGCGGCGCAGCAACAATGACGAGATCCGTCATCGTGCCATCGCGATGAAGGATGTGATGACCCGGCTGCCCGCGTGGGAAATCTCCGCCATCGGCGCCTATTTCGCCTATGTCCGTCACCCGTTTCGTGGCGCCAAATCAGAGGCCGTTGCGGAAAAGCTCGCCCGTGAATTCGGCGTCGTCTGCCTGCCCGGCGCCTATTTCGGCGAGGGGCAGGAAGACTATCTGCGCTTTGCATTCGCCAATGCGGATGCGGCGACGATCTTGAAGTTGGAGGAGAGGTTGAAGGATTTCAGCCTCTGATCGCTCCAATCAGCAATAAATCTGCCACCGCTTGCGGATCGCCGCATCCGCCTCGAAATCGATGAGCGACGGCGCCGCGTCCGCCAGGATCCGGTTCTTCCGCTCGATCGCCTTCTGGATGAGGTCCGGCCGGCCGAGTTCGACCCATTCCTTCGGGCTCGAACGGTTGGCCACGGCGGGGTAGATATATTCGGTCTGCATGACCTCGAGCGTCTGTGCATGGCCGAGATAGTGGCCGGGGCCGTCGAGGCAGACCGAGCGCATGGTTTCGATCGAGACCGAATCCTCGGTGACGTCGATGCCGCGCACGCAGCGCTGCACTTGGCCGAGCAGGTCGTCGCCGAGCACCAGCGATTCCAGGCAGAAGCCGAGCAGCGACGCATGCATGCCGACCGATTCATAGACCATGTTGAGGCCGGAGAGGCCGCAGAGCACGTTGAGGATGCCCTGCTCCCAGCCGGCCTGCATGTCGGGCAGCTTGGAGTCGCTCATGCCGCCGGCAGCGCCGCCCGGCAGACCGTAGAACTGGTGCATCTGGGCGCAGCCGGCGGAGAGCAGACCCTGTTCGCCCGAGCCGCCCGACATCGCGCCGGTGCGCAGGTCGGAGACGAAGGGCCAGGTGCCGAAGATTGCCGGATGGCCGGGCGACATGGAATTGACATAGACCACTCCGGCGAGGCACTCGGCCACGGCCTGCACGATGGCGGTCGCAAGCGGCGCGGGCGCGGTGGCGCCGGCCTGACCCGCCGAAAGCAGCAGGATCGGCATGCCCTCGCGGATGCAATGCTCCATCGTCTGGCAGCTTTCGGTGGCAAACTTCATCGGCGGCACGACGAAGCAGTTGGAGTTGGAGACGAAGGGACGCGCGCGCCACTTGTCCTCGCCACCCGCGATCATGTGCAGCATCTCGAAACCATCGGAGACATGGCTCGGATCGGAGAAGGACGTGCCGACATGCTTGGTCGTGCCGGCGCAGCAGGCATAAAGCGTGTTCATATCCATCATCAGATTGTCTACGACATCGCGGCAGACCATCGCGCGCTGGAAGAAATGAATATTGTCGAGATGATGGACCAGTTTCGATGCTGCCAGCAGGTCATGCGAGGTCGACTCGCGATATTCGCGCTTCTCGACATCGACGATATGCACCGCGGCGCCTGCGGTGCCGAAATGCACCTTGGTGCCCGAGAGCTCAAGGTCGTGTTTTGGATCGCGGCCATGAAGGGTGATGCCGCGGGCGGCCTTGGCAAGCATGTCCTCGACCAGCGCGCGCGGGAAGCGGAGACGACCGTCGTCACCGAGGATCGCGCCTGCCTTGGTCATGTACTCGACGCCGGTGTCCGGCGCCTGGCTCAGGCCGATCACTTCAAGCGCCTCGAGCGCCGCCTCGTGGATCCGCTTGACGTTCGCCTCGGTCAGCGGCCGGTACTGGCCACCGGGCATGCCCGGGCGGACCGGGCGCAGGTTTTCCGCAAGCGGCGCCGAGCGGGCGGCGACGCGGGCCGAGCGCCCGCCGGCGCGGCGGTTCACGACGATCTCATTCATACTGGTTCTCCATGTCCGAGCCGGCGATAAGCATGGCATCGATCTTGCTGCCGGAAGCCGCCGCTGTAAGTTTCGAAAAATCGCCATCCCCGAGGATGGCATCCATCTGTTGGGCAATCGCCGCATGGGTGACACGCGCGATCATCGAGCCGAGCGAAATGCGCCGCGCGCCGATCTCGGCGATCTCGCTGACCGAGAGGCTGATCAGCGCCCCCGCCGCCAGCGCATTCACCGGCACCTTGACCGAGGCCACGACGCGCCTGAGCTCCTCCGGCCCCGGCGGGACGGGAATGTAGACGAGATCGGCACCGGCCTTCTCGAAGGCCTGGATGCGGCGGATGCCCTCGTCGAGATCATAGACACCGTTCATCACGCCATCGGCGCGGGCGCAGAGGATGAAAGCTTGCTTCAGCGAGCGCGCGGCATCGGCAGCCGCCCTGATGCGATCGACGGCAAGCTCGAAATCATAGGCGGGGTTGCCGGCGACCATCATGGTGTCTTCGATCGAACAGCCCGACAGGCCGACCTCGGCGGCGAGCCGGATCGTCTCCGCGACACCATCGGGTTCGTCGGCAAACCCGTTTTCGAAGTCGCCGGACACCGGAAGCGGCGAGGCACGGACGATATCCTCGGCATGCCTGAGCATCTCATCGCGGGTGACGTGACCCATATCCGGCCGGCCGAGCGTGAAGGCGAAGGCTGCCGAACTGGTGGCGAGCGCGACGGCGCCGGACGCCGCCATCATGCGGGCGGAGCCCATGTCCCAGGGGTTGGGGATGACGAAGCAGCCCTGCTGGTGAAGGGCGTGGAATTTCCGGTGGCGTTCAGCGAGCATGGTGATCCTCCTAGGTCTGGGTAGGAGAAGTGTAGTGAGCATATTGGCGAGTTGCGGCAGGAGGATTCGTCATCGTGGAAGCCGCCGCGCGCCCCTTGCCAATCTCACCCCTTGAGGGGGAGATGTCCGGCAGGACAAAGGGGGGTGCAGCCACAAACGCCATCGTCCGACTACGCCCTCACCCGTTCCGACTTCGGATCATACATCGGCGCCAGCGATGCCGTCGCACGCACCCGCGTTCCCGCGATCTCGATCTCATACTTCGAGCCCAGCACATCCGCCTCGCTCTCACCTTCGCAGGGCACGTAGCCCAGCCCGATGGCGCCGCCGAGATGGTGGCCGTAATTGCCCGAGGTCACGATCGAGACGATCTTGCCGTCGCGCACCACTGCCTCGTTGTGGAACAGCAGCGGCTCGGGGTCGTCGAGCCTGAATTGCAGCATGCGGCGCTTGAGACCGGCGTCCTGCTTGCGCAGAACCGCCTCGCGGCCGATGAAGTCCTGCTTGTTGAGCCGAACCGCAAAGCCGAGGCCAGCCTCCAGCACATGATCCTCGTCGGTGATGTCATGGCCGAAATGCCGGAAGGCCTTTTCGATACGGCACGAGTCCAGCGCATGCAGCCCGCAGAGCTTGAGCCCGACATCCGCGCCGGCTTCTTCCAGTGCCTCGAACACATGCGCGGCCTGATCGGACGAGACATAGAGCTCCCAACCGAGTTCGCCGACATAGGTCACGCGGTGCGCACGGGCGAGGCCCATGCCGATCTCGATCTCGCGCGCCGTGGCGAAGGGATGATGCACATTGGAGAAATCGTTGGGGCTGACCTTCTGCAGCAATTCGCGCGATTTCGGCCCCATGACGCAGAGCACCGCCTCGCCAGCCGTGACATCGGTGATGACGACGAATTCGTCCGACGCCAGGTTCTTGCGAAGCCATGCGAGGTCGCGCTGCAGCGTGGCGCCCGGCACGACGAGGAAGAATGCGTTTTCGGAGAGCCGCGTAACCGTCAGGTCGCTCTCGATACCGCCCTTGTGGTTCAGCATCTGGGTATAGACGATGCGGCCGGCCTTGACGTCCATCTGATTGGCGCAGAGGCGGTTGAGGAAGGCCATCGCATCGCGGCCCTCGACCCGGATCTTGCCGAAGGACGACATGTCGAACAGGCCGACGCCATTGCGGACGGAGAGATGCTCGTCCCGCTGGTTGTCGAACCAGTTCTGCCGGTTCCAGCTGTAGCGATATTCGCGTTCCTGGCCCTCTTTCGCGAACCAGTTGGCGCGCTCGTTGCCCGCCACTTCGCCGAACACCGCGCCGCGTGCTTTCAGATGCTCGTGGATCGGCGAGCGGCGGACACCACGCGCGGTCGCCATCTGGCGATAGGGGAAGTGATCGGCATAGAGCAGGCCCAGCGTCTCGGAGACGCGATCACGCAGATAGGCCCGGTTCTTCTGGAACGGCTGGGCGCGGCGGATATCGACCTCCCAGAGGTCGAACGGCGGCTCGCCATCGTTCATCCACTGCGCCAGCGCCATGCCGGCGCCACCGGATGAGACGATGCCGATGGAATTGTAGCCGGCAGCGACCCAGTAGCCCTTCAATTCCGGCGCCTCGCCGAGATAGTATCGGTCGTCGGGGGTAAAGCTCTCGGGGCCGTTGAAGAAGGTGTGAATGCCGGCGGTTTCCAGCATCGGCATGCGGTTGATCGCCATTTCCAGGATCGGCTGGAAATGGTCGAAATCCTCGGGCAACTGGTCGAAGCAGAAATCCTCGCGGATCGTCTCGCCGCGCGCCGGCCAGGGCTTGGCCTTAAGCTCGAAGGCGCCGACCAGCATCTTGCCCGCATCTTCCTTGTAATAGGTGCATTCGTCGGGCACACGCAGAACGGGAAGTTGCTTCAGGCCGGCGATCGGCTCGGTGACGATGTAGAAATGCTCGCAGGCATGTAGCGGCACCGTGACGCCCGAGCTTTCCGCGAGATTGCGGCCCCACATGCCGGCAGCGTTGACCACGTTTTCGGTCTCGATCGTGTAGCTCTCGCCGTCCTGCTCGCAGGTGACCCCAGTGACGCGGCCGTCCTTGGTGGTCACGCCCGTGACCTTGACGCCCTCGATGATGGTGGCACCGTTCTGCCGGGCGCCCTTGGCCAGCGCCATGGCGATATTGGCCGGATCGCATTGGCCGTCGAGCGGCAGATGCACGGCCGCCTTGATGTCACCGATGTTGAGATGCGGATACATCGCCTTGGTTTCCTCGGGCGAGATCTCGCGAACATCGATATTGAAGGCACGGGCAAGCGAAGCCTGGCGATAGATTTCCTGGCGGCGCTCGTCGGTAAGCGCAACCGTCATCGAACCGTTCTGCTTCATGCCGGTGCCGATGCCCGTCTCGGCCTCCAGCTTGACATAGAGATCGGCCGAGTACTTGGCGAGCCGGGTCATGTTCTGGCTGGCGCGCAGCTGGCCGATCAGGCCTGCAGCATGCCAGGTCGTGCCCGAGGTCAGTTGCTTGCGCTCCAGCAGCACGACATCGGTCCAGCCGAGCTTGGCGAGATGATAGGCCACCGAGCAGCCCGAAACGCCACCGCCGATGATGACCGCGCGGGCCCTGGAGGGGATGGGTTTTTTCATGAAAACACCTCGGGCATCGTAAGGACAATCTTGCCTGCATGGCGCTTCGACTGAAATTCAGCCTGCGCAGTTGCGATTTCCTGGAGTGGAAATGCTCTGGAGACGCGCGGCCGGGCGCGGCCGTCGTTGATGAGCTCAACAAGCCCGGCAAACACCTCCCGGGACTGGTAGGTGCAGCCGTGGAGCGTAATGTCACGCAGATAGAGCGTGCGGAGATCCACGTTGACAATCGGGCCGGCGATCGCGCCCGCAACGGCATAGTGACCGCCGGCGCGAAGGGCCGCGATACGCGCGCCGACCTGCTCGCCGCCGACGATATCGATGACCTTGTCGAAGCTATCCCGTTCGGGAACATCAGTGCGGCCGATTATGTACGCTGCGCCGGCGTCGCGGACGTCCTGCGCCTTTTCCGCTGCGCATTGGCCCGTGACGTCAGCACCACGCAGGCGGGCGAGCTGGACGGCAGCCAGCCCCACGCCGCCCGACGCGCCGGCGATGAAGACCCGGTCGCCATGGCGAACGCCCGCGCGCGCCAAAAGCCCCTCGGCCGTTCCGAAGGCGCAGGGCATGGCCGCGATCTCGACATCGGAGAGCGGCGATGCTGTAACGTCATGGAGATGGCGGGCGGGCACCACGCAGAACTGGGCGAAAGCCCCGTCGATGTCCGAGCCCAGCGCACGGTAGGCCGTCGGGGCGTCGGGCGTCGCCTCGGGCATGTTCGTCGGACAGACGACGCGGCGGCCGAAAGCCCAGCCCGTCACGTCCCGGCCGACGGCGACGACCCTGCCGCAGAATTCGGCGCCCTGGATTCGCGGGAATTGCATTGCTCCCGACCAGCTGCCGTCTTCAAAGGCCTGCCCTTCACCCGTGGGTCCGGTCGATTCAGGAGCGTACCAGCCGACGCGCGTCGCAATATCGGTGTTGTTGACCCCGGCGGCAAAGATCTGCACCAGAACCTCGTCTTCGGCCGGCACGGGCAGGGGCAAGTCGTCACGCCACAACAAGGCGTCGGGACCGCCATGTCCTGTCAACTGAACAGCGCACATCCGCGCGGGAAGGCTCATGCCCTGAGCCTTTCATTGTCGGGATCGAACAGCGGCTTGTCTTCCTGAACCACTGCGCGGCACTTGTCGCCAAAGATCTCGACCTCGATCTCCGTACCGGGCACGGCGAGGTCGGCACGCAGCATTCCGAGCGCTACGGATTTGCCGATCCGGTAGCCCCAATTGCCCGAGGTCGTCTCGCCGACGACCTGGTCGCCATGCCAGAGGGTCGACATATAGGGCGCATCGCAATCGCCGGCATCGACGACCAGCGTCACGAAGCGCTTGGTGACGCCCTGCTGTTTCTCGCGCTCCAGCGCCGGCTTGCCCTTGAAGTCGGGCTTGGACCAGTCGACGAAGCGCTCCATGCCGCCCTGCAGGATCGTGTAGTCGGTCGAGAGATCGCCCTTCCAGGCGCGGTAGCCCTTCTCGATGCGCAGCGAATCCAGCGCCTCCATGCCGAAGGGTTTCAGCCCGTGCGTCTGACCGACGGCCCAGACGGCGTCGAACACGACACCCGTATCCTCGACCTTGGTGTGCAGCTCCCAGCCGAGCTCGCCGGCGAAGGAGACGCGGACGAGCTGCAGCCAGCGGCCCGCGATCTGGCAGGACTGGTGCGTCAGCCAACCCTTGGTGAGATCTGCGTCCGTGACCTCGGACAGGATGTCACGCGCCTTCGGACCTGTGAGAATCTGGCAGGAGAACTGCGTCGTCACATCATCGATGGTGAAATCCGCATCCTTGGGCAGGTGCTTCTTCAGCCATTCGAGATCGTGCCACTGCGCGGTCGCCGCCGTGATCAGGAAGAAGAAATCCTCGTCCAGCATCATGACCGACATTTCGGTGACGATCCGGCCCTTGTCGTCGGAGAAATAGGCCAGCCCGATGCGGCCCGGCTTCGGCACGCGACCTGTGATCAGGCCCTTGAGCCACTCCGTGGCGCCCGCACCCTTGACGCGGTAACGCGAGAACCCGGGAAGGTCCAGAATGCCGGCGGTATCGCGCACGGCGAGGCATTCTTCCTCGATGCGCGGCGACCACGGCCCGTTGCGGGTCCAGGTTTGCGTCGCGGCCTCCGATGTGTCGTCGCCCGGCTTGGCGTACCACATGGCACGCTCCCAGCCGTTGTAAGGCTTGAACTGCGCGCCCAGCCCTGCAATCCGGTCGTGGATCGCGGAATGCTTGCGGTCGCGGCCGGCCGGCCAGTAGTGCTTGGGGAAATGCATGGCATATTCGTGGCCATAGATTTCCATGCCCTTGTCGACGCAATATTGCGGGTCGGCGTAATCGGTGTAGCGGCGCGGATCGCAGGACCACATGTCCCACTCGGTCTCGCCATGCATCACCCATTCCGCCAGAACCTTGCCGGCGCCACCGGCCTGGCAGATGCCGAAGGTGAAGACGCAGGCCTCGAAGGCATTGGGAACGCCCGGCATCGGCCCGATCAGCGGATTGCCGTCCGGCGCATAGGGGATCGGGCCGTTGATCATCTTCGACAGGCCGGCCGTGCCGAGGATCGGCACCCGCTCGATGGCGTCGTTGAGATACCATTCCAGCCGCTCGAGATCGTCGGGAAACAGCTGGAACGAAAAGTCCTCCGGCATCGGGTCGTCCTTGCTGACCCAATGCGCCTTGCAGTTCTTCTCATACGGGCCAAGGTTCATCCCGTACTTCTCCTGGCGGAGATAGTAGGACGAGTCGACGTCCCGCAGCAGCGGCAGCTTGTGGCCGGCTTCCTTCGACCAGGCCTCGAGCTCGGGAATGGTGTCGAACAGCATGTACTGATGGCTCATCACCATCATCGGTACGTCGCGGCCGAACATCTTACCGACTTCGCGGGCATAATAGCCGGCGGCGTTGACGACATATTCGCAGCGCACCTCACCCTTCGGTGTGGTGATGACCCATTCGTCGTTCTCGCGGCGCACCGCCGTGACCGGGCAGAAACGGACGATCTTCGCACCCATGTCGCGCGCGCCCTTGGCCAGCGCCTGCGTCAACTGCGCGGGGTCGATGTCGCCATCGTTGGGGTCATAGAGGGCGCCGGTCAGGTCATGCGTCTCGGCGAAGGGATAGCGGGTACGGATTTCGTCGGGCGATAGGATATCGAGTTCCATGCCCTGATAGCGGCCCATGCCGACAACGCGCTTGAACTCCTGCAGCCGCTCCTTGGAATGGCCGAGCCGGATCGAGCCGGTGACGTGGTAGTTCATGGGGTAATCGACCTCGGCGCCCAGCCCGCGATAAAGCTCGGCCGAATAGCGCTGCATGTTCATCAGCGACCAGGACGACGAGAAGGTCGGCACGTTGCCGGCGGCATGCCAGGTGGAACCCGCGGTCAGCTCGTTTTTCTCAAGCAGGATACAGTCGGTCCAGCCGGCCTTTGCGAGGTGATAGAGGCTCGATGCGCCGACCGCGCCGCCTCCGATGATCACCACCCGCGCGGTTGATGGCAGTTCCGACATTGAAGACCTCCGAGCACCCATGCGACCGACGTCCGAACGGTTCCGGACAGCAGAATACTGCGCCGGATTTGCCCCTTTGCCCAGCCTTGGCGCAAACAAAGGATAAACAGCCAATGGCAACGAAATTTTTGCGTGAGCGGGGGAATTACCAAGCACGAGCTTTGCGATAAGCTGACACGCACAAAATAATTTGCCCCTCGGAACCGGCAACCCTGCCTGTTTGCGTCGGGCCTGCGGGGGATTTGATGCGTTACGGTTTTATCGGTCTTGGCCATCTCGGCCGCTTTCTCGCCGGCAGCCTGATCAAGGCCGGCTTCGACCTCACGGTCAACGACCTCGACAAGGCCAACGCGGAAAGCCTGATCGGGGCCGGCGCGACATGGGCGGACGATCCGCAGGCGCTCGCCGAGCAGGTCGATTGCGTCATCACCTGCCTGCCCTCGCCCAAGATTTCCGAGGCGGTGCTGACCGGCCCGCGCGGCATCCTGGCGGGCCTCAGGGCCGGCGGCACCTGGATCGAGATGAGCACGCTTGACCACAATGACGTGACGCGGCTTGCGGCAGTGGCCGCCGCCACGGGCGTGCGCATGATGGAATCCCCCGTCACCGGCGGCGTCCACAAGGCGGCATCCGGCGAGATCACCGTCATCGCCGGGGGCGACAAGGATCTTTTCGAACTGCACAAGCCGGCACTTGCGGCCATGGGCGGCGAGATTTTCCATGCCGGCGAACTCGGCAAGGCCGCCGTCATCAAGGTCATCACCAACATGCTGGCCTTCATCCACCTGATTGCCACAGGCGAGGCGCTGATGCTGGCCAAGAAGGGCGGCATCGACCTGACCGACGCCTTTAACATCATCAAGGCATCCTCGGGCAACAGCTTCGTCCACGAGACCGAGGGCCAGGTGATCCTTAACGGCAGCTACAACATCAACTTCACCATGGATCTCGCGCTGAAGGACCTTGGCTTCGCGCTGGGCTTCGGCAAGGACTTCGGCGTTCCCCTCGATCTCGCTGGCCAGGCGATGCAGACCTTCGTCCGTGCAAAGGCGATGTATGGCGGACAGGCCTGGTCGAGCCAGGTCGTCAAGCTGCTGGAAGATGCCACCGGCACGGACCTGCGCGCGCCCGGCTTTCCGGCCGAACTCTGATGGATCTGGATGGTGCGGCATTCGACTATGTGATCGTGGGGGCTGGCTCGGCCGGATGCGTGCTGGCCGAGGCGCTCAGCCGCGACGGCAATAGCACGGTTGCCGTCATCGAGGCGGGCGGCACGGACCGCAAGTTCTTCGTCCAGATGCCGCTCGGATACGGCAAGACCTTCTTCGACAAGTCGATCAACTGGAACTACTACGCGGAGCCCGACCCGGGCCTGAACGGGCAGCGCGATTTCTGGCCCCGCGGCAAGCTGCTCGGAGGCTCAGGCTCCATCAACGCCATGGTCTGGATCCGTGGCGACCGGCGCGACTATGACGAATGGGACGTGCCCGGCTGGCGCTACGACGATGTGCTGCCCGCGTTCAAGGCACTGGAACACAACGAGGCCGGGGCCGATCACTATCGCGGCTCAGGCGGGCCGCTCCATATCACCGACTGTACCCATCGCCCGCAGCGCCTGACCGACCGCTTCCTGATGGCGGGCCAGCAGGCAGGCTTCATCAGCAACCCTGACTTCAATGGCGCCAGCCAGGAAGGCGTCGGCGTCTACCAGATCAACACCAAGGGCGGCTGGCGCATGTCCGCGGCCCGCGCCTTCCTGCGGCCGGCGCTGAAACGTGGAAACGTCACGCTGATCACATCGGCGCATGCGACAAGGATTGTGTTCGAGGGAAGGCGCGCGGCGGGGGTCGAGATCGAGCATCGCGGTCAGTCGCGTCGCCTTCAAGCGCGTAGAGCGGTGGTGCTGGCCGCCGGCTCCGTGAACACGCCGCAATTGTTGCAACTGTCGGGTATCGGACCGGCGCAGCATCTCCGCACGCTCGGCATCGATATCGTGCAGGACAGCCCAGCCGTGGGTCATCATCTTCAGGACCACCTCGGCATCAACTACACATTCCGCGCCAGGATACCGACCATCAACCAGCAGCTCCGGCCGATGCTGGGCAAATTGCGTCACGGCCTTGAGTTTCTGGTCTTCGGCCGCGGCCCGCTCAGCCTCAGCCTCAACCAGGGCGGCGGCTTCGTGCGCTCGCGACCGGGCCTTTATCGCCCGGATACACAGCTTTACTTCCAGGCGATCAGCACCGTCACGGCGCGCGCCGGGACCCGGCCGCTGACGGAACCCGACGCCTTTCCCGGCTATGCCATCGGCATTTCCAGCACACGCCCCAAGGCGCGCGGCAGCATTCTCATCCGCTCCGCCAATCCGTTCGAACATCCCGCCATTCGCGCCAACGCCTATGGAGAGCCGGAAGATGTCGAGGCCATGCTGGCCGGCGTCAAGCTCATTCGCAAGATCGTGTCGCAGCCGGCGCTGGCCAGCATCACGCAGGAAGAACTCGTTCCGGGACCGAGCATCCGCGACGACGACGACCTGACGCGGGACTTCCGAACGCGGTCGGGCACCGTCTATCATCCGTGCGGCACCGCCCGGATGGGAACCGATCCGGCAACATCGGCGGTAGATCCGCAACTCCGGCTGCATGGCGTCGATGGCCTCGTCGTCGCCGATGCCTCGGTGTTTCCGACCATCATTTCCGGTAACACCAATGCGCCGGCGATGATGGTTGCGGCGCGAGCGGCCGCGTGGCTGGTCGAGAGCGGGAGGGCCTAGCGGAATGGCGGATCTCTGGATAGAGTCCGGGCCGAAAAGGCTCCAGCCGGCGGAAACAATGAACGACCACAATCCTTTTGCGGGCTACCAACTGCCGCCGCTTGCCTGGCTGCGCGCCTTCGAGGCCGCCGCGCGCCATCAGAGCTTCACGCTTGCGGCAGTCGAACTGAACCTCACGCAGGCTGCTGTCAGTCATCAGGTGCGCTCACTTGAAAAGCATCTCGGGGTCATCCTGTTCGAACGGCTGCCTCGCAGCCTCCGACTGACAGAGAAGGGCGCGGCCTACCTGCCGCCTCTGCGCAACAGCTTCGACGAACTCGCGGCGGCCACCGCGGGGCTTTTCGGACCTGTCGGTAAGCGGACATTGTCCGTCAGGGGGCCGGTATCCTTTATCGCACTCTGGCTGGCGCCGCGCCTGGCGGATTTCCGGGCGCGATGGCCCGAGATCTCGCTGCGCATCTCGACGATCGTCTGGGCTCCGACCCAGTTGGACGAGACGGCCGATGTCGATATCCGCTTCGGCGACGGAAACTGGTCGGGCTACCGGTCGTCGCAGATCCTGTCGCACCGGGTCGTGCCGCTCTGCGTTCCTTCGATGGTCGAGGGAGACAATGACGCGGCGCGGCTGCAATGGGTGATCGGCCGCAATCTGCTGATCCACGATACCGGCTACGAGGATCTCTGGAAGAAGCTCGCGCAACAGGCCGGCCTGAATTTCACACCCGCGGCCGGCATCAACATCGACACGACGATATCGGCACTCGAACTCGCCGCAGCCGGCATCGGCCCTGCGATCGTGCTGGAAAGCCTTGCCCAGTCCTATGTCGCGAGCGGACGCCTGGTGAAGTTCGTCGACATGGCCCTGCCTATCATGGAGGGGCATTATGTCGTGCAGCCCGAAGGCCAGAAACGCCTCAAGCCGGAGGCAACGCTTTTTCGGGACTGGCTGCTGGATCAAGCCGAGCGCAGTTGATCCGATCGATCCGGCTAATTCTTGCGTCTCTTCTCGCTGCGAGACGAGCGAGAACCGAAGGACCTTGAGGTTGCGGGCATTCGGCTCTGACGCCCTCAAGCGGACTTAACAAAATACCCGTGCCTCAATATCGCAACATATTGCAAATGAACATGAAATGTGCTTGTATTGAATGAACATTCAGCAAATACGAGGCCATCATGAATGAAATTGTCCGCGACTTGAACATCCCGAACGATTGGGATCGCCGGGGCCTGCCAGGCTGGACCTATCACTCAGATGCGATGCTGGAACTCGAAAAGCAGCATGTTTTCCGCGAGCACTGGCAGATCGCCTGCCACATCTCGGATCTGCCGGAACCGGGCAGCTACCTCACCATGGATATCGTTGGCGAGCGCGCGCTGATCCTGCGCGGTCAGGACGGCGGGATCAGGGGGTTCCACAATATCTGCAAGCATCGCGGCTCGCGCCTCGTCGCCGACGAGCAGGGCAAGTGCCGCAACGCCCTCGTCTGTCCGTTCCATGGCTGGGTCTACAATCTCGACGGCACACTGCGCGGCCCGTCGCGGCCAAACTCGTTTTCCGCCGCTCGACAAGGTCGAGTTCGGCCTGACGCCGCTGGACACCGAAATCTGGATGGGTTTCGTCTTCATCCGCTTCGCCAAGGGACCGCAGGCCTCGGTGGCCGAGATCATGGCCCCCTTTGCCGAAGAACTCCGTCATTACCAGTCCGAAACCATGGTGCCGGCGGGCGAGATCTTCACCCAGAAGACCCCGGTCAACTGGAAGTCCGTCCGCGATGTCGACAACGAAGGCTATCACGTCGCCATGGCTCACCCGGCGCTACAGGATCTCTATGGCCAGACCTACTATGACGAGCCCTTCGTCAACGGCGTCTGCCGGTCCTTCGCGACCTACAATCCCCATGCCGGTCGCCGCTGGAGCGTGCGCAACTATGTCAGGATCAGCCAGGACAATCCGCGCCTGCCGGAGCATCTCAAGAAGGCCTGGATCTATTACGGCCTGTTCCCCAACTGCGTGATCGCGGTGACCCCGGAGACGGTGCAATTCTACCAGGAATTCCCGATCTCCAGGAATGAAACCATGCTGCGCGGCGCCGTCTATCGCTACAAGGACGAAACCCGCGAGCAGGAAGCGGCGCGCTATCTGCAGATGCGCATCGACCGCGACACGCTGTCGGAAGACGTCCAGCTCACCATCTGGTCCAACGAGGCGATGGCCTCGAAGAGTTTCGGCAATTTCTACCTCTCCGATCTCGAATATGGCGTGCGCACACACCATGATCATCTGCGCCGGGTCCTCCCCGTCATGACGCTGGAACAGGCGCCGGAGGAGAAGGAAGTGGCGGTGGTGAATGCGCGGATGCGGTTGAGATAGGCTTTCCATCTTGCGTTCGCCTTCCAGTCTTGCCATGTTGATGACGGGCAAAATCGAAGGTCATGCACGAGATGAGGGTGTCGATTGAAGACGCGAGCAAATGCCTTCCAGAGCTCGTGCAAAGAGCACTTGATGGAGAAAGAGTTATCCTCACCGAGCATGGCAGAGATGTCGCAGAACTAATTCCTGTTCATGGCGCTGAGTCCGGCGCGGAGCGGGAACCTCGAACCGGATGACCTACCTCATCTATGCCGCTGCCGCCCTTGCCGAAATCGCCGGATGCTTTGCTTTCTGGGCCTGGTTCAAGCTCGACAAGTCCGCGCTCTGGCTTGCACCCGGCATGCTGTCGCTGGCACTCTTCGCCTGGCTTCTCACGCTTGTCCCCAGCGAGGCCGCCGGCCGCGCCTATGCGGCCTATGGTGGGGTCTATATCGCGGCGTCCATCCTCTGGCTGTGGCTTATGGAAGGCCAGCGCCCGGACAGGTGGGACCTGACTGGGCTTGTCGTCTGTCTCATCGGCAGCGCTATCATTCTCTTGCCGTCGCGGACGTGAAAGGTCTCACCCCTTCCACAGCCCTTCCCGCACCAGTTCGTCCTGCGTGATGACGATGCTCTTGTGCAGAATATCCGCCATCTCGTCAATCTGCTCGACATTGATGGTCAGCGGCGGGCTCATCACGCACATGTTGATCAGCGGGCGCACCAGCAGGCCGAGTTCCTGGCAATGCTTGTCGATGCGCTTTCCCCACTTCGAGATCGAGCGTCAGCGGATTGTTGCTGACATGGTCGGCGACGCATTCGATGCCGGCCATCAGGCCGACGCCGCGCACCTCGCCGACCAGCGGCAGGTCTTCAAGCGTCTTGAGCCCGACTCTGGGAAATGGCCGGAAATCGTGCGGGGTGTGATCGAGCAGTCCCCCTCCCTCCAGCAGGTCGAGGTTCTTGAGCGCCACCGCGCATCCGATCGGATGGCTGGAATAGGTCAGGCCATGGCGCGAACATCGCGTCATTGTGGTTGGACTGGCGCAATTCCTCAAACAAGCCTTGAGGCGATCATCACGCCGCCGAGCGGAAAATAGCCCGACGTGACGCCCTTGGCGAAGGTGATCATGTCGGGCGTGACGCCGAACACGTCTTGCGCCGAAAAGACATGGCCGAGGCGACCGAAAGCGGTGACGACCTCATCCATGATGAAGAGGATATCGTTTTTTCGGCGCACAGCGCCCCGTATGCGCGGCCAGTAGCCCGTGGGCGGAACGATCACGCCGCCAGACGCCATGATCGGCTCGCCAATGAAGGCGCCGATCTTTTCCGCCCCGACCTTTTCGATCAGAGACCGGAATTCCTCGACCAGGAAATCAGTGAACGCGGCCTCGGTCATCCCGGCGGGACGGCGGAACGGATTGGGGGCAGGTCAGTTTCAGCACCTGCTCACGCGCCGAATCCATCCAAGTCATGGTCACGCGGGCGACCGTTGAGCGAGGCCGAAAGATAGGTCGAGCCGTGATAGGCGCCCCTCGCGGGGACCACGATCAGCTTCTTCTCCGGCCGGCCTTTCACATTGTTGTAGAACTGCATGAAGCGCAGCGCGGTCTCAACCGCCGACGAGCCGCCGGTTGTGTAGAAAACGTGGCCCCACGCCCTCGGGCGCATGGTCAGCCAAACGCTTGGACAGTACCGCCGACGGCTGGTTGGTCGTGTACCAGGGCGAATTGTAGCTGAGCGCCATCGCCTGATCGTACATGACCTGGGCGATCTCCTTGTTTGCGATGGCCCGACATTGACGCACCACATTCCGGCGGGACCGTCGATCAGCTTCTTGCCGGTATGGTCCGTGACGTAGATCCCCTCGCCGCTTTCGATGAAGCCGCGCGCCTCGGCACCGATCGATCCTGACACCGGCCAGGGCTGGACCAGGTGCTGCTCTGCCATGGCAAAGACACCATCCGGGCTGTTGTCGTTCAGGTCGTCATAGTCACGCTTGGCAGCCATCGCAGCCTCCCATTCATTCCATCAGCATCTTATGCAAGACAATGTTTTTGAAACCGATCTTGCGCCTATATTGAATGCCCGTTCAGTCAATATCGCAGACCACGGCAGTCTTGGCAATGGCTGTCAGCCCTTGATCCCGCTGCTTTCCGACAGTTCCGCTCGCTTCTCTTCCACCTTTTTGATCCAGGCGTCGCCCATCCTATAGGCCTTCAGGGCATCGACCGCATCCTCGTGGTCGATGCGCGAACAGATGCGGTAAATCTCCAGCACCTCGGCGCTCATCTCGTTCTTCCGATAGAAATACATCGCCGCCGCATAGCGCGCCCGGCCGGACCAGTCCTCACCCGCCGGCGTCGTGATCAGCGCCCAGTTTTCCCTGTCTTCGTCCGTCATGGCTCACATGAGACCCGGCGGATTGGCACTGCGCCGGTCGAGCTTCAGGAAGGGACGCGGCACGATCTTCACCCGCTTCATCATCTTGGAATATTGCAGCTCGCGCAGCGCATAGATCTCGACCCAGAGATCATCGACGACCTTCTCGCCATAGGGTCGGGTCAGGCTGGCAATCGCGATGTTCTTTTTCAGGATCGGCGACCATGCGGACGCGGTGACGATGCCAGCCTCCTTCTTCCTGCGATGATAGAATCAGCGACAGCGGCCCCGCGACATTGCCCTCGACCTCAAGACCGACGAGAATATGCTTCAACACCTTCTTTTCACGGGCTCGCATGATCGCGCGGCGGCCATTGTAGTTCGGCTTCTCGACGTCGATCATCCAGTCGAGTCCGATCTCGTCGGGCAGGCGAAGGCGATCCTCGCGCAATGCTGTCTCCGAGGTGATGAAGTCCGCATTGGCAACGATGAAGCCTGCCTCGATGCGGGCGTGGTTGAGCGCCGCATAGCCGATCGCCCGCAGGCGGTTGCGATTGCCGGATTCCCAGAGCCTGTCCCACAGGCTGAGTGCCTGGTCGCGATGGCAGAACACCTCATAGCCAAGATCGCCGGTAAAGCCGGTGCGAGAAATCGTGACACTGCCACCATCATGCGCAAAATCGGCAAGCTGGAACGGCCTCAGCCTCTCCACGCCCTCGAACCCTGCATCGCGCAGCACCACCCAGCTCACCGGACCCTGCAAGGCGAGGCCCGATATCTCGGTGCTCTCGTCCGTGACATGGACATCGTACCCCTCGGCGCTGTCTAGCAGCCAGGGCAGATGCCGCTCCTGCGAGCACAGGCGAAAAAGCTGCGGCCCGAGCCGGAACAGCGTACCGTCGTCGAGCACATGGCCCTGATCGTCGCACCATGCGGTATAATGCACGCGGCCGACACCCAGCTTGCGCACGTCGCGCAAGGTCAGGCGATTGCAGAACGCCTCCGCATCCGGTCCCTCGATCCGGTACTTGGTCATCGGCGAGATGTCGAACAGCGCCGCCGTCGAGCGGATCGCGAAATATTCGAGCTCCTCGTCCGACAGCGTATGCGGCGCCTTGAAGCCCGACCAGGCATACCAGTCATTGTTGATGTTGAGCGGTTCGAGACGCGGGTGGAACGGTGTTTCGAGCAGCGGCGTCAGCACGTCTGGCCCGCGCTTGCCGATCTGCAGGGAAATCTGGTTCATGCCGCCCTCCGCTTGAGAATGTGCCGCGCCGCGTTGCGGCCCGGAAGTCCGGAAATGCCGCCGCCCGGATGCGAGCCGGCGCTGGCGAGATAGAGGCCCTCGAGCGGCGTGTCATAGCCCGAGACGCCGAAGGTCGGCCGGTTGAGCAGCAACTGATCGACCTGCAATTCGCCGTGATGCCAGTGCCCGCCCGGCATCCGGAACTGCCGCTCGATATCGACCGGCGTCAGGAGTTCGCTGGCCACCACGGTCTCGCCGATACCGGGCGCATAGTGCTCCAGTGCGGCCATGATCGCGGCCAAGAATTTCGGCTTGCCGACCTCCCAGCCCTCGCGCAGATCGTAAGGTGCATATTGCACCACCGCCGAGAGCACCGCACCGCCACCGGGCGCGAAGGATGGATCGGAAAGGCTGGGAATGGTGATCTCCATCACCGGATCCGGCGAGAACTCGCCATATTTCGACGGATTGAAGGCGTCGTCGACATGCCGCACCGAGCGCGCGATCACCAGCCGTCCCCTGAGGTCGGAGGCCGAAACGCCCTTGAAGTCAGGCACTTTGGTGAGCGCCAGATGCAGCTTGGCAGCATCACCCTTGCTGCGGACATGCTTTAGGCTCATCGACAAATGTGTGTCGATCTCGCCCGGCGCCACGAGATTGCGCAGCGTCGCCACAGGGTGGATTGCGGAAACAACCAGCGCCGCGCGCAGTTCCTCGCCATCGCCAAGCGCCACGCCCTGCACCTTGCCGCGATCCGACAGGATCTTCGTGACCGGCGCATTCAGCCGGATGTCCGCGCCATGCTTGCGGGTGGCCTGCTCCAGCGCCTGACCCAGCGACCCCATGCCGCCGCGCGGCAGGAACTGCCCGCCCTTGGCACCCAGTGCCGTGCCGGTCAGCCGGTAATAGAGGCCGAGCAGCGAGGTCGGCGAACGCGGACCGAGATGGATGCCGAGCACCGCGTCAAAGGCAATCAGCGCCTTGAGTCGGTCGTCAGTGAGATACTCATCGGCAATGTCGGCGACATTCATCAGCGCCATGCGGGCGAAGTCACGCGCCTCGTCGCGGCCCTTGCCGACAAGACTCAAGCCCGTCATGCCGAGATCGAACAGCTCGCCGAGACCCGTCTCGCCCGGTCGCGGCGGGCGTTTTCCCAGGAAGCGGCCGAGAATACCGGCCTGCATCATCAGTTTGGTCCGCATCTTGCCGAAGGCCTGGGCCTCATCAGGCGAAACCCCATCGAGGCTCTCGCCATAGGCGCCGCGCAGAACGGCCGGCCCCCTATCGGCATCGAGCACCACGGATGGAGCCATGTCCGACGTGAACAGCGCCGTATCGAGCCCGAGTTCGTCAACCACCTCCGGCGCCAGCCGGTTGACGATATGGGCGAGCCCGCTCGACATGTAGCCGGGATGAAACTCCCGCGTCCGCGCCCCGCCGCCGACCGCGTCGGACGCTTCGAGCACGACGACCCTTTTGCCCGCCTTGGCGAGCAGGCCTGCGGCAACGAGACCATTATGGCCGCCGCCGATGATGATGGCGTCAAAGGACTTCATGGGCGGGGCTCATATGTTTGCGGGAAATTTTAAGGTCACGCAGCACTTCGTTGGCCGCGTTGTAGCCGGGCGCACCCATGACGCCGCCGCCCGGATGGGTCGACGAGCCGCACATATAGAGGCCGTCGATCGGGCTGCGATATTGCGCATATCCGGGCACCGGGCGGTTGAACAGCAGCTGGTCGAAGGTCAATTCACCCTGGAAGATATTGCCTTCGGTCAGGCCGACCTCGGCTTCCAGTTCGCGCGGGGTGCGCACTTCCATATGCAGGATGCGGTCACGGAAGCCCGGCGAATATTCGGCGATCTGGCTGACGACGGATTCGGCGAAGCCGTCGCGATCCGCATCGGTCCAGTCGCGGCCTTCCACCTTCGGCGGGCAATATTGCACGAAGCAGCTCATGAAATGCTTGCCGGGATGGGACATGGTCGGGTCGAGCGTCGTCGGGATCATCGCATCGAGGAACGGGTCTGCCGACCAGCGCTCCGCCTTCCAGTCGTCATAGCCGCGCTCAATGCGCTCGACGGAATCGGTGAAATGCAGGTCGCCCTTGATGCAGGTCGAGCCCTTGGGCAGCGCCGGAAATTCCGGCAGTCCGTCGAGCGCGATATTCACCTTGCCGGACGAACCACGCATTTTGAAATGCCTGACCCGATGGACGAATTTTTCCGGCAGGTCCTTCTCGTCGACCAGCTTGAGGAAGGTGCGCTTGACGTCGGCATTGGAGATGACGAGCTTGCCTGATATCTCGTCGCCATTGGCAAGCGCCACACCCGTCGCCCGTCCGTTCCGGACGATCACCTTGTCGACCGCCGAGCCGGTCCGGATCGTGCCGCCCGAGGCCTGGAAGCTCTTGGACAACGCCTGCGTCACCGCGCCCATGCCGCCGCGGGCATAACCCCAGGCGCCGACCGAGCCGTCGACCTCGCCCATATAGTGATGCAGCAGCACGTAAGCCGTGCCAGGCGACATCGGGCCGAGCGCCGTGCCGATGATACCGGACAGCGCCAGATAGGCCTTGACCACATCGGTCTCGAAATACTCATCGAGAAAGTCCGAGATCGACATGGTCCAGAAGCGCAGCGTCAGTGCCATCTGCTCCGGCGTGAACTCGCCCATCTTCTTGGCAAGAAACAACAGTTCGCCGATATCGCGCGGCCTGTAGGAGAACGGATCGGGCGCCGTGCGCATCAAGAGCGGCTGGATGAAACGGCACTGCCGCGTCACGTCGCGGGCATAGCGCTCATAGGCCTCGCCGTCGCGCGGGCTGTAGCGGGCGAATTCGCGGCGATGCTGGTTGTGGTCGCGATAGGAAGCGAGATAGCCGCCATCACGTGTCAGCACCGCGCCGCCCTCATAGCCGACGATCTGCAAGCCGTGCTTCGGCAATTCGAGATCGCGCATGATCTCGGGCCGGAACAGCGAACAGACATAGGAACAGTTGGAATAGGTGACACCCGGCGACAATTCCCGGCTGGTGGCGGCGCCGCCAACCCAATCGTTCTTTTCGACCACGCAGACCTCGAGCCCTGCCCGCTGGAGATAGCCGGCGGTGACGAGGCCGTTATGGCCGCCCCCGATGATCACGGCGTCATAGGTTTTCATGTGCGTTCCCCGTTATCTGGCCCGAAACTGCCATAGTGGACCTGATCTTGTCCAGATATTTTGAATGAACATTCAGTCAGAACATTGCAATTTCTTGAAATCGCGATATTATTTCTTGGACGAAAGCAGGTCGAAAACGAAGGATGGAGAGCCGCCGCATGACCGAAGCCGAGCCGGAATATGACGACATCCACATGCGATTCCTCGAGCTGCTCTGGGGCGACGGCTATCTTTCGCCGGGCGGCCCGGCGGAGGTCGATCGCGTGCTGGAGCATGTGCCCATTGCAGGCAAGGACATGCTCGATATCGGCTGCGGCTCGGGCGGCATCACCCTGCATATCGCGAAGAGATTCTCGCCGCGCTCGATCACCGGCTTCGACGTCGAAAAGCCGGTCATCCGCGAGGCGGCCCGGCGCGCGCAAGAGGCTGAGCTGAGCGACCGCGTGCTTTTCGTCCAGGCGCCTCCCGGCCGCCTGCCCTTCGAGGATGCGAGCTTCGACATTGTGTTCTCCAAGGACGCGATGGTTCACATCCCCGACAAGAACGCGATCTTCGCCGAGATCTTCCGCGTGCTCCGCCCCGGAGGGGTCTTTGCAGCCTCCGACTGGCTGGTCGGCCATGACAGCGAACTCTCGCAGGACATGAAGGACTATATCGAGGCCGAGGGCCTTTCCTTCGGCATGGCCTCGGCAACCCGCTACCGGCAAGCCATGAAGAGCGCCGGCTTCAAGGACATCAGGACCGAGAGCCGCAATGAATGGTATCGCGACGAGGCACGCCGCGAATTGAACCGGCTAAAGACCGACCTATATGACGAGGCAGTGAGGCTCACCAGCAAGGCGTTCGTGGAGAAGAACCTTCGCACCTGGACGGCCATGCAAAAGGTTCTTGACAGTGGTGAGCATTGTCCTACGCATCTGAATGCAACAAAGCCCGGCCTGTGATTCATTGCCCTGATTCACAAGAAACCGGGAAAGACGGGAAACTGACGACACGATGAACATTGTCCCGGATCTCGGCGGCGAGCGGAAAAGCCGCAAGGCATCCAAGGAAACCCGCCAGCAGCAGCTCATCGAGGCGACGATCGACTCGCTCGCCAAGCGCGGCTATTCCGACACCACGCTCGCCAATGTCGCCGACGGCGCGGGCCTGTCACGGGGCATCGTCAATTTCCACTTCGAGAGCAAAGAGAAGCTGCTCGTCTCGACGCTGCAATATATGTCGGACGAGTATGCCGGCCACTGGAACGCGGCGCTCGACAGGGCCGGACCGCGCGCCGCCGACAAGATCTGGTCGCTGGTCCATGCCGATTTCGACCGCCGCATCTGCACAAAGCGAAAGCTCGCCGCCTGGTGCGCGTTCTGGGGCGAAGCCAAGTCGCGGCCGACCTACCAGGCGCTCTGCGGCATGAGCGACCAGAACTACCAGCAGACCTTCGTTGAACTCTGCGCCGACCTGAAGGCCGAAGGCGACTATGCCTTCGATCCCGAACCGATGGCGCTCGGCATCTGCTCGATGATGGAGGGCCTGTGGTTCCGGTTGATGATGAATGACGGCCTGACCCGGGAGAGGGCGCTTGCCGCCGCGATCGAATATGTCGCCGCGGTGTTCCCCAGGCACATATCGACATCCGGCGTGAAATAAGCGCGCTGCTCCATCCGTATCGCATTGCAGAAAGGCCGGGCGCCGTGAGAGCGTGCGGCCGGATCCGCACTGCCTGCCGATGGAGTCAACATGCATCTCAGCGCCACCCGCCTTGCCGCCATGCTCGCTATTTCGATCCTGGCAGCCACGCCCGCATTCGGCATTGAGGCAACGACCTACAAGGGCACGATCGGCAAGATCGCAATCATCGTCGAAATGTCGGATGTCTCCGACGCCGACCGGTTCTTCGCGCGCTACGCCTATATGTCCAGGGGCGCGGACATTCCGCTCCACGGCCGCATCAACGACGATGGCAGTCTCGCGATCGAGGAGGAGGCTCCCTGTGACCCTTCATGCCGCAACACCGATGGCGATATTGTCGAGGACCCGCCCATCGGTGCCGACTGGACGCTCGCCCGGCAGGATCGCACGGGCGCGCAACTCAAGGGCATGTGGACGGACCGGAAAAGCGGCAAGTCACTGGTCGTGACACTTGAGCGCGTCGGCACCCGGACGTTGGGAGACGGCGCCGAGACGCTGGATGCGCTCGACCCGGTCAACGTGATCGCCGGCTGGACGAGCAGGAAAATCACACCGGCGCTGCTGCCTTACGATTTCCTCAAGCTCGACTATCCGGTCAAGCGTGGGCCCGAAACCACATTCCAGGGCGCGACCATCCGCCTGGACACCGACCCGAGGACGGAAACATCCTATCCCGTCATCGTCACGCTGCCTGGCACCGCTACCGGGGCCATCAACGGCTACCTGCAGCAGCAGTGGCTGCAGTTCCAGTTCAACCCGTATTATTGCAAGTCGACGGCCTATCTCGGCTTTGGCTGGAGCGGATCGGGCGGCCAGGGCACCACCGGGCTGGATGGGGGGTCATCGGCAGAGATCGAGTATCTAACCGACCGCCTGCTCGGTCTTGTCGAGAACGGCAGTTCCTATTGCGGCGGCGCGCATCCGAACCATTTCGAGAACCGGCACTTTGCGGATGTCCGGACCGGAGAACCGATCGAGGCGGAACGCCTGCTCAAGGGCTGGGTGCCGAAAAACCCCGACGGCCAGGACATGGACCCGGCCATGGTGGTCGACGAGAACAATCAGCGATATGGCCCCAATGCCGACCTGGTGGCCTTCATCAACGCGCGCCGCGACACGTCCGACGCTTCCATCGCGACCGACTGCGGTATGAGCGACCTCGTTGCCAGCAATCTCGGCGTCTATTTCACGAGGAACGAACTGGTCTTCAATCTCAGGAACCTGCCGCATGTCATCTTCGCCTGTACCGGCGATCTCTTGCGCATCCCGCTGAGGGAGGCGAAACCATTGCTGACCGAGGACGGTGTCCGCTATCTGGGACTGGGGGACTAACCTTCAGCTTCCAGCCATTGACCGGTATCAATTTTCCCGTAGCCCGGTCATGCTAGGCTTGCCGCGCAGGTGCATCGAAACCCGAGGAAGCCATGAGCCTTCAGACAGACGCCGTACTCGACATGTGCCGGGGCATCGCACCGATCAGGACCGCCATTGTCCATCCGGTCAAGCCGAACGTCATCGAAGCGGCCGAAGAGGCGGTTCGCGCAGGGCTGATCGAGCCTGTTATGGTCGGTCCGCGAGCGAAAATTGAGGCGGCCGCCGTCGAAGCTGAAATCGCCATCTCTGCCTGGCAGGTGATCGACACCGAACACAGCCACGCCGCCGCTGCGAAGGCGGCCGAGCTCGCTGCGGGCAAGCATGTCGATGCGATCATGAAAGGATCGCTGCATACCGACGAACTGCTCGGCGCGATCGTCGGCGCCAGTTCGGGCCTGCGGACGGCACGGCGCATCTCGCATGCCTTCCTCATGAGCATCGCCAGCTACCCCAAGCCCTTCATCATCACCGATGCTGCCGTCAACATACTGCCGGATCTTGCGGTCAAGGCCGACATCGTCCAGAACGCCGTCGATCTCTGGCGGCTGATCTATGGAAACACCGTTCCCGCCAAGGTCGCCATCCTTGCCGCCGTCGAAACCGTCAATCCCAGGATGCCGGCCACGATCGACGCGGCGGCCCTCTGCAAGATGGCGGATCGCGGCCAGATCACCGACTGCCTGATGGACGGCCCGCTGGCCTTCGACAACGCCATCAGCATCGAGGCAGCCCGGGAGAAGGGGATCGTCTCCGTCGTCGCCGGCAATGCCGATATCCTCGTCGTGCCCGACATCGAGGCCGGCAACATGCTGGCCAAGCAATTGACCTTCCTCAGCGGCGCGGAAGCGGCCGGCATCGTGCTGGGCGCCCGCGTGCCGGTCATCCTCACCAGCCGCGCCGACAACGAGCGCGCGCGGCTGCTCTCCTGCGCGCTCGCGGTCCTGCTCGCCGACGCCCACAATCGCGGCATGATCAAATGACCGATGTGCTGCTGGTTCTCAACACAGGCTCGTCGAGCCTGAAATTTCAAGTCTTCGAGCGCGACCGACTCGACGTTCTGCTCTCCGGCAAGGTGACGGGTATCGGCACAGGCTCGGAACTCGCGGCCAAGGCCGGCGTCGTCGAGACGAGAACCCCGCTGGCCGCGAACGACCATGATACAGCGCTCGAAGCCGTTCTCGGCTACATCGACCGGCATGACGATCACTGGAGCATCCGGGCGGTGGTGCATCGCGTCGTTCATGGTGGCGTCGATTTCGTCGATCCCGTCATCGTTACGCCAGACATTCTCGAAAGGCTCGAGAGGCTCAACCCGCTGGCGCCGCTGCACCAGCCCTTCAACATCGCGGGCATCCGCGCTTCCCATCGGCTCGCGGGCGATGCACCCGATATCGCCTGTTTCGATACCGCTTTCCATGCGGGACGGGCCGAGATCTTCGAGACCTTCGCCATAGAGAAGCCGCTGCGCGACAAGGGCATTCGCCGCTACGGATTCCACGGTCTTTCCTATCAATGGATCACGCATTTGCTCGAACAGGATCGCCCCGATCTCGCGATAGGCCGGATCGTTGCGGCTCATCTCGGCAATGGCGCCAGCCTCTGCGCCATCAGCAACGGCCGAAGCGTCGACACCACGATGGGGATGACCGCGCTGGACGGCATTCCGATGGGCACGCGACCCGGGGCGCTGGACCCAGGCGCCGTCACCTTCATGATGCGCGAACTCGGCATGGATGCGACTGAGATAGAGGAGAGTCTTTACGAGCGCTCCGGGCTCAAAGGTTTGTCAGATCTTACCAACGACGTCGCCGAGCTTCTCGGAAACGACAACCCCCGCGCTGCCCTGGCGCTGGATTATTTCGCGCTCAAGGTCGCGCAATACGCGGCGATGATGGCGGTTTCCCTGGGCGGCATCGACGCGATGGTATTCACCGGCGGCATCGGCGAAAATGCGGCGCCGGTGCGCGAGGTGGTTCTCCGTCGCCTTGATGTCCTCGGCGCTTTCGAGACGCTGGTCATTCCGGCGAACGAAGAGCGGATGATGGCGATTCAGGCGCGAGACCTGCTGGGATGATTGCGGTCAGCGGATCAGGATCGCCCTGAAGTCATTGACATTGGTGCCCGTCGGCCCCGGCACGAACAGGTCTTGCGCCGCATGGAAAGCCGACCACGCATCATGCCGAGCGAGAAAGCTGCGCGGATCGCTGGCCGCCTTGCGGATGCGTGCCGCGCTGCCGCCATCGGCAAAGGCGCCAGCATTGTCCTCCGAGCCGTCGATGCCATCCGTGTCGGCCGCCAGCGCATCGATGCCCTCGACGCCCTCGATATCGAGCGCGAAGGACAGCAGCATTTCGCTGTTGCGCCCGCCCTTGCCGCAAGTATCCGTGATCGTCACCGTCGTTTCTCCGCCGGAGAGGATCACGACCGGCTTTGTGAACGGCCGACCCCGCAGCGCGACTTCGCGCGCCAGCGCCGCATGCATCTTGCCGATATCCCGTGCCTCGCCCTCGATCTGGTCGGACAGGATCACGGCGTCGATGCCCTGGCGCTTCGCCTCCGCTGCTGCGGCTTCGAGCGACACCCGCGCCGACGCGATCACATGCACGGCATGGCGCGCAAAAACCGGATCATCGGGCGCAGGCGCGGCGGCGAACTCACTGCGTAAGTATTTAATTACATTATCGGGCAGCGCCATGCGATAGTCCGAGACAATCCGGAGTGCCTCATCGGCCGAACTCTCATCCGGCACGGTCGGCCCCGACGCCACGAAAGCAGGGTTGTCGCCGGGCACGTCGGATACGACGAGGCTGACGACGCGCGCCGGAAAGGCCGCCTTTGCCAGTCGCCCGCCCTTGATCCGCGACACATGCTTTCGCACCGTGTTCATCGCCGAAATCGGCGCCCCCGACGCCAGCAGCGCGCGATTGACCGCGATCTCGTCGGCCAGCGTCAGCCCTTCGGGCGGCGCCGGCAGCAGCGCCGACCCACCGCCGGAAATCAGAGCGATCACCAGATCGTCTTCGGTCAGCCCCTTGACCGCATCGAGCAGGGCCTCGGAGCCGACGAGCCCCGCGTCGTCGGGCACCGGATGCGCCGACTGCAGCACCTTTATCCTGTGGGTCTTCTCGACCGGCCCGTGCCGGGCCACGACCACGCCGTCGTAAGTCCCGTCCCACAGCGCCTCGAAAGACGCCGCCATCTGGCTCGCCGCCTTGCCGGCGCCGATCACGATCGTGCGGCCCTTCGGCTTCGCCGGCAGATGCGCCCGCATCGCTTCGAGCGTATCGGCCGCACGAACCGCGGTTTGGAACAGCGAAACGAGAAACGGACGCGGCGCGATCACGGACATGATCAGACTTCGATATCGTAGACCAGGATGCCGGCGACACCGCCTTCGGCAGCGGCGACGATGCGCCCGCCGGCCTTCTCATGATCGGGATGGACCAGATAGGCGTCACGCGACGCAGCATCGGCGAAGTCGATGACAAAACCCTCTGAAAAGCCTTTGTCCATGCCGGTCTCGGGGCTGACATTGCCGCCGACATAGGCGGCGAGATAGCCCGGCACCACGGCCTTGAGCGCCCTTATGTCATCCCAGATACCGTCTTTCTCGGCCTGGGCGATGTCGGTGCGGAAACGAATGAAAACGCAATGTCTGATCATGATCCTACCTGATGTCGGCGCGGGCGCGGGGCCGCTGGTCGTTGCGCTCATGGGCGAAGACCGCCGATGGCAGCGGCTCCCGCTCGCGGATGATGTCTGCCCCCTTCTCCCCCACCATGATGGTCGGCGCATTGGTGTTGCAGGAGGGCACACGAGGCATGACCGAACTGTCGCAGACACGCAAGCCCTGAAGCCCCCTCACCCGAAGGTCGAGATCGACGACGGCCATCGAATCCGTGCCCATCTTGCAGGTGCCGACCGGGTGGTGATCGGTCTTGGCATTGGCGCAGCCATAGTCGAACAATTCGTCATCCGTCATCACTTTGGGTCCCGGCAACCGCTCGGCCAGGATGAAAGGCTTCAACGCCGCCTGCTGGAAGATTTCGCGGGCGATCTTAAGGCCTTCGAGCGACATCGTCCTGTCATGCGGGTCGGACCAGTAATTGGGGTCGATCAGCGGCCCGTCGGAGGGATTGGCGGACTTGAGCCGGACGGTGCCGCGCGAGCGCGGATGCAGATAAGCCGAGTTCAGCGTCACGCCGGCATTGTTCAGCTTCTCGACGCCCGCCTCGATGCCCGAACCGAGACCGAGGTGAAACTGGATATCGGGCGACCGCGCCTGCGGATCGGCATACCAGAAGCCACCGGTCTCGAACAGGCTCGACGCCACCGGCCCGGATCGGAACAGCACATATTGCAGTCCCGCCCACAGCGTCCGGTGCAGCTTCGCCACCCCGTCATAGGTGTGATCGCCGGTGCATTCGGCGATGACGAAGAGATCGAGGTGATCCTGCAGATTGCCGCCGACGCCGGGCAGGTCGTGCCGGACGGTGACGCCCGCCGAGGTGAGATGGTCCGCCGGGCCGATACCGGATTGCAGCAGCAGCTTGGGCGAGCCGATCGCGCCCGACGATACCAGCACCTCGCGCTCGGCGCGGATAATCTCGCTCCCCGCCGAGGTCACCACCTCCACGCCGACCGCACGTGTCCCCTCCAGCACGATCCGCGCCACCCGCGCGCCCAGCTTGACGGTGAGGTTCTTGCGGTCCTTGATCGGCGAGAGATAACCGAGCGACGCCGAGGACCGGCGACGGTTGCGCTGGGTCAGCTGATAGAAGCCGACGCCGGCCTGCTGTTTGCCGTTGAAATCATGATTATAGGGAATGCCGAGTTCCTGCCCCGCCCTGATATAGGCATCGCAGATCGGCAGCGCCGAGACCGGCATCGAAACCCCGAGCGGCCCGCCATAGGAATGGTAATCGTCCGCGAACCTTTGATTGTCCTCGGCACGCTTGAAATAGGGCAGAACCGAACGATAGTCCCAGCCCTCGCAGCCATCCTCCGATGCCCACAGGTCGTAGTCCGCCGCATTGCCGCGCGTATAGAGCTGGGCGTTGATCGAGGAGCCGCCGCCAATCACCTTGGCCTGGGTGTAGCGCAGCACACGGCCCTTCATGTGCTTCTGCGGAACGGTCTCCCACCCCCAGCTCGCCACGCCCTTGGTCATCTTGGCGAAACCCGCCGGCATGTGGAACAGCGGATTCCAGTCGCCGCCGCCCGCTTCCAGCAGCAGCACCTTGACGTCGGGATCCTCTGTCAGCCGGTTGGCCAGCACGCAGCCTGCGGGTCCGGCGCCGGTGATGATGTAGTCGTAGGTCATGGTCTTTCCTCAGTCCTCAAGCGGCGCCGCAGTCTCCCGCTTCTCCCCTTGGGGAGAAGATGCCCGAAGGGCAGATGAGGGGTTCTCATCCGCCTGCTCCTCGGGTCATGGGAACCCCTCATCCGGCCTTTCGGGGGCCACTTTCTCCCCGGGGAGAGAAGGGAAACCCGCAGTCGCCGCAATCCCAGAATTCACAGTCTCGCAATCGACAGCCCGCCATCCGCATCGATGATCGTCCCGGTCGCAAAGCCGAATTTCCCTGACGCAAGCCCCGAGACGATCCGCCCGACATCCCCGGGCTCGCCCCAGCGCTTCATCGGCACCAGCCCGTCGGCGATCAGCCTGTCATACTTGGCCGAAACGCCCGCCGTCATGTCGCTCCGGATGATCCCCGGCCGGACCTCGAAGACCGAAATGCCCGTCTCCGCCAGCCTCAGCGCCAACCCTTGCGAAAAGGAGGAAAGCCCGGCCTTGCTGATGCAGTAATCCAGCCGCTCCGGCGAACTCATGCCCGACGAGACCGAGGTGATATTGACCACCGAGCGCGGAAACCGTTCCGGCTGCGCCAGCATCGCCTTCAGCACGGCCTGCGTGAAGAACACCGTCCCCCTGAGATTGGTGGCAACGATCGTGTCGAAATTCTCCGGCGTCAGGTCCAGGAAATCCCCGCGCACCACCGAGGCGATGCCGGCATTGTTTGACGAGGCAGTCGACCCGGCCGAACATATCGACGATCGTGGCAAGGGCCGCGCCGTGGGTCTCGAGCCGGGCAAGATCGGACTGGACATAGATGACCCTCGTGCCCAGTGACGTCAGCTCCGTGAGAGCCGGGTCGTTTTCCACCGGCTCGCCCAGCCCGGTCAGCGCGATGTCGAAGCCATCTTCCGCGAGCGACTTCGCCCACGCCAAGCCCGATGCCGCGCCGTCCACCTGTGATGATCGCAACCGGCCGCTCGCCCATCAGTGCAGATCCTTCGCCGTGATGTGTTCCAGCCACCCGCAGCGCCTGCGCAGCAACCGTCAATGCCGGATTGACCGCCGCCGAGGTGGGCAGGCAGCTGGCATCGACGACGAACAGGTTCTGGTGGTCATAGGCGCGGCAGAACGTGTCGAGCGGGCGATGTCGCCGGCTCATTGCCCATCTTTACCGTGCCGCACTGGTGCGATGGCGTCCGCTTGTCGAACGGCCGCGACAGCACGATCGGGAAGCCGGATTTTCGCAGCACGGCCTTGAGCCTGCGCACGAGGTCGAGATGCGCCTCCCAGTTCGTCCGGTGCCACTTGAGCACGATCCGGTCGCCATCGACCATGACCCGGCTCTCCGGATGCGGGATATCCTCGCTCATGGCGTAGAAAATCGATCGCATGTTTCGAGACCGTCCCGAGCAGCCATTCCGGCACCCGCGCCATGTTTGCCTTGAGGATCGCACCCGACACGCGGCCCGAGCAGCTGGACATTGCCGAGCGGCGGACCGCCCTCTCCATCCGAGAGATAGAAGTCGTTGAAGCCGAAAGTCTTCTGGTAGACGGAGGTCGTTGCGATAAAAGGGCGAGATCGCCAACACCGCGCTCGAATTGTGGTTCATGAAGTTGCGGCCGACCTGATCGGAGGAATTGGCCAGTCCCGACTTGAAGCGGTCATTGGCCGAACGCAGCAGCAGAACCGACGACTGAACCGCGCCGGCGGCAAGAATGACCAGCTTCGGCGACACCGACTTGGCCTCTCCGTTGAGCTCGTAATGCACAGTCTCGATCCGGCTGCCATCCGCCGAGGTCTCCAGTCGCACCACGCGCGATTTCGTCTGCAGCCTCACGGTCTTGTGCTGCAGGGCGTAAGCCAGTGCCGTCGTCTCCGCATCCATCTTGCCGTCGAAACTGTTGGGATGCGCGTCCCAGGGTGTCTTTGCCTTTGCCAGCCATTTGTCGATATCGACGCCGAGGGGCAGCGAATAGGGATGCATGCCATTCGCCTTCAAGCGCCCGCGCACAGCAGCGATCGCCGGCTCGTCCGGTATGGGCGGAAACGGATAGGGCTGGGAGTGATGCGGCTCGGTCGGGTCCTGGTCCAGCGCGCCGCGCACCTGGAACAGCTGTTCGGCGCGGCTGTACCAGGGTTCCAGTTCCTCATAGGGAAACGGCCAGGCCGGCGAGACGCCCTCGCGATGCTGCATCTCGAGGAAATCCTCCCGGCGATAGCGCACCAGCACCGCGCCGTAGAAACTTCGAGTTCCCGCCGACATTGTAATAATTGCCGGGGTTGAAAAGCCTCCCCGCCATGCTCGTACCACATCTCCTTCGGGCGGAAATGACCGCGCTGGAAGATCGCCCGCTGGTCGCGGTTCTCGGGCTGGTCGGCGATATGGTCGCCGGCTTCGAGGATCAGGATACGGGCGCCCGAGGCCGCCAGCCCCGAAGCGATCGTTGCCCCGCCGATGCCGGAGCCGATGATGACGATATCGGGCGTCGTCTCCATGGATCAGGCGATCCTTGCCTGGGTGGCGGGGTCGAAATAGACCGCCTTGTCGAGATTGAAGGCGAGCTTGGTCGTCTGGCCGGCCTCGATCCTTGCGTCCGCGCGAAGACGCGCGACAACTTCCTTGTTGCCGAGCTTGGTGACGGCGAATGTGTCGGAACCGGCGGGTTCCACCACCTCGATCAGGCAGTCGCCTTCGGCCACCGAACGCGCATTGCGGTCGGCACCGTCCGGGTCCGTGAGCGCCTCCGGCCGGATGCCGAAGATCACCTGCTTGCCGGCAAACCGCGCGAGCTTGTCCGAGACATGACCGACCGGCAGCTTCAGCGCGGCACCTTCAGGCCGGTCGAGCGAGACGACCGGGCCACCGTCTCCACCTTCGATCGTCGCCGTCAGCAGGTTCATGGCCGGCGAACCCATGAAGTCGGCGACGAACATGTTGGTGGGATTGTTGTAGATCTCCGCCGGCGTGCCGAACTGCTGCAGCACGCCATCCTTGAGCACCGCGATCTTTGTCGCCAGCGTCATTGCCTCGATCTGGTCGTGGGTGACATAGACGATGGTTGTCTTCATCCGCTGGTGCAGCCGCTTGATCTCGGTGCGCATGTCGACGCGCAGTTTCGCATCGAGGTTGGAAAGCGGCTCGTCGAACAGGAAGAGTTTTGGGTTGCGCACCAGCGCCCTGCCCATGGCAACACGCTGGCGCTGGCCCCCTGAAAGCTGGCTGGGCTTGCGGTCGAGCAGATGGCCGATCTGCAGCATATCGGCAACGCCCTTGATCGCGACGTCACGCTCCTCCTTGGGCACGCCCCGGATTTCCATGCCGAAGGAGATGTTTCCCGCCACCGTCATGTTCGGATAGAGCGCATAGGACTGGAAGACCATGGCGATGTCGCGCTTGGATGGCGGCAGTCCCGCCACCGAACGGCCGTCGATGGCGATCTCGCCTGACGTGATCGGCTCCAGCCCGGCGATCGTGTTGAGCAGCGTGGACTTGCCGCAGCCGGACGGACCGACCAGCACCAGGAAGCCGCCTTCCTCGATCTCGATATTGATGTCCTTGAGGATTTCCAGCGAACCGTAGGACTTGCGGAGGTTTTGGATCTTGAGAAACGACATGGATACTATCCCTTCACGGCGCCGGACATCAGTCCGCGGACGAAGTAGCGGCCGGAGACGATGTAGACGATGAGCGTTGGCAGGGCTGCGAGGATCGCGCCGGCAAAATGGACGTTGTATTCCTTCACGCCTGTGGAGGAGCTCACGAGATTGTTGAGCGCAACCGTCATCGGCGTCGACGATGCGCCCGAAAACGAGGCGCCGAACAGGAAGTCGTTCCAGATATTGGTGAACTGCCAGATGACGGAGACGACGATAATCGGCCCCGACGACGGCAGCAGGATCCGCCCGAAGATCTGGAAGAAGCTCGCGCCGTCGATCTGCGCCGCCCGCACCAGTTCGGTCGGAAAATTCTCGTAATAGTTCCGGAAATACAGCGTCGTGAACCCGATGCCATAGACGACATGGACGAAGATCAGGCCCCAGATCGACCCCGCAATGCCGAGATAACCCAGGATGCGGGCCATCGGGATCAGCACGATCTGGAACGGGATGAAGCAGGACAGCAGCAGCATGCCGAAGAAGACATTCGAGCCCCTGAAATGCCACTTGGTCAGCACATAGCCGTTGAGCGCGCCGATCATCGTCGAGATCGCCACGGCGGGAATGACCATCAGGATCGAGTTGATGAAGAAGGGGCGCAGCCCCGTCGGCTGCACGCCGATCTGCGCCGTGGACCAAGCCGAAAGCCAGGGCTCGATCGTCCATTGCTGCGGCAGGTTGAGCATGCCGCCCTGGCGGATCTCGTCGAGCGGCTTGAAGGAATTGACCACCATCACGTAGAGCGGCAGCAGGTAATAGACCGCGAACACAAGCAGCGCGGCATAGATCAGCGCGCGTGTCAGCCTGTTGTGCGAGATCGCATTGTCGGGGTTTGCTTGACCGGCCATCAGCGCTTGCCTCCCCGGATTTCGGAATAGAGATAGGGAACGATGATCGAGAAGATCATCGCGAGCATCACGATCGCCGACGATGCGCCGATGCCCATCGAATTGCGCGTGAATGTGTAGGAATACATGAAGGTCGCCGGCAACTCGGTCGCCTGTCCCGGCCCGCCACCTGTCAGCGCGATGACGAGGTCATAGGCCTTGATCGCCAGATGGGCGAGCACCACGAAGGCCGAGAGGAACACCGGCCGCATCAGCGGAATGATGATCCGGCGATAGGTCATGAACGGCGAGGCGCCATCGATCTGCGCCGCCTTGATGATCTCGTTGTCGACACCGCGCAGGCCGGCGAGAAACATCGCCATCACGAAGCCGGACGACTGCCAGACGGCGGCGATGACGACGCAGTAGATGGCGTAGTTCCGGTCCTTGATCCAGTTGAAGGAAAAGCTCTCCCAACCCCAGAGATGCATGGTGTTTTCGAGCCCGATGCCGGGATCGAGGAACCACTTCCAGGCGGTTCCGGTCACGATGAAGGACAGGGCCATCGGATAGAGATAGATCGGCCTGAGCACGCCCTCCGCCCGGATCTTCTGGTCCAGCAGGATCGCGAGGCCAAGGCCGAGCACCGAGCAGATGACGATGTAGAGCCCGGCAAAGATCCAGAGATTGGAAAAGGCCCGCCACCAGTGCGGCAGCTTCCAGAGCTTGGTGTAGTTCTCAAAGCCGATCAGGTTGTAGGATGGCAGCATCTTGCTGTCGGTCAGCGACAGATAGCCGGTATAGGCGATGAAACCATAGACGAAGATGAGAATGATGAAGAAGCTCGGCGCTACGACGAGGCGTGGCAACAGGCCCTGCAATCGGCTGCGGCTGTCCATGGCGGTCCTACCGTTGGAATTCTTTTCAGTTGGCGCCGTCGGCGCCGCGTGCTCCCGCTTCTCCCCTTGGGGAGAAGGTGGCCCGCAGGGCCGGATGAGGGGTTCCCACACATATCGAATGTGTCGATGGGAACCCCTCATCGCCTCGCTTTCGCCCGGCACGTCTCCCCAGGGGGAAAAGCGGGAGCCTTGCGGCTCCCACCCGTGCTTACTTCGCGCCTTCGACAGCCGCGACCAGTTCCGTCACCGCGGCTGCGGAGTCGATCTCGCCGTTGAACTGACGGGTCACGACGTCGTAGATCGCGTTCTTGACGGCAGCCGGGTTGGCATGGCCATGCGCCATCGAACCCATGAGGCGACCGTTCTTGTCGGCATCGGCGAGGTCGGCCATGGCCTTCTTGCCGCAATCGTCGAAGTCGGTGTTCGGCACATCGGTACGCGCCGGGGCCGAGCCCTTGACCACGTTGAAGGCCGACTGGAAGACCGGGTTCTCGATGGCCGCCGCCATCTGCAGCTGTGCCGGCACCTTGTCGTCGGAAACCTTGAACATCGCGAACTGGTCGGAGTTGAAGGTCACCGCACCCTGGGTACCGGGGAAACGGATGCAGACGAAATCGGCGCCCGGCTTCTTGCCGGCCTTGATGAACTCACCCTTTGCCCAGTCGCCCATGAACTGCACGCCGGCCTTGTTCTCGATCACCATGGCGGATGCCAGGTTCCAGTCGCGACCGGAGAAGTTGTCGTCGACATAGGAGCGAAGCTTCGCCATGCGCTCGAAGGCTTCCTTCATCTGGTCCGAGCCGAGCGTCGCCGGGTCGAGATCGATGAAGGCCTTCTTGTAGAAGTCGTCGCCCATCGACAGCACGACGGCGTCGAAGATGGTCGCGTCCTGCCAGGCCTGTCCGCCATGCGCCACGGCGGTGAGGCCCTGGGCCTTGAAGTTGTCGAGCAGGGCCACCAGTTCGTCCCAGCTCTCCGGTGCCTTGCCGCCGGCCTTGTCCAGCGCCGCCTTGTTGATCCACATCCAGTTGGTCGAGTGGACATTGACCGGGGCTGCGATCCAGTGGCCGTCATATTTCGAGAACTGCTGCAGGGCCTTGGGGATCACGTTGTCCCAGCCTTCCTTGGCGGCGATGTCGTCGAGATTGCCGAGCGCGCCTTCCTTGGCCCAGTCGAGAATGTCGAAGCCGAGCATCTGCACCGCCGTCGGCGCATTGCCCGACGTGACGCGGGCGCGAAGCACCGTCATCGCTTCCGTGCCGCCACCGCCGGCAACCGGCATGTCGGTCCAGGAGATGTTCTTGGACTCGAGGTCCTTCTTGAGAACGTCGAGCGCTGCTGCTTCGCCGCCCGAGGTCCACCAGTGCAGAACCTCGACATTGTCGGCGGCGCGCGCCATGCCGGCCGCCGCGCCCATTACCAGTGCCATTGCTGCAGTCGTCATCAGTAACTTGCGCATCGTTTACCTCCCGTTTGCAAGTTTCGGTCGTGGCGGTCTCCCGCCTGTTCAAAGCTCACGGCAAATCTCGCCCCGAACCGTCTCTCCCACGGCTTTCACCGCTCACTCAATTTAAAACGTTATAAATGATGGCAAGTCAAGACCCGAAAGAATGCTTTATTCATATTCTGATTGACCATCTTCTCATTGAAAAATAACACTTTTCACCACAAATCATCGCCCACGCCGAACGTCTCCGCAGAATTTGAAACGTTTCCAAATCGCCATTGCCTATTGCATCCGCTCACGGTAATCTCCAGCGATCTTTTCTCGTTCGAAGTTTGACTGCGTGGCCGATACCGATATTCTCAAACCGATCGCCGGACGGCGCCAGAAATCCGGCAGGCCGACGCTGCGCACCATTGCGGATCTCACCGGCCTTGCGGTCACCACGGTCTCGCGCGCACTGTCGGACGATCCGCTGATCAACCATGAAACCCGCCGGCGCATCGCTCAGGTTGCGGCGGAGATCGGCTATTCGCCTGACCGTGCCGCCCAGCGCCTCAAGACCGGCCGCACCAATGTCATCAGCGTCCTGCTCGACCCGCATGAGGAAATCCTCGGCTTCGGCACATCGATCATGCTCGGCATCACCAATGCGCTTGCCGGCACGCCCTATCACCTGATCGTCATGCCGAATTTCGTCAAATCGTCCAATGTCGAGGCGGTGCAATATATCGTCCGCAACAATCTCGCCGACGGCCTGATCTTCACCCGCACCGAGCCGCTCGATCCGCGTGTCCGCCTGCTGATCGAGAGCGATTTCCCCTTCGTCACCCATGGCCGCACGGAGTTCTCGACGCCGCATCCCTTCGTCGACTACGACAACTTCGCCTTCGCCTACGAGGCCGCCAGACGCCTGATCGCCAAGGGTCGCCGCAAGCTGACCATCATCCTGCCGTCGCCGCGCCTGACCTTCGCCCAGCACATGCGCCACGGCTTCATGACGGCGGTGCGGGAGGCCGGCATTGCCCACGAGATCCCCGACAATCTCGATCTCGACTCCCCCGCCAGCGCCGTGCGCGACCATGTCCGCGACCGCGCCGGCCAGGGCGATCCGCCCGACGGATTGATCTGTCCCGGCGAAGTCTCGGCGCTCGCCGCCGTCACCGGCCTCTACGAGGCCGGCCACATGCTGGGCCGCGGCTACAACATCGTCGCCAAACAGACCTCGCGCCTGCTGACCGACATCCAGCCCGGCGTCGACACGATCTACGAGGACCTGACGGCCGCGGGCGAACATCTCGGCCGCATGCTGCTCCGGCGCATCGGCGGCGAGAGCGCGGACAGCTTGCAACTGCTGCTGCAGCCACCGTTTGGGGCTGGAGACCTTTAACCTCGTCGCTGCGCAAAGGTTGTCTAAGAGCAAAGGGATGCACCCCTCACCAACTCCGGCCAGGGGCTCACTGACGTTCACCCGGCCTTCGTATCCTCTCCCACAAGGGGAGAGGTAGGGTGCCACAAGCTCGGCCTCGATTGAGGCCCGGCGCCGCCGCGAGTCTACCTCTCCCCCTGTGGGAGAGGATAGCAAGCCTGCATGAGACGAAGTCGAATGCATAGGCGCGCTAGGTGAGGGGTATTCCCGGACACCAGATCCTGTTGACGAGAAGCCAGCAAGCATCAACACCGGCATCTCTGCCGCCGCCAAACCGCCCATCCTCATCCCAACCCGCGCCATCCCCACACCCCTCAGCGCGGCATCCACCAGCCGGTGCGCCGGCCGATATGCATGTTGAGCGTCTTCATCTCGGTATAATCCTCCACCGCATGCTTGCCGAGTTCCCGGCCGAGGCCGGATTGGCGGAAGCCGCCGAAGGGCAGTTCCGGCGTGCCGTCCATGAAGGTGTTCATCCAGATCGTGCCGGCCCGCACCTTGCGGCCAATGGTCATGCAGGTATCGAAATTCTGGCTCCAGACGCCGGCCGACAGGCCATAGTCGGTGGAATTTGCGATCTGGATCGCCTCGGCCGTGGTCTCGAAGGTCAGCACCGACAGAACCGGCCCGAACACTTCCTCACGCGCCACGGCCATGTCCCGGGTGACACCGGACAGGATGGTCGGCGTCATGTACTGGCCCATGCCGAGATCGAGCGTGCCACCACCGAATGCCACCGTCGCGCCACCGCTGGAAGCACCCGAGACATAGCCCGAGATCTTTTCGAGATGCTGCGGCGTGATGATCGCCCCGACCTGCGTCGTCGGATCGAGCGGATCGCCAACCTTCACCTTCTTCGACAGTTCGGCGATACGCGCGATCACATCGCTGGCGATATCCGTGTGCAGGATCAGCCGCGACCCGGCATTGCAGCATTCGCCGGCATTGAAATAGGCACCGAACACGGCCGCGTCGATGAAGTCGTCGAGATTGGCATCCGGAAACACGATCTGCGGATTCTTGCCGCCGAGTTCCAGCGACACTTTCTTGAGGTGCTGGGCGGCACTCGCCATCGTCAGCTTGCCGACGCCGGTGGACCCGGTGAAGGACACCATGTCGACGTCAGGGTGGCTGGTCATGACCGAGCCGACGTCTGGACCGGTGCCGACGATGATGTTGACCACGCCTTCCGGCACGCCGGCTTCCATCAGGATCTCGCCGAGCACCAGCGTCGAGCCGGAGGTGAGTTCCGACGGCTTGACCACCGCCGTGCAGCCGGCGGCCAGCGCGAAGGGCAGCTTCTGGGCGACGATCAGGAAGGGGAAATTCCACGGCGTGATGATCGAAACGACCCCGATCGGCTCGCGCAGCACAACACCCATCGTGCCTTCGCCGAGATTGTTGTAGCTCTCGCCGTAAAGCGTGCGCGCCAGCGACGCCGCATAGCGCCAGATATCGACGGCACCGCCGATTTCGCCCTTGCACTGGCTGATCGGCTTGCCGGCCTCGATCGCATCGAGATAGGCGATCTCGTCCAGCCGCGCAGCGATCAGGTCCGCCGCCTTGAGCAGGATGTTGGAACGCTCGCCCGCCGTCATGTTCGGCCAGGGACCCTCGTCGAAGGCTTTCCGCGCCGCCGCGATCGCCCGCTCGGCATCCACCTTTGTCGCGGCCTGGTAGCGGCTGACGACGACGCCATGGCTCGGCGCGGTCCGCTCGATCACGCGGCCCTCCGCACCGGCAGTCCACGTGCCATCGATCAGCATCTTGAAGTCGCGAACCGACTGTTTGAGTTCAACAGGGCGTATCTGGACGGTCATCACCATTCTCCCTTGAAGGCTGCGGGCCGCTTTTCGCTGAAGGCCGCGACCCCTTCCTTGAGATCGCCGGTCTTGGCGACGAGCATCGAGCCGAGCGCTTCAACGCCCGAACCATTGTCCTCGCCATTGGCGACCGCGATCATGAGTTTCGAAACTTCGAGTGCCGCCGGTCCACGGGTGGCGACGCGGGAAGCGTAAGCTTTGGCTTCCGCAAGCACAGAGCCGGATTCGACCACGTTATCGACCAGCCCATGGCCCCGGGCTTCTTCGGCCGAGAACATTTCCCCGCCCAGCACCATCCGGCGGACGATCTGCGCACCGAAACGCTTCACCAGACGCTGCGTGCCCGACCAGCCCGGCACCATGCCTAGGCCGGTCTCCGGCAGGCCGATCCTGATCTGGCTCTCGGCAATGCGGATATCGGCGCATGCCGCAAGTTCCAGTCCCCCGCCGAGCGCATGGCCATTGAGCGCCGCGATCAGGGGCACGCGCAATGTCGCCAGGCGCTCGAACACGCGGTGGCCGTAGCGCACCCATTGATGGCCGAATTCCTCCGGCTTCATGCCCGCCCAGGCCTTGATGTCGCCGCCGGCCGAGAAGGCCTTGCCCGCGCCGGTGATGATGGCGACACGCACCGAGCCATCGGTCTCGACCGCATCGCAGGCCGCGTCCAGCGCCCGCAGCATATCGAGGTCTAGGGCGTTGACCTTCTCGGGGCGAGACACGGTCATCACCGCAACGCCACTTTCGATTTCGACGCGGACCGTTTTCTCAGCCATGAGCCGCCTCCAGCGTCCGAACCGGCTTGGTCGGCAGCGAAAGACCGATCAGGTCTTCCGAGAACAGTGCCGCATCCATCAGCCTGAGATCATCGGCGACGATGAGCGGGAACTCCGCCTGGTCGAGGATGCCGGTCTGGAGATCCACGCCCGGCGCGATCTCGGTGAGAACGATGCCACCAGGCGTCAGCTTCATCACGCAGCGCTCGGTGACATAGGTAATGTCCTGGCCCTGCGCGATGGCGCGCGCGCCTGAGAAGGTGACATGCTCGACCTCCTTGACCAGCTTCCTGAGCTTGCCCTCCTTCTCGATGACGAGCTTGCCGCCCTCGATGCCGAGCTTCGCACCGGCATTGAACATGCCGGAAAAGACGATCTTCTTCGCCCGCGCCGTGATGTCGACAAAGCCGCCCGCACCCGCCGTCACATGCGGCCGGAACGACAGCTTCGACACATTGACCGACCCGTCCCTGCCGATCTCAAGGAAGGACAGCAGCGAGGCATCGAAGCCGCCGCCCTGGAAATAGGTGAACTGATAGGGCGACGGCATATAGGCGTCCGCATTGGAGGCGCAGCCGAAGGCGAAGTCGAGCAATGGCACGCCACCGACTGCCCCCTGTTCGATCACCCAGGTCACCGCGCCGTGGAGCCCTTCTTCCATCAGGATGCGCGGCACATTGGCCGAGATGCCGAAACCCAGATTGACGCAGCTATTGGCCTGGAGTTCCTGCGCCACGCGGCGCGCGATCACCTTCTGGATATTGAATTCCGGCACCCGGAATGACTCCAGCGGCCGGAAAATCTCGCCCGAGATCGCGGGATCATAAAGCGTCTGCGTCGTCTGCTTCTGGTCGGCATCGACCACGACATAATCAACCAGCATCCCCGGCACCCGCACGTCATGCGGCTTGAGCGATCCCTGCTTGGTGATCCGCTTGACCTGGGCGATGACGATGCCGCCATTGTTGCGTGCCGCCAGCGCCTGGTCGAGGCCGCCGAGATAAGCCCCCTCATGCTCATAGGTCAGGTTGCCGCGCTCGTCGGCCGTGGTGGCGCGGATGATGGAAACCTGCGGCACGATAACAGGAAAATACAGCCAGTCCTCGCCCTCGAACTGGATCTTCCTGACCACAGGCTCGGCCGCCGCCTTGTCATTCATCGCGCAGCCCTGCCGGCCGGGGTCGACGAATGTGTCCAGCCCGATCTTGGTGATCACGCCCGGCCGCTTGGCCGCCGCCTCGCGATGCATGTCGAACAGGATGCCGGAGGGAATGTTATAGGCCGGGATCTCGTTGCCCGTCACCATTTGCCAGATCAGCGGCGGTTCGGAACTCGACGGCCCCGATGGGTAGGAGCCGCCGAGGATTTTCGCGAGCAACCCCTTCTTCGCGATATGATCGACACCCTTGATACCGCTCATGTCGCCCGCCGCGATCGGATGCAGCGTGGTGATATTCTTCGGATGGCCCGTCGCGTCGAACCTCTCGCCGATCGCCTTCAGCATCGCATCCGGGCAGCCGAGCCCGCTGGACGACGACACGGAGACGACCGCGCCATCGGGGATCAGCGCTGCGGCTTCGGAAAGGGAGATATGCTTGCTCATCGATCTGTCTTTTCCATTAAAGTCCGGCCTCAATGGCAACCGTGCCACCAGACTTCGCCGCTTCCACCACGGCCAGTCCTGTGGCCAGGGACCAGATGCCGTCTTCGCCGGTCGCCGATGGCTGCCCCGTGCCGGAGATCGCGGCATGGAAGGCACCAAGGGCTGTCTCGTAGAGATTTCGTGTGTCGAGCGGCAGTTGCTGCTCGCCCTCGGCATTGCGCAATGTAACGGAGCCAACCGGCCGCTGGGTCATCACATTGCGGCCGATCAGCGAGCCTTCGCTGCCATGCACCTCGAAACCTGTTTCAGCATATTTCGTGGTAAAGCCATCATGGAACTGCGCGATCAGGCCGGACCTGAAGCGCAGCACGCCCATCACGGCATCCTCAAGACCTTCCTTGCCCATCCCGCCGCGCTGGCTGAAGGCGACGGCGCTGACCGGATCGTCGCCCAGCACGAAAACGCAGGGTATCGGCATCATGCACGGTAATGTCGAGGATCACGCCACCACCGGCATCGGGCCGCTCCAGCCGCCAGCCCTGCAGATGCGGCGGAAGATAGACGGCATGAAAGACCCGGGCGGCCAGCGGCGTGCCGATCCTGCCCGCGGCGATCGCGTCGCGCATGGCGCGATGGCTCGCGGCATTGCGCAGGTGGTGGTTGGTCCCCATGACGACGCCGGCCTCGCGGGCCGCGCGAACCATCGCATGGGCGTCGCTCAGCGACAGCGCCAGCGGCTTTTCGCAGAGGATATGCTTGCCCGCCTTGGCCGCAGCCAGCCCCTGCTCGACATGCAGTTCATTGGTCGTCGAGATATAGACAGCCTCGACATCGGGATCGTTCACCAGCGCATCGAGGCTGGTCACCGATTTCGCGATCTTGTGATCGCCGGCATATTTCCGCCCGCGCTCGGCACTCGTGCTCATCACCGAGAAAACCTCGCCGCCGGTCGCCCGGATCGCGTCGATCACCCATTCATGCGCAATCGTGCTCGCGCCGATCAGACCCCACTTGGTCATGCACTCTTCCTCCCGGATGCATTCAAGCCACCCCGGCTCGACTCGCGCACCGCGAGCCGCACCGACGTGACGATGGCCTCGGCTTCCGCCTTGCCCGAATTGATCTGCTTGAGCAGCAGCTGCGCCGCACGTCCGCCCATGCCCTGCGGATCGACCGACACGGTCGTCAGCGCCGGAACCGCGGCCTTCGCCTCGATCACGTCGTCGAAGCCGACAACGGCGAAATCGATTCCCGGCTCGAGCTTGCGCGCCCGCAAGCCGTCACAGGCCCCGAAGGCCACCGCATCGTTGAAACAGACCGCCGCCGTCGGCCGGTCGGCGAGCGACAGCGCCCGGCCCACCGCGTCCACCCCACCGGCCCGCGAGGGCGCGGAGCCGATGACGAGATCGTCCGACACGCCGAGCCCGACCTTCTCCATGGCCTCCCGATAGCCCTGCATGCGCTCGGCAAACACCGCCGTATCGGCAAACCCGCCCAGGAAGGCGATGCGGCAATGACCGAGCCCTGCCAGATGCTCGACCGCCTGGTAGACGCCACCATGATTGTCCGCCATCAGTGACGACACTTTGGAACCCGCGATATTGCGAACGACGATGACGACCGGGATGCCCGCCGCGACCAGCGGCTTGAAATCCTGCGCGGTCGTGCCGCGCGCCGGCGAGACGACGAGGCCGGAAATGCCGTGCTCCATCATCGAGGCGATCACCTCGCGCTGGCGATCGACATTCTCGCCCGTATTGGCCAGGAACTGCACATAGCCCGCAGACTGCACGACCTGGTCGACGCCCACGGCAAGTTCGGCAAAAAATGAGTTGGTGAGATCGTTGACCACGATGCCGACGATGCGGGACTTCGACTGGCGCAGATTGGCGGCGCCGCGATTATAGACATAGCCGAGGTCGCGGATGACGGCCTGGACCCTGGCCCGTGTCGCTTCGTTGACCAGCGGGCTCGCCTGGAGCACCAGCGAGACGGTCGATTTCGACACGCCTGCCGCCTCCGCGACATCCACGACTGTGATCCGGTCCTTCGACATCTCGACTCCCAAGTTGCGGCTGGATTTATTGGATCGTTCCAAAATAGTCAAGCAGGTTTCTGTGACGCAGTGCGGCAATACTGACGCAGTGCGGCAGTGCTCATGCCCTGGGCTCTCCCTCACACTCCAACGTCATCCTCGGGCTTGACCCGAGGATCTGTGGAACACAAATATCTATTATTTATCAATGCTGTAAGCATTCACCACTAGATCCTCGGTCAAGCCCGAGGATGACGTCGCGACCGAAACCAGCGCGAGCGCCTAGGCATCAGTCCATGATCGCCGCGGAATTCCTTGCGAAAATTTCATCTTGCCATTTGGAACGATCTAAATTATCCATCCGCCACCTGATGGAGGATCCCATGTCCCTGAGCCTCACGCTGCCCACCCTGGACGGCCGCAGCGAGACCTATGCGCTGACCGGTACGCCGCATGTCGCGCCCGCCACGCGCCCGAGTTTCAACCGCATCGCCTACGCGGCCGCCCATGTCGTCTCGGATCCGATGCGGGACAGCGACCCCTGGAGCAGGCCGGCCATCGACTGGGACCGCACCATCGCCTATCGCCATCACCTCTGGTCGCTCGGCTTCCGGATCGCCGAGGCGATGGACACGTCCCAGCGCGGCATGGGCCTCGACTGGACAGGCGCGCAGGAACTGATCCGCCGGTCGATGGCGGCGTCACGCGGCGTCGACGGGGCGGACCTCGCCTGCGGCGCGGGCACCGATCAGCTCGATCCCGCCGCGGCGCGCGATCTCGACGACGTCGTCAGGGCCTATGAAACGCAGGTTGAATTCGTCGAATCCCAGGGCGGCCGCGTCATCCTCATGGCCAGCCGAGCGCTGGCCCGCGTCGCCCGCTCCGCCGACGATTACCGCGCTGTCTATCGCCGCCTGCTCGGCCAGGCCAGGGACAAGGTGATCCTCCACTGGCTGGGTGACATGTTCGACCCGCAATTGCGGGGCTATTGGGGCTCGGAGACATTCGGGGAAGCACTCGACACGGTGCTCGACATCATCGGCGAGAACCGCGACAAGGTCGAAGGCATCAAAATTTCGCTGCTCGACAATGCCAGCGAGATCGAACTCCGCAACCGCCTGCCCGAGGGCGTGCTCTGCTATACCGGCGACGACTTCAACTATGCCGAACTCATCGAGGGTGACGGAAAGCGTCACAGCCATGCTCTTCTCGGCATTTTCGACGCCGTTTCCATCCCGGCCTCGCTGGCGCTGTCGGCGCTGGCTTCCGGCGACACCGCCCGCTTCCGCGCCATTATCGAACCGACCGTGCCGCTGTCGCGCCGCATCTTCGAGGCGCCCACCCAGTATTACAAGGCCGGCGTGGTGTTCCTGGCCTGGCTCAATGGCCACCAGGATCATTTCACGATGCCCGCAGGCATGCAGTCCGCGCGCGGTATTCTTCACTATGCCGAGGTCTTCCGGCTGGCCGATCGCTCGGGTGTGCTGGCTCGGCCTGATCTGGCCCGTGCCCGCATGAGGCATCTGCTGGCCCTGTCGGGCATGTAAGCATCGCGTCCGCGCGCATCCGTCTGACCATGATCCGCGCGCAGCCAGGTGTTTTGCCGCAGCGGCGCTTTAGCGCCTTGTCCTCCATACGGCGCCATGCTTGACGGAACGCAATATCCAGGCGCCGGACCGTGTCGAGGGAAATGCCCGATCCAGCACGCAGCCCGGCCGAACCGACATGGAGACGACCGTGAAGCTGTTCTATTCCATTCCCGTCCTTGGCCGCCTCGTCCAGGAAGCGGCCCACGGGCCGGCAAGCACCAAAGTGCTCTTCCTGGTCAACTGCGTCATGCTCTGGCTGCTTGCCATCTTCCTCTTCGGATATCCGGCCATCATCGTGCCGGCCCTCGCCCTGGTGGCGATCGCCTTCTTCCTGCTGATCCTCATCACCCGCGGGTGAGGACCGGTATCGCACAAACAAAAAGACAGCCATCGCGGATCGCATGGCTGTCTTTCGTCGGAGCCATACGGCCTCAGGCGGCGTGGAGCGTCGAGTTCAAGGGAATTTCGACATCGATCTCGAGCAACGTCACGGTCTTGTCGCGATCGAGCTTGACCTGCACCTTGTCGGCATCGAGCTGGACATGCTTGGAGATCACGGCGAGGATCTCCTCGCGCAGGATCGCCACCAGATCGCTCTGGCCGATCGAGGAGCGTTCATGGGAGAGCAGAACCTGAAGCCGCTCGCGGGCGAGCGGCGCGGATTTCTGCCGCTTGAATAGATTCATTATGTTCATGCAGCCCTCCGTCCGAAAATCTTGCCGAACAGTCCCACCTTGTTGCCGGGGATCGAGATCGGCACGTCTTCGCCAGCGAGACGCCGCGCGGCGTCGAAATAGGCCATGGCCGGGGCGCTGCGGCTGTCGGCGAGGGTCACCGGCGCGCCAAGGTTGGAGGCCTTCAACACTTCCATGCTTTCCGGGACGATGCCGAGGAGCGGTATCGACAGGATCTCCAGGACGTCGTCGACCTTGAGCATGTCGCCACGTTCGGCACGATTGCTGTCGTAGCGGGTCAGCAGCAGGTGCTTGTCCATGCGTTCGCCCATCTCCGCCTTCATCGTCTTGGAATCGAGCAGGCCGATGATGCGGTCGGAGTCGCGCACGGACGACACTTCCGGGTTGGTGACGATGACGGCCGTGTCGGCATGGCGCATGGCCAGCGTCGCGCCGCGTTCGATGCCCGCCGGGCTGTCGCAGATCACCCAGTCGAAATACTTCTTGAGTTCGCCGATCACCCACTCCACGCCCTCGGGAGTCAGGGCGTCCTTGTCGCGCGTCTGCGACGCCGGCAGCAGGAAGAGCGTTTCCAGCCGCTTGTCGCGGATCAGGGCCTGAGTCAATTTGGCATCGCCCTGGATGACATTGACGAGGTCATAGACCACGCGCCGTTCCGCGCCCATGATCAGATCGAGGTTGCGCAGGCCGACGTCGAAATCGACGAGCACGACCTTCTCGTTGCGCATTGCAAGGGCCGCGCCCAGAGCGGCGGTCGAGGTCGTCTTGCCGACGCCGCCCTTGCCAGATGTTACGACGACTACTTTCCCCATCCTAGCCTCTCCGTTCGGTTGTATTGTCACATCAATCTCTGTGCTTTGATTTCGTCGCCGTCGAGCCACAGGTGGACCGACTGGCCCTGCAGGTCCGGCGACAGTTCGTCCGCGGTCGTGTAGATGCCATCGATCGACAGCAGTTCCGCCTCGAGTTTGCGGCAGAAGATGCGCGCCGACCCGTTGCCCAGCGAACCCGCCATGACCCGGCCGCGCAGCGCGCCATAGACATGGACAGAGCCGCCGGCGATTATCTCGGCACCCGATGCGACCGAACCGACAATCGTGACGTCGCCTTCCGGAAAGATCACCGACTGGCCGGAGCGAACCGGCTCGCGGATGACGATCGACGGCATCACGGTAGAAGGCGCGACGGGCCTGACATCGGCGACCTGCACGATCGGCGTCTCCGACGATCTCGCGAGGGGCTCATCGTCGGCCGGCACGAGGGCGGTCTGGCGATTCGGAACATCGACATCGGCGGCCGGGCGGCCGCCCTTCATTGCGGGCGGCATCCCCGGCTCGATGAAGGAGGGCCGTGCGCCCTCCAGGCCCATGATGCGCACGTTGCGGCCCGCGAGTTCGCCGAGCAGCGCCTTGAGTTGCTTCTTGTCGATCTTGAGGTCGGTGATGTCGAGCACCACCGGCCGCTCGAGGAAGAACCCCGCCGAACGCATGGCAAGGTCGTCAAGCTTGGCGATCCACTCGTCGAACGGAAGTTCCGGCGAGAGTACGACCGCAAGGAAGGAGCGACCCTTGATTCGGATCGAACGGGCGTCTGTTAGGGCTTCATTCATCTGTCTTAATCTTTGTTAACCAGAAGCTAGGCGGGCACGGTTAACATTGTCTTAACAGGGCCTGCCTGCACGAGGCTGGATTGGCGCTGACTTTTCAGCATGAAAACGTGAGCGAACATTCCTTGAAACTATGATGGTCATTTCGACTATCTATTTGTGTAATGCATGCCCATGGCCGATCCTTCGTGCAGGGACCGGCCGCGCCTCCTCCCGAGCGGGCTCCCGTAAACCGACAAGGGGAACGATCATGCTGAAATCCATTCTTTCCTTCGCTGTGGCTGCCGGCCTCGCATTCGCGGCCACCTCGATACCGGCGCGCGCCGCTGCCGACGAACTCGAGACCGTCAAGTCGTCGGGCGAGTTCAGGTTCGCCAACAGCGGCGCCTATCCGCCCTTCAGCTTCGTCGACGAGAGCAACCAGGTCGTGGGTTTCGACGTCGATATCGGCAATGAAATGGCCAAGCGCCTCGGCGTGAAGGGCGTCAATATCAGCACCGCCTGGGACGGCATCATCGCGGGGCTGCTCGCCGGAAAATACGATGCCGTCATCGGATCGATGACAATCACCGCCGAGCGCGAAAAGGCGGTGGACTTCGTCGGTCCCTATTACCGTTCCGGCCGCGGCATCTTCGTCGCCACGGACTCGGCGATCAAGTCGCTGGACGAACTCAAGGACAAGACGATCGGCGTCACGCTGGGCGAGACCCACGAGAAGTGGGCCCGCGAGAAGGGCGGCTGGGAAATCCGCACCTACAAGGGGCTGCCGGAACTCTTCCTGGAACTCAAGGCCGGCCGCGTCGATGCCATTGTCGTCGATGCGATCCCGGTGGCGATCGCCGTCAAGGATGCCGGCGAGAAGGTCCGCCAGCTCGAAACTCCGGAACTCGAGGGCGGCGACGTCAATATCGGCATCGCGATCCGCAAGAACAATCCGGAACTGAAAGCCGCCATGCAGAAGGCGCTTGACGACATGATGGCCGACGGCACCTATGAAGCGATCTCGAAGAAGTGGGTCGGTATGGATATCCGCTGATCCGCCGGGCCGGCGGGATCAAGGTCCCGCCAGCCTCACACTGCCGCATCGGCCGGCGCAAGCAGGTCTGCTGCGCGGCTTCCGTTGCGGAGCCATGATCGCCGGAGGTTCCCGCCATGGACGTCGCCCTCATTGTCCGCGTCTTTCCGGCTTTCCTGCAGGCCGCGCTGACCACGGTCCAGATTTCCGTCATCTCGCTGGTCATCGGATTGACGGTCGCAACCCTGGTCGCCGCGGCCCGCATGTCGGATTTCCGACCAGCCAGAGCCCTCGGTGCGGCCTATGTCAGCGTCTTCCGCGGCACGCCGGCGCTGATCCAGATCTTCCTGCTCTATTTCGGGGGCCCACAGGTCGGCATCAACCTTGAACCCTTTGCGGCGGGCGCCATCGCGCTCGGCCTCAACATCGCTGCCTATATGTCGGAATCGATCCGGGGCGCGATCCTGGCGGTCGATCGCGGCCAGATGGAAGCGGCCCGCTCCGTCGGCTTCGGGCGAGGCCAGTCGATGCGCTGGATCGTATTGCCACAGGCCGCGAAACTGATGATCCGCCCGCTCGGCGTCAACGCGGTGGCACTGGTCAAGGGCACCGCGCTGGTGGCGACGATCTCCGTGGTGGAACTCACCTACACGGCCCAGCGGCTGATCGGCTCGACCTACCGGCCCTTCGAGATCTTCGCGGTGACCGCCGTCCTCTACATGGTGATGGTCTACGGCCTGTCACTGTTGATCGACCGGCTCGACCGCGCCTATGCGGAGAAAGTGTAGCCATGCAGGGCCTCGATTTCAGCGTCGTTCCCGTCTACTGGCCGGTCATCGCACAGGGCGTGTGGTGGACTGTCCTCATTTCCGCGATCTCTGCCGTTCTCAGTGTCGTTTTCGGCGTGGTCTTCGCGTTGCTGACGCTCTACGGCCCTGCGATCGTGCGCTATCCCCTGCGGTTCTTCATGTGGCTGTTCATGGGGACGCCGCTGCTGCTGCAGCTCTTCCTGATCTATTACGGCCTCGTACAGATCGGCATCGACATCCCGGCGCTAGGTGCCGGCATTATCGGACTGAGCCTGCATTTCGCCGTCTATAATGCCGACATCTTCCGCGCCGGGATCGTGGCGCTTGACAAGGGTCAGGCGGAAGCGGCGCGCAGCATCGGTTTCGGTGAGTGGCAGACGCGGATCTATATCGTCGTACCCCAGGCGCTGCGCAACACGGTACCGGCGGTCGGCAACATGATGATCGCGCTGCTCAAGGAATCCGCCGTCGTCTCGATGATCGGCATTGCCGAGCTCGTCCACAGCGCCCAACTCGCGATCAGCGAGACATACAGGCCGTTCGAGTTCTACATCACCGCCGCGGTGCTCTATTACCTGGTCAACCTGGTCCTCGAAGCTGTCCTTGGCCGGATCGAACGCAAGGTGGAACTGTCGCGATGAACCATGCTCGATCAACGACTGAATACAGGCCATCGGCCGAGGCGCGGCCCATGATCCAAGTGAAAGGCGCACGCAAGACCTATGGCGCGCTCGAAGTGCTCAAGGGCATCGACCTCAGCGTGTCACGCGGTCAGATCGTCGCCGTCATCGGTCCGAGCGGCTCCGGCAAGAGCACCCTGCTGCGCTCGATAAACCACCTGGAAACGCTTGATTCCGGCGAAGTCTGGCTGGACGGTGTGAAGGTGAACCAGACACTGCCGCACCGCGCCTTCGAGCGCCATATCAACCAGGTGCGCCAGCAGATGGGCATGGTGTTCCAGCACTTCAACCTGTTCCCGCATCTCAGCGTCAGCGACAATGTCACGATCGGGCCGATCAAGCTCAAGGGCATGGACAAGACGGCCGCGCGCGAGCTTGCCCGCTCGATGCTCGACAAGGTCGGGCTGTCGGACAAGATCGATGCCTTTCCGGCGCGGCTCTCGGGCGGCCAAAAACAGCGCGTGGCGATCGCCAGAGCGCTCGCGATGCAGCCCAAAGTCATGCTGTTCGACGAGGCAACCTCGGCGCTCGATCCCGAGCTCGTGGACGAGGTCAACCTGGTGATGAAGCAACTGGCCAGCGAGCACATGACGATGGTCATCGTCACCCACGAAATGCGCTTTGCGGCGGAGGTGTCCGACCGGGTGCTGTTCATGGCCGACGGCGCGGTTGTCGAGGAGGGTGCACCGGACCAGCTGTTCAGCAATCCGCGGCAGGAGCGGACACGTACCTTCCTCCGCAAATATCTCAGTGCCTGATCGAGGAGCATTGCTCATGCCAAAGGCAACATTTCCCGATTTTGGCCTCACCGCGTCCGAGCGCCGCGAGGCGGTGCGCGGCCATTATTACGAATATCCCGGCATGGATGGCGACCGCGGCGAGATCTGGTGCTACTCGGACCGCTTCTCCTATTTCCCCGGCGACGCGGTGACGCTCTTCATCTCCTCGACGGCATCAACCTGCGATATCGACATCGTCAGGGACGGGGGTGTCGAGACTGCCGCCACGACGATCGGGGGAGTTGCCACGAAATGGCAGCAAAGCCCCGACCAGTGTTCGGTCGAGGGCTGTGGCTGGCAGCCGACCCACAGCTTCACCATCCCCTCCGACTGGACGTCCGGCGCCTATCGGCTGACGCTGAAGGCGACCGGCAAGGACGGCGCGCCGATCGTCTCGCATCACCTCTTCATCCTCTGCCCGTCGCCGGGAGACAGGGCCGGCCGCCTCCTGCAGATCGCCGCGACCGGCACCTGGACCGCCTACAACACCTGGGGCGGCTCGAACCATTATCAGGGCATCACCGGGCCGAACCGCGACAAATACGCCACCCGCGTCAGCACCCAGCGTCCCTGGTGGCGCGGCTTCGCGGTCCTGCCATCCGACGCGCCGCGCGTGCCGCTCGAAATCGAGACGCCGCCGGCCACCGCGCCGCGCTACCCGCATATGGAATGGGCCTTCGCGACCGGCCATTCCAAGAAATATGCCTCGTCTGGATGGGCGAGCTATGACAGCCACTTCTTCCGCTGGGCCGAGCGCACTGGCTACGGCATCGACATCATTAGTCAGCACGAACTGCATTTCCGCCCCGAGATAACGGAAGGCTATGATTGCATCGTTTGCGTCGGCCATGACGAATACTGGACCTGGGAGATGCGCGACACCGTCGATGCCTATCTCGAAGGCGGCGGTCACGCTGCCCGCTTCGCCGGCAACTTCATGTGGCAGACGCGGCTCGAGGACGAGGGCCGGACCCAGGTCTGCTACAAGTATCGCGCCCGCGCCGAGGACCCGATCTATCGCAATGGCGGCGACGTCACCCGCGCCACCAATTCCTGGGAAGCACCCGAGATCGGCCGCCCGGGCGCCATGACCTTCGGGCTGAATGCCACCCGCGGCCTCTATGCCGGCTGGGGCGGCTGTGCCCCGCGTGGCGTGCGTGGTTTCCCGGTCTATCGCCCCGGTCACTGGGCCTTCGCTTGCACCGGCATTTATTATGGCGACCTGCTCGGCGGCGACGCACATGTCTTCGGCTATGAGGTCGACGGCCTCGACTACGTGATCCGCAACGGCCTGCCGGAGCCCGGTGGAGAGGACGCCTACCCCGAGGGATTGCAGATCCTGGCACTCGGCATGACCTCACTGGTTGAGGAAAGCGCCGACATCGCCATTGAGGACCAGTTCCTCACCGACGAGGACGGACGCTTCGTCGCCGAAACCCTGTACGGTTCCCGCAGCGACGAGAACCTCGAAAAGGTCAAGCGCGGCTGCGGCATGATCGTCAACTTCCCGAAGGGCAAGGGCGAGGTCTTCCATGTCGGCTCGACCGAATGGATCGCCGGCCTTATCAAGCAGGACGCGATGGTCGAGCGCGTCACCCGCAACATTCTCGACCGCTATCTCGCAACAACGGCAGACGGATCATGAGCATGCAAACCACCGCCGAACCATCGGCATCACATCTCTTCTACCAGTCCCGTCTGCGTCGTCCTGTCGGCACCCATGCCGAGGGAATCTACATCTGGGACGAGAATGGCCGCCGGGTGATCGACGGGTCAAGCGGCGCGATGGTCGTCAATATCGGCCACTCCAACCGCAATGTCCTCGACGCCATGAAGCGGCAGATGGACAAGGCCACCTTCCTTTACCGCCTGCATTTCGAGAACCAGCCGGCCGAAGACCTCGCCCGCCGTCTCGCGGGTCGCATGCCCGAGGGACTCGACAAGGTTTTCTTTGTTTCGGGCGGCTCCGAGGCGGTGGAATCAGCTCTGAAGCTCGCCCGCCAATGGGCACTGGCAACGGATCAGGGCCAGCGCTGGAAGGTCATCTCACGCTTTCCGTCCTATCACGGCTCGACCCTCGGCGCGCTGGCCGTCACCGGCTATGACGCACTCAAGAAGCCGTTCCTGCCGATGCTGCAGGACATGCCCCATATCAAGGCCCCGACCGCCTATCTTGACCGCGACAATTTCTCGATGGAAGAGCGCGGCATCCGCTATGCCGACCTGCTCGAGGAGAAGATCCAGTCCGAAGGCCCCGACAGCGTGCTCGCCTTCATCATGGAGCCGATCGGCGGCGCCTCGACCGGGGCGCTGGTCGCGCCGGACAGCTACTATCCACGCATCCGCGAGATCTGCGACAAATATGGCATCCTGCTGATCCACGACGAAGTGATGAGCGGGGCGGGCCGCACCGGAAAATATCTCGGTGGCGACCACTGGAACTGCCGCCCCGACATCATCGCGCTCTCGAAGGGCCTCGGCGCCGGCTACTGCCCGCTCGGCGCGATGATCGCGCATAACAGGCTGGTCCAGCCGGTGCTCGACAAGGGCGGCTTCGCCCATGGCTACACCTATGCAGGCAATCCGCTGGCCTGCGCCGCCGGCCTCGCCGTGCTGGAGGAGATCGAGAACCAGAACCTGCTGGAAAACGCGACGACCGTCGGCGCCCTCATCAAGTCCGAGCTGGAGGGCCTCGCCGACCGCTATCCCTTCATCGGCGATGTCAGGGGCAAGGGCATGCTGCTCGCCGCCGAATTCGTCTCGGACCGCGAGACGATGGCGCCGTTGCCGAAGCATCTCGAAGCCCATGCCCGCGTCGTCGATATCGCCTATGAGCGTGGCTTGGTCATCTATTCGCGCCGCACCCGTGGCGGCGTCGAGGGCGACCATTTCCTCGTCTGCCCGCCGATGATCACCACGCCGGAACAGGTCGGCGAGATCATGCATATTCTCGACGGCACGCTTGAACAACTTGCGACCGAACTCAAACTCCCCATGCGCGGCTGAGGCAATCAGATGAAGTCGAAAAAAGTCATCATCACCTGCGCCGTTACCGGCTCGGTCCACACGCCGTCGATGTCGCCCCACCTGCCGTGGAAGCCCGAGGACATCGCGAGCCAGGCGATCGAAGCCGCCGAGGCGGGGGCCTCGATCCTGCATCTGCATGCCCGCGATCCCAACGATGGCCGGCCGACCGCCGATCCCGCCGTCTTCATGCGCTTCCTGCCGGTCATCAAGCAGGCGAGTGCCGCGGTCATCAACATCTCCACCGGCGGGTCATCGGCGATGTCGCTGGAGGATCGGCTAGCAGCCGCACTCCAGGCGCAGCCCGAAATGTGCTCGCTCAACATGGGCTCCATGAATTTCGGCCTTTTTCCTGCACTCGACAAGCCGCGCGCGTGGCAGCACGCCTGGGAGCCGGAATTGCTGGAAGCCACCCGCAACACCATTTTCCGCAACACGTTCGGCGATATCGAATCGATCCTCAAGCGCCTCGGCGAGGGCTGCGGCACCCGCTTCGAATTCGAATGCTACGATGTCGGCCATCTCTACACGCTGGCCCATTTCCGTGATCGCGGCCTGATCCCCGGCACGCCCTTCATCCAGTTCGTCTTCGGCGTGCTCGGCGGCATCGGCGCCGATCATGAAAACCTCGCCCATATGAAGCGCATCGCCGACAAGCTGTTCGGCGAGGATTATCGCTTCTCGGTGCTGGCCGCCGGCCGTCACCAGATGCCGATGATCACCATGGCGGCCACGCTCGGCGGCAGCGTTCGTGTGGGACTTGAGGACAGCCTCTACAATGGACGCGAACTGGCGAAATCCAATGCCGACCAGGTCCGTCGCATCCGCACCATACTAGACGGCCTGTCGCTGGATGTGGCGACACCGGACGAAGCGCGCGCTATGCTGGGGCTCAAGGGCGGCGACCGGGTGGCATTCTGACGATGAACGGCAATCTGACGATCAGGCTGGCCGAGGCGGCGGACGCGGACCTGATCCATGCCGGGCTTCTGGCCATGGCGCGGGCCATGGGTGAGGAGTCGCGCATCACCTCAACCGCCGCCGATATTCTCGAAAACGGATTCGGCGCAAGCCCTGCCTTCGAGGTCCTGATCGCCGAAATCGGCGGCGCTTTCGCTGGCCTCTGCCTCAGCTTCCCGAGTTTTTCGACCTGGCGCGGCGAGCGCGGCATCTATGTGCAGGACCTCTATGTTGATGAGACCTACCGCGGCCACGGCATCGGCGAGGCACTGCTCAAGGCCGCCGCCCGCCGGGCGCGGGAGCGCGGTGCCGGGTATCTCCGACTCTCGGTCGACATTGCCAATGCCGGGGCGCAAGCCTTCTACGAGCGCGTGGGCATTCCCCATTCCCGCGACGAGCAGATCCACATGATCAAGGGAGAGGCCTTTCGCGCCTTCTCCGCAAGCGAGACCGACCAGACATGAAGGCATTCTTCGCAGAGGAACAGAAGCGCCACGACCCGACCTTCTTCCTGTCGAGCGGCGCGCCCCAACCCAATCCGGAACAGCCCGAACGCGCCGAGCGCCTGCTGTCGGGCGCGCATGCCACCGGGCTGGACATCCTCCGCCCCGACCATCACGGCCTCGGCCCGATCGCGGCCATCCACACGCCGGAATATATCGATTTCCTCAGGCGCATCCATGAACGCTGGCAAAGGATCGAGGGCGCCTCGACCGAGGTCATCCCGAACATCCACCCGATCGCGCGCACCGGCGCCTATCCCGCCTCCGCCGTCGGCCAGGCCGGCTACCACATGGCCGACACGTCCTGCCCGATTTCCGCCGACACCTGGGACAGTGCCTGCTGGAGCGCCTGGACGGCCGTCTCGGCCACCGACGCCGTGCTCTCGGGCGATGCCTGGAGCTACGCGCTCTGCCGTCCGCCCGGCCACCATGCCTTCCGCGACGTCGCCGGCGGCTTCTGCTATTTCAACAATTCCGCCATCGCGGCGCAGCGCCTGCGCAGGCACGCCGACCGGGTGGCGATCATCGATGTCGACCTGCATCATGGCAACGGCACGCAGGGCGTGTTCTACGAGCGCAACGACGTGCTGACCGTCTCCATCCACGCCGATCCGGTGCGCTTCTATCCGTTCTTCTGGGGCCATGCCAGCGAGCGCGGCGAGGGCCTCGGGCTGGGCTACAATCTCAACCTGCCGCTGCCGCGCAAATCCGGCGACGCGGCCTTCCTCGAAACGCTCACCACGGCGCTTCGCCGCGTCGAGGCCTTCGCACCGGAGGCCATCGTCGTCGCACTCGGTCTCGACGCCTTCGAAGGCGACCCGTTCGGCGGCCTCTCCGTCTCGACGGCGGGCTTCGCCCGCATTGCCGAGGCCCTTGCGAAGTTGAAACTGCCGACCGTGATCGTGCAGGAGGGCGGCTATCTCTGTGACGAACTGGGCGACAACCTGACCGCGTTCCTGGAAGGCTTCGGAACGAATCAGGGATAGGTCCGCGCCTCGATGGCAATCGTACCAATCGCCTCGCGCAGGTCGGCGAGCAGGATGCGCTCGGCCCGACTGCGCCGGGCTGCGCGATCATAGACCAGGTGAACATCAACCGCCGGGACATTGTCATAGGGCGGCAGCCGCCAGAGCCGGCCCGCCTTCACATCCTCGTCGACGACGTGAATCGGCAGCGGACCGAAGCCGAAGCCGGCGATGATCAGCCGCTTCACCTCCTCGAGATGCGACGACGTGCCGACGGTCTCGCCCTCGAACCCCTCCTGCTGCCGCAGCAGCGCGACGGGCCAGAGCGCTCCCGACATCTGGTCGGTCTTGAAAGACACATAGGGCTCATGGCGGAGGTCGGAGACGGCAAGCCCGGTCTTGCCGAACAGGGCGTGGCGCGAGCCGCAGAAATAGCCGAAGCTCTCGCGATAGAGAGTTTCATATTCGAGCTTCGCCATCCGCTCCTGCATCAGGCAGACGCCGAAGCTCGCATCCCGACTGACCACCGCAGCCATCACCTCCTGGCTCGACATCACTGTCATTGAGACGGTGACATGTGGCAGGGCCCTGTGAAACGCCGCCAGGACATCATCGAAGAACGGACAGACCACGTGACTGGCAAGCGCGATCTCGACATGTCCCGTCACATCCTCTGGCTGCTCCTGCATCTGCTGCGGCAGGCCGGAGACAATGTCGAACAGCGCGAGGCAATCGTCAAACAGCCGCTGGCCCGCCGGCGTCACAGCAAAATGCGACGCATTCCGCTCGAGCAGCCTGGCCCCCATATGTGTTTCCAGGCGCTTGAGAGCATTGCTCACCGTCGGCTGTTTCAGCGACAGCTTTTCCCCGGCCGCAGTCAGTCCCTTCTCCTGCACGATCACCATGAAGGTGCGCAGAAGGTTCCAGTCGATTTCCCAGACAAAACGTCGTCTTGGCGGCGTCATCCCATTTCCCAGCCGAATGCATGTCACGCAAGCTATTGCAGCAAGCTATTCTTGCCGCAAGCCCGGCCTCAGCCAGCCATGATCGTCCGCATTGCCCTGCCGATGGTATCGAACACGCGCGGATCCTGCATATGGGCGACATTGAACCGCATGAAGCCGCCGGCATTTTGCGACGTGCTGAACACGTTGCCGGGGGCCAGCACGATGCCGTCCTCGATCGTCGCCTGGGCAAGTTGGGCGGAGTCGATGCCATCAGGCAAAAGACACCAGAGATAGAAGCCACCGCGCGGCATGAGCCACGGTTCGATGCCGAGCCTTCGCAGTCCATCGGCGCCTTCGCGACGTGCCCGCACGAGCCGACGCCGCAGTTCCTCCATGTGCTTGCGATAGCCGCCGCCGGCCAGCACATGGGCGAGCAACTCGGTCGACACAGGGCTCGGTCCGCCGAAATTGGTTGCGACCTGGAGGTCGACTAGGCCTTCGATCCAGTCCGGCCTCGCGGCGATGTAGCCGCACCGCACCGAGGCGGACAGCGTCTTGGAGAAGCTTCCGATCCGCACGACCCGGCCCAGCCCGCCGAGTGCCGCCAGCCGGGACGACGGCTCCGGCTCGAAATCGGCGAAGATGTCGTCCTCGACGATCGTGACGTCGTGCCGGGCGGCGGCGTTGAGGAGACGATGCGCCGTCTGCGGCGAGAGCGTCGCTCCGGTGGGGTTATGCAGCGCGGAATTGGTGATGTACAGGCGTGGGCGGTCGCGGGCGAGAACGGCCTCGAATGCCGCGGCATCGGGCCCGGTCGGCGTATGGGGCACGCCGACGACCCTGACCTGATGTGCCTTGAGCAGGGCCTGGAAGTTGAAATAGCAGGGATCGTCGATCAGCACCGTGTCGCCGGGCCTGAGAACGAAGCGGCAGACGAGATCGAGAGCCTGCGTGCCGGTGCTGGTCAGCATCAACTTCTCCGGCCCGGCCTCGACGCCCTCCGTAGCGAGGCGGGCGAGCAGCAGGCGCCGGAGCGAGAGTGCGCCTTTCGTGCCGCCGTAATAGGCAAGCATTGCATCTTCGCGCCGGGCGACGCTGCGAAGGGCGCGCCGGAGCGCCTCGTTCGGCATCCAGTCCGCCGGCAGCCAGCCGCAGCCCGGCTTCAGCACGCCATCCTCGGCGTCGAGCGACTGGCGCGAGACCCAGAAGGGATCGACGGCCCGCGTGCGGGGTGACGCCGATTCCGCGAGCTGGAGCGGCGGCAGGGCCCCGTTCGATACATAGAAGCCCGACCCCCGGACTGCCCGGATCAACCCGTCGGCGGCAAGGCGATCATAGGCTTCGACAACTGTCGATGGCGACACGGCCATGGATGCGGCGAAGCCGCGGATCGAGGGCAGGCGCTCCCCCGCCAGCAGGGACCGCGCCGCGATCTTTACCCGGATGGCCGCCATGACGTCTGCCGTCCGGCTGCCGGCCTCGCTGCCCGCCATTGTCTTCTCCCCGGATTGTATCGCCCATGACACCAGTACAGTTTCCTGCAATTGTATCGATGTGTTGCTGTTCGCGCCAGCACCGCCCCTGTATCAAGTCCAGGGAAAGCGAGGCGACATGAAATCTTCCATGGATGGATGGGGCAGCGGATTGCTCGGCGTGATCATCTTCAGCGGTTCGCTGCCGGCGACCCGCGTAGCCGTGTCGGATTTCTCGCCGCTCTTCCTGACCTCGGCCCGCGCCGTCATCGCGGCCGTGCTTGGCGCGGCCCTGCTGCTGGCGCTGCGCCAGACGCGGCCTGCGAAACGCGACCTGATGTCGCTCGCCATCGTTGCGGCCGGCGTGGTGGTGGGCTTCCCGCTACTGACGGCGCTCGCCCTGCAACACATCACCGCCGCCCATTCGATCGTCTTCGTCGGCCTGCTGCCGCTCGCCACCGCGGTCTTCGGCGTCCTGTGTGGCGGGGAGCGGCCGAAGCCGCTGTTCTGGCTGTTTTCGGGCGCCGGCAGTGCCACCGTTGTCGGCTTCGCCCTGGCCTATGGCGGCGAAACCTCGCTCGCCGGCGACCTGCTGATGATCGCGGCCATCCTCGCCTGTGGTCTGGGCTATGCCGAAGGCGCCTGGCTTTCGCGTACGCTCGGCGGCTGGCAGGTCATCTCCTGGGCGCTTGTGCTCTCCCTGCCGCTGATGGCGGTCATCGCGATTGCCACTCTGCCGGGCAGTTGGCAGGGCATCGGGGGGCCGTCGTGGCTTGGCCTCGCCTATGTGTCGGTCTTCAGTATGCTGGTCGGCTTCGTGTTCTGGTATCGCGGCCTGGCGCTGGGTGGCATTGCGGGTGTCGGCCAATTGCAACTGCTTCAACCCTTCTTCGGCCTGCTGCTGGCCGCCGTCCTGCTGGGCGAACAGATCAGCCCTACCATGGTCGCCGCGACGCTGGCGGTCGTCGCCTGCGTCGCGGGCGCGCGCCGGTTTGCCCGCTGAGGGGCCAAGACCAGCGATCCCCGGCTGCCCCCGCGCATTGCTCCCGCACGAGATAGAAATGATTTGCAAACCCTAATTGCAGGAATTCCGCCCCGTTTACGTGCCGTTCGACAATCACATGTAGCTTCAGGGCAGAATAACGGGGACTGCAATGAGCATGGCGTTCAAAATTGACACACCGTCGACCGCCACGGGTACCGAGCTTGTCGGCAAGCTGGCGATCGCGCAGTCCCGGATAGAACAGTCGTTCCTGGACGGCGGCAACGTGTTGATCGCCGTGATGGAGGCGGTCAACGGCCTGACGACGATCCTGGACGGGCTCGTCAACCTCATCGACCCACAGGCGACGAAGGAGGTCTTCGACGGCATGAAGACGGTCGTGGTCGATCTCTCGGGTCTTCCCAACATCGCGTCACGCAAACAGGAGGCGTTCGGCAAGATCTCCGGCCTGTGTGACTCCGTCTATGTCGGCGTCGAGGATATGCGCGAGATCATCCGCTATCTCAGGACGATTGCCGTGACGGTGAAGATCACCGGAGCGAGCATCCCTGAATTCTCGGGCTTTGCGGACGAAATCCGCGAACGTATCCAGACCGTCTCCGAGGAGATCGGCCGCTTCGGCGATCAGCTTGTCGCCATGCGCAACAGCCTTCGTAGCGCCAATGCCAGTTCGGCCGACGTCATCCGCGATTTCGCCTCGACGATCCCGGTGCTTGTTGGAAACATGGACCGCAGTTCGATCGCCCTCGCCGAGCAGCAGAAGAGAATGGCGGCGACAGCCCGCGAGCTCAAGCAGATCACCGGCGCGATCCAGGGCAAGATCGCATCCGTGCTCTCCGCACTGCAGATCGGAGACGTGACGCGGCAGCGCCTCGAACATGTCATGGCGATGTTCGAGCATCTCGAAGACTTCAAGCTTTCGGAAGCGGGCCAGTCGCTCGATACGGAGACACTCGAAGAACTCGACCTGGCCATAGCGGGCCTCGCCCGTGCCCAGCTCGAAGAGAGCGTCGACGAACTCCAGCAGAAGTGCGGCAGCATCGCCGCGACCATCGCCAGTTTCACCGTCGATGCCAGCCAGGTGCTGTCGCTGCGCGACGACCTTGCAGGCCACGGTCAACCGACCGGGGGCAACATCCTCGAACAGATGAAGGGCGACCTCGCCCAGGCGTCCGACCTCTCGACCAAGGTGGCGGGGCGGACCGAGGACCTCGATCGCGTGGTGTCCACAGTCGGCGAATCCACCCAGGCGCTGATTACCGGCATCGCCTCGATCCGGAAGATCAAGCTCGACATCTTCTACATGGCGCTCAATTCCAATCTCGCCTGCACGAGGCTCGGCGATGCCGGCCGTTCGGTGAATGTCGCGAGCGGCGAGTTACGCATCTTCGCCGACAAGCTGGAAGTCCCGGCCGAAGGCATCGTGCAACACATGCAGGAAATCGAGGCCGCCAACGAACTGCTGACATCGGGCGACGCACAGCGGATGGACGGCATCGGCGAGCCGCTGGCCAATGCACGCCTGTCGGTGGACAAGGTCTCGGAAGGTATGGATGCCGGACTGGCTTCGCTGTCGCGAGAAGGCGGGGTGGTGTTCGAGTCGATCGAAAAGGCCATTCGCCAACTCGATTTCCGAAGCGACCTCGGCGATGTTCTCGATGATTGCCTGGCGATTGCCGCAGCCGATGACAGGGGCCTGTCGGCGCCGCTATCGTCGAGCGACGCTGCGATCGCCACCCTTTCAGCGCGTATCTTCAAGACCTATACGATGGCGCAGGAGCGCGTCATTCACCAGCGTTTCCTGCCTGTCGTGGACACGCCCGCATCCACAGAGCCGGTCCTGGCCGGCGCGGATGACGACGAGCTCTTCGAGGCGGCATTGTTCTAGAACCGGCAGGCCGCCGGCTCGCGCAGAGGTCAGGCCGCCCGAATGCGCGGCTTCTGACGCGACTTTTCGGCGAGGTCGATGACTTCGTCGGCAAAGGCCGCGGCATTGGCCAGGGCCTTGTCGAGATTGGACGCCTTGGCCGGATCCATCAGGTGAAGATAGGTCTTGAGATCGAACATGTCGCGGAACGGCGCGCGCTCTATGAGCGGCGTGTCGAGGACATGGACCGAGCGCTGCGCAAGCAGGCCCTTGACGACCAGCATCGACCGCGTGGTGATCATCGAGTTCACCCGTGACAGCACGACGGAATGCGGGATCGAAATATTGGCGCGCTGATCGAGATAGGCGAGAATTTCCAGAACCTGCGCCCCGCCCTGCGCATCCATGGAACTGCCCTGGATCGGGATCAGGATATGGTCGGAGAGTCCGATCGCAGTGGCGAGCAGAGGCGATTGCGAACCCGGCAGGTCCACAAGCACGTAGTCGAATTTCGGTGCGTTTTCTTCGATCGTGCGCTGAAGCGTGTAGGCGGTCACATAGGTCGCGAGCATGACCTTGTCGCCGGGCGCACTCGCGCCTTCGAACCAGCGGCTGATCCAGCGTTGCGGATCGGTGTCCACGACGCAGACTGTCTTTCCACGGCGGATCAGTTCGGTGGCGAGCAGGAGAAGGGCCGTGGTCTTGCCGGCGCCACCCTTGGTGTTTGCAAAGCTGATGACTGGCATTCGGCCCTCTGTTGTGGTGTTCGGGCCCGCCCATGTCCCGTCAGTCGCACCCGCATCGTGCGCCGTCATCGTGCCCCGTTATGGTTAACAAAACGTCAATTCCTGCTACCGCCGGCGGTCTGCCGCGAGGATTTCGCGGGCGATCTGGTCGAGCGGAACGACCCGGTCGACACCGCCATGGGCGATGGCCTCCTTGGGCATGCCGAACACGACCGAGGTCGCCTCGTCCTGCGCGACCGTGTAGGCACCTGCGGCATGCATCTCGGCCATTCCGCGTGCACCGTCGTCGCCCATGCCCGTCATGATGACGCCCATGGCATTGCCGCCCGCCGATCGCGCTGCGGAGCGGAAGAGCACATCGACAGATGGCCTGTGGCGCGAGACCAGCGGGCCGGTGCGTACGGAAACCACGTAGCGGGCGCCCTGCCGTTCGAGCAGCATGTGCCGGTCGCCCGGCGCGATCAGGACGTGGCCGCGCAGCACGGGATCGCCATGCTCGGCCTCCTTGACCTCGACCTCGCAGAGCGAGTTGAGGCGTTTGGCAAAGGCTGCGGTGAACTTCTCCGGCATGTGCTGCACGATCACGATACCGGGCGCATTGGCCGGCAACTGCTCGAGCATGTCCTTCAGCGCCTCGGTGCCGCCGGTGGAGGCGCCGACGCAGATCACCATCTCGGTGGTCTTGGCCATGGCGCGGCCGCTCGGCGGCGGCAGCACGGCATCGGCGGTCAGCTTGGCTGATGTCGTCGAAGAGGCTGCGGCGCGCCGTCCCGCGCCGAGCCGGGCCACGGCGGCTCCCTTGACTGCCTCTCGGATGCGGACGCCGGAATCCGCGAGATAGTCCGCCGCCCCGATCTTGGGCTTGAGGATGATGTCGACCGCGCCCGCCTCCAGGGCCTGCATTAGCGTCGCCGAACCCTCCTCGGTCAGGGACGAGCACATCACGACAGGAATCGGACGCTGCGACATGAGCTTGCGCAGGAAAGTGATGCCGTCCATGCGTGGCATCTCGACATCGAGCGTGATGACGTCGGGGAGGTCGTCCTGGATTTTCTTCGCCGCCATGAACGGGTCGGAGGCGACACCCATTACTTCGATATCAGGGTCCTCCTCCAGAACCTTGGTCAGCGCCTGCCGGACGCTGGCCGAGTCGTCTATGATCAGGACCCGGATCTTCTTCCCTGCAATGGCCATCAGATCTTCCGGAATATGGTGTTGGCGACCTGCTTCACAGGAAGCGGAATGCCGGTCACGCTCTCTGAGTGACCGACAAAGAGATAGCCGCCCGGTAGCAGTCGGTCGCACAGCCGTGTCAGCACCTTCGCCTGCGTCATCTTGTCAAAATAGATCAGCACGTTGCGGCAGAAGATCATGTGCATGGCGTCGCCGACCTTGTAGGAATCATCCATGAGGTTGAGCCGTCCAAAACCGACCTTGGCGCGAAGTCGCGGAATGATCCGGACATCGTTGCGCGACCTGTCGCGTGCCAGCATCACATATTTCTGCTTCATGTACGGCGGAACGGGCGCGACCATGTCGCGCGGATAAATGCCGCGCTTGGCCGCCTCCAGCACGTCGGTCGACAAGTCGGTGGCCAGGATCTGATAGCTGAGGTCACGATTGCCCGCCGCGAATTCTTCGAGCACCATTGCCATCGTATAAGGCTCGGCACCGGTGGAGCATGCCGAACTCCAGAAACGCAGCCGGGTGTGTCCGGCCGACACCATTTCAGGAAGAGCCACCTGCTCCATATATTCGAAATGCTTCGGCTCGCGGAAGAAGTCCGTCTTGTTGGTGGTGACGGCGTCGATGAGATAGGTTGACTCCGTCGCCAACCCGTTCTGCTTGAAAAGAAAGTCACAATAGGCGTCGAGCGAGGAAATGCCCGTTGCGCGCAGCCGACGCCGCAACCGGCCCTCCAGCATCGTGCTCTTCGTTATCGGCATCTTGATGCCGCTGTAGTCGTAGATGTATTGCGACAAGGCCTCGAAATTGCGATTGCTCAATCGATCGTCTATCGACTCTATTCTCTGGGCTGCCCCCACCGTCCATCTCCTCGCAAACTCTTACGCTACTATGCTTCCGACGCCGCTATGCCACTTCCGGAACACGGCGCCCGAAGCCGCCGAGCGTGTCGCCGGTATCCGAAAAGAGCCGAGCGAGATCCACGATCACCACGAAGCTGCCATTGCGGCGCACGACGCCGGCAATGTAGTCGGACCGCCAGGTGATGCCGATGTCGGGCGCGCCCTCGATCTCGTCCTTGCGGAAGGGCGTCACCTCATAGACCCGGTCCGCGACCAAGCCGAGGGTGAGAAGTTTCTCTCCGATCTGCACGTCGAGCACCAGAATACGGGTGTGCGGTGTCTTCTCGGTCTTGGTCATGCCGAGGCGAAGACGGAGGTCAACGACGGGAACGCCCTGCCCCCGCACGTCCCTGAGCCCCAGCAGGTAGTCCGGCCCGTGCGGGATCTTGAAGGCCTCTTCGTGGTCGAGGATTTCCCGTACGACCTCCACCGGAACGGCGAAAAGCTCGTTTTCGAGGCTGAAGGTGACGAATTGGGATTCCGAGGATGGGCTGGCCATGATCATGCGCTTTCCTTGAATGCAGCGTCGTCGTCATCGGGTCCACCCATCGACATGTCGAGGGCGAAGCCACGGGCACGAGCCTGCTGGCCGTTGATGCTGTTGTCTGGTTTGCGGGCCTGAGCCGGCGCGGGGCGGCGACCCGCCGCGGCGGTCGGCTGAACGCTCGTCCGGTCGACCTTGAAGAAGGCGATCGAAGCCTGCAGTTCCTCGGCTTGTGCCGCGAGTTCTTCCGACGTGGCCGACATTTCCTCGGAGGCGCCGGCATTGGTCTGTGTGACCTTGTCGAGCTGCTGTATCGCTTCGTTGATCTGCGAGGCCCCGATATCCTGCTCGCGGCAGGCAGCGGAGATTTCGGCGACCAGTTCAGCGGTCTTGCGAATATCCGGCACCAGCCGGTTCAGCATTTCACCCGCCTCGGTGGCGACCGACACGGTCTCGCCGGAGAGCGCACTGATTTCGGCCGCCGCGGCCTGGCTGCGTTCGGCAAGCTTGCGCACTTCCGACGCAACGACCGCGAAACCCTTGCCGTGTTCGCCGGCGCGGGCCGCTTCGACCGCCGCATTCAACGCGAGCAGGTCGGTCTGGCGGGCAATTTCCTGCACGATGGAAATCTTGGCGGCGATGGTGCGCATGGCGCTGACCGCACGACCGACGGCCTCGCCCGAGGCCTCGGCATCCTTCGACGACTGGCGCGCGATCTTCTCGGTCTGGGCCGCATTGTCGGCATTCTGCTTGATGTTTGCGGCCATCTCTTCCATCGAGGCGGACGCTTCTTCGGCGGAGGACGCCTGCTCGGTCGCGCCCTGCGACAGCGTCTCGGAGCTTGCCGAGAGTTCCTGGCTGCCAGAGGACACGTTGACCGAAGCCGAGAGCGCGTCCGCGACGACGCCGCGCAGCCGTTCGACCATGCTCTTGAGCGCAATGCCGAGCGTGTCCTTGTCGGAGAGCGGCTTGGGCGTGATCATGAGGTTGCCGTTGGCGATCTCGTCGGCCACTGCGGTGGTCGCACGAAGATTGATCACCATGGCGTTCATCGATCTGCCGAGCACGTCCTTGTCGGAGAGCGGCTTCGGCTCGATAGACAGATCGCCGAGCGAAATTCGGTCCGCGACCCCGGCTGTGGCGCGGAGGTTGGTCACCATCTCGCTCATCGACCTGCCGAGCACGTCCTTGTCCGACAGGGGCTTCGGTTCGACCGACAGGTCTCCCAGCGAAATGCTGTTGGCAATTCCAGCGGTGGCCTGGAGGTTCGCCGTCATGCGGTTGACCGCATCGACGACATCCTTGATTTCGTCGTTGGTCCTGACCTCGACATTCTGCTCGAGATCGCCGATGGCGACGGCCTCGCTCGCGACACGGATCTTCCTGAGGCCCGAGCTGATTGCAGCGGCAATCCATATGGCGGCGGCGAGGGAGATCACGATGGAGACGAGCGACAGCGCGATCAGGACATAGAAGGCAGAGTGATAGGTGGATTCCGCTTCATTGCCGAACTCGGTTATCGAGGCCTCCGTCAACCCAGCAAGACCGCGGACCAGTTCGTCCAGCCTTGCACCGGCGGCCTTCCCCTCGGTCTGGTTGAAACTGAGCGCGAGGTCCTTCTGGCCGGATGCCACGAGCGACTGAAGCTTCTCATTGATGACGAGATAGCCGCTCCAGAAATTGCGTACTTCCTGCCACTTCGCTTTCAAGTCGCCCGTGGCGTCGGTCTCGGCTTCCGCCAGCGCCTTCTCGAATGCGGCTTTCTCCATGGCAATCACGGACTTCGCAGCTTCGGCAGCCTGAACCGTCGTGGCCAGAAGCAGCTCGGATTTGGCAATGACCAGGCCGTCAAATGCCTGGGTGACATGGTTCGCGTGGGCGTTCTGCCTGACGGGCCCTTCCAGCAGATCATGCTGGAGCACGTTCATATCCTGAAGGTCTCGAATGCCAAGGCCGGCGCAGGCGCAGATGGCCAGGATCAGGAACCCAAAAACCAGGCCGAGCTTGGACTTTATCGTGAATCGCATCTGAATGTCCCCTCGCGAATGGCAGCCACCTCACCGGTGCCTGCCTGGGTTTCGTCCGGGAGCGATTTTCTCGCTCCCGGTCGTTTCGTCATGCATCGCGCAATCAAGCGCTTTCCCTGAAGTCGGCGTCGTCGGCATCGGGTCCGCCCATCGCCATGTCGAGGGCAAAGCCACGGGCGCGCGCCTGCTGGCCGTTGATGCTGTTGTCCGACTTGCGTGCCTGCGTTACCGGCTTGGCGGCAGGGCGGGCGGCGGGCGCCGGACGGCGGCCCTGAGCAGAGTTCGCTTTCATGCTGGCACTGTCGACCTTGAAGAAGGCGATCGATGTCTGGAGTTCCTCGGCCTGCGCGGCAAGTTCTTCCGATGTCGCCGACATTTCCTCCGAGGCACCTGCATTGGTCTGGGTGACCTTGTCGAGTTGCTGGATCGCCTCGTTGATCTGCGAGGCCCCGATGTCCTGCTCGCGGCAGGCGGCGGAGATTTCGGCGATCAGTTCCGCGGTCTTGCGGATGTCCGGAACCAGGCGGGTCAGCATCTCACCGGCTTCGGTGGCGACAGAGACCGTCTCGCCGGAGAGCGAGCTGATCTCGCTTGCCGCGGCCTGGCTGCGTTCGGCAAGCTTGCGCACTTCCGATGCCACGACCGCGAAGCCCTTGCCGTGTTCGCCGGCTCGCGCCGCTTCCACAGCGGCATTCAGGGCGAGCAGGTCGGTCTGGCGGGCGATTTCCTGCACGATCGAAATCTTCTCGGCGATGGTGCGCATGGCGCCGACCGCGCGACCGACGGCCTCGCCCGAGGCCTCGGCATCCTTCGCCGACTGGCGGGCGATCTTTTCCGTCTGGGCGGCATTGTCGGCATTCTGCTTGATGTTTGCGGCCATCTCCTCCATCGAGGCGGACGCCTCTTCGGCGGATGATGCCTGCTCGGTCGCACCCTGAGACAGGGTTTCGGAGCTGGCAGATAGCTCCTGGCTGCCCGAGGAGACGTTGTCAGAGGCCGACAGGGCATCGGCGACGACGCCACGCAGGCGCTCGACCATGCTCTGAAGGGCGATGCCGAGCGTATCCTTGTCCGAAAGCGGCTTCGGCGTGACCATCAGATTGCCATTGGCGATCTGGTCGGCCACTGCTGCGGTGTTTCGCAGGTTTCCGGTCATGACATTGATCGTGTCGACAAGATCCTTGATCTCGTCATTGGTCTTTATCTCGACATTCTGGTTGAGATCGCCGATGGCGACGGCGTTGGCCACACCCTTGATCTTGTTGAGGTCCATTGCTGATGCTCATGGCGATCCATGCAGCGACGGCGATTGCGGCAAGAACAGCGATAGCCGCGATGCTCAGCAGAATGTTGCGCGTGTTGGCATAGAGAACATTGGTGTCCTCGTCAGCCTGCGTCATGTCGCGCTTGTTGGACACCGTGCGCGTGTTGATGGCCTCCTCGATCTTGTCGACGATCACACGTGCCTCAACCGTTGCGAGACGTGTGGCGCCAACCTTGTCGCCGGCGCGGACCATTGCCTGCAGCCGGTCATCAAGCGCTTCGATCTGCTGGAAGTCATTCTCGACGTCTTTCCAGGCCTGCTTGCCGGCGTCCGTCGAAGCGCTGTCCTGCAGCAGCTTCACCGTTTCCAGGAAGTTCTTCTGGTTCCGTTCGCTGGCCTCGATGAACGTGTTCTGATCGCTCTGCGTCTCGGAGAGCGCAAGATTGGTCTGCGCGCGCATGATGCGAAGCTGGATGTTGCCGAGTTCCTGCGCCTTCTCAAGGCGTACGGCCGGGCCGGCGATGACATCGGTGATGGCCTGATTGAGGACACCGAGACTGTAGATGCCATAGCTCATCGCGCCGATCAGCAGCACGATCATCAGGCCGAAAGCGGCCGCAAGCTTGAGTTTGATTGTAAAGCGCATCTGAGTATGACCCCTAAGTTCGAAAACGGCTTGGCGCCGTTGAGTGTTGAAATGCCGGTTTATGCAGCAAGGCGGAGAGAACTGATGGTCTCGGCCAGCCCACGCAGGAGCCTAAGTCGGAGCACCGTGTTCCAATTCTTCGAAGGTTCAATCCAGGGAAGCCAGGGTCATCCACTTCCCGTGCCTTGATCGCGCGAGCGACGCCGGCGGCATTTCATCGGCGCCGGGGCTCAAATGCCCCGGCCGCGCGGATCGGCTCAGGCGCTTTCCCTGAAGTCGGCGTCATCAGCGTCCGGTCCGCCCATCGACATGTCGAGGGAATATCCCTTGCCGCGATTGGCCGGAGCCGAAGCTATCGGTCGCTTGGCGGCCTGAGACGCCGGGCGCTTGACGGCGGGAGATGCCATCCTGGCAGCCGTTGCGCGGAGCTTCTGGGCGTGGTGGACCTCCTTGTGGCCGGCCTTGTCGACCTTGAAGAAGGCGATGGAGGCCTGGAGTTCCTCGGCCTGCGAGGCCAGTTCTTCCGACGTCGCCGACATTTCCTCGGATGCACCGGCATTGGTCTGGGTGACCTTGTCGAGCTGCTGGATCGCCTCGTTGATCTGGGCCGCACCGATATCCTGCTCGCGGCAGGCAGCCGAAATCTCGGCGATCAGCTCGGCGGTCTTGCGGATATCCGGGACCAGACGGTTGAGCATCTCGCCGGCCTCGGTGGCCACCGTGACGGTCTCGCCGGAGAGGCCGCTGATTTCGGCGGCCGCAGCCTGGCTGCGTTCGGCCAGCTTGCGCACTTCGGAGGCAACGACCGCAAAGCCCTTGCCATGTTCGCCGGCACGCGCAGCTTCCACCGCCGCATTCAGGGCGAGCAGATCGGTCTGACGGGCGATTTCCTGGACGATCGAGATCTTCTCGGCAATCGTGCGCATGGCGCCCACGGCGCGGACCACGGCCTCGCCCGATGCCTCGGCATCCTTGGCGGACTGGCGGGCGATCTTTTCGGTCTGGGCCGCATTGTCGGCATTCTGCTTGATGTTCGCAGCCATCTCTTCCATCGAGGCGGAGGCCTCTTCGGCTGACGATGCCTGTTCCGTCGCACCTTGCGACAGAGTTTCCGAGCTGGCCGAAAGTTCCTGGCTGCCGGAGGAGACATTGTCGGAAGCGGCAAGCGCATCGCCGACCACGTCCCGAAGACGCTCGATCATCGCGTTGACATGGCCGAGCATCTCGCCGATCTCGTCGCGCGTGGTGATCTCGGCCGTGCTTGTCAGATCACCCTCGGCAACCTGGCGAACCGCATTGGATGCACGGCTCAGGCCGCGGCTGATGGTGAGCGAGATCCAGAAGGCGGCAACGAGGCCGATCAGCACAGCGCCGGCCGCGACGCCGATCATGATCGTGCTGGTGGATGCATAAGTCGCTTCCGCCTCGATATTGGCTTCCTCAAGCTGCTGCTTGGAAAGGGTCACCAGTTCCTCGACGGCGGCATCGAGTTCGTTGGCGACTTCGCGTCCTTCCGTAACCGACAGGCGCTGGGCCTGATCGACCGCGCCGGAGATCATGAAAGCCCGGATCTTGTCGTCGGCGGCATTGGCCCTGTTGGCCAGTTTCCTGGATCTTCAGCCAGCGTGGGCGGCCCTGCTCGGTCGAAATGCTCAACGCCTTGTCCAGCGACTCCTGGAGATGGGCGCGCGCCAGATCACCCTTTTGCTGCGCGGACTGGATTTCGGCAGGCGAGGTCGCGCCGATGATGTTCTTCTGCTGCCGGATGCCCTGAAGCTGGTCGATGTTGATGTTCTGGACCAGTTCCAGGCGAGTTGCCGGACCCTTCAACGTCGCCTCCATCGTGTCATTGAGACCCGACAGGCTGTTGATGCCAAATCCCGCCGTGCCAATCAGCAGGACGATCAGGAAGGCGAAAGCCAGCGCCAGTTTCAGTTTGATCGTGAATTTCATGATTGCACCTTGTCGGTCATCCGTTCGCAACCGCTGCGCGGTCCCCTTGCGAAACGAAAATTGCATTGAGATTTGGAACGATGACGAATTCGCCACCCCGCTTGACGAGGCAGTCGATATAGTCGGCACGCCAGCGCATGCCGACGCTCGGCGGCAATTCGCTCGCGGTGCGCGCCAGCGTCGTCACCTCGTAGACCCGGTCGGTGCGGATACCGATCAGCGTCGGCTCTCCGCCCATCGAGAGCTCGATCACGATGATGCGGCTGTCGATCGTCGCCTCGCTGACCTCCATGCCGAATGCCAGCCGGATATCCGCGAGCGGGATGACCTTGCCGCGAAAGTTGATGACGCTGGAAACGAACGGCTTGCTGCCGGGAACATGGGTTTCCGGTAGCAGGTCGAGGATTTCCTGCACCACCGTCGCCTCGATCGCGAAGGTCTCGCCGTTGAGGTTGAAGGTCAGGACGGACAGCTCTTCTTCCGCGCCCCATATGGTCTGATGGTCTATAGCCAATGCCGCCTGGTTCATCCCGCTGCCCGCAATTGCGCCTCCTGTTGCTGTCCCACCGCCACCAGATGGGCGACGTCAAGGATCAGGGCCACGCTGCCATCGCCGAGGATGGTTGCGCCCGAGAAGGTGACGACGTCATGATGCAGTTTCGACATGGACTTGATGACGGTCTGGTGATCGCCGATGATCTGGTCGACGACGAGCCCGACGCGTTCGGTCCCGGTTGATATGACCACCACCTTCTGGTGCTGGTCGGGCTGTGTGCCGGTGCGGAAGAGTTCCCGCAGGCGAAGGAAGGGGACGAGGCTGTCGCGCAGCGAAATGAAGCTGCGTCCGCGCGAGCGGAGGTCTTCCTCGATGGAGATCTCGAGGCATTCCTCGACCGCCGACAGCGGTATGACGTAGCTGCCCTTGCCGACCCGCACCAGCAGACCCTCGATGATCGCGAGCGTCAGCGGAATGCGCAGCGAGACTTCTGACCCCTCGCCCGGGCGGCTGGTGATGTCGATGGCGCCGCGGAGTGCCTCGACGGTTTTCTTGACCACATCCATGCCGACGCCGCGACCCGACAGGTTGGTGACCGCCGCTGCCGTGGAGAATCCCGGCTGGAAGATGAGCTGCAGCAGATCCTGGTCGGTGAGCGTCGCGCCGGGCTGGATGATGCCCGAGGATTCCGCCTTGGCCCGGACCCGCTCGCGGTTGATGCCGCGACCGTCGTCCTTGATGGTGATGATGACTTCGCCGCCGGTCTGGTGGGCGGAGAGGATAAGCTTGCCGGCCGGACCCTTGCCTGACGCAAGTCGGTCGGCGGGCATCTCGATGCCGTGGTCGATCGAATTGCGCACCAGATGGACCAGCGGATCGGCCAGCCGCTCGACCACGGTCTTGTCGACTTCGGTGGTCTCGCCTTCGGTGATGAGCTCGATCTCCTTGCCGGTTTCCCGGGACAGATCGTGCACGAGGCGACGGAAGCGGGCAAAGAGGCTGCCGACCGGCACCATGCGCAGGACCATCATCGTATCGCGCAGTTCGCCGGACAGACGTTCGACATCCTCGGACACGGAGCGCAGCATGATGTCCGCGCTGCCATTGGCCAGCTGCGACAGGCGCGACTGGGCGATCACGAGTTCGCCGACCCGGTCCATCAGTTCGTCAAGCCGCTCGGCAGGCACGCGGACATTTTCGGCGGCCTTGCTGTTCTGCTTGGAATCGTTGGCTGCGGCGGGAGCAGCGGCCTTGGCCTCCCTGGCGGGCTCGGCGGGCGGAGATGCCGGCGGCGCGGCAATCGCGACCGGCTCTGCCGGAGACTTCGCTTCGACCTTCTCCAAGACAGGTTCCTGCGCGCCGATCTCCGCAAGGTCGAGTTCCATGTCGTCGATGACGAAGATGAAGACGTCCTCGATCGCGGACCGCGGGATGTCGCCCTTGAGCGTCACGCTCCAGCCGACATGCAATTCGCTGGGATCGAGATCGGCCAGTTCGGGCAGGCGGCTGGTATCAAGTGCAATGGTGCAATCGCCAAGCGCGCGCAGTTCGTCGAGCAACCCGAGGGGATTGGTGCCATTGGCCATGGCGATCGTCGGCAGACGGAATTTCAGCGTCCAGCCGGCCGATCTGGCGACCGGTGCTGCGACGGGAGCCGCCGCGGTCTTGGGTACAGCATGGTCGGCGCCGGTGGATTCTCCGACGGCGGCCTGCAATTTGGCGAGAAGCTGGTTGCCGACGTCTTCGGCAATGCCGTGCGGATGCTCGACCAGCGTCTTCATGTGGTCCTGGGCATCGAGGACGGCGCCGACCAGTTCGGCGGTTGCCGGCACCATGCCCTTGCGCACCAGATCGAAGGCGGTTTCGCAATGATGGGTGAAGGCCGCCAGCGCTTCGAAGCCGAACATGGCGCCAGAGCCCTTGAGGGTGTGCAGACCGCGAAACACCGCGTCAATCAGGCTCTGGTTCGACAGGTCGTTGTTGAGGTCCAGAAGCCCGGCCTCAATGCTCTCGAAAAGCTCGGCGGCTTCCGTGCGGAAAACCTGTATCGGGTCGAGTGTGCTCATCGTCCGAGAACCTTTCTGGCTATCTTGACGAGTTGATCCGGGTCGAACGGCTTTGTGATCCAGCCGGTCGCGCCTGCGGCCTTGGCCTGGTTTTTCATCTCTGCATCGGACTCGGTCGTCAGGAAGATGATCGGGATGCCGGTATGGGCCGGCGACTGCCGCAGGGCCTTGATCATCGCCAGGCCGTTCATGTTCGGCATGTTCAGGTCGGTCACGATCAGGTCGTAGCTGCCTGATGTCGCCTTGGTGAGACCGTCCTGGCCATCGACCGCTTCCGTCACCTGATAGCCGGCATTGGTCAGCGCGATCTTGGTGGTCATGCGGATGCTGGCGGAATCGTCAACGGTGAGAATGTGTGCGGTCATTGCTTTTCCTTTTCATGAAACCAAAAGGCCCGGCTCTGCGACGTCATGGCGGTCGTCAGCCCGGCGCGCTCCAGCGTCTCGAGAACCGACCCCTCCACCGGGGAGGCAAGGCTCAGGGCCTTGCCCTGCCGCGATGCCTGCAGGCGCGCCGCCTCGATCAACTGGACGAAGCTCAGGTCGGCCTCCGAATTCTTGTCGATCGAGAGTTCGACGGCGTCGGACCGAGACAGGGCGGCGAGAAGTTTGTCCTTGAGCACCGACCCGTGACGGATGGTCAGGATCGGCTCAAGCTGGAGAACCTCGGGATCATTCAGGGGCCTGGTATCCAACATCATTGTTTCACTTTCGATTGTCGGGAAATCTCGCACGTCCAGCCGGCGCGGAAGCGAGTCTTCGGCCATGGCAGGCCGGACGACGCGACTCGCGACGCCGCATCTGGCAGATCGAAGCAGATCCGAAGTCAAAATCCGGCGCAAAGCTCGCAGTAGCGCGATCTATTCTTCTGCCAACGTGATATCTGAAATTCAAAATGGACAATGCCAGACCTTTCCGGAGCAATATTGCCGATATTCAAGTGCTCACGTCGCAATTCATCATGCGAGTCGAAGAGCGAACAAGAGTGGCAAACCATCCCACCGTCCAGCTATGTCAGAGCGCCTCTAAACTTTTCCGGGAATTTCCTGGAGCAGCGCAGCACATCCGCTTCGTTCAAGATTGGGCCAGAATGGTTAACGGGTGGTTTCCAGCCAAATGCAAGAACTTGTAGATGCGAGTTTATCCTTGTGATGATCACGAAGAGTGTCGTGGATTACCTCATTTTCTAACGTAAAAAAGTCTTAATATATATAAATATTGAGTTTTAACTTTGATAAAAGTGCATATTTCCAATATTGCTTCGATCAAAATGAAGAAATTTTCAGTATATAATGAGAATTTCTCGTAGATTCGGACATTATTACATCAGAAATCAAAAGTTTACCGCTGCAGACGTGCCTGACCAAAGAGGCTGTGACCCACATCCTATCCGCGAACTGCGTTGCAGTGCCAAAGGCATAGAATGTCCATTGACGTTCAGCCCGGCGATCATAGACCGCGGCATGGACGAAGTTGTTAACCATGGCGCCTTGCCGTTGCTTTGTCCGCGCCAAAGAAGAGCCATTCTGGCCCGGCATGGACCTTTTTGGCTCGCGGCGGCCCGTAGCGCCGCTGTCTGTGGTCGAATTGGGCGCTCGGCATTCCCTTAGACGACACATCCACGCAAGTTATCGGGGATAGTTTCCCCGGATCCATTTTGCCGATTGTCAAGTTCTGTAATATCCCGACGAGGGAAGTGTCGGACCGCCATGCCCACTCGCAAGCTGCTCAACGCCGAGAAAAATCTTCGTCGCCTGGAATCCACGCTTCGCGCCGGCTTCTGGACATATGATGCCGTTTCCGATTCGATCGAGTGGTCGACGGGGCTCTATTCCATTCTCGGTCTCAACCGCGAAGCCGTCCTGCCGGACATGGAGCTTGGCCGCAGCCTGATCCATCCCGACGACCAGCTTGAATGGTCCAATGTCGTGGCGCAGGCAAGAAGCCTGCGGCAGGCCGACCGGACGATCCGCATCATCCGCACCGACGGCCAGATGATCTGGGTTCGCAGCCATTTCGAGGGACAGTTCGATCGAAACGGCAAGCTGACCAGCATCTTCGGCGTTCTTGTCGACATTTCCGCCCAGGAGATCGAACGGGACGAGGCGAGCAAGGACCGTGCGTTCGTATCGTCGCTGCGAACGCTCACCCAGGGCGCTTTCTGGCGCGCCGGACCGGATGGGAAACTGCTCGATCTCGCAGACTGGACCCGCCGCACGGGTCAATCTCCTGGAAAAGCCAGGGATTGGGACGCATTGACGCCGATCCATCCCGACGATCGGGAGGCGTTCCGTCAGGCATGGCGCACAGGCATCAGCGAGGGCCTGGCGTTCGGATACCAGGTCCGCATCAGCGACCGCGCTGGGAAATATGCGACATATCGGACGCGGGCGGTACCGGTGATGGACGAAGCCGGCAAGGTGACCGAATGGCACGGCTACTCAACACCAGTGGAAGAAGCGAGCCCGGTGGTGGCAAAGGCGCTGGGCTCCGCGCAAATCCGGGCCGCACGAGCGCTCCTGGACTGGAGCGGGCCGGAACTCGCGGCGCGTTCCGGCGTATCGTTTTCCACCATCAAGCGCATGGAAAAATCGGAGAGCCTTGTGAAACCCGAAAGCATCGGCCGAGCTCGAGCGACACTCGAAGCGGCCGGCATCCGATTTGCCGCCGGCGCGGAAGGTGATGTCTGGGTCTCGCTGGCCGCCGGTAGCACGGACCGATAGCCGCGAGTGCAGCAAACCGACGCGCCCGGCCAATTCAGCCGGGTGCGCCCATGGCGGGTGTTCAGGTGCGCAGCACGCGATAGATCGCCGGGATCACCAGGACCGTCAGCAGCGTCGACGAGATCAGGCCAAAGAGCAGCGAGATCGCCAGTCCCTGGAAGATCGGGTCGGTCAGGATGACCGCCGCGCCGATGATCGCGGCGAGTGCAGTGAGCAGGATCGGCTTGAAGCGGATCGCGCCAGCTTCGATCAGCACCTCCGTGAACGGCCTGCCCTCCTTGTCGGCATGACGGACGAAATCGACCAGGAGGATCGAGTTGCGCACGATGATGCCGGCAAGCGCGATGAAGCCGATCATCGACGTGGCCGAGAACGGCGCGCCGAACAGCCAGTGACCGACAAGGATCCCGATGAAGGTGAGCGGCACCGGCGTGAGGATCACAAGCGGCAGCTTGAACGAGCCGAACTGCGCCACCACCAGAATATAGATCCCGAGCAGTGCGATCATGAAGGCGGCGCCCATGTCGCGGAACGTGACCCAGGTGACTTCCCACTCACCATCCCAGAGCAGCGTCGGCTTGCTCTGGTCCTGTGGCTGGCCATGCAACGAGATGACCGGCTTCGTCAGTCCGGTCCAGTCCTGCGCGTCGATCGCCTCATGCACGGCGAGCATACCATAAAGCGGAGCCTCGAAACTGCCGGCCAGTTCCGCCGTCACCATCTCGGCGGCGCTGCCATTGTGGCGGAAGACCGGGAAGGACGACGTCTCCTCTTTCACGCGCACGACGTCGCCCAGTTCGACGACGCCGTTGGCGCCGGGCAGGACATTGGCGGGGATCGGCGTGGTGAGGAAGGCCTCGTCCAGCACTTTCTCGCCCTTGGTACGCTCGATACGGATCGGGATCGGCTGGCGGCCCTCGGCGCGATGCGAATAGCCGATGGTCTTGCCGTTGGAGAGGATCGCGATCGTGTCGAAGACGTCGCCTTCCTCGACCTTGAAATATTCGGCATCGTCGCTGGAGATCGTCAGGCGCTTGCGTCGCGCCTCGACACCGTAGGAATTGTCGACGTCGACGATGAAAGGCACCGTTCGGAAGGCGGTTTCGACCTTGGCCGCCACCTTGCGGCGCGTCTCGGCATCGGGTCCATAGATCTCGGCGAGCAGCGTTGCCATGACGGGCGGACCGGGCGGCGGCTCGACGACCTTGAGGCTGGTTCCATCAGGCAACTTGACGGCCGCAATGCGCTGCCGGATATCCAGCGCGATATCATGGCTGCTGCGATCCCGCTCATGCTTCGGCGTCAGGTTGATCGCCACATCGCCCATATAGGCGGCAGAGCGCATGTAGGAATGACGGACGAGGCCATTGAAGTTGAACGGCGCGGCGGTGCCGGCATGGGTCTGCACCGATACGACCTCGGGCATGTCGAGCACGATCCGCGCGACAGCCTGCGCCACGCGATCGGTGTCCTCGACAGAGGCGCCTTCCGGCAGGTCGATCGTGACCGAAAGCTCGGACTTGTTGTCGAAGGGCAGCAGCTTGACCGTAACATCCTTGGTGTAAAAGAGCACCAGGGAGGCGAGCGTCATCACGCCGACGACCAGAAGGAACAGCCAGCTGCGCGCCTTCGTCGCCAGGATCGGCCGGGCGACGGCAGAATAGGCGCGGCCAAGCACGCCGCCGCTATGGGCGTCATCATGGGCATGGACGGGCGCGTTGCCGGCGATCTTCAGCATCAGCCAGGGCGTGACCATGACGGCGACGAAGAAGGAGAAGATCATCGCTGCCGAGGCATTGGCCGGGATCGGGCTCATGTAGGGACCCATCATGCCCGAGACGAAAAGCATGGGCAGCAGGGCCGCGACAACTGTCAGCGTCGCGATGATCGTGGGGTTGCCGACTTCGGCCACTGCCTCGATGGCGGCACGACGACGCGAGCGGCCATCCTTCATCGCCCAGTGGCGTGCAGTGTTCTCGATGACGACGATCGCATCGTCGACAAGGATGCCGATGGAGAAGATCAGCGCGAACAGCGAGACGCGGTTGAGCGTGTAGCCCATCAGCCGCGAGGCGAAGAGCGTGAGCAGGATGGTGACGGGGATGACGATTGCCACGACCATCGCTTCCCGGCGACCGATGGCAATCCAGACGAGCGCGATGATCGACACCGTGGCGAGGCCGAGGTGATAGAGCTAGCTCGTTGGCCCTTCTCGTTGGCGGTCTCCGCCATAGTCGCGGGTGACTTCGACGGCGATGTCCTGCGGGATCAGTGTGCCGCGCAATTGCTCGACCTTGTGCAGGATGTTCTCCGCCACGACGACGGCGTTCGATCCGGCCCGCTTGGCAATGGCGAGGGTCACGGACGGCACCCGCTCGACGCTGTCCGCCGACTTGCGAACGGTAGAAACAATCGCATCCGACGTATCGGTGGCGAAGGTCACGTCAGCGACATCGCGGACATAGACCGGGCGGCCGTCGCGGGCAGTCAGCAACAGGTTGCCGATGTCCGCCGGGGTCGACAACGTCTCGCCGGCCATGACGTCGATCTGGCCGCCCTGGTCGCGCACCTGCCCTGCCGGCACGGCGCTGTTGGCGCCCTGCACCTTGCCCGCCAACTGCTGCAGCGTGATGCCGTAGAGCGCAAGCTTTGCCGGCTGCGGCGAGATGCGGATGATCTCTGCCGTCTCGCCGACCAGATAGGTCAGGCCGACATCATCGATCTTGGAGACCTCGGTCCTGAGCTCACGCGCGATCCGGGTCAGATCGTTGGGACCGATCCTGCCGGCCGCTTCAAGCCCGGGCGACAGCGTCAGCGACACGATGGCAACGTCGTCGATGCCGCGCCCGATGATCATGGGCTCCGGGATACCGACCGGGATGCGGTCCATGTTTGCGCGGACCTTGTCATGCACGCGCAGGATGGCCGAGTCGGACGGGGTGCCGGTGATGAAGCGCGCCGTCACCATGACGCGGTTGTCCATCGACTGGGAATAGACATGCTCGACGCCGTCGATGCTCTTGACGATGGTCTCGAGCGGTTCGGTGACGAGCTTGACCGCGTCGTCAGCCTTGATGCCCGGGGTCTGCACCACGATGTCGACCATGGGCACGGAGATCTGCGGCTCCTCCTCGCGCGGCAGCGTCAGCAGGGCCACGAGGCCGAAGGCGAAGGCGGCGAGCAGGAAGAGCGGTGTGAGCGGCGACTTGATGAAGGCGCGGGTGAGGTTTCCGGCAATGCCGAGGTTGCGCATGCCGGCATCTTCGTCCAACGGAGCGGGAGCCGGCGCGGGGCCGGCGCCGGTCGGTGTCTTGCTGTTGTCGTCGGTCACGGCGTCACCAGGATATCGCCGGCAACAAGGCCGGTCAGGATTTCGATGCCGGGCACGCCATCGATATCGACAGGCTGCCCGGCAATGACGGCACGCTCGACAGTCTTGCCATTCTCGGAGATGCTGACGAAATCGATCCCGGAACGGGTCACCAGCGCGCCGCGCGGTATCACGATCGCCCGACGCTCACCGATCGGCAACTCGACGAGAACGCGCGCATTGACGAACTCCGTGTTAAGCTTCTCGACCTCTACGTCGGCGATGACCCGCCCGTTCTCGATCTGCGGATAGATCTTGGCCAGCGTGCCGGACAGGGCTTCTCCGGCGGCGCTGATCCTGATCTGTGCCCCCTGCCTAAGAGCCATTGCGTGACGCTCAGGGATCGCGAGGCGCAGGTAGAAGCCGCCGCCGCCGATATTGGCAACGACCTCGCCCGGCATCACCACAGCATCCTGCGTGACCGGCACCTTGAGCACGCGACCGTCACCGGGAGCCAGGACATCGCCCTCATTCGCCTGCTCGACCAGCACGGAACGCTGCGCCTCGGTGGCGGCAATCTGATTGCGGATCACGTCGGTCTCGGTGCGGATCTGGTCCAGGCGTTGCGCCGTGGCGGCGCCGCTCTTGATTAGCCGCTCCGCCCGTTCGAGTTCGGCCACCGCGTTCTTGAGCGATGCCTGGAGGCCAAGCAGTTGCGCGTCGACCGCCTTGATCTGGAAATCGATCTTGTCATCCTTGACGACGGCGATGACATCGCCCGCCTTGACCGTGTCGCCTTCGGTGATCCGAAGATCCACCATCGTGCCGCCGATCCTGCTGCGGGCGAGGACGCTGTCTCGCGCCTCGACCTGGCCGTAGACGGCTTTGAGCTCCGGAATGGCGGTGGGCTGGAGGGTCAGGGTTCCCGCGTCCGCGGCAAACGGCAGGCAGGCTCCCGCAAGCAGCAGGGCGATCAGGCGGCCAATCATCGGATCTACCTCAGTTGAACGCACATCCGGCACGAACGCCGAATTTCTTGAAGATCATCGCTGCCGGGCAAAAGCCCGTGAAGGCGGACTGGAGAAGGTTAGCACCGACAAAGGCGGTGAGCCAGACAAAGCTGGGATGCACCCAGTGGGTCAGCGCGAGCGAAACGAGGACCATGATGCCGGCAAAGGCGAAGATGACGCGGTCTAGGGACATTCGGAGGCTCCATCTATTTATATTCGTATCTACGATAGTATGTAGATAAAAGCCGCGATGGAGTCAAGTGCCGGCGCCACAGTGGCGCCGATTTGTTCAGTCGCAGTCGCTGGTGCTGCAAAAGCTGTTGTAGAGCGTGTTGACGATCTCGCGTGCTGGCTCGCTCTCGATCCGGTACCAGATCGTCTGCCCGTCCCTGCGCGCCGCGATGATCTTGTCGCGGCGCAGCAGCGCCAGGTGTTGTGAGACTGTCGAATCACGAATGCCGAGGAAGTCCGCCAGTTGGCCGACGGAATGTTCGCCATCCGACAACCGGCACAGGATAAGCAGCCGGTAGCGGTTTGAAAGGGATTTGAGCAGCTCGCTCGCCATGTCGGCGCCGGCCTTCATCGCTTCAGGATCAATCTTCATAGATACGAATATACGAATTACCGGCAGATAATCAAGCCACTTGCGACGGGTCCGCATCAGTCGCCCGGACTTGCGTCTTGACAAGAACTGTCATTAGTACGTATATACGCATAATCGTATATATTTGGAGTCAAGCCATGCCGTCCTCCGACCAGACCGCAGCCCCTGTCGCAAGACCCGACGTCACCGCCTTCTTCGACGAGGCCACAAACACGGTGAGTTATGTCGTCAAGGATCCAGCATCGCGCGCCTGCGCCATCGTCGATTCAGTCCTGGACTTCGACTACGCCTCGGGCCACACGGCGACGGAGTCGGCCGACCGCATCGTCGACCATATCCGGAGCCAGTGCCTCGATGTCGAATGGCTGATCGAGACCCACGTCCATGCAGACCATCTCTCTGCCGCGCCCTATATCCAGGAACGGGTCGGCGGAAAGATCGGCATTGGCGACCGGATCACGGTCGTCCAGGACACCTTCGGCAAGATCTTCAACGAAGGCAGCGCCTTCGAGCGGGACGGCAGCCAGTTTGACCGGCTGTTCCATGACGGCGACACCTATACCATCGGCGCTCTTGAGGGCCGCGCCATTCACACGCCCGGCCACACGCCCGCCTGCATGACCCATGTGATCGGCGACGCGGCCTTTGTCGGCGACACGCTGTTCATGCCGGATGGCGGCACCGCACGCGCCGACTTTCCGGGCGGCGACGCCCGTGAACTCTATCGCTCGATCCGCAAAATCCTCGCACTGCCATCCGAGACCCGTCTCTACATGTGCCACGACTACGGCCCGGATGGCCGGGAGATCAAGTGGGAGACGACGGTGGCCGACGAGCGCGCGCACAATATCCATGTCCGCGACGGCGTGAGCGAGGACGAATTCGTCGCCATGCGCACGGCACGGGATGCGACGCTGTCGATGCCGAAGCTCATCATCCCGTCCATCCAGGTCAACATGAAGGCGGGAGCATTGCCGGAGCCGGAAGACAATGGCGAGCGCTACCTCAAGGTGCCGCTCAACGCCTTCTGACGCACCATCCCACTCCCCGCATCTCCGCCGGCGGGCAACTGCCGAGTTTCAATTCCCCCAGTCCAACCCATGAGGACAATTGCATGAGTATCCGCCCTGTAGACCCCAGCTTTCACGTGACCGGCCAGATCGCACCGTCGCATATCAAGGAACTCGCAGGTCTCGGCTACCGTACCGTCATCTGCATGCGGCCGGACCAGGAAGGCTTCTTCCAGCCGGCGTTTTCCGACGTCGCCGAGGCCGCGGGCCAGGCGGGCATCGAAGCGTTCTATATTCCAGTCAAGCCCGGCGCGATGACGGAACAGCAGGCCCTCGAACTCAAGAAGATCCTGGGAGAACGCGAGGGCCCGACGCTGGCCTATTGCGCGTCCGGAAACCGCTGCGTCGCCGCTTACGAAATGTCGAAGCGCGTCTGATGCTTTCCGCGTTGCTCTCGGGCGGGCTCGTCGGCTTCTCCTTGGGGCTCATCGGCGGCGGCGGGTCGATCCTGGCCACGCCGCTGCTGCTCTACATTGTCGGCGTGCGCGAACCGCATGTCGCGATCGGCACCGGGGCACTGGCCGTGTCCGTCAACGCCTATGCCAACCTGATCAGCCACGCCCTCAAGGGCCATGTACGCTGGAAATGCGCGATCGTCTTCGCGCTTGTCGGCGTAACCGGCACCCTCGCCGGCTCGACCCTGGGCAAGGCGATCGACGGCCAGACGCTGCTTTTCGCCTTCGGGCTGGTCATGGTGCCGGTCGGCGCGACCATGCTGCGGCCACGGCGCGAGGGCGCGGTCGAGCGGACGGCGGATCGCGGGACATGCCTGCGGACCGCCGGGCTGGCGGCGCTGGCGGGCGCGGCATCGGGTTTCTTCGGAATCGGCGGCGGATTTCTCATCGTACCGGCGCTCGTCGCGGCAACAGGCATGCCGATCATCAACGCGATCGGATCATCACTGCTTGCGGTCGGCACGTTCGGATTGGCCACGGCGCTGAGCTATGCCTGGTCCGGCCTGGTGGACTGGACGATCGCCAGCGAGTTCATTGCCGGAGGGGTCCTGGGTGGCATCGCCGGCATGATGCTATCGACGCGCCTCTCCGCGCACAAGCGGACGCTGAACCTTGTGTTCGCCGGCGTGATCTTCGTGGTTGCCGCCTATGTTCTGTACCGGAGCGGCCTCGACCTGATCACATGAATGTCGCAGCGGCCGGGGGGAAGAGCCGCTGCGACGCTGTCATCGATCAAGCATCCTCGAACTTGATCGATTTCAGTTTGTCGATTCCAAGCGCCTGAAGTGCGAGCTTCTCATAGAAGGGCTCCGACTTGCCCAGCTTGACCTTGTAGAGAAAGTATTTCTCGAAGCCGATCTTGGCCGCATGCACCCACTTGCCTGATGACGACCAGTTGACGTTGCGCGGCGGGATCTGCGGCTGGGCGACGAAGGCAATGCCCCCGTCGCCGAAGTCGGCGAGGCAGACCGCGTTCCAGGTTCCCTGCGCGTTCGGCCTCTCGCCGGCTACAAGCCGGGCGATGTTGTGGGCGGTCGCGGTGACCATCGATTCGATCATGAACCCGGTCTTCGGCACGCCGACGGGCACGGGCGTCTTGCCCATGGGCGGAATGGCGACGCAGACGCCGACCGAGAAGACGTTGGCGTATTTCGGGTTCTGCTGATGCTTGTCGGCCAGGATGAAGCCGCGCGGATTGGTAAGCCCCTCGATGTCCCTGACGGCCGGCACGCCGCGGAAGGCCGGCAGCATCATGGTGAAGATCGCTGGGACTTCATGGACCGCCTTGGTGCTTCCGTCTTCGTTGATCTCCTCGGCCACGACCTTGTCGGCCTCGAAACGCTGGACCTTCGCATTGGTGATCCACTTGATGTGGTGATTGCGCAATTCGCTCTCGAGCAGTCCCTTGGTGTCGCCGACGCCATCGAGCCCGAGATGGCCGATATAGGGCTCCGAGGTGACGAAGGTCATCGGCACCCGGTCACGCACCTTGGCGTCGCGCAGCGCCTTGTCGAGGATGAAGGCAAACTCGTAGGCCGGGCCGAAGCAGGACGCGCCCTGCACCGCGCCTATCACCACCGGCCCTGGATTGGCCACCAGCCGGTCGAACGCGGCTTTCGTGAGCAGCGCGTGATCGATGTGGCAGACGGATGTCGTGTGCCCTTCCGGGCCGAAGCCGGGGATCTCGTCGAAGGCCAGTTCCGGCCCGGTCGCGATCACGAGATAGTCGTAGGCGAGCGACGTGCCGTCCAGAAGCTGGATCCGGTTTTCCTCCGGGAACACACGTTCCGCGCCCTGCGGCAGCAGGTCTATGTTGCGCTTGCTGCAAGCCGGGGCGAGGTCGACCTCGACCGTCTGGCGCTCCCGCCAACCAACGGCAACCCAGGGGTTGGACGGGACGAACGAATAGACCGATCCCTTGTTGACGAGCGAAATCCGGTGTTCCCGCCCGAGTTGATCACGGAGCTCGTAAGCCATGATCGTTCCACCCAGCCCCGCTCCCAAAACCACAATATGCGCCATGCCCTGCCTCCTGCAGATCTAATCACGACACTCAGTATATACAAATATACGTAGATATAAAGAGATAAATTTGCATGGCTTGCCCGGCCGAAGTCGACAGACAGCGGCCCGAAACTGTCTCGCGATCTTGGCTGCTATTTCAGCGCGGCGAACTTCTCGACGAGCGGCGTGGCGCCGGAGACGATCAGGAGATCTCCGCGTTCGACCAGCGTGTCCTGGGTGGCGTAGGTAAAATCCTGATGCGGCCGCTTCACGCCCACCACGGTCACGCCGTGCTTCGTGCGCAGGCCCGACTGGCCCAGCGTCCGGCCGAAGGCCTCGGCCGGGGCGTTGGTCTTGGCAATGGCAAAACCATCGTCGAACTCGATGAAATCCATCATCTTGCCGGTGACGAGATGGGCCACGCGCTCGCCCATCGCCGCCTCCGGAAACACGACATGATGCGCGCCGGTCTTCTCCAGAATCCGGCCGTGGTTGCGGTTGAGCGCCTTGGCCCAGATGTCGGGTACGCCGAGTTCCGACAGCGCGAGCACTGTCAGCACGCTGGCCTCCAGATCGGTTCCGATCGCCACGACGGCATGTGGATAGTCATGCACGCCGAGTCGTTTCAGTGTGTCGGCATTGGTGCTGTCCGCTTCCACGACATGGGTCAGTTGGTCGGCCCAGCTTTGGACGAGGTCCGCGCTCTCGTCGATGCCGAGCACGTCGTGCCCGAGCCTGATGAGCGACTGCGCGACCGCTGTGCCGAACCGGCCAAGGCCGATGACGACGACACCGTCGCCCTTGAAGTCCATGTTCCTAGCCAACGATCGGGCGCTCCTCTGGATAGCGGTAGGGGACGTGTTTTTCCTTGAGCGCCAGCGCGCTCGCCGCGGTGATGGTACCGACCCTGCCAACGAACATCAGCACGATGATGACCAGTTGTGCCGAAGGCGGCAACTGGGCGGTGATGCCCACCGACAGGCCGACGGTTGCGAAGGCCGATATGGTCTCGAACAGCACCGCCTCGAGCGAAAAATCGGTGACGCTCAGGATGAACATTGTCCCTGCGCCAACCAGGCCGAGTGCCAGCAGGACGATGGTCAATGCCTGACGCTGCACATGCGAGCCGATCCTGCGCCGGAAGGCCGTGGTGTCCCGGTCGCCGCGGATTTCGGCCCATACCACGAAACCGAGGATCAGGAAGGTGGAGACCTTGATGCCGCCCGCAGTGCCGGCGCTGCCGCCACCGATCAGCATCAGGGCATTGCTCACGGTGAGTGTCTCGGTCGTCAACTTGCCGACATCCACGGCGTTGAAGCCCGCCGTTCGGGTCATGACCGAATGCGCCATTGCATTCAGCATCTTGTCGGGCCAGGCCATCGGCCCGAGCGTGGCGGGGTTCGTCCACTCATAGGCCGCCACGGCGACGAATCCCAGCACGAGCAGAAGGGCCGTTCCGACCAGGGTGATCTTGCTGTGGATCGAGAATTGCGACGGCCGCTTGCCGCGCCACACTTCGAAGATCACCGGAAACCCGAGTCCGCCGACAACCACGGCCGACATGATCGGAACCAGCACCACCGCGTCGCTCGAAAAACTCATCAGACTGTCGGAGTAAGTCGAGAAGCCGGCATTGTTGAATGCCGAGACCGATTGGAACACGCCGTGCCAGACACTTTCGTCCCAGGGCAGCCCATAGGCCTGGCGAAGCCGGAGCGCGAGCGTGAAGGCGACCAGCGCCTCCACCACGAATGTCACCGCGAGGATGAGCTTGAGAACGTCCTTCACGTCGCCAAGACTGAGGCTCCGGGTTTCGGCCTGGGCGACCAGAAGACTGGGAAGCCTCAGTTTCCTGGTCACCAACAGTCCAAGAAGCGTCGCTCCCGTCATGATCCCGAGCCCGCCTATCTGGATCAGCGCGAGAATGATGACCTGCCCGAAATGCGACCAGTAGGTCGGCGTGTCGACAACGATGAGGCCGGTGACGCAGATCGCCGAGGTCGCCGTGAAAAGGGCGGTGAGCACCGGGGCGCCCTCACCGCTTGAGCGGGCAACAGGCAACATGAGAAGAGCCGTGCCGATGGCGATGGCGGCAAGGAACGCCATCGGCACCACGCGGGCGGGATGCTGCAGGGAACGGCGCAAGCTGATGACGACCTCCGGAGGCATGCCGGCTGCGGCCGGTGTGTTCGCGCTCACCTCTAGCCCGCCGCGACGATCAGGGAAAGGTGTCTGACGCGGTTTGCCGTTCGGACTTGCGAGGATCGCATGTCCAGCGGGTTCCGGAACTTGACACATGCCAGTCTGCTTTGGCATGAAGCGGCCATGGGGGCTGCGATCCCTCACGAGGCGCCAGCCGAAATCGCGTCCACAACACCGGATCCACGGAAGGACGCGCCATGCCCGCTTTTCTCGAAATCAACACGGAACGACTGAACCGCCTCGTCGGCACGCCCGGCTGCCCCGCGCTTGTCGATGTCCGCACCGACGAGGATTTTGCACTCGATCCCAGGTTTATCCCGGGATCGGTGCGGCGCGATTACCGCGAGCCGGACTGGATCGGCAGTTTCACCGGTGCTGGCGCCATCATCATCTGCCAGCGCGGGCGGAAGCTCAGCCACGGCGTGGCCGCGCTCCTTCGGCATCGGGGGGTGCCGGCCGAAGTGCTTGAGGGGGGCTTCGAGGCCTGGGCGGCGCAATCGCTGCCGGCGGTTCCCGCGGCACGGATGCCGTCGCGCGACACCCGGGGACGCACGGTCTGGGTCACGCGCGCCCGGCCGAAGATCGACAGGATCGCCTGCCCCTGGCTGATCCGCCGCTTCGTCGATCCCAACGCGGTCTTTCTCTTCGTCGCGCCCTCAGAGGTCATGGCCGTGGCCGAGCGCTTCCATGCAGAGCCGTTCGACATCGATGCCGACATAGCGTGGAGCCACCAGGGCGAACTCTGCACCTTCGATGTCATGGTCGAGGCCTTCGGGCTGGCGACGGCGCCCATGAAGCGGCTCGCGACCATCGTGCGCGGCGCGGACACGGCGCGGCCCGATCTCGCGCCGGAAGTCTCCGGCCTGCTCGCCATGTCCCTCGGACTCTCCCGGATGCATTCGGACGATCTCGCGCAACTGGACGCCGGCATGGTGCTCTACGATGCACTGTACCGCTGGTGCCGGGATGCCACCGACGAAAATCACAACTGGCCAACCAACAGGAAGTAGGCGGGGAATGACCGACTTCGCACGCGACACAGATTTTTCTCCCGTCCGCAATGCCGTACCGATCGGCGAGGCAGTCAAGGTATGGGCCAGGGTTGCCGCACTCAGCTTCGGTGGTCCCGCCGGGCAGATCGCGGTGATGCATCGCATCGTGGTGGATGAGAAGCGATGGGTTGGCGAACATCGCTTCCTGCACGCGCTCAACTACTGCATGCTGCTGCCGGGTCCCGAAGCCCACCAGCTCGCGATCTATCTCGGCTGGCTGCTCAACCGCACGCTCGGCGGGGTGATCGCCGGCGTGCTCTTCGTGTTGCCGGGCTTCCTTTCTATACTGGCGCTGAGCTATGCCTATGCGATCTACGGCAATGTCACCTTCGTCGAGGGCCTGTTCTTCGGCCTCAAGGCGGCGGTCCTCGCCGTCGTCTTCCAAGCCGTGGCGCGCATCGGAAGCCGGGCGCTCCGGAACCGGGTGATGATCGGCATCGCCGCAATTGCCTTTGTCGCCATCTTCTTCCTGCGCATTCCGTTTCCGCTGATCATCCTGGCCGCCGGCGCGGTCGGCTATGTCGCGGGGCGTGCGGGTTCGCCGCTGTTCAAGGTCGGGGGCGGCCATGGCGGCGGGGCGGGTGCTGTTCTCGAAGACCGGGATTCGCTGCTGGGCGAGGAGACGCCGGAGCATGCCCGGCCAAACATCCGCTGGACAATCCGAATCTCGGCCATCCTGCTGGCGCTCTGGCTGTTTCCTGTTGCCATTCTTTTGGCAACGCGCGGCCCCGACGACGTCTTCTCACGCATCGCGCTGTTCTTCAGCCAGATGGCGGTGGTCACGTTTGGCGGCGCCTATGCCGTGCTGTCCTATGTCGCCCAGGAGGCCGTGCAGAACTATGGATGGCTGCGCCCCGGGGAGATGCTGGACGGGCTCGGCATGGCGGAAACCACCCCCGGGCCGCTGATCCAGGTGGTGCAGTTCGTCGGCTTCATGGGGGCCTTTCGCGATCCCGGCAGCCTGTCGCCGCTCTGGGCTGCGACGCTGGCTGCCGTGCTGACGACCTGGGTGACATTCCTGCCGAGTTTCCTGTGGATCTTTCTCGGTGCGCCCTTCATCGAGAGACTGCGCGGCAATGCCGCGATCACCGGCGCGATGTCGGCGATCACCGCGGCGGTCGTCGGCGTCATCCTCAATCTCGCGATCTGGCTGGCTCTGCACGTCCTGTTTCGCGAGGTCAGCCTGCTGCAATTCGGCCCCGTCCATGTCGACATGCCGACGTTGGGCTCGATCGATCTCGCCTCGCTTGCCCTGACACTGGTCGCCGCCGGCGCGCTGTTCTGGCTGAAACGCTCGGTGATCTTCACGCTGCTGGTCTGCTCCATCCTGGGCATCGGCTGGACGCTGCTGCGCGCCTACGGTATCGGCACCTGACACTCAGCCGATCGGCCCGGTATCCTTCGCCGCCGGCTGCATGGCGGCCGACTTCAATGCCTCGCGCCTGCCGCCGGGCGAGAGCCCGAACTCCGCCTTGAAGGCCGAGGAGAAGTGCGCCGTGCTGGAGAAGGGTTACCTCGGCTCGGGCAATGTCGGCCGCAACACCACGATCATCCGTTCGAACTACCTGCTGGCAGGCAACAACCCATTCTACGAATTGTCGATGAAGCTCTGGGAGGGGCTCGAGAAAGACTTCAACTTCAACGCCATGGTCTCCCAGCGCGGCGTGCTCAACCTCTTCCACTCGGATGCCCAACGCGATGCCTATACACGGCGCGGCAACGCGATGCTGCTCCACGGAGTGGATGCGGAACTGCTCGACCGCGCGGCGGTGCGCGCCAAACTGCCCTTTCTCGACTACGACAATGCGCGCTTTCCGATCCAGGGCGGACTGCTGCAGCGGCGCGGCGGCACCGTACGCCACGACGCCGTGGCCTGGGGCTACGCGCGCGGGGCTGACAGCCGCGGCGTCGACATCATCCAGCAGTGCGAGGTGACCGGCATCCGCCGCGAGAACGGTCGCGTGGTGGGCGTGGAGACGACGCGGGGCTCTATCGGTTGCGGCAGGCTGGCGCTCGCCGCGGCGGGCAATTCCTCGCGTGTGGCCGAGATGGCCGATATCCGGCTGCCGATCGAGAGCCATGTCCTGCAGGCCTTCGTCTCGGAGGGCCTCAAGCCCTTCATCGATTGCGTCGTCACCTTCGGCGCCGGGCATTTCTACGTCTCGCAGTCCGACAAAGGCGGCCTGGTCTTCGGCGGCGACATCGACGGCTACAATTCCTATGCCCAGCGCGGCAACCTGGCGACCGTCGAGCATGTGGCCGAGGCCGGCAAGGCGATGATCCCGGGCATCTCGCGTGTCCGCGTGCTGCGATCCTGGGGCGGCATCATGGACATGAGCATGGACGGTTCGCCGATCATCGACCGCACCCATGTCGACAATCTCTACCTCAATGCCGGCTGGTGCTATGGCGGCTTCAAGGCGACACCTGCCTCCGGATACTGCTTTGCCCACTTGATCGCCCGCGGCAGCCCGCACGAGACCGCCGGCGCCTTCCGGCTCGACCGGTTTGAGCGCGGCCGTCTGATCGACGAGAAGGGCGTTGGCGCCCAGCCCAATCTCCATTGACGCCTTACCGAGGATCCCAGCACGATGGCCAGTCTCGTACCTTGCCCCCATTGCGGCTCGCGCCCGAAAGAGGCGTTTACCGTCAGGGGCGCGGCACTGACCCGGCCCCAACCGGACGCCGCTAAGAGGCCTGGATGGACTATGTCTATCAGCGCGACAATCCGCGCGGCCTCTACGATGAGCATTGGCATCATACGGCGGGCTGCCGTCGCTGGCTTGTGGTGACGCGCGACACCGCGACCCATGAGATTGCCGGCTGCCGCGACGTGGCGCTCGACAAACAGGTGGAGATTGTTCGATGACGCCGTTCCGGCTGCCGGGTGGAGGGCTGATCGACCGACAGTTCCCCATGCGGTTTTATTTCGACGGACGTGCGCTCGACGGCTTCGCCGGCGACACGCTTGCTTCAGCGCTCCTCGCCAACGGACGGACGCTGGTCGGCCGCAGCTTCAAGTATCACCGGCCGCGCGGAATCCTCACATCAGGCTCGGCCGAGCCGAACGCGCTGGTCACCGTCGGCAGCGGCGGCCGCACCGAACCCAATACCCGTGCGACCATGCTGGAGCTTCACGAGGGCCTCGACGCGCGCAGCCAGAACCGCTGGCCGTCGCTCAACCTCGACATCGGCGCTCTCAGTGGCCTGCTGTCACCCTTTCTCGGTGCCGGCTTCTACTACAAGACCTTCATGTGGCCGGCGCGATTGTGGGAAAGTCTCTACGAACCCGTCATCCGCCGCGCTGCCGGGCTCGGCAAGGCGACCTACCAGACCGATCCCGACAGGTATGAGAAGTGCTGGGCACATTGCGACCTGCTGGTGGTGGGCGCAGGACCGGCCGGGCTCGCGGCCGCGCTCGGCGCGGGGCGCGCCGGTGCGCGCGTCATTCTGGTCGACGAAAACAGCATGCCGGGCGGTGGCTTGCTTGCCGACACCGCGACGATCGACGGCGACCCGGCGCCCGTCTACGCCAAACGCCTTGCAGACGAACTGCAGGCGCTGCCCAATGTGCGGGTCCTGACGCGCACCACCGCCATCGGCTGGTATGACGGCAATGTGTTCGGCGCGATCGAACGCGTGCAGAAGCACGTTCGTGAACCCGATCCCCGGCTTCCCGTCGAACGGCTCTGGCGCGTCGTCGCCAGGACGGCGCTGCTGGCAACCGGCGCCGAGGAGCGACCGCTGGTGTTCGGCGGCAACGATATTCCCGGTATCATGATGGCCGGCGCGATGCGCAGCTACCTCAATCGCCATGCCGTGGCCCCCGGCCGCCAGACGGCGATCTTCACCACAAACGACAGCGGCTATGCACTGGCGCGCGACCTCGAAGCGGCGGGGCTCACGGTGGCGGCCATCATTGACAGCCGGACGGATGCCCCGACCGGGCACGGTGTCTCCGCCAGGGTGATCACGGGCGCCGTGGTGACAGGGGCGAAGGGCGGCAAGGCGCTCTCTTCGATCACCATCCGAACGGGTGGCGGAGCGACGGAGGCACTGTCCGTCGATGCACTGGCAATGGCGGGCGGCTTCAGCCCGATCATCCATCTCGCCTGCCACCGTGGTGGCAAACCCCGGTGGTCGGACGAGCACGGGGCGTTCATGGCCCCGGCAGACAAGAACGGCCTTGCGCTGGCCGGCGCGGTCGCCGGCACGTCCGGGCTCGCGGCGTGCCTTGCGGAAGGCGCCGCCCGGGGCTCGGACATTGCTGAGTCACTCGGTTTCCGTGCTGTGCACTCTGCCACCGTCCGGGTCGAAGGCGACATCGTCGTGCCGCCTGCACGGCCGCTCTTCTCCATTCCCGGCATCCGGGGCAAGGCCTTCGTCGACTTCCAGAACGACGTGCACCGCGACGATCTTGGCCTCGCGGTCCAGGAGGGCTACGGCCATGTCGAACTCGCCAAGCGCTACACGACATCCGGCATGGCCACCGACCAGGGCAAGCTATCCAATGTCAACGCCATCGGCCTGCTGGCGGAGGCGCGCGGCGTCTCGCCGGCCGAGGTCGGCACCACGACATTCCGCCCGTTCTACACCCCCGTGAGCTTCGGCGCCCTGTCCGGCGCCCATACCGGCCGGCACTTCCGGCCGGTTCGCAAGTCACCGCTGCATGGCTGGGCGGAGAAGCATGGGGCGGTGTTCGTCGAGACCGGCCTCTGGTACCGTTCGTCCTGGTTTCCGCAGCCGGGCGAAACGACGTGGCGGCAAAGCGTCGATCGCGAGGTGCTCAACGTCCGCAGCCATGTCGGCATCTGCGACGTTTCCATGCTCGGCAAGATCGAGGTGTGCGGCGGGGACGCAGCGGAGTTCCTCAACCGCGTCTATTGCAATGCCTTCCTTAAATTGCCCATCGGCAAGGCGCGCTACGGGCTGATGCTGCGCGAAGACGGCTTCATCTACGACGATGGCACAACAAGCCGGCTTGCGGAGGACCGCTTCTTCATGACCACCACCACGGCCTATGCCGCCGGGGTGATGACGCATCTCGAATTCTGCGCGCAGGCGCTGTGGCCCGAACTCGACGTCCGGCTTGCCTCGGTGACAGACCAGTGGGCGCAGATGTCTGTGGCGGGGTCGAAAGCCCGCCTGACCCTGCAGGCGATCGTCGACGATGACCTGTCGGATGCGGCATTGCCCTATCTCGGCGCGCGCGAAGTCTCGCTTTTTGGCGGCCGGCTGCACGGACGCCTGTTCCGCATTTCGTTCTCCGGCGAACTCGCCTTTGAACTAGCCGTCCCAGCCGGATATGGCGAAAGCGTTGCGGACGCCATCCTGCAGGCCGGTCGCGAACATGGCATTCAGCCCTACGGCGTCGAAGCGCTAGGCGTGCTCAGAATCGAGAAGGGGCACGTCACCCACAACGAGATCAACGGCACCGTCATCCCCGCCGACCTCGGCTTCGGACGAATGGTTGCGGCGGCGAAGCCGGACTTCATCGGCAAGGCGATGCTCGATCGGGAAGGACTTCGGGCCGAGTATCGGCCGAGCCTGGTCGGCGTCCTGCCGCTGGACCCCGGCACGACGTTCCGCACCGGCTCGCATATTCTCGCGAGGGGTGATGACGCGACGCTGGAAAATGACCAGGGCTACGTTTCGTCCAGTGCCTATTCGCCGCATGTCGGGTCCACCATCGGGCTGGCACTGGTCAAGCGCGGCCACCTCCGGCATGGCGAGGAGGTGATGGTCTGGAACGGGATCGGCCGGGAGTTCACACCGTCCCGTCTCTGCGACCCGGTCTTCGTCGATCCCGCGAAGGAGAAGCTCAATGGCTGATTTCCAGCTCGTCCATCGCCCGGCGATCGCCAGCGAGCCCGCGTCGTTCTCGTCGGATTTTGCCATGGAGGCACTGCCGGAGGGCACGCTGGTCCAGGTTCTCGGCACGCCCGGCGGGGAAGACCTTGCCGGTCTGCTTGGCGGCCTTGCGGCCGGGGCCGACCATGCCGTACGCGATGCCGGGCCGGGCCAATGGCTGATCGTCGGCGACGAGGCCATGCCCCATGCCGAACTGCGGGAGTTTCAGCGGCGCCTCGATGGCCGCGCTTTCTGCGTCGACCAAAGTCATGGCCGCGTCCGGATCCGGGTCTCGGGACCTGCGGTCGCGACAGTTCTTGCCAAGGGCACCGCGGTGGACTTTGACGCGTTCGGCACCGGTCGGTCGGCGATGACCTTGATCGGGCACATTTCCGTTCACATGATGCGCTGCGGACCTGAGAGCTTTGAGTTGATCGTGCTGCGCGGCTTTGCCGAAAGCCTCTGGCACGACCTGGAAGCCATGGCAACCGAGTTCAAAACGCCGTCCTGAGCGGGCTGTCCTCGCGAGACTGGCGCAGGCGGTCATAGCCGGCAGCGAGCGACGGATGGCCGTTCACCTAAGTGCGATTTGCTTGAAAGAACTGGCCCAGATGATCGGGCCGACGGGTGGTCCGTCCTGTCGAAATCCGCCCATGTCTTGCGGTGCCGGTCCCCTTACGGGCAGCGGCACCGCCAAGTCAGGCTTTCTTCGGCCGCGCCCGGCGTGGCTTGGGAGCTGCCGGCTGTTCTGCCGTCTCATGAAGCTTTCTGAGCTCCCTGAGACGCGCGGTCTTTTTCTCCCGGGCGGAGACCTCGGCGTCGATGATTCCCATCGCCGCCTCGTGGGTGGTAGCCGCCTTCTGCGCGGCGCTCAATTTGGTCTGACCGACAGTATTGGCTTTCGAATCGACCATGCGCGCCTCCAACGTTACCGAGCCGCAGACATAGATGACGATGCGGACGTCGGCCGGGCTGGGCGAACTGCCTTCTTCGGCGCGGGCAACAGTCCTTCGCGCTGCAACTTCTTGCGAGCCTGCTTGCGGGCGCGACGAATCGCTTCAGCATGCTGGCGCGCACGCTTTTCCGAGGGCTTTTCATAGTGGGCATGCGCCTTGGCTTCGCGGAACACGCCTTCGCGCTGCATCTTCTTCTTCAGTACGCGCAATGCCTGGTCGACGTTGTTGTCTCTGACTAGTACCTGCAAGTTTTTCTCCTTGTTGGACGACGCCGGTAGGGCGCCGCTTCATCTGCCTATTTCCTGGTCTTGATCGACGCGGGCTTGAACCATGGTTCAGGCGCACCGATCTTCGAACTCTGCACCGGCCTCACGTGCTTTGAGGCAATGGACTTCTCGACATCGATCTCGCCGGCGGAGATTCTCCGCTCGAAACCCTCGACATCGGCACGTGCCCGATACTGCACCTGCCCGTCGGATTCCGGCATGACTGCAAGAATCCTGAATTCGCTGGCACCGCGTGCATATCGGAGCGGCCCGTCATTCAGAACCACGATGTCACCCGGCCCATAGATAGCCTTGGTCATTTCAGCTCTCCTGTCACAGTCGCGGAAACAAAAAAGGCCGGGCTTGCCCCGACCTCTTCACTCTCTTTCGCGCGCAGCGCTGCCAGTACATCCGTGGTCAGCGGCGGCGAAAGACAATGGCGCAATCAGATCAGATTGCGCGAAGGTTATCCGCAGAGCTCTTTCCCGAACGCTTGTCGCGAACGATGTCGTAGCTGATCTTCTGGCCTTCGTTCAACGACGTCACACCCGAGCGCTCAACAGCGCTGATATGGACGAAAACGTCGGTGGACCCGTCTTGCGGCTCGATAAAGCCAAAGCCCTTCGTGGCATTGAACCACTTTACGGTGCCGGTGTTCATGATGATCCTTTCATCAGAATTAAATGTAGACGACAAAAGCCGCCACCTGGTCGAATGATGAAAGGGAGATTGCGGGCGGCAAGCCCCGGCAACAAAAGCCACAAGCAAAAGTCGATGGCGTTGATATAGGGCCAATTAGCGGTGAAATCAACCCCCGTGGGCCGACCCCCGATTTTCAACGCCCGCGATGCTGCCGGCCCGCGCATCCGGGGCCGTCCTCATCACAATTCGGCTTGACTCGTTTCCATAATTCCGGATATCTGGATGTATGGACGAAATTCAAACCATATCGGCGCTTGGCGCCCTCGCGCAACCGACGCGGCTTCAGGCCTTTCGCCTCCTCGTGGAACGCGAACCCGAAGGCGTGCCCGCGGGTGAGCTCGCCCGCCTGCTTGGCGTACCGCAGAACACCATGTCGGCCCACCTGTCGATCCTCGCCAATGCCGGGCTGATTGGCGGCGTGCGGCACAGCCGCTCCATCATCTACCGGGTCGACCTCGAACGGTTCCGGGCGGTGATGCTCTACCTTCTGCAGGATTGCTGCGGCGGCAATGCCAGTCTCTGCGCCCCCCTGATTGCCGACCTGACGCCGTGCTGCGCGCCCGAAATCTCGACGGCAGATGTCAACTGAACCGGAAAGAAGACGCCATGACCAAGGTCTACAACGTGCTGTTTCTCTGCACGGGCAACTCCGCCCGCTCGATTCTCGCCGAATCCATCCTCGAAAAGGAGGGCAAGGGCAACTTCAAGGCCTGGTCAGCCGGCAGCCAGCCGAAGGGGCAGGTGCATACGCTTGCCCTGGAGACGCTCGCCGCGCTCGGCTATCCCCATGAGGGCTTCCGCTCTAAGAGCTGGGACGAGTTCGCCGAACAGGGCGCGCCGGAGTTCGATTTCATCTTCACCGTCTGCGACAATGCTGCCGGCGAAGCCTGCCCGGTCTGGCTCGGCCATCCGATGACGGCGCATTGGGGCGTCGAGGACCCGGCGGCCTTCGAAGGCAACGACTTCGAGAAGGGACGCGCCTTCTCCCAGGCTGCCCGCTTCCTCAAGAATCGCATCATGGCCTTCCTGAGCCTGCCGCTCGCCTCGATCGACAAACTGGCCCTAGAGACGCGACTAAAGCAGATCGGCACGATGGAAGGCTCGACGTCCGCCGACGGCAAGGTGGCATGATGTCGACTTTCGAAAGATACCTGACAGTCTGGGTGGCGCTTGCCATCGGCGCCGGCATCGCGCTCGGGGCGGCGTTTCCCGGCGTTTTCCAACTGATCGGCGAGGCGGAGATCGCCAAGGTCAACCTGCCGGTCGCGGTGCTGATCTGGCTGATGATCATCCCGATGCTGATGAAGATCGATTTCGCGGCGATCCGCGAAGTCGGCACTCATTGGCGCGGCATGGGCGTCACGCTCATCGCCAACTGGGCCGTCAAGCCCTTTTCCATGGCGGTGCTGGGCTGGGTGTTCATCGGCTGGCTGTTCGCGCCGCTTCTGCCGGCGGACCAGATCGACAGCTACATTGCCGGTCTCATTCTTCTCGGCGCCGCCCCTTGCACCGCCATGGTTTTCGTGTGGTCGAACCTGACGCGCGGCGACGCTCCCTTCACGCTGACCCAGGTCGCGCTCAACGATGCGGTCATGGTGATCGCTTTTGCGCCGATCGTCGCGATCCTGCTCGGCGTCTCCTCTATCATCGTGCCCTGGGATACATTGCTGATCTCCGTTGCGCTTTTCATCGTCGTGCCAGTCGTGGTCGCCCAGCTTCTGCGGCGCGCGCTCGGTGCCGGTGACGGCAAGGCGCTGGCGCGTGTGCAGGAGAGCATCCAGCCGCTGTCGATCGGCGCCCTGCTGCTGACGGTCGTGCTGCTGTTTGCCTTCCAGGGCAACCAGATTCTCGCGCAACCGGCGGTGATCGCCATCCTGGCCGTGCCGATCCTGCTGCAGACCATCTTCATCTTCGGCTTCGCCTATATCCTCAACCGCATGACCGGCGAGGCGCATTGCATCGCCGGCCCCTCGGCGCTGATCGGCGCATCGAACTTCTTCGAACTCGCCGTGGCCACCGCCATCAGCCTGTTCGGCTTCAATTCCGGCGCAGCCCTTGCCACCGTGGTCGGTGTCCTCATCGAGGTTCCGGTCATGCTGGTACTTGTCGCGATCGTGAACCGCAGCAAGACCTGGTACGAGGCGGGACAGGCCGTGACCACCCGAACCGCCCTCCAGGGAAAGGCCTGACCATGCATGTCCGGATCTATCACAACCCGCAATGCGGCACCTCGCGCAACACGCTCGAACTAATCCGGCATGCCGGAATCGAGCCGGACGTGATCGAATATCTCACGACACCTCCCTCCAGATCAGATTTGTCGGCGATAATCAGCAATGCCGGACTGACGGTGCGCGAGGCAATCCGCGAGAAAGGTACGCCCTACCTGGAACTCGGCCTCGACGATCCCGCCCTGACCGATGACCAGTTGCTCGACGCCATGCTGTCGCATCCCATCCTGATCAATCGGCCCTTCGTCGTCACGCCGATGGGCACGCGCCTGGCGCGCCCGTCCGAAGCCGTGCTCGACATCCTGCCGGCGGACGCCTTCACCGGACCGTTCGTCAAGGAGGATGGCGAGGCGGTTCTCGACGCGGGAGGGCGGCGCATTGCCTGATTTTCCTGCCTCCGACGACCGCCATCTCAGGCTGCCGGATCTCGACGCATTGAGGCCGCCCATATCGACGCATCCGCCGCGTATCCTCATTTTGTATGGATCGCTGCGGCCGGTTTCCTACAGCCGCCTGCTGGCGCAGGAAGCGGGAAGGCTGCTCGAACACTTCGGTGCCGAGGTCCGGTTTTTCGATCCGTCCGGCCTTCCGCTGCCGGACGACTCGCCTGCCGGACATC
>JAHHDR010000005.1 GCA_019739215.1 Rhizobium sp.
TCGTACATGGTGTAGTCGGCGTCGGGTGCGGTCGCCCTTCGCGTCGAAGGACATGCTCGCCGATGACCGGTCTTGAACGGGGCCCTTCGCCTTGAGCGCCTTCGGCGACCTTCCTGCGGATCATGTTCGAACCGGCAGCCGTGGCCGCCTCGGCGAGGATCTGCGTGGCCGCAGCGTAGGCAGTAGAGCGTGTAGGCTTCCGGCTCGAAGCCGGCGGCGCGGAACTTCTCGACCGCGTCCTTGGCAGCGTCCGGGTTGTTGCGCGGGTCCGGACGCGAAGGTCTTCAGCGTGCCGTTGCAACGGCGTCGCCCGCGATCGAGGCCAGTTCGTTCGACGCGATGCCGTCGCCCGACATCAGCGGTGCCTTCAGGCCCTGGTCGGCCGATCTGGCGCATGATCAGGCCGGCTTCCGTGTGCAGGCCGCCCCAGTAGGATCGACGGTGACGCCGGCGTCCTTCATCTTCGCGATCAGGGCCGAGTAGTCCTTGTCGCCCGGCAGTGACGCCTTCGTAGACGGCTTCGGTGACGCCGGCGGCCGTTCAGCGCCTTCTTGGTCTCGTCGGCCAGGCCCTGGCCGTACGGCGTCTTGTCGTGGATCGACCGCGACCTTGCCGTCCTTGAACTTGGCGGCGATGTACGGCGCCGGCCACCGTCGCCCTGCTGGTCGTCACGGCCGCAGACGCGGAACGTGGTTCCACAGGCCGCGCTCGGTGTAGTCCGGGTTGGTCGCCGCCGGCGCTGATCTCCAGGATGCCGTTCTCGGCGTAGACTTCCGAGGCCGGGATCGAAACGCCGGAGTTGAAGTGGCCGACCACGAACTTGACGCCGTCCGCCGACGAACTTGTTGGCGACCGAGATGCCCTGCTTCGGGTCGGAGACGTCGTCGCCGACGCTGAGCGAAATCTTGGACCATCTCGCCGTTGACGCCGCCGGCGGCGTTGATGTCCTGCGGCGGCCATGCTCCGCGCCCTTCTGCAGCTGCGCGCCGAAGGCAGCGTTCGGGCCGGTCAGCGGGCCTGCCGACGCCGACCAGGAGGTCGGCCCAGGCGGCTGCCGCCGAACGCGACCATCGCTGTCAGCGCCACGGCCGACGAGAATGACTTCTTCTTCATCGTGTTATGACTCCCCATTATTCCGAGTGGGCGTGGCTGAACTGTTCCTGCGATGCTCCACCCGGTCGCAGCCAGCGTACCTGTTGCCGATTTTCCGGCGCTTGTCATCGCCTCTTCGGAACTGGCTATGGCTGTTCACAGTGCGCGGTAACTTGATCAGGCTCCGCTTTTCGGCCTCCAGCGCGACAGAGATGCCCCGATTTCTCGTAGAGCCAGTTAGTACTGCGTCGGACCATCTGCTTGGCGCGCGTGTGGCTGGTAGCCCAGGATGCGCGATGACAGCGCCAGGATCAGCGTGTCGACGACGTAATAGTGCAGCCGTGAACATCGTGCCGTTGAAGAGCGCGTGATGCACGAAGCGCACTCGCGATGCCGAGCAGCAGCAGTGTAGACGACGACGATGCGAGCACGATCGCGCCGCCACCCGTCTGCGCGCAGGCGCGTCTTTCCGGTGCAGCCACGCCGCGTCCAGCCGCCGAGCTGGCGAGCGTGATCATGACAGGAATGGCCCAGAAACTCGTCTCTTCATGGAGAATTCCTTCGCAGCAGCCCGTAACTGCCTTGCCGTGGAAATCTATGCCTTTGCGCCCCGGGCGCAAGGCTCTCCACCAAATGTGCTCAATGGTGACCGCCCTTCGAGATAGGCCGGCGCGCACTTCCGGATCGGCCAGCAGCTCCTGGCCGGTGCCGCTGCATGGTCACGTTGACCGTTGACCAGCACGTAGCCGCGATGCGCCAGGCGGAGCGCGGCAAAGGCGTTCTGCTCGACGAGGAAAACCGTAAAGGCCTTCCGCCTTGTTGAGCCTGCCGATGGCCTCGAAAATCTGCTTGGAGATCAGCGGCGCCAGGCCGAGCGAAGGTTCGTCGAGCAGCAGCAGCTTGGGTCGCGCCATCAGCGCACGTCCGATCGACAGCATCTGCTGTTCGCCGCCCGAAAGCGTGCCGCCGCGCTGCGCCTGCCGCTCCTCGAGCCGCGGGAACAGTTCGAAGATGCGCTTCACGTCCTCGGCAAAATATGCCTGGTTGTCGAGAGACGCACCCATCTGCAGGTTCTCGTAGACGGTCATGCGCGGAAAGATGCGGCGACCCTCCGGCGACTGGGCGATGCGGAGACGCGCGATCTCGTGCGTCGGCATCCTGGTGATGTCGCGGCCCTGGAACACGACCGAACCCGTCCGCGCCTGCGGCATGCCGCAGATCGTCATCATCAGCGTCGACTTGCCGGCACCGTTCGCGCCGATCAGCGTCGCGATCTCGCCTTCCGCCACTTCCACGTCGACGCCGCCAAGCGCCCGGATGTTGCCGTAGTAGGTTTCGGACACCGGTAACCTTGAGGAGGGGCTGGGACATCAGAGAATGCCTCCCACGATCTTGATCGCTTCTTCTTCATCATCGACGCCGAGATAGGCAGCGATGACCTTGGGATCGTTCTTGACGTGGTCGGGCGAGCCGTCGGAGATCTTCTGGCCGTATTCGAGCACGACGATGTGGTCCGAGATTTCCATGACCACGGACATGTCATGCTCGATCAGCAGGATCGAAGTGCCGGTCTCCTGGCGAATGGCGCGAAGGAGCGTGTTGAGCGCCTGCGATTCCCGGGGGTTAAGGCCGGCAGCCGGTTCGTCCAGGCAGAGCATCTTCGGCTCGGTGCACATCGCCCGCGCAATCTCCAGGCGACGCTGGGCCCCGTAGGGCAGGTCCCCGGCCGGATCGTCGGCCCGTTCGATGAGGTCGGCCTTCTCGAGCCAGAACCGCGCCTTCTCGATCGCGTCCCTGGATTCCTTCGCATAGGTGCCGAAGCCCAGCAGGCCGAGGATGGTGAAGCCCGACGCCTTCATCAGCTTGTTGTGCTGGGCGACGAGCAGGTTCTCAAGCACCGTCATGCCGGAAAACAGCCGGATGTTCTGGAACGTCCGGGCAACCTTGGCATGGGCCGTGATCTTGAAATCCGGCATCTGCTCGAGCTGGAAAGTCTTGCCGACTCCCTCGAACCGGATCATGCCCATCGTCGGCTTGTAGAAACCGGTGATGCAGTTGAACACGGTGGTCTTGCCCGCCCCGTTTGGGCCGATCAGTGCCGTGATGTCACCTTCATAGGCTTCGAAGGTAAGATCGTTGATGGCCATGAGACCACCGAACTTCATCGACAGGTGCTCCACCTGGAGCATGGGTTTCTTGTTCATTGTTCTTGTTCCCTCGCCCGTCAGCCGTGGCCTTCTTTGGTGAATGCGCCCGAGACGTTCTTCCGCTGGTAGAGAAACGCCGTCGGTTCACGACTGCCGACGAAGCCGCGTGGCTTCCACACCATGACGATCACCATGGCCGCGCCGAAAATCAGCATGCGGTAGAGCTCAGGCGTGAAACCTTCCCGAAGATATGCTTGAGGAACTCCATCTCGCGAAGCAGTTCGGTACCGCCGATCATGACGATCGCCGCCACCGCGATGCCGACGAGCGAGCCCATGCCGCCAAGAACGACGATGGCGAGAATGATGGCCGATTCCAGGAACACGAAGGATTCAGGCGACACAAACCCCTGGCGCGCCGCGAAGAACGACCCCGCGAAACCGCCGAACATGGCGCCGATGGCAAACGCCGTCAGCTTGGTGTTGGTCGTGTTGATCCCGAGCGAGCGGCAGGCGATCTCGTCCTCGCGCAGCGCTTCCCACGCGCGGCCGACGGGCATACGGCGCAGCCGGATGGTCACGAAGGCGGTGAGCAGGCACAGCAGCAGGATCACATAAAACAGGAAGATCTTGTAATAGGCCGATGACATCGGCAGATCGAAGGCCTTGGCGAAGTTGTTCGGCGCGGCGACGTCAAAGCTCCAGATACCGAAGATCGACGCCTTGGCAACGCCGGAAATTCCGGCCACGCCGTTGGTGACTTCGCGCCAGTTCATCAACACGAGACGTATGATTTCGCCGAAGGCCAGCGTGACGATCGCGAGATAGTCTCCCTTGAGCCTGAGTACGGGGAAACCCAAGATCACACCCCAGAAGGCGGACAGAATTCCGGCGAGCGGCAGCAGGAGCCAGAAGGAGAAGCCGAACTGCTGCGAGAGCAGGGCGTAGGAATAGGCGCCGACCGCGTAGAAGGCGACATAGCCGAGGTCCAGCAGGCCGGCGAGGCCGACAACGATATTTAGACCCCAGGCCAGCATCACGTAGATCAGGATCTGGATCCCGAAATTGTCGACATATTTGAGCGAACCCTGCACGCCGGCGAGCCAGACGCAGATGATCGGATAGAGGAAAAGCGCGATGATCATCATCAGGGTGAAGTTGCGCTTGACGAAGCCCGGCTCCCGCGCCACCTGCGGCGATGCCGCCTTCGCGGCCTTCTGGCTGTCGAGGTAAGGCCTCACCACGGTGATCATCGCGAAGCGGACCACCATGACCAGGATGACGACAAATGCCAACTTGACCCAGTGCGGGACGATGATCAGTTCGTTGCGGATGTTCTGCGTCGTCTCCAGGCCGATGAAGAAGAAGAACAGGCCGAAGGCGATGACGCCGGCGAAAACGGATTCGCGGATGGCGAAGGCGGTCAGGTTCTGATTGGCCGCCCCGGAGGAGTTTGAATGATTCTGCATCGTCTCAGACCTTTTCGACTTCGGGGCGTCCGAGGATGCCTGAAGGCTTGAAGATGAGCGCGATCGCGAGGATCGAGAAGGTCGCCACATCCTTGTAGTCGATGGTGAAATAGGCCGACCAGAGTGCTTCGATCAGGCCGATCAGTAGACCTCCGAGCACGGCGCCCGGCAGCGATCCAATGCCGCCCAGGACCGCGGCCGTGAACGCTTTCACGCCCGGCACGAATCCGTCGGCGAAGGAGATCACGCCGTAATACATCATGTACATCGTGCCGGCGACGGCAGCCAGCGCCGCGCCCATCACGAAGGTGATGGAAATGGTCCGGTCGACATTGATGCCGAGCAGCGCCGCCATCTTGCGGTCCTGCTCGGTGGCACGCTGCGCGCGCCCCAGCGACGTGTGATTGACGAGGTACCAGAAGCCGGTGAGCAGCGACACGGTGATCAGGACGATGATGATCTGCTTGAGCGAGACCGAGATGCCGCCAATGTCGTAGACCGTGGTCACCATGCCCGGGATCGACTTGTTGCGCGGCCCCTGCGTGACCTGCACGAAGTTCGACAGCAGGATCGACATGCCGATCGCGGTGATCAGCGGTGCGAGCCGGAACGATCCGCGAAGCGGCCGGTACGCCATCCGCTCGATCGACCAGTTCCAGAGACTGACCACGGCCATCGAGACGACCATCATGATCAGCAGCGCCAGCGCGATCGGGAACCCCGCGACCGCCGTCATCAGCAGCAGATAGACGATGAGCGCGACGAAGCCGCCGAGCATGAAGATATCGCCATGGGCAAAATTGACCATGCCAATAATGCCGTAGACCATAGTGTAACCGATTGCGATCAGGCCATAAATCGAGCCAAGCGTCAGCCCGTTGACGAGCTGCTGGATAAAATAATCCATCCGTTTTTCCCCTGCGCGCAGTATTGCCTGCGCCTATTTTTCTTTAACGGCCAGCCATGTGCCCGACTTGGCCGTTTGAGGATTGAATAGCGCTTTCATCAAAAATGTGAAGCTAAAAAATCGGCAGTCCCTGAAAAACTTTCGTGAAACGCCTAAAATGCGCACAATTTGCCTCACATGGGACGCCAGTCGATCAAAATATGGCGCACGCATGCCATTTAGGAGATCATTTTTCCCCAATTGCCCTATGCGAGTTCCACGCTGAATGTCAGCGCGAAGGCACGGCCGGCCTGCCTGAGATCGTGATGCAGGCTCTCCGCGAAACTGCGACCGACAATCAACTCGTAGACCTCCGCCGATACCCGCGCGAGATTGATCGCGTGATGCCCGAACGCCATGCTTCGCGATCCGCCGACCGGAAGGGCACCGCCCGGCAGGTCGATCGCCACCCCGCGCATCAGGATGTCGACGCAATGCGGACCGCCCAGCCGGAAGAGCGTGCGGCCATGGCTGAGGTCGACGACCATCGCCCCGTCGATCTCGGGCGCGCCATGCACGTCGCCGCCGACAAGCAGCCATTCCCCCGGCCCGACGTTGCGAACCCGGCCCAAAGGCAGCGCAGCGAGAATACCCGCAACTGCCTGCTCCTGGCCACGGAAGGCCGAAACCGAGTGAATCCGCGCCCCGTCGACGAGCACGAGGTTGTCGGCTCCCGGCATTTCGATGCCGAGCAGCGCGCTGTCGCCCAGCGGGTGCCGGTTTGCGTAACGAATCTCAGCCATGCAGCCTCCCATTTTCCGGATCGACGAAGACCGGGGGGCAGATGATCGCCTCCGTCTCGACCCCACGTAGCCGGTCCCAGGCAATGACCCTTTCGCCCATTCGCTCGCGTCCGGCCTTGACGAAGGCGAGCGCGATCGAATGCCCAAGGCCGGGCGAGTGGCAGGCGGACGAAATCCAGCCCTGGTCGTTGCTCGTGGAGGGCTTCGTATCGGGCTTGAGGATATGCGCCCCTGCCTTCAGTTCCGCCGTCGGATCGGCAGGCCTGAGACCGACGAGTTGATGCCGGTCCGCGGCCCGCAGCCCGTAGCGGTCGAGCAGGCGCTTGCCGACATAATCCTGCTTGGTGGCCGGCGTCATCCGGCCCAGGCCGATGTCGTCGGCGGTCACGCGACCGTCGAGTTCCGCATGGGTGACGTGGCCCTTTTCAATCCGCATCACGTTGAGCGCTTCGACGCCATAGGTGCAGATGCCATGCTCGCGTCCCGCCGCCATCAGCGCATCCGCGACGGCCTCGCCATAGCCGGCCGGCACGCCGAGTTCATAGGCCAGTTCGCCCGAAAAGGAGATGCGATAAAGCCGCGCCTTCAACCCGCCCCTGAGGGTGACGGCTCGCGCCGCCATGAAGGGGACGGCAGCGTCGGAAACATCGTCCTCGACGATCGCCGAGAGGATCGCCCGGGACTTGGGCCCCGCAATCGCCATCTGCGCCCACACGTCGGTCACCGACACGTAACGCACGTCGAGTTCCGGCCAGACGGTCTGGTGAAAGAATTCGAGATGCGTCATCACCTCGGCGGCCCGTGCCGTCGTCGTGGTCAGGAAAAAATGGTTCTCGGACAGCCGACTCAGCGTGCCGTCGTCATAGACGACACCGTCCTCGCGCAGCATCAGCCCGTAGCGGGCACGGCCCACGGGCAGCTTCAGGATCGGATTGGAGTAGATCCTGTTGAGGAATTCCGCCGCGTCCGGCCCCGCCACCTCGATCTTTCCGAGCGTAGCGACATCGCAAAGGCCGGCATGCGACCGCACTGTCCGCACCTCGCGGTCCACCGTTTCGCGCCAGGTCGTCTCTCCGGCGGCGGGAAAATAGGACGAACGATACCACAGCCCGGCCTCAACCATCACCGCGCCGTTCTTCTTCGCCCAGTCATGCAATGGCGATTTCCGCACCGGCCGCGCATGCTCGAAGCGCGAAGCTCCCGCCAGCGCCCCGAAACTCACGGGCGTGTAGAACGGACGGTATGTCGTCGTCCCGCTCTCGCCCACCGACATGCCCTTCATCGAGGCCAGGATCGCCGCCGCATTGACATTGCCGAGCTTGCCCTGGTCGGTGGCCATGCCCGATGTCGTATAGCGCTTGGCATGTTCCGCATGCCCATGTCCCTCGCGAACCGCAAGGCCGAGATCCTTCACATGGACGTCGTTCTGGAAGTCGACAAAGGCCTTCGATCTGGCACCGGGGACATACCAGACCGGTGCGAACCCCACGCTCTGCTCATTCTCGATCCCGGGGCGCTCGAACGCGCCGGCGGTGCCGCCGAGGCCCTCGACGATCTCGGAGGCCTTGACCCAGCCATCCGCGAGACAGGCTCCCGTCCCGTAGACGCCATTGGCCGCACCGGCGGCAACGAAACCATCGGTGCCTGATGGCGCAAGGAATGACTGCACGTCCTCGGACCAGACCGGCCTCGCCCCCCGCTGGCAGAGAAGATGGATGACCGGGCTCCATCCGCCCGACATCGCCAGAGCATCGCAGGCGATCGCCTCTTCGTAGCCGCTGCGGTCGATGCGGATACCCTTGATCCTGAGCGAGCCGCTGGTGTCGATGATCGCTCCGCCCGGGATCCGGCGCGTGCCGGATGCAACCGTGTCGGCCACGGCGCTGCGGCTGTCGACGAGTGCCACGACCTCGACGCCTGCAGCGGTGAGATCGCGCGCCGTATCGTAGCCGGAGCCACCATTGGTGAAGACGGCAACCTTGCGGCCCGCCGCGACGCCGAACCGGTTGAGATAGGTCCGCATCGCCGATGCGGTCATGATCCCGGGACGGTCGTTGCCGCCGAACACCAGGGGCCGCTCCTCGGCGCCGGAGGCAAGGATCGCGCGTCGGGCGGCAATGCGCCAGACCCGCTCTACCGGCTTGTCGGCGGACGGCACGGCAAGATGCTTCTGCACCCGCTCGAGCGCGCCGAACACCATGTCGTCATACCAGCCGAAAACGGTTGTGCGCGACAGCAGCGTGACAGTGTCGAAGCTCGCGAGTTCCGCGACCATGCCCGCCACGAAATCCGACGCCGACTTGCCGCCGATGGAGTTGCGAGCCCCGAGCAACGAACCGCCCATCCGGAAATCTTCGTCGGCGAGGATCACCCGCAATCCGGCCCGCGCCGCCGCGAGAGCGGCTGACAGCCCGGTCGGCCCGGCGCCGACGATCAGCAGGTCGCAATGCGCCCAGCATTTCTCATAATGGTCCGGATCGGCGTCGCCGATCGAAAGCCTGCCGAGACCGGCGGCGCGGCGGATCAGCGGCTCGTAGACCTTCTCCCAGAACGCCTTGGGCCACATGAAGGTCTTGTAGTAGAAACCGGCGCTGAGGAAGGGCGAAAGCAGCGAATTGACGCTGCCGACATCATATCTCAGCGACGGCCACCGGTTCTGGCTGACGGCGGCCAGACCCTCGTGCAATTCGGCGACAGTCGCCCGAACATTCGGCTCCGTCCGCCCACCCGTGCCAAGCGTCACCAGTGCGTTGGGCTCGGACGAGGACGCAGTGACGACGCCGCGCGGGCGGTGGTACTTGAAGCTGCGCCCTACGAGCAGTTCGTCATTGGCGAGCAGCGCCGAAGCGAGCGTGTCGCCGGCAAGGCCCTTGAAGGGCCGGCCATCGAAAGAGAAGGAGAGCGGGCGGTTGCGATCCGTGACGCCGCCATCGACGCGAAACGCGCTCATGCCCGTTCTCCGGCAACAATCGTCGCCCGCGTCCTCGACCGAATGGACGACATGCGTGACGGTGTCGCGCTCGACGACCAGCCAGCGGCGGCAGCCATACTGATGGTGCCAGAATTCCCTGTGCCGCCCCATCGGATTGTCGCGGATGAAGACATAGTCCGTCCACACCTTCTCGGAAGCCTCGGGGTCCGGGCGGCGCGACGTCGCGTCACCCCGGATCGTGAACTCCTCCACGGGTCGTCTTCCACAATGCGGACAGGTGATCAGGCTTGCCATCGGCGTCCTCAATGCAGGTTGGGTTGCGGGCCGTTCCCGGTCTCGTCGACCTGGAAGCCGCGTTCGAAACGGTCGAGCCGCATGGCGCGTGCGGCAGGATGGGGTTCGCCCTTCGCGATCAGGTGCGCGAAGCAGAAACCGGACGCCGGCGTCGCCTTGAACCCGCCATAGCACCAGCCTGCATTCAGGTAGAGGTTGCCCACCGGTGTCCTGTCGATGATCGGCGAGCCGTCCATGCTCATGTCCATCACCCCGCCCCAGGCGCGCAACACCTTGGATCGCGACAGGCCGGGAAGCATCGACACGCCCTGCTCGAACACATGCTCGACCATGGCGAGCCCACCGCGCCGTGCGTAGGAATTGTATCCGTCGATATCGCCACCGAACACCAGCCCGCCCTTGTCCGACTGCGATATGTAGAAATGCCCCATGCCGAAGGTGATCACACTGTCGATGACCGGCTTCAGCCCCTCGCTGACGAAGGCCTGCAATACATGGCTCTCGATCGGCAATCGAAGCCCGGCCATGGCCGCGACCCTGCGAGGAATGTCCAGCCGCGGCCAGTCCGAGCCGGTTGCAGCCGATGCCGCCGCGGGTCGTCTCCACCCCGGTCACTACGCCATTCTCGCGAATGATGCCGGTGACTTCGCAGTTCTGGATGATGTCGACGCCGCGCATGTCGGCGCCGCGGGCATAGCCCCAGGCCACGGCATCATGCCGGGCGGTGCCGCCACGGCGCTGCAACAGCCCCCCGAGGATCGGAAAGCGCGCATGGCTGAAATTGAGATAGGGCGCATAACGGCGAACCCCGTCGCGATCGAGCAGTTCGGCATCGGCCCCTTCGAGCAGCATCGCATTGCCACGCCGGGCAAAGGCATCGCGCTGGCCATCGGTGTGGCAGAGATTGAGCACGCCGCGCTGCGAGACCATCGCATTGTAGTTGAAGTCCTGCTCCAGTCCTTCCCACAGCTTCATCGACATTTCGTAGAACGGCTCGTTGCCAGGCAGCAGGTAATTTGAGCGGATGATCGTGGTGTTGCGGCCGATATTGCCCGAACCGAGCCAGGACTTCTCAAGCACCGCGACATTGGTGATGCCGAATTCCTTCGCCAGGTAGTAGGCTGTCGCAAGCCCATGGCCGCCACCGCCAACGATGACCGCGTCGTAATGCGGCTTCGGCTCGGGGTCGCGCCATTGCGGCTTCCAGCCCCGGTTGCCCCTGAGCGCCTCGCGAAAGATCGAAAATGCCGAATAGCGCATGCTGGTCCCGCAATCTGATATTGGACGCCAACCCGACCGGCAGCCGGGCCCCTGCGCCGGAAGGGCAGGTCAGCCGGAACTGACGTTCAACGCCTCGTGTAAGGCGAACAAATCGCGGCACCGGCACATCTGTCAAGTGCAGGCGCCTCCTCACGCAATGTTTCATGCCGAACAAGATTTCAAGCCGCCAAAACGCCGCAAATCCAGTCAAAGAGGTTGCCTTGCCGGGACAAAATCACTACACGCTCACCCCAAATTGATGCGCGAGCACTACCAGCGGAGCCTATCCCTATCATGTCATTGACACATCTTCAGCGACTCGAAGCTGAATCGATTCATATTTTCCGCGAGGTGGCGGCGACCTTCTCCAATCCGGTGATGCTCTACTCCATCGGCAAGGACTCCTCGGTCCTGCTGCATCTGGCGCTGCAAGGCCTTCTATCCCCTCGCGCATCCCGCCCTTCCCGCTGCTCCTGCATGTCGACACGACCTGGAAGTTCCGCGAGATGATCGCACGTTCCGCGACCGACATGGCGGCCGAAGCTCGGCTTCGACCTCTTGGTCCACGCCAACCCCGAGGGGAGCGGCCCAGGGCATCGGCCCCTTCGACCCACGGGTCGGACGCGCTACACCGACATGTCATGAAGACGCTCGGCGCTGCGCCAGGCGCTCGGACAAGCTGGCAGGCTTCGACGCCGCCTTCGGCGGCGCCCGCCGCGACGAGGAGAAGTGCACGCGCCAAGGAGCGCATCTTCTCGCTTCCGCAACGCCCAGCATGCCTGGGATCCCGAAGAACCAGCGGCCGGAGCTCTGGCAGCACCTACAACACCCGCCTCGCGCCAGGGCGAATCCATCCGCGTCTTCCCGCTGTCGAACTGGACCGAACTCGACATCTGGCAGTACATCATGAAGGAAGACATCCCGATCGTGCCGCTCTATTTCGCGGCCAAGCGCCCGGTCGTCGAGCGCGACGGCATGCTGATCATGGTCGATGACGACAGGATGCCGATCGGCCCCGAGGATGTGATCGAGCAGAAGCTCGTCCGCTTCCGCACGCTCGGCTGCTATCCGCTGACCGGCGCAATCGAATCCGACGCCGCCGACCTGCAGGACATCGTCCGTGAAATGCTGACGGCACGCACCTCCGAACGCCAGGGCCGCCTGATCGACAAGGACGAGGCCGGCTCGATGGAGAAGAAGAAGCGCGAGGGGTATTTCTGATGAATGTTTCTGTGCCCGCCGACGTCTCCGGCGACATGATCGAATACCTGCGCGAGCAGGAAAAGAAGTCCATGCTCCGCTTCCTGACCTGCGGTTCCGTCGACGATGGCAAGTCGACGCTGATCGGCCGGCTGCTCTATGACACCAAGCTGATCTTCGAGGACCAACTGGCGACGCTAGAGCGCGACAGCCTCAAGCACGGCACCGATGGCGAGAACATCGACTTCGCGCTGCTCGTCGACGGCCTAGAGGCCGAGCGCGAACAGGGCATCACCATCGACGTCGCCTATCGCTTCTTCGCCACCTCCAAGCGCAAGTTCATCGTCGCCGACACGCCCGGCCATGAGCAGTATACCCGCAACATGGCAACCGGCGCCTCCACCGCCGACGTCGCCGTCGTGCTGGTCGATTCCCGCCAGGGGATCCTGCGCCAGACGCGCCGCCATTCCTATATCGCCTCGCTGCTCGGCATCCGCCACATCGTGCTCGCGGTCAACAAGATCGACCTGATGGATTATTCCCAGGACGTCTTCGACAAGATCGTCGCCGACTACATGGAATTCGCCAAGGACCTCGGCTTCGGCACAATCAAGCCGATCCCGATGTCGGCCCGCTTCGGCGACAATGTCACCATGGCTTCGCCGAAAATGCCCTGGTACACCGGACCGAACCTGCTTGAGCATCTCGAGACCGTTCCGATCGAGAACGATTATGCCGGGAAGCCCTTCCGTTTCCCGGTGCAGTTCGTGGTCCGCCCGAACCTCGATTTCCGTGGCTTCGCGGGCCAGGTCGCATCCGGCTCGATCGCAACCGGCGACAAGATCACGGTGGCCAAGTCCGGCCAGCAGTCGACCGTCAAGGAGATCGTCGTCCACGAAGGCAGCCAGAAGACTGCCGGCGAAGGCGAAGCCGTCACGATCGTGCTCGCCGACCAGATCGACATCTCGCGTGGCGACATGCTGGTCGCGCCGGAAGCGCGTCCGCATGTGGCCGACCAGTTCCAGGCCCACGTCATCTGGTTCGACGCCCAGCCGATGATCCCCGGCCGCAGCTATATCCTGCGCACCGAGGTCGACAGCGTCAGCGCCACGATCACCACGCTCAAGCACCAGGTCAACATCAACACCTTCGCGCATGAGGCGGCCAAGCACCTCAACATGAACGAAGTGGGCGAGTGCAACATCTCGACCCAGTCGCCGATCGCCTTCGACGCCTACAAGTCCAACCGCGTCACCGGCAATTTCGTGCTGATCGACCGCTTTACCAATGCCACTGTCGGCGCTGGCATGATCGACCATCCGCTGCGCCGCGCCTCGAACGTGCATTGGCAGGCGATGGAGGTCAACAAGACCGCGCGCGCCGAACTCAAGCACCAGACGCCGATGGTGCTGTGGTTCACGGGCTTTTCCGGCTCCGGCAAATCGACAATTGCCAACACGCTTGAAAAGCTGCTGCACGCCCAGGGTAAGCACACATTCATGCTCGACGGCGACAACATCCGCCACGGCCTGAACCGCGACCTCGGCTTCGACAATGACGACCGCGTCGAGAACATCCGCCGCGTGTCGGAAGTCGCCAAGCTGATGACCGATGCGGGTCTTGTCGTGATCGTCTCCTTCATCTCGCCCTTCAGGGCCGAACGGCAAATGGCGCGCGACCTGTTCCCCGAGGGCGAGTTCGTCGAGGTTTTCGTCGACACGCCGCTGGAGGAATGCATCAAGCGCGACCCCAAGGGCCTTTACAAGAAGGCACAGGCCGGCGAGATCGCCAACTTCACCGGTATTTCCTCGGATTACGAGGCTCCGGAGAATCCGGAAGTGCACCTGCACACACTCGGCCACGATCCGGAAGCACTCGCCATCCAGATCGAAACCTATCTCAAGAAGCGGTGATCCGATGCTCGACGTCCTCGAAACGCTCGCGCTCGCCGCGGGCAAGGAAATCCTCGCCGTCTACAATGCCGGCCCGAACGTGACCATCAAGAACGACGCCTCGCCGGTGACCGAAGCCGACGAACGCGCCGAGGTGATCATCCTCGAAGGTCTTGCCAAGGCCTTCCCGGATATCCCGGTCGTTGCCGAAGAGTCGGTTGCCGCCGGCCGCGTGCCCGATGTCGAGGGCAGGTCCTTCTTTCTCGTCGACCCGCTCGACGGCACCAAGGAGTTCATCAACAAGCGCGACGACTTCACCGTCAATATCGCACTGATCGAGGACGGCGTACCCGTCGCCGGCATCGTCTACGCACCCGCCAAGGGCGTGGCCTGGACCGGTGGCAACGGTCGCATCGAGAAGTTCCTTGTCGACCAGGATTTTGCCGTCACCTCGCGCACGGAAATAGGCTGCCGCACGCCGTCCGGCGACCTGACCGCCGTCGCCAGCCGCTCGCACAATTCGCCCGAGACCGAGGCCTTCCTCAAGGACAACGGCATCACCTCGACCAAGTCCGTCGGCTCCTCGCTGAAATTCTGCCTCGTCGCTGAAGGCGAAGCCGACGTCTATCCGCGCTTCGGCCGCACGATGGAATGGGATACGGCAGCCGGCGATGCCGTGCTGCGCGCAGCGGGCGGCATGACCGTCGACCTTGACGGCAACCCGTTCCGCTACGGCAAGACCAAGCAGGCCCACGACGCGGATTTCGCCAACGGGCACTTTATCGCCTGGGGCAAGCGCGGCTGAGATATTCGTTTTGATAAACCTAAATTCGCCAGGCGCCGCAGGAAGACTTCCTGCGGCGTTTTTCGTTATGCTCAGTTCCGCCGATCGTAGCTCCTTCCGAAGCGCGCATTTTAGTTGACTAGGAAACCATGGCGATGTAGTTTCCTAGTCAACCAAGAGGCCGCCATGATCAACAAGCCACTCTCCACCCTGGAAACCCATCTCGGCTATTGGCTGAGAATGGTCTCCAACGCGGTCTCCCACAGCTTCGGCCGCAAGGTGGAGGCAGAGGGCGTCACAGTGGCGGAATGGGTGCTGTTGCGCATGCTCTACGATGTCGATCGCAGCGCCCCTTCCCTGCTCGCCGACCATATGGGCATGACGCGCGGCGCCATTTCCAAGCTCGCCGAACGCCTGCTTGAGAAAGGCCTGATCGAGCGAGCGCCCAGCGCGGAGGACAAGCGTGCCCATACGCTCGCACTGACGTCAGGTGGTCGCGGACTGGTCCCGAGGCTCGCGGCCCTTGCCGACGCGAACGACCTAGCCTTCTTCGGCGGGCTGACAGCAGGGGAGCGGCAGCAACTCGAGCACCTGCTCCGAAAGATCGCCTCGGAGCGAAGTCTAATCGACATGCCGGTCGACTGACCGGATCACTCTCCAGCCCAGCATCATCAGGAAAGGAAGCGCCATGGACGCGCAACGGATCGCTATTGCCCAGAATTGCCTGAACGCAGCCCACGCCGGCTCGATGTCATTTCCTGACATCGTCGGCAGCCTTATCAAGGCAGGCTTCGAGTCCTACGCCGTCGACTATCGCCGGAACACGACGACCTATGTCCTGCCCGACGGCGACAGCGTCACACTCGACAATCTGGCGCACGGCGCGCCCGTCGCTGCGGTTTTCGACGGATCGGGGATCGCGGCCCAGATCAAGTGGGCGCAGGCCAACCCGCCCGACTACACCTACGCCGCGTTCTGCGACAATGTGCGGACGCTCGGCTGCGCCGGCTACATCGTGTCCTTTCTCGGTCGCCGCGTGCTCTATTTCGGCCGCACGGCCGAGACCCACACCGAGCACTTTCCACAGTAGGCTCGATAGACTTCAAAACGAAAAGACCGCCGGGAACAACGTTCCTGGCGGTCTTTCAATGGTCTCAAAAAAGGTCTCACCCCTCGGCGATGCGCTTCTCGACCGTGAATACGCCTTCCAGCACATTGGAGGGCGCCTCAAGCGCCGCGCATTGCGTCGCAAGTGCCTGTTCGATCTTCACTTTCAGGCTCTGCGCCGCCGCTTCCATGCCTTCCTTGGCATAGAAGTCGCCGCCCGCCAGGCACTGGTGGTGGATCCAGCTCAGATAGCGATGACGGTCCTTCTCCGGCGCCACGAAGGCTTCCGACCAGAAGCGGTCGAGATCGATGCCGCGCTCGACGCAGAATGCCAGATCGGGATGCCGGTAGAGCGCCTGGCCCAGCACCGCGAGCGGCACGCCGTGATGGATAGCGGACAGGCCCGATGTCGAATTGATCGTAATCATGCCGGCGGAATGACGGGTCAGCAGACTGAGAGAGCCGCCGTCCAGCACATGCACCCGGTCCTTGACATCGTTGAGCGCCGAGACCTGGCGGATGAAGTGCCAGTCCCGCGTATGTCCGCGTTCCATCGGATGGATCTTGAACACAAGCTGGTGATCCGCAGGCGCATTGCGTGCGAAGGACACGATGGTCTTGAGGATCAATTTCTGGTTGTTCCACGCATTGGCGGCGCGACCGAGCTGCGTGTCGTCATGCACCTGCAGCGGTACGATGTAGAAGCGCTTGTCGTGGTGCTCAAGCAGGCGCTCGGAAATGTGGTAGTTGCGGCCGACATGGGCGAACTTACGATAGTAGTTCTTGACCCAGTAGAAGCCTTCGGAGAGTAGCGTGCGCTTCTGCTTGTGGAAGAGCTTGCGCTCGCCGGGAGTGGAAATGATTGCGCGGATGGTGAAGTACTGCAGTGCCGCCCAGGCCATGGCCGAAAACGAACCGGACGACGGTACGGATTTGGGGCCTTCGCGCCGCGGCGCGCTGAATTCGTCCGGCGGAAGCTGGCCCGCGATCGGCGAGCGCCAATTGTTGCCGCCCAGTTCCATCGTCACGAAGCCGGGACGGATGTAGCCTTCCTCAAGGCACATGACCGGAATGCCCATCTGTTCGGCGCATTCGATCGCCACGCGATGGACCAACCGTTCGGAACCGAACAGCACGACGGCGTCGAAGCCGTTCTCGCGGATGATTTCGGAGAACCAGACCCGCCAGCTCTCGACATTGCCGACGAAGTCGAGCGTCTTGTCGCCGCGCGAGTAGAGACGGTCACCGGCATTGAAGCGCACGCGCCAGGCGTCGAAACCGTTGGCATTCAGATGATCCTGAGCACGACGGAAAAAGCTGCCGACCGGCCCCTGCAGCAGGACGACGCGCGGACAATCCTTGTTCGGAAAGGAGCGGCGTACGCGGCGCATGAAGGGAAAGCTGATCAGCCCTCCCCCTTGTCCCCGAGCGAGTCTGGCCTTCTTTCGAGCCTTCTCGTTCTGCCGGCCGTTTGAATTCAAGGATACGTTCATGTGTCGTTTGCTTCATTCATTAAGGTGACGGCTAACCACCCGGAACGCTCATTACACATATCGGTGTTCACAATTCAACTGTCCGGCATAAGCCACCCGGCAGGTGATGCACCCAAGCCACAGACGATGAGCCCCCTGGCCAGCGTCGATGACACACTCCCTCACCACGGTGTACAGAATGAGGCAATGCGGGAATTGTCTAATATTCTGACAACTATGGTTAATTCTGGCACAGCGCTTCCCGGATCCCCACGCCCGTGGGCTCTGCCTCTGCTCATGCCCGACGATCACGTATTTTGACGGCTGATCGATTAATTGATTGCGACAGCGCAAGCAGGACCCGACGGAACACCGACACCGGAACATGGCGCTTCAATGCGATCTCCTCGACCAGTTCCTCGACGCGGCAGGGCATGCCGCTCAGTGGGTGTACATAGAACGGATAGAGGATGAGCGCCGCCGCCGCCAGCATCTGTTTGCTGGCAACACGCGTTCGGCGCGGCACCGGCAACCGGTCGTCGGTCAGCCCCCAGCCTGCATAGAAGGGAATGCCGTGCACGCCGACCGGCTTGTCGCGGATCAAGGCCTCGAAACCCGCCAGCGACGTCATGGTCTCGACCCGGTCGCACCACGCGATCCAGTCCTTGATGTCACCATCGCGCACGATGATGTCAGCGGCGTCGGGCACCTCTCCCCCCGAACGCATGCCGGACGTGACGTCCGGATGCTCCTTGTACGCCAGGTAAGCCTCCGGAAAGAGCGCACGCACCGCCGTGACCAATCCGCGATTGGTCTTGACGACGGGTGAACCATATCTGATCGAGGCATCCTTCTCGACCTGGCCCGGCACGAGAATCCGAAGCCGCCCGGGCACTACGGTGGGAAATGCCACCGCGTCGCCGACATTGTATTTCGACACGCCCTTCTCGACGATCGAACGGATCAGCCGTTCGGCCCGTTCGATGAGGTCATCGGAAAACACATGATTGGCGATGATGTGCTCGAGCCTGCTTTCGCCACGCGCGTCGTAATAGACATGGTCCCAGTCCATCGCCAGCGACGAGGGAAGCGCGAGATTGGCGCCGAGCCCGCGTGAGCGGATGAACCCATCCTCGAAGCGCACGGCCGCCACAGCATCAGGCATCGGCCTCGACGTGCCCCACAGCGCCACCTGCCCGCCATTGGCCTTCGCCAACGCCACTGCCTGCTTGAGCGACGCGCAATGAACCGCCCGGCCCTGCGGCCCGACCACGAAGGGATCGAGCGCTCGCCGCTTCCACGGCGAAAGCCCGCCGGTGTAGATCCGCGGCGTCACCTGGTTGCGCTGTTGGCGGACGGTCAGCATCTGGTCGAGCGCCCGTTCAACCTCGACGGGCCGCCGGTCGTGCAGGTCGAGATAGCGCGAATAGTCGATATAGGCGGCATGGAAGACCGCTTCGAGCGAAGCGGGGGGGCGTGGCACAGGCGCCGCGCAGTGGTCGACCGTCAGGCCGCGGTGCGAATAATAGGTAACACCGAAGGCGTGAACTTTCGTCCCCGACATCAACGCCTCGAAACCCAACTGGCTGGAAACGGTGTAGACCGCATCCGCCTCCTCGATCAGCGGCCAGGGGTTCATCCGCCCGGGCACCACGATATCGATACCCAGGCGCCTTGCCGCGTTGATGACCGGACTGCGCTCGCTGGCAGCGGGATGCGTCCTGGCCGCGATCACTGCGTCTGGATAGTGGTCGCGGGCATGCACCAGCATATCGCCAAACCGGGTTTCATCCGCCAGCGCCCCCGCGATCGAGGCGTCGCCGGCAACCTGGTCTATGATCAGCACGAAGGGTCGGCCGGAAGGCAGGCCGCTGTCCGACAGCGGCAGGATGGGTGAATTGTTGTATTTCGAAAGCCGGTTCTTCCGAATAAAGTCCACCACAGAGCGGACACGACCATCCTGATCGTCTGTCAGGCCACGCTCCGCCAGGGCGTTGAGGTCGTTCGGTCGTGTCGCGTCGAAATAGATGCCGGATCGGTCCACGACATAGGAATGGGCAGGCTCGTCGCGACCGGGCGCATAGCTCTTGAGAAAGCCGTCCTCGAGAAGCACGACGCGCTTGCCGAACCGGCGGCCGAAGCGCCGCGCCCGCAGGCCCGACGCACGACCGCCCCAGCCGACATAGCCGTCGATGGCGAAAGGCAGGCTCGTGCCCAGCAGCCGGATGTCGGCATCGAGCAAGGTTTCGATCTCTCGCCGCTGTGCCCACAGGCCCGGCGAGGTCACGGCGACAACTGGTCTGGCACGGCTCATTGCCCGATGCCCTCCGTCAGGCCGCCGCTCCGCAGCGTTTCATGCCGTCCAGAGCCCAACGACCGGCTTTACTCGGCATTCTTGATCGTCTGCAGATCCTTGGCAACCGCAACCGGGCCGCGGATGATCTGGACGAACTTGACGAAGTCCGTCGAAGGATGCCGCGCTAGATAGAGCACATCCTTGTTCCGCACGGGGAAGGACTGCGTCACCAGATAGCTCTGCGGGTCGGTCATGTCGATCCGGTAGACGATCGGAAAGCGGCCTTCCTTGTCCGGCGACATGCCCTGCTGCAGGAGGTCGCGGAAACGCTGCTCGCCGACAACCTGCCGGTAGACGACCTCGTACTCGTAGCGGAAGATGAAATAGCCCCTGGGGTCGGCGAGTTCGGCCCGCGCGCCGCCGGAGAGCGCCGCAGCCTCGACCAGCGTCAGTGTGCTGGTCTCGAACGGAATCTTGCCGCTCTTGTAGACATTGCCCAAAGCCGTAAAGGTTTGTGGGTCGTAAGTCAGGAAGATCTTGTCCCGCGGCTGGATCATGATGTCTTCCTTGGGATCGTCGATCACGCTCTGGAAGAGCACCGTGGAAGACTTCCGCCCGCGCGTCAGCGTGACGTAAGTGTCGTAAGGCGGCTTGGCCGGGCCGCCGGCGGCCGCCACGACATTGGTCAGCGGTTGCGGCGAAAGACCGAGAACGACCATCTGCGGCTGGTTGACGGCACCCTGTACCGAAACCATGCGCGAGTAATTCTTGGAGATGTTGACGACGACGTCGGGTTCGACGGCCTTCGCCTTAAGCGCCTGGGCCACCTCCTGACGGGCGCCCTCCAACGTCTTGCCCGCGAACTTGATCGCGCCGGCATAGGGAATCTGGCCATAGCCGTTCGGCTGAACAACGACCGGGATGTTGGTGGACTTGCGCTCGGTGGTCGAGAACAGGCCATCGGGACCCGCTTCGAAGATCAGCACGCTCAGTTCGTCACCCACGCCGATCACCGGCGTTCCGGGAGCGCTGCCGAATCCGAACGTCTGCTCCAGGGACGGCTGCCCGAGCGCGGTGACGGAATTTGCGATGCGCTGGTCCACCTGGACCACGTCGAAGGCGATGCTTGTCTGGGCGATCGTCACCGTCTTGTCGGCGCCGGCCTTGACGACCTTGGAGGCCAGCGGACCGTCGTTGGGCACGCAACCCGCTAGCATCACCAGCGAGGAAGCAGCAACAGCAAGGGCCAATGTCTTCTTCAATCCCGCCGCCCGTTTCCCGATTAATGCAGTCTGACGCATGTCTACAATATTCCCTCCGGCAACGCCCGGAGACGCGGCCCCATTTCCGGCAGGCAACGACGGCCCTTCAGGTCTTCTTCGATTGAAAACCCTCGAACCCTATTCCCCTTGGCGCAGGCGCTTCCCGCTCTGTCCGAATTTGCAACATTTGTCTTGCACATTCGTTAAGCCAAGGAAAGCCGCCGGCAGCGACTATCCAAATCCCGCGGGTGTCTTATAGCGGGTTTCGAAAAGAGTGCTGCATAAAAAACGCAGAACCCCGCGTACGAATTCTTACAATTCGTAGATTATCTTGAATAGCCTTGCACGAACAATGCCTGGCGGCGCGTCTGGGCCTCGAAGCCGAGAGCGGTCATCTGCTCGTTGGCTGGAAATGCCCTTCGATTGAAGTGGGCTTCCCTGCCGGACTTCTCGCGGCGGAGCCTCAGGGTCTCGTAGCCCGAATGCACGGGTCGGTAGATTTCACGCATTGGCGTTGGTCCTTCAAAAAAGTCCTCCCAAGCCGAGTCTGATATTGCATCGCACCCAGAAATTTTGCAACGCAGCAACAGCCGAACTGCTATGCACCATGCGCATGGATCATGACCCATTTGTGATCACTCGAAGAGCGCCGAAAATCCGGAAGACTTGAGAAATAAATCAAATTATTACAATATATTAGACGACCTACCGCCTGCCACAGTGTCGCCACAGTCATGAAAATTTGTTAATAGAGGCGGCAGAATGTCGGCACGGCGGCAGCCTGCGCGGCCAGCCTTGCGAGCAGTTGGCGCAAACTGTGGCAGTTTCATCACACGCCTGAGGGGGTGATCGCCAGTTCGGAGCGGAATCGAAGCATGTCCTGCCAGGCGAGTCGCTTGCATGCCGGCGTCGCCAGCATTTCCTGCGGATGGAACGTGGCATAGGCCCGGATGGCTGCATCGTGACCCGGCAGTTCCAGCCACTTTCCCCGTGCGGCATGAATTCCGGCGCGGGGCTGATCGGAAAGGATGCGGACAGGAATATTGCCGAGCACCAGAACCGCCGCCGGGCGCACGAGTTCGATCAATCGCTGTGCAAAAGGCCGGCAGATGTCGATTTCCCGCATCGTCGGGGCGCGATCGCCGGGCGTCCGCCAGGGAATGAGATTCGCCACAAGCAGTGTCTCGGTCTCGATGCCGACGCCGGCCATCATGCGGCTGAAGATCTGTCCCGCAGCGCCTGCGAGCGGCCTGCCTTCGCGGTCGTCATCCGCAGCCGGTATTCCGCCGAGAACCATGATTCGGGCCGACAGGCTCCCGGAGGCGAACACCGTATGCTTGGCGCTGAATTTCAGATTGCAGGCGGCGAAGTCCTCGACGGCGGCAACCAGCCCCGCGGCATCGGCGGCGTCACCGGCGAGACGGCGCGCCGCCTCCACCGCTTCGGCGTCAGGGACCGCCACCACCGGCGCCGCCAGCGTTGCGGGCGGAGCCGCTGGCTGGGACGGCCGCGCACTTTGCGCCGGCGCGCGGACCGTCCCAGCAACGGGGGCGGAACGGCTCGCTGCCTGGGCGGCCATCTCCGCGAAGCGGTCGACAGGCGCATCCTCGGAAAGCCACGCAACGCCCGATTCGGCATAGAAATACATCAGGGCGGCAAGCTCGTCCGGAAGCAGGTCATGGGCGGAGGCAGCGTTCATGCCATGATCCATAACGCCTCGCCGCCGGCAAGGAAATGTCGAAGGCGACAAGATTTACACTTTCGCCGTTCCGCGATAGACCGGCAGCCGCAAAATCGGGGAATTCGGAGAGCGGGAATGGCAGTTCTGGTGACGGGTGGTGCGGGCTATATCGGCAGCCACATGGTATGGGCCTTGCTCGACGCCGGACAGGACGTCGTGGTCCTCGACCGGCTGTCGACCGGCTTCCGCTGGGCCATCGCCCCGGAGGCCAGGTTCTACGAAGGCGACATCGCCGATGAGAGCCTGCACGAAACCGTCTTCGGCGAAAATGATATTGACGCGATCATCCATTTTGCCGGTTCGATCATCGTGCCCGAGTCCGTCTCCAATCCGCTAATGTACTACGAGAACAACACCGTGAAGTCGCGCGCGCTCATCGCGGCTGCAGTGAAGCACAAGGTGCCGCATTTCGTCTTTTCGTCGACGGCCGCCGTCTATGGCACACCCCGCGGCACCGAGCCCGTCACCGAGACCGAACCGCTCAGCCCCGAATCGCCCTACGGGTCCTCCAAATTAATGACCGAGATCATGCTGCGCGACACCGCCGCCGCACATGATTTCACCTATACTGCCCTGCGCTATTTCAATGTTGCAGGTGCCGACCCGCGCTGCCGGACAGGCCAGTCCACCATTGGCGCCACGCACCTCATCAAGGTTGCGGGGGAGGCCGCGCTGGGCAAGCGCGGCCATATCGACGTCTTCGGCACCGACTATCCCACCGAGGACGGCACCTGTGTCCGCGACTACATCCATGTCAGCGACCTCGCCAACGCCCATCTGAAGGCGCTGGAGCGCATGCGGGCAGGCGGCGGATCATTGGTGGCCAATTGCGGCTATGGCCGCGGCTTCTCCGTGCTGGAGGTTCTCGAGACCGTCAAGAAGGTGCACGGCAAGGCGTTCGACATCCGCTACGCCGGACGCCGGCCCGGCGACGCCGTTACGATTGTCGCCAACCCGACCGTCGCAAGGCAGGAACTGAACTGGCAGCCGCAATACGACAATCTCGAATTCATCGTCGAGACGGCCCTGGCCTGGGAAGATCACCTCGGCAAGCGCAACGATCGCTGATCGTGGCGGCCAGGGTCAGACTGGCACGCCTTGCCGGCGCCTATACCGTCTGCAGGCTTGATCCGTCCTCGCCGATTCCCGGCTGGGCGGATGGAGAGGGTTTTTCATCGATCAGCCGTTCCGATGATGAATTGTCGATCGTTTGCAGGGCCGAGCGTGTCCCCGCTGGCGTCAGGCAGGATGGCGGCTGGGCATGCTACAAGTTCATCGGCCCCTTCGCCTTCGACGAAACCGGCATTGTCAGTGCCGTGATCGGACCGCTCTCGGCTGCCGGCATCGGCATTTTCGTGGTCTCCACCTTCGATGGCGACCACATGTTGATCAAGCAGCGTGACGTGGAACGCGCGGAACCGGTCCTGGCCGCAGCCGGCCATGCCTTGGTCTGACCGGACGCGCCCCCATCAGTGGCCCATGGCCTTTCCCGAAAGAGAGCGGCTGTCCATGGCGCCATTCAGCCGGGCACCATCGCCCGCCTCGATCGCGCGGACGCTGTCTCCGCCGACGAGAATGCCGGCGGCCTGCCCCCAGATTGTCCAGTTCGGATCGATCCCGACCGTGTGACCCATGTCGGCGAGGCGCCTCTGGGTATCGCGCGACAATGCAAAAGGCTCCATCCGGATCACGTCGGGCAGCCATTGATGATGGATCCGCGGCGCGTCGATCGCCTCCTGGATATTCATGCCATGGTCGATGACATTCAGCATCGCCTCGAGAGTGATGGTGATGATGCGCGCGCCCCCGGGGCTGCCGATCACCATGAAAAGCTTGCCGTCCTTGGTGACGATAGTCGGGCTCATCGACGAAAGCGGCGTCTTCCGCGGCGCGATGGCATTCGCCTCGCCCTGCACCAGGCCATAGAGATTGGCGACGCCGGGCTTCGAGGTGAAGTCGTCCATCTCGTTGTTGAGCAGGATGCCGGTGCCGTCAGCCACCACGCCGGCGCCGAAGGAGCCGTTCAGCGTGTAGGTCACCGAGACCGCGTTGCCGTCCTTGTCGACGATGGAATAATGTGTCGTCTCCTGGCTTTCGGCCAGTGCGAGCGGCTTCACCTCCGCCGACACGCCTGCCTTGAAAGGATCGATCGCTTCCCGAATTTTCGCCGCGTAGGCCTTGTCGGTCAAGGTGGCGACGGGATTTTTGACGAAATCCGGATCGCCCAGCGCGGAGTTGCGGTCGGCATAGGCATGCCGCATCGCCTCCACCATGTAATGCACCGCCTCGGCCGATCCCGGACCGAGATGCGCCAGCGGATAGCCCTCCAGCACGTTGAGGATCTCGCAGAGGATGACGCCGCCGGAACTGGGTGGCGGCGAGGAGATGACCTCGTAGCCGCGATAGTTGCACTTGACGGGCGCCAGTTCGCGCACCGCATATTGCTCGAAATCCGCCTTGGCCAAGATGCCGCCCTTGGCATCGCTTGCCGCGACGATCCTGTCCGCGATCCTTCCCCGGTAGAAGACGTTCGGCCCTTCTTCCATGATGAGCGCGAGGCTGTCGGCAAGATCGGCCTGCTTGAGCCTGTCACCTTCCTCGAACGGCTGCTGTCCGTTCCTGAGGAAGATCGCGGCCGCGGCCGCGTCCTTGCCGAGTTTTCTTCGCCCCGCCGGTCAATGTCGCGACATCTCCGTCCTCGAGCACGAAGCCTTCCCGCGCCAGCCGCACCGCGGGCGCCATCACCGATGCCCGGCGCATGGTGCCGAAGCGCGTCAGCGCGGTCTCGAAGCCCATCACCGAACCCGGCACCCCGACCGCGAGATAACCCGCCGTCGACAGGCCATCCACCACGTTGCCCTGCGCATCGAGATACATCGTCTTGGTCGCGGCCAGCGGCGCACGCTCGCGGAAATCCAGGAAACTCGTCCGGCCATCCTTCAGCCGTATCGTCATGAAGCCGCCGCCGCCGATATTGCCGGCGGACGGATAGACCACCGCCAGCGCATAGCCGACTGCGACCGCCGCATCGATCGCGTTGCCGCCCTTCCTCAGGATGTCGACGCCGACTTCCGTGGCAATCCTGTGCGCGCTGACCACCATGCCGTTGTCGGCCCGCACCGGTGCGGGCGAGGCCGCCAGCGCCTGGTTCGTCGCGGCACTCCCGATCGCCAGGCTCAGGGTCAGGGCAACGAGCATTTTTGTCAGCGAGCGCATGGAGAATCCTCCTTCTCGATCATACATAGCTCTGGAGCCCGTCCTTGAGGCGGACGTATGAATCACGGACAGAGCCAAAGACACCAACTTGAGGAGAAAGTCGATGACTGGCAAGTCGATCAGGATTCCCGGACCCGACCACCCGATCACGATTGCGCCATTCGATGGCCGCGTCACCGTGCGCGCCGGCGGCCGGCTGATTGCGGAGACCACCCGCGCCCTGACGCTCAAGGAAGCCTCGTATCCCGCCGTATACTACATTCCACGCGCCGACGCGGACATGGCCACCCTGGAGCGCTCGACGCACGAGACCTACTGCCCCTACAAGGGAGACGCATCCTATTTCAGCCTGCCGACAGGCGAAGAAGGCAAGAACGGTGTCTGGAGCTACGAGACGCCCTATGTCGCCGTGACCGAAATCAGGGATCACCTGGCCTTCTATCCGGACAAGGTCGAGATCGCCGTTCAGGCCTGATCGGCCGCCGCTGGTGCGGTGACCTTCGGGCGCCGTGCGACGATCCATTGGATCACAGTCGTCACCAGGGCGGCGCCGGCATAGCACCACAGCCCCGCTTCGGTGAAGGCATTGGCGAGGCCGGATGTCTTGGCCGCCGTGATGACGACGGCGACCAGCATGACATCCATCATCGACCACTTGGTGAGCAGCGGCACGAGCTTGGCAAAGCGGCTGCTTTTGCTGCCTGCGGGCGCCAGTGCCTCGGCCGCGACCGCGGCCATCTTGGCGAAGGGAAAGACGATCGAGAACAGCGCCACCAGCAGCGCGAGCGCGACATTGCTTTCCCACAGAGAGGCGACGATGGCGAGCAATGACGGATCTTCCTTGAAGAAAAACAACTTCTCGAAGGTCATCAGGGGCAGCGTCAGGCCGAGAGCGAAGAGAAACGGGGCCAGCACGAAGAGAACCGGCAAAACATATCTCACAGCCGTCCCCTTTCCGCGATTGCGATGCCGGTGATCACCAGCGCCAGAGCCACGACGTGAAAGCCGAGCAAGGGCTCGCGCAGGAATATCACGGCAAGCAGCGTGCCGAAAACCGGGATCGTATTGATGAAGAGGCTCGCACGGTTCGGGCCGATCAATTCCACACCACGCACGTAGAGAACCTGTGAAACCAACGACGGAACCAGCGCGGTGAACAGGATTGCGCCCCAACCGATGGCATCCGGCACGATGAAGTCGGCCGACGTGAACTCCCAGACGAAAAGTGGAACTGCGGCGACAAGCGCCCCGCAAGCCGATGCGGCGAACATGCTCTTCCAGTGAATATCCGGCTTGTAGCGCAGGCTGATCGTGTAGGTCGCATAGATCAGGCAGGCGAGCAGCATGAGCAGATCGCCGAAATTGAAGCCAAGATCCAATATCGCCTTGATCGACCCGTTCGACGCCGTCACCGCCACGCCGAGAAGCGTGATCGCGTAACCGGCGATCTGCCCGACGCCCAGCCTGGTCCGGAACAGCAGATAATTGCCGAGGAAGATGATGCCCGGAATGCCGGCCTGCTCGATCACAACGTTGATCGCGGATGTGTAGGTCAGGGCGGAGTAGAGCAGTGCGTTGAAACCGGTGAACCCGAGGCCTGCGAAGACGAAGACGACCAGCCAGTTCTTTTTGATCGCGGGCCAGTCCGCCCTGAGCTGCGGTATCGAGAGCGCAAGGATGATCGCCAGCGCGATTGCCCAGCGCGCGACCGTGAGCGTCATGGGACCCACATGGCCGACGGCGAATTTCCCGACGACCGCGTTGGCCGCCCAGCCCAAACCGGTAATGACGAGGAAGAGGTAGGCTTTGGAAGTGGGCGACATCAGGCAACTGCACAAATGAACTGGAGCAGCGAGCCTTAGCCGCCGCCCTTCCTCCTGTCACGACAAAAAGCCGGCCGGGAAAATTAGCGGGTCGCTTTCCGAAACGTAAAGATTTATATGTGCGCGGGTTTGAGAGGGCGCAGAGACGCCGGGAAAGAAGGCAGGAAACTCTAAGATGGCGAATGTGGTTGTCGTGGGCACCCAATGGGGCGACGAGGGCAAGGGCAAGATTGTCGATTGGCTTTCGGAGCGCGCGGATATCGTGGTCCGCTTCCAGGGCGGCCACAATGCCGGCCATACCCTGGTGATCGACGGCGTGAGCTACAAGCTTTCCCTTCTGCCGTCAGGCGTCGTTCGAACGGGCAAGCTGGCGATTATCGGCAACGGCGTCGTCATCGATCCGCATGCGCTGCTCACCGAGATCGACAAGCTCGCCGGTCAGGGCGTGGTCATCACGCCGGAGAACCTGCGCATCGCCGACAACGCGACACTGATTCTCTCGCTCCATCGCGAACTCGACGGCATCCGCGAGGACGCCGCTTCCAATTCCGGCACCAAGATCGGCACCACGCGTCGCGGCATCGGCCCGGCCTACGAGGACAAGGTCGGCCGCCGCGCGATCCGCGTCACCGATCTCGCCGACCCCGAAACACTCGGCCTCAAGGTCGACCGGCTGCTCACCCACCACAATGCTCTGCGCCGTGGCCTGGGTGAAAAGGAAGTCGGCCATGATGCCATTATGGCTGAACTTGCCGCCATCACTGACCGCGTCCTGCCCTATTCGGAAGCCGTCTGGGCACTGCTCGACCGCGAACGCCGCAAGGGCTCGCGCATTCTCTTCGAAGGCGCGCAGGGCACGCTGCTCGATATCGATCACGGAACCTATCCCTTCGTGACCTCGTCCAACACCGTAGCCGGACAGGCCGCAGCCGGCTCCGGCATGGGCCCCTCGGCACTCTCTTATGTCCTCGGAATCACCAAGGCCTACACGACCCGGGTGGGCGAAGGACCCTTCCCGACCGAGCTTCACGATGAAGTCGGGACGTTTTTAGGTGAGCGTGGTCATGAATTTGGCACAGTTACCGGTAGAAAGAGGCGGTGTGGGTGGTTTGACGCGGCCCTCGTGCGCCAATCCGTTGCCACCAACGGCGTGACCGGCATTGCGCTGACCAAGCTGGACGTGCTCGACGGACTGGATGAGCTGAAGATCTGCACCGGCTATATGCTGGACGACCGGGAAATCGATCATCTTCCGGCAGGACAGGCGGCGCAGGCGAGAGTGAGGCCGGTCTATGTCACGCTGGAAGGGTGGAAGGAATCCACCGTGGGCGCTCGAAAATGGGCCGATCTGCCCGCCCAGGCGATCAAATATGTGAGGCTCGTGGAAGAACTCATCGGCGCTCCGGTGTCCCTGCTTTCCACCAGCCCTGAACGGGAAGACACTATCCTCGTTACAGACCCGTTCGAAGACTGAACGAAAGCCCCGGGAAGGCGCCAGCGCCTATTATCTCCGGCTGATTGAGTTGAGAAGGATCCTATGGCGGATTTTGTAGCAGTTATCCGGCGTGCGGTGGACGGCCTCACGGACAATAAGCCCGAAATGCGGGCCAGGGTCTACGACAAGGCGCGTGGCGCGGTCGTGCGCCAGCTGGAAAACATGAACCCCCGCCCTCCGGAAGCGATGTTCAAGCGCCAGCTCGACAAGCTCGATGATGCGATCCGCATGGTCGAGGAGGAGCATGGCGAGGCCTTGCCCGCCGAACCATCACTTGCCGACCCGGTACTTGCCGACCCGGTACCTGCCGACCCGTTGCTTGTCGTACCGCCCTCTGCCGACACGATGCCCGCTGCTGCCGTGCCCATAGAAGAGGCACCGTCGCAGGTCGACGAAACGTTCGAGGCGGCGCGATCCGAAACCGACCATGCCGAAGCCGCTCCGGCGCCGGCACAGCAAGTCACCGAGGCGCAACCCGTCCCGACGCCCTACGCACCCGCCGTCGGCGAGGTCTTCGCCGCGGCGCAGGACCAGTCCGAGACAGCGTACGACGCTCTGCCCGTTCCCGAACCTCGGCAGCATCAGCCAGAGCCCAACGAAGAAATCCATCACGAGCCGGCCGCGCATGTCGTCCATGCCGCGCCAGTCTTTGTCGAGCCAGTCTTTGTCGAGCCAGTTTCTGCCGAGCCGGTGTTTGCCGAGCCGCCCATGGTCGAGTCTGAGGCCGCTCCGCCGGCCGTCGAGTATGTCGAACCTGCACGCATTGTCGAACCGGTCGTTCACGCCTCCACCCCGGACCAGCAAGACAACGTTTCCATCGAGACCGTAGCGACGACGCACGTGGCCGAAGATCACGACGATCCGCTGCTGTCACACCTCGGCGAAAGCCGCGAACCCGCGATTCGCCACGCCTCAAACCGCGTGATGGAACAGCCCTACGTCGACAGCGCAAGCGAGTTTCCAGGCGACGAGCAGGAACCGGCACCCCAGGCATCAGAACCGGCATACGCTGAACGACACGTAGCCGCGATGCCCGCATGGGGCGTCGATATCGACCGCGAACCCGAGGTCGCACCGGAACCGGCGCCGCAAATGCCGCGAGCCGCGCTCACCGAAACTGACGTGGCGACCGGCTTCAACGAGTTCCTCAAGTCTGAATTCTCGACGCCGGGCGCAAAGCCGCCGGGCGCCCGCAAGGAGCCGGAAGGCGATTTTTCGTGGGATGCGCCGTTCGACGATCTTCCCGATCTGCCGAAGCCGGTGGCTTTCGAGCAGGCATTGCACGACCGGCAGGAAGAACTCGCAAGGGCGCCGGTCGAGGCGAGCACGGAGCCGCAGCGTGATGCTCGCTCCGAACTGGAGGACTTGATCGGCTACAAGCCGGCCGGCAATGAAGCTTCCGCCGACGCGCAGGGCGAGACGCTTTCTCCGGAAGTGACCCGGGCCATGTCCAAGCTCGAAGGCAAGAGCTTCAAGGTTGGTGGCAAGCCCAGGCAGAAGTTCAATCCGTTGCCGATCGCCTTTGGCGTTGGCGCGGCGCTCATCGTGGCCGGTGGCGCTTTCGCCGCCTACACATACCGCGACGATGTTTCGGCCCTGGTCGCGAGCTATATCCCCTCGGGCACGAGCCCGACAGAGACCAGGGCGGTCGAGGAGACCGCCGCCGCCGATCAGACCAAGAGCGTGGCCGCCGGTGCTGATGACACAGCGGAGACGCAGGCCACCGCCGCCGACGACAAGCCCACGGAAGTCGCCTCGCTCGACACGAATATCGTGCCGACGAAGTTCACCCAGCGGCTGCTCGAGGACGGGACGGAAGCCGAAACCGAGGCTGCCAAGATCCCGATCGATCAATCGCTGACGGAAGGCAAGACCATCGCCGGCGCAACCGTTGCCGCCGAGACCGAAGTCGCCGCCAACAACCCGAGCCCCGCTTTGACCGACCAGACGGCCGAAACGCCCGGGCTCACCGTCGCGCAGAAAATGATTCTGTACGAAGAGCGGCTTGGCGACTCGCCGGTGGCCGTCCAGGGCAAGGTCACGTGGGCCCTGAAGGACGACACGACGAACACGACCGGCAAGAGCCAGCCCTTGGTCGAGGCCACGGTGGAAGTACCGGAGCGCAAGCTCAAGGCCGTTGTTACGTTCAAGCGAAACAGCGATGCATCGCTTCCCGCAAGCCACATTATCGAAGTCGTGTTCGACCTTCCGGACGATTTCGCCGAAGGCAATGTCGAGAGCGTCCAGCGTATCGCGTTCAAGCAGACCGAGCAGGATCGTGGCAACGGCCTGATCGCGGTGCCTGCGAAGATCACTGACGAGTTCCACATGATCGCACTGAACGACGACGCCGACGCGCGCAAGGTCAACACCGATCTGATGAAGACCCGTTCGTGGATCGATATCCCGGTGGTCTACCGCAACAACCGCCGCGCCCTGCTGACCTTCGAGAAAGGCACCACCGGTACGGAGGCCTTCGAAAAGGCGCTTGCCGAGTGGGCGGCGCTCGGCCCGACGGCCACCAGCAACTGACAGCGGAATTGTTCAAGCAAAAGCCCCGGCAGGTGACCCTGCCGGGGCTTTTCCATCTGTACCGGAATTTCATTGCCGCTCAGGCCGGCTCGACCGCGCGAAGCGCCTTGGCCTGTGCGAGAGCCGCTTCGCGCACCGCGTCCTGCACCTTTTCGAAGGCGCGGACCTCGATCTGGCGGACACGTTCACGGCTGATATCGAACTCGGAAGACAATTCCTCCAGCGTCACCGGATCCTCGCGCAGGCGACGGGCCTCGAAGATCCGCCGCTCGCGATCGTTCAGCACCTTGAGCGCGTTGCCCAGCATGCTGCGGCGATTGTCGAGTTCGTCCTGCTCGATCAGGATCTCTTCCTGGTTGTCGTGGTCGTCGACCAGCCAATCCTGCCACTGGCCGGAATCGCCTTCCGACGCCTTGATCGGCGCGTTGAGCGAAGCGTCGCCACCGAGGCGGCGGTTCATCGAAACGACCTCCGCCTCGGAAACCTTGAGCTTGGTGGCGATTTCCTTGACCTGGTCCGGCCTCAGGTCGCCATCGTCGATCGCCTGGATCCGGCCCTTCAGGCGGCGCAGGTTGAAGAACAGGCGCTTCTGGTTGGCGGTCGTGCCCATTTTGACGAGCGACCACGAGCGCAGGATATATTCCTGGATCGCGGCCTTGATCCACCACATGGCATAGGTAGCAAGACGGAAACCCCGGTCGGGCTCGAACTTCTTGACCGCCTGCATCAGGCCGACATTGCCCTCGGACACGACTTCGCCGATCGGCAGGCCGTAGCCGCGGTAGCCCATGGCGATCTTCGCCACGAGGCGCAGATGGCTGGTGACGAGCTTGTGGGCCGCCTTGCGGTCCTGGTGTTCCTGGTAGCGCTTGGCCAGCATGTATTCTTCCTGCGGCTCAAGCATGGGGAACTTGCGAATTTCATCGAGATAACGGTTGAGACCACCTTCAGCGGTCAGGACAGGCATTGAACTACGGGCCATAGAGCACCCCTCTCTTTTCGGCTTCCTATGCGGCAAGCCTCGCAGGGCGAGTCAAGACTCCTCCCTTTTTGCTATGTAGGTGACGTTGCGGTTGATTCAAGACGGCAGCATTCACCGTTGCGTGAAAAGTAAGGGACCCTTACTAGTCGCACGTTTCAACCATGATTATAGCGTTAAATGCGCAGGGCGTCGACCAGTTCCACGAGATCGGCCGGCAGGTCGCTCTCGAAGCGCATAACCTCTCCGCTGCGCGGATGCTCGATCTGCAGCAGATAGGCGTGAAGTGCCTGCCGCCGGTAGCGGCCTACCACCTTCCGCGCCGCATCCGGCAACAGATTCACCTTGGTGCGGAACGCAGCGCCATATTCCGGATCCCCGATCAACGGGTGGCCGATATGTGCCATGTGGACCCGGATCTGGTGCGTGCGACCGGTCTCCAGCCGGCAGATGATGCGCGCCGCTACGGCGGTGGCGTCGGGCCGTTCGTGGAAACGCTCGATCACTTCGTAATGCGTGACCGCATGACGGGCATCGTCGGCATCGGCAGAAACGACCGCACGCTTGACCCGATCACCCGAGCGGCCGAGCGGGGCATTGACCGTGCCCTTCTGCGGCCGCGGGAGGCCCCAGACGATCGCCTGATAGGCACGCTCGAGCTTCATCGTCCTACCGTGGTCGGCAAACTGCGCGGCGAGCCCGGCGTGCGCCAGGTCGTTCTTGGCCACCACCATCACGCCGCTCGTCTCCTTGTCGAGGCGGTGGACGATCCCCGGACGCTTGACGCCGCCGATCCCCGACAGGCTCGCTCCGCAATGGTGAATCAGCGCGTTGACCAGCGTGCCCGTCCAGTTGCCGGCCGCGGGATGAACCACCAATCCCGCCGGCTTCACCAGCACGATCAGGTCGTCGTCCTCGTAGAGCACATCGAGGGGAATATCCTCGCCCTTCGGCTCGGGGTCTTGCGCATCCGGAATTCTGACCTCGATGCGGTCCTGCGGCTGGACCTTCTGGTGCGGCGCCTTGGCGGGCACACCGTTGACGATCACCTCGCCGTTCTCGATCAGCGTCTTCACTCGACTGCGCGACAAACCTCCGGCCAGCGCATGCGCAAGCCAGGCATCCAGCCGGCCGGTCGCATCCTCCCCGGCAATCAGGACTTTTCCCGCATCATCATCTTCGCTAAGGATCTGCGACATGCACCACTAACCATTGCCTGGAGACTTGATGACCAATCCGAACACGACCGACGAGCAAGAGGCCCCGCTGGACCCTACCCTCGAGAGAGTTCGCAGAAAGATGCTCCGACTGCTGATCATTTCGAGTTCGGCCATCGTTCTCGGTCTTATGGCGGTGGTCTATTCCATTGTCTACAGGGTCAACCGTTTGCCGGCGAATACAGCCACGCCTGCCGCCTCCGAGCGGGAGGAAATTGCGCCTGCCGCCCGCCAGTCCATCGCCCTGCCATCCGGCTTCACGGTCGAGAGCACGGCGATCGGCGGCAACCGTATACTCCTGTTCGGAAGAACCGCTGACGGGCAGTTGCATATCGTCGTCCACGACCTCGCCACCGGAAAGACGGTCACCGAGATCGAGCTGAAATAGCGACGGCCAGATGTCCTTCCGGAATCTCATCGTCATCGCGGATCCCGCCGACCCGCGTATCGCAGGCTATCGCGACATCAGGGAGCGGGATCTCGTCGGCCGCAGCGGTCGCTTCGTCGCCGAAGGCACGGTCGTGCTGCGCCTTCTTGTCGAGACGCATGCCAGGGGCGGGGACTTTGCAGCGCAATCGATCCTGCTCCTGGAAAACCGCGTCGACGGACTGGCGGACCTGCTGGCTGCCGTTCCCGAGGCGGTGCCCGTCTATGTCGTTTCCCGCGCAATCATGAACGCCATCGCCGGCTTCGACATCCACCGGGGCGTGCTGGCACTGGGCGAGCGGCGGCACGTCGCGACGACAGCGTCCATCCTGGCGGGCCTGCCGGCCAGTGCGCTGGTCATCGCGGCCTGCGGCATCGCCAACCATGACAATATCGGCGCCATATTCCGCAACGCCGCCGCCTTCGGTGCCGACGCGGTGCTTCTCGACCAGACCTGCTGCGACCCGCTCTACCGCAAGGCACTGCGCGTGTCGGTCGGCTCCGTCTTGCAGGTTCCCTACGCTCGCGAAGGTTCTATAGAGACCATGCTGGCGACACTATCGGAGGGCGGTTTCCAGCTCTGGGGCCTTTCGCCGTCGGGATCGACCGACATTCGCGAGATCAGCCCGGCACCCCGTATCGCTCTTGTCACGGGCACGGAGGGCGAGGGCCTCCCGCAAACCATCCTCGAGGCCATACGCACCGCCAGCATCCCGCAGTCGCCACGCCTCGACAGCCTGAATGCCGGCACGGCAACCGGCATCGCCCTCTTCGCGATGTCGTCGGCGATGGGAAGGATTTGAACACGCAACGGGCCGGCGCGGATTCGGGCGGCGGCCGGTCAGTCCTGATGCATCAGCCGGGCGGCGCGATTGGCGAGCGAGGTGCGGCCCGAAACCTTGTTCTGCGGCATTCCGGAAATCATCTCGCGAAGCGAGGATGACATCCCCTCCCTTTGCGCCACGACGGCGACCATCTTGGCAGCAATGTCCGCGATTTCGCTGCGAAGCGCCTCGTCATGCTCGCCGTCCTTGAGATTGAGCAGCCGTTCCGCCACGGCATTGGCCTGGCTGCGGGCGTCGTCGCTCAGTTCGGAGGCGCGCTTCTCGTCGATCAGCCGTGTCGGCGCCGCCTGGGACGACCCGTTCGCCGGTGCCGAAAGCAGCGGAACGGCCTGCGCCTCGATCAGGTCCTGGCGCGGCCTTCCACCGATCAGTGCGCGGCGCTCCTCGGCAGGCAGGCTTTTGACGCGGGCGGCGGGCGGCAGGCGCGTGGTGGTGGCCTTGGTGCCGCGTGCGGCCTCGCGCGCCTCTGCATTGGCGGACTTGAGCCGTTCCTTCAGCCGCGTGATCTCCGAAATCCGGCGCTCGATGATCGTGTCCTTGTCGACGCTGCCGGAAATTTCAGCGTTGAGCCGATCCTCGAGTCGCGTGGCCTTGTTCTCCTCCCGGGCCAGCCGGAGTTCGGCATCCTTGGCCCGCTGCGTGGCAAGCTTCATGTCGTTGCGCAAGGTCTCGCGCTCGTCGCGCAGCGCATTGATCCGCGCCCGCAGACCCTCCGCCTCGGTGTCGCGGGTGGCGATATCGATCTTGAGGTTGTCGATCTCCAGGGTCAGTTGCTGCGCGCGTTGCAGCAGTTGCGTGATGCGACCTTCCTTCTGGCGCTCGCGGATCACGGCTTCGGAGAGCTGTTCTCTCAGCTTGACGACCTTGAGTTCCTCGTCGCGCAGCGAGGCGCGCAGTTCGCCGGCCTCGACGGCCAGGGCATCCGCGGTGGTCTTGAGGTCGAAATTCTCTCCGGTCAGCCGCCCGGTCTGTTCCGCCAGCCGGTCGTTCTGGATGGACAGCGTAGCCGCCTTGCCGCGCTCCAGCTTGAGATCATGAGCCGTGCGCGCGACCTGGGCGGCCATTTCCGCACGCACCATGTCTTTCTGCGCCCTGAGTTCCTGCGGGCTGACCGGCATGGTCGCGAGGATGCGATCCTCGGTGAACTTGACGATGCGCCTATGGATGGCCGGCGCAAGCAGAAGCCCCGCCAGAATGGCGGACAGAAATCCCAATCCGAAAAGCAAAGCATATTCGATCACGGCAGCGGACACCCGGCATATTCGATAACGCCGCTTAAACCACGCGCCCCGTGCCGCCGCAAGTTACATAGGGAACAGGGTCGCGATTTGCCGGCGCAGTGTCATTCTTCCCGCAGGCCGTGCACGGATCAGAACGGATTCCACGTCGCCTTGGAGGTCATCTTGAGATAGCCGACATTGATGCCCAGCCGCGCGCCGACACCGGTTCGGATCGGAACGATGAGGACGTTCTTGTGCTTGAGAACGGTCATGCCGAAGCCAGCCACGACATAGGCCTGGCCGGAAACGCCTGCGAAGCGGTGGTAGATCGCATTGACTCGCGGCAGTTCGTAAACCAGCATCATTACCCGGCTGCCTTGCCCACCATAGTCGATTCCGATCGACGGACCCTGCCAGAAGAGCGTGTGCTGGCCGGCGTTCTTCGTATAAAGCTCGCCCTCGCCATAGGTGGCACCCACGACGAAAGAACCGGCACCTTCCTGGCCCAGGATGTAGCCGTTGGGAAGGCCATAGCGCTTAAAGGCCTGTTCCACGACCTTCGCCATGCCGCCCGTCGTCGAGCCGAAGAATCCGTGACCGGCATCCACGATCTCCTGCATCGTATATTGTGAGCTGTCGGCTCTGGCCGGCGCGGCGGCAGCCAGCGCAACTGCCATCAGAAGGGCCATCAGGGCCGATAGTCTGCCGATCATGTTCGTCAATGCCCGCATCGTCAGCTCCGTCGCTTCGTGGTTCGGCACCCGGCCGGCAACGCCGTCGGGGAAGTATGGGTATTTTGAAGCGATTGTCTTAACAGTCGGTTTACCAAATATGGTGTCTTTATGGCGGTGATCGAT
>JAHHDR010000006.1 GCA_019739215.1 Rhizobium sp.
CTGCGGGCTGACCGGCATGGTCGCGAGGATGCGATCCTCGGTGAACTTGACGATGCGCCTATGGATGGCCGGCGCAAGCAGAAGCCCCGCCAGAATGGCGGACAGAAATCCCAATCCGAAAAGCAAAGCATATTCGATCACGGCAGCGGACACCCGGCATATTCGATAACGCCGCTTAAACCACGCGCCCCGTGCCGCCGCAAGTTACATAGGGAACAGGGTCGCGATTTGCCGGCGCAGTGTCATTCTTCCCGCAGGCCGTGCACGGATCAGAACGGATTCCACGTCGCCTTGGAGGTCATCTTGAGATAGCCGACATTGATGCCCAGCCGCGCGCCGACACCGGTTCGGATCGGAACGATGAGGACGTTCTTGTGCTTGAGAACGGTCATGCCGAAGCCAGCCACGACATAGGCCTGGCCGGAAACGCCTGCGAAGCGGTGGTAGATCGCATTGACTCGCGGCAGTTCGTAAACCAGCATCATTACCCGGCTGCCTTGCCCACCATAGTCGATTCCGATCGACGGACCCTGCCAGAAGAGCGTGTGCTGGCCGGCGTTCTTCGTATAAAGCTCGCCCTCGCCATAGGTGGCACCCACGACGAAAGAACCGGCACCTTCCTGGCCCAGGATGTAGCCGTTGGGAAGGCCATAGCGCTTAAAGGCCTGTTCCACGACCTTCGCCATGCCGCCCGTCGTCGAGCCGAAGAATCCGTGACCGGCATCCACGATCTCCTGCATCGTATATTGTGAGCTGTCGGCTCTGGCCGGCGCGGCGGCAGCCAGCGCAACTGCCATCAGAAGGGCCATCAGGGCCGATAGTCCTGCCGATCATGTTCGTCAATGCCCGCATCGTCAGCTCCGTCGCTTCGTGGTTCGGCACCCGGCCGGCAACGCCGTCGGGGAAGTATGGGTATTTTGAAGCGATTGTCCTTAACAGTCGGTTTACCAAATATGGTGTCTTTATGGCGGTGATCGATGCGCGGGGTTGACTCGAGTTCACCGGCTGAATCCCACGGCATTGCGTCTGACGGGAAATGCTCTAAGAAAACAATATTGCCAACTGCCGGTTATGTCATGATCCGGACGTCACAGGAGGATTGAATGGCGAAGAACCCGAACCTGACGCTCAGCGCCAGCGACCTGGCTGCCCTCCTCTGCAGCCGTGTGTGCCACGATGTCATATCGCCCGTCGGCGCCATCAACAACGGCCTCGAACTGTTGGACGAAGGCGGCGCCGATGCCGACGCGCTCGACCTGATCCGCACCTCGGCGCTGAACGCCTCGGTTCGGCTGAAACTTGCGCGCCTCGCGTTTGGTGCCTCCGGCTCCGTCGGTGCATCGATCGATACGGGCGAGGCGGAAAAGGCTGCTCGCGAATTCGCTGCGGCGGAAAAAGAAGACCGAGATCGTCTGGATTGGTCCTCGCGTCATCATACCCAAGAATCAGGTCAAGCTGCTGCTGAACCTCTTCCTCGTGGCCTATGGGTCGATTCCGCGCGGCGGCGAAATCACCGTCACGCTTGAAAAATCCGGAAACGGACCTGAAATTCTCGATTGTCGCCAAGGGCCGCATGATGCGCCTGCCGCCGAAGTTCATCGAGATCAACTCCGGCCAGATCGAAGAGGCTATCGATGCGCACACGATCCAGCCCTATTATACCGTGATGCTCGCCGATGAAGCCGGCATGACGCTCAGCGCGGTCCAGAACCCCGAGGACCTCGTCTATACTGCCGAAATGACCCGCGACTGAGGCAGCGGTCCAGTAACAATTCAGCACAACACCTGCCGGAACTGTTTCATCAGGATCGGCAGGTAATCTTCCGTTATGGTTTTTCTCTTTACATTGACATGATCGATGTGCGCTGAAATGAACCAGGCGCGACGGAACCATGGACATGCTTCGCCTCCTGATCGCGGACCTGCCGAAAGACCACTGCGACGCTCCCGGGCTTTTTTTCGCAGCTCGGCTTCGACGTCACGACATCGTTCAGCACTCTTGACGCACTCGCGCGCTGCGAGAGCACCCTTCCCGGCATCCTGATCGTCGATGCTGCCCTCTGCGGTGCGCTCGAACTAATCGCGGCGGTGCGGCTCATTCCCGGCGGCAATTCTGTGCGCATCCTCTACGGCGTGGCCGATGCGGACCTGAGAAAACTGATGGCGGCAAAACACGCCGGCGCTGACGATTTCCTGCTCAAACCCTACGAAATCAAGGTGTTGCACGCGCTCTTCGACGAGATCCTGGCAACATCGGCCGCCGCCTGATCCTCGCGGACGACCCGACGAGCCCTCTCCCGACTCCCTGACATCCAAGCCCAGCCTGGTAAGCGGCGCGCGCATGCCTCCGACCACGCAACGTAAAAAGCCCGCGCACAAGGCGCGGGCTACAATTCATGATCGGGCCGATCGCATCAGGCCGATCGAGTCAGGCGCTTTCCATCAGTTTCCGCGCCTTCTGGCTCGCGCAGCACATAGCCGCGGCCCCAGACCGTCTCGATATAGTTCGTGCCGCCCGCCGCTGCCGCCAGTTTCTTGCGCAGCTTGCAGATGAAGACGTCGATGATCTTCAGCTCGGGCTCGTCCATACCGCCATAGAGGTGGTTGAGGAACATTTCCTTGGTGAGCGTCGTGCCCTTGCGGAGCGAAAGAAGCTCCAGCATCTGGTATTCCTTGCCGGTGAGGTGAACGCGCTGGCCGCCGATTTCCACCGTCTTGGCATCGAGATTGACGATCAGGTCGCCGGTGATGATGACCGACTGCGCATGGCCCTTGGACCGGCGGACGATCGCATGGATGCGGGCGACCAGTTCGTCCTTGTGGAAAGGCTTGGTCATGTAGTCATCGGCGCCGAAGCCCAGGCCACGAACCTTGTCCTCGATGCCGGCCATGCCGGATAGGATCAGGATCGGCGTCTTCACCTTCGACAGGCGCAGCGTGCGCAAGAACCTCGTAGCCGGACATGTCAGGCAGGTTCAGGTCGAGGAGAATGATATCGTAGTCGTAGAGCTTCCCCAGATCCACACCTTCCTCGCCCAGGTCGGTGGTATACACGTTGAAAACTCTCGGACTTGAGCATCAGTTCGATACTCTGCGCTGTCGCGCTGTCGTCTTCAATTAATAGAACCCGCATCGTTCACCCCTTTGCCGCCGCCCCGAAAGGTTCGCAACCGCCATTCAGAGCTGGGATCCAGCTTTGCCTGATTTGGAGGCTGCCACCAAATGGTTAACAAATTCTGATTCCACCTGGCAAGATGTATCGACTTTGTTAAATATTTTTGCCAGCCCTCTGATATCACAATGAATTCGCTTAGGCGCGCTCTAAAGCAAAACTTTAGGAAAACACGCTAAGCGATTCTTCGGACTCGTTGTTCGCTAATTGGGCGAAAGCCATCATGGCATTTACCGAGCCTTAAATGATCGTCGCTATCATTAACGATGCCCGTAAATGAAAGGTTACCAGCGGCGAGAAATGTTAACGCCGGTGAACACTTTTTAAAGACGGCTTGTCCGTGGCATCACGCCAGGGCCAACTGGTAACCGGGGTCACGCTATCCACGGAGTATTGCGTATGAAGTCGCGTGAGAGCCTAACGAGGCTGAAGGAGTTCCAACTGAAGGAGAAAACGCCGTCAGTTGAAACAGCTTCAGATGATGATGGCCGAATTTGAACGCATGGCGAAGGATCTGGAAAACCAGATTCAATATGAGGAGAAGAAATCCGGCATCACAGATCCGAATCACTTCGCCTATTCCACCTTCGCCAAGGCGGCGCGCCAGCGTGCCGACAACCTGCAGGTCTCGATCAAGGAACTGAAAGTCCAGCAGGACACGGCGGAAACCTCGGTCGAGGAACTCCAGGAGGAATTCGACAAGGCATCCGCCATCGAGGAGCGGGATCTCAGACTGCGCGCCTGACACAGGACGATCTGAGCCAGGATTATCCTGGGCCGCGCAAGCCTGACACCCTACTCCAATGGCCCCGCCAAAAGCGGGGCCAAAACCATGCGGTGCTGCCGGACGTTCAGTTCCGGCCGGACAGCCACCTCCGCGCATGCGTGCGATCCTCCGGGGAGATTTCGTGGCCGGCCTCCACCATTTCGGTGGTCACCGCAGCGCCCATCGCGCCCAATCGCGCGGCCAGTTCCTCGGATTGCGGCCGATAGGGGTCGCGGCGCCCGACAAGAACGAGCACGCTCGTCCCGACGAGAGAGGCCTCGGGCTGTTGCTCCAGAACATCCGCCGGCCGGATGAGTACCGCCTTTCGCACCTGTCCCGGATAAAGACGCATCGCCGCCGCCAGCATGTTGGCCCCATTTGAGTTTCCGGCGAACGCCAGGCGACCTGGATCGATCCCGTAGGCCGCCGTGGCAGCTTCCAGGAAAGCCGCGAAGGCCTGGGCTTCCGCGATGATATCGGCCTGGTCGAAAACGGTTTCAGAGAACCGCCGGAAGAACCGCACGGTCCCCTCCTCCGTCGCCCTTCCCCTCATGCCAATCAGCATCGCATGCGGCGCGATCGCACGGCCGAAAGGCAGCATGTCGGCCTCATTCCCACCGGTGCCATGCAGCAGCATCAGCGTCGAACCATCCGCCACATCGGCTTCGTGGATTCGGTGCACGAAGGGCAGGTCGCGATAGATGATCCTGGGCTCACCGGGCAATCCGAACTGCGGCAAGGCAGGCACGACATCGGCGTCATCCCGCTTGAAGTGCGCGGGCACGAACAGGGTCGCTCCAAGCGCTTCGGGCGCTTCGTCAAGGGCGAACCCCGGACCGTCGGATGCGAGTTCGATCAACGTCCCGCCGGGCTCGCGAACATAGAGGGAATAGAAATACGTCCGGTCATGCATGTTCACAACCCCAGCCGCCGCATCGGCAAGCGCCGCCCCGACCGCTTCCACCGCCTTGCGATCGATCGCCCGCACCGCGACATGATCGATCGTTCCGGTTCCGGGAATGGCGGGCCAGAAGCCGCCGGCATCCCTGACATCGAGCACGTCGCCGGCATCCGAGGCGAGCCGCGTGATCGTGCCTTCGACGGCAGCGCGCCGAAAGCCCATATGCCGCTCGAGAAACGCGGCGGTCTCCGAAACGCTCTCGGACAGTATCGTCGCGCCCCTGAGCCGGACCAACGCATCCTCAGTTCCGATTCCCGGCGCTTCCGGATCATCGCCCGCAGCCAGATCGTCCACCCCAACCAGCTTGACGATGATGCCGTCGGGATCGGTCAGACGCAGCACCGGCTCGCCGAATTCCATGGCCGGGCCCGTGGCCGCGACGCCCTTGTTCAGCGCGCGCGTCACCCAGAACCCGATCGCCGCCGGTCGAATGGCGAAAGAGATCTCGCTGGGCGCCCCATGACCGACACGACCCGGCGACCCGCCCTCCCAGGCGAGGAAGGTCACCAGCGTACCCGGCGACGCACTGTTGTCGCCATAAAACAGGTGGAGCTGCGCGGCATCCTCGAATCCCGCCGTCCGCTTGACCAGCCGCAACCCCAGGAAGCCGACATAGAAATCGACATTCGCCTGTATATTGCGCGTGATTCCGGTGATGTGGTGTAGCCCGCTCGTCATGTCCGCCCCACTGAATTTACTGTTTCCACTTACAGCAAAATGCGGGTAGCGAAAGGCGAGAGCTGGAGACAACAGTGTTCAGACATTGCGAACACGAAGCCGCGCCATTCAGGCCGGGGATGCGCCACCTTGGTTCGGACCGGCCGACATGCCACCCGTTTGACACCGTCTCGTGACAGTTGTCAGTCGTACGGCCGCCAGAGACGAGGCCTACCCCTTCGCCAGCAGAGCCTCGACTTCCTCAAGATCCGGCATCGACGGGGCCGTCCCGGCCCGCGTCACGGAAATCCCCGCCACGGCCGAGCCGAAGCGCACGGCCTCCAGCGGGCTCATGCCTTTCGACAGCGCCGCGGCGAAACCGCCGTTGAACGCGTCCCCTGCGCCGGTCGTCTCCTTGACAGGGCCGGCCTTGAAGGGCGGCACCAGCACGCTCTCGGTCGCACTGTGATAGAGCGCGCCCTTTTCGCCGAGCGTGATGATCGCGGTCTTGACGCCGAGTTCGAGCAGCCGCGCTGCCGCCACCTTTGCCTCTTCGACATTGGTCACCGCCAGGCCGGTCAGGATCTCGGTCTCGGTCTCGTTCGGCGTGACATAGTCACAAAGCGCAAAGACATGTGCGTCGAGTTTCTGTGCGGGCGCCGGATTGAGGACCGTCGCGGCTCCACCCTTCCGCGCGATCTCCAGCGCCCGCACGGCCGCATCAAGCGGTTGTTCGAGTTGCGTCACGAACACCTTGGCGCCACCGATCAGCGCGGCATTGGCATCCATGTCGGCGGGCGAAATCGTGCTCGCGGCGCCCGGCGCGACGATGATCGCGTTGTTGCCGGTCGATTCCTCGACGAAGATATAGGCCGCGCCCGTGTAGCTCGCCTTGTCGCGCGTCACGACCGGATGCACGCCCGCCTCGGCCCAGGTCTTCATCGCCATGTCGGCAAAAGCGTCGTCGCCGAGTTTGGACAGGAAGGCCGCGTCACCGCCGGCCTTGGCTGCGGCAACCGCCTGGTTGGAGCCCTTGCCGCCCGGTCCGAGCGCGAAGCCGTTGCCGAGCAGGGTCTCGCCCATCTTCGGCTGGCGTTCAGCGCGATAGGCGGTGTCGGCGACGAACACGCCGAGGATGACGATGTCATGCGTCATGGCGAAGCCCTCACTTGGCGTCCGGCGGAATGACGCCCTTGGTCAGGACGAAGCAGCCGTAGAAGCGGCGCTCGCCGGTCTGGATCACACAATAGGCCTTCTTGGCCTTCTCGTAGAAGGCGAATCGCTCGATCGACTTCAGCGGCCAGGACTTGCCCTCCGCCGTGTCGATGACCGCCTGCACTTCCTTCTGGACGTCGGGCAATTCGTCCGGCGAACCGACGACCTCCATGCGCTCGGCGGCGTTGTCGATGAACGTGTCGAGCGGCATCAGCGACAGGATCGCCTCGGCCGCCTGTGCCGATGTCGTGTTTTCCATCCGCAGCAGCTTACCGAGCACGGTCTGCCGCGCCACGGAATCGGAAGGAAAATTGGTGTCGGACAGGATGAGGTAGTCGCCATGCCCCATGGCCTTGAGCGCATGCAGCACATCCGCATTGAGAAGCGGAGAGATATTCTTCAGCATTCAAACCTCCCAAAGGCGGTGCCTCCGGCAGCCGCCAGCATCGTTCAGATTCTTTTTCCGGTCGCGGTGTCGAATATATGGGCCGAATCCTTGCGCGCCTGAAGGCGGATTGCCTGTCCGGGCTGGAACAGGTGCCGGTCCCGGAAACAGCGCAAGTAGGTCGATGCCGCCCGCATGGGTGAAGACCATCGTCTCCGACCCCGTCGGCTCGACCACGCCCGACCGTGGCCGCGCAGGCCCTCGCTCGGACAGTTCCAGATGCTCCGGCCGGATGCCGTAGACGATCGGTTGGCCGTCCTGGACCTTGTGGTCGCCCGCGACCGGCAGGCTGGAGCCCCCGGCTACATTGATGCTGCCGCCGGCCTTGGCGGTGCCCTTGATCAGGTTCATGCCGGGCGAGCCGATGAAGGTCGCGACGAACAGGTTGGCGGGCTTGTCGTAGAGCTCAAGCGGCGCGCCCATCTGCTCGACAATACCGTCGTGCATGACGACGATCTTGTCGGCCATGGTCATGGCCTCGACCTGATCGTGGGTCACGAACACCGTGGTGGTCTTCAGCCGCTGATGCAGCTCCTTGATCTCGGTGCGCATCTGCACGCGCAGCTTGGCATCGAGGTTGGAGAGCGGCTCGTCGAACAGGAAGACCTGCGGGTCGCGCACAATGGCACGGCCCATGGCGACGCGCTGACGCTGGCCGCCCGAGAGCTGGCGCGGATAGCGGTCGAGATAGGGCGTCAGGCCCAGGATCTCGGCGGCCGTCGCGACGCGCTCGTTGATGGTCTTCTGATCGGTGCGCCGCAGCTTCAGCGCGAAGGCCATGTTGTCGGCGACCTTCATGTGCGGATAGAGCGCGTAGCTCTGGAACACCATGGCGATGTCGCGCTCTTTCGGCGGCAGGTTGTTCACAACCCGGTTGCCGATCGCGATCGTTCCGCCGGTGACGGTTTTCCAGTCCGGCAATCATCCGCAGAAGCGTAGACTTGCCGCAGCCCGACGGTCCAACGAGCACGACGAACTCGCCATCCGCAATATCGATGTTGACGCCGTGGATGACCTCGAGCGAACCGTAGGCCTTGCGCACATTGCGCACCAGAACTTGTGACATCCCCTCTCCCCTCGGGCGATGGCCCGCGTATCGATCCCGCATCCGGCACAAAAACAAGCAACCCTTGATTGCGTCATTCTTGCCGGCGCTTGCGTGTCGCGCGGGTGCTGTCGAGCGTCTCGCTCCGCACCCGTTTCTTCGTCCTCTAACCGAGGGGAGAAATCTTGTCTACCCATTTTGCCGAGGACTATGATGCAGCGCAGAGCGATTGCTGCAATGCGGTGGAGGGCTTGGAGAAATTCGTCATTGACGCAAATCGGTAAAAGGATTTACCTTTCCCGCATCGGGGAGTTCAAACCAGCCCGCCGTGCCGCGCCCGAATGCGTCCGAAATGTCCTTGTCGGGCGATAAAATACAGTTTGCGCGAGGCCGGATTGCTGTGACAGGACTGCCCGCAGCGGCGGTGCGCAAGGGAGAATGCGCGCCGTCTTGGCAACCATAACGGGAGGATATGGCGTGAAAATCGAACTTTATCAAATGCTGGTCAACAAGGGTCTCACCCGACGCAATCTGTTGAAGGGGGCGGCCAGCGCCTCGGCATTCGCCGCCGTCGGACCAGGCGTGATGTCGCTGGCGACTCCGGCCTTGGCCCAGGAAAACCTGCGTGCTGAAATTCTGAAGGTGCCGGGTGTCGGCGCAGGCTCGCCGACGGATGCCGATTGGCAGAAGGTCGGTGAAATGTGCCTCGGCGCCACCAAGGCCAACGTCAAGGAAGGCGAGTTCAAGGGCGTCGAGCTGTCCTTCATGGGCCTCAACAACCAGAACCTTCACAACGTCCTGTTCCGCGGCCTGCTCTATGCGTGGGAGCAGTATACCGGCGCCAAGATCAACTGGATCGACCTGGCCCAGGCCGACTACAATGCCCGCCTGCAGCAGTCGATTGCCACCGGCACGGTGGATTTCGACATCGCCGAAATGGGCGCGCCCTTCGAGGGCGATGTTTGCGGCAAGGGCCTCGCCTCGGTTATGCCTGACTGGGTCAAGCAACAGATCGAAATGGACGACTATGTCGGATATCTTCAGGCACCGGTCGGCACCTGGGACGGCAAGACCTACCGTATTTCGGTCGACGGCGACTGCCACAACTTCAACTACCGCACCGACGTCTTCGGCTCGGCCGATCTGGCCAAGGCCTGGAAGGACGAAGGCCACGAGGGCGACTGGGGTGTTCCCACGACCTGGCAGAAGGTCCAGGAAGTCACCAAGTTCCTCAAGGGCAAGCAACTCGACGGCCAGGATCTCTATGGCTATCTCGACGCGCCCAAGGGCTGGGGCGGCTTCGGCTTCTACTTCCTTGCCTCGCGCGCCACGGCCTATGCCAAGCATCCGGACGACAAGGCCTGGCTGTTCGACGCCGACACGATGAAGCCGCGCATCAACAACCCTGCCTGGGTCCGCACCATCCAGGACGTCATCGACGCGCTGCCGTCGCTGCCCGCAGACCAGCTCAATGCCGATCCGGGCACGACTGCCTTCCAGCAGTTCCTGGCCGGCACCGGCTCGATGGTCGCCTGGTGGGGCGATGTCGGCTCGATGGCCAAGACCTCGGATACGTCGGTTATCGGCGACAGTGTCGGCTTCTCGATCCTGCCCGGCTCCGACGACGTCTACAACGCCAAGACCGGCCAGTGGGACAAGCTGTCTTCGGGCCCGAACTTCGCGCCGAACATGGCCTATATCGGCTGGGGCATCTACGTCATGGCCCGCGTCGACAGCGATCCGGTCAAGCAGAAGGCAGCATGGTCTGCAGCCGCCCATCTCGGCGGCAAGGACATCTCGCTCTGGACGTCCGCCTATCCGTCCGGCATGCAGCCTTACCGCAACTCACACTTCAACATTCCGGAATGGGTCGAGGCGGGCTACGACGAGGCGTTCATCACCGGCTACCTGAACTCGGAAAAGGACTCCTACAACCATCCGAATGCTGCGATCGAGCCCCGCATCCCGGGCATCTTCCAGTATTACTCGGTGGCCGAGGACGAACTGGCCAAGATCTTCGCCGGACAGATGACGGCCCAGGAAGGCGCCGACAACATTGCCGCCGCCTGGGAGAAGATCACCGACCAGATCGGGCGCGAGAACCAGATCAAGCTCTACAAGGCCTCTCTCGGGATCTGAGGTCTTTTGATCGGAACGGGAGGCTGGCGGCGCACGGTCGCCAGCCTCCTTTATTGTCGAATTGTGGAATGATAGTCTCCGGAAGGGAATCCGGCAGACAAGGCAGGCAGGGGACATGGCAGGCAAGGATCTGGAGATCGACCGCCTCTATACGGTCAGCACGGATGCGGAAGTTCCCGAAAGCCGCAAGCGGCTGGGTAATCTGATCTTCTGGGGCGCGACCTTGCTGGTCGTGGCGACATTCGCGATCCAGGCGCTGCATGTTGCCGGCATCATCGAGTTCGGCTGGGAGAACTGGCGCCCGGCGCTCTATGCCGTGGTGATCTGGAGCGTAGCGCTCTGCACGTCGCTGGTCATCAGCCGCGGCGAGGCCGGCAAGAAACTGCTCTTCGTGCTTCCGGCCTTCCTGTTCACCATCATCATGGTGATCTTCCCCACCCTCTTCGGCCTCTACATCGCCTTCACCGATTGGAACCTGTCCTCCTTCGCCGGCCAGCGGTTCAACGGCACGGCAAACCTCGTCCAGATGTGGCACGATCCTTATTTCTGGAACGCGCTGCTGAACATGGTGTTCTACGTCCTGGCGGTGATCGTCGAATATGCCATCGCCTTCGGCCTCGCGCTGCTGCTCAATGCCGAGATCCGCGCCAGGAAATTCTTCCGCGTCGCTTTCCTGCTACCCTTCATGCTCTCGCCGGTGGCGGTGTCCTGGATGATCGGCAAGTCGCTCGCCGAATATCGCTTCGGCCCGCTGGCCACGCTTGCCCGCCAGCTCGGCTGGTCGCAACCGGCCTTCTTCACCGATCCGATCATCGCCCGCATGTCCATGATGATGATGGATGCCTGGACCTACATCCCTTTCATGATGATCATGCTGCTGGCCGGTCTCCAGGCCATGCCGAAGGAGGTGCAGGAGGCAGCCCGCGTCGATGGCGCCACGCCCTGGCAGGCCTTCTGGAAGATCACCTTCCCGCTTATGCTGCCGGTGTCGATCACCGCCATCCTGCTGCGTATCATCTTCAAGCTCAAGCTCGCCGACATCGTCATCAACGTCACCTCGGGCGGGCCGGGCGGCGCGACCGACACGGTGACGAGCTTCATCTATCGCGAGTATCGCGAGCGCTCGAATGTCGGCTACGGCACCATGCTCGCCTTCGTCTATCTCGTCATCATCATCCTGTTCATCATCATGCTGCTCAAGCTCGCCAATCGCTGGAACAGCGCCAACGCCACAGAGTGAGGATTTCGATCCGTGACCGTCACTGCCGGAACCCTGCCCGATATCTCCACCGACGATGAAGTCGAGGCCCCGCGAAAATTCGATCTCTCGCGGATCTTCATCTATGGCGCCCTGTCGCTCTGGACTGTGGTCTGCCTGTTCCCGATCTACTGGACGATCACGACCTCCTTCAAGGTCGCCAAGGATGTCCAGAAAGGCGCGATCGTGCCCTGGCTCGACTACACGCCGAACTGGCTCGGCTGGCGCTCGCTCGGCCTGTCGCCGGATACGTTCGGGCGCCCGTCCACGGTCCGCAACGAGTTCATGGGCCGGTTCCTCAACAGCGTCATCACGTCGGTCAGCGCCTCGCTGCTGGCGGTTCTGATCGGGTCGCTCGCCGCCTATGGCCTGTCGCGCTTCGCCTACAGGATTGGCTGGATGCGCAACAAGGACATATCGTTCTTCTTCCTCTCGCAGCTCATCCTGCCGCCGGTCGTGCTCGCCTTGCCGTTCCTCGCGCTCTATCGCGAAGTCGCACTGCTCGATTCCACCATCGGCCTGATTCTGCTCTATACGCTGATGGTGCTGCCCATCGTCATCTGGATCATGCGCGACCAGTTCGGCGGCATTCCGATCGAACTCGAGGAAGCGGCACTCGTCGACGGCCTGTCGATCTGGGGCGCTTTCTTCCGCATCGTTCTGCCGCTCGCGGCGCCTGGCATGGTCGCGGCCTTCATCCTCGCGCTCGTGCTGTGCTGGAACGAATACTTCTTCGCGGCACTTCTCACCGCCACCCATGCCAAGACCATCCCCGTCATGGTCGCAAGCCAGACCGGCTCGCAGGGTATCAACTGGTGGTCCATGGCAGCGCTATCCTGCGCGGCGATCGCGCCGCTGGTCGTGATCGGCATATTCCTCGAGCGCTACATCATCAAGGGCATGACGGCGGGCAGCGTGAAATAGCGCCGTCCGGCCAAACGGGCGGACACACAATGGCCGACGAGACCGAACGGAACCACGCGCCGATCTCCATCGCGGATGTCCCGTGGACCGAATGGGCGGACGTTCCGCGCTTCGGGCTGCGCTACCGGCATCTGAGCCTCGCCGCACTCGGCGAGGACTACCGCATCGGGGTCGCCATCGAGGAGCTTCCGCCCGGCATGCAGACCGCGCCGGCCCATTACCATGTCTTCGAGGAGGAACATCTCTACGTCCTCGAAGGCAGCCTGACACTCCGCCTGGGCAACACACGCCACACGATGAAAAGTGGTGATTACGTCTGCTTCCCCGCGGGCCAGAAGGCCGGTCACTGCCTGATCAACGAGACCGACGGCGTGTGCCGCTACGTCATCATCGGCGAGAACGATCCCCGCGATGTCATCGTCTACACGGACAGTCGCAAGGTGCTGGTGCGCGCACTCGGCCGCCGCGCCCTCTTCGACCTCGGCGCCACGCGCGGCTACTGGGACGGCGAAGACACCGGCCTGCCCGCCGGGGCGGACGTTCCCGGCAACGTCAACGACGCCGACATCGGCCCGACACCCGATCCGAAACCGCCAATCTCGGAGGATGACGCGCCGCTGGAGGATACCGACATCAGCCCGCGCTTCGGCGGCGCAATCCGCCACCTCACCTACGCGGCTGTCGGCAATGACCGCCGTGTCGGCGTGCTGATCGAGATGCCGGCGCCCGGCAAGCGGCTCGCGCCGCTACACTACCACATGCGCGAGGAAGAGCATGCGCTGGTGCTGGAAGGTGAACTGACGCTGCAGCTCGGCAAGGAGACCCATGTGATGGGACCCGGCGACTATGTCGCCTTTCCGGCCGGACGCAAGGTCGGCCATTCCTTCCTGAACAGCGGGACCAGCCCCTGCCGCTATCTCATGATAGGAGGATGTGATCCCGCCGATGTCTGCATCTACCCGCAGTCGGACAAGATGGCGGTGGCGGCACTCAACGAGCACGCCAACGTCTTCGACATGAAGGCCCGCCGGCGCTATTGGGACGGCGAGGCCTGATATCCGTCCTGCCCGAATTGAAAACGGCGCCGGTTTCCCGACGCCGTCCAACGAATGCGATTGATCAGTGCCCGATCAGGCTGCCTTTGCCGCGGTGGCATCAGCCTCGCGCGCGGCCTTCAGTGCCTTGGTCCACCAGACAAGCTCATCGAGCATGCCCTTGACGTTGGGCTCGAGATGGGTGAGCTCGCGCAGGTCCTTGCCCTGCTGCCAGGCCGCGAAGAAATCGGCACCCTGGATATGCACGCCGGCGCGGGTCGGGGCCATTTGCAGTTCGATGGCTATCGTCCGCAGGTGCTCGACGGCGCGTGCCCCGCCCACACTGCCATAGCCGACGACCGCAGCGGCCTTCTTGTTCCATTCAGGGTAAGAGAAGTCGAGGGCGTTCTTGAGCGCGGCGGTGATCGAGCGATTATACTCCGGCGTCACGAAGATGTATCCGTCGAACTCCGCGACCTTCTTCTGCCAGCGCTGGCCGACTTCGTCCTGCGTCGGTGCCCAGGCATTGGACGCGACTTCGTTGAAGAAGGGCAGCGGATAGTCCTTCAAGTCAACAATCTCGACGTCGGCATCGCCGCGGGCGACGGCAAATTCATGGACCCACTTCGCCGGCTTTTCGCCGAAACGCGTGTCGCGGGTGGAGCCGATGATGATGGCGATCTTGGGCTTGGACATTGGAAAACTCCCTCATGTTGATGGGGAGCAACTTATGTGGCCGGCAACTGTTCCGCAATATCGCAAGTGCGAACGGATTGTTCACTTGTGTGGACACATTAGCCGGCGGGCCTGCATCCGCAGATCACTAGTGGATAGTCTCGATCCGCATTTTCTCGATCTGCGTCCGCGTTTCCTGAATTGCGAGGTCCAGCCACATGTGGACATGGCTGGCCCGCGGACCGAGCGGCTGGGAATGGATGTCCATCAATTCCCTCAGTATCCGTTCCAGCTTCTGGATTCGCCTGCCGTTGACTTCCATACGCACAGCCTCGGATCACTAAAAATAACGAGTAGCACAACCATGAATGACGGTCAAATTGCATCGCCCCGTATGAGTGCACAAAACAATTTTTCCTAACTCAATTGTTAGCTCAATGAGTTCGTTGTAATTGATTGTTTTCACCCGCTTCAGGGCTACCGATGTCGATACGCTCAAACATGGCGAAGAACTTGCGCCAGCTTACAAGCCAGATCGGCAGCGCCAATTTCGTCTGCCGCGAGCTCGACATCAACCGCCAGCAATACGAGAAGTATCTCAAGGGCCGGTCGTTGCCGTCGCCGCCGACGCTCAAGAAGATCTGCAGCTATTTCGCAGTGTCGGAAGAGGCGTTGTTTGCCGCCGACCTTGAACTGGAAGAGACCTCCGATGAGACGTCCACCCAGGGCGGAAGTGCATGCGAAGCCGTGCTCCGGCCGCTTTTCAGCGAGCCCCCGCCGTCGATCAAGCCGGGCATCTACTACCTCTGGATGACGGTGCCCACCCGGCCGGACCATGTGGTCTGCGCACCGCTCATCATCGAGCGTACCGACGATCGCGTGACGTTTCGCAGGATAACGGGAAGCGCCGAGCCACGGGAACGCCTCTGGTTTCACAGGGTGGGGGATCACAAGGGCGTGGTGGTCGAACGGCTGAACTGGCTGCTGCTTGTCGGGGTCAACCAGCGCGGCAACCACGAACCCTCCATGGTCCGTCTCAACTGGGTGCCGCTGTCGACCGTTGTCCTCGGGGGGCACGCGACCATTCTGACGCCTACCGGCATTTCCTTCGCGGCTGCCTGCATGCGCCCCGCACCGGTTGGCACGACATTTCGCCAGGCATTGAGACTATCGCGGCAATTCGAAAAAACAGACAGTTCGATCGACCGCATAACCAATATGGTTCTTGACCAGCAGAGACAAGAATTACTGCAGATTATTGAAAGGGATGTCTCGTTGTAGTCACGACGGAGACATTCGCCTCCTCCAGCGCCATCGACAACAGGTAGCGCAGGAACACGAGATCATCATCATCGGCAAATCTTCTGATCTCGATCAGCGTGTCGCGAATATACGCCGCACGATCGGATGACGACGACGATCTTTCTTGGCGCGCGTGAATTTCTACTTTCTTACTCAAAGTGCCCACAGGGAAATTCCTCAGTTTAAAGACCAGGAGTGTAAAGGATAGCGAATATCGCACAAATATCAGGCCATCATGGCAAACACTATATTAGACATGAATCACTATTGAGCTAATTTAAGCGCTCGATTGAGCGAATAGAGCTCATTGAGTTATTTAAAAAACTGTGTGTATCTTCACAAGTATTGTTCAGTTTTTCCACAGTTTCCATACTCTCCTACTTGCGTCAATAAAACGAATCAGACGCGCAGAGAGGAAAATCAACCATGAGCCAGAAGCAGAAGCCTAACCTGTCAGTTGTCGTTTCCCCCAAGGCGACGAAAGTGTTCGTGAAGCCCGGCATGCAGTTCCGGCCGGAATAAGTTGTACCGCTGCCGCGCTCCGCGCGGCAGCATCCCCCGGAGTGTTCTCGATGCGAATGAAGTGTTCCGAGGCGCTGGTCTTCACACCGTCCGACGGCCAGTTCATCGCTTATAACTTTCTTGAGAAATCCGTCTTCGAATGCAGCGCCGATTTGCTCGACCTGCTCTCCAGGCTCAAGGACTGGATGGAGCTTGACGATCTGCGCAATGAGCTTCCGGATTTCGAGCCCGATGAAATAGACGCCATTCTTCAGGGATTGCTCTCTGTTGGCGCCCTCGTGCGGGAGGACACCCCCGACGCCGACAAGGAGCGGGAGTACCGGGAGAACTGGAGTTGGGGCCTGCCGACCGCACTCATGCATTTCAGCGTGCAGGACAACCCCTTCATCACCGTATCCCAGGCGGAGGATATCCAGCGCGAGAAGGTGAGGTCCGTGGGCCTGATGGATCTTCACCGCGCCAACAGCGACAAGGCGCTGAAACTTCCGGACCCCATGCGGAACGATTTGATCCAGCTCATGGCGAAGCGACGCACCATCCGCCGTGCTCTGCCGGTGCCGGTCAAGCTCGATCAGGTCTCCGATTGCCTGTTCTCAGGGCTCGGCATCACCGGCTGGATGCGCAACTGCGTCGGCATGCTGCCGCTCTCCATGACCCCCTCGGGCGGTGGACGCAACCCCTATGAAGCCTATGTTTTCGCGCGCAATGTCGACGGCCTTGAGCGCGGCGTCTACCACTACTCCGCGCTCGGCCACAACCTGGAGCGGGTTGCCGACCTCGAAGAGGGTGACATAACCACCCTGATCGGCGGGCAGGAATGGGGCGACGACAAGCCTTGCATGATCCTGCTCTGCGCGCACATGGAGCGCACCATGTGGAAATACGAGGACCCCAATGCCTACCGGGTCATCATGATCGAGGCCGGCCATATCGGTCAGAACATCATGCTCGCGGCAACCGAACATGGTCTCACTGCCTGCCCCACGGCAGCGCTGGACCATGCACATGCCAAGTCAATCCTGGGTCTGACGGACATCACCCAGGCGCCGATCTATGCACTGACCCTGAGCATGCCGATGACAGAGGAAGGTGCTTCGCCGGAGCCCTGCCATCCCGCCCACTGACGGCCAGGAGAGATCGCTATAGTGACGGCAGGACGCTGCGATATGCCTGTCCGATGACACTTCTCTCATCCCAACGGGGAGATCCGACCTCAGCGGTCAAGGTCCGCCATCAGGTGGCGCGTGCTTGCATAGAGGTCTTTGAAGATCCTGTAGTTCCGTCGGTAAGCCGGATCCTCCACCGCCTTGATCTCCCGTTCCACCGGATTCCAGCGCCTGATCGTCTCGCGGTCGGCATCGCCGACACCGATAGCGGCAAGACAAGCATCGCCGTAGGAAGCCCCGATCGTCTTGCGCGCAAGAACCTGCGGCAGGCCCGAAACATGCGAAGTTGCCTCGAGCCAGAGGCGGTTACGTGTGCCGCCACCCACGGCCATCAGCCGCTTCGGCGCGGCGCCAGCCTCGGCATAGGTCTCGAAAATGTGGTTGGTGCCATAGGCAATGCCCTCGATCAGCGCACGATAGATGTCGCCCCGCTTGTGGGTGAGGTTGAGCCCGAACAGCATCCCCTTGGCATGCGAATCATGGATCGGCGTGCGCTCGCCCGAGAAATAGGGCAGCATGATGAGCCCGTTGGCCCCGGGCTGCGAGGTGGACGCCTCTTCGGCAAGCCGGGCAAAGGCGTCGACAGGGTCGAGTTCCTTGGCGATCTCGTCGCGGAACCAATGTGTCAGCGTGCCTGAGGTGGCCAGCCCCGACATCGAGGCATGCTGGCCGGGAAACATCCACGGCGCGTACCAGAGCCGCGCGTCGCGCACCCGTTCAACGGTCAGTTCGATGATGAAGATCGTCGAGCCATACATGACCATCATGTCGCCCGGCGACAGCACGCCGACGGAAAAGGCCTCGGCGCTGGCGTCGATCGTGCCGCAGATCACGGGCGTGCCCTCGGCTAGTCCGGTCGCCGCGGCCGCTGTCGCGGTCACGTGACCGGCGACGTCGGTGCTCCACATCGTCGTTGGAAGCTTGTCGAGAGATACAATGTCGCGTGCCAGCGCGTCGGTATAGGCCAGCCTGTCGACGTCGTAGAGCGGCGAGGTATTGGCGGCCGTATAATGGTCGACCACGCAATTGCCTGTCAGCCGCTGGACGATGAACGTCGTGGACGTGACGATCTTCGCGGCCTGCTCGTAGATCTCCGGTCGGTTGTTCCGCAGCCAGAGTATTTTCGGCCCCACGGATTGCGATGTCAGCGCGTTGCCGCAGACATCGAGGATGCGATCCGCACCGATCCGCGCCGTGAGGTCCTCGACCTCCCTGGCAGCGCGGGTATCGACGCCGTAGAGCACGCCGTTCATCAGCGGATTGCCCTCGGCATCGACCGGCAGCATGCAGGGCCCGATCGCCGACGTGCCGACCGAGCGGATCGCCTTCGGATCGACGCCACTTTCCGCGATCAGCTTGCGCGAAATGAAGCAGAAATCGCCCCACCAGTCTTTTTCGGGATCATGCTCCGCCCAGCCCGCCTGCGGCACCAGCATCTTGTGCGGCCGCGACGCCTGCGCCACGATCTCGCCGGCTTCGTCGACCAGCACGCCTTTGGACTCGAAGGTGCCGATGTCGATGCCGAGGTAATATCCGGTCATGATCACTGCTCGAAAATATCACGGTCAAAGGGGAAACTCGGCCGGACATCCGCGATGGCACTCACCAGCAGACGTGTGAGTTCCTCGAGATCGGAGAGATCGCAGACCTCGAGCGCCGAATGCGAGTAGCGCATCGGAAAGCCCATATCGATCGACGCCACGCCCTGCCCCACCAGTTGCACATAGGACGAATCCGTCAGGCAGCCGATATGCGCGCTCTTCTGCAGCCGCACGCCGGCCTCCCTTGCCGCGTTCTCGAACAATTGCACCAGGCCGGGGTGCGGGATCGTACCGTTGAGCGTGCCACGACCATGGAAGGAGAACATCGCCATGCCCGGCCCGCCGCCCAGCACGACATCGCCGCGACTGGCCATGTCGGGCGTATCGGCGGCGAGGATCAGGTCGATCTGGATGGCGATATCCGGCTGCAGCACCTGTGCCGCCGTCACCGCGCCGCGCAGGTTGAACTCCTCCTGTGTCGAGAAGACGATGTGCACGGTCGGCCTGGGCGAGATGTCCATGAGTTGCCGGGCGGTTTCCAGCACCACGGCGCAGCCGGCGCGGTCGTCGACCGACGTGCCGGCGATCCGGCCATTCGCGAGTTCAACGACATTGGGTCTGTAGACGACGGGCGTGCCGATATCGATCCCGGCTTCCAGCACCGCCTCGGCGCTTGCGAAGCCCCCGTCGATATAGATGTCCTGATAGGGCAGGACCTTGTATTTCTCGTCCGGCCCCGTGGCGTGATGCGACTTGTTCGCGATCACGCCGGGCACATCCCTGCCCTCGCCGATCGAGAAGATCACCGCCTGCGCGGCCAGCGCCCGCTCCGGCACGCCACCCAGCCGCTCGACCCGCACCAGCCCGTTCTTTTCGATCTTGCGGACGACAAGGCCGAGTTGGTCCATATGTGTGAACAGCATGACGGAAGGTCCGCCTTCGCGACCCGGCATCGTGGCGATCAGGTTGCCCATCCGGTCGGTCCGGGTCTTCAGGCCGATTTCGCCGAGACCTGCCTTGAGATAACGCCGCACCCGGCCCTCATAGCCCGACAGGCCGGGGATCATCATCAGGTCGATGAGAGAGGATTTGAGCCGCTCGCGCATCACTTCACCTGTCCATCTGAACGAGCCGCATGAATTCCTTCGCCCGCTCGGGATCGACCGAATTCCAGGTGTGGCCGTCGACCTTGAGCGACGAGCCGACGATGACGCCGTCGGCGATGGCAAGCGTGTCGCGCACGGTAGCGTGCTTCACCCCGGTATTGGCAAACACATAGGTATCCGGCAGCACCGCCTTGACGGCTTCGAGATCGCCCATTTTCGCTGCCTCACCGGTGATGGTGCCGGACACCAGAACCGCATCCGGGATCGAGGAGAAGACGGCGCTACGTGCCCGGTCGGCGACGCTGCGCTGGTCGAGCGAATGGGCGAATTCGGCCGAGACGTTGTAGAGCAGCGCCAGATCGCTGCGGCCCAGCCGGTCGCGATAGCGCATCGCCCTGCCAGCATCCGGTGTCCATGGCCCCATGTCGGATGCATAGGTGCCGGTGAAGATCTCGCGCACGAAGGCGGCCCCGGTCGCGGCGGCGAGCGCGATCGAGCTCTCCGGATCCCAGAGCACGTTGACACCGAACGGAATGCGGATCTCGCCGCGCAACCGGCCGATCACATAGGCCATGGTTGCGGTGGAGGCGGTATCGACCTTGAATTCGTAGGGCCTGTCGTTCTCGTTGCCGAACATCACGGCATCGAAACCCGCATCCTGCAGCGCCGCGAGGTCCTTGCGCGCGCCCTCGACCAGTGCTTCAAGCCCACCCGCGTGGTCATGCAGCGGCGAGCCGGGAAGCGCCCCCAGATGCACCATCGCGATGACAGGTTTCCTGTTGCCGAAAATGGCCTTCAGCTTCTCACTCAAGATCGAAATTCCTCCTCGTTCGATGGCGGCGACATTGCCATTTCGGGCCGGCCTTGTCATCCCCGGTCCTTCGAATAGCGATTAAAAACAATTGCTTTCCTTCGGCGGACTGACTTTAATCCAGTCCGACGACGCAGCGACTGGGAGGAGTGGCGCATGAAAATCAGGCAGTGGGACAGGCTCGGCAATGGCGGGATCGATTTCACCGAACTCGGCTTCGGCGCCGCCCCACTCGGCAATCTCTATCGTGCCGTCAGCGACTCGGATGCGCATGATGTCCTGCAGGCGGCATGGGATACAGGCTGCCGCTATTTCGATACCGCGCCGCTCTACGGCCTAGGCCTCTCCGAATCCCGCGTTGGCGCCTTCCTTCGCGGCAAGCCGCGGGACGCGTATGTTATTTCCACTAAGGTCGGCCGCCTGCTGAAGGTCTGTCCGCCCGAAAGTCGCACCGGCATCGGCAAGTTCTTCGACACGCCCAGCCGGCAGGAAGTCTACGACTATTCCTATGACGGCGTGATGCGCTCCTTCGAAGCGTCCCTTGAGCGCACCGGCCTCGACCGCTTCGACATCCTGTTCTGCCACGACGTCGATGTCTTCACCCATGGCTCAAGGCAAGCGGCCGATGCCCGCATCGAGGAATTCATGCGCGGCGGTTACTATGCCTTGCTGTCGTTGCGCGACCAAGGCGTGATCAAGGCGTTTGGCGGGGGCATCAATGAAGCCGACGTCTGCGAGAAGCTCGCACGACGCGGCGATTTCGACCTCTTCCTTCTGGCCGGGCGCTATACTCTGCTGGAGCAGGAGGCGCTTTCGAGCTTCCTGCCGCTCTGCATCGAACGCGGCATCGGCATCGTGCTCGGCGGGCCGTACAATTCCGGCATTCTCGCCCGCGGCCCCTCCGACGACGCGCAATACAATTACTCCGACGCGCCGAAGGACGTCATCGACCGGGTCCGCCGCATCAACGCGGTCTGCGAGCGCCATGGCGTGAGGCTGATCGAAGCCGCTCTCAACTTCCCCCTTCGCCATCCCGCCGTGGTCTCCGTCATCCCCGGTGGACAGAGCGTCGGCGAGGTCAATTCGAACCGGGAAATCCTTGGGAGGGACATTCCGGCAGGGCTCTGGGCCGATCTCAAGTCCGAGGACCTGATGCGCCAGGATGCACCGGTCTGAGCCACACGCGGCACCCCTGAAAACAGCCTTTAAGGAACGGAAAACCTTGTGCTTCCGGCTGCAAAATTTAGTCGTCTTAACGGGTTGTAAAATTCGGTGAACTCTGCCAAATCTTGCCCGTCGATTTTTTTGAAGGCCGAATGGCTTGGCTCCGCTCCATGAGTTTTGCTTCGGATCAGGCCGGCCACCTCTCCCCCAGACGAATATATCGATACCAACGCCAGGCTTTCGGCCGGCATACCACACTATGACTCTACAAGGATTCCCTAGATGAACACTGGCACCGTAAAGTGGTTCAACGCGACGAAGGGCTTCGGCTTCATTCAGCCCGACAATGGCGGCCCGGACGTTTTCGTCCACATCTCCGCCGTCGAGCGCGCTGGCATGACCACGCTCAATGAAGGCCAGAAAGTCAACTTCGAGGTTCTGCCCGACCGCCGCACCGGCAAGTCGGCTGCAGGCAACCTCAGCGCCGCCTGATTACGGAGGGCCGGCCGCCATCGGCCCTTTGCCAATAGCATGCGGAAGGCCACCCACGCGGTGGCCTTTCTCGTTTGGATAGCCCAGACAATTGCGTCATCCAGATTATTGCCGGACGATGAATTCCGGCGTGATGCTGCCGGTCTTGACCAGGCGTCCGTTGGGCATGTCGTTCTCGTCCATCTTGAAGGCAAAGGCCTCGGGCGCGAGATCCTTCCAGCGCTCCGCAAGCCTTCGGCGCAACTCCGCCTCCGGAACCTCGATCAGCACCGTCGTGTCGTAATGCCGGTGCAGAAGGCGCCAGTCGCCGCTGTCGAGCAGGATGTAATTGCCCTCGACGATCAGGTGCCGCACCTTCCGCGGAATCATCCGCGCGCCGGCCCGGGCAATCTCGATCGAACGGTCGAAGACCGGAACGGCAATCTCCCGGTCCCTGTTCTCCCGCAATCGACCGAGCATATGGGCGAAGCCCGCGACATCGAACGTTTCGGGCGCGCCCTTGCGCGGTCGCAATCCGCGCGGCACCAGAACGAGATCGTCGTAGTGATAGCCGTCCATGGGAAAGACCGCTGCCGAACCCGGCTCGTCGCTGTTGAGCGCTTCAACCAGATCTTCGGCCAGCGTCGACTTGCCGGCGCCGGGAGGACCCGCAATTGCTGTGATGGAGCGCACCGACTTGCCGCGCTGTGCCACGACAGACCTGAGCGTGTCGATGTCGATATCCGGCATCTGATTCCTCCCCCGGCTTGATCGCGGCACTATCGGAAAAGCAAAAACCTTGCGCAAGCGGCGAGTTATCCAAAGCAAGCATAGCTGCCCCGCGCCGTTGCCCCTGTTCATAGCGCCATCGATGCTTAATCTGCCCCGCAAAGCAGATGGGAGGATACCATGCGCGTCATTTTCGACCCCGAACCCCGTGCGGCCCAGGATATTTTCACGCCGGCCGATCAGGAAAGGTTCATGAAGAGCCATGACGTCGTCGCCTGGAATGGCGAGGATCGCGATGCCTTCTATCGCCGCCACCTGCCCGACGCTGACGTCGTGATCAGCCAGCAGCCAATGGAAAAGCCGCAGCTCGATCTGGCGCCGAAGCTGCGCTGCATCATCAATATCGAGACCAATTTCCTGCCCAATGTCGACTATGAGACCTGCTTCCAGCGCGGCATCCACGTCATCGCGCCGAGTTCCGTCTTCGCCGCGCCGGTCGCCGAAATCGGGCTCGGCATGGCGCTGTCGCTGGCGCGCGGCATCCACACCGCCCATGGCGATTTCGTCGCCGGCCGGGAACTCTATGGCCTCGAGGGCAACCACGAGGCCGAACTGCTCGTCGGTGCCGATGTCGGTTTCGTCGGCTTCGGCGATCTCGGCCGTGCCGTCCACAGGCTGCTTGCCGGCTTCCAGCCGAAAATACGCGCCTTCGATCCATGGCTGTCCGATGGTGCCCTCGAACGGCTCGGCGTCATTCCTGCAAGCCTCGACGAGGTCCTCTCGAAGAGCCGCTTCGTCTTCGTCGTCGCGACCATCACCACCGAAAACGCCCACCTCCTCAATGCCGAGAAACTCGCCTTGATGCAGAAGGGCGCAAAGCTGCTGCTGCTCAGCCGTGCCGCCGTCGCCGATTTCGCCGCGCTCAAGGAAGCCGCCGGGTCGGGCCGCATCCATGTCGCGACCGACGTCTTTCCCGAGGAGCCCGTAGCTGCGGACGACCCGATCCGCCAGGTGCCCAACATCCTGTTCTCCGCCCACCGCGCCGGAGCCCTGACGTCGGCGCTGGAAAATATCGGCAAGCTGGTGCTCGAGGATCTCGGCCAGATCGCCCGCGGCCTGCCGCCGATCGCCTGCAAGCGCGCCGAGCGCGAGACAGTGATGCGATTGCGCTCGAAGCCGATTGACAAGTCGTGACAGCGACACGCCCAAGATTTGGCTGAGGCCGCTCGCAAGCCAGGGCGCAGGCCTCCCGTAGCCCTCAAGCTTTACTTTCGTTTTTTTTCGTTCTATCGTGGAGACGAAATCACAGATCGGCCGAAACGAATGTTCCTGCTCCCCCGCCACAAGGAAATCCTCGACATCGCGCGCAGCCAGGGCAAGGTTCTCGTCGAGGAGCTTGCCTCGCGCTTCGAGATCACGCCGCAGACGATCCGCAAGGATCTCAACGAACTCTGCGAGAAGAAGCTGCTCAATCGCATCCATGGCGGGGCGGTATTCCCCTCGGGCACAGAGAATATGCAATACGAGCAGCGCCGCCAGATCGCGGCGCATGAGAAGGATTCGATCGGCCGAGCGGCTGCCGCGCTGATCCCGGACAACGCCTCGCTCTTCGTCAATATCGGCACCACCACGGAAGCCGTTGGCCAGGCACTGCTCGATCACGGCCACTTGATGATTATCACCAACAACATCAATGTTGCCAATAAGTTACGCATCTATCCGCAGTTCGAGGTGGTGATTGCCGGCGGCGTCGTGCGCGGCACGGATGGTGGCATCGTCGGCGAGGCCGCAGTTGATTTCATCCGCCAGTTCAAGGTCGACTTCGCCGTCATCGGCGCCTCGGCGATCGACGACGACGGTGCGCTGCTGGACTTCGATTTCCGCGAAGTGAAGGTCGCCCAGGCGATCATCGCCAATGCCCGACACGTCATCCTCGTCTCCGACTCGACCAAGTTCGAGCGGACCGCGCCGGTGCGCATCGCGCATATCTCGCAGGTGCACACCTTCGTGACCGACGAGTGCCTGCCCGACAGCATCCGCAAACTCTGTCGCGAGAATGACGTCCAACTCATAGAGACGGCCAAGAAGGCCTGATTCCGCATTGGATTCAACAGATTCGAGCTGGCATCCTCCACTCGCTCATTCGTCAATCATTTTCGATTGACATTCGTTTTGATTTCGCTTTGAATGTTTTGAGGTTCGCATTCGCAATATATTGCTGCATTGCGAAAGGGGATGGAAGCGCATGTCATCAGGAGTCTACGATATCTTCATCGCGGGCGGCGGCATCAACGGATGCGGCATCGCGCGGGATGCCGTAGGCCGGGGCTACTCCGTCTTCCTCGCAGAGATGAAGGACCTCGCCTCGGGCACGTCCTCTGGCTCCACCAAGCTGATCCATGGCGGACTGCGCTATCTCGAACATTACGAATTCAGGCTGGTGCGCGAGGCCTTGATGGAGCGCGAAGTCCTCTGGTCGATGGCGCCCCACATCATCTGGCCACTGCGCTTCGTGCTGCCGCTGCACAAGGCGATGCGCCCGGCCTGGCTGATCCGGCTCGGCCTCTTCCTCTATGACTATATCGGCGGCCGCAAGGCGCTTCCGGCCACCCGGGTGCTGAACCTCGAGAGCGACCCCGCTGGCCAGCCATTGAAGCCTGGGTTCAGAAAGGCATTCGAATATTCGGATTGCTGGGTCAACGACGCCCGCCTCGTCGCACTCAACGCCCGCGACGCAGCCGACCGTGGCGCTGTCATCCGAACCCGCACCAAGGTCGTCTCGGCACGGCGCGAGGGCGGTTTCTGGACGGTCACCACCGAGGATGTGCCGACCGGCCGCACCGAGACCGTGCAGGCACGTCTCTTCGTCAACGCAGCCGGCCCATGGGTCGACAAGCTGCTGCAGGGCGCCGTCGGCAACAATGGCAGCAATGTCCGCCTGGTGCAGGGCAGCCACATCGTCGTCCGCAAGAAGTTCTCGGATGCGCGCGCCTATTTCTTCCAGAACAATGACGGCCGCATCTTCTTCGCCATCCCCTATGAGGACGACTTCACCCTGATCGGCACCACCGATCAGGACTACAAGGGCGATCCGGCCAATGTCGTGATCTCCGATTCCGAGATCGACTATCTCTGCGCCGGCGCCTCGGAATATTTCAGGGAGCCGGTCACCCGCGCCGACATGGTCTGGTCCTATTCCGGCGTCCGGCCGCTCTATGACGACGGCGCGTCCAAGGCGCAGGAAGCCACGCGCGACTATGTGCTGAAGGCCGAGGGCGCCGTCGGCGAACCGCAACTGATCAACGTCTTCGGCGGCAAGATCACAACCTATCGCCGCCTCGCCGAATCCATGCTCGAAAAGATCGAGGACGTGCTCGGCAGCAAGGGCAAGCCCTGGACCGCGGGCGCCAAACTGCCCGGCGGCGATTTCGACAAGGAAGGCTTCGAGGGCCTGGTCTCCAGGTTCCGCCGCGATCATCCGTTCCTGAGCGAGGCGCATGCCCGCCGGCTGATCCGGCTCTACGGCACGCGCGCCTGGCGGATTCTGCGCGGCGCCAGGACATCGGGCGATCTCGGCCACGTCTTCGGCAGCGACCTGACCGAGGCCGAAGTCGTCTATCTCGCCGACAACGAATGGGCGCAAGCCGCCGAGGATGTGCTGTGGCGCAGGACCAAGCTCGGCCTGAAGGTCGATGCCTCGGCCGCCCAGGCCATCGATGAATTCTTGAAATCCAGGCCGAATGCGGGAGCGCATGTCGCGGCCCAATAGTGGCCACAGACGTTTTCGCCTTTGGGAGGAGGTACGATGCTGGAATTGAAGGACGTCACGAAACAGGCCGGCGCGGAAGTCCATATCCGCGACGTTTCGCTGCGGCTGGAAAAGGGCTCGCTGAATGTGCTGCTCGGCCCGACGCTGTCGGGCAAGACGTCTCTGATGCGCCTGATGGCCGGCCTCGACAAACCGACGAGGGGCTCCATCTGGTTCGACGGCCGTGATGTGACCGGCATGGCTGTGCAGAGCCGCAATGTCGCGATGGTCTACCAGCAGTTCATCAACTATCCGGCGATGACCGTCTACGAGAATATCGCCTCGCCACTGCGTGTCACCGGCAAGACTGCGTCGGAAATCGAAAAGGCCGTCGGCGAGGCCGCGGACCTCCTCCACCTCACGCCCTACCTCAAGCGCCTGCCGCTCGAGCTTTCCGGCGGCCAGCAACAGCGCACCGCGCTCGCCCGCGCCATGGTCAAGAATGCCGGCCTCGTCCTGCTCGACGAGCCGCTCGCCAATCTCGATTACAAGCTGCGCGAGGAACTGCGCGCCGAACTGCCGAAGATCTTCGCCGAGACCGGTGCGATCTTCGTCTATGCGACGACAGAACCCTCGGAGGCGCTTCTGCTGGGCGGCAACACCGCCACTCTGTCCGAGGGTCGCGTCACCCAGTTCGGCCCGACCGTCGATGTCTTCCGCCGGCCGGCGGATCTCGTCACGGCGAAGACCTTCTCCGATCCGCCTCTCAATACCGTGTCGGCCGAGAAGACCGGCGCCACCATCCGTCTTGCGACCGGCACAGAGATCGCCGTTCCGGATTATCTCCGCAATGTCGGCGATGGCCGGCTGGTCATCGGCTTCCGTCCGCATCACCTGTCGCCCGAGCCGCTGGCCGGCGTCAGCGTGGCGATTGCGGCCAAGGTAACCGTCACCGAAATCACCGGCTCGGAAAGTTTCGTCCATGTTGCCAACGGCGACTCCAGATGGGTGATGCTGACGCGCGGCGTGCATGATCTCGCGCCCGGCACCGGGATTTCCGTCAATCTCGATACCCGCCACCTGCTGGCCTTCCGCGAGGACGGTGTGAGCGCGGCGAGCGACCGACCGCTGGCGGCTTGAGGAGAAACCCGAACTTATGGCCCGCATCAATCTCGACCATATCCGGCACGCCTACATGGCCAATCCGCAGGCGCCGGCAGACTATGCGCTGAAGGAAGTCGACCATGTCTTCGAGGACGGCGGCGCCTACGCGCTGCTCGGACCGTCCGGCTGTGGCAAGACCACGTTGCTCAACATCATCTCGGGCCTGCTGACGCCCTCGCATGGCCGCATCCTGCTCGGCGACCGCGATGTGACCCGGTTGCGCACCGAAGAGCGCAACATCGCCCAGGTCTTCCAGTTTCCCGTGATCTACGACACGATGACCGTGTTCGACAATCTCGCCTTCCCGCTGCGCAACCGGCATATTCCGGAAGCCGAAGTGACGCGCAAGGTCAACGAGATCCTCGACGTCATCGACCTGAAATCCATGGCACGGCGCAAGGCGCAGGGCCTGACCGCCGATCTCAAGCAGAAGGTCTCGCTCGGCCGAGGCCTCGTGCGCTCTGACGTCAACGCGATCCTGTTCGACGAGCCGCTCACCGTCATCGACCCGCATATGAAATGGCAGCTCCGCTCGCAGCTCAAGCTGCTCCACCGGCAGTTCGGCTACACCATGGTCTATGTCACCCATGACCAGACCGAGGCGCTGACCTTCGCCGACAAGGTGGTGGTGATGTATGACGGCGAGATCGTGCAGATCGGCACGCCGGCCGAACTTTTCGAGCGACCGAGCCACACATTCGTCGGCTATTTCATCGGTTCGCCGGGGATGAACCTGCTGCCGGCGAAGATCGCGGGCGCGGGCGCAGTCATCGGCGAACACACGGTTCCGTTGGCCTCGGCTCCGAAGATCGCGCTCGGCGCCAGGACCGAACTCGGCATACGCCCGGAATTCGTGCGGCTCGGCCGGGAGGGCATGCCGGTCACGATTTCAAAAATCGAGGATGTCGGCCGCCACAAGGTCGCCCGTGCCACCTTCTCCGGCCTGCCGCTGACCATTGTCGTGCCGGAGGACGACGAGATCCCCGCTGACCCCCGGGTCACGTTCGATCCGGCGGCGATCAGCATCTATGCCGATTCCTGGCGCGTGAAGACGGAGGCTTGACCATGGATAAGACCGTCAACAACAAGGCCTGGTTCCTCGTGCTTCCGATGCTGGTGCTGGTCGCGTTCTCCGCGGTCATACCGCTGATGACCGTGGTGAACTACTCGGTCCAGGACACGTTCGGCAACAACGCCTTCTTCTGGGCCGGTACCGACTGGTTCATCCAGACGCTGCATTCCGACCGGTTCTGGAACTCGCTCGGCCGCAACCTGCTGTTCTCCTTCATTATTCTCGCCATAGAAGTGCCACTCGGCATCTTCATCGCGCTCAACATGCCGAAGAAGGGCATCGGCGTGCCTGTTTGCCTCGTACTGATGGCGCTGCCGCTGCTGATCCCCTGGAACGTCGTCGGCACCATCTGGCAGATCTTCGGGCGCGTCGATATCGGCCTGCTGGGCTACACGCTGGCGGCCATCGGCATCGACTACAATTATGTCCGTGATCCCATCGACGCCTGGATGACCCTCATCGTGATGGATGTCTGGCACTGGACCAGCCTCGTCGTGCTGCTCTGCTATGCCGGCCTCGTCTCGATCCCCAATGCCTATTACCAGGCCGCCAAGATCGACGGTGCCTCGCGCTGGTCGGTGTTCCGCTACATCGAACTGCCGAAGATGAAGCGTGTCCTGCTGATCGCCGTGCTGCTGAGGTTCATGGATAGCTTCATGATCTATACCGAACCCTTCGTCGTCACCGGCGGCGGTCCTGGCAACTCGACCACCTTCCTGTCGATCGACCTCGTCAAGATGGCCGTCGGCCAGTTCGACCTCGGCCCCGCCGCGGCGCTGTCGATCATCTACTTCCTGATCATCCTGCTGCTGTCATGGATCTTCTACACGGTCATGACCTCGGGCGATGCGAAGGGCTGAGGGAGAGAGAAATGGAAAAAGACCAGAACAAGCTTATCTCCTTCAGTGTCTCGACGCTCTACATCCTGTTCCTGCTCGCGCCGATTTACTGGCTCGTCAACATGAGCTTCAAGACCAACACCGAGATCACCAACACCTTCACGCTGTGGCCCGACAACCCGACGCTGAGGAACTACATCGTCATCTTCACCGATCCGGCCTGGTACAATGGATATATCAACTCGATCACCTATGTCGCGCTCAACACCGTGATCTCGGTGCTGGTGGCCCTGCCCGCCGCCTATGCCTTCTCGCGCTACCGTTTTCTCGGCGACAAGCACCTGTTCTTCTGGCTGCTGACCAACCGGATGGCGCCGCCGGCCGTGTTCGCGCTGCCCTTTTTCCAGCTCTATTCGGCCTTCGGCCTGATCGACACTCATATCGCGGTCGCGCTGGCGCACTGCCTGTTCAACGTGCCGCTGGCAATCTGGATCCTTGAGGGCTTCATGTCCGGCGTGCCGAAGGAAATCGATGAGACCGCCTATATCGACGGCTACTCGTTCCCGCGCTTCTTCGTGAAGATCTTCATGCCGCTGATCGCCTCCGGCATCGGCGTCGCCGCCTTCTTCTGCTTCATGTTCTCCTGGGTCGAACTTCTGCTCGCCCGGACACTGACCACGACAGATGCCAAGCCGATCGCCGCCACCATGACCCGCACCGTCTCGGCTTCGGGCATGGACTGGGGCGTGCTCGCCGCCGCCGGCGTGCTGACGCTCATTCCCGGCGCGCTGGTGATCTATTTCGTCCGCAACTACATCGCCAAGGGCTTTGCCCTGGGGAGGGTTTGATGAGTCAGACAAATCGCTGGCCGCTGGTGCTGGGCCTGGTTCTTCTCGTCTACATCGTGGCGGTTGTCGCGCTCTACAGCGCGCTTCCGGTCAAGGACGGGGTGACCGACTGGTTCGCGCCGCTGATCAAGGGCGGCTGGATGGCCTGGTCGTTCCCCGGCGCGCTGTTCTTCCTGACCATCGCGCTGCTGCTCTCGCTGATGGCGGTGTGGGAATATGCGGCGCCGGGCGGCAGTCCGCGCACCGGCATCCTTCGGTTCGAGACGACCCGGGGGGATCGTCTCTTCATCTCGCTGCTCGGCAGCGCGTTCATTCATCTCGCATGGTTGGGGCTGACAAGCGCCAATCTGTGGTGGGCTCTTGCCTTGTCTCTCGTCTACGCCATCGGCGTATTCAGGCTGGTCTAGGGCATATGGGAGTAAGCGGCCCGGCTGCCACCGGGCCGCTCTATCGCAATCGCAAAACCCCAGGGAGGAACTTATGCGAAAGCAATTACTGACGACGACGGCTGCAATCCTGCTCGCCTTCACCGGCTCGGCATTCGCCGGGATGGACGAGGCCAAGACATTCCTCGATACCGAGATCAAGGACATGTCGGCGCTCGACCGCGCGGCCCAGGAAGCCGAGATGCAGTGGTTCATCGACGCTGCCAAGCCGTTCCAGGGCATGGAAATCAAGGTAGTCTCGGAAACCATCACCACGCATGAATATGAGTCCAAGGTGCTTGCGCCGGCCTTTACCGCCATCACCGGCATCAAGATCACCCATGACCTGATCGGCGAAGGCGACGTCGTCGAAAAGCTGCAGACCCAGATGCAGTCGGGCGAAAACGTCTATGACGCCTATGTCAACGATAGCGACCTGATCGGTACGCACTGGCGCTACCAGCAGGCCCGGTCGCTGACCAAGTGGATGGCGAACGAAGGCAAGGACGTGACCAATCCCGGTCTCGACCTCAACGACTTCATTGGCCTGAAGTTCACCACGGCGCCCGATGGCGACCTGTACCAGTTGCCCGACCAGCAGTTCGCGAACCTCTACTGGTTCCGCTACGACTGGTTCAACGACGAGAAGAACAAGGCCGACTTCAAGGCGAAATACGGCTACGACCTCGGCGTGCCCGTCAACTGGTCTGCCTATGAGGACATCGCAGAGTTCTTCACCGGCCGCGAGATCGACGGCAAGAAGGTCTATGGCCACATGGACTACGGCAAGAAGGACCCGTCGCTGGGCTGGCGCTTCACCGACGCATGGCTCTCGATGGCCGGCAACGGCGACAAGGGCCTGCCGAACGGACTTCCGGTCGACGAATGGGGCATCAAGGTCGACGAGAATTCGCGTCCGGTCGGCTCCTGCGTTGCACGCGGCGGCGACACCAACGGCCCGGCCTCGGTCTATGCCATCCAGAAATATCTCGACTGGCTGAAGGCCTACGCGCCGGCTGCCGCCCAGGGCATGACCTTCTCGGAATCCGGTCCGGTTCCGTCGCAGGGCGAGATCGCCCAGCAGATGTTCATGTACACCGCCTTCACCGCAGACCTGGTCAAGGAAGGCCTGCCCGTGGTCAACGAGGACGGCACGCCGAAGTGGCGTTTCGCCCCCTCGCCGCATGGCGTCTACTGGAAGGACGGCATGAAGCTCGGCTACCAGGACGTGGGTTCCTGGACGCTGCTCAAGTCGACACCTGACGATCGCGCCAAGGCCGCATGGCTTTACGCGCAGTTCGTCGTGTCCAAGACCGTCGACGTCAAGAAGAGCCATGTTGGCCTGACGCTGATCCGCGAAAGCTCGATCCAGCACCAGTCCTTCACCGACCGCGCGCCCAAGCTCGGCGGCCTGATCGAGTTCTACCGCTCGCCGGCTCGCGTCCAGTGGTCGCCGACCGGCACCAACGTGCCTGACTATCCGAAGCTGGCTCAGCTCTGGTGGCAGGCGATCGGTGACGCGTCGTCGGGTGCCAAGACCGCCCAGGAAGCCATGGACTCGCTCTGCGCCGAGCAGGAGCAGGTTATGAGCCGTCTCGAACGCGCCGGCGTCCAGGGCGATATCGGCCCGAAACTGGCCGAGGAAACCTCGCTCGAGGACCAGAACGCCAAGGCCGTGGCCGCCGGCCACCTCGCGCCGCAGTTGAAGATCGAGAACGAGAAGGAAAAGCCCCTGACCGTCAACTATGACGAACTGGTCAAGAGCTGGCAGAAATAACAAGAAGACCAGACGTCTCCTCCTCCCGGCCGGGGCAGAAATGCCCCGGCTTTTTTGTGGCCGCGACCGGCCCGAGACACACCATCAAATAATTTTCATCGCCATGTCGAAAACGCGCAGCGCCAGGTGTCATTGGCTTGAGACGCAAGACAGTCTCCAACCCTCGAAAGGACTGCAGATGGACATGACCGCATCTTCCCCAGGCCCGCAAGCGCCCCGCGCGCCCATGCCCAAATGGTTCTGGCCGGTCGGATGGACCGGCCTCGCCTGGAATGCCTACGGTGTCCAGCAATTTGCTGGCGACGTGACGGCGACAAGCGACAGCATGGTGGCGATGGGAATGACCCCAGATCAGGCGGCACTCTATTCCGACGTCCCGATGTGGATGACCCTCGCCTTCGCCACCGGCGTGTTCGGCGGATTGGCCGGTTGCGCGCTGCTGCTCCTGCGAAGGAAGCTTGCAACGCAGGTGTTCCTGATCTCTCTCGTTGGTTACCTCGTACTCTATGTCGGCGACATAACCGAAGGTATCTTCGCGGCACTCGGCACGGGACAGGTCGTCATCTTGACCGCCGTGGTGCTGATAGCCAGCGCATTGCTGTGGTTATCCCGGCATCTCGAAACAACCCGCCGGCTCGCTTGAACATCGGCACACACGAAAAGGACGCTGACATGCATTTCATGCTTCTGTTGAACGAGACTGTGGACGAATTTGCCAAGCGCAATCATCCGGATCAGGCCGGAGAATATTGGGGTGGCTGGAATGACTTCATCGGCGCCATGGCTCAGGCCGGCATCATCGTGAAGGGCGATGGCCTGCTCGGGCCCGACATGGCCACGACCCTACGCGTCCGCGACGGCAAGCGCATCGTCGAGGATGGCCCTTTCGCAGACACCAAGGAACAACTCGGCGGCTATTTCGTCATCGATGTCCCCGATCTGGACGCGGCGCTCTCCTGGGCGGAAAAAGCGCCATCGGCGCACACGGCCTCCGTCGAGGTCCGGCCCGTGCTGCCGCCGATGAACGCACCCGCCGGCTGAGATGGATCGCGCCCGGGACACGGTGGAGAAGGCGGCCAGACAATCCCATGGCCGCCTGCTGGCCATTCTCGCAGCAGGCAGCCGCGATATCGCCGCCGCGGAAGAGGCGCTTTCACAAGCGTTTATGACGGCTGTCGAGCTATGGCCGCAGCGTGGCATTCCATCGAATCCAGAGGCCTGGCTTCTCACGGCAGCCCGCAACGCGATGCACAACGTCAGGCGCTACAACGCGGTCCGGGCCGACGCGGTGCTGGAGATCGAGCGCCGCTATGAGGAGCTTGCCGCCCTTGAAACCGCTATTCCTGATGAACGGCTCAAACTCCTGTTCGCCTGCGCCCATCCGACCATCGACCCGGCGATCCGCACGCCCCTGATGCTCCAGGCAATTCTCGGCATGGAGGCAATGCGAATCGCGGACGCTTTCCTGGTCGCGCCCGCCACGATGTCGCAACGGCTCGTGCGCGCGAAGACGAAAATCCGGGAGACGGGAGTTCCCTTCGCCCTGCCCGAACCCGAAGATCTTCCAAGCCGCCTCGAACACGTTCTGGACGCGATCTATGCCGCCTTCGGCACTGCCTGGGACGAAGCGCCCGGCGCGCAGGTTGGAATGGCGGATCTGGCGCAGGAAGCGATCTATCTCGGCCGGATTGTTGCCGCGTTGATACCCGGTCATCCAGAAGCCCATGGTCTGCTGGCCCTGATGCTGTATTGCGAGGCAAGACGACCTGCGAGGCGCGATGGCCATGGCCATTTCGTGCCGCTCGATCGACAGGACACGCGGCTCTGGTCGCGCGACTTGATCATCGAGGCGGAGCGTCATCTCACCACGGCATCGCGCTTCCGCACTTTCGGGCGGTTCCAATGCGAGGCGGCGATCCAATCGGTTCATGCACAGCGCGCCATCACCGGCACCACGAACTACGCGGCGCTGGGTACGCTTTACGACCTTCTGCTGACACGTGCGCCGTCGATTGGAGTCATGGTTAGCCGCGTGGCCATGCTGATCAGCGCGGGCGACCTCGCATCTGCGTTGCACGCCCTTGATCAGGTCCCTGTAGAAAGGGTCGCGAACTATCAGCCTTATTGGGTAGCACGCGCCCGTCTACTCGTGCAGACCGGCGCCGATGGGGCGGCAGCCGAGGCCTATGACAGAGCGATCTCCCTCACGCGCGATGGAGCAACCGCCTCTTTCCTGAGAACGCAGCGGGAGGCGCTGGGCAGTCGGTAGGCCCAGGCGGCTTGCCTACTTGCGCTGATAGACGCCGTTGAACCTGACATTTGCGCCACCGCAATAGCTGTTGTCGCGCACGACCAGGAAGCGTCTGAGATGAATCAGCTCGACGCCGCACTCGTAGCTATCCGCTGCGCGCAGGACGAGGCGGTCTCCGTCCGGCTTTGCCGAGAAATCAATCCCGCCGTCGTGGACCACCTGCTCGCCGCTTTCCAGCATCGTGCCGAACCACTGTGCCGTGCCGACGACATGCAGGCCCTCGGCGGATTGCACGATCTCCACCCGGTTGCTGCCGTCCGACCAGACATCAATCCAGTCGGCGTCCCTAATGGCCTGCGGCTCAAAAAACCGGACGAGACGGCTCGGCACCCAGCCTGCCGACTGATCGCTGGGATCGAAGACGCAGGAAAAGTCACCAAATGGCTTGGACACCGCCAGTGGCACACCGGCGGCGAGCGTCTTGTCCACGTCGCATTTGGCCGGATCCTCGCTGGGGCAAGTGTCCTTGCCGTCCCCGACCATGGCCGCATTGGCGGTCAGTTCACCGAGACTGTAGTCATGTGTCAGCGCCGGGAAGTGGCCGTTGCGGCACCAGTTCGGCGGGTTGTCTCCCTCGTCGTACACGAGCTTGTTGGGGTCTTCGGACTGGACATGGGCAAGGCCAGAGGGAAGAAGCGCAAGGACAAGGGCGACAAACGTATTTCATCATGTGTCCCGAATGTGTGGGGGTCAGAGATTGAACGAATCCTGACGGATGCGACGCGGTCGACAAGTGGTCCTAGCCCCTGAACAGATATTCCTTGCGCGACTGTTCCTTCATCTCGATCGAGAACCCCGCCATGGTTGGCGGCATATAGGCCGCATCCTTGATCACGCAAGGGTCGAGGAAATGCTCGTGCAGGTGATCGACGAATTCGATCACGCGACCTTCGATCGTGCCCGAAACCGCGACATAGTCGATCATCGACAGATGCTGCACGTATTCGCACAGGCCCACGCCGCCTGCATGGGGCCAGACCGGCAGGCCGTACTTCGCCGCCAGCAGCAGCACGCCGAGCACCTCGTTGAGGCCACCCATGCGGCAGGCGTCGATCTGGACGATGTCGATCGCGCCATTGGCGATCATCTGCTTGAAGACGATGCGGTTCTGGCACATTTCGCCAGTCGCCACCTTCACCGGAGCGATCTGCTCGCGGATCGTCTTGTGGCCGAAGATATCGTCGGGGCTCGTCGGCTCCTCGATGAAGAACGGCTTGGAGAATGCGAGCTGCTTGACCCATTCCACCGCCTGGCCGACTTCCCAGACTTGGTTGGCGTCGATCATCAGGTAGCGATCCGGACCGATCACTTCGCGCGCGATCCGCAGGCGGCGGATATCGTCCTCGAGATCGCGGCCAACCTTCATCTTGATGTGGTGGAAGCCGGCGTCGATCGCCTCCTGGCAAAGGCGGCGCAGCTTGTCGTCGTCATAGCCGAGCCAGCCGGCCGAGGTCGTGTAGCAGGGATAACCCGTCGCTTCGAGCTTGGCGATACGCTCGGCCTTGCCGGGCTCGGCCTTCTTCAGGATGGCGAGGGCCTCTTCCTTCGTGATGGCATCGGTGAGATAGCGGAAATCGACGATGTCGACGATCTCCTCAGGGCTCATGTCGGCGACGAGACGCCAGACCGGCTTGCCGCTTTCCTTGGCCAGCAGGTCCCAGACCGCGTTGACGACGGCGCCGGTGGCGAGATGGATCGCGCCCTTGTCCGGGCCGATCCAGCGCAACTGGCTGTCCGATGTGACATGACGCCAGAAGCGTGCCGGGCTCTCGCGGATCCAGTCGAGGTCGAGACCGACGACGAGATGGCGCATGGCCTCGATCGCGGCGCAGCAGATCTCGTTGCCGCGACCGATGGTGAAGGTGAGCCCGTGGCCAGCCAGATCCGCGCTGTCGGTACCCAGGATGACATAGGCCGCCGAATAATCCGGATCGGGGTTCATCGCGTCCGAGCCGTCGAGGCTCTGCGAGGTCGGGAAACGGAGGTCTAGGGTCTCCAGGCTGGTAATCTTGGTCACGATGGCCTCAATGGTTTGGAGTCTTCGCATTCGTTTGCGTTGGCGGTGGGCGTGTCCCCTTTGTCCGGCAGGACAGAGGGAGGTGAAGCCGCACCCTCACGCCTGCCGGGAAAGTCAGATCACTTGTCCTGCACGAACACCTGCTTCTGCGTGCCGAGCCCTTCGATACCGAGTTCGACGACGTCGCCATCCTTGAGGAAGCGCGGCGGCTTCATGCCGAGGCCGACGCCGGGAGGCGTGCCAGTGGAGATGACATCGCCGGGATGCAGGCTCATGAACTGGCTGAGATAGGAGACGAGGTACTTCACGCCATAGACCATGGTGGCCGACGTGCCGTTCTGCATCGTCTCGCCATTGACCGTGAGCCACATCTTGAGGTTCTGCGGATCGGCGATCTCGTCGCGTGTGACCAGCCAGGGGCCAATCGGGCCAAACGTGTCGCAGGACTTGCCCTTGGTCCATTGGCCGGAACGCTCGTTCTGGAAGGCCCGTTCGGACACGTCGTCGCACACGGCATAGCCGGCGACATAGTCCATCGCCTCGTCTTCGGAGACATATTTGGCCGTCTTGCCGATGACCACGGCGAGTTCGACTTCCCAATCGGTCTTTTCCGAGCCGCGCGGGATCAGGATATCGTCGTTCGGGCCGACGATCGCCGACGTCGCCTTCATGAAGATTATCGGCTCGGGCGGTACGGTGGCGCCGGTCTCGGCGGCATGGTCGGAGAAGTTGAGGCCGATGCAGATGAATTTGCCGGTGCCGGCAACGCAGGGTCCGATACGCGTGTCGGCCGAAACCACCGGCAGCGACGCGGTGTCGATTGCGGCGATCTTCTTGAGGCCTTCCGGGCCGATCGCGGCGCCGCCGATATCGGCGACATGGGCGGAGAGATCGCGGATCGTGCCGTCAGCGGCGAGGATCGCGGGCTTTTCGGCGCCGGGGGCGCCAACTCGCATAAGCTTCATTGAATGTGTTCCTTCCCAGATTGCGTCTTAAATCGTCCAGCCGCCGTCGATGGCGTAGGCCTGGCCCGTCGTATATGTCGCGCCGGCGAGATAGAGCGCAAGGTCGGCAATCTCCTCAGGCGTTCCGATCCGGCCGATTGGCTGGCGGGCGATGAAGGCGGCGCGGGCGGCATCGTAATCTCCCTGGGCGCGAAGGCGCTCCTGCAGCGAGGGGCTTTCCACGGTGCCGGGGCAAATCGCGTTGATGCGGATGCCCTGCGCCACGTAATCGGCGGCGACCGACTTGGTCAGCCCGATGACCGCCGCCTTGGTGACGCCATAAGCGAAGCGGTTCGGCACACCCTTGATCGAGGAGGCGACCGAGGCGACGTTGACGATCGCGCCGTCCTTGCGCTCCAGCATGCCAGGCAGCACGGCGCGGATGGTGCGGATCATCGACTTGACATTGAGGTCGATGGCGAAATCGAGATCCTCGTCCTTCATTTCGAGGATCGACCCGTTGTGCACGACGCCGGCGGAATTGACGAGAATGTCGATCTGCCCGACCTCGGAGACCAGCGCCGCAACGGCGGCCGCGTCGAGCACGTTGAGCTTGTGGGTGACGATGCCGTTCTGGCCGTCGATCTCCCGCAGCACCACCTCGTTGATATCAGTGGCTGTGACCTTGGCGCCCGCGGCGGCAAAGGCCAGCGCGGTCGCGCGGCCAATGCCCTGTGCCGCCGCCGTGACCAATACCGATTTGCCGTTGAAATCCATCTTGCTATCCCTTCAAACTGCTTTGACGCGGCGCTCGCAGACCAGGATGTGATCGGCGGCAAGCACCACCTCGCCTTTCTGATTGATGACCTCGCAGCGCTCCACCACGCGGCCGGCATCCTTCCGTTTCGGATCGTCTTCCTTGGAAGCGATCGTCACGCGCGTCTTGATCGTGTCGCCGATGAAGACGGGGCGGATGAAACGTAGCCTGTCATAGCCATAGGAGAAAGCCACGGGATTGATCAAACTGGCGGTCAGGCCGACGCCGATGGAAAAGACCATCGTGCCGTGGGCGATGCGCTGGCCGAACGGCAAGGTTTTGGCGAACTCGGCGTCCATGTGATGCGGGAAGAAATCGCCGGTATGGCCGGCATGGACCACGAAATCGGTCTCGGTGATCGTCCGGCCCGTCGTCAACCTGACATGCCCCAGTTCGTAGTCCTCGAAATAGATCGTCTGTTCCATCACGGTTTCCTTTCGAGCGGGGTGGCGGGCGCCGCGCTGGACGTGTAGGCCGCCTCGACCAGCGCCATCGTGTTCCAGGCATCCTCGACGGAACTCACCAGTTCGGCGTCCTCGCCGCTGGCATAGCGCTGGAGATTGGCCATCCGGCCGGTGAAGGCATCCGGGAACCACTTGCCTTCGAGCGGCACCGCAACCCAGCCATCGCCGCCCTTGGGGAAGACTTCGAGAATGTCGGCTTCGCCATCGGGATAGTTCAGGTTGACGCCAAGCTGGAGATACGCGGCACCCTCGGTGCCGGTCACGCGGAAATCGCAGGCCTGATGGCGGCGGCCGAACGTGTGGTCGTGATTGATCGACAGCGCACAGCGCACTTTATCGCCATAATCCAGGATCGCCGTCGTCCGGGTCTGCGCCATGTCGTGGCTCGGATGGCCGATCGATTTGGCATGCACCCCCTGCGGGTCGCCGAGGATCTGGCGGATCAGGTCGAGATAATGGATCGAATGCATCGCGATCTCGATGCGCGGCAGGCCCTTGAGGAAGGCCCAGAGGCTCCAGGGCGTATCCAGCACGAGGTGCGCCTCGAAATCCACGACCTCGCCGAGCAGGCCCTTGGCGATTGCGTCTTTTAACGCGAGCATCATCGGCGCGAAGCGGAGCTGGAAATTGACTGCCGCCCTGAGGTTCTTGCCCCGGCAGATCTTCAGGATCTCGGTGGCCTCCGCGAGATCGTTGCCCATCGGCTTCTGGATGAGCACAGCCGCGCCATCCGGAAGCTTTTGCAGGACAGCGGCATGTGCAGAGGGCGGTGTCGCGAGGTCGAATATGGCGTTCGGGACAGCGGCGGCTTCCTCGACAGAT
>JAHHDR010000007.1 GCA_019739215.1 Rhizobium sp.
CAAGGGAAGAGCGCATGCGACTGGAAGACGACACCGCGATCCGGTCCCGGCTCGCGAACCTCGCGTCCGTCGACCAGGATCCGTCCGCTCGTGATCGGCACGAAGCCGGCGATCATATTGAGAATGGTCGATTTCCCACAGCCGGACGGGCCGACCACGGCGACGAAGTCTCCTTCCTCGACGGTCAGTGACACGTCGCGGATCGCGGTAAACTGGAGGCCTCGATACGGATCGAAATAGGTCTTGACCAGGTTTTCCAGAGCCAGGCTTTTCATGACGTCACCAATCCCCAGCGCTGCCCCGTCGCGCGCTCGATCGGCGCGAGGAACCAGCTGTCGACAATGTACCAGAGCACGCCGAGCACGATCATGCCGACGACGATCTCCTCAACCGAGCCGGCGCGGCGCGCATCGAACATGAGGAAGCCGATGCCGCTGGTGCCGACGATGATTTCCGCCGCGATGAGCGCGCGCCAGCCATAGCCGAGCCCGTTGCGCAGTCCGGTGATGATGTTGGGCAGGGCACCGGGAAGGGTCACCTCGAACAGGATGCGCGTCGGCGAGGCGCCGAGGCTCTGCGCGGCGCGGCGCAGTTCCGGCTTGACGGAGCGGATGCCGAGCACCGTGTTCAGCACGACCGGAAACAGCACCGTGTAGACGATGACGAAGGTCATCGTCGTCAGGCCGAAGCCGAACCATACCAGCAGGATCGGCAACCATGCGATGTCGCCGATGGCCTGGAAGAACAGCAGGATCGGCCAGGAGAACTCGTGCGCCTTGCGATTGAGCCCGACGAAGACGCCGAGGGGGATAGCGATCGCCATGCCTGCGGCAGCGCCAACAGTCAGCCGTGCCAGGCTGTCAGCGAGATAGTCGGGGAGGATGCCCTTCCAGGTCAGCTCCCAGCCAGTCTGCACGACCTCGACCGGCCCGGGAAGAAAGACGGGCGGAAAGATCTGAAGCCAGGCGATGAACCACCAAAGCGCAATCAGCGGCACGAAGGGCACGAAGGCGGCGAGCGCCGGCCAGCGCTGGGTCCAGCGGGCATAGGCGCCCCATATGGTAAGGATCGCACTCATGTCCGCTGCACCAGCCCCCAACGTTCGACCGTCGCACGCTCCAGCGGCGCCAGCAGCAGCCGGTCAAGCGTCAGCCAGATCAGGCCAATGACGATCATCGCGAAGACGATCACCTCGGTGCGGTAGAAATCGCGGGCAAGGAACAGCATGTAGCCGAGCCCTACATTGGTGGCGATCATCTCGGCGGCGATCAGCCCGCGCCAGGCGAAGCCCATGCCGGTGCGGATGCCGGTGACGATGTTTGGCAGCGCGCCGGGCAGAAGCACATGGGTCAGCATTTGCCAGCGCCCGGCGCCGAGCGACGCCGCGGCGTGGCGCAGAGGCATCGGGATGGTGGAGACCCCCAGCAGCGTGTTGTAGGCGACGACGAAGAATACGGCGTTGAAGATGACAAAGGTAATGGCGCCGAAGCCGTAGCCGAACCACAGCGTTGCTATGGGGATCCATGCGATGCCGGCGAGCACGGAGAAAAAGCGGAACAGCGGCGTCAGGAAGTCGGAAACGCCCTTGCTGACGCCCATGGCGATCCCCAGCGGCACGGCGGTGAGGATGGCGATGACGGTGCCGACTGAAACCCGCAACATGCTCGCGCCGACATGCGCTGCGAGCGAGCCATCGGCGATCGTTTCCCAACCGGCGCGCAGCACCGTCGCAACGTCAGGGAAGACGCGCGGATTGACGTCGAAGGCCGAGACGACGACCTGCCACACCACCACAAGCAGCAGCAGCGGCGTGACGAACTTCACCGCCTGCCACGTCCGCCTGTAGGGTACTGGCGAGAAGGTGACCGCTTCCTCAGCCACGGCGCCGCCGACCCTTTCGCGCCGTTCGAATTCCTGTCTCGTCAGAAACCATCTTCCTCCCTTTGTCGCCGGCCTGCGTCGGTTCTCGGGCCGACTTGGCAAAGGCCAACTGGAACGCTCTCCCTAGCGGATGAACTGGTCTATGAAATCGGCGCCCAGACCGTTGGTCGCGTAGTGGGCGCGACACTTGTCGATGCGCGTGAAAACGTCGTCGTAGCCAACTGTGTTGCCGTCCGGGTCGACATAGATCATCGCTCCATTCACCTGGAACAAGGTGATCATCTCCTCGACATGCTCGTCCACGACCAGCGTGTGGGTTTCGCCCGGAGCCTCGTAGACGTAGCCGCCCTCGCGCGCCACCCAATCATGCTCGAGATAGCGCCATTCGCCCTTGAGCACGAAACCATGGACTGGCAGGGGGTGGCGGTGGCGCGACAGCACGCCTGACTTGCGGACCTTGAGAAGGTTCATCCAGTAGCCGCGCGAAACGCACATCAGGAGCGGCCGGAACCAGACGTTTTCCTCGACCGGCACCCAGACGCGCTCGTCGGTCGGGATCGCATCCGGAACGACCAGTTCGGGCGGCGATTCCCTGGGCTGCTCCCGGCGATAAGGAGTCCACTTCTCATTTGCCGGCGCGGCCTGCGGCGCATCGTCTTCCATTTTTCTCCTCCTCGCTTGCCGCCCGGCGAAAAAGCCCTGGACGAGTAGTTGACCCGATTGCCCATAATGTGGTCAATGTGTCCACATTATCGATAATCCGGCGACCACCACTCTTTGTCAAGAACGTCGCCGGGCAGGAGGCACCTATGAATGACGAAACACGCGACGGCCCGCGCCAGCCCGTGAAAGGTGCGGCATCCTTCTCCAAGTTCATGGTGGTCCTTCAGGCGATCGCCGATCAGCCCGGCAAACTCGACATCGCAAGGCTGACCAGAGCGCTTCCTTATCCACGCGGCACGCTCTACCGCATCGTCACGGCGCTGGTGGCCGAAGGCCTGGTGTCTGAAAGCCGCGACAACAGCACCTACCAGCTCGGCCACCGTCTGATACAGCTCGCCTCAAAGAGCTGGGAGACGTCCGACCTGCGCTCCGCGGCGCGGGACCAAATCGAGGCGCTGCGTAACGCCACGGGCGAGACCGTCCACCTTGCTGTCCCGAGCGGCACCGGAATGGTCTATATCGACAAGCTGGAAAGCCCGCGCACGGTCCGAATGACGTCGCGCATCGGCACCAGGGTGGAGATACACTCCACCTCCGTAGGCAAGGCCTATCTCGCTGCGCTGACGGACGCCCAGTGCCGTAAGCTCGCCGAAACACTCGACCTGCAGCCGCGAACGCGCAGCACCATCACCGATCTGAATGCCCTTTACGCAGATGTCGAGAGGACGCGCGCGCGCGGCTATTCCTATGACAATGAGGAGAACGAGCCCGACATCCGTTGCTTCGGCGGCGCCATCCTCGACCGCACGGGCGCGCCGGTTGGCGCCGTCAGCCTGTCGATCCCGATCTACCGCTTCGACGAGGAACGCGCCCGCTTCTTCACCGACAAGTTGAAGGAAACGGTCAGCGGCATTTCCGCTGCGCTGGCAACGATGGTGTGAGGAAGCAGCCCAGCCGACACCGGCAGATTGACCGGCTGGCCGACGCCAGCTATCCATTACATGGTCAAGTTGCCCACAATATGGTCAATCAGGAGGCTTCATGCCGGCGGGAAGCGCAACACACCATATGACGGGATCGATCGCCATCGTAACTGGCGGTCTCGCCGGGATCGGTGCCGCGGTTGCGAAAGCCCTTGAACGCTCCGGCGCAACGGTGATCGTTTGGGACATGACGGCTGCCGACGACATCGCTGCAGGCACGCTGAAGGTCGACGTCTCCGATTCCGCGTCGGTCGATCAGGCTGCTCGCGCAACGCTTGATGCGCATGGACGCCTCGACATCCTCGTCAACAATGCCGGCTTCGCGGGTTCGACCGGTCCAGTGGAAGACTACAATCTCGAGGAATGGCGCCGCATCCTTGATGTGAACCTCACCGGCACCTTCAATGTTTGCCGCACGCTGGTACCCTTGATGAAGGAGAACGGCTGGGGCCGCA
>JAHHDR010000008.1 GCA_019739215.1 Rhizobium sp.
CTATTTCGTCGCCGCCCTGATGACGGCCGTGGGCCTTGTGATCTTCATCATGCGCGTGCCGCACTGGCGCGGCGCCGGTCTGGTCGCGGCGGCGACCCATCACTGAGACCGATGAGCCGGATCAAACTTTGAGTTGGATGGGCCTCGGAAGTGGATTTCGGCGCCCATCTCGCCTATCCCCCAGCGGATAGGAAGGAAACGGTGCTGACATGGCAGAGATTGCCGAGAGAGAATCGTTCGTCGCCACGGACAATGGCTGGCGGCGTCACTTCACGGAGACGCTGGCGCTCGGCCTGCCGCTGATCGGCGCGCAGCTCGCCCAGCACGGTATCCACGTGACCGACGTCATCATCATCGGGCGGCTTGGAACCAACCAGCTTGCGGCGATGGTGCTGGCGGCACAGTTCTATTTCACGATCTTCATCTTCGGTTCCGGCTTCGCCGCGGCGGTGGTTCCGCTGGCGGCCCACGCCTTCGCGCAAGGCGATGTCCAGCAGGTTCGTCGCGCAGCCCGGATGGGCCTCTGGGTCCATCATCGCGTTTTTCCGCGCTCGCCATGCCGGCGATCCTGCATGCCGAAGCAGTGCTGATCTTCGCCGGGCAGGACCCACATGTGTCCCAGGCTGGCCGCGGACTACCTGCAGATCGCCGGCTGGGGCATCTTTCCCGGCCTCGCCTTCATGGTGCTGCGCTCCTTCCTGAGCGCGGTCGGCAAGGCTGGCTTCATCCTCTATGTCACGATCGTCATCACTGGTGGTCAATGCCTTCTTCGCCTACGGGCTCGTGCTCGGCCATTTCGGCATGCCGGCGCTCGGCATGCAGGGTGCGGCGATCGTGGCGCTCGGCGTCAACCTCCTCGGCACGCTGCTGACGAATCTGGTACATCATGATGCTGCCGCAACTGCGGCACTTCGAGATCTTCGTGCGCTTCTGGCGGCCGGACTGGAAGGTCTTTCGCGAGGTCTTCGCGCTCGGCCTGCCGATCAGCTTCACGATCCTCGCCGAGGTCAGCCTGTTCACTGTCGCGTTCGCTGCTGATGGGCTGGATCGGCACGGCCGAACTTGCGGCCCATGGCATTGCGCTGCAATGCGCGTCCATCGCCTTCATGATCCCGCTCGGGCTGGCGCAGGCCGCGACCGTGCGGGTCGGCATCGCCGCCGGCGCCGGCGACCGGCAGGGGCTGATCCGCGCGACCTGGGTGGTCGTGGCGGTCTCCGTCGGTGCCTCGGTGATCGGCGGGCTTCTTTTTGCGATCTTCCCGACCTTCTTCGCCGGCCTGTTTCCTCGACCGCTCCAAGGAGGACGCCGTCGCCGTGCTCGGTATCGCCACGGCTTTCGTCGTGGTGGCCGGCGTTTTCCAAACTCGTCGACGGACTGCAGGCAATCGGCGCCGGGCTGTTGCGCGGCATCAAGGGACACCCAGATCCCGATGATACTGGCGATTATTTCCTACTGGCTGATCGGCTTCGTGCTTGCCTATGTCCTGGCGTTTCCGCTTGGCCTGGGGGGCATCGGTATCTGGCTGGGATTTGTCCTTCGGCCTGCTCGCGGCCTCGATCCTGCTGCTCGGGCGCTTTGCCATTCTGATCCGCCGCATGGAAAAGGCGGCCTGAGCCGCTTTTTTCCATCACCGCCATGACGGCCCTTCAGCGCTCGGCGAGTGCCGGCTCGCCCTTCTTCTCGCGGATCAGGTTGAGGAACCGCCGGAAGAGATAGTGGCTGTCCTGCGGTCCCGGCGAGGCTTCCGGATGGTGCTGGACCGAGAAGACTGGCTTGCCCGACACGCGCAGGCCGCAATTGGTGCCGTCGAACAGCGAGACATGGGTTTCTTCGACGCCCGAGGGCAGGGATTTCGAATCCACCGCGAATCCGTGGTTCATCGACACGATCTCGACCTTGCCGGTCGTGTGATCCTTGACCGGGTGGTTGGCGCCGTGATGACCCTGGTGCATCTTCTCCGTCGTGCCGCCAAGCGCCAGGCCCAGCATCTGGTGGCCGAGGCAGATGCCGAAGAGCGGGATGTCCGTGCCGAGCAAGTCCTTTATGACGGGCACCGCGTAGGCGCCGGTCGCGGCCGGGTCGCCCGGGCCGTTGGACAGGAAGATGCCGTCGGGCTTCTGGGCCAACACCTCTTCGGTCGAGGTGGTGGCGGGCATCACGGTTACCTTGCAGTCCAGCCCGGCGAAGAGGCGCAGGATGTTGCGCTTGACGCCATAGTCGAGGCAGACGACGTGGTACCGTGCATCGCCTTCGGCAAGTTCCGAATAGCCTTCGTTCCACACCCAGGGCTTCTCGGTCCAGCGGGACGACTGGCCCGATGTCGCGTCCTTGGCGAGGTCGAGGCCGACAAGGCCGCTCCAGGACCTGGCTTCCTGCTTCAGGACTTCGATATCGAAGACGCCGTTCGGGTCATGGGCGATGACGGCGTTCGGGGCGCCGTTCTCGCGGATCCAGGCGGTCAGCGCGCGGGTGTCGATGCCGCAGAGGCCGATGATGCCGCGTGCCTTGAGCCAGGCGTCGAGATGCCTGGCGGACCGGTAGTTCGAGGGATCGGTGATGTCGGCCTTGAAGATGACGCCGACCGCGCCGCGCCGGGCCGCGGGCGTCAGGTCCTCGACGTCCTCGTCATTGGTGCCGATATTGCCGATATGCGGGAAGGTGAAGGTGACGATCTGGCCGAGATAGGAGGGATCGGTGAGGATCTCCTGGTAGCCGGTCAGCGCTGTGTTGAAGCAGACCTCGGCCTGGGTTCGGCCCGTGGCGCCGATGCCCTTGCCTTCGATGACGGTGCCATCGGCCAGTACGAGGAGCGCTGTGGGCTTTTCCCGGGTCCATCCTTGGGTCATGGTTCTCCATTCCGGCGCCGCTCTCGACATGGCGGACGCCTCGTGCTCGCGAAAAATGGCGCACGGACATCGGTCCGGCGTTGCCAAGTTTCCCATCTTTGTGGTTGAGCCGGGAAAATAGTCATGGCGGCGCGTGGGGTCAATGCGGCAGGCACTTTTCCCGGGAATTAAATCGGAAGCGATTCCAGCCGGTTAGGTCGGTACATTGCATTTCTTGCCCGGCTTGGTCATAAGCGCCTCACGAAATCAGGAGAATCCGGCCATGCGCGAAAAAATTGATGGATGCCCTCAAGGTGGCGATGAAGGCGAAGGAAAGCACGAGGATTTCGACGATCCGCATGGTGCAGGCCGCCATCAAGGATCTCGAGATCGCCAACCGGACCAAGCCGGACGCGACCACCGGCGATGGCGACATCGCGCAGCTTCTCGCCAAGCTCGTCAAGCAGCGCGAGGAGTCGGCCAAGATCTATGACGAAGGTGGCCGGCCAGAGCTGGCGCAGAAGGAGCGCGAGGAGATCGCGATCATTTCCGAGTTCATGCCGCAGCAGTTTTCGGAAGCGGAGGCGGCCGAGCTGATCAAGGGTGTGATCGCCGAGACCGGTGCCTCCAGCATGAAGGACATGGGGCAAGGTGATGTCGGTTCTGCGCGAGCGCTTTCCGGGCCAGATGGACTTCGGCAAGGCTTCGGGCCAGATCAAGGGGCTGCTGGGCTGAGTCTGCGCGCGGCGTGTATGACGCCGCGCCACCTTTGCACCCGCCACTCGTAATGCTTATATCGGGCCAACAGGACCGATAATTCCATGCGCTTTTCCCAACAGTTCCTCGACGAGTTGCGCGACCGGGTCACCATCTCGGAGGTGATCGGCCGTCGCGTGACCTGGGATCGCAAGAAGACCAATACCGGCCGCGGCGACTACTGGGCCTGCTGCCCGTTCCATGGCGAGAAATCGCCGAGCTTTCATTGTGAGGACCGCAAGGGCCGCTACCACTGCTTCGGCTGCGGCGTGTCGGGCGATCACTTCCGCTTCCTGATGGAGCTCGACGGACTGGGTTTCAACGAGGCGGTCCAGCAGATCGCTGACATTGCCGGCGTGCCACTGCCGGCGCCGGACCCGGAGACCGAGCGGCGGGAGCGCGAGCGGCACAACCTTTTCGACGTGATGGAACTGGCCACCCGCTTCTTCCAGGACCAGCTTCAGGGAGCCAGTGGCGCCAAGGCGCGGGCCTATCTGCGCGAGCGCGGCCTGACGGGTCGGACAATCGAGACCTTTCGGCTCGGCTATTCACCCGACAGCCGCAATGCGCTCAAGGAGTTCCTTGCCGGCAAGGGCGTGGCGAAAGAGCAGATCGAAGCCTGCGGGCTCGTCGTCCACGGGCCTGACGTCCCGGTCTCCTATGACCGGTTCCGCGACCGGATCATGTTCCCCATTCTGTCATCGCGCGAAAAGGTGATCGCTTTCGGCGGCCGCGCCCTGTCACCCGATGCGCCGGCGAAGTATCTCAACTCGAACGAGACGGAAACTGTTTTCGAAGGGTCAGGTGCTGTTCAACTTCGCTCGGGCGCGCCGTGCAATGGGCACCGACGGCGCCGGCACGGTGATCGTCGTGGAAGGCTACATGGACGTGATCGCCCTGGCCCAAGCGGGCGTGGAAAACGCGGTCGCGCCACTCGGAACCGCGCTCACGGAAAACCAGTTGCAACTGTTGTGGAAGATGACCTCGGTGCCGGTCCTGTGCTTCGACGGAGACGGTGCAGGCATGCGTGCTGCGTCGCGCGCGGTTGACCTGGCACTGCCGGCCCTCAAGCCCGGCCAGTCGCTGCGTATCGCTCTGCTGCCAGAGGGCAAGGATCCGGACGATCTCGTGAAGGTCGAGGGTCGGGCGCCGTTCGACAAGGTGATTGCGGAGGCGCGGCAACTCGCCGACATGGTCTGGCTGCGCGAGACGTCCGGCACGGTCTATGAGACGCCGGAAAAAACGCGCCGAACTCGAGGCGCGTCTCAAGCAAGTCACGCAGGTGATCGGCGACGAAAGCGTACGGCGACATTATCAGCAGGACATGCGCGACCGGCTTTTCGCCTTCTTTCGCCCGGCCAAGCAGGCGGGAAACGAGCAGCGCCGCTCATTCCAGAGGGGCGCGCAACCGGGAAGGCCGCAGCCGCCGGGGCCGGGTCGTTCCGCGCCGATCTCCGACCGGCTGGCGCGCACCGGGGTGGTGGCGGGCTATGCCTCGCTTCCCTCGCTGCGCGAAAGCGCGCTGGCGCTGACGATCGTCAACCATCCCTCTCTGTTTTTCGAAGACTTCGACGCGCTTCAGCAGATCGAGTTCGAAAGCCGCGATATGCGCCGGTTCTGGCAGGCGGTGATGGGAGTTGCCGCGGCCAGCGGGCCGGATCTTACACGCGAGGACTTGCTGACAGCGCTCGAAACGCAGGGGTTCGACGCATTGCTCGCCAGCCTGGACAAGCAGATCCGCTTCGCGCGGCTCTGGACGGCGACGGAGCATGCCGCGATCGAGGATGCGCGCGAGGGCTATCAGCAGGCCCTGGCGCTGCATATGCGGGCACGGGCGCTGCTCCGCCAGCGTCACCAGATCGAGCGCGACCTTGCCGAAGCGGTCGAGCATGGCGCCGAAGCCGACGCGGAGCGCCTGATGCTGACGCTCAAGGAAGTACAACTCGAGGTCATCCGGCTGGAGAACCAGGAGGCGCTGGTGGATGGATTCGGAGTCATGTCCGGCCGGGTCAAGGGACCGGCCGGCGGCGGGCATTGAGGCAGTGTAAGCCCTATTCCTTCACCACATATCCACCGGGCGCATTGGCGAAGGCAAACCGCTTCACCCCTGACGTGATCCTGCGGCTGGCGGCGAATTCGTCCCAGGCACGGGTCTCGCCCGGCCATTTGCTGGTGCCGTATTCGTCAAGTATCAGCACGCCGCCCTTTGGCATGCGGTCCCAGCACTGTTCGAGGATCGCCAGCGTCGGCTCGTAGATGTCGACGTCGATATTGATCAGGCAGAAGCGGGCTTCGGGATTCTTGTCCAGCCAGTCCGGCAGCGTGTCCGTGATGTTGCCGACGACGATGCTGCCGCGGTTTGCCGGGATGGACGCCGTCCTTGTTGTGGATTTCGAGCAGTTCCTTGAACTCGTCGAAGAACGTCTTCGAGCTCAGTCCGCCGGTCTTCTTCTGGATCGCCGCGTCCTCCGTCCCGTCCTCGGGCGCGAAGCTTGGAAAGCCCGAGAACGTGTCGAAGCCGAAGACCTTCTTGTGGGTGGCCGTCGGGGTGAAGACCTCGAGAAACTTGTGCCAGCTGAAGAAGGACTTGCCGTAATAGACGCCGAAATCGAGATAGTGCCCGGGCAGGTCGACCGTCAGCTTGAAGAGCTCGTAGTGAGCGAGCTGCCGAATGAAGCTGCGGCGGCTGGTATAGACCGTGAAGAGGTCGAGATAGTGCCTGAGGTCGTGCGGATATTTCTCGGCCAGCGCCTTGATGCTGTCAAAGAAGGCGTCCTCGCCGCCCGAGGGATAGAAGAAGGTGTCTGCGGTCATGGCTGTCCCCTGCGGTCCGGCAACGTCGATTCGCCAGCCGTTCTATGATCGCAGGATGGATCGAGGATTGTGGCGCGGGAGAGCGGGACGTCCGCGACGCCCGCATCACATGGCATGACGTGCTATTTCTGGCGCGCCTTGCGTGCAGCATAGCGGCGATCCCGCTCGGCCTTGCGGGCTGCTTCGTCTTCGATAACGCGCGAGATCCTGTTCTTCTCAGCAGATTCGCGTTCTTCAACCTCGGCGCGGGCAAGCGCTTCGACTTCGGCAAGCCTTGCCTGTTCCAGGGCGGCGACGCGTTTCCTGTTCGGCGGTCTTGGCAGCTTCCCGTTCAAGGCGACGTTGCTCGCGTGCTTCCGCGATCGCCTGGCGCTCGGCCAATTTTGCAGCCAGCTGCTCGGCGCCAGCCTCGCGCGCGGCGCGATAGTTTTCCAGCAGGGCCTTCTTGGCGTTGGCGGATCCGCTCAGTCGGTCGGATAGGTCGGTGTTCTTTTGATTCTTCAACTTTGGTTCCGTTGTCTCATTGCGATCGGCAGTTGGCCGCCGCTACCTGGATTTTCTGGGTTCATTCTCCGCCGGGCCGGTTGCGAGATCTTCCGCTTCCTTGGCCTTGCGCAGATCGCGCAGCCGCGCGGTCTTCTCATTTCGGGCCCGCACCACCGCATCCTCTTCGGACAGCGTTCGATTCCGCGCGAGGGATTGCGACTGGGTCTTGCTGAACGCGGATTCCGCGCGTTCGCGGTTCTTGTTCATCTGGGACAATCTGCTTCCTGTCAGGCACTGCCGCTGAGCGGGGGCCAAAAAAAAGCCAGGCAAAATGCCTGACTTTCGTAGGATCGTCGCTTCGGGTGCCGGCAAAACTGCGGGCGCCGCTGGCGCAATCCAATCTTATCAGGCAGCGCGGAGCTGGCCTGCGGACATCTTGCCCGACTTGTTGTCGCGCTCGAGTTCGTAGCTGATCTTCTGACCTTCGACGATTTCGCGCATTCCGGCGCGCTCGACGGCAGAGATGTGGACGAAAACGTCCTGGCCGCCATCGTCAGGCTGAATGAAGCCGAAGCCCTTGGTGGAATTGAACCATTTAACTGTGCCAGTGGTCATAACGAACCCTTTCATAGCAGATTGAATCTCTGGAGCGCGATACGCGCGACAGATGGCGGTAGCGATGTTTGAAGAAGGTTCGTCGGCTGCACACAAGGTGCAAAACAAGAGCTCAGCAACCAAATATCGATAAGGGGTTTATAGGGCCAACAGGCAACGAAATCAACCGCTAGTTTTTCGGTGGCGTGTTTTTCTTGAACAAAAAGACCTTTGGAATCGTGCGAAACCTTGCAAATGCGGGTTTTCACGCGCCGCGAAAGTCGGCGCGGGTGTCGCAGTTGACAGGGCCCACGAGGCTGCCACCCTTTAGCATGCGGACAGATTTACTTAGCGAGAGGCCCATGCCGACCATGCCATCCTACATCACCGAACCCGCCCGGCGTATCGACGTCATCCGCCAGACCGATGTGCTTGTGGTCGGATCCGGCCCCGGCGGGCTTGCCGCGGCACTGGGTGCGGCGCGGGCCGGCGTCGAGGTGACGCTGGTCGAACGCTTCGGCTGCTTCGGCGGCAACATCACCGTCGTCGGCGTGGAGGGTTTCGCATGGTACCGCCACGAGAAGACCGTCGAGGCCGACGGCATCGGGCGTGAGTTCGAGGAGCGCGCCAAGGCGATGGGGGCCGCGGTGCCGGAAAGCCAGTCGCTTTCGTTCGAGCTCGATTCCGAAGGCTTCAAGCTGGTGGCCGATGCACTGGTCGAGGAGGCCGGCATCCATCCCATGCTGCACAGGCAGTTTGTCGCGCCGGTCATGGATGGCGATGCGATCACCGGCATCATCGTCGAATCCAAGGCGGGGCGCGAGGCGATCCTGGCCAGACGCGTGATCGACGCGACCGGCGATGCCGACATCGCAACGCAGGCGGGCGCGCCGGTCTTCAAGACCGCGGTCGAGGAGATGCAGGCCGCTTCGGTGATGTTTCACCTGGCGGGCGTCGACAAGCAGGCCTTTATGGCCGGCATCAAGGCCGATCCGCAGACCTATGGCAACTGGTCGACTGGCGAATGGCAGATCGAGACCTCGGGAAAGGAGGACGCGATGTTCTCGCCCTTCCTCGCCAAGCCTTTTGCACAGGCGATCCGGGATGGCCTCATTCCGAAACATCTCAACACGATCGCCGGCACCTGGGGGGCGATGCACGATACTGGCGAACTGACCTACATGAATCTCGTGCATCTTGCGGGTTGCGACGGCACGGATCCGGACTCGATGACCCGGTTCGAGATCGAGGGCCGCAGGCAGGCGATGCTGGCGATCGAGGCGCTGCGCCGCTACACGCCGGGCTGCGAGGGCGCGCGCCTGAGAAATTTCGGCATGACGATCGGCATCCGCGATACGCGCAAGATCGACGCCGTGCACAACATCACCGAGGACGAGACCCGCAACCAGGGACGCTTCGAGGACACGATCGGCATTTATCCCGAGTTCATCGATGGCTATGGCGTGCTGATCCTGCCGACCACCGGCCGCTACATGCAGATTCCCTATCGATCGATGCTGCCCAAGGGTGTCAAAAACCTGCTGGTGGCAGGTCGCGCCATCGGCGGCGACAAGATCGCCCATGCGGCGACCCGCAACATGGCCTGCTGTGCCGTGGCCGGCCAGGGCGCCGGCGTGGCGGCGGCGTTGTCGGTGAAGTCGGGCCGGGATTTCCACGAAATCGATCTTGCGCCGGTCCAGAGGGAGCTTGAACGGCAGGGCGTCCGTATCTACTAAGGCTGTTGGTGACAGCGTCAGGGATGAAAAAATGAAGACTGCGATCGTTCTGGGTGCCGGCATGGTCGGCGTGTCCACGGCGCTCGCGCTTCGCGATCGCGGCTGGGACGTGACGCTGGTCGACCGCAAGGCTCCGGGGCAGGAGACCAGCTTCGGCAATGCCGGCATCATCCAGGCCGAGGCGGTCGAACCCTATGCAATGCCGCGGACACTGCGGGAGTTGTTCAACATTGTCACCGGACGCAGCAACGACGTCCACTATTCCTGGCAGGAACTGCCGTTCCACGCCCGTGCGCTCCTGCGTTACTGGTGGCATTCGGAACCGTCCCGCCATCGTCGCGTCGCCCAGTCATGGGCCGGCCTGATCCGCCGGGCGACCGATGCGCATGAACCGCTGATCGACCGCGCCGGGGCGGACAATCTGGTCCGGCGGTCGGGGTGGCGGGTGCTCTACCGCAATCAGGCCGATCTCGAGGCCGGGATGGTCGAAGCGGAGAGGATCAGGTCGACCTATGACGTGCCCTATTTTCTTCGCTCGACCGACGAGACGCTGCTGGACGAGCCGGCGCTGACCGATGGCGGGCTGGGTTCGATCCACTGGACTGGTTCCTGGACGGCCAGCAATCCCGGTGCTCTGGTCGAGGCCTATGGCGCTCTCTTTGCGCGGGCCGGCGGAACGTTCGTGCATGGCAAGGCCGAGTCGCTCGAGCGGAGCGGCGCCGGCTGGTCGGTGGAGACCGAGGGCGGCAAGGTCGGCGCGGAGGCGGCGGTCGTCTGCCTGGGTCCCTGGTCATCGGACCTGCTGATGCCCTTCGGGCATCGTTTCAGCATGGTGCGCAAGCGCGGCTACCATGCGCACTATCGCTCGCCCCTTTCGCTGCAGGCACCGGTGCTGGACACCGCCAACGGCTACGTCATGGCGCCGATGGCGGCCGGTACGCGGATCACGACCGGCGCGCATGTGGCGCGGTTCGATGCCGCCCCTGTCTACAGCCAGCTCGAACGCGCCGAACGCGCCGCCGGCGAGCTTATCGACCTCGGGCCGCGCGTCGAGGACAAGCCATGGCAGGGCACGCGGCCCTGCATGCCCGACATGCTGCCGGTCATCGGTGCGTCGCATTACCAGAAGGGCCTGTGGATGAATTTCGGCCACGGCCATCAGGGCTTCACGCTCGGGCCGGTCAGCGCCGCGATGCTGGCGGCGATGATGGACGGCGACAAGCCCGCCATCGACATGAAGCCGTTCCGCGCAGAGCGCTATTGACGGCTGTTCTTCGAACGTCAGGAATCCGGCGTCGCAATTGCAGCATTGCATGCTGCCTTCTGCTATATCCGGTTCCCAGGGGATCACGGGAATGACGGCATGACAGACAGCTTCCTTTCGCATATTCGCGGCGAAATCGACGGGTTGAAATCCCAGGGACTCTACAAGGCCGAGCGGGTCATCACCTCCAAACAGGCAGGCCGGATCGAGGTCGCCGGCGGCGCGCGGGTGCTGAACTTCTGCGCCAATAACTATCTCGGCCTCGCCGACAACGCGGAACTCGCCGAGGCGGGCAAGCAGGCGCTGGACCGCTACGGCTACGGGATGGCCTCGGTGCGCTTTATCTGCGGCACGCAGGAGGAGCACAAGCAACTCGAGGCACGGATCTCGTCCTTCCTCGGCATGGAGGACACGATCCTCTACTCGTCCTGCTTCGATGCCAATGGCGGGCTGTTCGAAACGCTGCTGGGCGAGGAGGATGCCATCATCTCCGATGCGCTGAACCATGCGTCCATCATCGATGGCGTGCGGCTCTCCAAGGCGAAGCGCTTCCGCTACGCCAACAACGACATTACGGCGCTGGAAGAGGAGTTGAAGAAGGCCGAGGGCAGCCGCTTCAAGCTGATCGCCACCGACGGCGTGTTCTCGATGGACGGCATCATCGCCAATCTCGGCGGCGTCTGCGATCTCGCCGAAAAGTATGGTGCGATGGTGATGGTCGACGACAGCCACGCGGTCGGCTTTGTTGGCAGGCACGGCCGGGGTTCGGCCGAGCATTGCGGTGTCGAGGGCCGGATCGACATCATCACCGGCACGCTCGGCAAGGCGCTGGGCGGTGCCTCGGGCGGCTATACGTCGGCGAAGGCGGAGGTGGTGGAGTGGCTGCGCCAGCGCTCGCGGCCCTATCTGTTCTCCAACACGCTGGCGCCTGTCATCGCCGCGGCATCGCTCAAGGTGTTCGACCTCATCGAGCATGGCCATACCTTGCGCCAGCGGCTCAACGACAATGCCGCGCTGTTCCGCACCGAGATGACCAAGCTCGGCTTCACGCTGGCCGGCGAGGGCCATCCGATCATTCCCGTCATGCTGGGCGATGCGTCGCTGGCGCAGGCCATGGCGGCGCGGATGCTGGAGAAGGGCGTCTATGTGATCGGCTTTTCGTTTCCCGTCGTGCCCAAGGGGCAGGCGCGGATCCGGACGCAGATGTCGGCGGCGCATTCCCGCGAGGACGTGGAGACGGCGATCTCGGTGTTTGCCGAGGCGGGGAAGGAACTCGGGGTGATTTGACCGTCGGCACTACCCCTCACCAAGCGCGTCCAGCGATCGGTTACGCCTCTCACGGACTTGCTATCCTCTCCCACAAGGGGAGAGGTAGGGTGCCACGATTGCCGGCTCTGCTTGTGGTGAGGCGGTGCCGCGAGTTTACCTCTCCCCTTGTGGGAGAGGATAAGAAGGCCGGGTGAACAAGAGTGAACCCTTGCCCGAAGTTGGTGAGGGGTGAATCCGCCCCAAGTGAATTCGACAGGGAAATCCTAGAATGTCCAACATGATGCGCGCGCTGGTGAAATCCAAGCCCGAGGTCGGCTTGTGGATGGAGCATGTGCCCGTGCCCGAGCCCGGCCCGAACGATGTGCTGATCCGGGTCCGGAAGTCCGCCATCTGCGGCACCGACGTCCATATCTGGAACTGGGACGCATGGGCGCAGAAGACCATTCCCGTGCCGATGGTCGTCGGCCATGAATTCGTCGGCGAGGTTGCCGAGATCGGGTCTTCCGTGACCAAGTACCAGATCGGCGAGCGGGTGTCGGGCGAAGGGCATATCGTCTGCGGCAAGTGCCGGAACTGCCGTGCGGGCAGGGGGCACTTGTGCCACTACACCCAGGGTGTCGGCGTCAACAGACCCGGCTCTTTCGGAGAGTTCGTCTGCATTCCCGAGCACAATGTCGTGTCGATCCCCGACGACGTGCCCGACGAGGTCGCCGCAATCTTCGATCCGTTCGGCAATGCGGTGCATACCGCGCTGTCCTTCGACCTCGTCGGCGAGGACGTGCTGGTCACCGGTGCCGGGCCGATCGGCATCATGGGGGCGATGGTGGCCAAGCGATCCGGCGCGCGCAAGGTGGTCATCACCGACATCAACCCGGTCCGGCTGGAGCTCGCCAGCAAGTGCGGCATCGATCACGTCGTCGATGCTTCGAAGGAAGATTTGAAGGACGTGATGACCTCGATCGGCATGAAGGAAGGGTTTGACGTCGGGCTCGAAATGTCCGGCGCGCCGCCGGCCTTCCGCTCGATGATCGACACGATGAACAATGGCGGAAAGATCGCCATTCTCGGCATCGCGCCCGACGGTTTCGGCATCGACTGGAACAAGGTCATCTTCAAGATGCTGACGCTCAAGGGCATCTACGGACGCGAGATGTTCGAGACCTGGTACAAGATGATCGCCTTCGTGCAGGGCGGGCTCGATGTCGGCCAGATCATCACCCACCGGATCGGCATCGACGATTTCCGCGACGGTTTCGAGGCGATGCGGTCGGGCAATTCCGGCAAGGTGGTGATGGACTGGGCGTGAGCATGGATTTCACTCTCGACACCATTGCCGATGTCTCGGACGCATCGGCGCATGCCGTGCTCTACGAACTTCTGGGCGCAGACAACATGCGCAAGTCGGGGCGTCCCGACCGGAGTGATTTCGCAATTCTGATACGCCAGCAGCCCGGCGATGCGGTGACCGGTGGGATTTGGCTCGTCGATGACTGCGGCTGGGCCTTTATCGACCTGCTCTACGTGCCGGACAGCCTGCAGGGAAAGGGACTGGGGGGACGCTTGCTGGCCGAGGCCGAGTTGCTTGTGCGGGAGCGGGGACTCGTCGGGCTGTGGACCAACACCTACGACTTCCAGTCGAAGGGCTTTTATGAGAAGCAGGCGTTCACAGAATTCGGCCTACTCGAAGCGTGCCCGGGTGCTGCCGGGCAGTCCTTTCTGATGAAGCGCTTCTGAGCATATCGCGTCAGATCTCCCAGAGAACATCGCCGCTGACGGCTGCATCGCCATCGAGGAGATCGAGAACCGCCTGGATCTCGAGGTCGTAGCCCGCCGCGGCGTCCTTGTTCTCGTCGTAGATGCGCTCGATGCGGTGGATCTCGTCTTCGGCGAAGAAGTGGGACAGGACGGTCTGGCCGCCATGGCCGTCGATGGTGACGACGAGGTCTTCGCCGGATCGCTGGAACAGTAGGTCGGCGAGCATGATGGTGGTGCCGCTGTCAAAGTCCTGGATCCGCAGCTTGTCGCTGCCGTCCTTGTCGTCGATGGTGACGGTAGCGCCGGCTATGACGACATAGTCGTCGTCGCCGTCATTGTCGCGCGTCACCGCGGTGCCGGCGCCGATCTCGAAATAATCGTCGCCGTCGCCGCCATTCATCCGGTCGTTGCCGAGATTGGAGAACAGGCGGTCTTCGCCCGCACCACCCAGCAGTTTGTCCGACCCGGCGCCGCCCACCAGGACGTCATCGCCGTCGCCGCCCTTGATCAGGTCATCGCCGCCGTCGCCGTGCAGGTAGTCGTCGTGGGCGTCGCCGAAAATCCGGTCGTTGCCATTACCGCCGTAGATGAAGTCATAGCCGTCGCCGCCCTTGAGCGTGTCGTCGCCGCTGCCGCCGCGGATGACGTCGTCGCCGGCGAGGCCCAGCATCAGGTCTGGCTTGGCCGATCCAAGGAGATTGTCCGCGCCATTTGTGCCGCGTGTCTTCTTCATGGCGCCGTTTTCCCCTTTATCGTTGTCCGGCAGCACGTGGGTGCCTCGTCGGGGAATCAGTGTGGCCGGGCAAGTTTGCGGCAGGCTTTCGCACGGTCGGCTCTTGTCTTCCGGCGAACTCTTCCTAAATAGGGGGCACGGTGAGTGAGCCTGGCCCTTGGAATCGGGCTTTTTGCGTCTTTTTCAGCTAATTAGCTTGACGGGACATGAAATTGCGGGAATCACCAACTCTGGCAGAAACCGAGAATAAATCCATCGAAGGCTTGATAGGGTTGGCACGATTGCGATCGCGCGTGAGGAAAGTGTCTGTCCGCATGGACGACGCGTGGCAATTAATCGCCCCTTAATCCGTCATCCTGTTAGTTCGACGCGATCGATTCGTCTGGTCGGGCCGCTGGGCCTCACTTTATCGAAAGCGTCATTGGCGTAGAGAAAGTCGCGGAATATGGCAACCAAAGTCAAAGAAAACGAAGAAGCGGAAACTGAACGCGAAAGCGCACCGGATGGACCGCTTCTGGACCTTTCTGATGACGCCGTCAAGAAGATGATCAAGGTCGCCAAGAAGCGCGGCTATGTCACGATGGACGAGCTCAACGCGGTGTTGCCATCCGAGGAAGTGACCTCGGAGCAGATCGAAGACACGATGGCGATGCTGTCCGACATGGGCATCAATGTCGTCGAGGACGAGGATGTCGAGGAGCAGGCGCAGGAAGAACCCGACAGCGACGGTGATTCCGAAGCCGAAAGCGAGGGCGGCGAGATCGCGCCTTCCGCCGGCACGGCGCTGGCCACGACAAAGAAGAAAGAACCGACCGACCGCACCGACGATCCGGTGCGCATGTATCTGCGCGAAATGGGTTCTGTCGAGTTGCTGTCGCGCGAAGGCGAAATCGCCATCGCCAAGCGGATCGAGGCCGGCCGCGAGACCATGATCCAGGGGCTCTGCGAGAGCCCGCTGACTTTCCAGGCGCTGATCATCTGGCGCGACGAACTCAACGAAGGCACGACGCTGCTGCGCGAGATCATCGATCTCGAAACCACCTATTCCGGCCCCGAGGCCAAGGCTGCACCGCAGTTCCAGTCGCCCGAGAAGATCGAGGCAGACCGCAAGGCTGCCGAGGAGAAGGAAAAGGTGCGCCGCGCCCGCTATGGCGGCGGTGAAGAGGACGACATCACCAATGTCGGCGGCGAGGGCCTGCCGCCCGAGGAAGAGGAAGAGGACGAAGACGAGTCCAATCTCTCGCTGGCGGCCATGGAAGCGGAACTACGTCCGCAGGTCATGGAGACGCTGGACCAGATCGCCGAAACCTACAAGAAGCTCAGGAAGCTGCAGGACCAGCAGGTGGAAGCCCGCCTTGCCGCCTCCGCCACGCTGTCGCCCGCCCAGGAGCGCCGCTACAAGGAACTGAAGGACGAGCTGATCACGGCGGTTAAGTCGCTGTCGCTCAACCAGAACCGCATCGACAGCCTTGTCGAGCAGCTCTACGAGATCAACAAGCGACTTGTGCAGAACGAGGGCAAGCTGCTGCGTCTCGCCGAGAGCTTCGGCGTCGCCCGCGACGAGTTCCTCAACCAGTACATGGGCGCCGAGCTCGATCCGAACTGGATGAAGTCGATCGGCAACCTCGCCGGCCGCGGCTGGAAGGATTTTTCCCGGAGCGAGAACCAGACGATCAAGGACCTCCGCCAGGAGATCCAGAACCTGGCGACCGAAACCGGTATCTCGATCTCGGAATTCCGCCGCATCGTGCAGATGGTGCAGAAGGGCGAGCGCGAAGCCCGCATCGCCAAGAAGGAGATGGTGGAAGCCAACCTCCGTCTCGTGATCTCGATCGCCAAGAAATACACCAACCGCGGCCTGCAGTTCCTCGACCTGATCCAGGAAGGCAATATCGGCCTGATGAAGGCGGTCGACAAGTTCGAGTATCGCCGCGGCTACAAGTTCTCGACCTATGCGACATGGTGGATCCGGCAGGCGATCACCCGCTCGATCGCCGACCAGGCCCGCACCATCCGCATCCCGGTGCACATGATCGAGACGATCAACAAGATCGTCCGCACATCGCGCCAGATGCTGCACGAGATCGGCCGCGAGCCGACCCCGGAAGAGCTGGCCGAAAAGCTCGCCATGCCGCTCGAAAAGGTGCGCAAGGTGCTCAAGATCGCCAAGGAGCCGATCTCTCTCGAAACCCCTGTCGGTGACGAAGAGGACAGCCATCTCGGCGATTTCATCGAGGACAAGAACGCGCTTCTGCCGATCGACGCGGCGATCCAGGCCAACTCTGCGCGAGACCACGACCCGCGTGCTGGCTTCGCTGACGCCGCGCGAGGAACGTGTCCTGCGCATGCGCTTCGGCATCGGCATGAACACCGACCATACGCTGGAAGAAGTCGGCCAGCAGTTCTCGGTCACGCGCGAACGCATCCGCCAGATCGAGGCCAAGGCGCTGAGGAAGCTCAAGCATCCGAGCCGGTCGCGGAAGCTCCGGAGCTTCCTCGACAGCTGAGGCGCTCCTGTCAGAATTGCAGACGAAGATGGCGGCCGGTGGCCGCCATCTTCGTGTCATGCTCCTGCAAGGGTCGGGACCGCGCTATCGCAGTGCGGCGCGCAATCCGTCGATCAGTCGCTCGGTGCCTTCCGGCGTCGTGATGAAGCCTGGCGAGAAGCGCAAGGTCTGGCTGCGGTTGTCGCCGTATACTCCGGATTGCCTGAGGCCGGCCAAAACTTCGGTTGCGGAGCGTTCTTCCGGCAGCCGCAGCATGATGCTTCCGCCGCGGGCGTGCTCGCTGCGCGGAGAGACCAGATCGAGGGCCATGTCGTCGGCCGCCTCGATCAGCCGCGCGGTCAGCGTCCGGTTGTGCGCCAGAAGCGCCGCTTTGTCCTGTCCGGCATGCCAGTCGAGCGCCGGCAGCGAGGCGAGGGCTGCGACGCATCCGGGCGTGCCGTTGTCGAAGCGGCGGATGTCGGGGGCATAGGCGAAATTGTCCAGCTGCCAGTTGAACGGATTGTCCTGGCTGAACCAGCCGCGAAGCTGCGGCCTGCACTGCTCGAGCAACGGCCTTGCGACATGCAGGATGCCGGCACCGGGCGTGCCGCACATCCATTTGAGGCTTGTGGACAGGGTGAAGTCGACGGCGGGCGCCGTAACCGAGAACGGGATCAATCCCGCGGCCTGGGTGATGTCGACGCCGATGATGCTGCCCATCCGGCGGCCGTGGGCGACCATCGCATCCAGGTCGACCCTGTGCGAGGTGGTGGAACTGACCCAGGTGATGAGCGCCAATGCCACGTCCGGCTCCCAGCGCGCGATCATGTCCTCGTCCTCGACCCATGACGCGCCCTGGCGCAGCGGCACGGTTTCGAGGGTGAAGCCGTATTTCTCGGCCATGCCGGTCAGCAGATAGTGGTTGGACGGGAAGCAGTCGGCCGCCACCAGCACGCGCCGGCCGCGGAGGGTGTCGGCGGGCAGCGACGTCACCAGCATGTGCAGCCCCTGGGTGACGTTCTCGCAGGTCGTCACCGTTCCCTCGGGCGCCGAGATGATGTCGCGCCAACGGTCGACGAAGCGCGCGCGCGCCGAGAGGACATAGCCCCACTGCTGGTCGTCGGCGGCGCCCCAGGCGTCCGCGAATTCGGCCATGCCGGCGGCCAGCGCCTGCGCCTTGCCGGGATACTGACCGATCGAATGGTAGAGAAAGTAGCCGGAACCGTCTGTCATGGTGTTCTCCTCAGCGCGCATAGGCTTGCTGGTAGTGTTTTTCGAGCCAGCTCGTCAGCCGCACCAGCGGCCAGAGGATGGCGACATAGATGAGTGCCGCCCCGAGGAGCGGCGTCGGGTTGGCGTAGAGCGCCTGTGCGTCGGTCGCCTGCTTGAGCAGGTCGGTCGTGGCGACGACGGAGGCGAGCGACGTGTCCTTGACGATCGAGACGCAGTTGGATGCCTGCGGCGGTATGACGATACGGATCGCCTGCGGCAGGATCACCTTGCGCATGGTCAGCCAGAAATGCAGGCCAAGCGCCGAGGCCGCCTCGAACTGGCCCTGCGGGACGGCCTGGATGCCGGCGCGCACCACCTCCGCCGAATATGCGCCGAGCACGATCGACAGTGCGATCGCGGCTGCGGTGAAGGAGGAAAACACGATGCCGACGAAAGGTAGGGCGTAGTAGATGAGGATCAGCACCACCAGGACCGGCATGGCGCGCATCAGGTCGATATAGAGAACGGCGAGCAGGCGGACCGGCTTGGGCGCATAGAGGCGCGCGAGGCAGACGAGGACACCGATCAGCGTGCCGAAGACAATAGCCGTGAGGCCCAGCAGCACGGTATTGACCAGCCCGCGCAGCAGCATCGGAAACGACTTCATGAGGATGTCGGTATTGAAGAAGATGTCGATCGCACTCATGGTCTGCCTCCTGATCCCGCCAGCCGGTCGGTGACCAGCATATGTCCGGGAGCGTGGGTGATTGCAAACGGAACCCCGGCAGAGGCGATGGCGCGCTCCATGGTGACGCCGCAGGCCCAGAACACAGGAACTTCGCCCGGCTGGATATCGCTCAGGCCGAGCCCGTCGATCGGCGAGCTCAGGTCCACGCCGATCGCGGCGGGATCTCCGGCATGGACCGGAGCGCCATGCGAATCCGGACGGGCGGCGGTGACCGAGATCGCGAGATCGAGCTGTTCTCGCCGGACGGCGCGCATCGACACCACCAGATTGCCGGCGAAGGGTCCAGCGGCGGCATTGGCGATATCGGTATCGAATGCGGAACAACTGACGCCGGGGCCATAGCAGCGAAGCGCCACGCCGGCGGCGACGAGGTGGGCCTCGAAGGTCAGCGAGCAGCCGATGGCGAAGGTCACGAGGTCGTCCCGCCAGAGGTCGGTGATGTCAGCGGCGAATTCGGTGGGGCTGCCTTCGCGGAAGACGCGGTATTTCGGCAGGTCGAAGCGGATGTCGATGGTCTCGCCGAGTTCCGGCAGCGCCGGATCGCCGGCCGCGCCCCGGGCCAGGAGAGGGCAGGCGGCCGGATTGGCACGCAGGAAGGCCTCGAAATCGTCGGCGAAGCGCGCGGGCAGGATCGCAATATTGGCCTGGACATGGCCGGGCAGGAGCGCTGCCGTCTGCCGGGTCTCGCCTGCGCGGAATCGTGCGCGCCATTCACCTGCTGTCATCGGCCCGCTTTCCAATCCGTCTCGATCTGCTCCTTGAAGAGCAGGACCTCCAGTTCATGGGTCGTCCGCGTCCGGGCCCAGCGCTCGTCGGTCATGAAGGCGGCACGCCAGGTGGTCATGGCGGCAATGCAACTCGTGTCCGGCAATCCCCAGTCTGGGCCGGCAACGAGGCGGATCGACACCCGCGGGATGCGTTTCTCGAGGCTGCCGACGAGATAGTCGATGATGCCCAGCTCCGGGGCTGGGCGTATTTCGACCAGGCTCGTGGCGCCGTCGAAGAGCGACGTCCCGACATGGACACCGGCGACGCCGGAAGGCTGGTAGTCCATGCTGCCCAGCGTCCAGCGACCGAGGCGCGCCGGGTCGCAGAGCTGAGCGAAGACGACGTCGAGCGGCGCATCGACGATGGTGGATGCGGTATGGGCTGGTGACATGAGGTTGGCTCCGGCGCGGGTGGCGGCCCGCAGAGATGCGGGCCGTCGATGGGCTGAGTCCGGCCGTGGCGCCGGGATGGCCGAGGCCTTGGTCAGTCGGCCGAGGTCGGCACCGGCAGCGGGGTGACGGTCAGGCTGTCGGCGGCGGGCGCGGTGCCGAGCCACTTTTCATAGATCTTGGCCATGGTGCCGTCCTTCTTCATCTCGGAGATGGTCTCGTTGACCTTCTCGAGCTTGTCGGAGTTCTTCGGCATCATCATCGCGAACTTCTCGCCGGTGACGATTTCAGCGCCAACAGTGAGACCATTCATCTGGGTGAAGGCGTAGCGCAGGCCGACGACGTCGTTGACCACGGCATCGACACGGCCGTTCTGCAGATCGGTCAGCATGTTGGCGGTGGTGTCGTAGCTCTTGTAGCTGGCATAGCCGATCTCGGCGGCACGGTCCTGAAGCCACTTTTCCGGGAAGGACGTGGCAACCGAGCCGACATTCTTGCCCTTGAGATCCTCGACGCTCTTGATGTCGGACCCTTCCTTGACGCCGACGGCAAGCGCGCCGGTGAAATAGGGCTGGGTGAAGGACTGGCTCTCGAGCCTTTCCTTGGTGATCGTCAGCGACGAGATCACCATGTCGGCACGACCGGACGCCGAGGCCACGAACAGCGCCTTGAAATCCATGCCCTGGATGTCGGCGGTCGTGCCCATGCGCTTGGCGATCTCGTTGACGATGTCGACCTCGAAGCCTTCGAAGCTGCCGCTCTCGGTCTTGTTTTCCCACGGCGGGTTGGCGGGATAGGCCGCAACCTTGAGCGGATCGGCCGCATGCGCAGCAAGGGCGCTGACGGCAAATGCGACGCTCGCCGCCATGCCGATGAGATGACGTCTGGAAATGGACATGTTCGCTCCTCTGGTGGCCGCCGCGGGTGCATTCTTGTCGGATTCTGGCTTGTCGGATTCTGGGGCGGCTGGCGGGAGGCAGAATTGCACAAACAGAATATTTTTTCAAGAGGTACTTTAAGCCTAAAATATAATTATCACCGCCTATTGACCGCTTTTCCACCGTCAAACACAATGCTGTGCGTGGAAACTGTATACGGATGTGAGCCATGCCAGATACGATCCCGATCACCGGCGCCCGCAAGAAGCACAGCGACCGCGTCTATGATCTCGTCGTCGACAGGATTCAGCGCGGGGACATGAGCCGCGAGGGACCGGCTGGTGGATGTCGCCATGGCCGCGGATCTCGGCCTGTCGCGGATGCCTGTCCGGGATGCGCTGATGCGGCTCGTGCACGAAGGCTATCTGGAACGCTCGACGCGCGGGTTCATGCTGCCCAGCCTGACGCGGCGCGAGGTGCTTGAGGTCTTCGAGATCCGGCGGCTCCTGGAGCCGAGGGCCGCCGCGCTCGCCGCCCGGGCGATCACCGATGCCCGGCTCACCGATATGGAAATGGCCGTGGTCGAAGCGCTGAGGATCGTCGAGACCGGCGACGTGCCGCAGTTCTTCCGCATCAGCGAGCGCTTTCGCAACGGCTGGCTGTCGGCGGTGCCGAACCTGACCCTGCAGCAGACAATCCAGCGCTACCTGGCCCAGGTCCAGGCCGTGCGGCTGGCGACGATGGGCAATCGCGGAACGCTCAAGATCATCGTGGCGGGCCAGCGCGAACTGCTTGCGGCCTTCTCGGCGCGCGACGCGGTGGCCGCCGGCGATCGCATCCTGCGCTTCGTGATCGAGGCCGAGGCCGCCTATCTGGCGGCCGTGCCCGCGGAGCACGCCGCAGCCGAGGTCAGCCGGCCGCGGGCAGGAAGCTTTCCAGCTTCGCCTTGACGTTGTCGGGCCAGGGCATGGAGACATGTTCGTCGAGGCGGCTCGCCGCCAGCACCTGGCTGCCCGACCAGCGATGCTGCTCGCCGCAGCGCACCGTGTGCGCGATGGAAACCGAGGAGCGTCCGACGCGGGTGACCGTCAGTTCGAAGGTGAGCTTTTCGCCGAAGAAGGACGGCTTTGGAGAAGTCGCAGGTCAGGTGCACGGTCGGGGTGCCCCAGCGCTCGTTCCAGATGATCTCGTGCCAGGGATAGCCCATCCAGGTCCAGAACTCCTCGATCACGCCATTGAGCAGATTGAGATAGGACGGATAATAGGCGGTCCCGGAAATATCGCAGTCGCCGAAATTGGAGCATGCGGTCGGTGGAAAAGCAGGCTGTCATCGTGGTCCCGGTCCCTGGCGTGTCTTCTTCAGCAGAGAGCCACTAGCATATGGCGGCGCCTCCGTCATCGCCTCCGTGCGTCATCGCTGACCGAATTAACCACCATGAACCGTGAATGAACGGTCGGTTCCAATTTCGTTCAGGCGCTGCCTCCTAATGTCCATTCAACGCTTCGGGGTAGCACGAACCCGGCCACCGGACGAAGCAAGACAGGATTTCAGGAGAGCAACAATGACTTCCATCGTGACCAAGATCGCCATCGCAACCGCCCTCGCATTCGGTGCCGTCGGCGCCGCCGTCCCGGCCGCGCAGGCCGCCTCCGTCGACATTGTGGTCAAGCCGCGCGTCGTCGTCAAGCCGGCCCATCGGGTGGTGATCAAGCCCGCGCACCGCGTCGTCGTGAAGCCCGCTCCCGTGGTGGTCATCAAGCGTGGTCGCTGCCAGCCGGGCATCGCGCTCGCCAAGGCCTCGCGCAATGGCCTCAACAAGGTTGCCATCAGCCATATCGGTCCGAATCGCGTCACCGTGTCGGGCAAGATCCGCGGCGCCTGGGCCAAGGTGTCCTTCGCCAACGTGCGCGGCTGCCCCCGTCTCTAACACCTGATCCGGTCGCCTTCCGCCGCCCAGCCAGTCCCCCGGCGCGGCGGATTGCCGGTCCCTCATCGCCCATGAGCTTTGATGGCAGCGACCGAATGGGCAGGGATGTTGAGTGGTGTCTTACCCTGCCCGAGGGCCGGTCTGTCGAAAGGCGGACCGGTCCGCTTTGTTGTTGCGCACCCGGATTTGGCACCGACATGAGACCGGGCGCGGCACCGGGCGGGCACGTGTCACACGCGGCCCGATGCATTCGTGACCCGCTTACGGATCGATGGCGAAGGTGACGTTGACGTTCACCGCGTAGCTGTTTTCGCCAGCCTCGACGGGCACAGCATCCGCCGACTCCTTGGCCATGCGGGCGCTCATCATCGGACGGGGCATGTCCGGCGTACCGGCTTCGGTGATTTCCAGTATGCGACCAAGTTTCACGCCCGCGGCGTCGGCCAGGGTCCGTGCCTTGTCGATCGCATTCCTGACCGCCGCGCCGCGGGCCTTGGTCACGGTCTGCGCGGGATCGTCATTGGTGAAGCGGATGTCGCCACCCTGGTTGACGCCGAGCGTCACCGCGGCGTCGATCACCGCGCCGACCCGGGTCAGGTCGCGGACCCTCGCCGTCAGCGTGTTGGAAACCATGTAGCCGGTGAGGACGGGTGGCCGCGGGGTGCCGTCCTCGTTCTGGGGGTAGCTGTACTGCGCCTGGATCGAGAGGCCCGATGTCTGCAGGTCGCGCGGCGCGATGCCTTCCTTCCTGAGCGCGTCGATGACCGCCGTCATCGCGGCATTGGTGACATCAAGCGCCTCCCGCGCCGTCTTGCGCGTCTCCGTGACGCCGAGCGACACGATCGCGAGATCGGGCGCCACGGCGGCATCGCCCTCGCCGGAGACGACGATAACCGGCTCGCGCGGGCGCTGGTCCTGCGCCAGGGCAGCCGCGGGACTGAGAGCGGTCGCGAGCAGGAGTGCCGTGGCGAGCGTGCGGATGGAGCGCATGGGTAAACCTTTCCAAATGGACGAATTGTCAGGCACCGTGCTCGCAACCGATTGTGCGCCTTTTGCGGCGGGCGCTTGCCGGTGAGAAAAAATTCCGCTAGAGCCTGCGCCACGCATACCATTGACAAGCCCGGCACCGGGCTTAGCGGGCCTGTAGCTCAATGGTTAGAGCCGGCGGCTCATAACCGCTTGGTTGGGGGTTCGAGTCCCTCCGGGCCCACCATTTTTTCTTTGATTTTAGCGCCTTATAGGTCGGGTCGCCTCGCTGTCCCACTCCGCCCTGCCGCGAGTTCACCACGCCCCGCGACGAGAACGCCCGCTTCTTCCGAACAGCATCGCTCGTCCTCTGATTGCCCGGTCCACAACGCACAAACCCGCCGATTCCATCGGCGGGTTTGTCGGCTCGGTGCGGGGCGGGAGCCCCCGCGTTCCTCGCGCCTGATCAGCGGCTGAGGATGTTCTGGCAATTGACGTCATCGGCGGGTGCGGTCTTGCAGTCGTCGATTGTCTTCTGGTCCGGCGGCTCGGTCGGGTCGCGGGCCTCGATGCTGCCCGTGGTGTTCGGGTCGTTCATCATTCCGTCCTTGCCATCCTTGCCGCCGCTGTTGTCTGCGGCGAAGGCGAAGGAGGATGCGGCGACCAGCGCCACCGCGAGGGTGGATGCGAGCTTGGCTTTCATGATTCTTCTCCATTCAACGTGACTTGCATTGTCTCAACATGCGGCGCGCGAAAGCGTTTCATCAAAGACAGAACTTTCTCGCGCGTATCGCGCAGGTCGGCAGCCACGAGCAAGGCGGGCGGCGAAGGCTTCTTGCCCGGTGGCTGTCTTCGTGCCGCAGGCTCTGCCCAGCGGCGGACGTAACAAAAGCGACATCGCGCCGTCCGCCCCGCTGCTAGGTGTGGCGTCGACGAATGGGACGCGAGAGGATCACGGCATGCGGATGGCACGTCGGGCAATTTGGGTAATGGCGGGCGGGACGATGCTGATAACGGCGATCGCCTCTCGGACCACGCTGGCGGAGAAGGGTATCGGCATGCAGATGCCCGAGCCGGCGTTCGAGATCGCGACCGGGGTGCCGCAGGAGAGGCGGCGCGCACCGCTGCCCGACAGGATTATATCCCGTGCGGCCGGCGATGCGATTTCGGTCGCCTCGGCACTCGCGCGCCTTCCGCCCGCTCCTGGCTCGGCGGGCAATAGGGAGCGCGGCAGTGATATCGGCGGCCTGGAGGTCGCTGACCTTGCAGTGCCCGCCGGCAGACGCAAGCTGCGGTCGCTCGATCAGGCCGCGGACTGCGAGGGCGCTATCGACGCGGTTTTGCTGCAGGCCGACCTGTCCGACGGTGGCCGCAGCGCGATGGCGCGTCTGGCCAAGATAAACGCGGCCAAGGAGACTCTGGCCAAGAGGGCCCTGTCCTGCGCGCATCGCCATATCGTCGACTCGGCGCAGGTCGATGCCGCGGACCCGCGCCCGCGGCAGGCGACCCGGTCCGAGGGCCGCGAGCCTGCGTCCGTGGTGATACGGTTCGAGGCGATCGTCATCAATGTCAGCTTCGCGGGCTTTGGCGGATAGGGTTCCCGGGGTGCGCGGGAACGCCGACGCTATGGTGCCGCCGGCGTATCAGAACTTCGCCGTCAGGCCCGCCCATACGGTCCGGCCGGGTGCCGGAATGCCGATTGCCGACTCGACACGCCTGTCGAAGATGTTCGTGACCTGGAGAATGGCGTCGAGATTGCCGTTCGGCGATGACCAGGTGAGGGCGGCGTCGGTCGTCGCATAGGCGTCGAGATGGCCGACGATCGGATGGACGACATCGTCGACGACCCGGTAGTCCTGGCCGCCGAGGCGACTGCCGACGAAATTCTGCGCGACAGTGGCGGTGATCCGCGAGGGATGAACATATTTCAGGCCGACCTGCGCCACATAGTCGGGGATGAGGGGAACCTCGTTGCCGGCCCACAGGCCACTTGTATCGCGGCTCTCGTTCAGAGTCAGCGAGGCGAAGCTGCCGAAGCCGTTGCCGAGCCAGTAATTGGCGCCGATGTTGAGGCGGTCGATGGTTCCGCGCCGCGTCTCGGCGGTCGTGGTCATGTCCTCATAGGGCAGCGAGAGACCGTTGAAGCGCTGGTGCTGGTACTCGACGCTGGTGAAGAAAACGGTCGCTCCATTCTGCATCCCAGCGAATCGCCGCGGTGCGGGTCTGCCCGTCGAAGAACAGCGGCAGTTCCATGGGCGCGAGACCGACGGTCGAGATCGGCGACAGCGTGTAGTTCGAGAGCGAACCCGTGTCCTGGCGGTAGTATGCGCGGAGCCAATGGCCGTCGAGGGGCGCCCACGCGCCCCCCAGCCGATAGTCCAGCGGTCCCCATTTCGCTGCATCGCCTTCGATCCGGACACGGTGTGTGGCGCCTTGGAACTGGAGGTCCCGCGTCACGTCCCAGGTCGCATCGAGATAGCTGCGCGTGCCGAGATAGCTGGCGTCGAAGTTGGTTTCCTTCCGGTAGCCATGCTTGATGTGGATCTCGGTCTCGACGAACCGGCTGTCGAGCCGGGTGGCCTCGAGGCCATAGCGCAGCGTCACCGGCCCGATGCCGTAGAGATGGCTGACGCCACCCGTCAAGGTCCGGTCATCCGATTGCTGGTCATATTGATGGATCTTGCCATATTCATTGGCAAGCCGCAGCCTCTGGAGGCTATCGGTGCTTGTCTGCACCGCAAAGGCCTGGACGACATTGCGTTCCTCGACCGTGTGGCTCCATGCACCGCCGATCGTCTGCGACGTCAACCTGACATGGTCGAACGTGCTGGGGTTGAGGGTCTGGCCCGGAAATTCCTGGTAGACTTGGTACTTGTTGCCGAAGAGCACGACAGTGTCGGTCAGTGTTGGCCTTATGCCCAGGCGGAATAGGCCGCCGTCGAAATCATTGGTGTCGTTCTGGCGCTCGCTTTCAGGACGCGCGATCTCTCCGCTGAGATAATAGCTGACGGGAAACGCGGCATAGCTGGTGCCCTGTAGGGTCAGGATGCTGGACCAGCCGGGTCTGGCGCCCCGGTCAAGCA
>JAHHDR010000009.1 GCA_019739215.1 Rhizobium sp.
CTGCATCAGCAGATTGATCGTGGGGCTCGGCGAATCGCTCCAGGTAGCCATGGCAGTATTGGCGATCTGACGGGCGGCCTGCGGATCGCGCTCCCGCTTCAGGTCCGCGAGCAGTTCATCGACGGTTTTCGGCTTGGCCGGCGGCCTCAGCGGGACCTGCTCGACAGGGACCTGGGTTGCCTGATTTGCGTCCTGCTCTTCCGGTGCCTGCGCGGATGCGGTTCCAGCAAAAAGCAGGATGGGGATGAGCGGGAGAGTGAGAGCGAGTCGAAATGAAAAACGGCGCATTCAGGGAAGGTAGTCCCTCAGCGCCGTCTTTCAAACTCAAATTTCCGATATCATCACGCCGCAGATGCGGCGGGCAGTCCGTCTGGCTCATGGGATCCTGAGATCCCGGGGCATCAGCCCTGGCGAGCCTTGAAGCGCGGGTTCTGCTTGTTGATGATGTAGACACGGCCCTTGCGGCGAACCAGACGGTTGTCGCGATGACGGGCTTTAAGCGCTTTCAGCGAGTTCTTGATCTTCATTTTTCTGGTCCACAACGATTGTCGGGGAATGTGTCATTCACCCACTGTGATCAAACAATCAAAAGCGCGCCGCCGGGCGCGCCCCTGAAGAGTTGGCGGCAATTAGCCCGAGGGAGGCCTTGATGTCAACATGCCCGGCGGAAAATGCGGGACAGAACCGGCTAAAAAACCGGGAAAATCAGTCGCGAAACGGCAGGATTTCGGTGACATGGCCCATCTTGCGGCCTGGGCGGGCTTCCGTCTTGCCATAGAGATGAACGAGCACGTTCGGCTTTGCGAGCCAGGCGGGCACAGAATCGATGTCGTCCCCGATCAGATTCGTCATCACGCAATCGGAGTGGCGCACAGTGTCGCCGAGCGGGAGAGAGGTCACCGCACGGATATGCTGCTCGAACTGCGAGACGATGCAGGCGGCTTCGGTCCAGTGGCCGGAATTGTGGACGCGCGGCGCAATCTCGTTGGCGATCAGCTGGCCGTCTTCGAGAACGAAGAATTCCATTCCGACAACGCCGACATAGGCGAGGCCGTCGAGCAGCCTGGTGGCAGCCTCGCGGGCCGCGCTTGCCGTCTCAGGCGTAATGGCGGCAGGTTGGGTGGAGGTATGCAGGATGCCGTTCAGGTGCACATTCTCAGTTGGGTCGTAGCAGCGGATTTCGCCATCGGTGCCGCGCGCGGCGATGATCGAGATTTCGCGGACGAAGGGCACGAAGCTTTCGAGGATCAGCGGGACGGATCCCAATGCCTCGTAGCCGCCTTCCGCCGTATCACCCTTTCGGTAGACCTTCTGGCCCTTGCCGTCATAACCGAGGCGGCAGGTCTTCAAGACACCTTCTCCGCCGAAGTCGGCAAGTGCGCGTTCGAGATCGGCCTGGCTGTCGACGGCGTGGAAACGGGCGGTCTCGATGCCGGACGCGTTGAGGAAGCGCTTTTCAGTGAGCCGGTCCTGGGCGACTTCGAGTGCCTTCGGCGGCGGATAGACCGGGATGCTGGCGGCCAGCATTTCAGCTGCCGTGACCGGCACGTTTTCGAATTCATAGGTGATGACGTCACAGAGGCGGGCGAGTTCGGCGAGCGCTGTCGGGTCGTCGTAAGCTGCCGTGATCTGCTGATTGGCCACCTGGGCTGCCGGGCTGTCGGCCTGCGGCTCGAGTATTACCGTGCGGAAGTTCAGGCGGGCGGCAGACATGGCCAGCATGCGGCCGAGTTGGCCGCCACCGATGATGCCAATGGTACGGATGGTCATGGGGCCTCGTCCACGGGGTATTCGGCGACGGATGCGGTCTGGCGCTCGACCCATTCGTCGAGACGTTCGGCCAATTCGTCATCGAAGACGGCGAGCACGCGGGCTGCGAGCAGGCCTGCATTCACGGCCCCGGCGCGGCCGATGGCGAGCGTGCCGACGGGAATGCCGGCCGGCATCTGGACGATGGAATATAGGCTGTCGAGGCCAGACATGGATTTCGACTGAACCGGCACGCCGAAGACGGGCAAGTTGGTGAGCGAGGCGACCATGCCGGGCAAGTGGGCGGCGCCGCCGGCACCGGCGATGATCATCTTGAAACCTTCGTCACGGGCGCCCTTGGCGAAGGCAACCATGCGGTCGGGTGTGCGATGTGCCGAGACGATCCGGGCTTCGTAGGAGACGCCGAGTGCGTCGAGCGTGTCGGCCGCATTTTTCATGGTCTCCCAGTCGGACTGGCTTCCCATGATGATGGCGACGGGCGGGCACTCTGCTGTCATCAGGCTATCCTTCTGCCGTCATGCAATGATGTCGGGGATGATCTGGTCTTCGAGTGCTGTGATCCTGTCCTTGATCGACAGCTTCTTCTTCTTCATCCGCTGAACACGCAAGGCATCGCAACCGACCGAGATCATGGCGTTGATCGCGGCATCATAGTCTTCATGCTCTTGGCGCAGCCGTGCCAGAGAGAGCCGAACGTCAGCCTGTTCCTGATCGGCCATGCTTGTTCCCCATATCGCCGTTTGCCCATCCTTTAAGGATGCCCGGAAGATTCGCGCAAGCTCCTATCACCAAATACCGGTAACGGGAAGTTATCCTTGTCTTCGATTTTCACGGTCGTTTTTGCCCAATTCGCCTTCGACAAACCGTATTTCTCGTGTCACATTATCTTTGCAAAGCCTGAAACTCCAGCGGATGAGGGCTGGAGGTAGGCGATAAGGAAGGACGCATCAAATGACCATACAGGCTCATCTTGAATCGCTGCAAAAGAAGCATGGAGCCCTCGAAGAGAAGCTCCATGACGCGCTTGCATCCCCCTCCGTCGATGATCGGCATATTGCCGAACTCAAGCGCCTCAAATTGCGCCTCAAAGATGAAATGGAACGCGTGAGGGCGACCACACGCCACTGATACCTCCCTTCCGGCTGCGCCGGGGTCTGGCGGACCCAAGACCGATCCCGATGTATTCATGAAGCAGCCAACAACCCATCTAGGCCCCGGAGTTTTCGACTTCGGGGCTTTTGTTTTGTCTGTTGCAACGAAAATGCCGGAGAGAGCTCACGACCAGAACTGGTCGAGCCACATGTTCATCCGGTCGAAGCCGGGGCGGTGAATGAAATAAATGCGGCGGGTGCCTTCCGAGCGAACGTCGACGAGCCCGCTGTCCAGCAATGCCTTCAGATGCTGGGAGACGGCCGGACGGCTGATCGGCAGCTGGCCGGCAAGTTCGTTCACGGTCTTTTCACCCCGGCGCAGATCCTCGAGGATGTGTCGCCGGTTCGGGTCTGCGATCGCGGTGAACGGGTCTGCGTTCGTCATGGTGAAAGCCTATGTCAAAGGTCGGTCTGCGGCAAGCGCTCATGTGCGCTGCAGCATGGGCCTTGACGACATGTGAGTCAGCCACCGAAGACGCCGACAACCCCATCATAGAGCAGTTTGCCGCCAGCCAGCAGCACCATGCCATACATGAGCGGATAGAAGACGGCCGGCTTCAGGAGGTGGACCAGGCGGGCGCCGGCGAGCGTCGACACGAGCGCCACCGGAAGCAATGCCGCCGAAAGCGTCAGGTTGGTGCTGTCGAGTTCCCCCAGCGCGAAGTAGGGAATGACCTTGATCGCATTCAGGATCGCGAAGAACCGTGTCGATGTGCCTGTATAGGTGAGCGGATCGAGCTTGAGCGGCAGGACGTAGATCTGGAAGGGCGGGCCACCGGCATGGGCAACAAAACTCGCATAGCCGGCGAGCGAGCCCCAGAAAGAGCCTGCGACCGGACGCTGGCTGGCTGCGGCCGTCTCCTGTCCCTTGTAAGCCGCCCAGCTTTCGAGGAAGTATCTCAGCGCAAAGACGACGGAGATACCGCCGAGGACGAGACGCATGGCATCGGCAGAGACATAGGTGGATGTCGCCCAGCCAAGCGCGATGCCGATCACGGCACCTGGCAGCAGGACGAGAAGCGTGCTTCTGTCATTGTAACCGCGCCAGGCCCAGAGCGCGACGGCATCCATGACGAGCAGGATCGGCAGGAAGATCGCGGCGGCCTGCATGGGCGGCACGGCGAAGGCGAGGAGCGGCACGCCGATCAGGGCGAAGGCACCGCCGAGGCCGCCTTTCGACAGGCCGACAAGGGCAACAGCGGGAATGGCGACGGCATAGAAGTTCGGGTCTGTCAGCATTGCGCGGTTGATCCTTTCGGAAGAGCGGTCTATCGGATTCATCCAGAGAAAACGAGGACGGTTTCCGCAGAAAACGGACCTGTCCCGCACACGGAAACACCGCGCATGACCGAAAATCGCTGCCGCCTCGTCCTCATCGTTCCCGATATCGCCGATCCAGCCGAGCGCACGGAGGTGATGCGCAACGCCCTGCGTGGCGGAGACGTCGCTTCGGTGATCATCCCGCAATACGGCCTGGACGATACGGTTTTCCAGAAACATGCCGAGATGCTCGTGCCCGTGGTTCAGGAAGCGGGGGCGGCAGCCCTCATCGTCGACAACAGCCGTGTCGCCGGTCGTGTCAAGGCAGACGGTCTGCATATCTCGGGCAATGCCGCAGCGCTTGCCGAAGAAGTCGAAAATCATACGCCGAAGCTCATCGTCGGTGGCGGCAATGCGATGGACCGGCACCATGCGCTTGAGATCGGAGAGATCCAGCCGGACTACATCTTCTTCGGCAAGATCGACGGTGACATCAAGCCGGAAGCCCATTCGAAGAATGTGGCGCTGGGAGAATGGTGGTCGTCGATGATCGAGATCCCCTGCATGGTGATGGGAGGGCAGGAACCCTTCTTCGGCCGTGGTCGTCGCCGAAAGCGGGGTGGAGTTCGTGGCGCTCGGCAAGGCGGTCTTCGCCGATCCTTCCCAAGCTGCCCGCGATTGTGACCCGGGTGAATGCCGAGCTTGACGAAAAAGCGCCACGGTTTGCAGATTGAACCGCCTCATGCGTCCAATCTCGTCCCATCATCGCCTGATTCTCGCCGCGCTTGCCGGGGCCTGCCTTGCGTTGGCCAGTCCGGCGATGGGGCAGGACAGCGAGGATGGTCTCGAGATCGGTGATGCGCCGGCGATCATGCCGGCCGATCCTGACGATGCGGGCGAGATCGAACGCGGTTCGCGGCCGAGCAGCAGCACGGGTGGTGATGCGAACACGCTCGATCGCGGTGACAGGGATTCCCCTCCGCCCGTGACCAAGGGCGACAAGCCCACGGTGGGTGGCGAGCCCGACGCGCTGCAGGGCATCAATATTTATCTGCGGATGGGTACGCCGCTGCCCGACGTCCCGCCGGAGAAGCCTTACGAAGGCAAACCCGACGACGCTTACGGTGCCTTTCAGCGCGGGCTCTTCCTGACTGCCGTCGACAGGGCGCTCCCGCGTGCGCAGCTCGGCGATCCTGCGGCACAGACGCTCCTGGCGGAAATCATGTCGCGGGGCCTCGGGGTCAAGCGCGATCTGAAGGGTGCGGCCTTCTGGTATGGCCAGGCCGCCCAGGGCGGTGATCCGGCGGCTATGTTCAAATATGCCCTGCTCCTGATGGAGGGCCGCGAAGTCCCGCAGGACAAGGCAAAGGCGGACGACTACATGCGCCGCGCGGCCGATGCGGGCAATGCTTCGGCCCAGTTCAACTGGGCGCAGATCCTGGTTGCCGGAACGCCCGGCGTTCGCGGGCTGACCGCTGCCATGCCTTACTACGAAAAGGCGGCCGAACAGGGCATTGCGGATGCGCAATATGCGCTGGCACAGGTCTATTCGGCGCTCAAGGACGTGCCGGACGAGAAGAAGGCCCGCGCCCGGGAGTGGATGACGCGCGCCGCGCGCGCCGGTTTCGATACGGCGCAGCTCGACATGGGGCTCTGGCTCGTCAACGGCTATAACGGTCCGCGTGACTACGAGGCGGGATACCGGTGGCTCAGCATTGCTGCTGCGCGTGGCAATGTGGTGGCCCAGAACCGCTTGGCGCATCTTTACATCAACGCGCTCGGCACCGCGCCCGATTCGATCGAGGCCGCCAAGTGGTATGTCCTGTCGCGCCGCGCGGGTCTCAAGGATCCCGGTCTCGAGGATTTCTACCTCGGTCTCAACGAAGAGCAGCAGAAGCAGGCCATCGATCGGGCCAACCGGTTCCGGCGGACATGACGCGGCCTCGCTCTGTCGTATCGGGGGATGGCGGCGGTCATGGATCTCATCGATATCTTCCAGCGTCTCGGGCTTGCCATCGCGATCGGCGCGGCGGTCGGCGTAGAACGACACTGGCGTGAGCGCGACGAACCGGAAGGCGCCCGTATTGCCGGCATTCGCACCTTTACGCTGATCGGCATGACCGGCGGGCTCGCGGGTCTGCTGGACGCCGTCCTTGCGCCGGGCAGCCTGTCCGGCCTGATCGTGGCGAGCTTCCTGATCTCAATTTCCGTCGTCTTGCTCCGCTTCGGCCTGATGGAGGCGCGGGCGGAAGGCTCGTTCAGCGCGACGACGGTGATTGCGGGGATCACCACATTCGGGCTCGGCGCGCTCGCCGTCACCGGCGAGATGGCGGTGGCATCCGGTGCAGGGGCCGCAATGGTCACCGTTCTTGCCAGCCGGGAATTCCTGCACGGCGCGATCCGGCGCCTGACCTGGGTCGAGCTGCGCTCGGCCGTCATTCTGCTCGCCATGGGTTTCGTGCTGCTGCCACTCATTCCTGCTGATCCTTACGGTCCCTTCGGTGGAGTGTCGCCGCGCAGCATTGTGATCCTCGTCATCATGCTGGCATCGATCTCCTATGTCGGTTATGTCGCCGTCCGCCTGATCGGTGGCGGTCGCGGTGATCTCATTGCCGGCGCTGTGGGTGGCCTCGTCTCCTCGACCGCCACAACGCTCGCCATGGCGCGCCAGAGCGAATTGGCGGCCAATGCGGCCGGTCCATCTGCCGGCGCGATGGCGGCGGGAAGCGTTTCCCTCATTCGGACGGGGCTCCTGCTTTTTGCACTTGCGCCAACGCTTGCCGAACGGCTGTTGCCGGGGCTCCTGGTCGCTGGAGGTCTGATGCTGGTGGGGGCGATTGCGCTCGTCGCGCGGGCCGGTCCTTCATCCGAGGCAGACTTGCCCGGAAATCCGTTCGAGCTTTCGCAGGTCATCAAGATGGCGTTGCTGATCACCGTCATTGCCTTCGTCGCACGCGCAGCAAGCCAGATCCTCGGTGACGGAGGCCTCTACATCGTCTCCGGCCTGACGGCGCTCGCCGATGTCGATGCCATGACTGTCACCGTTGCCGGCATGCTGCCGGGCCTGCCGCTCGATGTCGCGACCACCGCCATCGGAATAGCCGTCACGGCCAACATGCTGGCCAAGGTCGTCTACGCGGCGGCCGCCGGAAGCCGGGGCTTTGCACTGAGGCTGGCCGCCATATCTCTGCTCGCTGTGGTTTCGGGCTTTGTCGTGACCTTCGCTGCAGGGCTTGTCTGACAAGGGCGCATGGAACGCAGCGGCCATCCCCCTTGAATTCCAGCGGCATTTGTGGTCTTGAACCCGCCAAACCGCCGCCGACGCGCGCTTGCCCCTTGCCGCCTTCCGGCGCATCCCAGTTTCAAGGAATTCGATCTATGGCCCGCTCCGCCCTTCTTAACGTCATGGTCCAGTCTGCACTCAAGGCCGGCAAGTCGCTTTCGCGCGATTTCGGTGAGGTTCAGAACCTCCAGGTTTCGGTCAAGGGTCCCGGTGATTTCGTTTCGCAGGCCGATTTTCGCGCGGAGAAGATCGTGCGCGAGGAACTGCTGAAGTCCCGTCCGACCTACGGCTTCCTCGGCGAGGAAGGTGAGGAGATCAAGGGCACGGACGGTGCGCATCGCTGGATCGTCGATCCGCTCGACGGCACGACCAACTTCCTGCACGGCATCCCACAGTTTGCCGTCTCAATCGCGCTCGAGCGCAATGGCGAGATCGTCGCCGGCGTCATCTTCAACCCGGCCACCGACGAACTCTACACGACGGAAAAGGGCGGCGGCGCCTTCCTCAACGATCGCCGTATTCGCGTCGGTGCGCGCAAGGTGCTCTCCGACTGCGTCATCGGTTGCGGCGTGCCGCATCTCGGTCGTGGCCAGCACGGCAAGTTCCTCGTCGAACTGCGCCACGTGATGGGCGAAGTCTCCGGCGTTCGCCGCATGGGCGCTGCAGCACTCGATCTCGCCTATGTGGCTGCGGGTCGTCTCGACGGCTTCTGGGAAGCCCAGCTCAATTCCTGGGACATCGCGGCCGGCATTCTCCTGATCAAGGAAGCTGGCGGCTTCGTTTCCGACATGAAGGGTGGCCAGGACATGTTCGAGAACGGCACCGTGCTTGCCGGCAACGAATACATCCGGAAGGCTCTGGAAGAGGTCGTCAACCGTCCGGTGCCGCAGTCCTGATCCCTGTATAGGGAAAGTTTTCCCAAGGTCCGCGGCTTCAATTCGTCTCATTTTTGCACTAGCCTCCGGTCCAAGATTCCCCGGAGGTTGAGCGTATCATGGCGAAAGTGAAGTTGGAGGATCTCGAGGTGGGAGAAACCCGCCCGGGAGCATACGGCCAGAAACTCTCCAGCCCGATGCCCTTCTTCACGACCATGGTGATCTTCCTGATCATCGTGTGTTTCATCGCGGCCATCCTCTACCGGCAGGCGCATGCGGCTTTCGTGACCAATCCGGGGTTGAACGGCCTCATCCTCGGCGTGCTCGCCGTCGGCATCATCCTGGTCTTCACTCAGGTGCTGGCGCTCAGGCCCGAAGTGCGCTGGTTCAACTCTTTCCGTGCGGCTGGCGATAATGCCTCTCTGGTCGGGCGCGAGCCGAAGCTTCTCGCCCCCATGCGTGCCCTGATCGGCGGTCGCCGCTCCATGGCGATCTCCACCACCGCGTTGCGCTCCATCCTCGACTCGATCGGGACGCGCCTGGACGAATCCCGTGACACCAGCCGCTACCTGATCGGTCTGCTTGTCTTTCTCGGCCTTCTCGGCACCTTCTGGGGTCTGCTCGGAACGATCGGGTCGATCAACGAGGTCATCGCGTCTCTCGATCCGGCGTCGGGCGAGAGCAATGACGTGCTTCAGTCGCTGAAGTCGGGCCTCACGGCACCGCTCGCCGGCATGGGCACGGCGTTCTCGTCTTCGCTGCTCGGTCTTTCCGGTTCGCTGATCCTCGGCTTCCTCGACCTGCAGGCGGGGCGAGCGCAGAACCGGTTCTACGTCGAACTCGAAAACTGGCTTTCCTCGGTCACCGATGTGGATTCCGAACGCGCGGTCGTTTCCGACGGCAGCGCTACGGTTGCGAGCGAGGATATCCAGCTTCTCGTCGCCGAGATCCAGAAGCTTGGCGGCAAGGACGGGAATGATCGCTCGGTTGCTGCCATCGCCGGCCTTGCCGAGGGCATCCAGGGTCTGGTCAAGAACATGCGCAACGAGCAGCAGATGCTGCGAGACTGGATCGAGGCCCAGCAGGAGGACGCGCGCGCCATGCGCAAAACGCTCGACCGTCTGAACGACAAGATCAGCGGGGCGAAGTAAATGGCGCTCGGGCGCAACCGCCGCCGTGACCGCGGGGTCGATTATTGGCCTGGCTTCGTCGATGCCCTGTCGACGCTGCTGCTTGCCATCATGTTCCTGCTCACAGTGTTCGTCGTCGCTCAGTTCATCTTGGGCCGCGAGATCTCGGGCAAGGACGAGGTGCTCAACCGCCTGAACAGCCAGATTTCGGAAGAAGACAATGACGACTGGAGCGAGGCCAGCGTGTCCTCGAGGTCCTGATTGCCGCTCTTTTCGAGCGCCAGCAATTGTGTGAGTTCCGCAATCTGGCTGTTCAGGCGGTTGAGCACCTCGTCCTTGCCCGAGATCTCGCGGCCCAAGATGAACTGAGCGACGACGAACACTGTGAGCAGGAACATGATGGCAAGCAGCAGCGTCGACAGGGCATCGACGAAGCCAGGCCAATAATCGACCCCGCGGTCACGGCGGCGGTTGCGCCCGAGCGCCATTTACTTCGCCCCGCTGATCTTGTCGTTCAGACGGTCGAGCGTTTTGCGCATGGCGCGCGCGTCCTCCTGCTGGGCCTCGATCCAGTCTCGCAGCATCTGCTGCTCGTTGCGCATGTTCTTGACCAGACCCTGGATGCCCTCGGCAAGGCCGGCGATGGCAGCAACCGAGCGATCATTCCCGTCCTTGCCGCCAAGCTTCTGGATCTCGGCGACGAGAAGCTGGATATCCTCGCTCGCAACCGTAGCGCTGCCGTCGGAAACGACCGCGCGTTCGGAATCCACATCGGTGACCGAGGAAAGCCAGTTTTCGAGTTCGACGTAGAACCGGTTCTGCGCTCGCCCCGCCTGCAGGTCGAGGAAGCCGAGGATCAGCGAACCGGAAAGACCGAGCAGCGAAGACGAGAACGCCGTGCCCATGCCGGCGAGCGGTGCCGTGAGGCCCGACTTCAGCGACTGAAGCACGTCATTGCTCTCGCCCGACGCCGGATCGAGAGACGCGATGACCTCGTTGATCGACCCGATCGTTCCGAGCAGACCCCAGAAGGTGCCGAGAAGGCCGAGAAAGACAAGCAGACCGATCAGGTAGCGGCTGGTGTCACGGGATTCGTCCAGGCGCGTCCCGATCGAGTCGAGGATGGAGCGCAACGCGGTGGTGGAGATCGCCATGGAGCGGCGACCGCCGATCAGGGCACGCATGGGGGCGAGAAGCTTCGGCTCGCGCCCGACCAGAGAGGCATTATCGCCAGCCGCACGGAAAGAGTTGAACCAGCGCACTTCGGGCCTGAGCGCCAGCACCTGAGTGAAGACCAGGATGATGCCGACGGCGAGCACGCCGAGGATGAGGCCGTTCAACCCCGGATTGGTCACGAAAGCCGCATGCGCCTGCCGGTAGAGGATGGCCGCGATGAAACACACGATGATCAGGAAGATCACCATGGTCGTGAAGAAGGGCATCGGGCTGGAGAGTTTCTGGCCGTATGCTCCCGGGCGGGTTTCTCCCACCTCGAGATCCTCCAACTTCACTTTCGCCATGATACGCTCAACCTCCGGGGAATCTTGGACCGGAGGCTAGTGCAAAAATGAGACGAATTGAAGCCGCGGACCTTGGGAAAACTTTCCCTATACAGGGATCAGGACTGCGGCACCGGACGGTTGACGACCTCTTCCAGAGCCTTCCGGATGTATTCGTTGCCGGCAAGCACGGTGCCGTTCTCGAACATGTCCTGGCCACCCTTCATGTCGGAAACGAAGCCGCCAGCTTCCTTGATCAGGAGAATGCCGGCCGCGATGTCCCAGGAATTGAGCTGGGCTTCCCAGAAGCCGTCGAGACGACCCGCAGCCACATAGGCGAGATCGAGTGCTGCAGCGCCCATGCGGCGAACGCCGGAGACTTCGCCCATCACGTGGCGCAGTTCGACGAGGAACTTGCCGTGCTGGCCACGACCGAGATGCGGCACGCCGCAACCGATGACGCAGTCGGAGAGCACCTTGCGCGCACCGACGCGAATACGGCGATCGTTGAGGAAGGCGCCGCCGCCCTTTTCCGTCGTGTAGAGTTCGTCGGTGGCCGGGTTGAAGATGACGCCGGCGACGATCTCGCCATTGCGCTCGAGCGCGATTGAGACGGCAAACTGTGGGATGCCGTGCAGGAAGTTGGTCGTGCCGTCGAGCGGATCGACGATCCAGCGATGCGCACCGTCCGTGCCCTTGATCTCCTCACCTTCCTCGCCGAGGAAGCCGTAGGTCGGACGGGACTTCAGCAGTTCCTCGCGCACGATCTTCTCCGCGCGAAAATCGGCCTGCGAAACGAAATCACCGGGACCCTTGACCGAAACCTGGAGGTTCTGAACCTCACCGAAATCGCGCGAAAGCGACTTGCCGGCCTTGAGTGCAGACTGGACCATGACGTTAAGAAGGGCGGAGCGGGCCATAGATCGAATTCCTTGAAACTGGGATGCGCCGGAAGGCGGCAAGGGGCAAGCGCGCGTCGGCGGCGGTTTGGCGGGTTCAAGACCACAAATGCCGCTGGAATTCAAGGGGGATGGCCGCTGCGTTCCATGCGCCCTTGTCAGACAAGCCCTGCAGCGAAGGTCACGACAAAGCCCGAAACCACAGCGAGCAGAGATATGGCGGCCAGCCTCAGTGCAAAGCCCCGGCTTCCGGCGGCCGCCGCGTAGACGACCTTGGCCAGCATGTTGGCCGTGACGGCTATTCCGATGGCGGTGGTCGCGACATCGAGCGGCAGGCCCGGCAGCATGCCGGCAACGGTGACAGTCATGGCATCGACATCGGCGAGCGCCGTCAGGCCGGAGACGATGTAGAGGCCTCCGTCACCGAGGATCTGGCTTGCTGCGCGTGCGACGAAGGCAATGACGGTGATCAGCAACGCCATCTTGATGACCTGCGAAAGCTCGAACGGATTTCCGGGCAAGTCTGCCTCGGATGAAGGACCGGCCCGCGCGACGAGCGCAATCGCCCCCACCAGCATCAGACCTCCAGCGACCAGGAGCCCCGGCAACAGCCGTTCGGCAAGCGTTGGCGCAAGTGCAAAAAGCAGGAGCCCCGTCCGAATGAGGGAAACGCTTCCCGCCGCCATCGCGCCGGCAGATGGACCGGCCGCATTGGCCGCCAATTCGCTCTGGCGCGCCATGGCGAGCGTTGTGGCGGTCGAGGAGACGAGGCCACCCACAGCGCCGGCAATGAGATCACCGCGACCGCCACCGATCAGGCGGACGGCGACATAACCGACATAGGAGATCGATGCCAGCATGATGACGAGGATCACAATGCTGCGCGGCGACACTCCACCGAAGGGACCGTAAGGATCAGCAGGAATGAGTGGCAGCAGCACGAAACCCATGGCGAGCAGAATGACGGCCGAGCGCAGCTCGACCCAGGTCAGGCGCCGGATCGCGCCGTGCAGGAATTCCCGGCTGGCAAGAACGGTGACCATTGCGGCCCCTGCACCGGATGCCACCGCCATCTCGCCGGTGACGGCGAGCGCGCCGAGCCCGAATGTGGTGATCCCCGCAATCACCGTCGTCGCGCTGAACGAGCCTTCCGCCCGCGCCTCCATCAGGCCGAAGCGGAGCAAGACGACGGAAATTGAGATCAGGAAGCTCGCCACGATCAGGCCGGACAGGCTGCCCGGCGCAAGGACGGCGTCCAGCAGACCCGCGAGCCCGCCGGTCATGCCGATCAGCGTAAAGGTGCGAATGCCGGCAATACGGGCGCCTTCCGGTTCGTCGCGCTCACGCCAGTGTCGTTCTACGCCGACCGCCGCGCCGATCGCGATGGCAAGCCCGAGACGCTGGAAGATATCGATGAGATCCATGACCGCCGCCATCCCCCGATACGACAGAGCGAGGCCGCGTCATGTCCGCCGGAACCGGTTGGCCCGATCGATGGCCTGCTTCTGCTGCTCTTCGTTGAGACCGAGGTAGAAATCCTCGAGACCGGGATCCTTGAGACCCGCGCGGCGCGACAGGACATACCACTTGGCGGCCTCGATCGAATCGGGCGCGGTGCCGAGCGCGTTGATGTAAAGATGCGCCAAGCGGTTCTGGGCCACCACATTGCCACGCGCAGCAGCAATGCTGAGCCACCGGTATCCCGCCTCGTAGTCACGCGGACCGTTATAGCCGTTGACGAGCCAGAGCCCCATGTCGAGCTGCGCCGTATCGAAACCGGCGCGCGCGGCGCGCGTCATCCACTCCCGGGCGCGGGCCTTCTTCTCGTCCGGCACGTCCTTGAGCGCCGAATAGACCTGTGCCAGCGCATATTGCGCATCCGCAATGCCCTGTTCGGCCGCCTTTTCGTAGTAAGGCATGGCAGCGGTCAGCCCGCGAACGCCGGGCGTTCCGGCAACCAGGATCTGCGCCCAGTTGAACTGGGCCGAAGCATTGCCCGCATCGGCCGCGCGGCGCATGTAGTCGTCCGCCTTTGCCTTGTCCTGCGGGACTTCGCGGCCCTCCATCAGGAGCAGGGCATATTTGAACATAGCCGCCGGATCACCGCCCTGGGCGGCCTGGCCATACCAGAAGGCCGCACCCTTCAGATCGCGCTTGACCCCGAGGCCCCGCGACATGATTTCCGCCAGGAGCGTCTGTGCCGCAGGATCGCCGAGCTGCGCACGCGGGAGCGCCCTGTCGACGGCAGTCAGGAAGAGCCCGCGCTGAAAGGCACCGTAAGCGTCGTCGGGTTTGCCTTCGTAAGGCTTCTCCGGCGGGACGTCGGGCAGCGGCGTACCCATCCGCAGATAAATATTGATGCCCTGCAGCGCGTCGGGCTCGCCACCCACCGTGGGCTTGTCGCCCTTGGTCACGGGCGGAGGGGAATCCCTGTCACCGCGATCGAGCGTGTTCGCATCACCACCCGTGCTGCTGCTCGGCCGCGAACCGCGTTCGATCTCGCCCGCATCGTCAGGATCGGCCGGCATGATCGCCGGCGCATCACCGATCTCGAGACCATCCTCGCTGTCCTGCCCCATCGCCGGACTGGCCAACGCAAGGCAGGCCCCGGCAAGCGCGGCGAGAATCAGGCGATGATGGGACGAGATTGGACGCATGAGGCGGTTCAATCTGCAAACCGTGGCGCTTTTTTCGTCAAGCTCGGCATTCACCCGGGTCACAATCGCGGCAGCTTGGGAAGGATCGGCGAAGACCGCCTTGCCGAGCGCCACGAACTCCACCCCCGCTTTCGGCGACGACCACGGCCGAAGAAGGGTTCCTGCCCTCCCATCACCATGCAGGGGATCTCGATCATCGACGACCACCATTCTCCCAGCGCCACATTCTTCGAATGGGCTTCCGGCTTGATGTCACCGTCGATCTTGCCGAAGAAGATGTAGTCCGGCTGGATCTCTCCGATCTCAAGCGCATGGTGCCGGTCCATCGCATTGCCGCCACCGACGATGAGCTTCGGCGTATGATTTTCGACTTCTTCGGCAAGCGCTGCGGCATTGCCCGAGATATGCAGACCGTCTGCCTTGACACGACCGGCGACACGGCTGTTGTCGACGATGAGGGCTGCCGCCCCCGCTTCCTGAACCACGGGCACGAGCATCTCGGCATGTTTCTGGAAAACCGTATCGTCCAGGCCGTATTGCGGGATGATCACCGAAGCGACGTCTCCGCCACGCAGGGCGTTGCGCATCACCTCCGTGCGCTCGGCTGGATCGGCGATATCGGGAACGATGAGGACGAGGCGGCAGCGATTTTCGGTCATGCGCGGTGTTTCCGTGTGCGGGACAGGTCCGTTTTCTGCGGAAACCGTCCTCGTTTTCTCTGGATGAATCCGATAGACCGCTCTTCCGAAAGGATCAACCGCGCAATGCTGACAGACCCGAACTTCTATGCCGTCGCCATTCCCGCTGTTGCCCTTGTCGGCCTGTCGAAAGGCGGCCTCGGCGGTGCCTTCGCCCTGATCGGCGTGCCGCTCCTCGCCTTCGCCGTGCCGCCCATGCAGGCCGCCGCGATCTTCCTGCCGATCCTGCTCGTCATGGATGCCGTCGCGCTCTGGGCCTGGCGCGGTTACAATGACAGAAGCACGCTTCTCGTCCTGCTGCCAGGTGCCGTGATCGGCATCGCGCTTGGCTGGGCGACATCCACCTATGTCTCTGCCGATGCCATGCGTCTCGTCCTCGGCGGTATCTCCGTCGTCTTTGCGCTGAGATACTTCCTCGAAAGCTGGGCGGCTTACAAGGGACAGGAGACGGCCGCAGCCAGCCAGCGTCCGGTCGCAGGCTCTTTCTGGGGCTCGCTCGCCGGCTATGCGAGTTTTGTTGCCCATGCCGGTGGCCCGCCCTTCCAGATCTACGTCCTGCCGCTCAAGCTCGATCCGCTCACCTATACAGGCACATCGACACGGTTCTTCGCGATCCTGAATGCGATCAAGGTCATTCCCTACTTCGCGCTGGGGGAACTCGACAGCACCAACCTGACGCTTTCGGCGGCATTGCTTCCGGTGGCGCTCGTGTCGACGCTCGCCGGCGCCCGCCTGGTCCACCTCCTGAAGCCGGCCGTCTTCTATCCGCTCATGTATGGCATGGTGCTGCTGGCTGGCGGCAAACTGCTCTATGATGGGGTTGTCGGCGTCTTCGGTGGCTGACTCACATGTCGTCAAGGCCCATGCTGCAGCGCACATGAGCGCTTGCCGCAGACCGACCTTTGACATAGGCTTTCACCATGACGAACGCAGACCCGTTCACCGCGATCGCAGACCCGAACCGGCGACACATCCTCGAGGATCTGCGCCGGGGTGAAAAGACCGTGAACGAACTTGCCGGCCAGCTGCCGATCAGCCGTCCGGCCGTCTCCCAGCATCTGAAGGCATTGCTGGACAGCGGGCTCGTCGACGTTCGCTCGGAAGGCACCCGCCGCATTTATTTCATTCACCGCCCCGGCTTCGACCGGATGAACATGTGGCTCGACCAGTTCTGGTCGTGAGCTCTCTCCGGCATTTTCGTTGCAACAGACAAAACAAAAGCCCCGAAGTCGAAAACTCCGGGGCCTAGATGGGTTGTTGGCTGCTTCATGAATACATCGGGATCGGTCTTGGGTCCGCCAGACCCCGGCGCAGCCGGAAGGGAGGTATCAGTGGCGTGTGGTCGCCCTCACGCGTTCCATTTCATCTTTGAGGCGCAATTTGAGGCGCTTGAGTTCGGCAATATGCCGATCATCGACGGAGGGGGATGCAAGCGCGTCATGGAGCTTCTCTTCGAGGGCTCCATGCTTCTTTTGCAGCGATTCAAGATGAGCCTGTATGGTCATTTGATGCGTCCTTCCTTATCGCCTACCTCCAGCCCTCATCCGCTGGAGTTTCAGGCTTTGCAAAGATAATGTGACACGAGAAATACGGTTTGTCGAAGGCGAATTGGGCAAAAACGACCGTGAAAATCGAAGACAAGGATAACTTCCCGTTACCGGTATTTGGTGATAGGAGCTTGCGCGAATCTTCCGGGCATCCTTAAAGGATGGGCAAACGGCGATATGGGGAACAAGCATGGCCGATCAGGAACAGGCTGACGTTCGGCTCTCTCTGGCACGGCTGCGCCAAGAGCATGAAGACTATGATGCCGCGATCAACGCCATGATCTCGGTCGGTTGCGATGCCTTGCGTGTTCAGCGGATGAAGAAGAAGAAGCTGTCGATCAAGGACAGGATCACAGCACTCGAAGACCAGATCATCCCCGACATCATTGCATGACGGCAGAAGGATAGCCTGATGACAGCAGAGTGCCCGCCCGTCGCCATCATCATGGGAAGCCAGTCCGACTGGGAGACCATGAAAAATGCGGCCGACACGCTCGACGCACTCGGCGTCTCCTACGAAGCCCGGATCGTCTCGGCACATCGCACACCCGACCGCATGGTTGCCTTCGCCAAGGGCGCCCGTGACGAAGGTTTCAAGATGATCATCGCCGGTGCCGGCGGCGCCGCCCACTTGCCCGGCATGGTCGCCTCGCTCACCAACTTGCCCGTCTTCGGCGTGCCGGTTCAGTCGAAATCCATGTCTGGCCTCGACAGCCTATATTCCATCGTCCAGATGCCGGCCGGCATTCCCGTCGGCACGCTCGCCATCGGCCGCGCCGGGGCCGTGAATGCAGGCCTGCTCGCAGCCCGCGTGCTCGCCGTCTTCGATGACGAATTGGCCGAACGTCTCGACGAATGGGTCGAGCGCCAGACCGCATCCGTCGCCGAATACCCCGTGGACGAGGCCCCATGACCATCCGTACCATTGGCATCATCGGTGGCGGCCAACTCGGCCGCATGCTGGCCATGTCTGCCGCCCGCCTGAACTTCCGCACGGTAATACTCGAGCCGCAGGCCGACAGCCCGGCAGCCCAGGTGGCCAATCAGCAGATCACGGCAGCTTACGACGACCCGACAGCGCTCGCCGAACTCGCCCGCCTCTGTGACGTCATCACCTATGAATTCGAAAACGTGCCGGTCACGGCAGCTGAAATGCTGGCCGCCAGCATCCCGGTCTATCCGCCGCCGAAGGCACTCGAAGTCGCCCAGGACCGGCTCACTGAAAAGCGCTTCCTCAACGCGTCCGGCATCGAGACCGCCCGTTTCCACGCCGTCGACAGCCAGGCCGATCTCGAACGCGCACTTGCCGACTTCGGCGGAGAAGGTGTCTTGAAGACCTGCCGCCTCGGTTATGACGGCAAGGGCCAGAAGGTCTACCGAAAGGGTGATACGGCGGAAGGCGGCTACGAGGCATTGGGATCCGTCCCGCTGATCCTCGAAAGCTTCGTGCCCTTCGTCCGCGAAATCTCGATCATCGCCGCGCGCGGCACCGATGGCGAAATCCGCTGCTACGACCCAACTGAGAATGTGCACCTGAACGGCATCCTGCATACCTCCACCCAACCTGCCGCCATTACGCCTGAGACGGCAAGCGCGGCCCGCGAGGCTGCCACCAGGCTGCTCGACGGCCTCGCCTATGTCGGCGTTGTCGGAATGGAATTCTTCGTTCTCGAAGACGGCCAGCTGATCGCCAACGAGATTGCGCCGCGCGTCCACAATTCCGGCCACTGGACCGAAGCCGCCTGCATCGTCTCGCAGTTCGAGCAGCATATCCGTGCGGTGACCTCTCTCCCGCTCGGCGACACTGTGCGCCACTCCGATTGCGTGATGACGAATCTGATCGGGGACGACATCGATTCTGTGCCCGCCTGGCTCGCAAAGCCGAACGTGCTCGTTCATCTCTATGGCAAGACGGAAGCCCGCCCAGGCCGCAAGATGGGCCATGTCACCGAAATCCTGCCGTTTCGCGACTGATTTTCCCGGTTTTTTAGCCGGTTCTGTCCCGCATTTTCCGCCGGGCATGTTGACATCAAGGCCTCCCTCGGGCTAATTGCCGCCAACTCTTCAGGGGCGCGCCCGGCGGCGCGCTTTTGATTGTTTGATCACAGTGGGTGAATGACACATTCCCCGACAATCGTTGTGGACCAGAAAAATGAAGATCAAGAACTCGCTGAAAGCGCTTAAAGCCCGTCATCGCGACAACCGTCTGGTTCGCCGCAAGGGCCGTGTCTACATCATCAACAAGCAGAACCCGCGCTTCAAGGCTCGCCAGGGCTGATGCCCCGGGATCTCAGGATCCCATGAGCCAGACGGACTGCCCGCCGCATCTGCGGCGTGATGATATCGGAAATTTGAGTTTGAAAGACGGCGCTGAGGGACTACCTTCCCTGAATGCGCCGTTTTTCATTTCGACTCGCTCTCACTCTCCCGCTCATCCCCATCCTGCTTTTTGCTGGAACCGCATCCGCGCAGGCACCGGAAGAGCAGGACGCAAATCAGGCAACCCAGGTCCCTGTCGAGCAGGTCCCGCTGAGGCCGCCGGCCAAGCCGAAAACCGTCGATGAACTGCTCGCGGACCTGAAGCGGGAGCGCGATCCGCAGGCCGCCCGTCAGATCGCCAATACTGCCATGGCTACCTGGAGCGATTCGCCGAGCCCCACGATCAATCTGCTGATGCAGTGGTCCGCCAAGGCGGCAGCCGAAAAGCGCAATGCAGCCGCCCTCGACTTCATCGACCAGGCCATCACGCTCAAACCGGATTTCGTCGGCGCCTGGAATCAGCGCGCCACGCTGCATTTCAGCATGGGCAACTATCAGAAATCCGTGTCCGACATCGAGAAGGTGCTGGATCTGGAACCCCGCCATTTTGGCGCCATCGCAGGCCTCGCCGGCATCCTGACCGAGCGTGGCAGCAAGGACGGCGCCCTGAAGGCCTGGGAACGCTATCTCGAAGTCTTCCCCGCCGACCGCGAGGCCCAGGAGATCGTCGCCAAGCTGTCAGAGGAACTGGCCGGTCAGCGGACGTGAGACGGGCCTGAACACAGCCTTCGCCTTGTCCTATGCCACGACCTTGGCAACCAAATCCGGATGATGAGCGATGACCCGCACATAGGCAATTGCAAAGTCCGGAGGCGTGGCCCGTGCCTGCTCCCAGTCCCTGAGTGTGCCGACCGGCACGCGAAATCGCGACGCAAACTCGGTCTGGGATAGACCGAGAGCCGTACGTGTCCGCCGGATCAATCGCGCGCGCTGCCCACGATCAAGCGCATCGGCGGAGACATCGAAGTCTTCCTCGTCGGCCGGATCAGCCCGCATCACGATAGGCACGCTCTTCTCCACGATTGCTCCTCCTGACCGAGATGAAGCGCGGCAGCTCACCTCTCCACACGAAAACACCAGTAAACACTCTTTGATCTACGGTTCCGATGACCTTGAATCTTTCCTCACCGTCACGTTCGCGCACAGACGGAATGATGAGATGATCAACATCCTCGAAGATCAGATCTCCGAAGGCCAGCGAAACACCATGTTTCCGCTGGTTGATTTGGTCCTTCTCGGGATCGAACCGTTCGTTCATGGGGCACCATACGGGAATTCCGTATGGTGGGCAATACGTCCCGCAGTGTTAGGACTTCGAACCGAAGTCCTGTCTTGACGAACGGCGCTGCAGCACGATCTTCTGCAGACAACATTGCTGCTGGAAGCTCCCCATTGCTCACCCTCCCCCGTTTCGGTCTCGTCTTGCTCACCATCGCGCTCGTCATCGTTCTCGCCCTCGTAGCCCTCGCCATTGCGACCCAGATCCGCGCGCGCGCCATCGAGGCTGAGACGCCGAACATCGGCGAATTGACCGATGTCGGCGGCTACAGCCTCAACGCCTTGCACGTGCCCGCAGGGCCCGATGCAGACCTGCCGCCGATCATCTTCATCCATGGCGCCTCCGGCAATCTGCGGGACCAGGCGGGCGCCTTCCTGGAGCCTTTGCGGGGCCGCGCCGAACTTCTGTTCGTCGACCGGCCAGGGCATGGCTATTCCGAACGCGACGGCCCCGAGAACGACACGCCGGAGGGACAGGCGAACGCAATCGCACGCCTCATGGAGAAGAAGGGCATCGCCCGGGCGATCATCGTCGGCCATTCCTTCGGCGGAGCCATCACGGCAAGCTTCGGCGTGCTGCATCCGGACAAGGTCGAGGGCCTCATCTTCCTCGCTGCCGCGACACATCCATGGCCGGGCGGCGTCGATTGGTACTACCATCTCGCCTCCGCGCCCGTCATTGGACCGATCTTTTGCCACACGCTGGCGCTGCATGCCGGCATGATGCGCATCGAGGCCGCGACAGACCATGTCTTCGCCCCCAATCGGCGCCCCGAGACCTATCTCGAAGACACCGGCCCGGCGCTCGTGTTGCGCCCGTCCGCCTTCCGGTCCAACGCCAAGGATGTGGCCGGTTTGCACGCCTATGTCACAGCCTTCTCGCCGCGCTACCGCGAGATCGCCAAACCGACGGTGGTCATCACCGGCGACGCCGATGAGATCGTGCTGGAGGAAATCCATTCGAAGGGCCTCGCCCGCGACATCGCCGGATCCAAACTGATCTGGATCGAGGGCCTTGGTCATAAGCCGGATTATATCGTGACGGATATCGCCATCGCCGCGCTAGAGAAAATTGCGGGACAAGAACGCGATTTGCAGTCCATGGCCCGGGCGGCGGAGCCACGCCTGGCCGCCACGCGGGTCGATCCAAAGGGCGACGCGCCTTCCCTGCAGGCAGGGCAATAGGCCAGATGAAAAAAGCCGCCCGAAGGCGGCTTTTGCAATTCAGCATATGGCCCGGGGATCAGATCCCCGACTGGCCGTCCGAGCCGATATAGGCGATGCGCAGCATGTTGGTCGAGCCGGGTGTGCCGAGCGGCACACCGGCCGAGATGATGACGCGGTCACCCGGCTTGCCGAAACCTTCATCGACGACGATGCGGCAGGCACCGTTGACCATTTCATCCAGATCCGTCGGCTCGGAGGAGACGACGCAGTGCAGGCCCCAGACTACCGACAGCCGGCGAGCGGTCTGGATGACCGGCGACAGCGCGATGATCGGCACTTCCGGACGCTCGCGCGAAGCGCGCAGACCGGTATTGCCGGACGATGTGTAACAGACGATGGCCTGGAGCTTCAGCGTCTCGGCGATCTGACGGGCGGCGAGCGAAATCGCATCGGCGCCAGTTGCTTCCGGCTGGGCGCGCTGAGCGTAGATGATACCGGGATAATGCGGTTCGCGCTCGATGGTCGCGGCAATCGACGCCATGGTGGCGACGGCTTCGACCGGATACTGGCCGGAAGCCGATTCGGCAGACAGCATGATCGCGTCGGCGCCTTCGAAGACGGCGGTCGCAACGTCCGAGACTTCGGCGCGGGTCGGAACCGGCGCGGTGATCATCGATTCCAGCATCTGGGTCGCGACGACGACCGGCTTGCCTTCCCGGCGGCAGGCGCGGATCAGCTGCTTCTGGATGCCGGGAACGCGTTCCAGCGGCATTTCGACGCCAAGGTCGCCACGGGCAACCATGAGCGCGTCGGAGAGCGCGATGATCTCGTCGATGCATTCGATTGCCTGGGGCTTCTCGATCTTCGACATCAGGCCGACACGGCCCTTGGCGATCTTGCGCACTTCGGCCAGATCTTCCGGACGCTGGATGAAGGAGAGCGCGACCCAGTCGACGTCATTGGTGGCGAGCACCGCATCGAGGTCGGCCCGGTCCTTGTCGGTCAACACGCCGGTGGCGAGAATGGTGTCGGGCAGGCTGACGCCCTTGCGGTCAGAGATCTTCGTGCCTGACACGACTTCGGTGACGATCGTCTTGCCGTCGCATTTCACGGCCTTCAGATGCAGCTTGCCGTCATCGATCAGCAGACGGTCGCCCGGCTTCACGGATTCGAGAATTTCCGGATGCGGCAGGTAGACGCGGGTCGCATCGCCGGGCGCCTCGTTGCTGTCGAGGGTAAAGGTCTGGCCGGGTTTCAGCTCGACGGTCGTTTCGGCAAACTTGCCCACACGCAGCTTCGGTCCCTGCAGGTCGGCGAGGATGCCAATCGGGCGACCACAGGCGGCCTCGACATTGCGAATGCGCTGGATGAGCGTGCGCAGCATCTCATGGCTCGAATGGCTCATATTGATGCGGAAAAGATCGGCCCCGGCTTCATGGAGCTTCCGGATCATCGCCTCGTCGGAAGAGGCGGGACCAAGCGTGGCGAGGATCTTTACTTTGCGGTTGCGCTTCATCAGTTCTGGCTTTCCTGGGTGCCCGACGTATCGGATAGCTGGACCATCCAGCTCCCCTGCCTGCCGGTGTCGTATTCCTTGAATCCCATCTGCTGATAGCCGCGTGCGAAGCAGTCCTTCACGCCGACGATCTTGAACTCGTTTTCGGCGACACACATGTTGATGTCACCGGTCCAACGACCACCGCGGGCAGCATCCTCAGCATAGAGATAATAGTATCGCGATTGGAGCTCGCCTTCGATCAGGGTGGCGCAGGTGCCGGCCGGAACCTGCCACCAGCCTTCCGTGATCCAGCCCTCTTCCGCCCGGTAACCGACGGCCGCTCCGACGAGATTTTGCGTGCCGTTGCAGACGCGAAACTCGGCCTGGGCGGCAGAGGCTGCAAGCATCGGCGAAAACAGCGCACCCGCGATCAGGAGGGGCTTCAGAAAACGTGCCGCGGCACGGTCGAAAGTCTGTCTGATCTGGTGATGCACGATTGCCGCCGGAACTCCAAAAATGCGCATAGGATGCCTTCTTGCGATGCTGACCAGAGAATGTCAACGCAACTCTAATCGATTATATTTTCTGTCTTTGGCCAGTACTGGAACCTTTATGTGCGATCTTGGCACAAACGTGACAGCCATGAAAGCTTGCGCTCCCCCATTCCCCATGCGATCAAGCGCTTGTAGCAGCTGATGGCTTCAAACTGATGAATGTTTCCCCTGTTTTCGAGATATTGGATGGCCGCTTCGATGCTGGCCTCGTGCTTCTGGCCGACCACGCGACGAACCATGTGCCGGAAAAATATGGTCGATTGGGCCTGCCCGACAGCGCCTTCGGCCGACACATTGCCTATGACATCGGCATAGAACCGCTGACACGGACGCTCGCCGCACGGCTCGGCGTTCCCGCCGTCATGTCGCACTTCTCCCGCCTGCTGATCGATCCGAATCGCGGCGAGGACGATCCCACAATCATCATGCGGATTTCCGACGGCGCTATCGTGCCCGGCAACCACCCGATCACAGCAGAGGAATGGCAGCACCGCATCGAGACATACCACCGCCCCTATCACAGAGCCGTCTCGGAGGTTATCGCGAAGGTCGCCGAAGCCTCGGGCAAGGCACCGCTCGTGCTCTCAATGCATTCCTATACGCCGGCCTGGAAAGGCGTGCCGCGGCCCTGGCATGCGGCCGTGCTCTGGGACACGGACGAACGGGCCGTGCGCCCGCTGATCAATGGCCTCGAAGCATCCGGCGACATCCTGGTCGGCGACAATGAGCCCTATGACGGCGCCTTGAAAGGCGACACCATGTATCGCCATTGCATGATGACGGGCGTGCCGCACGCGCTGCTGGAAGTCCGGCAGGATCTGATCGCAGACGAAGCCGGCGTCGCTTCGTGGGCGGATCGCCTCGCTCCGATCTTCGAGCGCCTCAATGCCGACCCGAAGCTGCACGAGTATCAGCTCCATGCCTCGCGCACCGGACCCTATCCATCCACACCCGTCGCGCCCTGAAGGAGAGAGAGATGACGCTCCCGAACAAGGACCAGCAGACCGAACTCGAAGCCGCGGCCTTTCGCCGGCTCGTCTCGCACCTTCGCAATCGTGCGGATGTGCAGAACATCGATCTGATGAACCTCGCCGGCTTCTGCCGCAACTGCCTGTCGAACTGGTATCTCGACGCCGCCAAGGACAAAGGTCTCGACCTCACCAAGGACGAAAGCCGTGAGATCGTGTACGGCATGCCCTATGACGAGTGGAAAGCAGTCCATCACCGCGAGGCGAGCAGCGACCAGCAGCAGGCCTTCGAGGAAAAACCGGCCCAAGGAATGATCACGGCTGCAAGCTTTGGGGCTTGACGCGGACGCCGCTTCGCGGCACGTGATCGCCACGAAACCCATCCCGAGAATGCCATCCCTGCAATGAAGGAGATTGCCCATGTCTGATGCCGCCCACGGCGTCGCCCGCGACCAGCTCCGTGCCTTTGTCGAACGCATCGAGCGCCTGGAAGAAGAAAAGAAGACCATCGCCGACGACATCAAGGATGTCTACGGCGAAGCCAAGTCCATGGGCTTCGACACGAAGATCCTCAAGAAGGTCATCGCACTTCGCAAGAAGGACGACCAGGAGCGCATGGAAGAGGACCTGATCCTCGACACCTACCTGGCAGCGCTGGGCATGATCGAGAGCCCGCCGGAAGGCTGAGCCTCTTATCGCAAGCCAACAAAAAACCCGCCGATCCGGCGGGTTTTTTTGTCTGCAAATCACTGGGGCAGAAGATCAGGGAGCCCCGAAGCGGCTCGGATCGATCGTCGTGGCGTCGAGGCGGAAGCCATCAGGAATGGCCGTTGCCGGTGCCACGAGCGAGCGCGACACGACGCGGGGTGCCTTGACCGGCTTTGTCACCGCTTCGAACTTGCCCTGGTTCAATGCCCACTGCTCGATCATGCCCTTGGTCAACTTGGTACCGCCATACATGGCCATGTGCGCACGTTCGGCATCTTCCTGGCCGGGGCGGCCGCCCTTCTTGGGCATGGTCGCTTCGGCATTGGGCGCAGCATCGGACGGTGCGTCGAACATGTCGCCAAACTGTGTGGTCACCTCCTCGACGGGAGCGTCCTGCGGGATCGATGCGACCTCGACCGGCTTCTGGCTCGGAGCGGGTGCAGCCGTCAGGTTAGCCTTGGTCGGAGCGCTCAACGGAATGGGGGCTGCCATTTCCGGGATTGCGCTGTCTTCGAGCGCGGCGGCGGCCTCCGGTGACAGTATGGCCTGCTCGACTTCATCCACTTCAGCTTCGGCTTCGGCCTCTGCCGTGGCGAGCAGTGCTTCTGCGACCGCAGGCCGGGCCGTCGGAACAGGAACAGCCATTCCTTCCGCGCGCAGCATTGCTTCCGCATTAGGATCGATCGATGCGGTCATCACGCCCTGCTCCGCGTCACCGGCCTGCGGCCGCGGATTGAGCAGCGTCGGGACCGGCACAGTCATCGAAGCGAGATCGGGGAATTCATCCGTCGGCTGTGAGGCCGGCGTCGGAACGCCACTCGCGACCTGCTGAAGGGCATCCTCTGCGGCGTTGCGAGGCGGCTGGTACAGAGCGACGGCGAGACTGTTGTCGGCCGGACGCAGCGAGGGACGGGCCTGCGGGACGGGCGCATCCGCAGCATCGACACCCGGAAGGGCAGCGACCATGACGGGTTCGGACGCCGTGACGACGGGCTGCTGGCGCGGCGCGGCAGGAGCCTGCTGCGGCGAAGCGATCGACGGACGCTGTGCGGGTTCCGGAACATCCTCGACTTCGTCTTCGTCACCACCGCCGAACAGCATGGCGAGGAAATTGCGTGGCCGCGACGAGGACTTCTCCTCGGCGATCATGACCGTATTGCCGGAGGCCACGCGGCGCTTGTATTCGGCCAGCGCCTGCTGGTAGCCCGGCAACGGCTTGCCGTCGGAAGGAATGTGGACGGTCTTGCCGTCGGGGAAGAGACGGGCGAGGTCCTGACGGTTCATGCGTGGCCAGGCGCGCACGCCGGCAACGTCCATGTGCACGAAGGGCGAACCGGATTTCGGATAATAGCCGACGCCGCCGGCCTGCATCTTCACGCCGAGTTCGCGCAGCGTCTTGAGCGCCACACCTGGAATGTAGAAGTCCATCGCCGTGCCGCGCATGTGCTGGCTTTCCTTGGCGACACCCTTCGAGCGCGAACGCAGCATGGAGTTCGTGGCCGGAGAACGATAGGCGGAGACGACCTTGATGTAGCCCTTGGCGCGGGATTGGCGATAAACCTCCCAGACGAGGTCGAAGAGGCGCGGGTCCATCTTCGTCGGCTCGTTGCGGCGCCAGTCGCGGAGAATGTAGTTGAGCTGTTTCAGACCCTTGGGGTCGTAGCGGCCATTGCGCTTGAAAGTGATCGAGGCGCGCTCGCCGGTGTGCACGAATTCGATGTTGAGCGTGCGGCTCTCAGCGCTCGCCACTCCGGCACTCCCGAGAAGGCCACCGAGCCCCATCAGAAGTACGGCGAATAGCGAAACCAGCAGCCGCGCTGCCAACTGCGCAGACGCAAGCCGGGTTTTGCGCCCGCTTTGCGTATGGAGCGCGTTGATATCCTGCGATGCCTGCAATGCAATCCCCGTCCGAAAGACTACGTCCCATGCCAATTCGAATGAACGTCAAATGCGGTCATACCATGGCAAATTTGCCACATCCGCACAAGCCGTCCATTTATAGTGAACGCTTGACTAACAAATGCTTAGCCCTTGGGTAAGCGATTAAGCTTACCCCAGAGTTAACAGGGACGATTGAGGCAGATCAAGCGGCATCCCTTTGCGGATCGTCTGGGTCGATTCCATAGTCTTTCAGCTTGCGGTAGAGCGTCGAGCGGCCGATTCCAAGCTTCCGCGCCACCTGGCTCATCTGGCCACGGTAGAATTTCAGCGCGAAGCGGATCAGTTCCTCCTCGATTTCGGCCAGCTTGCGCACATTGCCGGCTTCGTCGGTGCTGACGATGACATTGCCCTGTGCCGCACCACCGAAACCTGTGGATGGAGACGAATAGCTGCCGGAGAAGGCGGCCGCACGTTCGGCCAATGCAGCCTGAACCTTGGCGATCGGGCTCTGCTCCGGCACGGCCGGGTGCTGATCGATTCCGATTGCACTGCCGCGGTGGCTGTTCACCTGGGCAGCGATCTGGGGAAAATCCCGCTCCCTGAGGCTCGTTCCGTCGGCAAGCACGACAGCGCGGAAGATGGCGTTTTCGAGCTGACGCGTATTGCCCGGCCAGTCGAAGGAGGTGAGGAGCGCCAGTGCCGAGGGATCGACTTGAAGCGTACGCGGCAGGCGTTGCTCCAGCGAGAAGCGCTCGACGAAGGCGCGTATCAGGTGCGGAATGTCTTCCTTGCGGCGGCGCAGCGATGCAATGGTAATTGGGAAGACGTTCAGCCGATAATAGAGATCTTCGCGGAAACGCCCGGCCTTCACCTCTTCGATGAGATCCTTGTTGGTCGCGAGGATCAGCCGAACATTGGCTTTCGCCGGCCGCTGCTGCGCGCCGCGATGGATCTCGCCCGTCTGAGCGATCTCGAGCAGGCGGCTCTGTCCGGCGGGCGGCAGTTCGCTGATTTCCTCGATGAAGAGCGTGCCGCCATCGGCCTCCATGACCTTGCCCGGCAGCTGCTCGTTTCCGAACAGAACTTCTTCGATCAGGCTGGGCGAGATCGCATTGCAGTTGACCGGCACGAAGGGCCGCGCCGAGCGATCGCTGGCGGCATGAATGGCACGCGCGACGAGTTCCTTGCCGACGCCGGCCTCGCCTTCGAGCATGACGGGGATCATAGATTGCGCTGCCCGGCGACCGAGTTCGATCACCCGCGACATGGCGGCACTGGCAGCGACGACGTCCGAGAAGCTCACGGAGCCGCTGCGGGCTCGACGCGGTGTGCGGCCCTGCAGGCTGGTGCGGTGGATCTTGAGCGCGGATTCGATCGCACCGATCAGACGTTCCTGGGTGATCGGCTTGACGAGAAAGTCGAAGGCGCCTGCGCGAACGGCGTTGAGCGCCGTTTCCGTCGCCCCCTCCGCCGTGCCGACGATCACGGGCACTGCCGGATTGATCTGCCCGAGCAGAGGGATCACCGTCGGGTCTAGCCCGTCCGTAGACCCCGCGTCGATCAGAACCAGGCCGATCGTATCGCCATGCCGGCGGAAAAGCTCGATACCGGCATGCACCGTATCTGCGAGATGGACCGTGTGGCCGTGCGCTTCTATCGCAGCCTTCATGCTGCGGCGCTCGGCGGCATCTTCATCGATGAGTAGAATCTGTGCAGTCAACTTGCGCTCCCCGAGGCTGTTTTGGCGCATTTGCGCTCCTGGGTTATCGCGGTGACCCTGCCAGAAAGGCCTGAAGATGTTCTTGGAAGAAAGCCTAGCATTTTAACGGTCCTTAACCGTTTATGGCACAATCCACAGACAGCCGCCTTCCGTGCGGAATAAAGTCGCATCACGCTGGTACAAGCCGCTGCTTGCCCATTGACGGACGACTGACTACATCTCCGGAACGAACGAGAGAAAGGACATCGCCATGATGATCGACCGCCGCCCGGTCTCGAGCCCCGCGCCCCAGACCTCCGCGAACAGGGACCAGAATCTCGGCGACCTGCCGCTTTGGAAGCTGGACGATCTCTATCCCGGCCAGACCTCGGCAGAGTTCCTCGGCGCGGTCGAGAAGGCAGGCTCGGACGCCCTCGCCTTCGAAACCAGATGGAAAGGCAAGCTTGCGGAAGCACTCGAAACCGTTGGCGATGCATCGTTGGCCCAGGCTCTGACGGAAATGGATGCGCTGGAAGACCTTCTCGGCCGCATCGCTTCCTATGCGGGTCTCACCTATTATTCCGACATGACGAACCCGGCGAATGGCAAGTTCTTCGGCGATATCCAGGCCAAGCTCACCGACATGTCGTCCCGCCTCCTCTTCTTCCCGCTGGAACTGAACCGCCTGCCCGACGATGCCGTTGACGCTGCCATGGACCGCGATCCCGCCCTCGGCCATTTCCGCCCCTGGATCGTCGACCTGCGCAAGGACAAACCCTTCCAGCTCGACGACCGGATCGAACAGCTGTTCCTCGAAAAATCCCAGACGGGAGCTGCCGCCTTCAACCGCCTCTTCGACGAGACGCTGGCCTCACTGCGCTTCAAGATCGGCGACGAAGAGATGCCGCTCGAGCCGACGCTGACGCTTCTGCAGGATGCAGATCCGGCAAAACGCAAGCAGGCGGCCGAGGCCCTGTCGAAGACCTTCAAGGACAATATCCGCATCTTCACTTTGGTGACCAACACGCTCGCCAAGGACAAGGACATCTCCGACCGCTGGCGCGGCTTCGAGGACATCGCCGACAGCCGGCATCTGGCCAACCGCGTCGAACGCGAGGTGGTCGATGCGCTGGCCGAAGCCGTGCGCGAAGCCTATCCGCGCCTGTCGCATCGCTATTACAAGATGAAGGCGAAATGGCTCGGCATGGACCAGATGAATATCTGGGACCGCAACGCCCCACTTGCCGAAACACCCGACCGTCTGATCCCCTGGGATGAAGCCAAGGACATGGTGCTTTCGGCCTATGGCGGCTTCTCGCCCGAAATGGCCGAGATCGCCGGCCGCTTCTTCGACGGCGGCTGGATCGATGCGCCTGCTCGCCCCGGCAAGGCGCCCGGCGCTTTCGCCCATCCGACCGTGCCCTCGGCCCACCCTTACGTCCTGGTGAACTATCTCGGCAAGCCGCGCGACGTGATGACGCTCGCCCATGAACTCGGCCACGGCGTGCACCAGGTGCTGGCCGGCGGCCAGGGTGCTTTGATGTGCCAGACACCGCTGACGCTCGCCGAAACTGCCTCGGTCTTCGGCGAAATGCTGACCTTCCGCGCGCTGCTCGACAAGACGACCGACAGCCGCGAACGCAAGGCCATGCTCGCCCAGAAGGTCGAGGACATGATCAACACGGTCGTGCGCCAGATCGCCTTCTACCAGTTCGAGCGCAAGATCCACGCCGCCCGCAAGGAGGGCGAACTGACGGCGGAGAAGATCGGCGAACTCTGGCTCTCGGTCCAGGAAGAGAGCCTCGGCCCGGCGATCAAGATCTCGGAAGGCTACGAGACCTGGTGGGCCTATATCCCCCACTTCATCCACTCGCCCTTCTATGTCTATGCCTATGCCTTCGGCGACTGCCTGGTGAACTCGCTCTATGCCGTCTACCAGAACGCCGACCAGGGCTTCCAGGACAAGTATTTCGAGCTCCTGAAGGCTGGCGGCACCAAGCACCATTCGGAGCTTCTCGCTCCGTTCGGGCTGGATGCGACCGATCCGTCGTTCTGGGCCAAGGGGCTGTCGATGATCGAGGGGCTGATCGACGAGTTGGAAGCGCTAGATAAGGCAGCCTGAACCGGAGCCGCCGACATCTCATGCGTGACAACGCGCCCTATGCGCTTTTCCGCGACGACCGCGCGGGGACGAGCCTTGTCTTTGCCGAACCGGAGACGCTCGTCGTCGCCCGGACGGCGGACGAGGTCGAGCCTGCGCTCGCCAGATTGGAAGCGCACCGGAAAGCCGGCAAATGGCTGGCGGGTTATCTGTCCTATGAAGCGGGCTTCGTCTTTGAGCCGAAGCTGAGTCCGCTGGTGGAAGACGGGCGGGAAACCCCACTCATCGCTATGGGGGTCTTCGCCGCCCCCGCATCAGCCGAACACCCGCTGGCGGCGGCGCCCTCGAACATCCCGAACGCCCCCATGCTCACCGAGCCCAAAGCCGGCCGGGACTTCGATGCCTATCGTAGCCGTTTCGACCGGCTACATGCTCACCTGCGCAAGGGCGACTGCTATCAGGCCAATCTCACCATGCCGATCGAGGCCCGTTGGGACGGCGATCCCCGCGCCGCGTTCTGGTCGCTCGTCGGTCGCCAGCCCGTGCATTACGGTGCACTCATCGACTACGGCACCGGCCCCGTCATCCTGTCGCGCTCGCCCGAACTCTTCTTCTCCGTGGATAACGACGGCTGGATAGAGACCCGCCCGATGAAAGGCACGGCACCCCGAGGCGCTTCTCCGAAAGAAGATGAAGCGATCATCGCCGCCATGCTCTCCGACGAGAAGACGCAAGCCGAAAACCGCATGATCGTCGATCTCTTACGAAACGATGTCTCCGTTATCACTGAAGTCGGCACGCTCTCCGTGCCGAAACTCTTTGCCATCGAGACCTATCCGACCGTTCACCAGATGGTCAGTTATGTCCGTGCAAAACTCTCGCCAGACATCGGCCTCCCCCAGATCATGGCAGCGCTCTTCCCCTGCGGCTCCGTCACCGGCGCCCCGAAAATGTGGGCAATGCGCATCCTGCACGAGCTGGAGGCCGGTCCGCGCGACGTCTATTGTGGCGCGATCGGCTGGTGCGATCCCGCTGGCCCCATGCGGTTTTCGGTTGCCATCCGCACGATCTCCCTTTTCAACGAGGGTCGTGCCATCTTCAATGTCGGCGGCGGCATCGTCTACGATTCGAAGGCCGAGGCCGAATACGAGGAATGCCTCTTGAAGGCGCGCTTTGCCCTGGGTGATCAATGGATTTCTCGCTGATCGAGACGTTACGCTGGCAACCGGACGCAGGCTTTCTGCGGCTCGACCAGCATCTGCGACGCCTCGCCCGCTCCGCCGATGCGCTCGGCTTTCGCCAGCCGCAGGACGCCAAGGGCAAACTGGAAAAGGAAGTCTCCGGCAGCGAACCTCTGCGTGTGCGCCTAGTCATGACCTATCGCGGCAAGATGGAGCTCAGCGCCACGCCCTTCGAGCCTCAGCCGGAAGAGACTGTTTGGCGGCTGAAGGTCGCAAAGACGCGCCTGCAATCCGAAGACAGCCTCTTCCGCCACAAGACCACCCGCCGCGAGCCCTACGAGGCCGCGCGCGCCGAGTTTTCCAAGGAGGAGGCGGACGAGGTGATCCTGCTCAACGAGCGCGACGAGGTCTGCGAGGGTACGATCACCAACCTCTTCGCCGAAGCAGCCGACGGCATGCTGCTCACCCCGCCGCTGACCAGCGGCCTGCTGCCAGGCGTCCTGCGCGCCGAACTGATCCGCGAACGGCGTGCCAGAGGTGAAGTCCTGAAACTAGACGACCTGCGCCACCGCAAACTCTTCGTCGGCAATTCTCTGCGCGGGCTGATCCGCGCAGAAATGGTGGAGTCATGAGGCTGCTTCACTTGCGGCGGTAGAACACCATGCCGCCATGATGCAGAACGTCCTCGCTGACGAAGTCGCCGTTGGCGGTGAACCCCGTATCGTCCCAATATTCGATGTGGGATCCCGTCACCTCATACCGGCCCTGATAGGCGCTTTCGCGCGTGCCACGAGCTTCGTCGTAGCGCCCGTTCGGCAGCAACTCGTGACGGATGCGACCATCTTCGGTCACCCACATGCCGACATAGGGGTGCGTATGCTGGGTAGTGGCTGCCTGAGACATGGTTTCCTCTGCACGAAGGGGTTGATGAGGTACCGCCGCCAAAGCGACGGCGACGTTGAAAACAATAAGATCAAACCGCATCACGGCCTCCTCAATAGGGCGAACGGACCGGGCGCAAAACGATCTCATTGACGTCGACATCGTCAGGCTGTTCGATCGCAAAGCGGACGGCTCGACCGATCGCATCCGGCGTCAATGCAATGGCGCGAAACCCCTTCATGGCTTCGGCCGCGACTGGATCGGTAATCGTATCGGCCAGTTCGCTTTCGACGACGCCGGGATGGATACATGTGACGCGCAGCTTGTCATTCTCCTGGCGCAGGCCATCCGAAATCGCGCGCACTGCAAACTTGGTGGCGCAATACACGGCTGCCGTCGGGGAAACGCTGAGCGCGCCGATCGAGGCGATGTTGATGATATGACCGGAACCGCGTTCTGTCATGTCCGGCAGAACCGCAGCGATGCCGTAGAGGACGCCCTTGATGTTGACGTCCACCATGCGCTCCCATTCCTCGACCTTCAGAGAGGACATCAGCGACAGCGGCATCACGCCGGCATTGTTGACGATGACGTCCACCCGACCGAACTCAAGCCTCGCAGCCTCGGCGAACGCTGCAACGTCGGCGCGGTCGGTCACATCGAGGCGGCGCGTCATCACGCGACCGCCGGCCCAACGGATCTCGTCTGCCAGCAAGTCCAGTCTATCCGTCCGGCGGGCACCGAGGACGACTGCCGCCCCCGCCTTCGCCAATTCCCGTGCGATGCCGACACCGATTCCACTCGATGCACCAGTAATCAGAACGACTTTGTCCATGGTTTTGTCCTTTCATGGTTCCCGCTGCATGCGGTTGCCAGAAAGGTAAGCACCGTTCATTGTCGTGATAAGCCGCCCATTATTTTCCTCACTGGCAAGAGATACTAACCAATGATGCACGATTTCAACGCGCTCGCAGTCTTTGCTGTCGTTGCGGACGAAAAGAGTTTCCGGGCTGCCGCCGATCGCATCGGCGTGACGCGTTCAGCGGTCAGCCAGTCGATCCGCAAACTCGAGGAGACGCTGGGCATCGCGCTCGTGGCTCGCACGACCCGCAGCGTTGCTTTGACGGAAGCCGGTGAGCGGCTTTACGGCCAGATCGCTCCCTCCCTCGCCGAGATGAACGGTGCGCTGGAGGCGACTGCGAACCTGCGTGGCAAGCCGCGAGGACAACTCAATCTCGCAGTGTCTTCGATCGCCGAGAGCTTTCTCTCCGGCCCCTTGCTCGCACGTTTCACGAACGACAATCCCGAGGTGAAGCTGCATGTCACTGTGACCGACGAGGAATTCGATATCGTCGCAGAGGGTTATGATGCGGGTGTCCGACTTGGTGAGGTGATCGCGCAGGACATGATCGCCGTTCCCGTGTCCGGCAATCTGCGGCAACTGGCCGTGGCATCACCGGCTTATCTCGCAGAATTCGGCCACCCCGCACATCCGCGCGATCTCGCAAACCATCGCTGCATAGGCTGGCGGTCGGGGCTGCAGGTCGCGCCCTATCGCTGGGAGTTTGCCGAAAACGGCAAGGAGTTTTCCGTCGCGGTCGCCGACACCATCACCACCACCGACATGGCGCTGATGGTGAAACTCGCAATCGCCGGTGCGGGCATCACTTTCGGCATGGAGGATTCGTTCGAGGCACCGCTTTGCCGCGGCGAATTGGTGCCGGTCCTCGAGGCGTACTGCCCTTCTTTCCAAGGCTTCTATCTCTACTACCCCAGTCGGCGGAACATGGCGCCGAAACTGCGCGCCCTGATCGACCACCTCAAACGATAGAGACTTCGGTACATTCAACTCTGGTCAATATTGACACGGGCGAAGATCCGCTGGAGCCTTGGAGTATGCCACTCACCCACGCCCCCTATGCCGGCCCTACGCGTCCCTTCACGATCGGCCTCTCTGCCCTCAACCCGGCTCGCTGGATCGAACCCGACGCGGATCTAGACCGATACCTCACGGAAAAGCGCGAGCTTGCGGAAACCCGCCTCACCGAAGTCTTCCGCGCCACCCAAGACAGCCTAGCCGCCCAACAGGAATGTCTGGCCGAACTCCTCTCGCATCTGGAGACCCATCATTCGCAGCTTTACCGCCGCGACAGCGACTTCCTGCAGATCGCTGGCCACACCGCCGACATTTCTGATCAGACCATCCCCCCGCTCCTGCGCGCCGGGCTGCTCGTCCAGGATGACCTCGTCATCATGATGAAGCGCGAGGCGGGCTGGTTCATCGCCGCCGCACACCTTTCCTTCCCCTCTTCATGGCTACTCGCGGAAAAGTTCAACCGGCCGATGGAAGAGGTCCACGAACATGTACCCGGCTTCGAGGGTGGGACACGCAATGCCGCGATGATCAACCGCATCTTCGACAATCTCGCACCCGGCTTGCCCGCCGAACGCTTCAATTGGTCGATCAACTGGCAGGAAAAGCTTTTCCATCCTGAGACGGGGCGCAACGATGCGGCCGATCCGGACGTGGCCGTCGTCCGTGTCGAGCGTCAGACCTTGACGAAACTGCCGCAGACAGGTGCTATCGTCTTCACGATCCGCATCTATCTCGACCCCGTCATTCTGTTCAAAAAACACCCGGACGGCAGGCGTCTCGCCCTGGCGCTCGCGGAGCAGCTGGAGGGGCTGAGCGACCCCCAGCTTCGATACAAAGGCCTCGACATACAGCGCGACCGCCTCGTGTCGCGCCTGCGGCAAGATGCAGCGTCGGAAAATAATATCTGAGAGCCCCTGGCCCCTCGTCCTCACCCTTTATTGTGTCAGAGTTTTGTGATCTAGAACCGCCATTATAGCTCCGGCCGCACAAGACAGGCCGGAAACACGGCCCAGGCAAGAAACCGGGCCTCCAAGGAGACGCAAATGAGCGAAATGACCTACCCGGTTTATGGCGAGATCACCGGCCCGATCGTGATGATCGGCTTCGGCTCGATCGGCCGCGGCACCCTGCCGTTGATCGAACGACACTTCAAGTTCGACAAGAGCCGGATGGTTGTCATCGACCCGCGCAACGACGAGGCAGAGCTTCTCGCCAAGCACGGCATCAAGCACATCCAGGCGCATGTCACCAAGGACAATTACAAGAAGCTGCTAAAGCCGCTTCTCACGGAAGGCGAAGGCCAGGGCTTCTGCGTCAACCTGTCGGTCGACACCGGCTCGCTCGACCTGATGAAGCTCTGCCGCAAGCTCGACGTGCTCTACATCGACACGGTCGTCGAGCCCTGGCTCGGCTTCTACTTCGACAAGAACATGAAGAATTCCGAGCGCACCAACTATGCGCTGCGCGAAACCGTGCGCCAGGAAAAGGCGAAGAACCCGGGCGGCACGACGGCCGTCTCCACCTGTGGCGCAAACCCGGGCATGGTCTCCTGGTTCGTCAAGCAGGGCCTCGTCAATCTCGCCCATGAAATCGGCCTGAAATTCGAAGAGCCCGACCAGCACGATCGTGACGGCTGGGCCAAGCTGATGAAGAAGGTCGGCGTCAAGGGCGTTCACATCGCCGAGCGCGACACCCAGCGCACCAAGAACCCGAAGCCGCTCAACGTCTTCTGGAACACATGGTCTGCCGAAGGCTTCATCTCGGAAGGTCTGCAGCCGTCCGAACTCGGCTGGGGCACCCATGAAAACTGGATGCCGAAGAACGCCAAGAAGCACAAGAAGGGCTGCAAGGCAGCGATCTATCTGGAGCAGCCGGGTGCCAACACCCGCGTTCGCACCTGGTGCCCGACGCCCGGCCCGCAATACGGTTTCCTCGTCACGCACAACGAGTCGATCTCCATCGCCGACTACTTCACCGTCGAGAAGGATGGCGAAGTCGTCTACCGTCCGACCTGCCACTATGCCTATCACCCTGCCAATGACGCCGTGCTTTCGCTGCACGAGATGTTCGGCAATGGCGGCACGCAGCAGCCTGTCCTCCACGTCCTGAACGAGGACGAACTGGTCGACGGCGTCGATGAACTCGGCGTGCTGCTCTACGGCCACGAGAAGAACGCCTACTGGTTCGGTTCGCGCCTGTCGCTGGAAGAAACCCGTCGCATCGCGCCTTACCAGAACGCAACCGGCCTGCAGGTGACCTCTGCCGTCCTCGCCGGGATGGTTTGGGCCATCGAGAACCCGAAGGCCGGCATCGTCGAGTCCGACGAGATGGATTACAAGCGCTGCCTCGAAGTGCAGTCGCCCTATCTCGGCCCCGTCGAAGGCCACTACACCGACTGGACCCCGCTCGACGGTCGCCCGGGCCTCTTCCCGGAAGACCTGGACGAAAAGGATCCGTGGCAGTTCCGGAACATCCTCGTTCGCTGAGAGTTCACGAACATTGGCGAGGCCCGCTTTTACAGGCGGGCCTTTGTCATGCAACAGTTGCGACATCAAGGTCGGGATAACCTTGGCACCCCGGCCCTGGCGCCTTGCTTTGGTCAAGGCTTCGCGGCATGGTTTGCTTGAAGAATCGAGAGGCGGACGGCATTGCCGAACTGCCGTGAAGGTGGGAGACAAGAATGAAAATCAGATCCCTGGTCGCGATCACCACAGCGAGCCTCGCACTTACGTCCTGTTATTCGAGCCCGCCACGCCAGTTGCCGGCCGTCCAGCAGGGCCCGTCGATCGAAGGCGCCTGGGTGGATCCGAACGGCATCGCGTCCACCTTCCAGGGCGGCACCTTCACCACGCGCACCACGGACTCCAATCAGATCCTCGCCTCGGGAACCTACACGCTGGTCAACGATCGCCTGGTTGAGATCAACATGACCTCGCTGGTTCGCAACACGCGGCAAAAGGTCAATTGCGCCCTGGTCACTCCGAGCCAGCTCAACTGCACCTCCGACAGCGGTGCACAATTCTCCCTCGCCCGTCGCGGCTGAGAAGGAACCTCCAAGAGCGTGTTCAGAAGCGGCCCAAGTGGCCGCTTCTTGCGTTTCGGCATTGCCTAACATGCGTGACAAGGGGCGATTTTCGCTTGCCCTGTCCCGGTCTTGATGAAAACATCCGGCATCCGAATTCCGGCGCGCGGCTGTCATCCTCGTGTGCCAGACTGGGGTGAGATGGAATGGTTTGGAACAGGAGAACAAGATGTTCAGACATTTGAAGATTGGCCTATTCAGCGCCTCGGTGCTGGCCCTGACGGCCGGAACCGCTCTGGCCGATTTCGAACTCAACATCCTGCACATCAACGATCTGCATTCGCGCATCGAAGCGATCGGCAAGACGGACTCCACCTGCTCTGAAGAGGACGCAGCCGCCAATGAGTGCTTCGGTGGCATCGCGAGGGTCAAGGCTGCGATCGACGCCCGCCGTGCCGAACTCTCTGGCAAGAATGTTCTGACGCTTGACGCGGGCGACCAGTTCCAGGGCTCGCTCTTCTACACCACCTACAAGAGCGCGCCGATCGCCGACTTCATGAACGGCATCGGCTTTGACGCAATGGCGATCGGAAACCACGAATTCGACGACGGCCCGGAAGAGCTTGCCAAGTTCATCGACGCGCTGAACTTCCCGATGATCTCAGGCAATACGCTGGCCGGTCTGAACTCGCCGGTCGCCGACAAATTCAAGCCTTACATTGTCAAGGAATTCGGTGATGAAAAGGTCGCCATCGTCTCCGTCCTCGCGACCGACACCGACGAGACCTCGTCGCCTGGCGACGCGATCCTGTTTGCCGATGAGATCGCCTATCTGAAGGAAGCCGTGACGGAGATCGAAGGCCAGGGCATCGACAAGATCGTGCTGCTCTCCCATGTCGGCTATCTCAGGGACCAGGAGATCGCGGCAGCCGTGGATGGCATCGACGTGATCGTCGGAGGCCACAGCCATACCCTGCTCTCCAACACCGACGAGAAGGCGGCTGGCCCCTACCCGACGCTCGTGAAGAACCCGGCCGGAACAGACGTACCGATCGTCCAGGCCTATGCCTATTCCAAATATCTCGGTGACCTGACGGTCGTCTTCGATGATGCCGGCGTGGTGAAGTCGACCTCTGGCGATACGAAGCTGCTCGACGCTTCCGTGACGCCGGATGAGGCTTACACCGCCAAGGTCGCAGAGCTGGGCGGACCGATCGAGGAATTGAAGACGAAGGAAATCGGGGCGATGGCAGAGGGAGTCGATGGCTCCCGCGAAACCTGCCGCGCCACGGAATGCACCATGGGCAACCTCGTGGCCGACGCCATGGTGGATCGCGTCAAGGATCAAGGCGTCACCATCGCAATTCAGAACGGTGGCGGCCTGCGCGCCTCGATCGACGCGGGCACCGTCACCATGGGCGAAGTCCTCACTGTCCTGCCCTTCCAGAATACGCTCGCCTCCTTCCAGCTCAAGGGTTCGGATGTGGTCGCAGCGCTCGAAAACGGCGTTGGACAGGTCGAGGAAGCCGCAGGTCGCTTCCCACAGGTCTCCGGCCTGAAATACACCGCCGATCTCAACAAGCCCGCCGGCAGCCGCATCACCTCGGTCGAAGTCAAGGAGGGCGATGCCTTCGTCGCCATCGATCCGAACAAGGTCTACGGCGTCGCCACCAACAACTACATGCGCTCGGGTGGCGACGGCTACGAGATATTCGCAACCGGCGGCCAGAATGCCTATGACTTCGGACCAGGCCTGGAGACGGTGGTGGCCGACTATCTCGCCAAGAACAATCCCTACAAGCCCTACACGGATGGCCGCATTACCGTGATCGCCGCTGCAGCGTCGGCAGAGCCGGCCCCTGCCACGGCTGATGCCGCAACCACGCCCGCAGCACCCGCCACAACCGAGGCACCCGCCACCGCCGCCGCAACACCTGAAACCCCAGCCACTGCTGCGCCTGCGGCTACCGCCACGGAAACGGCGGCGGCCACTGCAGCGACCGTCTACAAGGTCGTTGCCGGTGACAGCCTCTGGAAGATCGCGGAAGCCACCTATGGCGACGGCATGTTCTGGAGCAAGATCGCCGAAGCGAACACGCTTCGCAATCCGAACGTGATTTCGATCGGTCGCGAATTGCAGCTGCCGGCGAAGTAAGCCAGTTTGCCGCATGCCAAAAGCCGGTCCGGGCTTCCCCGGACCGGCTTTTGCTTTTATCAGATGATCTCAACTGGCCATCCTCACGTATCGGTCGAAATCAATTCACCAGGACAACACAATGAACGCACTCCCCGCCCATTGGCCCTCCGAGCACCCCCCCGTGAATTTCGGCAAGGTCGGCGTGCTGCTTGTCAACCTCGGGACGCCCGACGGCACGGACTACCGATCGATGCGCCGTTATCTCGAAGAGTTCCTGACCGACAAGCGCGTCATCGAGTGGTCGCGGTGGTTCTGGTATCCGATCCTTTACGGCATCGTCCTGAACAAGCGCCCGCAGAAGGTCGGCAAGGCCTATGAGGAGATCTGGAACAAGGATCTCGATGAGAGCTACCTGCGCACCTACACCCGCAGCCAGGCGGAGAAGTTGGCGGTCGCCCTGAAAGACCTGCCCAACGTGCATGTCGACTGGGCCATGCGTTACGGCCAGCCGGCCATCCAGGCGAAGATGAACGAGATGCAGAAGGCCGGTTGCGAGCGTATCCTCGTCTATCCGCTCTATCCGCAATATGCTGCGGCGACGACGGCAACGGTGAACGACGAGGCTTTCAAGGCGCTTCTGAAGATGCGCTGGCAGCCGGCGCTGCGGACGGTACCGCAATATGCCGATGACCCGGTCTACATCGCAGCCCTCGCCAATTCGATCACCCAGCACCTCGCCACGCTCGACTGGGAGCCGGAACTGGTGATCACCTCCTATCACGGTATCCCGAAGTCTTACTTCATGAAGGGCGACCCCTATCACTGCCAGTGTTACAAGACGACGCGCCTGCTGCGCGAGCATCTCGGCTGGGAGAAGGAGAAGCTGATGGTCACCTTCCAGTCCCGCTTCGGGCCGGAAGAATGGCTGCAGCCCTATACCGACAAGACGGTAGAGAAGCTCGCAAAGGAAGGCGTCAAGCGCATTGCCATCCTGAACCCCGGCTTCGTCTCCGACTGCCTCGAGACGCTGGAGGAAATCGCCGGCGAAGCGGGAGAGGACTTCCTGCACAATGGTGGTGAGAAATTCAGCCACATTCCCTGTCTCAACGACAGCGAAGACGGTATGCGTGTCATCGAAAACGTCGTCCGCCGTGAATTGCAGGGTTGGGCCTGAGGCCTCACTCGAACGAGCCGCGATATCACATCAAGGAGGGGGCTGCCGATAAGGCGGGCCCCCTTTTCTCTTGGCTTTGCATCCAGTTGCAAAAGAGGACTTGGCAAGCCGTCTGAAGCCGGCAAACGGATGCAACCCAAACGATGATCACCAGCGCATCCGCTTTCATCCATCGCCCATTTTCCAGCGGAGATGCACAATTTTAGTGCATAATTTCATTTGGTTAGGCTTTCACGGGGCACGTCACGCCACAACCGAAAAGACAACTCGAAGCTGTCATCAAGCGCAGATCGGGAGCGCTGCAGCGAGCCTAAATCATTGGATTATAATACAATTTCAGATAGGCGATTTCTTATATTAAGGTTCCATTTAGTAATGATCCCTAGAATTAGGGAGAGTTGAAGGAGACCACCATGAGATTTACTACGACCGCATTGGCAACGACATTCCTCGCCTTGTCGCTGACCACCGCGCATGCCGAACCGCCTCAGCCGGACATCGCCAAGCTCGTTTCTCCCGAACTCCTGGCACAGATCCAGGAGTTTATCTCGGCCGAGATCGTGACTGTGTCGGTCCAGGCACAAAACTCCCGTCTGAACGATTTGACCCAGAACAAGATCGACGAGCTGGACAATCAGTGGAAGGCCGAGCGCGAGGCAGCCGACAAGCCGCTGATCGCCGCTACGCTTTCCAGCCCGCTCTCTGTCTATCTCGCGCGTATCCAGGGCAAGTCGCTCGGTCTATATCCCGAAATTTTCGTCATGGACCAGAACGGCCTCAATGTCGGCCAGAGCTCGATCACCAGCGATTTCTGGCAGGGCGACGAGGCAAAGTTCCAGAAAACCTATGATGTCTCGGATGATGCAATCTTCATCGACGAAGCAGAGTGGGACGACGAACTCAAGATCTGGCGCAACCAGGTGAGCTTCACGCTGCTCGACGGCACGAAGAAGAAGATCGGTGCCGTCACCGTCGAACTCAATCTCACGGAACTCGAGCGCCGGGCTCTCGCCGGCAGCTGATCCGTCGACCACGACCCCATGATGGCGGCCGTCCTGTAAAAAATGACCCAATTCGACCCCGACCGGGACAGGATTTTACTATGCTCAAGAACCTATCCGTAAGCGCCAAGGGCTTTCTCGCTTTCGGACTCCTTGCCGCCATCGCGATCGCAGCCTCGACCTTCATGCATAACCGCGCCATCGTCGCGAGCGAGCAAGTTGCCGAAACGGCCGTCGTGAACAATGTCGTGGCCGCCATCGACGAATTTTCAGCCGATCTCTACATCGCGGACCTTCAGCTGAAGACCTTCCTGTTGACCGGCAACCGCGACTACGCGGTCGGCGCCCAGAACGTCGCAGCCGAAATGGACAAGGACAAGGTCAGCATCGAGGCACTTGTCTCGGGCTCGGCTCCCGCCGAACTGGCCAAGTTCAAGGAAGCGATTGCAGCGCTCGATGCCTGGAAGGCGAATTTCATGGAGCGCCAGATCCTGCTGATGCGCGATCCTGCAACCGTCGAACTCGCTCGCGCGATCGAAGTCACCGGCGAAGGTGAAGCCCTGGTCAAGGCATTCGAAGACGGTCTAGCGGATCTCAAGACGACGCTTTCGGCTCGCGCCGCAACTGCCGCAGCCCACCAGACTGCAGCTCTTTCGCTCGTGGAAACGGTCAGCCTCGCCGCCTCGATCATCGTCGGCATCGCAGCCGTACTGATGGGCTTCCTGAACTTCCAGCTCGTATCCAGGCCGCTCGGCAAGCTCGCAGATGCGACAACCCGTCTGTCGGAGGGCGATCATGATATCGTCATCGATCAGGGCGGCAGGGACGAAATCGGCCGCATGTCGGCAGCCATGCAGGTCTTCCGCGAGGCGGCCATCACCAACAAACGTCTCGAAGCAGAGGCCGACGGCAATCGCCGCCAGGCCGAAGCCGACCGGATCGCTGCACAGCAGCGTGCCGAGGCCGATGCCGCAGCCCGTCTGCAGGCTGCGACCTCCGGCCTCGCGGCCGGCCTGAAGCGCCTGGCGTCCGGCGACCTCGCCTTCCAGATCAACGAAGCCTTCTCTCCGGATTTCGAAACGCTGCGTCACGACTTCAATCAGTCGGTCCGCCAGCTGAACCAGACCATGGCCGCGATCACCAACAGTGTCGCCACTATGGAAACCGGCACCCGCGAGATCGCCTCCGGCACCGACCACCTTTCGAAGCGCACAGAGCAGCAGGCGGCAGCCCTCGAAGAGACAGCGGCCGCCGTCGAGGAAATCACGGCGAATGTCCAGAACTCGACCAAGCGGACGGAAGAAGCCCGCTCTGTCGCAGCCCAGGCCAACACCTCGGCGACCCAATCCTCGGACGTCGTCTCCCGCGCCGAAGACGCAATGCGCCGCATCGAGGGTTCCTCGCAGCAGATCTCGAACATTATCGGTGTGATCGACGAGATTGCCTTCCAGACCAACCTTCTGGCGCTGAATGCGGGTGTCGAGGCTGCACGTGCCGGTGAAGCCGGCAAGGGCTTCGCCGTCGTCGCACAGGAAGTCCGCGAATTGGCGCAGCGCTCCGCAAACGCCGCGAAGGAAATCAAGGCGCTGATCCAGAATTCCTCGACGGAAGTCGCAGGCGGCGTCGATCTCGTCCGCAAGACCGGCGAAGCGCTCCGGACCATTGGCGGCTTCATCACCGAGATGAACACCCATATGGATGCCATCGCCCTGTCGGCCAAGGAACAGGCGACTGGCCTCTCTGAAGTCAATCATGCCGTCAACTCGATGGACCAGACGACCCAGCAGAACGCCGCGATGGTGGAAGAATCGAATGCTGCCTCTGCAGCACTCGCCACCGAAGCTGCGAAGCTGCGCGAACTGATCTCGCACTTCTCGATCGACGGCGTTCAGCAGGTCCAGGCTTCGGCGCTACGCGACACCGCACGCACCATGGCCCAGCCGTCCGCCTCCGCGAGCCGCGCTCCGGCACCGCGTGCGGCACAGCCCGCCCGTCACGCCGCCCCTGCCCCGCGCAGCCATGGCAATGCCGCCGTCGCGCAGGACAGCTGGGAAGAGTTCTGAGCCAAAACGGCTCGGACGGAGATAAATGAGGGCGGCCGGAGTGATCCGGCCGCCCTTCTTCTTTTCCAAGACCCTGCGATTGACGGCCAGGTTGTTGGCCCATGTGACGGCTAAACCTTGCAATTCGCCTGCCACCCCACGATGTTAGACCCTGGGGTCGCGGCTCATGTTCGCGCCAGAGCTGGAGGATTTCATGCCCATCACCGGTCCGGACATTGTCGTCATTGCACTCGTTGTGCTCGTTATCCTGGTCCTCTTTGCCGGTATCAAGACCGTGCCGCAGGGCTACCGTTACACGATCGAACGCTTTGGCCGCTACACACGCACGCTGGAACCCGGCCTGAACCTGATCATCCCCTTCTTCGAGCGCATCGGCGCCAAGATGAACGTCATGGAGCAGGTTCTCGACGTTCCCACCCAGGAAGTCATCACCAGGGACAATGCCTCGGTCTCCGCCGATGCTGTCGCCTTCTACCAGGTACTGAACGCCGCCGAGGCCGCCTATCAGGTTGCCAATCTCGAAAACGCGATCCTCAACCTGACCATGACCAACATCCGCTCGGTCATGGGCTCTATGGACCTCGACGAACTGCTCTCGAACCGCGAGGTGATCAACGACCGCCTGCTGCGCGTCGTCGACGAAGCCGTGCGTCCCTGGGGCATCAAGGTCACCCGCGTCGAGATCAAGGACATTCAGCCGCCCGCCGATCTCGTGGCTGCCATGGGCCGTCAGATGAAGGCGGAACGCGAGAAGCGCGCTCAGGTACTCGAAGCAGAAGGCTTCCGCAATGCGCAGATCCTGCGCGCCGAGGGCGCAAAGCAATCTGCGATCCTCGAAGCCGAGGGCGAGCGCGAAGCCGCCTATCGAGAAGCCGAGGCCCGCGAGCGCCTTGCGGAGGCCGAAGCCACGGCCACCCGCCTCGTCTCCGAGGCGATCGCCGCCGGTGACGTCAACGCCATCAACTACTTCGTCGCTCAGAAATACACCGAGGCGATGGCCGCGATCGGCACGGCCAGCAATTCCAAGATCGTTCTGATGCCGATGGAAGCCACGGCCCTGATCGGCTCGCTCGGCGGCATCGGCGCCATCGCCCGTGAGGTCTTTGGCGAGGACAAGCGCCCCGCCACACCACGCACGGCTCCGCCTGCCCCGCGCAGCACCCCGCCGATCTCCTCCTTCAACCCCAACGGCGAGTGATGACGATGATCGGCCGGATCATCGCCGAACTCGGCCCCTGGAGCTGGTGGGTGCTCGGCATGCTGCTCTTAGCGGCGGAGCTCGTGATGCCCGGCGTCTTTCTCGTCTGGATCGGCCTCGGCGCGCTCCTGACAGGTGTCTTGTCGCTGCTGTTCTGGGATGCCGGTTTCTGGAGCTGGCAGGTGCAGTCACTGGTGTTTGCCGCCAGCGCCGTGGTCTTCACCCTGGCGGGTCGGCGCTTGTTCACACGTCTCCAGACGGACAGCGACCAGCCCCTGCTCAATCAGCGGGGCGCGAGCCTCGTCGGCCGCACGGCGGTGCTCGGCGAACCGATCCGCGAGGGCCGCGGTCGCATTCGTTTGGACGACACATTCTGGCTTGTTTCAGGCCCAGATCTGCCGGGCGGAGCAAGGGTCAAGATCATCTCGAGCAATGGCCGCGACCTTGTCGTCGAAGAGGCGTAACCTCGCCCCTCAGGCGACGCCGATCCGCAGCAGATCGTGGAAGTGAATGAGACCGATCGGCGTGTTCTCGTCATCCACCACGATCAACGCGCCGATACTGTGTTTGTTGATCATCGCAGCAGCCGTCGTGGCCAGCGCATCGCCCTTGATGACCTTCGGGTTACGGGTCATCACATCCTCGACATTGAGGATCGAGAGATCGCGGGCGAGATTACGCGCCATGTCGCCTTCGGTGACGATGCCGCAGAGCTTGCCTGTCTCGTCGGTGATGCCCACACAGCCGAAATGCTTGTGCGACAACGTCTTGACCGCATCGGGCATGGACGTGCCGAGTGGCACCAGCGGCACGCGGTCGCCGGTGTGCATTATGTCGCGCACATGGGTCAGGGCCGCGCCGAGCTTTCCACCCGGATGGAAGGTGCGGAAGTCGGACGGCGAAAAGCCGCGTGCTTCCAGAAGGGCGATCGCAATGGCATCGCCTATCGCAAGCTGCAAGACGGCCGACGTCGTCGGTGCGAGCCCGTGCGGGCAAGCCTCCTGGACCTTCGGCATCAGAAGAACGACATCGGCATTGCGCGCGAGCGTCGAAGTCTCTCCAGCTGTGATGGCGATCAGCGGAATAGAGAAGCGGCGCGAAAAGGCGAGAATGCCCTGCAGCTCGGCCGTTTCACCACCCCAGGAGATTGCCAGGATCGCATCGTCCTGGGCAATCATACCCAGGTCGCCGTGATTGGCCTCCGCGGGGTGCACGAAGAAGGCCGGCGTGCCCGTCGAGGCGAAGGTCGCGGCTATCTTCGAACCGATATGCCCGCTCTTGCCAACGCCGGTAACGATCACGCGGCCGCCGATATCTCCGATTGTCTTGACCGCGTTGCAGAACGGCGCGGCAAGCGGCCCTGCCAGCGCCTCCTCGAGCACACGCAATCCCTCGCGCTCCGTCGAGATGACGCGAAGAGCGGATTCGGTGGCACTGGCTTCGACGAGATTGACTGCGCGCTTGATCATGCCGTCCCATACTGCGTTTGTCGGCTGCTGTAAATTCTCGCTCGATGTCGCGGCTGCGGCATCTCGGTCTGATGCACAACCATGCACCCGAAACCAAACGTTAACCATCAGGCTTTACGTTTGGGTAAGCATTGCAGATTGCCGGGCGCAGGAATGACCTCAGTCGAAAATCGGGACAAGAGCGGCAAGGGCCGCCTCGGGCTGCGCGCCTTTGCAGGCGTGCTGGCGCTGTCCGTGTTCGTGCACCCGTCCCTCCTCGCCGCCCAACAGGCAGAGCCGGGTAGTGCGACGTCGGACGGAACGCCTCCCACCTGGTCTCCGCTATCTGGATCTGGACAGACGTCGACAGGCGCGACGGGAGCGAACGGTATATCCGCATCGATGCAGACGGGCGCCACCTCCTCGTCTCAAACGGCAACCGACCCCCTGGCGACAGGCACTAGCGTCGCACCCGACACCCAGACGCTCGAACCGCTCACAGACGCGGACACCATCCCCGTCGATGAGGACATCGGTCGCCAGAACCTGCGTGAAGCCCGCGTCGACAACCCGACAGCCGAGCGCATCAGCCGCGAACTCGATTCGGAAGACGGCAGCGGGATCCGCCTAGGCACCCTGATCCTGCGTCCTTCGATCAGCCAGAAAACTGGGGAGCGAAACGGAAAAGAGCGGAGGCGTGAAAGACGACCGCATCTTCTCCGAAACGGGCCTCAAGGGCACGCTGACCTCCGACTGGTCTCGCCATGAACTCTCCGTGGGAGCCGAAGGCGCCTGGCAGGAAACACTGTCAGGCGACGAGACCGACAAGCCGCGGGCCGACATCGACGCACGCCTGCGCCTTGACCTCGCGGACGACACGATCGCCACGATTACCGGCTCCTACAGTTTCGGCCGTGAAGACAGCGACGATCCGAACGCCGTCACGGGCGCCAAGGTCCAGTCCGGGGTGCATCAATATGGTGCAGGCGCCTCCATCGAACGCGACTTCGGCCTCATCCGTGGATCAATCGGAGCCGACGTGACGCGCCTGCAATATTCCGATGCCGAACTCTCGGACGGCTCGACACTGGAGCGCAGCGACCGAAACCGGAACCGCTATGCCATCACCAGCCGCCTAGGCTACGAACTCTCGCCTGCCCTCATCCCCTTCATCGAAGGCACGATTGGGCGGATCGATTACGACGATGCTGTTGATTCCGCCGGGTATCGCCGTTCGGCCGACCTCTATGGCGCGAAGACTGGCGTCGCCGTGGATCTCGGCGAAAAGCTGCGCGGCGAGATCGCCGTCGGCTACGAACGCCAGAAATTCGAGGACGGCCGGCTTGAAGAGCTTTCCGCCCTCACCGTCGACGGCAACATCTTCTGGTCGCCGCGCGAAGGCACGAGCATAGACGTGACTCTCGACACGAGCATCGACCCGTCGACGACCGCAGGCGTGAATGGAGCGACAATCCATCGCGTAACTGCTCAACTCGCGCACGACCTGCGTACGAACCTCGTCGCCCGCCTGACCGGCGGCACGACCTTTACACGATATGACGGAGATGCGGCTGCAGCCGATACGACTGCCTATCTGGCCGGCGCCGGCCTGACCTGGAAGGTCAACCGCTATCTCGACGCGACGGCGGATCTCAGCTATGAGCGCACGCACTACAACACGGGCGTGGACAACGACAGCCTGACGGCACTGGTGGGCCTGACCGCCAAGCGTTGAGCCCGGCGGTCAGGAAATCGGTCACTTGAGGGCTGCGAGCAATGCCTTCAGCTGGTCCTCGATCGCCGGGCGGATGTCTGCACGCTCGATTGCGAAGGAGACGTTGGCCAAGATGAAGCCATCCTTGGAACCGCAGTCGAAGGTCTGACCCTTGAAATGATACCCGGCAAAGTCTTGGCTCTGGGCAAGCTTCAGCATGCCATCGGTCAGCTGGATCTCATTGCCGGCGCCACGCTCCTGCGTAGACAGGATCTCGAAGATCTCCGGCTGCAGGATGTAGCGGCCGTTGATGAAGAAGTTGGAGGGCGCAGTCCCCTTGGCCGGCTTCTCCACCATCTGGTTAATCTTGAAGCCGCCTTCCAGCGTCTCGCCAACACCCACAATACCGTATTTGTGCGCCTGTTCGGGCGCGCATTCCTCGACCGCGACGATGTTGCCGCCGGTCTTCTCGTAAAGTTCGACCATGCCCTTGAGGCAGCCCTTTTCCGCGCGCATAATCATGTCAGGCAGAAGAAGGGCGAAGGGTTCGTGCCCCACGATGTCGCGTGCACACCAGACGGCATGTCCGAGACCCAGCGGTTCCTGCTGGCGCGTGAAGCTGGTCTGGCCGGCGGTCGGCTGAAGTGATTCGAGCAGGGACAGTTCGGCATTCTTGTTGCGGGCCTTGAGCGTCTGCTCGAGTTCGAACTGAATGTCGAAATAATCCTCGATGACCGCCTTGCCGCGGCCGGTCACGAAGACGAGATGTTCGATACCGGCCTCGATGGCTTCGTCGACCACATACTGGATGACGGGCTTGTCGACGACGGTGAGCATTTCCTTCGGCACCGCCTTGGTGGCAGGCAGAAAACGGGTGCCGAGACCGGCGACGGGAAACACGGCTTTCCGGAGCTTTTTAGTCTGAACCACTCATCCCTCCTGGAGGATCTAATCGATTAACGCCTTCATAACGCGGTTACCGCCAGTAACATATAATTGCTTCAAAATGGCAAAGACTAAGCTTGGGCTGACCGCGTGGTAAAGGGTTTGTTGACTGAACAGCGTTAACCTGTGGTGAACAGCCTTTGTTCCGGCTGCCAACACGAGAATGCACGGGAGATGCCCATGAAAAGACACCGCCCCAGCCTGCTCGGCGCGATTGCCCTGACAATTTCGACGGCGCTCATCCCGCTGGATGCCTTTGCAGACGCCGGCTTCCAGAAGTGGATCCGCGATTTTTATCCGACGGCCGCGAAAGCCGGGATCACCGAACGCACCTATCGCCAGGCTTTCAATGGCGTAAACGAGCCCGACCAGTTCGTGCTCGAAAAGGCGGCGTATCAGCCGGAGTTCAAGTCCCAGATCTGGGACTACCTCGACAGCCGCGTGAACCCCTACACGGTGAAGATCGGCCAGGAAATGCTGGCCAAGCATGGTCGGCTGCTGACCGCCCTCGAAAACCATTTCGGCGTCGACAAGCATGTGCTCTTGGCCATCTGGTCGATGGAATCGAATTATGGCGCCGCCCTCGAGCGTCCTGACCGCCTCCACAACGTGCCACGTTCGCTGGCCACGCTCGCCTATGCCGACCGCAAGCGCGCGAAATTCGCCCGCACCCAGCTGATTGCCGCGCTCAAGATGTTGCAGAACGGCGACGTCACCAACAAAAACCTCATGGGCTCCTGGGCCGGTGCCATGGGCCACACCCAGTTCATCCCGACGAGCTACCTGCTCTATGGCATCGATGCCGATGGCAATGGCAGCAAGGACATCTGGCACTCGATCCCCGACGCGCTCGCAACGGCCGCCAACCTGCTGGCCAAGAACAACTGGCAGACCGGCCGGACCTGGGGTTATGAAATTGTGGTCCCACGCGGTGGCAACAAATACACCGGCCAGACCAAGACTCTCGCCCAATGGCAGGCGCTCGGCTTTGCCCGTCCGACCGGCAAGGGTTTTCCGCACCGGCAGCGAACGTGCCGAACTGAAGATGCTGGGTGGTGCCAATGGCCCGGGCTTCCTGATGACCAAGAACTTCTTCGTTATCAAGCGCTACAACGCCGCCGACAGCTATGCGCTCGGCGTCGGCCTGCTCGCCGACGAGATCGCCGGTTATGGCGGCATGAAGCAGCGCTGGCCGCGGCCGGACGGCACGCTCGACATGAAGGAAAAGTTCGAGCTGCAAACCCGCATGCAGGCGCTCGGCTACTACGACGGCAAGATCGACGGCAATTTCGGCTCGGGCTCGAAGGCAGCGATCACCGCCATCCAGCAGCGTCTCGGCATGTCGGTGGACGGCCAGCCGTCGCGCGTCCTGCTCGATGCCCTGCGCAACTGATCGAAGCGCCCACGACATCGGCAACAGTTGACTTGGCATCCGCCGCGATCCAGAAACATGGGATCGCGGCGGACTGCGTTTAAGCCTGCAGCAGCGATGGCGAAGGAGTGGAACTTGAAGAGCCCGCATGGACCCCTTGCCCGCTTTATGTGCCTTGGCCTGGCGTTGATGCTCGGCGCGACGGCATTCCTCGCCTCGACTGCAGAAGCCCAGCAACCCGAGCGACGCCGCAACCTGCTCGACATGCTCTTCGGACAGCGCCAGCCAGTGTATGTGCCGCCACAGGACGTCCAGCGTCCACGCGAGGGCAAGGTCCGCAAGAAGAACAGTGGCAGCGTCACGACCATCCAGACACGCGCGCCGTCGACCCGAGCCGCCGCAGCCCCGCCGCCACCGCCGAAACTCGGCACGGCGAAGAAAGTGCTGGTGGTCGGAGATTTTGTCGCCAGCGCCCTGGGCGACGGCTTGAAGGCTGCATTCGAGGATTCACCGGGCGTCGTGGTCGAGAGCAGGGCGAACGGTTCCTCTGGACTCGTGCGCGATGACTTCTATGACTGGCCCGGCGCCCTACCGGCCCTCGTTGCTGAGATAAAGCCGAGCGTGCTGGTGATCCAGGTCGGCGCCAACGACCGGCAGCAACTCGTGACGGCAGAGGGGCGCCTCGATTTCCGCACCGATCCCTGGTTCACCGCCTATGGCGAGCGTGTGGCGCGGCTTGCGACGGTGGCTGCGGAAACACGCGTGCCGGTGATCTGGGTCGGCCTGCCGGCCTTCCGCCCGCAGAACATGACGGCCGACGCGCTGCGTCTCAACACCATCTACCGATCGAGCATCGAGAAGGTCAGTGGCGAATTCGTTGACGTCTGGGAAGGCTTCGTCGATCAGGAAGGCCGCTTCATCGTCACCGGCTCGGATATCAATGGCCAGCCCGTGCGCCTGCGCGGCAATGACGGCATCAACTTCACCGGCCCCGGCAAGCGCAAGCTCGCCTTCTATGTGGAAAAGTCGGCGCGCCGCTATCTGGGCGACATGACGAGCCCGGATCTCGTCCGTCTCGATGGCAGCAACCTGCCGGAATTGCTGAGGCCTGCCACCATCAGAAAGCAAGGCCATCGTCACCACCCCGCCGATCGACCTCTTCGATCCCGAGCTCGACGGGGCGGACGAACTGCTGGGCGGCACGCTCCCGCCCTCCTCCAGCTTCCCCACGCCCC
>JAHHDR010000010.1 GCA_019739215.1 Rhizobium sp.
GGGCGTTCAGGAGTTCCAAACGTCATTTGAAGCCCGCGCATCAGGCATGCGAAAGTCGATATCGATTTTCACGCCGATGCCGGAAACCGAGCAAGGCAGGATATGGCCGAGGACGCCCTGAAAACGCCCGATCCGCGAAACGCAGGTCTCAGGCGACGGATCGCGGGAAAACGCGCCCTTGCACTCATGTCGATGTTTCTCGAACGGGCGCTCGTCGTTTCCCTGCCCCTCCTCGGCGTGATCGCCCTTTACATGATCCTGAGCTGGACGGGCCTGCTGCGGCAGTTGCCCGACATGGCAAAGATTGCCGTGGGCGCCGGCTTCGCTGCCGCCTTCCTGGCGGCTCTCTGGCCGCTGCGCCGCTTCAGCCTGCCGCGTCGCGCCGAGGCCGAGCGCCGGCTCGAGCAGAACAGCCGGCTGCCGCACCAGGCGATCAGCGTTCAGGATGAGGAGCCGGTCTCCAAGGATCCATATTCGATCGCGCTCTGGCATAGCCATCAGGAGCGGATGGCGCGAAAGATCAATGTCATCGAAGCCGGCCTTCCGGCGGCCGACATCGCACGTCACGATCCGCTGGCCCTTCGCGCAGCCGTCATCCTCGCGCTTGTCGTCGCCTGGAGCTTCTCCTTCTCGAACCATGGCGGCCGCGTCGGCGACCTGTTCACCTTCGCAAAGCCGATCGTGCCGCAAGCCGATATCCGCATCGATGCCTGGGTGACGCCGCCGGCCTATACCGGTGTCGCGCCGCTCTATCTCAGCGGCAATGTCGACAAGAATGCGCCGGCCGCCCTGAAGGTGCCGGTCAATTCCGAACTCACCGTCCGCATCAGCGGCCGGGATGCCACGGACTCTGTGCGCTTCCTGCCCACGACGGGCGAGGCCGTCGAGCTCAAGGCGGAAGTGCCGGAGAAAAAGGATGCGGCCCCGCAGCCGGCCACCAGCGAAAGCGCGACACAGAGCCGGACCTTCAAGCTCAAGCTCACCGAGGACGGCAGCGTGGCAGCCGGCACCAGGCAATACGCCTTCACGCTCATTCCCGACATGGCGCCGCAGATCTCTTTCGTTCGCGAACCGGGCCGTGCACTGAATGGCGCGCTGGAACTCGCCTTCGAGGTCAAGGACGACTACGGCGTCACCGAAGCGCGCGCCGAAATCCTGCCGGCCGAATCGGACGAGGGCGCAACGCCGTTGTTCGACGCCCCGGTCTTCCCGCTCGACCTGCCCGGCAGCGACGGCAAGAGCGCCAAGGCGACGGTCAGCCGCGACCTCACCGAAAATCCGCTCTCCGGAAAGAGGGTCCGCCTGACGCTGGTTGCCAAGGATGCATCCGGCCTCGAGGGACGCAGCGAGACCAAGGAAATCGTGCTGCCTGCCCGCTATTTCGCCGAGCGGCTCGCCGGTTCGGTCGCCGAGCAACGCCAGGTCTTCGCGCTAGATACGCAGCAGATCCGCCGCGCGCTGGAACTCAGCGAGGCCTCGACCTTCCGCGCCGACGAGACCATCCCCAACCTGTCGCACTATCTGCTCGTGCAGTCCGCCCGCAACCGGCTGGTGCTGGCCCGCGGAACAGACGCACTGACGGAAACGGCAAAATACTTCTGGGACATCGCCCGCTACATCGAGGACGGCAACCTGTCGAGCGCCGAGAAGCGGCTGCGCGACGCGCAGGAAAAGCTGTCCGACGCGCTGAAGAACAAGGCGTCGGACGAGGAAATCGCCAAGCTGATGCAGGAACTGCGCGAGGCGATGAAGCAATATATGGCCGAACTCTCCAAGCGCATGCAGAACCAGGACATGACCCGCATGTCGCAGCAGGCGCAGCGCATGATGCGCAGCCAGGATTTCGAGAACATGCTCAACCAGCTCGAAAACCTGTCGCGCTCGGGCAATCGCGAGGAAGCCCAGCGGCTGCTCAACGAGATGCAGCGCATGCTCAACAATCTGCAGACCGCGCGTCCGCGCCAGCAGCCCGGCCAGGAGAACAATCCGGTCCGGGAGCAGCTCGACCGGCTTGGCAAGCTCATGCAGGACCAGCAGAAGCTGATGGAGGACACGCACCGCACGGAACAGGCGCTGCGTGACCGCCTGCAGCGCGGCGACCCCGAGGAGCAGGAAGACGGCGGCGAGGACCAGTCCCAGAACCAGCAACAGCAGGACCAGCAGCAGCCGGGTGAGCAGCAGGAAGACATGACCGCGGAAGAACTCCGCGAAGCATTGAAGAACCTGCGCGCCCAGCAGGAACAATTGCAGAAGGACCTCAAGGCGCTCGAAAAAGGCCTTGGTGAACTTGGCATGAAGGCGCCCAAGGGCTTCGGCGACGCCGACAAGGAGATGGGCGAGTCGTCAGACGCGCTCGGCAAGTCCCAGGGCCAGCGTTCCGCCGACGCCCAGGGCCGCGCTCTGCAGGCGCTGCGCGAGGGTGCCGGCCAGATGATGCAGCAATTGCAGCAGATGATGAGCCAGCAGCAGGGCGACCAGCCGGGTCAGGGCATGCCCATGCCCGGCAGCGCCATGAACCAGCAGGGCCGCGATCCCCTTGGCCGCAAGACCGGCCAGCTCGGCAGCGAGTTCGACGACAGCGTGAAGGTGCCGGACCAGATCGATGTCCAGCGGGCGCGCGAGATTCTCGAGGAAATCCGCCGCAGGCTGGGCGATGGGCCCGCCAGCCTGATCGAGCGGGAATATCTGGAGCGCCTGCTGGATCTCAGGTGACGGTACCCTTGTCGGACTCTACGCCGCCAGCGCCCGCGCCACCGCCGTCCGGATATCCGGCAGCGTGAAGGGTTTCGAGACCACGTCGATGATCTTCTCGGCGAGGTCGTCCGCGCGCTCGCGCTGTTCGGCATAGCCGGTCATTAGCAGGATGCGCAGGCCGGGATGGGCGGCGGCGGCCTTGTGCGTCAGTTCGATCCCGTCCATGACGGGCATTCTTATATCGGACAGCAGCAGGTCGAAATGTCCGGCGGTCAGGGCTTCCAGACCCTCGGCACCATCGGCGGCCTCGACGGTCTCGTGCCCATCCATGCGAAGCGCGCGCGCCACGAAGGAGCGAAGCGAGTCTTCGTCTTCGGTGATGAGAATGCGTGCCATTTGTTTTACTCCGCTTTAACTTTGCACCCAGTCAACACCCTGGGGTCTTTGCGAAGGGTAAACGAAGCGGCGGCGGCGGCCGGTCAATTCCGGTTATGCTTGCCCAAATCTTTACGCAGCCGATGTCAGGCGTCGCCCGTCACCACGCCGACGAAGGGTAATTCCCGAAAGGCGTAGGCCACATCCATGCCATAGCCGACGACGAAATGATCGGGACAGCGGAAACCGACATAGTCGGCCTCCATCGAGGTCTGGCGCTTGTCATGCTTGTCGAGCAGCACGGCGATCGAGACATGGCGGGCGCCGCGTTCCATCAGCAGGTCGCGGGCGAAGGTCAGCGTGCGGCCGGATTCGAGAATGTCGTCGATCAGCAGCACGTCGCGATCCTTCACGTCGCTGTCGATGTCCTTGACGATCCTGACGCCCTTGGACGTGGTGCCGGTGCCATAGCTCGACAGGGTGATGAACTCGACTTCGGGCGCGAGCCCGACATGATGCAACGAGCGTATCAGGTCGGCCGCGAAGATGAATGACCCCTTGAGGATGGCGATGACCAGCAGATCCTTGGTCGGACCGGACGCGATCGATCCCGCAAGCTCGTCCATTCGCTTGGCGATCATGTCGGCAGTGAAAAGCTGCTCGATCTTCTTTCCGCGAATGACGTGCATCTGTCCCGGGGCTCCGTTGCGATCAGGGCCCGTCGTTAGCACAGCGCCGCGTCCCTCGCATCAGTCGGTGGCGGGAAAAATGGTGATTGCGCCGGATTTTCCACCGGCAAGCTGGAAACGCGAGAAGAAGCGGACCGACTGCCCCGCCGCGAGTTCCTGCGCCGGTGGCATGATGGCACCGATGAGTTCGCCACCTTCTCCGACGACGGAAACCGACGGCACATCGCGCTTGTCCGCGGACTGGTTGCGCAGGATGCCGCCCACGGCGAGCAGCCGCATGCCGTTCTCGTCGATCTCCTCCGTGAACACCTGCTCGATGGAAAATGCCGACGCCACCCTCTCGACCGGAGTCGTGGCGAGAACTTCAAAGCCGCCGAGCAGCCAGAAGACCAGGAAGAACAGCGAGGCGATCAGCGTCATGAAGGACTGCGGTGAAAGTCCGGCCAGAACCCGTTCGAGCCGGTTGATCAGATAGACGCCGGCGTTGGCAAGAAGGCGCACCGCGTCGAAACGTCTGCCGGGGAGAGACCCGGCCGGGTTGTCGTTGTGTTCGCGGCGCGGCTGTGCCGGCAGCACCTCGAAGACCGCATCTTCGACGATAGCGGGGCGCATTGGCCGCCCCGGCGACCGGCGCGGACCCGACTCGGGAGGAAGGACGTCGTAGGCGTCGATCGTCCTGCTCGCGCTTCTCCTGCCTGCCTGCATCGGCTTTCGCCCTTCTGCCGCACCGCGACAACCGGGATACCCGGGATCGCGGCCATTGAACTTGAGGTTTACGGAAAGTAAACTGATTTGGTTAATGCTTCGCAAATCATCGATAGACTGGCCGGGCATGTCACCCTTCGCGTTTTATCCGGACGGGAAAACCATTGATTCATTTTGAAAATGTCGGTCTGCGTTACGGTATGGGTCCGGAAATCCTGAAGGATCTGAGCTTCGACATCCCGAAAAAATCCTTCCAGTTCCTGACCGGCCCCTCGGGCGCCGGCAAAACCAGCCTTCTGCGGCTGCTTTTCATGTCGCTCAAGCCCACCCGCGGGCTGATCCGCGTATTCGGTCGCGAGATGTCGTCGATCCCCCAGGTCGAACTGCCGATGCTGAGGCGTCGCATCGGCATCGTCTTCCAGGATTTTCGCCTGCTCGACCACATGACGACCTACGAGAATGTCGCCCTTCCACTGCGCGTCCGGGGCAAGGAGGAGGCGACCTACCGCCACGATGTGCTGGAACTGCTCAAGTGGGTCGGATTGGGCGACCGGATCAACGTCCTGCCGCCGGTTCTGTCGGGCGGCGAGAAGCAGCGCGTTGCGATCGCCCGCGCACTGATCGATCAGCCCGAACTGCTTCTCGCCGACGAGCCGACCGGCAATGTCGATCCGCCCATGGCGCGACGCATTCTCAAGCTGTTCCAGGAACTCAACCGCTTCGGCACCGCGGTCGTGATCGCCACGCACGATCTGACGCTGATGGACCAGATCGAGGCGCGCCGCATGATTCTCGATTCAGGGCGGCTCGATATCTATGACTGACCGCCCGCCCGATCCCACCGAAAAGTCCCCCGCACGCCGCAAGGAGTCCCAGCTTCGGCGCACAGGCTCGATCGTTCCGCAACAGAGCGTCCAGGGCAAGGCGCTGCTGGCCGTCATCGTCATCATGTCCTTCCTCGCCTGCCTGACCATCGGAGCGGTGAGCATGATCCGGACGACGGCGGACAGCTGGGCGAGCCAGATTTCCCGCGAGATCACCATCCAGATCAAGCCGGACGAGACGATCGACATGGAGCAGAAACTGCTTGAGGCGCGCGACCTGGCGCTGTCCTTCGTCGGTACCCGCGATGGGCAGGTGCTGGACAAGGAAGCGACGTCGCGACTGCTTGAGCCCTGGCTCGGCACGGGCCTCGATATCGACGAATTGCCCGTTCCGCGCCTGGTGGTGATCACCATCGACGAGCAGAATCCGCCGGATTTCGCAGCGATGCGCGCCGAACTCCAGCGCAAGATCCCGCAGGCCTATCTCGACGATCACCGGACCTGGGTCGACCGGCTGGTATCAATGGCGCGCACGACGGTGTTCATCGGGTCGGGCGTTCTGGGACTGGTGTTCTTCGCTATGGTGCTGACGGTGATCTTCGCCACGCGTGGCGCGCTGGCCGGCAACCGCCACATCGTCGAGGTCCTGCATTTCGTGGGCGCCGAGGCCTCCTTTGTCGCCGGCGAGTTCCAGAAGCATTTCCTGATGGTCAGCCTCAAGGGATCGCTGGCCGGCGCCTTCCTCGCGGCAGCGCTGTTTGCCAGCCTCTCATGGTGGCAGAATGCGCGGATCGCGACGCCGGAGGCCGATCAGGCGGCAGCCCTGTTCGGAAGCTTCACCATCGACTGGACGGGCTATGCCGGGATCTTTCTCACCATGGCCGTGATCGCCGCACTGACCACCATCACCGCCCGCTTCACCGTGATGCGGACGATCAACGAGATCGACCAGGTGCGCTCCGACCCAGGCCGGCTGGATGGATAGACCCGACGCCGACGTGCCGCCGAAGGTTCATGCCACTGGCGGTAAGCGTGCGGAAAGCCTGTGCTGCGATATTATGAAGCACTACGCATTCAACCGCTGACGCCTATTTAACGCCTGAAACTTCTAGTACACTTTTGAAAATGACGACACATGGTGCGGGATTTCGGGATCCGGCGGATAGAGGCGCGATCGAGCGGCGCGGCCTCGGCATCCGCGTGGCCCGCCATGTCCTGCGTGTATTCTTCTATCTCATCATCACGATGATCGCGCTGTTTGCCGGCGGCTTCATCATCTTCTACCAGAATGTCGCCACCATGGACCATCCGGCCAATCCCAGGGCGGATGCGATCGTGGTCCTGACCGGCGGCTACCAGCGTATCGACCGCGCCGTCGAGCTGCTGCAGGCAGGCGCCGGAACCCGGCTGCTCATCTCCGGCGTGAACCCCGCAACCACGGGCAATCACATCCGGCTGCTGACCCGCAGTCCCGGCGACCTCTTCCAGTGCTGCGTCGATATCGGTCATGACGCGCAAGACACGACCGGAAACGCCACCGAGACGGCGCGCTGGATCCGCGACCGTGGCTACAAGAGCATCATCCTGGTCACCAACAACTATCACATGCCGCGCAGCATGGCCGAACTCCAGCGCACCGATCATGGCACGCGCTTCATCGCCTATCCCGTCCCGACCGATGTCAGCCCGTCGGAACTGGTGCGCAATCCTCTGCTCGTCCGCACGCTCGCCGCAGAATATGTGAAGCTGCTGCTGGTGGTGAGCCGCGACTGGACCGGATTTTCGATCTGAGCCAACGCCATTCGGGCACACAGACCCGTTCCATCGCAACGATCTTTGCTCTAAGGAAGTGCCGCATATCCTTCTTTCCAGGGCATCGGCATGACCTATCTGCGCTCGGCGACCTTCCAGATCGTCTTCTATCTCTCCTTCATAGTGCAGATGATCATTTTCACGCCGGTCTATTTCCTGCTGCCGCGCAAGGCCGCCTATCGGATCCCGAAGAACTGGGCGGCATCGAACATCTGGCTCGCCCGGCACATTGTCGGCCTGACGTTCGAAATCGAGGGACTGGACAAGTTGCCGGCGACCGGCGTCATACTGGCTGCCAAGCACCAGTCCTTCTTCGATACGTTCGCACTGATCCCGTCGCTCGACGATCCGGTCTACATCCTCAAGCGTGAATTGCTCTGGATCCCGCTCTTCGGCTGGTATGCGGCCAAGCAGGACATGATCCCCATCAACCGGGCGGACAAGGGCCGGGCGATCCCGAAGATGCTGGTCCGGGCGCGTGAGGAACTCGCGCGCGGCCGCGAGCTGATCATCTATCCTGAAGGCACCCGCAAGGCGCCCGGCGCGCCGCCGGACTACAAATACGGTATTGCCAGGCTTTACAGCGACCTCAAGGTGCCTGTCGTGCCCGTCGTCATGCATCCCGGCCTGTTCTGGCCGCGCCATGGCTTCAAGCGGCAGAGCGGCCACTTCAAGGTGCGGTTTCTCGATCCGATCATGCCGGGGATGGCGCCGGATGCCTTCTTCAGGCATCTGATCGAGGTGACGGAGACGGCCAGCGACGCTCTGCTGGTCGAGACGGTCCGCGACAATCCGCACATCGACCTCCCCCCATCCGCACGCCAGCGCCTCGACGAACTCGCAGGCGCAGAGAACCGTGAGCCTCAGGACGCCTGAAGCAGGGCATCGATCCGGCGCGCCACCGCCTCCATCCAGTGATCGCGGATGCCGAGCTCCTTGAGATGATCGACGGTGTTGCGGACATAGTCGGCATTGTGGCCGGACTTGCCCCGCGCGGTCGCGCAGGTGCGCGCGGCGTCCTCCACGCTCAGTCCCGCAGCATATTGCATGTGGTTGCGGTCCGCCGTGTATGTCAGCGCCCGCGCTCGCCGGCCATCGCCGAAGCGGATCGACAGGGTCCGCTCCTGGTAGACATTGGTCACCAGTTCACGCTCGCGGAGATAATCGACGACCGCAGGGCGCATCTCCGGCGCGACACGGAAGGCCGCGCCCTTGCAGGATCCGCCCCGGTCCAGCCCCAGCACCAGGCCGGGACTGTCCTGCGTGCCGCGATGCACCCAGGAGCGGATGCACAGCGCCCGATGAAAGCCGGACAGGGTGACAATCTCGCGCCGGTCATAGTCGAAGCCCGGGTTCCACATCAGCGAGCCGTAGCCAAAGACCCAAAATTCGTCCATATCCGCTGTCATCTGACCCGCTGCATTCGCCTTTTGATTCTTTCCCGCAAGGACACCCATGGCATTGGAGAGCACTCCGGAGAAGAACTCTGGCGCATCGCGCAAGATCCGCTGGCTCGCCATAGCCGTCGCCGTCGTCGTGGCCCTTTATTCCGCCGCCTGGTTCTTCGTTGCAAGCAAAATCGAGGATACAGTCCGCGAGTTCATCAGCCGCCCCAGCCCCGTTGCGGTCCAGTGCGACGGCCTGGAGCGAACCGGAACGCCCTTCCGGATCGGCTTTGCCTGCACCCGCACGGCAATCAAGGACGACCTGGCCGGCAGCCTCGTATCGGGCGGGGCGCTGCGGGCCGTCGCCCATATCTTCAATCCCGGCAAGGCGCTGGTCGAACTGGATGGCCCCGTCAATGCGTCCTTCCTCGACGGCACCGTGGTCACGGCCGACTGGTCGCTGCTGCGGTCGGGCTTCTCGGTCGGCTTTTCGGGCCTGAAGACACTGTCCCTGACAGGGGAAGGCGTCTCCGTCGATCTCTTCGACTACGCCCTCGCCGAGCCCCTTCTCGCCAAGGCCGCGCATGGCGAATTTCATCTGCGGGGCAACGGCAACGATCTCGACGCCGCCGTGCTTGCGCGCGACCTATCGATTGCGACAAAGTCAGGCAGCGAAATCCTTCCGACCCTTTCGACCAGCACCATGGTGACGCTGAAGGACAAGGCGGGGCTGCTGGAGGGTCGACCACTCGTGACGAAGCGAATGTCGGGAGATCTCACCAGCTTCAAGATTGAGGCCGCGGGTGGTCTCTATGGCGAGCTGAGCGGCCCGTTCGACATCGACGACGAGGGCTACATTTCGGGCGAGTTCAGGACCCGTCTCGAAAAGCTCGATCTCTGGGAAAAGCACCTCCTGGCGATCTTTCCAGCCGGTCAGAGCACCATTTCCGGCATGGCCGCCCTGCTGCGCGGTCTTGCCAAGGACGAGAACGCCGTCACCGTCAATCTGGTGGTCGACAAGGGCACCATCACGCTGTCCATGGTGCCGATCGGCAGGATCCCGCCGATCTGATCACACGGCCGCCCTCCGGCCAGGCCGGCGCACGCGGGCCTCCTCGGCCGCCCGGTCGCGCAACAGCCGGCGAATGACCTTGCCGGTCGTCGTCATCGGCAATGCGTCGACGAATTCGACCTCGCGCGGATATTCGTGCATCGACAGCCGCCGCTTGACCCAGTCGCGGATCTCCGCCGCCAGCGCCGTCGAGGCCGGCACGCCCTCGGCCAGCACAACATAGGCCTTGACGATCTCGGTGCGCAGCCGATCGGGCTTGCCGACGACGGCAGCCAGCCGAACGGCCGGATGCGAGATCAGGCAGTCCTCGATCTCCGACGGGCCGATGCGATAGCCCGACGAGGTGATGACATCGTCGTCGCGACCGAAGAATTCGACATAACCCTCTTCGTCCATCACGCCCTGGTCGCCGGTCAGCATCCAGTCGCCCACGAATTTCTTCTCTGTCGCGTCCGGATTGTTCCAGTAGCCGAGGAACATCACCGGATCGGGTCGCATCACCGCGATCTGGCCCGCCGCGCCGCGCGGCAATTCGCGACCATCCGGATCGATGATCGCCACCCGGTGCCCCGCCGTCACCCTCCCGATCGCCCCGGGGCGCGTCACGCCGAGGCCGGCCATCGACCCCAATACGATGTTGCATTCGGTCTGGCCGTAGAATTCGTTGACGGTGATGCCGAGCGTGCGCTTGGCCCATTCATAGGCCTCGCGGCCGAGCGACTCGCCCGCCGATCCAATGCTGCGAAGCTTGAGATCGTAGGTCTCGAGCGGCCGTTCGACCTGCATCATCAACCTGAGCGCCGTGGGCGGAATGAAGGCATTGCGAACGCCGGTCTCCGCCATGATGCGGAAAGCGAGGTCGGGATCGAACTTCTGCGCGGGAGAACAGACCACCGGCACGCCCATCATCAGCGACGGCAGCAGGCAGTTGAGCAACCCGCCCGCCCAGGCCCAGTCCGACGGCGTCCAGAACTTGTCGCCCGGTTGCGGCAGGAAGTCCTGCGCCATCTGAACGCCGGGCACATGGCCGGCCAGCACGCGATGGGCGTGCAGCGCCCCCTTGGGCGGCCCGGTCGTGCCGGATGTGTAGATCATCAGCGCCGCATCGTCCCGGGAACTGTCGACCACGTCGAACGTGATCGGCTGGCCGGCCATGACATCGTCCAGTGCCACCGCTCCGGAGGCCGGGCGGCCGACGACAATGACATGCGCAAGGTCGGGCAGTGCGGCCCGGAGTCCAGCCAGCTTCTCCTGTCCGAACGGGTTGGTGATCAATGCGGTCGCGCCGGAATCCCCGAGCCGGTATTCCAGCGCGTCACTCCCAAACAGCAGCGCGAGCGGCAGCGCCACGGCGCCGACCTTGTAGATAGCAACATGGGCGACGACTGTGGCGAAACACTGCGGCAGCAGCAGCGCCACCCGATCCCCCCGCGCAACGCCCAGCCGCACAAGCGCGTTGGCAAGCTGGTTGGACTGCTCGCGCAGTTGCCCGTAGGTCAGGCGCTCATGGTTTCCGTCCGGGTCGTAGTGCTCGAGCGCAAGCCGGGCAGGCTCCCGCTCCGCCCATGCGTCGGCCACTTCCCGGCCGATATTGAACCTGTCAGGAATCTCCCAGCGAAAGTCGGCAATCAGAGCCTCGTAGCTCTCGCGTTTCGGCAGGTACATGCGCAGCATTTCCAGTTTGCTGCGCTGCGATAGCATTTCTCGGGGCGGCGGGGAACGAAAAAGACAAAAGTGTGACACGCGCCGCCCGCACGGCTAATCGATCACGCGGACCTTGAGCGTGCCCTCTGGCCAGGTCAGGGCGGAGACGGCCTTGGCAATGATATTGCCCTCCGGCACGAAGCCGATAGCGAACCGACTGTCGTCGGAATTGTCCCTGTTGTCCCCCATCACGAAGTAGTGGCCGGGCGGAACGGTGAACAGCGCGGTGTCGTCTCCAGGGGTCGATTTGCCCGATTCCGCGATCGCGAAGCTTCGACCATCGGGCAGGAACTCTCGGAAAATCTGCAATGTCGCCTCGCCGTCGTTAGCCCCCTCCGGGCGGGGCGCGTCCACTTCACGGCGCAACGCCACACCATTCAGGTAGGTCACGCCGCTCCGCACCTGGACCGTGTCGCCCGGAAGCCCGATCACCCTTTTGATGTAATCGACCGAGGCATGGCTCGGCGCGCGGAATATGACGACGTCGCCTCGGCTCGGCGCCGTCTTGGCGAAGGTGAACATCGGAAGCATCGCGCCGAACGGCACGGAATGGCTGCTGTATCCATAGGAGAACTTCGTCCCCCAGACATAGTCGCCGACATTGATGGTCGGCGTCATCGACGACGCCGGAACGGTGAAAGGCTGCGCGACGAGGGCGCGGAGGAAGAAGGCAAATGTGCCGGCAACGATGAAATTCATGTCCATGACACATCTCTGGAAAGGGCCTTTTGGATGAGACGAAGATGCCTGCCTGTTTCAATGCCGCGATCCGGAATTTCGTGCCTAACGCAGGCGTGGCACCCTACGACGATGGCGAAGTGCCTGTCGCCCCACCGCAGCATGCACCGTCACGCCTCGGTCGCGACGGATCGGATCCGTCAGAAGTCGGAGGCCGTTGAGCACAACCAGCACGGTGCCACCCTCGTGACCAAGCACGGCCAGCGGCAGCGGCAGTTGAAAAAAGAGGCCGCCGGTTACCAGCACGGCCATTGCGCCGAGCGCGAAGGCCAGGTTCTGCCGGATGATGGATACGGTGCGCTGCGCCAGCCTGTGGGCGTCTGCGAGCCGCTCCATGTCCTCCGAGAGAAGTGCGACATCGGCGGCCTGGAGCGCCACCTCGGAGCCGGCTGCGCCCATGGCGATGCCGACATCGGCCCGCGCCAGGGCGGCTGCGTCGTTGACGCCATCGCCGACATACGCCACCTTGCCCCCATCACCGAGGGCGCCAACAAGTCGAACCTTGTCTTCGGGTAGAAGCTCGGCATGGATCTCGTCCGGCGCCAGCCCGAGTTCGCCGCCGATGCGGTCGGCCACGGGCCTGCGGTCGCCCGTCATCATGATGATCCGGCTGACCCCGTTCCGGCGCAGCGCCTCAAGCGCGTCCGCCGAGCTCTTCCTGATCGTGTCGGCGACACTGACCGCACCCAGCAGCCGCTGCCCGCGTCCGAGGTAGATCACCGTATGGCTGTTGCCCGCAATCGCCTGGAGCGCCGGAATTTCCGGCACGGCACCCATCCTCTCCGCCAGACGGCGATTGCCCGCCCAGATTTTGCCCTCCGCATCGCGTCCCACAATGCCCTCGCTCGGGATCGACCGGACATCCGCGACCACGGTCGGACGTATGCCACGAGCCTCGATCTCGCGGCGCAGCGCGTCCGCGATGTGATGTTCCGACTGGGCTTCGAGGCCGGCAAGCTGGGCGAGGAAAGCGGGCTCGTCGATGCCGATCGTCACCACATCGCTGATGGCCGCGCGCCCCGTGGTCAGCGTGCCGGTCTTGTCGAAGGCGAAGGTCCTGACGGCGGCGAGGTTTTCGAGCGCAACCCCGCCCTTGAAGAGAACGCCGCCGCGTGCCGCCGCAGACAGCGCCGACAGGATCGCGGCCGGGACCGAGATGACGATCGCACAGGGGCTTGCCGCCACCAGCAGCGTGGCGGACCGGTAGAGCGCCTCGTGCCATCCATGGCCGAGCCACCAGACGGCAAGGAAAGCGATCACAGCACCGGCCATCACCGCAACGGTGTAGCGCTGGCCGAACCAAGCGCTGAATGCCTCGGATGGCGCGCGCGCCGCCTGGGCCTCGGTTACGAGCTTGATCATGCGCGCCACCGTGCTCTCCCCCACTGTCCGCGAGACACGCACGTCGAGCACGCCATCCAGATTGACCGTGGCCTCGAACACCTGTTCCCCAGGCTCCTTGGAAACCGGCATGGACTCGCCGGTGATGTTGGCTTCGTCAAGCGCGCCGCGGCCGCTGGCGATGACGCCGTCCGCCGGCACCCGCGCGCCCGGCCGCAGCACGACCACGTCGCCGACGGCGAGTTCCGCGGCCGGAATGTCCTCGACCCGGCCGTCTGGCATGCGCCGAAGCGCGGTTTCCGGCCGCAGTGCCATCAGCGCCTCGATGGCGCGGCGCGCGCGACCCATCGCGCGCTCCTCCAGCGTGGTGGAGATGCTGAACAGTGCCAGCAGGACTCCCCCTTCCAGCGGCGCGCCGACCACCGCCGCGGCAACGGCAGCGACGACCATCAGCAAGTCGATATCGAGCACATGCTCCTTGAACAGGGATTCCAGCGCCCGCCACCCAGCCGGCACGCCGCCTGCGCCATAGGCCAGCGCGGCCCCGCCAATCAGCAGCATATGGGCGGACTCTCCGCCCACCAGCCATTCGCCCGCCATCATCACCAGCAGGCCCGCCACGGTCAGTCCCGTCAGGACGATCGCCAGGTCGATATCGCCCAAACGCTTCAATTCACACCTCGCCTCAATCGCTGGAGATCAGCAAGCCCAGACGTTACCCCGCACCGCCACGATTGGCCATGCGCTGGATCAAGCGGGGGATGCAAGAGGTTGGAAGGCGGGAGTACGAGGAGGAATGGTGCGCCCGAGCGGAGCGAAGTCGCACCTGCGCGATGGGTTGGCGGGCGGCATCGCGCAGAGAAATATGGTGCCCCATGCCGGAGTCGAACCAGCACTCCTTTCGGAACTCGATTTTGAGTCGAGCGCGTCTACCAATTCCGCCAATGGGGCCGGGGAAGGTGATCGGGGCGGACTATACGATGGCCGCCCTGTTGGTCAACCGGTTTTTGCAGGTGGATAGGCGCTGGCGGCGTCCAGTTCGGCGAGGTCCTCGATGCCGAGCGTCAGCCGGGCCGCCCTGCCGAAACTCTCCACCTGCTCGGTGGTCGTGGCACTGGCGATCGGGGCGGTTAGGCCCGGGCGGGTCATGAGCCAGGCAAGCGCCACCTCGGCCAGCAGCGCATCGCGGCGGTAGGCGACATGCTCAAGCGCGGCGAGGATCGCCATGCCGCGGTCATTGAGAAACTTGCCCATGCCGCCGCCACGCGGGCTGCGGCCGAAATCCCGGGCGCTGCGATACTTGCCGCTGAGGAAGCCGGAGGCGAGCGCATAGTAGCTGACGACACCCAGCCCCTCGCGGATGCAGAGGTCGGCGAGCGGGCCCTCGAAACTCGAACGCGCATAGAGATTGTATTCCGGCTGCAGCACCTGATAGGCCGGCAGGCCGGTGTCGCGAGCGACCGCGAGGGCTTCGCCGAGTTGGCCTGCATCGAGATTGGAGCAGCCGATCGCCTTCACCTTGCCGGCCTTGATCAGTCTGTCATAGGCGCCCAGCGTTTCCGCATAGGGTGTCGCGGGATCCGGCCAATGGGAAAAATAGAGGTCGATGCGCTCGACGCCCAGGCGGCGGAGCGAGCGCTCGACCTCTTCGGCGATCCAGGCGGCGGAGAGATTCCTGGCCGTGGTATGGCCCGGCATTTCCGAACCGACCTTGGTGAACACCACGACCCGATCACGCAGCGCCGGACGCGCCTTAAGCCAGTTGCCGATGATGGTTTCCGATTCGCCGCCTTTGTTGCCCGGCACCCAGGTCGAATAGGAATCGGCCGTGTCGATGGCGTTGAAGCCCTGGTCGACGAAGGCATCGAGAATCCGGAAACTCTCGCGTTCGTTGAGCGTCCATCCCAGCACGTTGCCCCCGAAGACGAGCGGTGCGATCTCCAGTCCGGTCTTGCCGAGCGGTCTCTTTTCCATGGCGGCCTCCTCTTTTTCGACAAGGTTAGGCAGCACGAACGCCTCGCGCAATGACAATCGCGTGAGATTTCAGCGGCCAAGGGTCGCGCCCGGTTTACAACCACGAGCGCCAGTGCCTAAAGACGTCAACATGTTTCCGCGGGACCGCTGAATGCTCAAGAGCCTCTACGACTGGACCATGCGCCTAGCCGAGCGCCCATCGGCGGAAATCTGGCTCTTCGTCATCGCCTTCATCGAGAGTTCCGTCTTCCTCGTTCCGGCGGAGGTGCTGTTCCTGCCGATGGCGATCGCCAATCCCTCCAAGGTCTGGCGCTACGGCATCATCGCCTCGCTTGGCTCGATCCTGGGAGGTGTCGCCGGCTGGCTGATCGGCTTCTATGCCTTTTCGACCATCGCCGCGCCGGTGCTGGAATTCTACGGCAAACTCGACGATTTCGAGGCGATCAAGGGCGCGCTCGACCCGAACCTGATCCTGCTCTTCCTGATCACCTCCGGCGTGGCGCACCTTCCGCCGCTCAAGGTCGTTACGATCCTATCCGGCGTTCTGGCGGTCAACCTGTTCGTCTTCTTCGCGGCGGCGGTCGTGGCGCGCGGCGGCAAGTTCATGCTGCTGTCGTGGCTGTTTGCGAAATATGGCGTCTCGATCCGGGACTTCATCGAAAAAACGCCTCAATCTGCTCGCAGGTTTGGGCGCGGCACTGCTGATCGCGGCCTATGTCGCCTATCTGTATCTGAAATAGAGACCCGCCCATGGCCACCACCTCCCTCGCCGCCCCGCCACACTCGCGCCCCATGCTTTGGCCGGCGCTTGCGCTGTCGGCGGGCATGATCGTGGTGATTCTGGCAGCGCTCGGCTTCGAGCATATCGGCCACTACGTACCTTGCGCGCTCTGCCTGCTGCAGCGCTGGCCATACTACATCGGCATCCCCATCGGCCTTCTCGCCGTCCTGTCGTCGGCAATGAACGCACCGCCGGCCGTGACGCGCACGCTGCTGCTGCTCGCGGGCGTTTCCATGCTCGTCGGCGCCGGAATGGGCGGCTATCACGCCGGCGCCGAATGGAAGTTCTGGGACGGTCCGTCGACCTGCGCGACCTCGGTCGATGCAATCACCAAGACTGCCGGCGACCTGCTGGCCGACATCAACACACAGCACGGCCCCTCCTGCACGGATGCTTCGCTCCGGGTGATGGGCCTGTCCTTCGCCGGCTGGAATGTGATCACCAGCCTGGCGCTGGCCGGCATTGCGGTATTTGGGGCGACACGGAAGGCGTGAGTCGCCGGGCTTTTGACGGCAGAGAAGCACCCGTCACCAAGCGCGCCCAGGACTCGACTTCGTCTCGTTCGGGCTTGCTATCCTCTCCCACAAGGGGAGAGGTAGGACGAGACCATCTCGGCCTTGCTTGAGGTGGAGTAGTGCTGCGGGTTTACCTCTCCCCTTGTGGGAGAGGATACAAAGGCCACGAGAGGCACAGCCGATCGTCTGGCCGAAGTTGGTGAGGGGTGAAGGTTCGGCGCCATTGGTCCTGAACTCGTCCCAAGCAGCCCAGCGCCCGGGACGGCGCCTACGGCTGCAGTTCTGTATCCCAGTAGAGATAGTCCACCCAACTCTCATGCAGATAGTTCGGCGGGAAATGCCGGCCATTGTTGTGCAGATCCTGCACGGTCGGCCGGTATGGCTTCTGGAACGGGATCATGCCGGCCTGCTTGGGCATCTTCGAGCCCTTGCGCAGGTTGCAGGGTGCGCAGGCGGTGACCACGTTCTCCCACGTCGTCTGGCCGCCGCGGGCGCGGGGCGTGACGTGGTCGAAGGTCAGGTCGTCTTCCTCGCCGCAATACTGGCATTCGAACTTGTCGCGCAGGAACACGTTGAAGCGCGTGAACGCTGGGTAGCGTGACGGCTGGACGTAGGACTTCAGGCACACGACGCTCGGCAGCTTCATCGAGAAGCTCGGCGAGGACACCGCATGGTCATACTCGGCGATGATGTTGACGCGATCGAGGAACACCGCCTTGATCGCGTCCTGCCAGGACCAGAGCGAAAGCGGGTAATAACTCAGCGGCCTGTAGTCCGCGTTGAGGACCAGGGCTGGAAGCGACTGGGGTGATACTGCAATCGTCAAAGGCTACTCCCTGATCGATTCGAATTCCCTGCGACTTCATACTAGGCGTATTGCAACAGGATTGTGAAGCCCTGAAAACATACGTCTTTTTTCTCTCCCGGCATTTAAGCCACCGGCATTGCGTCACGCTTGTGGCGGCGGCCGTAATAAGCCCAGAGCAGGCGCGCGGCGATCGACCGTTCCGGACTCCAGTCGAGCGACATCAGCCGCAACGCCCTGTCGGTCGGCCGTTCCGCCAGGCCGAAGGCCTCGCCGGCCGCTGTCCGCAGCGCCACATCCCCGGAGGGAAAGATATCCGGATGGCCGGCGGCGAAGAGGAGATAGACCTCCGCCGTCCAGAGGCCGATTCCCTTGAGACCAGTCATTTCGCCAATCGCCGCGTCGGCGGGAAGCGTGGCCGTCCGCTCGAGATCGAGGCCGCCCTCGCACGCCTCCGCGAGGATCCGGAGTGTCGATTCCTTGGCGCCGGACAGGCCGACGGCGCGCAACTCCTCGACGGATCGGCCAAGCACGGCCGCCGGCGTCACCGCGCCGAGCAGGGCCTGAAGCCGACCCCAGATCGCGTCGGCGGAGGCGCGCGACACCATCTGCGAGACGACGATGCCCGCCACCCCTTCATAGCCAGTCGGCAGCCTGCGGAGCGGAACCGGTCCGGCGGCGTCGATGACGCGCCGGAAGGCGGGCGCGATGGCCAGCAGCCGCTCGATCGCGCTTGCGATGTCGCTTTCCGAGCGGATCGGCTGCATCGATCAGAACGCGTCCTTGCGCGCGCGAATCTCGCCGAACACTTCCCAGTCCTCGGCATTTTCCATGCCGAGATGCTTGCGGATGGCGGGATCGCCGGGCCGGAGGAAGGGGCTCGTGCGGCGCTCGACGCCGATCGTCGTCGGAGCGGTATGCTTGCCGGCAGCGAGCATCGCCTCGATTTCCCGAACCCGGTCGCGCAGCGCAGCACCGTCGGGATCGACCGTGACGGCGAATTTTGCGTTGGACAGCGTGTACTCGTGGCCGAAATAGACCACCGTATCGTCGGGCAGCGCGAGAAGCTTGGAAAGCGAGGTCCACATGTCCTTCGCCGGACGCTCAAACAGGCGGCCGCAGCCCAGCGCGAACAGCGTATCGGCGGCAAAGAGCAGCTTGTCCTCGGGGAGATAGAAACAGATGTGGCCGGCGGTATGGCCCGGCGTCTCGATCACCTCAACCGGATGGCCGGCGAAGTCGAACCGGTCGCCGTCGCCGACCGAGCGGTCGATGCCGGGGATCTTGTCCGCCTCGTTGACCGGACCCGTGATGGTGACACCGAACCGCGCCTTGAGAGCCAGGTTGGCCTCGACATGGTCGTGATGGTGATGCGTGGTGAAGATGTCGGTCAAGGTCCAGCCGCGCCGGGCCAGCGCATCGAGGATCGGCTGCTCCTCCGGCGCGTCGATCGAGGCGGTGCTACCACTGGCGGGATCATGCAGAAGCACGCCGAAATTGTCGCTGCGCGCGCGGAAAAGTTCGATTTCGAGCCCGGTCATCGGATTGCTGCTCCCTTCAGTGCCTGCCAGTCGATTGGTATCTGGCCGCGAAGATGTAGTGCCATCGCCCTTGAAGTCCAACCCGGTGTCGTTACATTCCGGGCATGAGCATCGATATCGTCGACCTGAGGCAGTTCTATCACTCCACGCTGGGACAACTGGCGACGGCATCGATCGGCAAGGCCATCGCCAGCGTCTGGGCGCGCCTGCCGGACGAGCGACTGATGGGGCTGGGCTTCACCCTGCCTTATCTCGAACTCTTCAAGGGCGGCGCAGAACGGGCCTTCGCCTTCATGCCCGCCGGCCAGGGCGCCGTGAACTGGCCCCCCGGCGCATTGTCGGCCACTGCGCTGGTTTTCGACGAGGAACTGCCGCTGCCTGACGCCTCGATCGATCGCATCCTGCTGGTCCATTCGCTGGAATTCGCGGAAAACCCGCGCGAGGCATTGAAGGAAATCTGGCGGGTGCTGGCCCCCGGCGGTCGGCTGGTGATCGTGGTGCCGAACCGACGCGGCGTCTGGGCGCGGCTCGAGCACACGCCCTTCGGCTCCGGAAGGCCCTATTCCCGCAGCCAGTTGATCAGCATTCTGCGCGAAGCCAATTTCACCCCCGGCGCCTTTGCCGAGGCGCTGTTCTTCCCGCCCTATCGCAAGCGATGGATGCTGCGGCTCTGCCAGTGGATGGAGCCCTTCGGGCGCCGCACCATGCCGCTCTTCTCAGGCGTCATCGTCGTCGAGGCCCAGAAGCGGCTCTACCAGGGCCTGCCCGTCTTCGCCCGCGCCTCGCGCCGCGTCTTCGTGCCAGTGCTGGCGCCGCAGGGCATTCCCTCGACCCGGGAGAAGGTGGCGCGCCGCCCCCTCGACAACTGAACAACCCCGGTCTATGGCCTACCGGTCGAATTTTCTCCCGGACTTCCCTGATGAATGACCTGCATTTCAACAAGATCGCCCTTGTCGGCATCGGCCTGATCGGCTCCTCGCTCGCGCATGCGGTCAAGGCACGCGGGCTGGCAACCGAGGTTGCAATCTCGACCCGCAGTCCGGCGACGCTGACGCGCGCCGAGGAACTCGGGCTCGGCACCTCCTATCACGCCGAGGCGAAGGACGCGGTCCGCGACGCCGATCTGGTCATCGTCTCCGTTCCTGTGGGTGCCTCCGGCGCCGTTGCAGCGGAAATCGCCCCCGCGCTGAAGCCCGGCGCCATCCTGTCGGATGTCGGATCGACCAAGTCTTCCGTCATCGCCCAGATGGCGCCGCATGTTCCCGCAGGCGTGCACTTCATACCGGGCCACCCCGTGGCCGGCACCGAGCATTCCGGCCCGGATGCCGGCTTTGCCACGCTGTTCGAGGGACGCTGGACCATCCTGACGCCTTTGCCGGATTCCGACCCTGCTGCAGTCGCCAGCCTCCGCGCCTTCTGGGAATCCATCGGCTCGATGGTCGAGGAAATGGATGCCGCCCACCACGACAAGGTGCTGGCGATCGTCTCGCACCTGCCGCATATCATCGCCTACAATATCGTCGGGACCGCCGAGGACCTGGAAACCGTCACCGAATCAGAAGTGATCAAATATTCGGCCTCGGGTTTCCGCGATTTCACCCGCCTGGCCGCCTCCGATCCGGTCATGTGGCGCGACGTCTGCCTGCACAACAAGGACGCGATCCTGGAAATGCTGGCGCGTTTCTCGGAAGACCTTGCCTATCTGCAGCGGGCCATCCGCTGGGGCGAGGGCGACAAGCTGTTCGAACTCTTCACCCGCACCCGCGCCATCCGCCGCTCCATCGTGCAGGCCGGACAGGATACTGCCGCGCCGAACTTCGGCCGCGACGTCGCCGAGCACAAGCAGGATTGATTCAGAGCGCGCTCTGCCAGTCCAGGATCGCCTGCACCGGCCGGACCAGCATCACGACGTTGAGGGTCAGGTTGTCCCGGATGATGTAGGCCGTCAGCACTTCGAAGCCGATCGCGATCGCGACCGTCAGCCACACCGGCAGCCGCCAGGCGAGGAGGAAGCCGATGGCCATCCAGACCGTGTCCATCGCGGAATTCAGGATCGAGTCGCCGAAATAGTTGAGCGCCATCGTCGCGGTGCGGTAGCGCTCGATGATGAGGGGCGAGTTTTCCAGGATCTCCCAGCCCGCCTCGACCAGTGTCGCCGCGCCCAGCCTGAAACCGAGAGACCGTTTCCGGAAGACGAGCCAGGCGAACCAGTAGAACAGGAAGCCGTGGATGATGTGGCTCGGCGTATACCAGTCCGAGAGGTGCTGGGAATTGCCCGAGGTGTTGACCCCGCCTTCCCAGAGCTTGACGGTGCCGCATTCGCAGATCCAGATCCGGCCCATCAGCCGTTCGAGGATGATCTGGGCGGCGAGGATGACGGCAAAGGCAATCACCCCGGTCCACAGGCCGCGATTGTCCGCAGGCTGTGGGACCGGGACGGCAGTCACTCCTTCGGCGCCTCTAACGAATGCTTCATGATCAGCGGCATCTGCGACAGTGTGAAGACGATGGTAATCGGCATCGTGCCCCACACCTTGAAGGCCACCCAGAAATCGGTCGAGAAGTTGCGCCAGACGATTTCGTTGATAATGGCCAGCACGATGAAGAACAGGCCCCAGCGCAGGGTGAGCTTGTTCCACCCCTCCGCGTCAAGCTGGAACGCGGAGTTGAACACATAGCCGAGCAGTGAGCGGCCGAAGAACAGGCCGCCCAGCAGCACGATGGCAAACATCGAATTGACGATGGTCGGCTTCATCTTGATGAAGGTGTCGTTCTGCAGCCAGATCGACAATGCGCCGAAACCGAGCACGACCACGCCCGAAATCAGTGGCATCAGCGGCAGCTTGCCGATGATCAGCTTGGAAACGACGAGCGAGAGCACCGTGGCCGCCATGAACAGGCCGGTGGCAATGAAAATCGGACTGCCGAGTTCCGACAGCACCGGAAACCAGGTCGCGAGACGCTCCCCATAGGAATTGGCGAAAAAGAACACCAGCAGGGGTCCGAGCTCCAGTACGAGCTTCAGGCCGGCATTTTCCTTGTGCCCGGGCGCCGCGCCGGATTTGGTGTCGTCAGCCATAGTTCCGTCCATCTGTCTGCCTTCCGCATAGTCCCATCGGGGACGGTTGGAAAGGTCTATTTGTTCTGGATGCCGGCGATGGCTTCCGCGAAATCCTTGGCATTGAAGGGTTCGAGATCCTCGACCCCCTCGCCGACGCCGATGAAGCAGACCGGCAGTTTGTGCTTGGCCGAAATCGCGACGAGGATGCCGCCGCGCGCCGTGCCGTCGAGCTTGGTCATGATAAGCCCGGAAACTCCGGCAATATTGCGGAAGATCTCGACCTGGTTCAGCGCATTCTGGCCGGTCGTGGCATCCAGTGTCTGCAGCACCGTATGCGGCGCATCCGGATCGAGCCGGCCGAGCACGCGGACGATCTTTTCCAGTTCCGCCATGAGTTCGGTCTTGTTCTGCAGCCGTCCCGCCGTGTCGATGATCAGCACGTCATGGCCGGACTGCCTCGCCTTCTCATAGGCTTCATAGGCAAGGCCGGCGGCGTCGGCGCCGAGCTTCGAGGACACAATGTCCGCTCCGGTGCGATCCGCCCAGATCTTCAGCTGTTCGATGGCGGCAGCGCGGAACGTGTCGCCGGCCGCGAGCATCACCTTCAGCCCGCCGCGCGTCAGCTTGGCGGCCAACTTGCCGATCGTCGTTGTCTTGCCCGTGCCGTTGACGCCGACAACGAGAATGACATGTGGCTTGTGCTTGAGGTCGAGCTCGAGCGGTTTCGCCACCGGCCCGAGCACCTTGGCGATCTCCGAAGCCATGATCCTGGAAACGTCCTCGCCGGTCACGTCCTTGCCATAACGCTCGGCAGACAGCGCATCGGTGATCCGGAGCGCCGTCTCGACGCCGAGATCGGCCTGGATCAGCAGGTCCTCAAGATCCTGCAGCGTGTCGTCGTCCAGCTTGCGCTTGGTGAAGAGCGAGGTGATCTGCGAGGTCAGTTGCGACGAGGTGCGCGACAGGCCCTGACGCAGGCGCTCGATCCAGGAGAGCTTGCGCTCGGGCGTGACCTGTTCGGGCTCGATGCGATCGGATATCGCGGAGAAGCCGGCCGGCAGGACGGGCGCGTGACGGGATGGCTCCCCAAAGGTCACCGGCTCCGCTGCCGCTTGCTCGCCTTCCGTCTCGGACACCTCGGCCAGTGCTGCCGGCACGTCCCCCGCAGACGGCTCGACGGCAACCTGCTCCGGGACGGGAATCACGTCGAATTCGGTCGCGTCCGGCGCCACACCGGCCCTGTCCTCGATCGCTTCGGGCGCCACACTGGACTCGGCGACGGGCTCCGCGATCGCCACGACTGTCACCGCTTCAAGAGATTGGACGTCCTTGTCGGTGCCCGGCTCGTCGGGCGGGATCATCGCGGATGCCGGGTCTTCCTCGATCGTCTCGGAGAATTCCGCCACCGATTCAGCCTGCTCGCGCAGTTCGATCGCAGGGTCCACGACGGTCTCGTCGAGATCATCAGGGTGGAGACTGTCGGGCACGATAAGGCGATCGCCGAGATGCTCGGCTGTGACGGGGTCGAGAACCGGTTCGAGGGATGGCTCTGGCATGTCCCCGGCAGGCGGGGCGTCGACGCGATCCTCGACCGGCGCGACGTCAGGCGCAGGCGACGCCGCACTCTTGTCGTCCTTGCCGAAGGAGAAGATTTTCTTGATGAAGCCCAGTGCCATGCGATCAATCCAGAGGTTCAGGCCGCCGCGTGCGTCAGCGGCACGGCGAGCAGGTGCTTCCCGTTATGCCCCGCAATCCGCACATCGGCAAATGTCCGCGGCGGCAGTCCCAGCCCGTCGACCAGGGTGAAGTTCTCGGTATGCGCCAACCCGGTGTTCTCGACCAGGATTCGCTGCACACTGCCGGCCATGCCGGAAAGATGCGCCGCATGTAGCCGCGCGCCGGCAGCGCGCAGGCGCGCGGCGCGTTGCTTGACCAGCCCGCGATCGAGCTGCGGCATTCGCGCCGCCGGCGTTCCCTCGCGCGGCGAAAACGGAAAGACGTGAAGCTTGGCGATGTCGCACTCCTCGGCAAGCCGGACGGAATTCGCAAACATCTCCTCCGTCTCGGTCGGGAAACCGGCGATGATATCGGCGCCGAAACTCATCTCCGGTCGCAGGCCACGCGCGCGCTGAACGAAAGCGATCGCATCCTCGCGCGCGTGCCGGCGCTTCATCCGCTTGAGGATCAGGTTGTCGCCATGCTGAAGGGAGAGATGCAGATGCGGCATGAAGCGCGGCTCGTCCGCGATCAGGTCCCAGAGATGCTCATCCGCCTCGACGCTGTCGATCGACGACAATCTTAGCCGGCTAATCTCCGGCACATGCTTGAGAATGGCCTTGGCGAGCTGCCCGAGCGAAGGTGTGCCCGGCAGATCGGCGCCATAGCTTGTGGCATCGACGCCGGTCAGCACGATCTCGCGATAGCCGCTCTCGGCCAGCATCCGTGCCTGCTCCACCACTGCGCCCATCGGAACCGAACGCGAATTGCCACGGCCAGACGGAATGATGCAGAACGTGCAGCGGTGGTCACAGCCGTTCTGCACCTGGATGAAACCGCGGACATGTCCGTCGATCGCCCGCACCATCTGCGGCGCGGTGTCGGTCACGCTCATGATGTCGTTGACGCGGAGTTTCTCACTGGCGGCGATGCCGAAATCCGGCAGGGCGCGGTAGCTCGAGGACTTGAGCTTTTCCTCATTGCCGATCACCAGATCGACCTCGGGCATTTCGGCGAAGTTTGCACCTTCGGTCTGCGCGGCGCAGCCGGTGACGATGATGCGGCTTTCGGGGTTTTCGCGGCGCGCGCGGCGGATCGCCTGGCGCGCCTGGCGCACCGCCTCTGATGTAACCGCACAGGTGTTGAAGACCAGCGCGTTGTCGAGCCCGGCCTGGCCCGCCTGTGCCTTGATCACTTCCGATTCATAGGTGTTGAGGCGGCAGCCAAAGGTGATGACGTCGACGCCGCTCACTGCGCAGCAGCCGCTTGGGTCTCGCGGACATAGGCGCCGGTGGCGGGGTCAAGATGGCCGGACCACTCCCATTCCGCCGGTCCGGTCATGACGACATGGTCGTCCTCGCGCCAGTCGATGAACAGCGGCCCACCGCTCGGCATGTTGACGCGGACCTGGCGGCCGGTGCGCCGGGTGCGGGCGGCGGAGACGGCAGCGGCGCAGGCGGCCGAGCCACAGGCGAGCGTCAGGCCCGCGCCACGCTCCCAGGTGCGGAGATCGAGCTCTTCCTTGCTGCGGATTCGCGCGATCGAGATGTTTGCGCGCTCCGGAAAGATCGGATGGTTCTCGAGCAGCGGACCGAAACGCTCGAGATCGTAGTCCCTTACATCATTGTCGACCCAGAAGATCGCATGCGGATTGCCCATCGAGGCTGCCGAAGGCGAATGCAGCACCGGGTTGTCGATCGGCCCGATCTGCAGCTCGATGCGGCGCGTGTCGGCGAATTCCTCGGCGAGCGGGATCCTGTCCCATGCGAATTCCGGCTTGCCCATGTCGACCGAGATCGATCCGTCATCATGCTCCTCGGCATTGAGGATGCCGGCTATGGTCTGCAAGGTGAAAGCTCGGCGCCCGGTCTCCGCGGCAAGCGCCTGCACCACGCAGCGCGTGCCGTTGCCGCAGGCCTGGGCGAAGCTGCCATCGGAATTGAGGATGTCGATCCAGGCATCCGTGCCCTGAGCCTTCGGATCGTAGACAGCCATGATCTGGTCGAAATGCGTCTCGGCATTGCCGGCCAGCGCAACCGCGGCGTCCGGAGTCACCTTGTCGGTGCGACCGCGCATGTCGACGACCAGGATCTTGTTGCCAAGCCCGTTCATCCTAGCAAATTGCACGTCGAGTGACATCGATTGCCGTCCCTTCGAAATTTGGGCTGTATATGGGGCAAATAGGGGGAAATTGCCAGTCTTGTTTGGGCTCGCGGTTATACCGGCACGTCCACTGCCTGCCCTGGCCGGAGTGGCCGAAACCGCTCCGGCGCCACGCCGGCATTCCGCAAAGCCATATCCAGCGCCTTCAAGGGATCCTCGATCGCCTCGTTGGTGAGTTGGAACGTGCCCCAATGATGCCCGACCGCATGCGCGATATTGGCAAGCTTCATGCCCGCCACCGCTTCCTCGGGATTCTGGTGCTGCCCCTTCATGAACCAGCGCGGCTCATAGGCGCCAACTGGCAGGATGCCGAGGCGGAAGCCACCGTGCTTGACCGCCGCCGCCCGGTAGTTGATGCCGTCGTGAAAGCCGGTATCGCCGATATGGTAGATCTTGCCGCCGGGGGCTTCGATCACGAAAGCGGCCCAGAGCGCCATGCGGCGGTCGCGAGTACCGCGCGCCGACCAGTGGTGGCAGGGCTCGGTATGGATGGTGACGCCGTTGCGAAAGGCGGTCGCGTCACCCCAGTCCGTGACCGTGATGTCAGCACTCGCCGCCGCGCGACGGATGATCGTGTCGTTGCCGAGCGGGGTGATGATCGGCGCCCGGTGCCGGGCTTCGAGCGCCTTCAGCGTCGCCAGGTCGAGATGGTCGTAGTGATTGTGGGTGACGAGGATCAGGTCGACAGGCGGCATGTCGTCCAGCGCGATGCCGGGCGGATTGCGGCGCCTGGGGCCGGCAAAAGACACGGGGCTGACGCGCTCGGAAAGGACGGGGTCGGTCAGCATGTTGAGCCCGGCGGTCTGGATCAGAAGGCTGGCATGGCCGATCATGGTCACGCGGAGGCGGTCGCCCTCGATACGCTCAGCCGGCCGATCCCCCATATGCGGGCTCGGATAGTGCCTTGGCCAGGGGATCGCCTTGTCGTTGCCGCTCCATTTCCAGCGCAGGAAATCCCTCAGCGTGCCCGGCGGAATGCCGTCGGGATTGAAGAAGCGGGTGCCGTTGAAGTGATCCGATGCCGGCCCTTGATAATAGGGATTGATGGGCTTGCCTGACTTGGTATCTGACTTGGCCATGCGACTTTCCGGTTTGCTCCTCCTTCGGAGATAACGTCTCGCCCGTCCTTTGCAAGAGGCGTGAATTGCGTGGGGCGGCTGACAATGCTAGGGCCAGCGGCAAAATATCTGATCGGACACCCGATGATCGAATACAAGAAGTTCATCTATCTCGACGTCTACAAGACGGGCAGCACCCACATCAATTTCCTGCTGAAGAAGATCGTCAAGGAAAAGCCGGTCCGGGTAAAGCGCCATGCGCCGCTGACCAAGGGCCGGCCCTTCACTTGGAAGGGCGGCAAGCTGGTTTTTGCGACCGTGCGCAATCCCTGGGACTGGTATGTGTCGATGTGGGCCTATGGCCACACGGTTGAAAACCCGCTCTACGAGCACATAAAGAACGGCTTCGGCCAGGCCAAGCTCGACGAACTCTACGAGATGGACAATCCCAAGGTCGCCTTTCCCAAGTGGCTGAAGGCCATGCACGATCCGGCCTTCCTGGCGCAGGCACTGAAGGGCCACCGCCTGCCGACCTCCGGCCTGATGCCCTTCATGGGCTTCTACACCTACCGCTTCATGCGCGTGACCATGCCCTATCCGGAGCTCTTCCTGCGCAGGCCCTTCATCAACTCGATGGACGGCGCAATCGCGGCCCAGAGGAAATGGGCGATGTACGATGTCTTGATGAAATCCGAGACGCTCGACGAGGAATTCGCAGCTTTCGCCGCTGCCAAGGGCAAGGAACTTGGCTTCTCCGACCGCGCCGTCGACATCATCAACAAGCAGGCGGAAAACCACCGAAACGTCTCCAAGCGCACGCTCGAAACCTATCGCGACTATTACACCGACGAATTGCGGGACCTGGTCGCGACCCGCGACCGCTTCTTCATCGACCTCTACGGCTATACGTTCTGAGGCTTCCCCGCAAATTGACCATCCTCCCGCCGGGCGCTAAACAGCCGCCGGTGCGCCACGGAATAAGTGCTCATGATCGAGTATGAGAAGTTCATCTACCTGGACATGTACAAGACGGGGAGCACCTATATTGATGCGCTCCTGCGCAAGCTCGTCGAGGGTCAGCCCGTGCGCCGGACCCGGCATGCGCCGATCACCAGGGGCCGCCCCTTCTTCTGGAAGCAGGGCAAGTACGCCTTCGCCACGGTGCGCAATCCGTGGGACTGGTACGTCTCGATGTGGGCCTATTCAATCAAGCAGCCCAATGTGCTGTTCTTCCGCGATGTCCGCAAGGTGCTGGGTGAAGAGGGCTCGAAGAAGCTGTTCGACGCCGAGAACCCCAAGGAAAGCTTCGCCACCTGGCTCAGGGCGCTTGCCGATCCGAAATTCCTCAACAGCGTCATGATCGGCCATCCCTATTCGAAAACCTCGCTCAACAGGTTCCTCGGCTTCTATTCCTACCGCTTCATGCGGGTGACGACGCCCCACCCGGCGCTCGCCATGGGCTGGTGGAACATCCGCACCATGGACCAGGCAATCAGGCACCAGAAGCGCTGGGCGCTGTACGACAAGGTGTTCAAGTCCGAGACCTTGACCGAGGACTTTTCCGCCTTCGTGCTGGAGAATCGCGAGAAACTCGGCTTCAAGAAGAATGCCAAGCGCATCCTGGAAAAGAATGCCCCGGTGCAGAAGAACACCTCGAACCGCACGCTCTCGACCTATCGCGACTATTATACCGATGAGCTTAGGGAACTGGTGGCGACGCGCGACCGGCTGGTGATCGAGCTATTCGGGTATGAGTTCTAGTTTTCGCCGGCTGATTGACTTTCGTCAGGCGCCTTGATCAGCGCGGCCCTATCCAGATCTTTGGTATAGTTCTCGAGCGAGATTGATCGCTGCCGTCATGTTCGGTGCGCCTCTCAATCTCATGACTTCCCTTGCGAGCAATTTCACCGACTTGTCACGAATTTTCAGCACAATATCGCCTCCAGATATTGCACGTTATTTATATGGATCGGATCCATACAACGACAAAACCCTCGCGGGGGCGGCCGCGAGGGTCTTGCGTCTGAGACAATCCTTGGAGTGCGCTGCGCTCAATCGCAGACCTGGACCTTCTTGATGACCAGTTCGCCGTAGCGGTTGATCTTCTTGATCTTGCGGAAGTGGCACTCGGGCTCGTCATAGCCGTAGTCGTCGACGACATAGCGCGGTGCATCGATGACGACGCTGAAATGGCCGAAATGGTTCTTGTGGCGCCAGCCGGCTTCGGAGACCGACGCGAAGGAGAGCGTTGCGAGAACGGCTGCGGTGGAGGCGAGGATGATCTTGGTCATGGTCGTTAATCCTGTGACTTGGGTTGGGTTGGTTGGTTTGGTTTAACGACCGTGTTGTCCCGTTCGTTGAGTGTGTTTTCGCATAGGCTGGGGAATGCCGCTGTTTCGCCGGGAACAGGGCCAGGCGCAGCGCAGAAAGTCGTAGTCACCCGGCATTTCCAGCCTCCGGCTTGACTTTTCCTGATCATCGCGGTTATAGCCCGCGCATCTGCCAGTCCGAGACGAAGACGAGCAGCCGACCGGTGCGGGGAAAAATCCCTGATTCCGGAGGTCCACACCCGACAGCGCGTTTGCGCCCTCGGGTGCTTTTTCGCTTTGTCTCTTGTTTCGAATTGGCCCGATACCGATGTTCCGGAAAAACCACCGGACAGAAGGATTGATGGGATGTTCGAGAGCCTACAGGAACGCCTGGGCACTATTCTGAACGGTTTGACCGGGCGCGGCGCGCTGTCGGACGCGGATGTGTCCGCAGCGCTGCGCGAGGTTCGCCGCGCCCTGCTCGAAGCCGACGTCGCGCTCGAAGTCGTCCGCGCCTTCACCGACCGCGTCCGCGAAAAGGCCGTCGGCGCCGAAATCCTGAAGTCGATCAAGCCCGGCCAGATGGTGGTCAAGATCGTCCATGACGAACTGGTCGAGATGCTCGGCACCGAGAGCTCGACCGTCGATCTCAATGCGCCTGCCCCCGTCGTCATCATGATGGTCGGCCTGCAGGGCTCGGGCAAGACGACGACCTCGGGCAAGATCGCGCTGCGCCTGACCAATCGCGACCGCAAGAAGGTCCTGATGGCCTCGCTCGACACGCGCCGTCCGGCCGCACAGGAGCAGTTGCGCCAGCTGGGCGTCCAGACCGGCGTCGATACGCTGCCGATCATATCAGGCCAGTCGCCGGTGGATATCGCCGCGCGCGCGGTTCAGGCAGCACGGCTCGGTGGCCATGACGTCGTCATCCTCGACACCGCCGGCCGCACGCATATCGACGAACCCTTGATGATCGAGATGGCCGACATCAAGAAGAAGGCCAATCCGCACGAAATCCTGTTGGTCGCCGATGCGCTGACCGGCCAGGACGCCGTCAATCTGGCGCGCAATTTCGACGACCGCGTCGGCATTACCGGCCTCGTCCTGACCCGCATGGACGGCGACGGCCGCGGTGGCGCAGCCCTTTCGATGCGCGCCGTCACCGGCAAGCCGGTCAAGCTGATCGGTTCGGGCGAGAAGATGACGGAACTCGAGGAGTTCCATCCCCGCCGCATCGCCGACCGCATCCTCGGCATGGGCGACATTGTCAGCCTCGTCGAGAAGGCTGCCGAGAATATCGACGCCGAAAAAAGCGGCGGCCATGGCCCAGAAGATGGCCAAGGGCAAGTTTGACCTCGACGACATGGCCGAGCAGCTCAAGCAGATGCAGAAAATGGGCGGCATGGGCGGCATCATGGGCATGATGCCCGGCATGGCCGGCATGAAGGACAAGCTGGCCGGCGCCGGTTTCGACGACAAGGCGATCAAGCGCCAGGTCGCCATCATCCAGTCGATGACCAAGGCCGAGCGCCGCAACCCCGACCTTCTCAAGCACTCCCGCAAGAAGCGCATCGCCGCCGGTTCCGGCACCGATGCCGCCGAAATCAACAAGGTGCTGAAAATGCACCGTGGCATGGCCGACATGATGAAGGCCATGGGCGGCGGCAAGGGCGGCGGCATGATGAAGCAGATGCTGGGCGGCCTCGCCGGCAAGATGGGGCTGGGTGGCATGGGGGGCGGCATGGGCGGCATGCCCGACCTCTCCAAAATGGATCCCAAGCAGCTCGAGGCGATGGCCAAGCAGATGGGCGGCGGCGGCCTTTCCACCCGGTCTCGGCGGCATGCCGGGCCTTGGCGGCCCCAAGCTCCAGGGCCTCGGCGGCGGCTTCCCCGGCCTGCCCGGACTTCCTAAAAAGAAAGTGGATGCCGAAGAAGAAGTGACGCGAGGACCAGATGACCGACGCCG
>JAHHDR010000011.1 GCA_019739215.1 Rhizobium sp.
CAGCAGTTCCTGCAGTCGCTGAACTTCGGCGTCGACCCGACGGCACTCGTCGTGTCGCTCGGCGCGGCGCAGAAGCAGATGGTCGAGATCGCGCGCGCGGTTCTTAAGAATGCCAGGGTCATCATCTTCGACGAGCCCACGGCCACGCTCACCCCGGAGGAGAAGCACCACTTCTTCTCCCTGATCGCGCGCCTCAAGCAGCGCGGCGTCGGCATCATCTTCATTACCCACGCGCTGGAGGAAGCGCTGGAAATGGCGGACCGCATCACCGTGCTCCGGGATGGCGAGCATGTCGTGACCGGTGACAAGGCAGATTTCGACCGGGACAAGGTGATCGCGGCCATGGTCGGACGCTCGCTGTCGGAAGAACTCTACGGTGCGACGAAGGAAGGCCGCCAGGCGCGCCCACCGGGCGCCCGGGTCCTCAGCGTCGAGAACCTCTCGATGCAGAACATCGTGCGCAACAACTCGTTCTCGGTCTTTGCCGGGCAGGTGACGGGCATCTTCGGCCTCGTCGGCTCGGGTCGCACGGAAACGGCCAAGATCATTTCAGGCGTCGTGAAGCGAAACCTGTTTCATGGTGGCGACGTCAAGCTGGACGGTCGCTCGATTCGCTACAAGGTGCCGCGGCAGGCGATCAGGGACGGCATCGTCTATGTCACGGAAGATCGGAAGATCGAGGGCTTCTTCGAGACCATGTCGATCGCCGAGAACATCTACAGCGGCTTTCTGGCCGGCGACAGGAAGAGCGGCATCGTCATCAGCCACAGCCAGATGAAGGCACTCGCCGAGACCTGGACGCGCACGCTGAAGGTCAAGGCGCTCGACAGCGACGCCCGCATGGTCGAGCTTTCGGGCGGCAACCAGCAAAAAGTCGTGATCGCGAAATCGCTTGTCCAGAAGCCGAGGATCATCATCATCGACGAACCCACGCGCGGCGTCGACGTCGGGGCCATCGCCGAGATCCACGGCGTCATCGCCAGACTGGCGGATGACGGCATCGCCGTGGTGGTGATCTCGTCCTATCTGCCGGAGATCCTCGCGGTGTCGGACCGCATCCTGGTCTCCCGCCAGGGACGCATCGTGGAAGAATTCTCACCGGCGACGGCAACGCCCGAGTCCATCATGTTCGCGTCGGTCCATTGACAGGGCAAGACGGCCGCCTCGGGGCAGGCCCGGGTGGTCGGAGGCGGGTTGCACGATCCGGCAAGGCGGGTGCAGTGTCGCGCAAGCGGAACGTGCGTCGACGGTATAGTGCTTCCATCCATCGGGGCGGAAAGTCTGCTTGGGAGAACTATATGGCGGATGGTGGCACGGCGCGGACGGTTCGCCCGCTGACGATCGACGAATTCAACGCGATGTCCGGCACGCCGGTCGGCACCTCGCCCTGGCGCATTGTCAGCCAGCCGGACATCGGCCTGTTTGCCGGCGTCACCGGGGATCTGCAATATATCCATGTCGATCCGGACAGGGCCAGGGATGGCCCGTTCGGCGGGACGATCGCCCATGGCATGCTGTCGCTCTCGCTGATCAGCGTCATGTTCAATGAGGCGGTGCCGCCGGTCGAAGGTGTCGCCATGAGCCTCAATTACGGGTTCGACAAGGTCCGTTTCTTGTCTCCGGTGCCATCGGACTCGGAGATCCGTGGTTCCTTCACGCTTTCCGGCATTGAGCAGCGCGGCGAGCGACAATACCTGTTCCGCTACACCGTCACCATGCAGGTCAGGGGGGCGGCCAAGCCCGCCGTCCATGCCGAATGGCTCGTCATGCATGTCCTGGCCTGAAACCAGCCTGACCTGAAACTAGTCCTAGGGAGAATGCCGTGAAAAGCGAATTTGAAGGTCGCGTCGCCATCGTGACCGGGGCTGCGAACGGCCTTGGCCGGAGCCATGCAAGGGCGTTGGCCGCCGAGGGCGCACAGGTTGTCGTCAACGACCTTGGCGTCAGGGTGGACGGTGGCATGGCCCCCTCGGACGCCTCGCTGCGGGTGGTCGAAGAGATCACAGCCGCCGGAGGCCATGCCGTCGCCGACTACGCGGATGTCTCGGATGCTGCCCAGGTCGATGCACTCGTCGCCCGCACCATGGAGCGCTTCGGCCGGGTCGACATCCTGGTGAACAATGCGGGCCTGCTCCGCGACAAGACATTCGCCAAGATGGACCTGGCGGACTTCCGGCTGATCCTGGACATCCATGTCATGGGCTCGGTAAATTTCGTCAAGGCCGTCTGGCCGATCATGCGCGACCAGAATTACGGACGGATCGTGCTGACATCGTCTTCGTCGGGACTCTTCGGCAATTTCGGCCAGTCGAACTACGGCACGGCCAAGGCCGGAATGCTCGGCCTGATGAACGTGCTGCATATCGAGGGCGCCAGGAATGGCATTCGCGTGAACTGCCTGGCGCCGACCGCCGCGACGGATATGACCAAGGGGCTCCTGTCGGCAGAGTCCGTCGACCTGCTCGATCCGGACTCCGTTTCGCCCGCCGTCCTGTTCCTCGTGTCCGAAAACGCCCCGTCCAGAACGATCATCGGCGCCGGCGCTGGCGTCTTTTCCACCATTCAGGTGCTTGAGACCCCCGGCGTCTATCTTCCGCCCGGCAAGCGCTCGCCCGCCGATTTCGCCGCCCGCTTCGCCGAGATGCAGGACCTGGCAGGCGCGGCAACACTCGACGGCGCATTCGATCAAACCGAGAAATTCGTCAGGGCGGCGCTTGCCGCGATCCGCAAGGGAGAATGAGCATGCGCGAGGCAGTCATCGTTTCGACCGCGCGAACACCCATCGGCAAGGCCTACAGGGGAGCGTTCGCCGCCACGACGGCACAGACGCTGGCCGGGCACGCGATCCGGCATGCGGTTTCGCGCGCCGGCGTCGATCCGGCGGAAATCGACGACGTCGTCCTCGGCTGCGCCATGCAGATGGGAACCGGTTTCATGAATGTCGCGCGGCAGTCGCTGCTGCGGGCCGGGCTTCCGGTTACCGTTCCCGGCCAGTCGATCGACCGGCAGTGTGCGTCCGGCCTGATGGCGGTGTCGATAGCCGCCAACCAGATCGTTTCGGAGGGCATGGAGTTTGTTGTCGCCGGTGGCGTCGAATCAATCTCGATGAACCAGAACGAACGAACCTTCAATATCCGCGATCCCTGGCTCGAGGCCCGCAAGCCCTCGATCTACATGACGATGCTGGAGACCGCGGAGATCGTCTCGGCCCGCTACGGCATTTCCAGGGAGGCCCAGGACAACTATGCGCTGCAGTCCCAGCAGAGGACGGCGGCGGCGCAGTCCCGTGGGTTGTTCGATGACGAGATCGTCGGCATCGGCCCTTCGTCCGGGGTGGCGGGCAAAGTGCCGGGAGTCGACGGCGAGGCGGCGGCACTCGTGAGCGCGGATGAAGGAAACCGGCCCAACACGACGTTGGAAGGGCTCGCCGGGTTGAAACCCGTTTTCAGGGACGGCCAGACCATGACGGAAGGCCGCTTCATCACGGCAGGCAATGCGAGCCAGCTTTCCGACGGCGCGAGCGCCATGGTGCTGATGACGCGCTCGCAGGCGGAGAGGCGCGGCCTCCAGCCGCTGGGCGCCTATCGGGGCATGGCCGTGGCGGGGCTGGAGCCGGAGGAGATGGGAATCGGCCCTGTCGCGGCAATTCCGAAACTCCTGAAGGCGAAGGGCCTGAAGGTCGACGACATCGGCATCTGGGAACTGAACGAGGCCTTCGCCTGTCAGGTCATCCACTGCCGCGACGCGCTCGGCATTCCGGGCGAGCGCCTCAATGTCAATGGCGGTGCGATCGCCATCGGACACCCCTACGGCATGTCTGGTGCGCGCATGGTCGGGCACGCACTGCTTGAAGCCAGGCGCCGCGGCGCCCGCTACGCCGTCGTGACCATGTGCATCGGCGGTGGAATGGGCGCTGCCGGGCTCTTCGAAGCCAGCTGACGGCCCGCGGCGGCGCGTGCCAATTGTCCGCCGCGGACGTCCGATCGGTGCGACGTGGTCATGTGGCGGCGTTCACCGCCCCATTACGATCAGCTGAGCACCCGCTTGAGCGGCTTGATGTGCCGTACTAGCAGCATGTCGACAGCAAGAACCACCAGCAGCACGGCGCCCGACAGCGGGAAGAGAAGTGCCACGGCGATCATCACGATCGCGCCACCCTTCCAAAGGCCGAGCTTTTCCGGAAGCGCGGGTGCCACCAGACGGGCAGCGCCGGACGGACGCCGTTTCCACCACATGACGAAGCCGCTCACGGACATGAAGATGATCGACAGGCAGAACACCGTGTTGAGCACCAGGTTCCACACACCCATATCGCCCTCGTGGAATGCGATGCCCACCGCCATGGCCTTGCCGGCCAGGCCATAATCGGCAAAGCCGACATCCGCGAGCAGCTTGCCGGTATACTGGTCGACATGGACGGTGCGGTCTGACAGCGGGTCGTCGCTGTCATTGCTCATCGTGTCGCGCGACAGGGTCCAGACCCCGTCCGCCCCACCCGGAAAGGCGAGCTGGAAACGCCCGTCGAAGCCGATCGACCGCGCGAGTGCGACGACGGTGTCAAGGTTCACCGGCTGGCCTTCGGCAATACCGTCGAAGCCCGCCTTCGAGCCGGAAACAGGCATCTTGGTCTGCTCCAGCGTCCATGCGACTTCCTTCATCCCGTCATGGTTCATGTGCTCCCCGTGGGTCTTGTCGGAGAGCGGGACATTGTCCCATTTTGTGGCGGGGAAGGTGCTCCATGCCTGCGTAAACCTGTCACCCCAGATGCCGGCCCAGGACAGGCCCGACAGCAGGAAGACCAGCAGGATCGCCGAACACCAGAAACCGATCGACATGTGCAGCGACTTCCACAGCTGCCGGCCCCGTGCCGAGAACTGCGGAAGCAGGACACTGCCGGGGCCCTTGCCGTCGCGCGGCCACCAGAGGAACAGGCCCGTGACGATCAGCACCACCGCAAAGCCCGCGGCGATCTCGATCAGCCGGTCGCCGGTATCGCCCAGAAGAAGGGTGCCGTGGATGACATTGGCGAGATCGTAAAGTGCATCCCGCCGTGTCCAGTCGCCCAGGGCGGTGCCCGTATAGGGGTCGACCGCGACCATGGTCGACTGGTCGCCGAGGTTGACCCGGAACAGGGCCGAACCGTCGGCCGTGCGCGGGGCGATATACTGCACCACCGTGCCGCCCGGAACCGCCGCCGCGGCGGCTTCGGCCTGGCGCGAAATGTCGACGGCCTGCGCCCCCGGCGTTACGGCATGGATCTTCTCGCCATCGCGGCCGAGCAGCGCCGACGACCACACCATCATCAGGCCGGTCACGGCCAGCATGATGAGAAACGGTGCCACATAGAGCCCGGCATAGAAGTGCCAGCGCCATGCGGCGATGTAGAACTTCCGGCTCAGCGTACTGTCGCGGGATGGGAGTGTGCTGGAGGTGATGTCAGTCATATCGTCCCCTTGAAAAGACTGTTGGATTGAAAAGCCGTCTGTGGTCAGTCCGCCGCGCCGGACATCCGCCTGAGTGCGCCCAGATCGAGCACACGGATGCGCTCGGGGCGGGAGAATTCGATCATCCGGTCCCTGCGGAAGCGATGAAGGCAGCGGCTGACGGTTTCCAGCGTCAGCCCGAGCCAGTCGGCAAGATCGCCGCGAGTCGGAAACAGCGCGAAGCTTGGGCGCGCGGCCGGCTTTCGCCCGAATTGCTCCAGAAGATCGATCAGAGCCGAGGCCACCCGTTCGGCAGCGGTCTTGCGGCCGAGCAGCAGCGCATGGGCCTGCTGCCGGTTCAGCATGTTGCCGACCTCCGCGGGCAGGCTGGCCCAGGCCATTCGCCGGCCATGGCGCTCCACCGTCGAATAGGTGAGGGATTCGGCGACGCACTGGCCGGCGCCCTGGACAGCAAAGCCGAACATGCGGCCGGGCCCGACAATGTCGCAGATCTGGCGGCGGCCATCCGGCAGGTAACGGGACACGGCGATGCAGCCATCGGTCAGGCGAAAGAACAGCTCGCCATCGCCGGCGCTGAGGGGAAGTGCCTTACGTGGCTTGAGAACGAGGTGGGTGAGGGGTTGGACGGCCGTACGGCTGGCAAGGAACGGCGGCGGAACGAGTTCCGCGTCCTGGGCAAGAAAGAGCATGGGCTATGGATCCGCAGGTCCGAGCCGGACGGCGGATCGCGCCAGTGCCGGCCTCGTGTTTCATGGCAAGCCTGACCCGAGGGTCAGGCCGTTGCGACTGAAACCGGAACGGCGGGAGGGCCGCGAGGCGGCGCGCTGGGCGGGAAGATCAGGCGATGAAGGGATTCGGGCGTGAAGACGAAGACTGCGGCCTCGGCCGCGGGCATCGTCGTGTCACAGTCGCGTGGTGGCTGCGGTACGGCAATGGACGATGTGATCCGGCAGGCTTCGCAGCCATTGTCATGGTGCTTGCCCGTTTTGCCGTCTTCATCCGGGAGACAGAGACTGGCGACAGTGCCGTCCGGCAGTTCATAGGCCGCCATGTCAGGGCCGGAGGCCAAGGCACTGTTGAGTGGCTTGTGGGCGAAGCCGATGGCAACGAGAATCATCGCGCAGACGATGCGCAGGACAATCCCAGCTGTTGTTCGGCTCTTCGTCATCTGCCCCATCGCAACATGCGCTGCGGGATGGATAGCAATGCCCGGATCAAAAGACAATGCGGCAGAATGGTGTTGCGGACGCTCCGACAGGGAGCGCCCGCAACATGTCGGCATGGTCCGGCTCAGGCCTTGTCGACGACGTTCTTGACGGCGTCCTTGACCTTGCCCTTGGCCTGCTGGGCGTCGCCTTTGGCTTCCTGGGCCATGCCCTTGGCCTGCATCTCGGTATTGCCGACGGCCTTGCCGACGCCCTGGCGGGCCTGTCCTGCGAGTTCGTTGGCCTTGCCGACGACCTTGTCTGATGTGCTACCCATGTCAGTCTCCTGTTGCTGCGTTGAATTGATGTGTGAGAGGTGGATTAGGCTCTGCGGGACCGGTCGCGCTCGCCAGCGATCTGGTCGGGCGCGTAAGGGTTGAGCGTGGGGTCGAAGGCCGTCCAGCCTTCCTGTTCGTAGGTGCGGCGACGGGTGGTGGGATCGACCCAGCTCGACTGCTTCAGAAGGGCTTCGGCTTCCGCATGGCGGCTGTCTTCGACGCGGGCGGTGACCAGCGTACCGCCGCGGCGCACGCCTTCGGCATAGACATGCGCGTCGGCTTCACTGACGCCCGATTCCGTCAGGGCGCCGATGATGCCGCCGGTGGCGCCACCAACAGCCGCGCCTGCGACGGCACCGACTGCTGTGGCAGCGAGCCATCCGGCTGCAACGACCGGGCCGACGCCGGGGATCGCCATCAGGCCGAGGCCGGTCAGCAGGCCGCCGGCGCCGCCGACGACAGCGCCGATGCCGGCACCTGTGCCTGCGCCTTCTGCGACGTTGGATTCGTCATAGCGGCCATCGCCATTGTTCGAGACGATCGAGATGTCGTCGGAGGGAATGCCGGCGCGCTCGAGATTGGAAACGGCGACTTCGGCGTCCGAGTAGCTGTCGAATAGTCCTGTAACTGTTCTCATCTGATTATTCCTTGTGTTCTTCTGGCGCCGGATTACTGGGTGACGACGTTGCCCTGATAGTCGAGACCGACAGGCATCGACTTTCCATCCTTCATGGCGGTGCCGCGCCATACGCCCTGCTCGTCGAGCTTGAGCGCGCCGACATCGGCAAAGCCCGCTTCGACGATCCGTTCCTTGGCCTGCGCCTCGGTAAAGCTGTTGGCGCCTTCCACCGGCGCTGTCGCGTTCGTCGAATCCGGGGTGACGACGGCTGGTGTTTCGCCTTCGGTGGTGGCGGTCTGGGCATGGGCGTGCAGGGAAAAGGCGCTGAGAAGCGCCACCGCTATGATCGTCTTTTTCATGATGTTTCCTCGTTGCGGACCGAAACCGTTCCGTGGCCTAGAAACAAGCCAGGTCGAAAATGGTTCCGCGACGATGTCCGCGGCCGACGGCGAGGATTACGCCTCGCGAAGGGTGCCCGGAGACCGGTTCGCCACGATCAAGCCGATCGCCACGAAGGCCAATGCGCCGGCGAGCGCAATGATCACGATGCCCCATAGCGAGGGCTTCAGGCCGATACCGGCCATTGAAATCGACATCGCCACCGGCGCGATCGACGACGTGATCTGCTTTGCCGTCGTGCACCATCCGAGCCGGCTCCCGTAGCCCTCCCGGCCGAACAGTTCGAGCGGCAGCGTGCCGCCGACGATGCTGGTCAGGCCCGAGCCCAATCCCATGCAGATCGCAAACAGCACCGCGCCCGTGAACCACGGCGTCGTCGCCAGTAGGATGACGAGGCCGAGCGGCATGAGGACGGCAGCGATCACAGCCAGCCACGCCTGCGACAGGCCGCCGCCGAAGATCAGGTTGATGAACCGGCTCGTCACCTGCGCCGGCCCGAACAGCGAGGCAACGAGGAGACCGGCCGCCCCGAGGCCGAGCGCCTGTGTGATCGGTACGATATGGACCAGCATTGCAGATAGCGCGTAGCCCTCGATTGCGAAACCGAGAAGCATCAGGGCGAACACGAGCGAGCCCGACCGTGTCGTTGTCGGGGCCTCGCCGGAAGCCCGGGCGGACCGCACCACCTGTCCGGACCGGGAGGTGAGCCGGGCCAGCGCGAGATGGACGGGCATGCAGACGAGGACATGGATCGCTGCGTAGACGAGCAGGATATCCCGCCAGTCGATGAACCCGGTCAACCATGTCGTCAGGGGCCAGAACAGGGAGGACGCGAAGCCCGCGATCAGCGTGAGGTGGACAATCGAGGTCTGCGCCCTGCCGCCGCCCGCCTGTACGATCGCGGTAAACGCCGTCGGGTAGAGCACGCCCGCCGAGACCACCTGCGTCGCGGTGAGTGCCACGGCGAAACTTGCCGCGTCCGGTGCCAGCGCCACTAGCACCAGGGTGAGCGCGGACCCGATCGTTCCGATCGCCATCACCCTTCCGGCTCCGAGCCTGTCGGCGAGGCTACCCGACAGCGGCGCGGCGAAGGCGCCGATGAGCAGCGCCACCGAAAATGCGCCGAAGAGCCATTGTTCGGAGACCGCAAGATCGGCCGCGATGGCCGGCACGAGGATGCTGACGCAGTAATATAGCGTTCCATAGCCGATGATCTGCGTGGCACCCAACCCGGCGAGCGCCCAGCCGGGCAGCCTTGCATCCTGCGTCGTCATGCGTTTTCGACAGCCCTTTCCGGCGCGGACCGGGTGCCGCAGCCGCAGCCGGACCTGCCTTCGTCCTTGGCGACGGCGTCGGCGACGCAGCACGCATCCTTTTCTGCCGCAGCAGGTCCGCCGCAGCATCCGGCAGATCCCGGCTGACCCTGGTCGGTGGAACAGACGCCGGTTTCGGGCAGGACCAGTTCCACCCGCCGGGCTGCGGCATGATCGCCGGCGATCTCGGCTACGACGGAGCGCATCTGCTCATAGCCCGTCTTCATCAGGAAGGTCGGTGCTCGGCCATAGCTTTTGGAACCGACGATGTAGAAGTCCGTCTCCGGATGCGCAAGTTCCACGACGCCATGCGGCGGCACGGTCCCGCAGGAATGCAGGTTTGGATCGATGAGCGGGGCGAGGGCCGGGGGGGCCTCCACGGCGGGATCGACCTGGAAGCGCACTTCGCGCAGGAAGGAGAAGTCAGGCCTGAATCCGGTGGTCACGACGATCTGGTCGACATGCAGCACGCGCTCCTCGTCGCCAACGCTCGCAATGACCTGCAATCCCTTGCCGTTGGCCGATACACGCCTTGCGACAAAGGCCGGCAGCATCTGCAGTCGTCCGGCGTCCATCGCCGACTTGGCAGCAAGACCCAGCGCGCCACGCTCCGGCAATTGGTCGTTGAGGCCGCCGCCCAGCAACCGGCCGATATTGTGATGGCGCAGTGCCCACAGCACTTCGGTGCCGGGGTCGCGATCCTGGAGTTCCATCAGGGCGAGCGCGACATTGATCGCGGAATGGCCGCTGCCGACCACCAGCGTACGCTTGCCGAGAAAGTCCGCCCGCCGCGCGCCGGCGACATCCGGTATGCCGTAGGATACGCGCGCCTCGCCGGCCTCGCCGGGGACGTGCAGGCCGTTGACCCCCATCGGATTGGGTTGCGTCCAGGTGCCTGAGGCATCGATAACCGCACGCACGGCGACGTCATGCTCGCCGTCGGCGTCGCGGTAGCGCACGACGAAGGGCGCTTCGCCGCGGCCTGCCGATGATACCTTGTCCCTGTGGTCCCGCGTGATCGCCATCACGGTCGCGCCGAGCTTCAATCCCCCGGCAATTGCCTCGACCCGCGACAAGGGCGCGAGATACTGGTCGACGATCTCCTTGCCGGTCGGGAGATGTTCGGGATCGGGCATCGTCCAGCCGGCATGGTGCAGCAATGTGACTGCCGCAGCATCGACATTGTATTTCCAGGGCGAGAACACCCGGACATGTCCCCAGTCGAGCAGGGAGGCGCCGACCGATCTGCCGCGCTCCACTACAAGAGGGGTCAGGCCGCGCATCGCGACATGTGCTGCCGCGGCCAGCCCGACGGGACCGGCGCCAATGACTGCCACAGGAAGTTCCAACCGCTTCATGCCATGTTCCTTTCTAGTTTCTAGAATAATAGAAATATAGGGCGTGAAAAATGCGCTACGCCGCTTCCTCCGCATTGGCCTGCGGACAGCCTTCGTCAGCGCAACACTCGTCGGCGAGAAACCCGATCAGGCCGTGCATGCTGGAATAATCCGCACGGCAGATCAGCGTGGTCGATTGCCGCTCCTGGGTGGCCAGTCCGGTATCGACCAGTCGCTTCAAGTGGTGCGACAACGTCGATGCCGGAATACCCAGCCGTTCCTGCAACTGGCCGACGGCCAGCCCGCCCTGGCCCGCACGAACCAGCGTCCGGTAGATGTTCAGCCGGGTCGTATTGCCAAGGGCTTCGAGCTGCGATGCTGCTTTTTCGATCATCATGGAAATAGCATAGCGCCATGGTCGCGTGCCGTCAATTGGTATTTCCAGAAAAATCGAAATTAAAGACGAAAATGTCAGTCGACGACAAGGATCGCTGCCGCCAACGCCACGGCGGCGAAGGCGAGCAGGGTCACGGTGAGGGGGCGATCCAGGAATTGCTTGCGGTTCTTCATCGTCGCCTCCAAATCAGATCGACTTCAGTTTCACGCGCTCTTCGAGCTTTCCTGCTGCTTCCTTACGCTCGCTGTAACGGTCGGTGAGATAGGCCGAGGCGTCGCGTGTCAGCAGGGTGAACTTGATCAGTTCCTCGCAGACATCGACCACGCGGTCATAATAGGAGGACGGCTTCATCCGGCCGTCGGCATCGAACTCCTGTAAGGCCTTGGCGACGGAAGACTGATTGGGAATGGTGATCATCCGCATCCAGCGCCCGAGCAGCCGAAGCGCGTTGACGGCATTGAACGACTGCGATCCGCCGGAAACCTGCATGACCGCCAGCGTCTTGCCCTGCGTCGGCCGGACAGCGCCGATCGAGAGCGGGATCCAGTCGATCTGCGCCTTCATGATGCCGGTGATCGCGCCATGCCGTTCCGGACTGACCCAGACCTGCCCCTCGGACCATTCCGAAAGCTGGCGGAGTTCCTGCACCTTGGGA
>JAHHDR010000012.1 GCA_019739215.1 Rhizobium sp.
AACACCATTCTGCCGCATTGTCTTTTGATCCGGGCATTGCTATCCATCCCGCAGCGCATGTTGCGATGGGGCAGATGACGAAGAGCCGAACAACAGCTGGGATTGTCCTGCGCATCGTCTGCGCGATGATTCTCGTTGCCATCGGCTTCGCCCACAAGCCACTCAACAGTGCCTTGGCCTCCGGCCCTGACATGGCGGCCTATGAACTGCCGGACGGCACTGTCGCCAGTCTCTGTCTCCCGGATGAAGACGGCAAAACGGGCAAGCACCATGACAATGGCTGCGAAGCCTGCCGGATCACATCGTCCATTGCCGTACCGCAGCCACCACGCGACTGTGACACGACGATGCCCGCGGCCGAGGCCGCAGTCTTCGTCTTCACGCCCGAATCCCTTCATCGCCTGATCTTCCCGCCCAGCGCGCCGCCTCGCGGCCCTCCCGCCGTTCCGGTTTCAGTCGCAACGGCCTGACCCTCGGGTCAGGCTTGCCATGAAACACGAGGCCGGCACTGGCGCGATCCGCCGTCCGGCTCGGACCTGCGGATCCATAGCCCATGCTCTTTCTTGCCCAGGACGCGGAACTCGTTCCGCCGCCGTTCCTTGCCAGCCGTACGGCCGTCCAACCCCTCACCCACCTCGTTCTCAAGCCACGTAAGGCACTTCCCCTCAGCGCCGGCGATGGCGAGCTGTTCTTTCGCCTGACCGATGGCTGCATCGCCGTGTCCCGTTACCTGCCGGATGGCCGCCGCCAGATCTGCGACATTGTCGGGCCCGGCCGCATGTTCGGCTTTGCTGTCCAGGGCGCCGGCCAGTGCGTCGCCGAATCCCTCACCTATTCGACGGTGGAGCGCCATGGCCGGCGAATGGCCTGGGCCAGCCTGCCCGCGGAGGTCGGCAACATGCTGAACCGGCAGCAGGCCCATGCGCTGCTGCTCGGCCGCAAGACCGCTGCCGAACGGGTGGCCTCGGCTCTGATCGATCTTCTGGAGCAATTCGGGCGAAAGCCGGCCGCGCGCCCAAGCTTCGCGCTGTTTCCGACTCGCGGCGATCTTGCCGACTGGCTCGGGCTGACGCTGGAAACCGTCAGCCGCTGCCTTCATCGCTTCCGCAGGGACCGGATGATCGAATTCTCCCGCCCCGAGCGCATCCGTGTGCTCGATCTGGGCGCACTCAGGCGGATGTCCGGCGCGGCGGACTGACCACAGACGGCTTTTCAATCCAACAGTCTTTTCAAGGGGACGATATGACTGACATCACCTCCAGCACACTCCCATCCCGCGACAGTACGCTGAGCCGGAAGTTCTACATCGCCGCATGGCGCTGGCACTTCTATGCCGGGCTCTATGTGGCACCGTTTCTCATCATGCTGGCCGTGACCGGCCTGATGATGGTGTGGTCGTCGGCGCTGCTCGGCCGCGATGGCGAGAAGATCCATGCCGTAACGCCGGGGGCGCAGGCCGTCGACATTTCGCGCCAGGCCGAAGCCGCCGCGGCGGCGGTTCCGGGCGGCACGGTGGTGCAGTATATCGCCCCGCGCACGGCCGACGGTTCGGCCCTGTTCCGGGTCAACCTCGGCGACCAGTCGACCATGGTCGCGGTCGACCCCTATACGGGCACCGCCCTGGGCGACTGGACACGGCGGGATGCACTTTACGATCTCGCCAATGTCATCCACGGCACCCTTCTTCTGGGCGATACCGGCGACCGGCTGATCGAGATCGCCGCGGGCTTTGCGGTGGTGCTGATCGTCACGGGCCTGTTCCTCTGGTGGCCGCGCGACGGCAAGGGCCCCGGCAGTGTCCTGCTTCCGCAGTTCTCGGCACGGGGCCGGCAGCTGTGGAAGTCGCTGCACATGTCGATCGGTTTCTGGTGTTCGGCGATCCTGCTGGTCTTCCTGCTGTCGGGCCTGTCCTGGGCCGGCATCTGGGGTGACAGGTTTACGCAGGCATGGAGCACCTTCCCCGCCACAAAATGGGACAATGTCCCGCTCTCCGACAAGACCCACGGGGAGCACATGAACCATGACGGGATGAAGGAAGTCGCATGGACGCTGGAGCAGACCAAGATGCCTGTTTCCGGCTCGAAGGCGGGCTTCGACGGTATTGCCGAAGGCCAGCCGGTGAACCTTGACACCGTCGTCGCACTCGCGCGGTCGATCGGCTTCGACGGGCGTTTCCAGCTCGCCTTTCCGGGTGGGGCGGACGGGGTCTGGACCCTGTCGCGCGACACGATGAGCAATGACAGCGACGACCCGCTGTCAGACCGCACCGTCCATGTCGACCAGTATACCGGCAAGCTGCTCGCGGATGTCGGCTTTGCCGATTATGGCCTGGCCGGCAAGGCCATGGCGGTGGGCATCGCATTCCACGAGGGCGATATGGGTGTGTGGAACCTGGTGCTCAACACGGTGTTCTGCCTGTCGATCATCTTCATGTCCGTGAGCGGCTTCGTCATGTGGTGGAAACGGCGTCCGTCCGGCGCTGCCCGTCTGGTGGCACCCGCGCTTCCGGAAAAGCTCGGCCTTTGGAAGGGTGGCGCGATCGTGATGATCGCCGTGGCACTTCTCTTCCCGCTGTCGGGCGCCGTGCTGCTGGTGGTTCTTGCTGTCGACATGCTGCTAGTACGGCACATCAAGCCGCTCAAGCGGGTGCTCAGCTGATCGTAATGGGGCGGTGAACGCCGCCACATGACCACGTCGCACCGATCGGACGTCCGCGGCGGACAATTGGCACGCGCCGCCGCGGGCCGTCAGCTGGCTTCGAAGAGCCCGGCAGCGCCCATTCCACCGCCGATGCACATGGTCACGACGGCGTAGCGGGCGCCGCGGCGCCTGGCTTCAAGCAGTGCGTGCCCGACCATGCGCGCACCAGACATGCCGTAGGGGTGTCCGATGGCGATCGCACCGCCATTGACATTGAGGCGCTCGCCCGGAATGCCGAGCGCGTCGCGGCAGTGGATGACCTGACAGGCGAAGGCCTCGTTCAGTTCCCAGATGCCGATGTCGTCGACCTTCAGGCCCTTCGCCTTCAGGAGTTTCGGAATTGCCGCGACAGGGCCGATTCCCATCTCCTCCGGCTCCAGCCCCGCCACGGCCATGCCCCGATAGGCGCCCAGCGGCTGGAGGCCGCGCCTCTCCGCCTGCGAGCGCGTCATCAGCACCATGGCGCTCGCGCCGTCGGAAAGCTGGCTCGCATTGCCTGCCGTGATGAAGCGGCCTTCCGTCATGGTCTGGCCGTCCCTGAAAACGGGTTTCAACCCGGCGAGCCCTTCCAACGTCGTGTTGGGCCGGTTTCCTTCATCCGCGCTCACGAGTGCCGCCGCCTCGCCGTCGACTCCCGGCACTTTGCCCGCCACCCCGGACGAAGGGCCGATGCCGACGATCTCGTCATCGAACAACCCACGGGACTGCGCCGCCGCCGTCCTCTGCTGGGACTGCAGCGCATAGTTGTCCTGGGCCTCCCTGGAAATGCCGTAGCGGGCCGAGACGATCTCCGCGGTCTCCAGCATCGTCATGTAGATCGAGGGCTTGCGGGCCTCGAGCCAGGGATCGCGGATATTGAAGGTTCGTTCGTTCTGGTTCATCGAGATTGATTCGACGCCACCGGCGACAACAAACTCCATGCCCTCCGAAACGATCTGGTTGGCGGCTATCGACACCGCCATCAGGCCGGACGCACACTGCCGGTCGATCGACTGGCCGGGAACGGTAACCGGAAGCCCGGCCCGCAGCAGCGACTGCCGCGCGACATTCATGAAACCGGTTCCCATCTGCATGGCGCAGCCGAGGACGACGTCGTCGATTTCCGCCGGATCGACGCCGGCGCGCGAAACCGCATGCCGGATCGCGTGCCCGGCCAGCGTCTGTGCCGTCGTGGCGGCGAACGCTCCCCTGTAGGCCTTGCCGATGGGTGTTCGCGCGGTCGAAACGATGACTGCCTCGCGCATGCTCATTCTCCCTTGCGGATCGCGGCAAGCGCCGCCCTGACGAATTTCTCGGTTTGATCGAATGCGCCGTCGAGTGTTGCCGCGCCTGCCAGGTCCTGCATCTCGGCGAAGCGGGCGGCGAAATCGGCGGGCGAGCGCTTGCCGGGCGGAAGATAGACGCCGGGGGTCTCAAGCACCTGAATGGTGGAAAAGACGCCAGCGCCGGCGCCGATGATCGTTCTGGACGGGGCGTTTTCGGACACGAGGAACAGGACGGCGGGCGAAACGGAGTCCGGATCGAGCAGGTCGACGGACTCTGCCGACAGGAGCCCCTTGGTCATATCCGTCGCGGCGGTCGGCGCCAGGCAGTTCACGCGAATGCCATTCCTGGCGCCCTCGATATGCAGCACGTTCATCAGGCCGAGCATTCCGGCCTTGGCCGTGCCGTAGTTCGACTGGCCGAAATTGCCGAAGAGTCCCGACGAAGACGATGTCAGCACGATCCGTCCGTAATTCTGGTCGCGCATGATCGGCCAGACGGCCTTGACGAAATTTACCGAGCCCATGACATGGATGTCCAGGATCAGCCGGAAGTCCGCCAGGTCCATCTTGGCGAATGTCTTGTCGCGGAGCAGGCCCGCATTGTTCACCAGGATGTCGACCCGGCCGAAGCGCTCCATGGTGCGGGCGACGAGTGCATCGACCTGGGCAGCATCCGAGACATCCGCGTAGTCGGCGACGGCATGGCCTCCGGCGGCTGTGATCTCTTCGACCACCCGCAGCGAGGCGTCCGAGGGGGCCATGCCACCGTCCACCCTGACGCCAAGGTCGTTGACGACAACCTGTGCGCCCTCGGCGGCCAACGCCCTTGCATGGCTCCGGCCAAGGCCGTTCGCAGCCCCGGTCACGATGGCGACGCGACCTTCAAATTCGCTTTTCACGGCATTCTCCCTAGGACTAGTTTCAGGTCAGGCTGGTTTCAGGCCAGGACATGCATGACGAGCCATTCGGCATGGACGGCGGGCTTGGCCGCCCCCCTGACCTGCATGGTGACGGTGTAGCGGAACAGGTATTGTCGCTCGCCGCGCTGCTCAATGCCGGAAAGCGTGAAGGAACCACGGATCTCCGAGTCCGATGGCACCGGAGACAAGAAACGGACCTTGTCGAACCCGTAATTGAGGCTCATGGCGACACCTTCGACCGGCGGCACCGCCTCATTGAACATGACGCTGATCAGCGAGAGCGACAGCATGCCATGGGCGATCGTCCCGCCGAACGGGCCATCCCTGGCCCTGTCCGGATCGACATGGATATATTGCAGATCCCCGGTGACGCCGGCAAACAGGCCGATGTCCGGCTGGCTGACAATGCGCCAGGGCGAGGTGCCGACCGGCGTGCCGGACATCGCGTTGAATTCGTCGATCGTCAGCGGGCGAACCGTCCGCGCCGTGCCACCATCCGCCATATAGTTCTCCCAAGCAGACTTTCCGCCCCGATGGATGGAAGCACTATACCGTCGACGCACGTTCCGCTTGCGCGACACTGCACCCGCCTTGCCGGATCGTGCAACCCGCCTCCGACCACCCGGGCCTGCCCCGAGGCGGCCGTCTTGCCCTGTCAATGGACCGACGCGAACATGATGGACTCGGGCGTTGCCGTCGCCGGTGAGAATTCTTCCACGATGCGTCCCTGGCGGGAGACCAGGATGCGGTCCGACACCGCGAGGATCTCCGGCAGATAGGACGAGATCACCACCACGGCGATGCCGTCATCCGCCAGTCTGGCGATGACGCCGTGGATCTCGGCGATGGCCCCGACGTCGACGCCGCGCGTGGGTTCGTCGATGATGATGATCCTCGGCTTCTGGACAAGCGATTTCGCGATCACGACTTTTTGCTGGTTGCCGCCCGAAAGCTCGACCATGCGGGCGTCGCTGTCGAGCGCCTTGACCTTCAGCGTGCGCGTCCAGGTCTCGGCGAGTGCCTTCATCTGGCTGTGGCTGATGACGATGCCGCTCTTCCTGTCGCCGGCCAGAAAGCCGCTGTAGATGTTCTCGGCGATCGACATGGTCTCGAAGAAGCCCTCGATCTTCCGATCTTCCGTGACATAGACGATGCCGTCCCTGATCGCCTGCCGCGGCACCTTGTAGCGAATCGAGCGACCGTCCAGCTTGACGTCGCCACCATGAAACAGGTTTCGCTTCACGACGCCTGAAATGATCTTGGCCGTTTCCGTGCGACCCGAGCCGACGAGGCCGAAGATGCCCGTCACCTGCCCGGCAAAGACCGAGAACGAGTTGTTGCGCACGATGTTCTGCATCGAGAGGTTCTCGACGCTGAGGACCCGGGCGCCCGGTGGGCGCGCCTGGCGGCCTTCCTTCGTCGCACCGTAGAGTTCTTCCGACAGCGAGCGTCCGACCATGGCCGCGATCACCTTGTCCCGGTCGAAATCTGCCTTGTCACCGGTCACGACATGCTCGCCATCCCGGAGCACGGTGATGCGGTCCGCCATTTCCAGCGCTTCCTCCAGCGCGTGGGTAATGAAGATGATGCCGACGCCGCGCTGCTTGAGGCGCGCGATCAGGGAGAAGAAGTGGTGCTTCTCCTCCGGGGTGAGCGTGGCCGTGGGCTCGTCGAAGATGATGACCCTGGCATTCTTAAGAACCGCGCGCGCGATCTCGACCATCTGCTTCTGCGCCGCGCCGAGCGACACGACGAGTGCCGTCGGGTCGACGCCGAAGTTCAGCGACTGCAGGAACTGCTGCGCCTCGATGTAAAGGCCGCGCAGGCGATTGAAGAATTTCTCGTCGCCGAGATAGAGGTTCTGGGCGACCGTCAGCGCGGGGACGAGACTGGTCTCCTGGTAGACCATGGCAATGCCCTTGGCGAGCGCATCGGCCGGCCGGTCGAAGGAGACCGTCTCGCCGTTGACCCTGATTTCTCCCTGCGTCGGCGTCACGGCGCCGGAGAGGATCTTGCAGAGCGTGGACTTTCCGGCGCCGTTCTCGCCCAGCAGGGCATGGACTTCGCCCGCGCGTACGTCGAAATCGATGTCCTTGACCGCGGTGACGCCCCGGTAGGCCTTGGTGATCCTGGACGTCGACAGCAGTGCCTGACCGTTCATTCCGCGTGCTCCCTGGGGATGGATCCGATCACGCCGTCGCCCTTCGCGGTGAAGTAGACGTTGCCGTCGTGGAGGAGGCTGCTGGTGACGCCATGCCGGGTGCCATCGGCGCGACTGTGGAAACTCGCGCGCGGCCTGAAGGACGTATCGAGCCTGACCAGCAGACCGTAGGACCGGCTGGGGGACCAGGGTTTCAGCACGCCGAGCTGCTTCACGCCGCCCTGCTGAAGCGGCTCCAGAAACGAACCCCCGGAGCGCAGGGTCGGCGCGATCCAGTAATCCCCGGGCACCTCGTTCACCATGCGCCTCCGGTACTCGTCTTCCCTCAGCACGAATTCAACCAACTGGCTTCGTGGCGCGAAGACACTCAACCATGCCCCGCCGTCGGGGTCGTCGGCGAGCCTGGCGGGATAGCCCGGAAGGTTCTCGAGCAGGATTTCGCCGCGGCCGCCCGCATGGGGATAGCGGACAAGCCGGCTCGCCCACGCCTCTGCTATGACCACCGCTCCCGCGCTGACCAGGACCCCATAGGGAAATGCCAGCTGGTCGGCGATCTTGCTTGCCGTGCCGTCCGCAAGATCGACGCGCCAGACCGAGCCCGACCGGCCTTTTTCCAGCAGGTCCCGCGACCATCGCTCGACAAGGTGGTTCTCCGAACCGTTGGCGACCACCACGATCTGTGCATCGACGGCGCAAAGGGCGGTGAGGCACCGGATACCGGCCGGCAGTTTCGTGACCTGCCCGTCGCGAGCCCCGCCGACAATCACAAGCGTGCCGTCGGCGAGACCTGCAACGCAACTGCCGTCGGGCAGCCCGGCAAGGCAGGTGACATCCGCCGCAAACGTCTTCAACGGCTCCTGCGATCCCTCGCCGACCGCAAAGATGGCCGAACCGGATCCGACCACGATCCGGCCGCCGAGAATGGCGAGATTGTCCGCCCCCGGCCGTTTCTGGACCAGGGCGGCATCCTCCAGTCCGTCATTGGGTCTGAGCGCGCCGTCCATCGGCGGTATGGTGATCGCGTGATCGCCCCGCCCGAGGAACCGATCGAGAATGCTGCCGAAAGGGTTCATTTCCTGCCCCAATAGTGTTCAGGCGCGATCCAGTCGGGATCGGCATCGGCGAGCCTGATGCGACCGATACGATTGTTGGAGATGCCGCCGAGATAGAGATAGCCCTTGTGCTCGCGCATCGAGGTGATCATCGGATGGTTCTCGCCGCCGAAATCCCACAATGTCTCCAGCACCCGGCCCTGGTCGTCGAAGCGGATGACACAGCCGGTATTGATGTTGGGAAACAGCCACTCGTCCGCCGCGACCCGCCGCGCCATGCGCTTGCGGAAGGCGGGCATCTTCATCGCGAGGTCGAGCGACGGCGTGCGCATGCCGACGAGCGCCGCCCAGTAGGTGCCGTCGGACGCGCGGTTGATATTGTCGGGATAGCCCGGCAGGTCCGGTATCAACCGCTCCCAAGTTCCCGCCTTCGGACCCTCCAGCCAATAGCGGTTGATCCGGCAGCCCCAGGTCTCCGCAAAGAAGAACGACCGGTTGTCGTGGGCCATGCAAATGCCGTTCGGAAAGACGAGCTTGCGGATCAGCGTCCTGGTGGATTTCGTGGCCGGGTCGTAGCAGATGATGCGTCCGTTGCCGCGGCCCTCAAGCGCATCGACCGGCCAGTCGTGCATCTCGTAGCGGATCGTCGCTTCGGAGAAGTAGATCTTGCCATCAGGCGCGATATCCAGGTCGTCGGCGAGCTTCAGGCGCGAGTCGTCGATGATAGAGTCCTTCGACCGGTTGGTTTCATCGGTCAGCTTCGTCACCGATCGGTCCTGGCCTATGCTGTAGAGGCCCATGCCGCCGATGCAGACGAGGATGTTGTCGTCGCGATCGATCGCCATGCCCAACGGCCTGCCGCCGACGTGGGCGAAGACTTCCCGCGTCTTGTAGTCCGGCGCGTTGAAGCGGACGATCTCGCCGATGCGGGTGCCGCAGTAGAGATTGTCGTTGCGGTCGAGGATCACGTCCTCCGGACCCTCGATCTCGCCCAGCCCGATGAGTTCGACATCGCGGAGGCGGTCGTTGAGCGCGTAGTTCGTGCCGCCATCGGCCGCCGTGGCCGGCGACGGAGGCAGGCTCATGAAGGTCGGGGAGACATAGACCTTGGCCAGCAGCTTGTGCCGGTTCTTGAGCCATCGAACATCGATCGCGACGGCGATCAGCAGCACGAGGCCGAGCCCGACCGAGGAGGCGCCCGCCGGCAGGCCCAGCCTGACGAGACCGTTCACGAGCAACAGAACCGCGATGCTGCCCATCAGCGCCTTGGCAATGGAGCCGCGCCCGCCGCCCAGGCTGTTTCCGCCGAGGACTGCCGCAGTGAGCGCCATGATCTCGAGGCCGACACCGGTGTCTGCGCCAGCCCCTGACAGGCGCGAGGCAAAGAGAAGGCCCGCCATGCTCGCCAGCACGCCGGAGATCACATAAGTCAGACAGACGACGCGCTCGACGCGGATGCCGACATTGTGGGCCGAGCGGCGCGATCCGCCCACTGCCATGATGCGCCAGCCGATCCGCATTCGGCTGAACAGCATGTGAAAACCGATCGCCAGCACGCCCATGATGACGAAGCTGACGGGAAGGCCCAGCACATTGCCTTCGCCGAGGAAGAACCAGACGTCCGAGTCGACGAAGCCGCCCGCGATCTGCACCGCGTAGTGCAGCAGCAGCAGATCGACGACGGACCTGACGACGATCAGGGTCACCAGCGTCGTGAGGAAGGCGCGCAGCCGGAAATAGCCAATCAGGATGCCGTTCACCAGGCCGATCGCGCCGCCGATGGCCAGCGTGACGGGAATGACGGCGTAGAGGGGCCAACCCGCGACGTTGAGCAGTGCCAGCGCCACCAGATTTGCCAGCGCATAGGTCGACGAGATGCTGAGATCGATGCCGCCGGCGACCATGACGATCATCATCGCGATGGTGACGAGGCCGAACTCGCCATACTGCCTGGCCGTGTCCGACAGATTGACCGCGGAAAAGAAGTTCGGGATCATGACACCCATGAAGCCGATGACGAGCAGCAGCAGCACGAAGGGAATCGCGTTGTCGGACCAGCGCTTGCTGAGCAGCTCGCCGATCACGTGATCGGGGACAAGGCGGTAGCGCAGCCGCGTCGCAGCTTCAGAAAATGACATGGGGGATTTCCGTCCTGACCGGTGACCGGTGACCGGCGGGCGCGGAGAACCGCGCCCGCCAGCGACTTACGCTTCATCAATACTTCTTGATGTCGTCCAGCTCCCAGCAGGAGCGCGGGCCGAGGTTCTCGGCATTGATGCTCCGCACCGGGCTGTAGAGCGAGACCTTCATCGGCTCGGTCGCCTGGACCAGCGCCTGGATCATGTTGCCGAGGTCGCGTCCCTGCGACGGCACGTCATAGGAGATTTCCTCGCCGAACAGTCCGGCCTTGACGTTGTCGCAGACCATCTTGGCGCCGCCGCCGGAGGTGACGATATAGACCTGCTTGCCGGCTTCCTTCACCGCCGCGGCAGTCCCGGTGTCCATCACGTCCCAGAAGCCGATCGAGCCACAGAGATCTGGGTGCTGCTGGAGAACGGTCGCGGTGATGTTGCGTGCCTTGGTGGCATCCCAGTCTGCCGCCTGATTGGAGACAACCTTGATCTCAGGATGCCTGGCAAGGACGTTTTCGACGCCCTTCATCGAATAGGCGCTGGCCGCCGCCGTCAGCACCCCCTGCATGATCTGGATCTTCTGGCTGGTGCCGGGGCCGCACTTCCTGATCACGGCCTCAGCCTGGGCTTCGCCGACGCCCACCCAGTCGGCACCAATATAGACGGATGTCGCGTAGCTGGACTTCATGTTCATCTGGATAACCTTGATGCCCGCCTCTTCGGCACGCTTCAGCAGACGGGCATAGGACGCAACGTCGGGATTGTGGATGACCATGATGTCGGGTTTTTCAGAGATCAGCGACGTGATCGCCTGGGCGCCGGCGTCGGTACTCCAGTTCGGGTCGCGGATTTCAAAGGTCATGCCGAGGCGGTCTGCCTCCTTCTTGATGGCGGCGGCCCAGCCTTCCGTTAGATCGAAGCCCATCGCAAGCGGCACGAAGGCGATCTTCTTGCCCTTGAACGCATCGAGATAGGGCTGGCGCGTCGGATCGTCGATGCCTTGGGCGAAGGCGGTCGTCGCGACGAGCGCGAGCGATGCCGCCAGAAGTGTCTTCTTCACTATGTTGAACATTGGTTCCTCCTCCTTGGTACTCGGTCAGGCGCTAGATGTCGCCCTGCTGCGCAGTCTGTTCGTCACGGGGATTGATGATGCTGTCGGCCACGATGGCGGCGAGCAGCAACCCGCTCTTGATGATGTTCTGGACGGTGTACTGGATGTCGAGGATCGTCATGCCGTTGAGCAGGATGCCGATCAGGAGCGTGCCGACGACCACGTTGCGGATGCCACCGCGCCCGCCCGCCAGGCCGATGCCGCCGATGACGACCACCAGGATGATGTCGTAGACCATGGTCGAGATGGCCACCCGGGTGTTCATGGAGGCGACCGATGTCGCCGTGATGATGCCCGCGAGGTAGCCCACTCCCGAAGCCAGGAGATATTGCAGCACGATGATCGGGCGGACCGGAATGCCGGTGATCCTGGCGGCGGCGTGGTTGTCGCCGATCGAGTAGATGAAGCGGCCGTGCTTGGTGTGACGCAGGAACAGGTGGCCGGCGATGCACACAACCGCAAACAGGATTACCGGGACGGGTATGCCCATGACGAGGCCGCTGCCGAGCCATGACATGCTCTCGGCCGCCGGCGGCATGTAGATGACGTCGAGATCGATCAGGCCAAGGCGGACGATGCCGTAGATGAAGGTGCCCATGGCGAGCGTGGCGAAGATCGCGGGAATTTCGACATAGGCGACAAGGACCCCGTTGGAGATGCCGACAAGGAGCGCGAAGAGGAAGCCGGCCGCAAGCGCCATGGGAAGAGAGGTGCCGTCCGTCATGAGCTGGAGCGTCCATGCCGTGGACATGGCGAAGACCGAGACGATGGAGAGATCGATCCCCCTGCCGATGACGACGCCGGCCATCGCCACGCCGAGGATGCCCAGCACCGAGACGTTGCGCAGCAGGGTCATGATGTTTTCGGGGCGAAGGAACGAGGTGGTGTAGACGCTGAAGAAGACAAAAAGCAGCACGGCGATGGCGAAGACGATCTTCTCCTGGCTTATCGTGCCGATGCTGAAGTTCCTGGATGACATGGGTGGATTCGCCTCCCCGCGAATACGGGCCGGACGGCGTTTGCACCGCCCGGCAAAGGTCCGCCGACCTCGATTGGCCGGAAGCTATTCTGCCGGAACCGCCTTCTTCTTGCGTGACGATGAAATCCGCTTACGTCTGAATGCAAAGCGGAAGACAATCCTTGATTTGTCGCGCGGAAAGGATTTTCTGGTCTGCAGGGTAACGACGAAGTGATCTGTGGCGCGCCGAAATGCTGGGGAGAGGCCAGCGCGCGCCGCGGGACAGCCTGGGAGGTGGATGATGCAGACAGTTTTCGACACGAGCCGGCTCACGCGGGATCGCCGAAACAACGCGTGGCAGGAGGCGCTCTGCGACCTCTATGTCAATCTCGACACGAATATCATCGATCGCGAGGATTACCGGGGCTTCGTCAAGGAAGCCCGCTTCGGCGCGGTCACGATCACCGACACGCTGCTTTCCAAGCAGTTGATCAAGCGTCGACGCAAGCATCTTTCCAGGGTCGACAAGGACTGCTTCTACCTGCAACTGATCCAGCGCGGGCGGACGAACGTCATCCAGCACAATCACGAACTGGCATCGAACGGCGCGCTCGGCACGCTTTTCTACGCCAGCGAAACATACGACCTACAATGCGTCGACGAAGTCCGGGCCTACTATCTCGAAATTCCCAGGGACTCGCTAAACCAGCGCCTCCAGAACAAGTCGCTGCCGGTCAGCCTGAATTTCAGCACCGGCGCGGGGATCGGGCGGGTGGCGGCCGACTTCTGCCTCGCCATTGCCTCCCAGAGTGAATCGATCGGCGAAGCGGATCGCGAAGTCCTGGGCGACGAGTTGCTCGACATCGTGGCGCTCGCCATCGACCGCGCCCCGCGACCGGAGGCGATCGGCAATGTCGTGCCGAAGGCCAAGCTGCACACGATCAAGGCCTATATCGAGCAGAACCTTTCGAACCCCGTCCTGTCGCTGCCGTCGATCGCGAAGGCCAACGGCATCTCGCTGCGCTATCTGCACTACCTGTTCCGGCAGGAAGACATGTCGCCATCGGACTGGATCTGGACCCGGCGCCTGCAACGCTGCCACGATCTTCTCGCCACCAGCCAGGGCATGGACAGGTCCGTCACCGACATAGCCTACTCCGCCGGGTTCAGCAGTTCCTCGCATTTCAGCAACATGTTCAAGGCGAAGTTCGGCTTCCGTCCGAGCGACCTGCGGCGCAAGAACCTGATCTGAGATCAGGCCCGGCCCCCGCCACGACACTCCGATCCGCCGCCTGGCGGACCGTCGGCGCCCTGCCTGTGATCGGGGACTCAGTCGGTCCGGATATCGAGGTGGAGATCCCGGAGTTCCGAAAGCAGTCGTGCCCGCGTCCGGGTGTCCGCGAGCGTGATCCGGACCTCAGGAACCTTGCCGCTCACCATGTCGATCACGATCTCGGCCGTGGCTGCGGGATCGATCCCCGCCAGAACGTCGTCGATCTTCCTTCTGATCGCCTGCTCCCTGAGCGCGGGCTTGAATATCTTGCCCACTCCGGTCTTGGGTATTTCCGCGATGACGATGACCTGTCGCGGCTTTGCCGGAGGCTCCGGCACCCGCTCGGTGATGTAGCGCAGCAGATCGACGGGATCGACCTGCCTGTCCTTCACCGGTTCCACGAAGATCACGGGCACTTCGCCCGCATAGGCGTCCGGCATGCCGACGGCAGCGCTGAGCGAGACATCCGGGTGGCCGTTCGCCACCTCCTCGATCACGGCAGGATCGATATTGTGGGCGGAGCGGATGATGAGGTCCTTCTCGCGGCCGGTCAGGACGAGCTGTCCCTTCGGCGTGAGGAAGCCGATATCGCCGGTGCTCATCCACCCGTCGCCAATGAACAGGCCCTCGCGATGCCTGGCGCTGAGATAGCCCGGGAAGACATTCGGTCCACGGCATGACACGGGGCCGATGACACCGGGCGCTGCTCCATCGCCCTTGCCATCGTCCGGCGTCGTCGGTCCGATGCGGATGCCGCCGAAGGGCGCGCGATATCCTACGCTGCCGCGGCGCTTGTCTCCGTGGAACGGCGTCGTTGCGATATTGGCCATTGTTTCCGTCATCCCATATTGCTCGAGCAGGGGGATCCCGGCGCGCTGCTCGAAGCGGGCGGCGACCGTGGAGGGCAGGATGGCACCCCCGGTCAGCGCCATCCGCAGGCTGGAAATGTCATTGTCGCCGACAGGGACGTCGGCGATCGCCGCGATGGTCGTCGGCACGCCGCCAGCCATGGTCACCCTGAACCTGTCGACTGTCGCCCAGTAGTTCGCCACGACGGCGGGATCGCGGAAACCCGCGGGGGCAGTGAGGATCATGTGACCCGCCGCCGCGAGCACGGTAAGCTGGAACGTGATCGTGCCGCCGACATGGAACATCGGCATGCCGTTGATGATAACGTCCGTCTCGTCGATCGAAAACATCTGTCCGAAGGACCAGGCGGCGTGGATCTGGTTGCCATGCGTCTGGGGAACCAGCTTGGGAAGTCCGGTGGTCCCTCCGGTATGCAGGATCGAGCCGATCGTATCCCGGTCGATCACGCGCGGCCGGAGCAGATGCGATGACGGCTGCAGCGCCAGTTCGGCATCGAAGTCGACCAGCCGTGGATCCTGCTGGCCTTGCGGCAGCCCGCCCAGCACCATCACGTGCCTGATCTCGTCGAGTCCGGAAAGGATCGGCGCCAACTTGTTCCAGAGTTCGGTGTCGAGTGCCGGGCCTGGCACAATCAGGACCGTTGCCCGCTCCGCCGCCAGCAACTGGCGAATGACATCCGAGGTCAGGAGGTAGTTGAGGCAGCTGATGACGCCCGCGGTCTGGCCGCCCCAGATGATCGCCGGCAGCATTGCGTAGTTCCGCGCCAGGATCGCGATGGTCGGAACGTCCCCGCCGAGGTCCGACAGAAGGTTTGCGACCCTGGTGATCTCGCCGAGAAACTGGGAATGCGTGTAGCTTGCCGAAACGCTTGCCGGGTCGGGATTGGCGAGCACGGTGATGGCGGGACGGTCGCCGTGAAGTTCGGCATTGGCCTCGAACAGTTGGTATATGGACCGCGACGGGACGAGTTCGTCATAGGGCCGGGTTTCCAGCGCGCGGATATCCTCCTCGCCTCTCACAGGAAACGTCCATCGTGTCGTTTTCATCTCGATCCTCCCTACCGTCCATTCCCTGCCGTCCGTTCAAGTCCTGGGCTTGCGCCGCACCTCAAGCAAGGCAGCCAGGCCGTGCCTGGTTTCCTCCGTGCTCAGAAGGCCGATAAAGGCCTCGCACTCCGCCTTGATCTGGGCGCGAATGTCGACGATGTCGCCGACCGTCAGCCGCTTGGTCTGCATGAGGGCCTCGGCATTGAGGCCGGCGAGACGCGAAGCAGTCTCCAGCGCGGTGCTTCGAGCTCGGCCAGGCGCCGTCACTGCCGTGGCAAGGTTCCATGCCAGTGCCGTCTCTGCGTCGAGTTCGCGGCCAAGCGCGAAGATCTCCATGGCCCTGAGATGGCCGACCCGGGCAGGAAGCAAAAGGCTCGATCCTGCCTCGGGAGATAGCCCGAGATTGACGAAGGGCGCCGACAGCCTGGCATCCGGCTCGACATAGACGACATCGCAATGGAGCAGCATCGTCATGCCGATGCCCACTGCCCTGCCCTGCACGGCGGCGATGACCGGCTTGCGGATCCCCGCAAGGGCCTCGAGAAATTGCCGCCACGGCGAGCCGCCGGTCAGGCTGTAGATGGTGAGGAACTCCGCGAGATCGTTGCCGGCGCAGTAATGCGCGCCTTCCCCCGTGAATACGATCGTCCGCAGGGCGTTCGTCCTGTTGAATTCGTGGATCGCCTCAGCGATCGCACCGTACATTTCAGCAGTCACGGCATTCAGCTTTGCCGGCCGGGCAAACCTGACTTCCATGACGCCGTCGGCTGCCGACACTGCAATTTCTGACGCCACACACACCTCCCGCTACGAGCGGGCATTGTTAGGCGCTGGCGCGGAACCGAACTTGCCCGACAATGCAAGCCGCTTACTGGAGTGTGCAAGAGCAGGACCGGCCTGCTTCCAATCGCATCACCGGCGCACAGGATGCGCGGGCGAACCGGATGTCAGAGCAGGACCACGCCCTTCTTGAAGATGAAGCAGCCATATGGGCCGGGATCCGAGGTCCGGACAATGGCGAATGACCTCCTTGCGGCGGCGTAGAAATCGAAGCGCTCCAGAGCCTGCATGTTCACCGGCGTGCCATGGGCACGGTCGACCACGTCCTGCACGGCGGAAAATATCGGCATCTGCCGATCGGGGTCATCGACCACAAGCATCCGCCGGACCGGCGCATCGACAAAGGTGTCGAGCGGAAGAAGCTTCAGGATCGCCTCCGCGGCCCGGGCTATGCCACAGCCCGAGACGTCTATCAGCTTGCCATAGGTCGTCTCCCTGGCAATCGACTGGGCCGGATGGTTGATGTCACAGACGACCAGGTCGTCGCCGTGGCCCATCAGCATAAGCGCATGGATCAGTTCCGCGTTGATGACCGGATCGATGCCCATCAGCATTTCTGTGCCCTCCTTTTTGTCGAGCCGGCGTTAGGCCGGCACTGTCAATCCGAGCGTGGGGTGCTGACCAGAACCGCAGCGGCGCGGTTGGCCTGCTCGAGCGCCTCGCGGATGGCGCGTCCGCGTGCCAGCTCGGCCGCGAGGACCCCAGTGAACTCGTCTCCCGCACCATGGGTGCTGACGAGTTCGACCTTGATGGCCGCGATCGAGAAGGCGGCGCCCATGGAGGTGGCGCATGCGAGCCCTTCCCCGCCCGCCGTGACGACGGCTATCGGGAAGCGGGCCGCCAGTTGCCTTGCCGCATCCAATGCACCGGACAATGTGTCGACGACCGGAACTCCGGCCAGTTGCTCGGCCTCGATGGCGTTGACGACGATGACATCGACCAGCCGCGCCAGGTCGTCCGGGAGCGGCCGGGCCGGCGCGGCGTTGAGCACCACCCGGCCGCCGGCCGCCTTCATCACCTTGGCGGCAGCGACATTGGCGTGATCGGGCACCTCGTTCTGAAGGACAAGGACCGAGCTGCGCGTGAACACATCCGCGGCTGCGTCGACATCTGCCTGGCCGAGCGCCAGATTGCTGCCGGAGACGATGACGGCGCCGTAATCGCCCTCGCTGTCGAAGATCGCGACGCTCATCCCGCTCCCCGCGCCGCGCACGGTCTTGACGAAGCGGCTGTCGACATTGTTGTGCCGCAGGTTGTCGGCAAGCGCGCGGCCGAATGCGTCGTCGGCAACCGCGCCAATCATCGTCGTCTCAATTCCCGTCCTTGCGGCGGCGACGGCCTGGTTTCCTCCCTTTCCGCCGCATTTCGGATGCCAGCTCTCGCCGGTGACGGTCTCTCCCTTGCGCGGACGCGCTGGGCCATAGACCATGATGTCGTAGTGCAGGCTGCCCAGGACAACGACGGTGGGTGGGGTCGTGATCATGCGAGCCTGTCCTTGCGCCTCGACGCCACGGCGGACGTCGTCTTCTGGAGGTTCTGCTCGGCCGCCTCGCCGTTCCGCTGCGCGACGGCGACGAAGAGCGCGTCGAGTATATTGAGCTGGGCGATGCGCGCCGCGGCGTTCTCACCCATCAGGGGCGACCCCTGCGCTGTCGAGCACAAGACGATGTCGGCGACGCGGGCCAGGGGCGAGCCACCGTAATTCGTGATCGCGATGGTCCGGGCCCCGCATTTGCGCGCCAGTTGAATGGCGTCGATGACGGCGGTCGTGTTGCCGGAATGCGAGAAGCCGATGGCGATGTCCAGCGATTCGAGAAGCGAGGCCGACATCAGCATCATGTGCGCGTCGTCCTGGACGCTGGCGCGGACACCGATCCTGAGGAACTTGTGGGCGACGTCGCGGGCAATCTGGGCCGAGCCGCCGACGCCGTAGAAATCGCGCTGCCTTGCCGCCACCAGCATGTCGGCCGCCCGGTCGAAGGCATCGACGTCCAGGATCGCCAGTGTTTCCTCCAGCGCCTGTATCGACGTCCGGAAGACTTTCTGCAGGATCTCCCGCGAACTGTCTTCCGCCGAGAGTTCGCGATGCATCTCTGCAGTCGGGAGCTTTAGGTAACTCGACACCGCCATCCGGAAATCGCGGTAGCCGGCAAATCCCAGCTTCTTGGTGATCTTGACCACCATGGCCTCCGAGACGCCGGCCTCCGTCGCCAGATCCTTGAGGGACATCGTCTCCGAAAAGTCCCGCAGGCCGAACACGGTCTCCACCACACGCGCCTCCAGGGGCGTGAGTTGAGGCATCATCATCCGGATGCGCGGGCCCACCGCCCTGGGATCGGCTGCCGAACTCATCCCGTTTACCCCCGTGCCACCATCGTCCTTTACCGGGACTGCGCGCCGAACATCAGTTCCTGGACTATTGCCTGGGTGGAGACGGCGTCCTGCCGGTCGATTGCGCTTGCAAGCCGATTGTCCTGATCAAGGCGGGCGACGACCTCCAGCATGCGCTGGACGGTGGCGATGTTGACCTCGCACTCGTGGACGGGATCAAGGCCGGTCAGGTCCGGGAACGTGTCGAAATAGATCGCGCCCTGATAGCCGTCGCGCCGTATCTGGCGAAGCAATTCCAGGGTCTGGAGCGTATGGACGGCGCCGACCATGAGGCCGTCGTCGCGCTTGGCATAGCCGTCGTTCAGGTGGACGCCAAGAACCCGGCTGTGTCGCGCAATCAGGGCCGCGGCAAAGGCCGGCTGCTCGTCGGCATAGAGAACATGGGCGAAGTCCAGCGTGACGCCCAGATTGCTGGCGCCGACTTCCTTGATCGCCAGCAGGGTCGTCGCGGCATCCGGCATCAGGCTGTAGGACCGGGGTTCGTTCGGCTTGTATTCGATGGAGATCAGGCAATCCGGGTCATGCTGGCAAACTTCACGAATTCCATCGATCTCGTGTTGCCACAGCGCCGCATAGTCTGCCTGGAAAGCATAATCGAATCCGTCCTGGCCAAGCCAGATCGTCATCAGATTGGCACCCGCCTCACGCGTGGCATCGATGCCCTTGCGGGTCAGGTCGATGGCTTCCCGGCGGACGACCTTGTCCGGATGGGTGAATGCGCCGAGCTTGAATTCGGGATTGGTGTAGTAGCGCATCGCGAAACCATTGATCGAAAGGCCAAGGTCGCCAATCTTTCGCGAAAGTTCAGCGGGATCATCGTCGACATGGTCGGGATAGTTCAGGTCGAGGTCAGTAAGGCCCTTTACCCGCGACGCCCGCTCCGCCATCTGCAAGATCGACGGCTTTCCGGGCTGGCCCGGCCAGGCGCGGTGTGCGGCGGAAGCGAAGGAATTCAGTCGCGTTGCGAAACGTGTCGGGTTCAAGGTTTGCGTCCTGTCTGTGATGCTTCCCCTTACTTCACAGAAAAATTCCATATTGTAAAGTCCATAGGCCTGACGCCGCCCGAATTCCTCCGGGTCACTCCCCCTCGCTCGCGCCGACCTTTTCGACACCGCCCGAAATCTGCCCGGCAATCCAGCTCTTGAAGGCAAGGGCGGCACCGGCGCTCTGCCGGTTTTCCGGCAGCACGATGTAATAATTGTATTCGGTCGCCATCGGCAGGTCGAAGAGCGTCTTCAGTTCACCCGATCGCAGTTCCTCCTCGATGAGATAGACAGGGACCAGTGCGACACCGATGCCGGAGAGGGCGGCGCCGATGACCATCGAGAACTGGTCGAAGCGGTTGCCACGGTAGCCATTGTCCGCCGGCACGCCGTTGGCCTCCAGCCATTGCGACCAGAGACGCGGGCGGGTGGTGAGATGGATCAGGGGCGCGCCGGCCAGATCCGCCGGTGACTGCGCCCCGAGCGCCTCGACCGTGGCTGCGCTGGCGACCGGGACGACAAGTTCACTGCAGAGATAGGTCGAGATCGCCTTGGCCCAGGTCGGCTGGCCGTAGTGAATCGCAATATCGAACCCTTCCTCGTCAAAGTCGAACGGCTCGCTGCGCGACGCGACGGTCAGAGCCACCGAAGGTCGCGTCGCGAGGAAGTCCGGCAGGCGGGGCATCAGCCAGCGGGTGCCGAATGTGGGCAGCGTGGCTATGTTGAGCGCTTCGTCCTTCGCGGCTGCTGCCGTCGCCCGAATCATAAGGTCCTCGGACTGGGCGAGCAGCCGGCGGACGTCCGGCAGCAGGCGCTTGCCGGCCTCGGACAGCACCACGCGCTGGCGCACCCGCTCGAAGAGCTGAAGGCCTGTCTGCTGCTCGAGATCCCTGATCTGCCGACTGACCGCACTCTGCGTCAGATTGAGCTCCTCGGCCGCGCGGGTGAAATTGCCATGCCGGGCCGCGCAGTCGAAGGCATGCAGGTTGGCGATGTCGGGCACGAGGCTGCGGCGCATGTTCATTCCATTTTCGCATCAAGTTAGCAGATATTGTCGCAAGACGACACGAAATTCCATCATTATGTCGCATCACGAGAATGATACCTGCCAGACGAGGATGCCGATGACCGGTCCGTTCACATCCACAGACGCCATCCGATCCGCCTTTTCCGCCGCCATGTCCGCCATGTACCGTGCCGAGGTGCCGGCCTATGGAACCCTGATGGAACTGGTCGCCAGCGTGAATGTCGAGGCGCTCGATGCCGATCCGGCGCTGCGGGACGCCCTGACGGAAACCGACACGCTCGACCGCATCTCCGAGGAGCGCCACGGCGCAATCCGGCTGGGCACGCCCGCCGAGCTCGCCATGATGCGGCGCGTCTTCGCCGTCATGGGCATGTTTCCGGTCGGCTATTACGATCTGTCCACCGCTGGTGTTCCCGTTCATTCGACCGCCTTCCGCCCGGTGGGCGACGCAGCGCTGAAGAAGAACCCCTTCCGCGTCTTCACCTCGCTGCTGCGGCTGGACCTGATCGGCGACGAGGCGCTGCGAAGCGAGGCCGAGGCGACGCTGGCGCGTCGCGCGATCTTCACACCCGAGGCGATCGCGCTAACGGAAAAGGCCGAGCGGCAGGGTGGCCTCGACGCAGCCGACGCCGAGCGCTTCATTGCCGCGGTGCTGGAGACGTTCCGCTGGCACGACCGGGCCAATGTCAGCGCCGACATGTATCACAGGCTGCATGACGCCCATCGGCTGGTGGCCGACGTCGTGTCCTTCCGCGGCCCGCATATCAACCACCTGACGCCACGCACGCTCGACATCGACCTTGTGCAGGCGCGCATGCCGGACCATGGCATCGCACCCAAGGCCGTCATCGAGGGTCCGCCGACCCGCAAATGTCCGATCCTGCTGCGCCAGACCTCGTTCAAGGCGCTGGAAGAACCCGTCTCGTTTCTTGGCCCCGACGGAAACTGGCAGGAAGGTTCGCACACCGCCCGCTTCGGCGAGATCGAGCAGCGCGGCATCGCGCTGACACCCAGGGGCCGCGCACTCTATGACGAGTTGCTGAACGCATCCCGCGCCGTCGTACGCCCGGCGGCGGACGGCTCGAATGCCAGGGAGTATGGCGCCGCTCTTGCCGAGGCCTTTGTCCCCTTCCCCGACAGTTGGGCCGAAATCCGTTCCGCCGGACTCGGCTACTTCACCTATTCGCTCACCGAGAAGGGTCGCAAGACCCGAGCGCCGGCGACAGCCAGCGTTGATACGCTGATCGAGGCCGGCCTTGTCCGCTTCGATCCGATCGTCTACGAGGACTTCCTGCCCGTCAGCGCCGCCGGCATCTTCCAGTCCAATCTCGGCGACGATGCCGCACATGAATTCGTGGCCAACCCGAACCAGCAGCGCTTCGAGCGCGACCTCGGTGCCAAGGTCCTCGACGAGTTCGATGACTATGCCGCCATCGAGGCGGCTTCCGTCGCGGCAGCCCGCGCCGCTCTCGGCGTCGCCCGAGCGGCATGACAGGATCAGGATGATCGACCGCGGCTACATCGACGCACTGACGTCTATCCTGGGCGACAAGGGCGTGGTCACCGAGCCCGCCGCCATGGCCACCTACGAGACCGGTGCGCGCTATGACGCCGGTCGGGCGGCTCTTGTGCTGAGGCCGGCGACGACGACGGCTGTCTCCGCTGCCGTGGCCTATTGCGTCCGCAACGGCATCGCAATCATCCCGCAGTCGGGCAACACCGGCCTCGTCTCGGGCTCGACGCCGGATGGCAGCGGCGCGCAGGCCGTGCTGAGCCTCGACCGGCTGCGCCAGCGCTTCGACCTCGACCGCGACAACCGCTCGCTCCACGTCGATGCCGGTTTTCATCTGTCCGAGGTCAACCGCCGGCTTGAGGCGCATGGCCTGTTCTTCCCGATCGATCTCGGCGCGGATCCGCGTCTCGGCGGCATGCTGGCCACCAATACCGGCGGCTCGCGCTTCCTCAAATATGGCGATGTCAGGCGCAACACATTGGGGCTCAAGGTCGTGCTGGCCGATGCAGCCGGCACTGTCCTCGACCTCATGTCGCCGCTGCGCAAGAACAATACAGGCGTCGACTGGAAGCAGGCCTTCATCGGCACGTCCGGCGCCTTTGGGATCATCACCGAATGCGTGCTCAATCTCGAAGCCTTGCCGCAGCAGGTGGCGACCGCCTATCTGGTGCCGGCAAGCGGCAACGACGTGATGCAGCTGCTGCGGGCTATGGAAGAGCGGCTCGGCGCCTATCTCTCCGCCTTCGAGGGCATGTCGGGGGCAGCGGTGAGAGCCGCACTCGCGCATGTGCCGTCACTGCGCAATCCGTTCCAGGGCGGGCAGGTGCCGGACTATGTGATCCTCGCCGAGATTTCCCGCACATGGCAGCCGCGCGATGGCGAACAATCTCTCGACGCCGTACTGGAAACGGTACTGGCCGAGATCTGGGAGATGGAGGACGCGCCGCTCGCCGACGCATTTGTCGGCCCCGCGCAGGAGATGTGGGCGCTGCGCCATGCGTTGTCCGAGGGCGTCAAGCATGCGGGAAGGCTGATCGCTTTCGACCTGTCTTTCGCGCGCGGCCGTGTCATGGCATTCTGCGCGGCGATGAAGACCGAACTGGCCAGACACTTTCCGGAGGTGACGATCTGCGATTTCGGCCATGTCGGAGATGGTGGCGTGCATTTCAATCTCGTCGTGCCGAAGGACAGTCCCGCGGCGTCCGACCCCACCTTCGAGACGCGGCTGCGCGACCGGGTCATCGCCCGCACCGTGGAAGATTTCGACGGCAGCTTCAGCGCCGAGCATGCGATCGGCCGCAAGAACCAGGCCTATTACGACAGCTATGCAGACCAGAAACTCAAGGACATGGCCCGCGGCCTCAAGTCGATCACGTCTCCGGGCGCAGTCGGCACGGTGCGCTTCGGCTGAACGAATAAAGGGAGACTGACCATGAACATCGCAACGAAACACGTCAATGTCGCTGCCGAGGCGGCTGCACTTCTCGAAGCGCTCGGCGTCGACGCCTCGCTCTATACCGGCGGAGAGATGGCCTCCTTTTCGCCGGTCACCGGCGAGCAGATTGCCAGCCTCAAGACCGTATCGGCCGCCGAAGCGGCAGCGCGCATCGACAAGGCCAACGACGCCTTCCGTGCCTGGCGGCTGGTTCCGGCGCCGCGCCGCGGCGAACTGATCCGCCTGCTCGGCGAGGAACTGCGCGCCCACAAGGCCGAACTCGGCAGGCTCGTGTCGATCGAAGCCGGCAAGATCCCCTCCGAGGGCCTCGGCGAAGTCCAGGAAATGATCGACATCTGCGATTTCGCGGTCGGCCTGTCGCGCCAGCTCTACGGCCTCACGATCGCCACCGAGCGCCCCGGCCACCGCATGATGGAGACCTGGCACCCGCTCGGCGTCGTCGGCGTGATCTCGGCCTTCAACTTCCCGGTCGCCGTCTGGTCCTGGAACACGGCGCTGGCGCTGGTCTGCGGCAATGCCGTGGTCTGGAAGCCTTCGGAAAAGACGCCGCTGACCGCACTCGCCTCGCAGGCCATCCTCGACCGCGCCATTGCCCGCTTCGGCGATGCGCCGGAAGGCCTCGCCCAGGTGCTGATCGGCGATCGCGCGATCGGCGAGGTGCTGGTCGATCATCCGAAGGTCCCCCTGGTTTCCGCCACCGGCTCGACCCGCATGGGCCGCGACGTCGGCCCCCGGCTGGCCAAGCGCTTTGCCCGCGCCATCCTCGAACTCGGCGGCAACAATGGCGGCATCGTCTGCCCTTCGGCCGATCTCGACATGGCGCTGCGCGCCATCGCCTTCGGCGCCATGGGCACCGCCGGCCAGCGCTGCACCACGCTGCGCCGCCTCTTCGTGCATGACAGCGTCTATGACCAGCTGGTGCCGCGCCTGAAGAAGGCCTATCAGAGCGTCTCCGTCGGCAACCCGCTCGAAAGCGCGGCCCTGGTCGGCCCGCTGGTCGACAAGCCCGCCTTCGACGCGATGCAGAAGGCGCTTGCAGATGCCAAGGCGCATGGCGGCGCCGTCACCGGCGGCGAGCGTGTCGACCTCGGCCTGGCAGGGGCCTATTACATCAAGCCGGCACTGGTCGAAATGCCAAAACAGGCCGGACCCGTGCTGGAAGAGACCTTTGCCCCGATCCTCTATGTGATGAAATACAGTGATTTCGACGCGGTGCTCGCCGAGCACAATGCCGTGGCGGCCGGCCTGTCCTCCTCGATCTTCACGCTGAACATGCAGGAAGCCGAGCGCTTCCTCGCAGCCGATGGCTCTGACTGCGGCATCGCCAACGTCAATATCGGCACGTCGGGCGCCGAAATCGGCGGCGCCTTCGGTGGCGAGAAGGAGACCGGCGGCGGTCGCGAATCCGGCTCCGATGCCTGGAAAGCATATATGCGCCGCGCCACAAACACGGTCAATTATTCCAAGGCGCTGCCGCTGGCACAGGGCGTGTCATTCGACATCGAGTGAGGCATCCGGCGATGAACATCACCACCAAGGTCACGGGGGCGGGCTTCGCGCCCGCCTCGCGCATCGCTTCAATCGGCGTGTCGCAGATCCTCAGGATCGGCGCCCGCGCGCAGGCCATGAAGCGCGACGGCAAGCCGGTCATCATCCTCGGCGCGGGCGAGCCGGATTTCGATACGCCCGACCATGTCAAGCAGGCGGCCTGGGAGGCCATGCAGCGCGGCGAGACGAAATACACCGCGCTCGACGGTTCGCCTGCGCTGAAGGCGGCGATCCGGGCGAAATTCGCCCGCGAGAACGGCGTTGACCACGCGACCGACGAAATCACGGTGGCCACCGGCGCCAAGCAGATCCTGTTCAATGCGATGATGGCGACGCTGAACCCCGGCGACGAGGTCATCATCCCCACGCCCTACTGGACCTCCTATTCCGACATCGTCGAGATCGCCGAAGGCCGGCCTGTGCTGATCCCCTGCGACGCTTCCGCCGGCTTCCGGCTCGGTGCCGAACAGCTCGAAGCCGCGATCACGCCGCGGACGCGCTGGGTGATCCTGAATTCGCCGTCCAATCCCTCGGGTGCCGCCTATGGTGCCGACCACTACCGGCCGCTGCTCGATGTGCTCCTGCGCCATCCGCATGTCTGGCTGCTTGTCGACGACATGTACGAACACATCGTCTATGGCGGCTTTGGACTCGTCACGCCGGCGGCACTGGAGCCCGGCCTCAAGGATCGCACGCTGACCGTCAACGGCGTCTCCAAGGCCTATGCCATGACCGGCTGGCGGATCGGCTATGCCGGCGGACCGCGCGACCTGATCAAGGCGATGGCCGTGGTGCAGAGCCAGGCGACCTCCTGCCCGTCCTCGATCAGTCAGGCAGCGGCGATCGCAGCACTCGAGGGGCCGCAGGACTTCCTCCGGGAGCGCACGGCCAGCTTCCAGGCGCGGCGCGATCTCGTCGTCAGTGCGCTCAATGCGATCGACGGGCTCGATTGCCGGGTGCCCGAAGGTGCCTTCTACACGTTCTCGGGCTGCGCAGGCGTGCTGGGCAAGGTCACGCCATCGGGCAAGCGGATCGACACGGATGCCGATTTCTGCGACTACCTACTGGAAGACGCGCTTGTCGCGGTCGTTCCCGGTTCGGCCTTCGGCCTGTCGCCCTATTTCCGCATCTCCTATGCCACTTCGGAAGCGGAACTTCGCGAGGCACTCGGCCGGATCGCAACGGCCTGCGCCGCGTTGTCCTGAACCGCCACGACCCCATGAACGCGGAAAGAACGCCATGACCACGAAACCCCGGGCTTCCATCCTCTGGCGTGACAGCGCGCGCGAGGGCAGCGACGCCTCCCCGCTCGCGCAGGATCTCGTGGTGGACCTGGTCGTGGTCGGTGGCGGCTTCACCGGCACGGCCGCGGCGCTGGAAGCGGCGCGGCGCGGAGCCTCGGTCTGCCTGCTGGAGGCGGAGATCATCGGCCATGGCGGGTCGGGGCGAAATGTCGGGCTGGTCAATGCCGGCCTCTGGCTGCCGCCGGATACGGTGGTGGCGCAGATGGGCGAGACGGCCGGGCGACGGCTGATCGACATACTCGGCGAGGCCCCGAAGACGGTCTTCGACCTTATCGAGCGTGAAGGGATCGACTGCGAGGCGACGCGGCGGGGCACGCTGCATCTCGCCCATTCACCAAAGGGCCTGAAGGATCTCGAGGAGCGCCACCGCCAGGGCAACCGCTATGGCGCGCCGCTCAGCCTCGTGGATGCCGATGAGACGGCCGGGCGCACCGGCACGCCTGCCTATTTCGGCGCGCTCTTCGATCCGCGCGCCGGCACGATCCAGCCCCTTGCCTATTGTCGCGGCCTGGCGCGCGCGGCCCGCCAGGCAGGCGCCGCCATCCACGATCGCTCACCGGTCTCGGCGATCCGGCGCCAGGGCGACAGGTGGGTGGTCGAGGCGAATGGCCGGACCGTCGAGGCAAGGTCGCTGCTGGTCGCGACCAACGCCTATCAGCTGGGCATCGACCTGCCGTTCCGCCCCAACTACACGCCGGTCAGCTACTGCCAGTTCGCCACCGAACCGATGCCCGATAGCGCCCGGCAGACGATCCTTGCCGGCGGCGAAGGCTGCTGGGATACCGCCATGGTGATGTCCTCGTTCCGGATCGACCAGGCCGGCCGGATGATCGTCGGCGGCATTGGCAATACCGATGGACCGGGCGCTGCCGTGCACAATGCCTGGGCGCGGCGCAAGCTGCGCACGCTGTTTCCCGAGATCGGCCACCTCAAGTTCGAGCATGTCTGGCGCGGCCGGATCGCCATGACGGACGACCATGTGCCGAAGATCGTTGGCTTCGGCCCGAACGCCTATGCCTGCTTCGGCTACTCCGGCCGCGGCATCGGGCCGGGCACGGTGTTCGGCACCCGCGCCGCCGCGGCACTGCTGGACGGCAACCCCGAGGCCCTGCCGCTCGCGCCGATCGACCACTATTCCGAGCGCTTCAGCGGTATCAAGGCCGCCTATTACGAACTCGGCGCGACGATGGCGCACATGATCTGAGAGGTTCGTCGGCGAAACGCGCCGACCCCGGACTATCAATTGACCACCTGGGCCTGCTCAGTCCGGCATCCCGCCCGAGCGGTGCGCCGGCGATATCCGCATGCTGGCCGCGATCGCTTCGTTCGGAGCCAGAACCTTCATTCCGTAAGCCTCAGCGCCGCCGGGCAGGTTAACGGCATCGACGGGATGGGAGACCGGTTCGAAGCAGAAGAAGTCGGCGTCTGCACCGGGCGAGAAGACGACATACTGGTCCAGCACCTCGCTCGCGGTGATTTCGGCGGTGATGCTGCGCGATGGCCAGTCGATGCGGGCCTTCCGGTTCCAGCCCGCGAACCAGTTGTTGATCCATCGGCGCGGCAATGGCTTTGCGGCGTTGAAATCCATGTCCGGATGCTGATCAACGGGTTCGACGGCTCTCGGCAGGTGATCGTCCTGTTCCAGCCAGACCTGATCGGCTGCCGCCATCAGCCGGGTGTCACGGTCGCGCACGAACCAGGGATGGAAGCCGAGCCCGAAAGGGAGGCTCATGTTGCCACGATTGACGACGTCCAGCGCCATGACCAGATCGTGGCCATCGAGACGATAGGACATTTCGGCGTCGTAGCGGAAAGGACCAGGCCCCTCGGCCGACAGAGCCAGCGTGACGGTATTGGAGGTCTGATGCCGGATATGCCAGGCCAAGGCGAAGGCGCTGCCATGGATCGGATAGCGCTCCGTCGGCATGTTGGGCTCGATGGCATGGAAGCGGCCGTTAAAGGTGAAGCCGCCTCCGGATACCCGCCCCGAAAACGGGACCAGCAGAATGTTGGAAAGCTGGAACGGATGTGCCGTGTCGTCGCTCACCCGGCGGAAGATCGGTTGCCATGCATTGCCATGACGGATGTCATAGCCGGTTGCGCCGGCACCGAGATCGGGGCGGATCGTGACCCTGGCCCTGCCGTTGTCGAGCGTGATCGCCATTACCAGCCACCATCGATGGCGATGTTCTGGCCGGAAATCATGTCGGAGGCCGGCGAAACCAGAAACAGCACGAGTTCGGCGACATCGCCGGGCTGGATGCGGGTCTTGAGCGACTGGTTTTCGAGGACCCAGTCATTGTATTGCTGCAGGCGGTCGCCGAACACCCGCTCTTCCGCCTCGGACACCACGGCGCCGGGCGATACGGCATTGACCCGGACGCCATGGGGCCCGAGTTCCCGCGCCAGTGCCTTGGTCAGCCCGACCATCGCGCCCTTCGAGGCAACGTAGGGCACGTAGCCATCCCAGCGGCCATTAAGCGTGATCGACCCGAAATTGACGATCTTGCCATAGGCCTTGCGCTTCATGGCCGGCGCCACCGCCCGGGTCAGCGCGAAGGCAGCAGAGGAATTGACGCGTAGCTGGTTCTCGTATTCCTCGATCGAGAAGTCCTCAAACGGCTTGTTGATGATCAGCGCCGCGTTGTTGATCAGAATATCGATGCCGCCATGCGCTTCGGCCAGATCGGCCACCGTCCGCTCGCTCTCGGCAAGCTGGTTGAGGTCCTGCCCGACATAGAGCGCCTTGCCGCCATCGGCGATGATATCGGAGACCAGGCCTTTACCACCTTCCGCGCCCGGCCGGTCGAGCAGAAGGACCGTGGCACCGGCGCGGGCCAGCACCTCTGCCTGCGCTCGGCCCAGAGTGCCGAGCGCGCCGGTCAGGAGGACAGTCTTTCCCGAGAGCCTTGGCATGTCGGCCTCACAGCAGTTCGTGAACTTCGTCGATCGATGTCTCGGTCGTCGGCTTGTCGAAGACGATCTCTCCGCGGGCCATGGCCACGATCCGGTCGCAGGACTGGAAGACGTGCTGCATGTTGTGCGAGATGAAGATGCCGGTCAGGCCCTGCGACTTCAGGCCGCGCACGAAGCCGATCACCTTGGTGGTCTCCTTGACCGAGAGATGGTTGGTCGGCTCGTCGAGGATCAGCACCTTGGACTTGAAATGCATGGCGCGGGCGATCGCCACACCCTGCCGCTGGCCGCCCGACAATTCGCCCACCAGCGCATCGGGAGAACGGAGATGGAGGTCGACATCGGCGATTGCCTTCACGCTTTCGTCCCGCATCCGCTTCTGGTCCATCAGGCCGAAATTGCCGATCTTCCATTTCAAGGGCTCGCGGCCGATGAAGAGGTTGCGGGCGATCGACATGGTGGGGACCATGGAATTGTATTGATAGATCGTCTCCAGCCCGTGGCGCATCGCATCCTTGGGCGAGCGGAAATCGACCTTCCGGCCTTCGATCAGGATCTCGCCGGAATCCTGGTGGTGGACGCCGGAGAGGATCTTGATCAGGGTCGACTTGCCGGCGCCGTTGTCGCCGACCAGACCGACGGATTCACCGGGATGGATGGTGAGCGAGGCGTTCTTCAGGGCATGGACGCCGCTATACCATTTCTGCAGGTTGCGGCATTCGATGATGGGCGTGCTCATTTGTGCGCCTCCACCTTGATGCTGCGTGACATCTTGCCCATCCAGCTGTTGGCGACGACAGCGAACATGGTCAGCACGCCGATGGCGAACTTGAACCAGTTGGCGTCAACGCGGGAGAGGACGAGGCCGTTGTCGATGACTCGGATCAGCAGCGTGCCGATAATCGCACCGAACACCGTGCCGATGCCTCCAGCCAGCGCCGTGCCGCCGATGACCGCGGCCGCGACGGCCTGCAGTTCCATGCCTTCGCCGATCGAGGGCAATGGCGAGCCGAGGCGCAGCACCTGCAGCAACCCGGCAAAGCCGGCCAGAACCGAGCAGAGCATGAAGCAGACGATCTTGACGCGCTTGACCGGGATGCCCATCGAGGCGGCCGCTTCGTTGAAGCCGCCGGTGGCGCGGATCCAGTTGCCGAAATTGGTCAGCGACAGGAACGCCGAGGCCAGGATGGCGATGAGCGCGAACCACAGGAAGGACATGCGCAGGATCGAGCCCTGGAAGATGTAGTCGGTAAACAGCCAGGTCGGCAGGTCATCAGGCAGAAGCGGCGGGAAGCCGCCCGATATGACAATGGTGAGCGAGCGCGCGATGAACAGCATGCCCAGCGTGGTTATGAAGCTCGGGATCGAGAATTGCAACGTGACATAGCCATTGACCAGCCCGACGGCGGCCGCGATCAGCAGACCGATCAGCAGGGCCGCGGAGAAAGGGACCCCGGCATTCAGCATCACAGCCATGCTCATCGGCATCAGCGCGAAAACCGATCCGACCGAAAGGTCGAATTCGCCGCAGATCATCAGGATCGTGACGCCGATGGCGACCAGCGCCATCTCGGGCAGCAGGCCCATGATGCCACGGATATTCTCATAGGAGAGCAACACGCCGTTGGACCTGATCTGGAAAATGATGATCAGGATTATCAGCAGGGCAAGGCCCGCCAGTTCCGGCTTGTCCAGATAGATTTTCAGAAACCGCTTCATCGGCAATCACTCGAATAGGAGCGACCTGCCCGCTGGGGGACAGGCCGCCTGTTATGTCAGAGATGGATCAGCGCAGGCCCTGCTTGGACATTTCCATGATCATCGGAACATCCTTGGGAACCACGATGCCCTGTCCGGTGTCGATGTCGGAGGGGGTCAGGCCGGCGGTCTTGTAGAGATAGGCCTGCATGACGGGCATGAAGCCCTGCATGTAGGGCTGCTGGTCGACCTGGACCTGGATATAGCCGGCCGTCATCTGCTGCAGCGCTTCCGGCACGAGGTCGAAGCCCCCGAGCAGAACCTTGCCCGGCTCGACGCCGCGATCCTTCAGCACCTTGGCGACGCCGGCATGCCAGTAGCCCGTGTCGAAATAGGCCGTGGTATCCGGGTTGGCATTGAGATGGGCGCCGATACGGTCGGCCGTCAGAGCCAGGTCGGTGGCGGCATCGATGCGGGTGATGGTGATCTCGCGATCGGCGTGCTCTGCCTTGTATTCCTCGAGGAACTTGGTCACGCCGGCAGCGCGCTGTTCGGACCAGGTCTGGCCCGGTGCATTGACGCCGACCAGCAGGTTGAGCGGGCCTTCCTTCGGGAAGTTCTCCGACTGCGCCTTGGCCAGCGAGTAGCCGGCGGCGATGAAGCCCTGGCCGATAAAGGCCTTGCGGGCATTGCCCTTGGAGCCCTGGCTGTCGTCGACATTGACGGCGAGCACGAGGATGCCGGCGTCGGTGGCTTCCTGGATCACGGCATCATAGGCCTTGTCGTCGACGATGGCGACGAAGATCGCATCCGGCTTGGTGGCGATGGCCGCCTGCAGATTGGCGATGGCCTGCTCGACCGCGCCTTCGGTCTGGGTCAGGATGAGCTGGCAGGTCGCCTCGACGCGGGCGCAACCGTCGTCAAAACCCTTCTTTACCGACTGCCAGAATGTGTTTGATGCCGAGGAGTGGCTGATGAATGTCAGTTTCAGGCCCTCGGCCTGTGCGCCTGACACCATCATGGACAATCCAAGCGCGGTTCCGGCGACAAGTTTCTTTAGCATGCGTACCTCCCAAGTTGACTATGCTTCACAGTTTGATCATTCGGTCCCGTCGAACAATTCGGCACGGGATCGGGCGATTTCGGGCAATGAACTGAGTATTTCTCGCAGGTGCAGCCGGGTCGCTTCCTCGGCTGCGGCCTTGTCGCCAGCGGCGATGCCGTCGACGATCTTCTCGTGCTGGTCGATCAGCCGGCCGACATGCATCTCGTCGACGGAGAGAAAGCGAACGCGGTCCATCTGCGCCTTGACGCTTTCGATCACGTCCCAGGCATAGGCCTTGCCGGCTGCGGCCGCGAGCGTGCGATGAAAGAGTTCGTCGAGCCTAAGGAAGCCGGCGCGGTCGTGCTGTGGCACCTTGCGCTGCTCCGCGATCTGGCGACGGAGTTCGGTGATCGTATCGACTGCATGATCTCCCGCCACGGCCCGGACGACATCGGCCTCGATCGCCTCGCGGACGAAGCGGACATCCATGACCGAGGCGACGGAAATCTTGGTGACGAAGGTGCCGCGCTGCGGAAGGACATGAACGAGGCCCTCCTCCGACAGCTTGATGAATGCCTCGCGCACAGGCTGGCGGCTGACGGCAAGCGTCTTGGCGACATCGGATTCCGACAGGCGCTCGCCAGGCAACAATTCCGCCTGGATGATCTGCTCGCGCAGGATTCGATAGACCTGCGGACCAACAGTCTCGCCTATCGTCACGATTCTGGCGGGCTTGGCGGAATTCATAATGTCACCCTCCTCCGGCGCATCCTCAGCGCTCGATCCTATACTAGCCTACTACCATACAAGTCAAGCGCAGTCGACTTTGTCATCCGTCAGCCTTCGCCAGGCGGCGATAGACCGTGAACTTCCGATCGAGATCTTCAGCCAGTTCGACGCCGTGTCCCGGCCCCGGCGGAACGGTGATCATGCCATTGGCGACAATGGGCAATTGCGTCGTCAGGTCGGCGTACCAGGTGCGGTAATAGGCCCGCACGCTTTCCTGCACGAGCGCGTTGGGCGCGTTGAGCGACAGATGCGTCGAGGCCGCCAGGACCACGGGGCCGGTGCAGTCATGCGGCGCGACCGGCAGGTGCCAGGCCTCCGCCATGGTGGCGATCTTCTTGGCCTCGGAAATGCCGCCGCACCAGGAGAGGTCGAGCATGACGACGCCTGCGCTGTCGGTCTCCATCAGGTCGCGGAACGCCCAGCGGGTGGCCAGCGTCTCCGAAGCGCAGAGCGGCGCACGGCTGGCGGCCGCATAGCGCTTGAGGCTCGACAGCGAATCCATCTTGATCGGATCCTCGTGCCAGAAAGTATTGTAGGGCTCCAGCGCACGGGCGATCTGGATGGCGGGGGTGAGCTGCCACATCGAATGGAACTCGACCATGATGTCGATCTTGTCGCCGACCCGTTTGCGGATCTTCTCGAAGGGTTCGAGCGCCTTCTTTAGGTCCGGTCCGGAAATGTACTGGCCCCGGCTCGCCTCTGCGGCAATGTCGAAGGGCCAGATCTTCATGGCCGTGATGCCCTCGGACAGTAGATCCTCGGCAAGTTCGTCGGCCCGCTCAAGGAAGCCGTTGAGATCGTCGTAGTCGCGGCGCGGGCCACCGATGCCATAATTGCCGGTCTGCTGGCCGGTGCCATCACGCATATAGGTGTTGCCGGCGCAGGTATTGTAGGTGCGGATTTCCCGGCGGGAGAAGCCGCCGAGAAGTTGGGCGATCGGCAGGTTTGTCACCTTGCCGAACAGGTCCCAGAGACCGATGTCGATGGCAGAATTGCCGCGCATCTCCGCACCGGTCGAGCGGAAGCCGAGATAGCCGGTCAGGTCCTTGGAGATCAGGTCTATGGCCAGCGGGTCGCGGCCGATCAGCTTCGGCGCAACCTCTTCGTGGATGTAGGCCTCGACCGTCTGGGCCATGAAGAAGGTCTCGCCAAGGCCGACAAGGCCTTGATCCGTATGGATCTGCACCCACAGGATGTTGGGAAACTCCTTGACCCGGATGGTCTCGAGGGCGGTGATCTTCATGTTCAATAGACCCCGGCCGCGAGCAGTGCCTTCACGGTCAGGTCGAAATGCTCGACCATCGCCGCCTCGCCCCTGGCCGGATCGCCATTGGCGATGGCCTGGGCGATGGCGAAATGGCCGTCGACGCTCTCTTGCCGGGTCTCGTTGCTGGCGCGGCTGGCCCAGCCGATCGGCCAGGTATGCCGCGTCACCACATGGAAGGAACCGACGATCAGCGCGAACATCGGGTTTTTCGAGGCTGCAGCGATCGCCTCGTGAAAGGCGATGTCGTGTTCCATGACTTTCTGCGGATCGTTGAAGTCGCGCTGCATGGCGTCGGCCAAGGCCAGGATTTCCGCCGCTTCCCGATCCGTCCGGCGCAATGCCGCGAGCGCGACCGTCCGGCGTTCGATCGTGCGGCGGACATCGAATATCTGCTGGATCGTAGCCTGGTTGGTGTGGACCGCATGGTCGGTGATCATCGCCAGCACATCGGGCGTCGGCGCCGCGACCCGGGCGCGCCGGCCATTGCCGATGTCGATCAGCGTCAGCGCCGCCAGCGACCGATAGGCCTCGCGCACGATGGTGCGGGAGGTGCCGGTGAGTTCGGCGAAGGCGCCCTCGCTCGGCAGTTCGTCGCCGACTTGCAGGCCATTGTCGCGGATATGGGCCTTGACTGAAGCCATCACCCCGCCGAGCAGGCCATCGCCGCTCGCACTGCGTTCGTCCGTTGCAACCATGTCCGGCGCCTTGACAACCAAGCTTCTATCCAACCTATCATACAGGTTAAGTTGGACCTTGATTTAGAATCGACAATGCCTATTGTCAACAGCCAATTCTAAGGTGATTTGGGGAGCGGCATGCAGGCCACTGTTCTACTCGATGCGCGCGACATCGTCGGCGAAAGCATCATCTGGTCAGGCGACGAGCAGGCGCTCTATTGGGTCGACATCGGTGGACGGCGCATCCACCGGCTCGAGATCGACAACGGCCGCCACGAGACCTGGCCGACGCCGGATTTTCCGACCTCGATCGGCATGCGTAGGGACGGCGGCTTCATCGTCGGCCTAACCCGCGAAGTCTGCCTGTGGACACCCGGCGGCGGTTTCGACAGGTTCGCCGTGCCGGAACCGGACCGGCCCGACAACCGGCTGAACGAGGGCCGCGTCGCGCCGGACGGGTCGTTCTGGGTCTCGACGATGCAGAACAATCTCCACCCCGACGGATCACCGAAGGCCATGGACAGCCATGTCGGGGCCGTCTACCGCATCGACCCCACCGGCACCGCCACGCAACTGACGCCGAATGAATACGGCATCACCAACACGATGGCCTGGACATCAGGCAACCGCTTTCTGTTTGCCGACACGCTGGCCAACGAGATCTATGCCTTCGACTATGATCAAGCGGCGAGGACGATCGCCAACCGTCGCATCATCGTTCAGGGGTTCGAGCGCGGACTACCGGACGGATCCTGCCTCGATTCCGAGGATGCACTTTGGAATTGCCGGGTCGTGGGCGGTGCCGCGGTGGCCCGGTTCAGCGAGACCGGCGAGCAACTCGGCCTCGTCGAACTGCCGGTATCCTGGCCGACCAGTTGCACCTTCGGCGGACAGGATCTCACGACACTCTATGTTACGTCCGCGCGCTTCACGCTGACACCGGAACACCTCGCGGCGCATCCCGAAGAGGGGAGCGTGCTGGCCGTGGCGACCGGTATCCGCGGCGTGCCGGAGCCGAAATTCGCGTATTGACATACTGGTATGGTAGAATGTTAATTGCGACGAAATGCGTGGAGGAGCGCCAGGAGATGGACGTCGAGGGCAAGAGCATCATCGTGACAGGCGGCAGTCTCGGCATGGGCCGTGCCTGCGCCGAGCGTTTTTCGAGCGGCGGCGGGCAGGTGCTAATCGTGTCCAATGACCGGGAATCCGTGGATCGGGCGGTCGTGGAAATCGGCGGCCGGACGAGCGGGTTTGTCGGCGATGTCCGCAACGGCGCCGACATGGAGAAGGCTGCCGCCGAGGCCGTGGCGCGCCATGGCGGCATCGATATCCTGGCCTGCTGCGCCGGGATCCAGCGCTATGGCACCGTGGTCGACACGCCGGAAAATGTTTGGGACGACGTGCTCGCCATCAATCTCAAGGGCATCTATCTTGCCTCGAAATACGCCATCCCCGAGATGAAGAAGCGAGGCGGCGGTGCGATCGTCGCGATCTCCTCGGTCCAGGCCTATGCCTCGCAGGCCGGTGTCGCGGCCTACACCGCCAGCAAGGGCGCCATCAACGCGCTGGTGCGCGCCATGTCGCTCGATCATGCCGCCGAGAACATCACCGTCAATGCCGTCTGCCCGGCTTCGATCGACACGCCGATGCTGCGCTGGGCAGCGGATCTCTACAAGGGCGACATGAGCCAGGACGAGATGATCGCCCAATGGGGCAAGGGTCATCCGATCGGCCGCGTCGGCAAGCCCGAGGAGGTCGCCGAACTCGTGGCCTTCCTTGCCTCGGACAGGGCCCGCTTCATCACCGGCGCCGATTTCAAGATCGATGGCGGCACCATGGCCAAGCTCGGAATCGTGCTTCCCGATTGATCCTCATTTCTTCCCAGACTGCCTGAACGGAGACCTGCATGAAGCGGCCCAAGATCACCGATATCCGCGCCACGACCGTGACCGTGCCGCTCGAAGCGCCGCTGCGGCACTCCAACGGCGCCCATTGGGGCCGCTTCGTGCGCACCATCATCGAGGTGGAGACCGATGTCGGCATTGTCGGCCTCGGTGAAATGGGCGGCGGCGGCGAGAGCGCGGAGGCTGCCTTCAAGGCGCTCAAGACCTATCTTGTCGGCCATGATCCGTTCGAGCTCGAACAGCTCCGGTTCAAGATCTGCAATCCCACCGCCAGCCTCTACAACAACCGTACGCAGATGCATGCGGCGATCGAATTCGCCTGCATCGACATTATCGGCAAGTTCCTCGGCGTGCCGGCCTATGACGTGCTCGGCGGCAAGATGCGCGATGCGGTCGGCTTTGCCAGCTATCTCTTCTTCCGCCTGCCCAACAAGGACACCGGCCAGGGCGAGATCCGTACCGCCGACCAGTTGATCGAGCAGGCACTGGAACTCAAGCAAACCCATGGCTTCAAGGCGCACAAGCTGAAAAGCGGCGTCTTTGCCCCGGACTACGAGCTCGAGGTTTTTCGCGCGCTGGCCCAGGCTGTGGGCACCGATACGGTGCGCTACGACCCCAATGCCGCCTTCTCGGTGGAGGAGGCAATCCGCTTCGCCAAGGGCATCGAGGATCTCAACAACGATTATTACGAGGACCCGACCTGGGGCTTCAACGGCATGCGCCGCGTGCGTGAAAACACCCATATGCCGCTCGCGACCAACACGATCGTTGTCAGCTTCGAGCAGCTTGCGACCAATGTCCTCAACCCGGCGGTCGACGTGATCCTGCTCGACACCACCTTCTGGGGCGGCATTAGGCCCTGCATCAAGGCGGCGGCCGTCTGCGAAACCTTCCAGCTTGGCATTGCCGTGCATTCCTCCGGCGAACTCGGCATCCAGCTCGCCACAATGCTGCATCTCGGCGCGGTGCTCCCGAACCTCGTGTTCACGGCCGATGCGCATTATCACCAGCTGGTCGATGACATCATCGTGGGCGGGCCGATGAAATATGTCGATGGCGCCATTGCCGTCCCCACCGGCCCGGGCCTCGGCGTCGAGCTCGACCGCGACAAACTCGGCCAATATGCCGAGCTCTACAAATCACTCGGCGGGTATCTCTACGACCGCGATCCGGCGCGTCCGGGCTGGTTCTCCTATATGCCGAACACGCGCTGGGCCGACCCGGCAGACGATCGCATCGTGGACTACTGAGAAGCGCAGGCCGACCAGCAGCGGCCGATCTCCGAGGTCGATGTCCGGCGATGTCGATCGCACCTATTCCATATCACCCAGTTCGTCATGAATGCTGGCGACGATCTCGGCACGTTGCTGCGCCGATTTCCCCGCCTGCGCGGCGAATGTGAGCGCCAGGAGCCGGATGGCACTCGACACCGCGGTGTGCGAGGCACCCAGTCCGAAGCTCGCCACATGGCAGGGTAGCACGACCTTCGAATAGCGCTGTGATTCCAGCATCGAGTTGCGGTCGGTGATGGTGATGACATTGAGCCGGCTTGTCTGGGCATAGCTCAGGATCGGCTTGAGAACTGTCTGGTGCGGCGGCAGGGTGATCAGCAGCAGCACGTCCTTCGGGCCCGTCATCGCAAGGTCCTCGGCCCAGGACCCCTGGTTGATGCCGAGGATCATGACGCTGTGACGCAGCCGCGAGAGCAGCAGCCGCGCATAGCGGGCAAAGCCCTCTTCCGAGCCCATCCCAAGCACCCAGACCCGGGGGGCCGCCGCGATCAGTTCGGCTGCCTCGCGTACCTTGTCCGAGCGCATCTCCTCGAAGGTCTTGGTCAGGTTCCGCAGTTCAAGCTCGAGATGCGCGCCGATCGTGCGGCCCAGCGCGACCTGTTCCGAATTGGTGACGGAATAGTCGTAGGGCTCGGTGCGATTGCGCTCTTCGCGGGCCTGCAGCTTGACCTCGTTGAAATCGGCATAGCCCAGATGCTGGAAGAAGCGCGCCGTCGTGGCCTTCGACACGCCCGCCATTTCGGCGATCTCGGTCGCCGAATGAGTCAGGATATCGTCCTGCCGGTCAAGCACCAGCTGGGCGAGCTTCTGCTCGCCGCTGGTCAGCCGCGAATAGCGTTCCTGAATACGCAAGACCAGACGTGACGCCATGTAACTCCCGAATCCCCGGCCCTTTAAGCACGCCGCATAAAAAAAACACTAGCACACCTCTTGCAATGATGAAACTGATGTTTCATCATAATGAAACAATGAAACAGACGGAGCCCCGCATGTCGACTTCACGGCTGACGCGCCAGCGGATCTGGGAACGCCTTAGAAGCGTCGCCCGTCCCGACACGCGTTTCCACATGCAGTTCGCCGATTTCATCCCGGATTTCGAGGGCGTCGAGGCCGCTACCGATCGCATCACCGCACTGCCGCTCGTTCAGGACTGCCGGCTGGCTTTCGTCACACCCGACAATTCGATGGCGGAACTGCGCCGGCGCCTTGATCGCGGCACGGGTGCCGATGGTGACGGCGACCTATAACATGCAGCGGGGCTTTCTCTACCTCGCACCCGACGCGGTACCCGAGGGCGCCGAGCGCTACGCCGCCTGGCTCGACGGCATCGAACACTTCGCACGGCCGGTGACGCTGGAGGACATCGTGGCGCTCGGCCGCTTCGATTTCATGGCCACCGGCGCCTCGGCCGTCTCGGTCGATGGCGTCAGGTTCGGCAAGGGCCACGGCTTCTTCGATCTCGAATGGGGCATGTTCACAGATCTCGGGCTGGCGCAGGAGACCACCCAGGTCGCAGCCATCGTCCATGACGTGCAACTGGTCGACGACCACCTGCAGATGAACGCGACCGACATCCCAGTCGACATCATCGCCACGCCATCGCGCCTCATCGACGTCGAACGGACCGGTCGCCGGCCGCGCGGCATCAAATGGGAACTCTTGGCACCCCAGGAGATCCATGAAATACCGCCGCTCAGGGAACTCGCCCATATCCGCGGCGTCGCATGACAAGTCTCAACACAAGAACAGGGGAACAAAAGCCATGAATCTCACGATCGACAGACGCCGCTTCCTCGGCCTGATCGGCGCCGCAGCAGCCTATCCGGCCATGAGCCGGCTTGCACATGCCGCCACGCCCTTTAACTTCCAGGCATCATGGATCAACGACGCCGAATTCGCCGGCTACTTCCTGGCCGCCGACAAGGGCTATTACAAGGACGAGGGGCTCGACCTCACCTATCTCTCGGGCGGCCCCGACGTCATCCCGGAAAGCACGATCATCGCCGGCAAGGCAGACCTCACGCTCACCACGCCCGACACCACGATCAAGGCGATCGTCGAACAGGGGGCGCCCTTCAAGATCATCGGCGCCCAGTACCAGAAGAACCCGATCGGCATTGTTTCGCTGGCCAAGAACCCGATCAAGGAGCCGAAGGACCTGATCGGCAAGACGCTCGCGGTGCCGCCGGTCAACGTCATCTCGGTCGAGGCGATGCTGAAGATCTCCGGCATCGACAAGAGCCAGGTCAACATCGTCCCCTATGCCTATGACCCGACGCCACTGATCAAGGGCGAGATCGATGCGTCGCTGGATTTCACCACCAATGTGCCCTTCACCATCAAGCAGGCCGGCGAGGACGCCACGTCGTTCCTGCTCTACGATTTCGGCTTCACCATCTTCAACGACACCGTCGTCGTCACCGACGAGATCCTGAAGACCAAGCGCAAGGAAATCGTCGCCTTCCTCAAGGCCTCCAGGAAGGGCTGGGAAGAGAACCTCAAGGATCCCGCAGCCTATCCGCCGGCCTTCGCCCACACCTGGTTCAAGGGCACCGGCCGGTCGATCGAGAACGAGATCTATTTCAACACCGCCCAGAAGCCGCTGATGGAGTCCTCCTCCGGCATCTTCGCGATGACCGAGGAGGCGATCGAGGCCAATATCAAGGCGCTCGCGGAAGTCGGCATTGCCGCCAAGCGCGAGCATTTCGACACGTCGGTGCTTGCGGAGATCGCATGACCGAGGCCTCGGGCATGCGTCTCGACAATGTGTCGCGCTCCTTTCAGGGGCGCGGCGCGGCCGTGCAGGCGCTCGACCATGTCTCGCTCGATTGCCCGGCCGGCTCTTTCACGGCGCTGATCGGGCCGTCGGGCTGCGGCAAGTCGACGATGCTGCGCATCGCGCTCGGCCTCGATGCACCGGATGGCGGGCCAGATGCCGGGACGGTCTCCGTCACGGGATTGTTGCCCTCGCAGGCCGCGCGCGCGGGCATCACCGGCGTCGCCTTCCAGGATGCCGCACTGATGCCCTGGCGTAGCGTCGAGGACAATATCGCGCTGCCGCTCGACGTGCTCGGCATCCCGCGCCGCGACAAGGCAGAAAAGATTTCGGGCCTGATCCGGCTCGTCGGCCTCGCCGGCTTCGAGAAATCCCTGCCCGGCGAACTTTCGGGCGGCATGCGCCAGCGCGTCGCCATCGCCCGCTCGCTGGTGACCGATCCCAAGGTCCTGTTCCTCGACGAGCCCTTCGGCGCGCTCGACCAGATCCTGCGCCGGCAGATGAACATAGAATTGCAGCGGATCTGGATGGAAAGTCGGGCCACCACGCTTCTGGTCACCCACGGCATCGACGAAGCCGTGTTCCTCGCCGACCGCGTGGTGGTGATGCAGAGCCGGCCCGGCCGCATCGGCCGCATCATCGACATTCCGCTCGCACGTCCGCGCCGCCCGGACATTTTCACCAGCGCGGAATTCCACCATCTCGAAGACGACATCGCCGGAGCGCTCGATGGGCATTGAGGCGACCGGGGCCCGCTTCGCCATGCTCCGCAACTGGCTGGTCCTGCTGGCGGCCTGGGAGGTGGTCGGCCGCTTCCAGCTCGTCGCCGGCGGCGCGCTGCCCGCCCCGACGGCCGTTCTCTCCCGCCTCTGGGTCGACCGCGCCGACTATCCGCCACATATCTGGGCGACACTCGAAGGTGCCGGCCTCGGCTTTCTGATCGGCAACCTGCTCGCGATCGGGGCCGGCGCCGTCTTCGCGCTGTTTCCGGCTGCGGCGCGGCTCGGCCGCGGCATCAATATCATGCTCTTCGCGCTTCCGCCGATCGCCATCTCGCCGCTTCTTGTCCTGACCCTGTCCGGCATGACGCCGCGCGTCGTGCTTGCCGCCATCGCCTGCTATTTCGTCACCATGACCGCCACCGTCACCGGCATTACCCAGGCCGATGGCCGCATGGTCGACCTGGTGCGCGCCTATGGCGGCGCCCGCTGGAAGACCCTCGTCCTCGTGCAGGCCCGGTCCGCCCTGCCCTCCATTCTCTCCGGCCTCAGGATCGCGGCGCCCAATGCCGTGCTCGGCTCGATCCTGGCGGAATTCGGCGGCGGCGGACGCTTCGGCCTGGGCGTCTACCTGCTCGGCTCGCTCGGCCGCGCGGAGCCGGACAGGCTCTGGGGCATCGGCCTTGCCGCGACGCTGATCGCGGGTCTCGCCTATGCGGTCTTCTCGCTGGTGGCCTACCGGTTCACCGGCGCAACCAAGGCGGTGACCATGCCGGCCACGCCGCCGGGCGCGGGCGGAGACGGCCGGCCATTCTGGCTCAACGCCGTCCTCACCCTTGGCTCGATCCTACTTCCGATCGGTCTGTGGTGGCTGCTCCTCATCCTGATGGGGACGCCCGCGATGATCGCCAAGACCCCGGCCGGCCTCTTCGAATACCTCTTCCTGCTGCCGGGCTCCGGCGAGGCACAGCTGCGGCTGCTGCATGCACTTGCCCAGACCCTGCCCATCACACTCGCCGGCATGGCGCTCGGCATTGCCTTTGCCTTCGGCCTTGCCATCGCCTCGGTGGTCCGGCCCGGCATTATCAGGACCTTCATGCCGGTGGCGCTGGTCACCCAGACCATGCCGCTCGTGGCGCTGACCCCGCTGCTTGTCCTGCTGCTCGGACGCGGGCCGTCGGTCGTCCTGTGGATCACCATATCCGTCACCTTCTTCCCCGCCTTCGTGACGATGGCGCAGGGTCTGTCGCTGGTGCCGCGAGCGGCGCTCGACGTGCCGCGTGCCTATGGCGCGACGGCATTCGTCCAGCTCAAGCTGGTCTCGGTGCCGGCCTCGCTGCCCTATCTCTTCGCCGCCACGCGGCTCGCCGTTCCGCGCGCGCTGCTGGGCGTGATGATCGCCGAGTGGCTCGCCACCGGCACGGGGCTGGGCAACCTGCTCAACCAGTCCCGCGGCTATCTCGACTACGGCATGATCTGGAGCGTGGCGGTGGTCTCGGTCCTGATATCCGTCCTCTTCTACCAAATCGTCGTCGTCATCGAGCGGCAGGTGCTTGCCCGGCGCGGCATGCGCGCCGCCGAATAATACAAGGGAGTTTTCCATGGATATCGTCGACCACAAGGCCGCGGTGCGCGAGCGGGTCTGGAGCGAGTTGCGCAAGGTCGCGGTGCCCGACAGTCGCTTCCACTACGACTTCGGCGAATTCATCGCCGATTTCGAAGGCGGCGAGGAAGCCGTGGCGCGTCTCACCGACCATGCCTTCTACAAAAATGCGAACTTCATCTTCATCACCCCGGACAACTGCCTCGACCGGCTGCGACACCAGGCCCTGCTCGACGGCAAGACGGTGCTGATGACGACCTACTCGATCAAGCGCGGCTTCTGGCTGCTCAATCCGAAATGGATCGCACCGGACCTCTTGCTCTACGCCTCCACGCTCGACGGCATGGAGCGGGTCGGCCAGCCGGTGAGCCTGAAGGACATCGCCGGCATGCCTGATATCGAGTACATGGTCACCGGCACCGGCGCGATCAATCACGAGGGCGTCCGCTTCGGCAAGGGCCACGGCTTCTTCGACGCCGAATGGGGCATGCTCTACCAACTCGGCCGGATTTCGACGGCCACCCCGTCCGCCGCCGTCGTGCATGATTGCCAGGTGCTGAACGAGAAGCTGACCCCTGATGTCTACGACACCGTGGCCGACGTGATTTTCACGCCGACGCGGACAATCGACGTCAAGAGCCCGCACAAGCCGACCTGCGGCATCATCTGGGATCGGCTCGACGCGCATATGTACGAAACGATCCCGCCACTTCAGGAGCTGAAGGCAATGGGCTTGTGAGACCCGTGACCGAGAAAATGTAACCGCCGGCGCCGCACATTTTTACAGTTCAGATCGCTGCCGCAAGTCGGTCAACATCGGCACCCATGGGACGATCCTCGGCCATAGCGGGAGCAGAGTCCCGAACCATGCCGAGCGTCCTCGACGTGCCGACACCACAGTGGTGGGCAGTCCGAAGTTCGACGGCCTGGGCGGCCGCCAGAAGTTCGCAGGCGACCAGTCGTCGCCAGAAAACGAGCATGTTGCGCAGCTTTTCCACTGTCAGGGTCGACTGCGTCGCGTGATCCTCGACTCCTTCCGATACGGGAAGGAAATCGAGCATGACAGGATTGGCCATCTGCCGGATCCGCGCCATCAGCGCGCTGACGGTCTTCTGCATGGGCACGAAGCCCGCTGAGGCGCCGCCGGCGGGCGAGAGGTAGCGCGGCAAACCGTTGCGACCGGTTCCAGTCAGTTGAATGAAGCGGGCGGCCGAGGCAGCGGCGGCCTGCGCAACGGCCAGGCCAAGCGCTTCGAAAGCGAGCGAAAGAGCAGGCGTGTGGAAATTTCCGGTCGAGAGCACATGATCCTGTTCGACGATCACCAGCGGATTGTCAGCCGCGGCGTTGAGTTCGATCTCCACAATCGCGATGGCGTGTTCGAGTGCATCGGCAAGGGCGCCGTGGATCGGGGCGATGCAGCGCAGGCTGAGCGGGTCCTGCAGCGCCACCTTGGCGTCGAACAGCGAGGACCCCTCGAGCGCAGCCAGGACATGCGCGGCCTCGCTCGCCTGATGCGGCGCCGGGCGCGCGGCCTGGATTGCGGGCGAGAGAATCAGCGGATTGCCGCCGAGCGCCTCAAAGCACAGGGCGGCCGCCTCGCGCTGGCGGCTCATAAGGGCCTGCACGTCGTTGAGCGCAAGCGCGCCGAGGCCGACCGAAACGGCCGAGGCATTGAGCAGCGAGATGCCATCCTTCGGCCGCAGCACAACGGGCTTGAGGCCCGATCGCGCGAGTGCCTCGGCGGCGGGCAGCCATTCACCCTGAAATTCGGCGCGGCCCTCGCCAATCAGGCACTGCGCCATGGCCGACATCTGCACCAGATCTCCGGCGCCGATCGAACCGATCGACGGCAGTTCCGGATGCACGCCCGCATTGAGCATCGCGACCAGCGCGGCGAAGGTCTCGGGCGACATGCCGGAACCGCCGGCGCTCAGCATGGAGAGACGCGCGGCGATCACAGCCCGCGTCTCGGCGACCGGCAGTGCCGGGCCGACGGCCATGCCGCGGCCCATGACGAGGCGATGCTGGAAGTCGTGGTCGTCGTCGGCGACCTCCGTGCGGAGATTGGCGCCGAGGCCAGTGTTCATGCCGTAGATCTGCTGGCCGCCGGAAGCCGCTCGTTCGAGAATGGCGCGCGCCCGCTGGAGACCGGGTGTCACGTCCTGCGACGGCTCGATCACCGCGCCTTCCCGTGCGACAGCATGGATGTCGGCAATCCGGGTGCTCGCTCCATCGAGCCGCACGGTGGTGGTCATGCGAAACGCAGCCTCTGGCCGATATTGGCACGCCTGGCTTTTTCCAGCAGCGCGTAGCCGAGGGCGATGTCGCTGAGCGACAGGCCGCGATGCCAAAACAGGATGGTTTCGTCATCGTTCTGGCGTCCGGGCCTGAGACCGGCGACGATCTGGCCGAGTTCGGCATGCAGCGTCGCCTCGGAGAGCTTTCCCGCCTCGACATGGGCGCGGAGAGAGCCGAGTTTGCCGCCCTTGCACTGGCCCCAGTCGTCGACCACGAGCTTGCTCATGATGTCTGTCAGCGACAGTTCAACCGCGCTCATCGTGCCATAGGGCACGACGAAGGCGCCCGGCTTGATCCATTCGGTCTTGAGCAGCGGCGTCGGCTTGTCGAGCCGCGAAGCCTCGACGACGATGTCGGCGCCGACGACGCAGTCCTGCCAGTTGTCGGTCACCACGATCGTCTTGCCGAGATCCGCCTCGAGCTTGGCCGCAAAGGCGTCACGGCTCTCGGGCCGGCGGGAATGGATGCGGATCTCGTCGAAATCGAAGAGGCGGTCGAGCAGCCGCACGTTCCAGTAGGCCGTGCCGCGGGCGCCGATATGGCCCAGCACCTTCGATCCCTTGCGGGCGAGATATTTGGCGCCGAGCGCGGTGACGGCGCCGGTGCGCATGTCGGTGATGACGGTGGCGTCGAGGATGGCGCGCGGCACGCCCGTGCGCGGATCGAAAAGATTGAGCACGCCGAATTCCGAGGGATAGCCGTGCTTGTAATTGTCGACGAAGTCGCCGACGATCTTGACGCCGGCGAGGTCCAGCGGCGCGACGTAACCGCGCAACACATTGAAATGCCCGTTGAAATCGGGATTTGGCTCAAGATGGACACGGGGTTCGATCACAGTCTCGCCCTTGCCCTGCGCGCCCAGCGAGGTTTCGATCGCGGCCAGGATCTCGTCGTCGGAAATGGCGAGCGCCTCGATGTCGAAAGCGTTGAGATAGTCGATATAGATCGGGTTCATCGAGGTCATGGCATCCATTCATACGAAGGTATCAGAATCGGCATTACGGCCGACGGTACCAGCAAAAACCGATAACGCCAGCAGATACCGCGCGCGCACCCAGCGCCCTGATGTTCCCTGCGACGATAGCGGTGCCGGCACATGGCGCTTGGGGCGCCACGTGGGAGCGACACTGCGGCCGATTCGGCAAGCGCGCCGCCGAGCCTGGCTCAACCTCACCGGTGTTCGATACGGCCTGCCTGCCAGCCAGACGGTCGACAGGTCAGGACAGTGCGCCGCTCCGCAACCGCAGCTTGATGTGCTTCTTCTCGAGGAAGCCGTGCAGGCCCTCAGGGCCGAGTTCGCGGCCCATGCCGCTCATCTTCCAGCCGCCGAACGGTGCCTGAAGGTCGCTGGTGTCGTTGACATTGACCCCGACAGCGCCGGCCTCGATGCGCTCGGCCACCGACCAGCCGCGTTCGAGATCACCCGAAAAGACATAGGCGGCAAGACCGAAGGGCAGCGAATTGGCAATGCGCACGGCCTCGGCATCGCCGTCGACCACCTGCACGGCGGCGAGCGGGCCGAAGGTTTCCTCTGACGTGGCGAGCGCGCCCTCGGGCACCCGGTCGATGACAGCGGGCTGGTAGAAGAAGCCCCTGTCGTAGAGATCGCCCTTGGGGATCGTGCCGCCGGTCAGCAGCCTGCCGCCGCGGGCGACCGCATCGTCGAGATGGCGGGCTGTGCGGGCACGCACGCTCTCGTTCAGCACGGGGCCATAGAGCACCCCGGGCTCGACACCATGGCCGAGCTTGATCTTTGCCGTCTCCGCCACCAGCGCCTCGACGAAGCGGTCATGAATGCCTTGGCTGACGATGATACGGTTCACCGCGATGCAGATCTGGCCCATGTTGGAGAAGGCGCGACGCGCCGCGCCGGCTGCGGCCTCCGCCGGGTCGGCATCGTCGAGCACGATGAACGGGCACTGGCCGCCGAGTTCCAGCGAGACACGCTTGAGATTGCCGGCAGCCGCCCGCATGATCGCCTGGCCGGCCGGGACCGAGGCCGTGGCGGTGATCATGTGGACGCCATTGTGCGCCGATAGCGCCGCGCCGACGTCCGGACCGGTGCCGGGGATGTCGTTGAGCACGCCGGCGGGAAGTCCCGCATCCTCGAAGCACTGCACCACCATGCCGATGGCGAGCGGCGTCTCGTGCGGCGGCTTGGCAACCAGCACGCAGCCGGCGGCGAGCACCGGCGCCACCTTCCAGGCATAGAGATCGACCGGGTAGTTCCACGGGATGATGCCCGCGACGACGCCGACCGGATGGGAGGAGACGAGGTTGCGGATATCACTGCGCGCGGCCGGGCGGATCGAGCCGTGGACGCGGCGTCCCTCCTCGGCATAATAGCGGATGACCTCGATGCCGAAGGCGATTTCCTTCTTCGAGTCCGGAACCGGCTTGCCCTGTTCGCGCGTCAGCAGCTCGGCGATGGCATCGATGCGCTCCGCGATCAGGTCCGAGGCGCGGTGCATGATCTCAGCCCGCTTGTCGGGATGCAGGGCCGCCCAGGCCGGAAAGGCGCGGGTCGCGGCAGCGACCGCGGCATCGACATCGGCAGCCGTCGCGATCGCGCTTGTGCCGACCGGCTCGCCGGTGGCCGGGTCATGGATGACGGCGGAACCGCCCGAGATCGCATCGACCCAGCGGCCGTCGATATAGAGCTTGCGGTCCATCAGCGTGCCCTCAGCCGCGCCCAGAGCGCCTCATAATTGGCGTCGTTCTTGATATTGGCGGCCTCCTTGCTGGTCGTGTTGGGGCTGACCATCACATCGGGCGTGATGCCCTGCTGCACGAGCTTTTCGGCCGTGGTCGAGACGATGGCATGGGCAATCGCGATGGTGACGCTGGTCGAGGTCGGGCCGACGGGATGTTCGAGCCCATCGATCGTGATGGCGGAGTCGGCAAGTGCCGCACCGGTATCGATCACCACGTCGGCGACCTCGAACAGGCGCTTGCCGGAGGAGTGGCGCGAGGGCGTGGCCGAGGAATGCGGGATCGAGGTGACGCCGACCAGGCCGATGCCGCGCTCCCTGCATTCCATGGCGATGTCCATGATCACGGCATTGATGCCGGAATGCGAGAACAGGATCATCGTGTCGGCAGGGTCTAGCTGGTGCGACCGCAGGATCGCCTTGCCATAGCCTTCCTGGGCATGGATGAAGCGGTACTGCCGGGCACCCATGTCGCCCCAGACATGGTGGAACGAAATCATGGTGCTCTCGACGATCGGGCGGAAGCCGACGATCGTGCCGGTGCGCGGAAAGCTCTCGAGCGCCGGGATCGCGCCGTGTCCGGTTCCGAAGGTGAACACAAGCTTCTCGGCTGCGATGGACCTAGCGCAAAGGGCCGCAGCGTCGTCGATGGCCCTGGCCTGTTCGTCGCGCACCTTTTCCATGCGCTCGATCATCGCGTTGAAATAGCGGGTGGAAACAGCTTCCATGTCGCTGTCCTTTCGTATCTGGATTAATCTACGGCGGCCATGCGGGCGGTGACGTCGAGGGCGATCTCGAACATCTCGCGCTCCAGCACCGCCATGTCGGCGTCTTCGATCTTGGCCTGGGTTTCGGCGTCGACGGTGGCGACACAGAGCGTGGAGGCGCGCACCCGCAGGATGCGGGCTGCCGTCAGCAGCGAGGATGTTTCCATATCGGTGCCGATCAAACCCAGCCGCCTGATGTCGTCCTTGAGCTTGCCGATCATCTCGCGGCGCTCGCCCGAAAGGCCGAACATCTCGGTATAGAAGCCGTCATAGGTGCCAAAAATGCCGGCATGCCAGGTGCGGCCGCTGGTTATCAAGCGGTCGCGCAGTTCGGTGTTGAGCTCGAAATCGGCGATGGCAGGGAAGCCGAGCGGCGCATAGGTGTTCGAGGTCCCATCGGCGCGAAGCGCGCCATCCGCCAATACGAAATCGCCGAGCTTGGCCGGGCTGACGGCCATGGCGGTGCCGATGCGCAGGAAGGTGGAGATGCCGAGCGCATGCAGTTCGTGCAGCACGATCGTGGCGATCGGCGCGCCCATACCGAAGGCAGAGACGGTAATGCGCTGGTCGTTGCGGGTGCCGGTGATGGTTTTCAGGCCGCGGTTTTCGGGCACGTGGTGCACGTCGCACATATGCTCCGCGATGCGCTCGATACGGGCAGGATCGCCCACGAGGATCGCGGCCTTGCCGACTTCCTCGCGTTTGGCGCCGATGTACCAGGCGCGGTTTGTCTGTTCTTTTTCGGTCATGCTTTCAGCTTTCTTCGGCTTTCCGCTCGAGAAGCAGCGCGCGCGCGGCGGCATTGCCCGCCCGCCCGATTGTCTCGAGATCGGTCTCACCCTTCATGATGGCGGCGATGACGCCACCGGCAAACGTATCGCCGGCGCCCGTGGGGTCGATGACCTCCACCGGCTCGGCGGCCACGAAACGGCTCTCCTCCCCACGCAGGAACAGCGCGCCGCGGCGCCCCTGCGTCTCGACGATGATCTGACCCTCGCGCGCTGTGCGGCCCGCGGCGCGCGCTTCCTCGAGGAAGGCGCGTTCACGGCCGTTGCAGAACACCAGGTCGGCACGCTCGTAGAGCGCCGCCGATTGCTCCGGCGTGATCGCCTTGGGATCGTTCTTGACGACCCAGGCAAGCTTCTGGTCGTCGCGCAGGAGGTCAAGCAACTGGTCGGTGACGGCGCGCGGGCCGATGGTAACGCCGACCCAGTCGGACGACTCGATCAGGCCCCGCTGGGCCGCATCGAGGCCGATGCCCGGAGGCAGGCCCGGATCATACAGGCAGGCGCAATCGCCCGCCTGGTCATAGGCCAGCACCGCGATCGGGGTACGCGCGCCATCGACCGTGGTCATGCCGGCACCGGAAATGCCCTGCTCGGAGAGCTGGCGAACATAGTTCTTGCCCAGATCATCCGCGCCGATCCAGCTCACAGGAATGGCCGCGCCCTGGCTGTCGGCATGAACGGCCAGCGCGACATAGGCCGGTCCGCCGCCGAGCCGCGGCCAGGATTTGACCGAACGGCTGAGGATGGTCGTGGTCCGGCCGGGCTGCACCTCGCCATCGAGCACGATCACGTGGTCGAGACTGGCATAGCCTGTAATGGCGATGCGGCTCATGTCAGCATCTCCAGTCCCTCGGCGAGGCCGACCACCCTGCCCATGTAGCGGTCGATGTCCTCGAGCGAGGCTTCAGCCAGATGCGGGCGGTTGGAGTTGGTCGCCTCCCGCACGATGATCGGCTCGAAGCCGTTGGCGAAGGCGTCCTGCGCGGTGGCGCGGATGCAGACATTGGTCTTCACGCCCGCGATGATGACCCGTTCGACCTTCTGCTCGGTCAGGAACAGCGCGAGGTCGGTTGCGAAGAAGGCGCTGAAGCGGCGCTTGAACACGGATGTCTCGTTGGCGCCATCGGGACGGAAATCCTGGAAGTAGTCGGCATCATGGGCATCGGCGAGGTGATGGATCGGCAGCTTCTTCCATTCGAAATCATGAAATTCCGGCCGGTGCCGCTCGGCAGCATGGACGGTGACGGCACCGCTGGCGCGCGCCGCATCGCGCAACTGCCGCATCGGCTGCAGCACGTCTTCCACGCCGGCGTAGTAATTCGGCTGCCCCGGCTCGAAGAAGGAATTGATGACATCGACCAGCAAAAGCGCGGTCCTTGGTTTTGTCATCTGGGGTTTCTCGGTCATGCACGTGCTCCGCGGGCCTTCTTGGCCGAAATCGCAATCAGGGTGAGGATGACGATGACCATCGCATAGGGCAGCATCTGCACCAGTTCGGCCGGGATTCCGCGGCCTTGGAGACGGATCTGGAAGGCATCGAAGAAGCCGAACAGCAGCGCGCCGACCGACGTCATCACCGGCCGGTTGCGGCCGAAATAGAAGGCCGCCAGCGCGATGAAGCCGCGTCCCGCCGTGATGCCCTCGTTGAACACCCCGACCACGCCGATCGAGAGATAGGCGCCCGCGAGCGCCGACATGACGCCGGCGAAGACGGTGGACGCATCGCGGGTGAAGAGCGGGTCGAGTCCGAGCGCGCGCGCCGCCTTGGGTCCGGCGCCCGCCGCGCGCAGGCGCAGTCCGCCCCGGGTGCGCTTGAGGAACCACACCGTGACCGGCACCAGGATCCAGGCCGACCAGGTGAGGATGTCGTGGCCGGAGAAGATCGCGCCGAGAACCGGAATGTCCTCGATGACGGGAATATCCCAGCGCGGCAAGCGGGTCACGTCGGGCAGGCGCAGCGTGCCGGCGACTTCATAGTTGGATTTCAGGAAGAACCGGACAAGACCGGCGGCCACGATGTTGAAGCCGAGGCCGACGATGATCTCGTTGGCATCGAGCCGGGTGATGACCAGCGACATGGCCAGCCCCATGACGGCGCCCGCGAGTCCCGCTCCAACTAGCGCGACAAACCAGTTTCCATGGTTGGCAGCAAGGATAAGACCGACGAGGGCACCCGTCAGCATCGAAGAATCGAGCCCGATATTGACGATGCCGCCGGTGCGGTTGATCAGCCCGCCGAGTGCCGCCAGCAGCACCGGCGTCGTCATCAGGATGGCGGCATGGATGAGATTGTCGATCATGCCGCGCGCCTCTTCCAGAGCTTGCCCAGCCGGGCGACGGCGAAGATCATCACCATGCCCTGCAGGATGTTGACGATCTCGATCGGCACGTTGCTGAAGAGCTGGATCGTGGCACCCGACGTCGCCAGCGCGCCGAACAGGATGGCGGCAAGCAGCATGCCCCAGGCATTGCCGCGCCCTAGCAGAGCCACGGCGATGCCGACGAAGCCATAGCCGGGCGAGAAGCCGGAGACATAGCGGAACACGGTGCCGAGCGCATGCGCCCCGCCCGCAAGCCCACCGATGACTCCCGACAAGATCATCATCCGGAAGACCAGACCCGGCACGTTGAGCCCGGTGGCGGTGGCGAAGCGGGCATTCATGCCGGCAATCCGGGTCTCGAAGCCGAGCGCCGCCCACTTGCCCCAGAGCCAGTAGAGCACGATGCAGGCCAGTGCGATCAGGAATCCGGCATTGAGCGTCGAGCCACGCATGAGTTTCGGCAGGCGCGCGGCCTGATCGATCATCGGTGTCGCGGAATTGGCAGCCCCCGGTGCGAGCAGCGGGCCGTTGACCAGCCAGGCCGTCAGGCTGATGGCAATGAAATTCAGCATCAGCGTCGTGACGACCTCGTCGACATCGAGCCGCGACTTGAGCAGCGCCGGGACCAGCATCCAGAGCGCGCCGGCCAGCATCGAGGCCAGGATCGCCATCGGCAGCAGCACGAAGCCGGACAGCGAGATGAAGGTGAAGCCGACAAAGGCCGCGGCGAGGCCACCAACATTGACGCAGCCCTCGACGCCGACATTGAAGGCGCCGGTGCGGAAGGCGATGGCCGTTGCCAGTCCGGTGAAGATCAGTGGCGTCGCAGCCGCCAGTGTGGAGGCGATACGCTTGGTCGAACCGAAGGATTCGACGAAGAGCAGCCGATAGACATCGAGCGGATTGTGTCCGGCAATGGCCAGCACGATGGCGCCGAGGACAAGCGCGATCAGCAGCGGCGCGAGCGACGCGCCGAGTGGCTTGAGAATGGCGGAGCCACGACGGGTCGGGGCGGGAGAGACGACGGATGCCATCACGCAGCCTCCCCGAGCATCATGCGGCCGATCTGCTCGATATCGCCGTCACCGCGCCGGAGCTCGCCGCGCAGCTCGCCGTTGTAGATGACGATGATGCGGTCGGCGAGCGTCAGGATCTCGTCGAGCTCCTCGCTGACCAGCAGCACGGCGCCGCCCTTGTCGCGATAGTCGAGCAGGCATTGATGGATGAAGGCGATGCCGCGGATATCGACCCCGCGCGTCGGCTGGCACGCCACGAGCAGGGCCGGATCGCCATCGAGTTCGCGGGCGATGGCGACGCGTTGCTGGTTGCCGCCAGAGAGCGACGACGTCGGCAGGTCCGACGCCCCGCGCCGCACCGAGTAGCGGTCGAGCAGCGCCTCGGCGTGACGAGCGAGCGCACGGCGCATGAGGATACCACCACTGACGAAGCCCGGCCGGCGGTGATGGCCGACGACGACGTTTTCGGCAATCGAAGCTTCGAGACAAAGACCTTCTGCGGCGCGGTCCGGACTGAGATAGGCCAGGCCAAGCGCGCGGCGAGCCGGCAACTTCAGGCTGCTGATGGCATTGCCGGACAAGGTGATCTCGCCCGAGCAGATAGGCCTGAGCCCGGTCACGGCGGCGATCAGTTCGTCCTGCCCGTTGCCGGCGACACCGGCAATGGCGACGATCTCGCCCTTGCGGACCTCGAACGAGGCATTGCGGAGCGCTGCCTGTCCCCTGCCCTCGTCGACGGTCACGCCCTTGACGGAGAGAACGGTTGCGCCGGGCTTGCTATCGCGAGCCTGGGTCTCGGCGAGGATCTCGCCGATCATCAGTTCCGCAAGCGCTGATTTCGTCGTGTCTTTCGTCTTGAGGCTGCCGACGACGCGACCGGTGCGCATGACGGTGATGTCGTCGCTGACATCGAGCACTTCATCAAGCTTGTGGGATATGAAGAGAATGGTGCGGCCCTCGGCCTTCAGCCGCTTGAGCAGCGCCATCAGTTCGCGGATCTGCGAGGGCGCCAGCACCGCGGTCGGTTCGTCCAGGATCAGCACGTCGGCGCCGCGATAGAGCAGGCGCAGGATTTCCACGATCTGTCGGACATGAACCGGCGCATTGTCGACCAGGACGTTCCAGTCGAGCGACACGCCTGCTTCCGTCTCCAGCCTGCGCGCCGCCGCCAGCGCCGTGGCATGGTCGACCAGCATCAGGCCCTTGACCGGCTCGCGGGCCAGCACGAGGTTTTCGAGCAGCGTCAGGCCGGGCACCAGCATGAATTCCTGGTGCACCATGCCGATGCCGCGCGCGAACGCCTCGGCGGGACCGCTGAGCGCGGCGGCTTCGCCATCGATGATGACGCTCCCCTCGTCCGGACGGTCCATGCCCTGGAGGATGCGCATCAGCGTCGACTTGCCGGCGCCGTTGCCGCCGACAATGGCGTGGATCGTTCCCGCCAAGGCCGAGAAATCCACGGCGTCATTGGCGACAAGCGCGCCGAAGCGGCGGGTCACCCCGCGCGCGCCGAGGCGCACGCGGGGGTCCGGGGAGGAATTCGCGGAAGAGTCCATAACAGCGGAGACCGCTTACTTCAGGTAATCCGGGTAGCCCTGGTCGACGACATTCCAGACCTTGATCTTGCCCGAGATGATGTCGGCCTTGGCCTGTTCGACCTTTTGGAGATAGGCGGCCGGGATGATATCCTTGGTGTGCTTCATCTCGGAGAGGCCGACGCCGCCTTCCTTGAGGCCATAGGCAATCGTCGTGCCGCCGAGCTTGGTGCCCTTGGCATATTCCGTGACCACACCCTCGACGGCAACGTCGGTCTTCTTGATCATGGAGGTCAGCACGGCGCCCGGCGCAAGTCCGTCCTGATCGCCGTCGACGCCGATGGCGTAATGACCGGCTTCCTTGGCGGCCTCGATGACGCCCATGCCGGTGCCGCCGGCCACCTGGTAGACGATGTCGGCACCCTGTTCGAAACATGGCCTTGGCCATCTGCTGGCCGAGCGCCGGATCGGCGAAGTTGTTGGAATAGGCGACCTTGACGTCGATGGCGGGATTGACGGACTTGGCGCCTTCGATGAAGCCGGCGATGAACTTGTCGATACCGGCCGACTTGGTGCCGCCGATCACGCCCAGTACAGGCTCGGCATTGATGCCCTTGATCGAGGTATCCGTGGTCACCTGCGCGGCGAGCACGCCGGCGAGATAGGAGCCTTCCTGCTCCTGGAACAGGACGGAGACGATGTTGTCACCCTTCTGGACCTGGTTGAGGATGGCGAAGGTTGTTTCCGGATAATCCGGGGCCACTTCGACCATCGGCTCGCCATGGGCGTATTCGAGGTCGACGATCAACCCGAATTCGGCGTCGGCCGCGCGGCGCAGGATGTCCGCAGCCTGGGCCACAACCTCCTTGGACTCGACCGGCTTACCGTCGATGCCGGCAGCCTCGACGCCGCGCTTGAAGCCGGCATAGGCGAGGTCGTTGTAGGACTGGTCGCCGAGGCCACCCTGGGCGATGATCAGTGCGGCAGGCTTGACGTCGGCCGCGTAGCTAGCGCTCGCCGTCCGAAAGGGAACCGAGGCGAGGACCGTGGTGGCCATCATGGTCAGGACTCGTGAATGCATCTTGGTTCTCCTGTTTTTCTCTGGTTCCCCGAGTCAGGCTGTCTTGTGAGCCTGGCCCTCGTATGAGTAGTGACGGGCGTCCATAGGTCGCCTCCACCGCATCGAGCGGCGTGCCGTCATCGGCGAAAGTCTGGCGGGGTGACGGACACAACGACAGTGTCGTCTGCGAGATCGAGAAGCCGCCGCTCCTCTTCATTGGCGAGGCGGGCCAGCAGCCGTTCATTGGCGGTCGCGACCTTCAGGCCGCTCTCTTCGAAATGTCGGTAGAGCGAGAAATCCGGGGCCTTTGCCACTGCTTCCGTCAGGCCGATGCGCGCGAGCAGCTCAGCCGACAGCGTCGAGCTATGCCGTGCGACGGCATGGCCCTCGACGTAGCGGAGACGGTCGAAGAAGATCAGCGGCTCGCCTTCGGAATATGGCAGGCCCGCCACCCACTCTGTCGGCCGGAACGCCAGGACGCGGTGCGTCGACACATGCCCCGCTGCCTGCACAGCCTCGGGGAACGAAAGAAAGATAGCCCGGCTGGCGCCGCAGCGGGCGCCTCGGCGACAAAGGTCCCCGCTGCCCTGCTTGCGGACGATGAGGCCGTCCTTCACCAGTTGCTCGACCGCCTTGGCGACCGTGAAACCGGCTGACCTTGTAGTCTTTGGCCAGAACCGGCTCACTCGGCAGGCGCTCGCCGGCCGGCAGGGTATCGACCATGCCTCCGCAGCCGCTGCGCGATCTGCAGGTAGTAGGGCCTCACCATTTTCCGACAGGCGCTTCATGGCATCTTCCAAGGTTGTCCAGTCAACTGTACAGATTAAAAAGTCGGACGCAAGTGGCATCACGCGAATTGTGTTGGCCGCTGTCGAGATCCGGTTTTTGTGAAACGAGCGGGTCAGGCCGGCATCCCGGCCTCAGCCTTGCCGGCGGGGACTAACCGGCTTGTTGTATTCCTGCAATGACGATAACGTATACGGGAATTCAGAGAGAAGCCGCAGTTCCATGTCGTCCAATTCAGATCGCGTAGACATCGCCCCACCGCACCTTGCGCCAGGGCCATCATCGAGCAGGCGCTGAAAGCCGGCACAAAGCTGCCTGAGGAACGAGATCGGCAGGCATTTTTTCGATGAGCCGAACGCTGGTTCGCGCCGTGCTGGCCAGATTGCAGGCACAGGGGCTGGTCGATACCTATCACAAGCGCACCGCCACGGTTGCCCAGCCCAGCCTCGAGGAAGCGCGCGACGCCTTCGCAGTCCGCCGGGCGCTCGAGCGTGAGGTGATGAAGGCGGTGATGAAACGCTGGAGCCCCGCGGTCGAGACCATCCTGCGCGACCATGTGCAGGAAGAGGAAGCCGCCCATGCCAAGGGCGACGTGCGCCTTTCGACCCGGCTCGCCGGCGAATTCCATCTCAAGCTCGCGGAACTTTCGGGCAATGCGCTTCTCGAACGCTACCTGTCCGAGCTCGTCTCCCGCTGCTCGCTGATTCTCGCGATGTACAGCCGGCCGCATTCCAGCGAATGTGCGATCAGCGAACATTCCGGCCTGATCACCGCCCTTAAGATGGGCGATCTGGCCTCTGCCGAGCACCTGATGGACGAGCATCTCTCCTCGGTCGAAAGCCGCGCCCTGTTTGAGGACGAACTGGCGGCCGAGCCCGATCTCGGCTCGATCCTGTCGCGATTTACGAGCCGCGCCACCGCATAGGATCGCGGCCGACCTGCCGCTTTTTCAATCACGTATACACGATTTTGCATTTTATGTAGACTTGGCGCGACGAGAAAGGCTCGCCGTCGACTGCGCTTGGAATCTCATCGCAAGTTTTCTCCCAACGAATCCATTGGTCTAACGCTGTCTTGGCGCATCAGATTTAAGCGCGATACGTTCTGGCATCAATGTTGCATACATGATTATCAAGATCATGTAGCCCAGATTTTGCCCATGTCGTCCATGTCGCCATCGTATACCGAACATCGCCTCGAGCTTCGCGGCATCCGCAAGGCCTATCCGGCCGTGGTTGCCAATGACGGCATCGATCTCAGCGTCAATCCCGGCGAGATCCATGCGGTCGTCGGCGAAAACGGCGCCGGCAAGTCGACGCTAATGAAGATCATCTATGGCATGGTGCGGCCGGATTCCGGCGAGATCCTGTGGGACGGCCGCGAGGTCTCGATCGCAACGCCGGCCGATGCACAGAAGCTCGGTATCGGCATGGTGTTCCAGCATTTCGCGCTTTTCGACACGTTGACTGTGGCGGAAAACATTGCGCTCGCCCTACCCGGCAAGCCTAATATCGCAACGCTGTCGAAGCGGATTGTCGAGGTCGCGGCCCGTTACGGCCTGCCGGTCGAGCCGGGACGACACATCTACACGATGTCGGTCGGCGAGCGGCAGCGGGTCGAGATCATCCGCGCGCTGCTGCAGAATCCACGCCTGCTGATCCTCGACGAGCCGACTTCGGTGCTGACGCCACAGGCCGTGGCGACACTGTTCGTCACCCTGCGCCAGATCGCGGCCGAGGGCTGCAGCATTCTCTATATCAGCCACAAGCTCATTGAAATCCGCGACCTCTGCCATAAGGCGACGATCCTGCGCGGTGGCCGCGTCACCGGCGTCTGCGATCCCCGCCAGGAAAGCCCCGCCTCGATGGCGCGGCTGATGATCGGCGCCGATCTTCCCGAATACAGGCATCGCACCGACATCTCGACCGGCAAGACGCGCCTTCAGGTCTCCAACCTGACGCTCGCCATGAACGACCCCTTCGGGACCGCGCTTGCCGGCATCGGCTTTGTCGTTCACGGCGGCGAGATCCTCGGCATAGCCGGGGTCTCCGGCAACGGACAGCAGGAACTACTGGCCGCTCTTTCGGGCGAGACACCGCTCTCAAGGGCTGACACGATCACCATCGAAGGCAGGCCCGCCGCTCATCTCGATCCTGCCGGACGGCGCGGACTTGGTCTCTGCTCGGTGCCGGAGGATCGGTTGAAGCAGGGGTCGGTTCCCTCACTACCGCTTTCCGAGAACGTGCTGCTGACCGCCAATCGCGGCGGCGCGGTGCAGGGTGGCCTGATCCGCTTCGATCGCGTCACCGCCTTTGCCGAACGCTGCATTGCGGCCTTCGACGTCCGTACGCCGGGGCCGAAGGCACGCGCCGGCAGCCTGTCCGGCGGCAACCTGCAGAAATTCATCATCGGCCGCGAGATCCTGCAGGAACCCGGCGTGCTGGTCGTGTCCCAGCCAACCTGGGGCGTCGATGTCGGCGCCGCGCTGGTGATCCGCCAGGCGCTGCTCGATCTACGCGATCGCGGTGCGGCCATCGTCGCCATTTCGGAGGAACTCGACGAACTCTTCGAGATCGCCGACCGCATCGCGGTCATCGCCGCCGGGCGCCTCACGGAGGCGGAGCCCGTGGCCAAAGCGAGCCGCGACGCGATCGGCCTCGCCATGTCGGGTGAACGGCGCCAGGAGCCCGGTGCCACTGCCGCCGGGAAGGAGCCAGCGCATGCGCTTTGAACCGCGTCCGAAACCCTCCAGCCTGATGGTGCTGATGTCGCCTGTCCTCGCGATCACGCTGACTTCCATCGTCGCGATGGTGATCTTCGCCTCCGCCGGCCTCAACCCCTTCGAGGCGCTTGTCACCTTCCTCACGGCGCCCTTGGTCGATCTCTATGGACTGGGCGAATTGCTGATCAAGGCAGCGCCGCTGGTTCTGATTGGTATCGGTCTCGCCATCGGCTTCAAGGCGGGCGTGTGGAATGTCGGCGCCGAGGGGCAACTGACCTCAGGGGTGATCTTCGCCGGCTATGTCGCGCTGAAATTCGGACCGGGCGGCGGGTTCTGGGTCCTGCCAGCGATGGTCGTGGCCGGTGCCATCGGCGGCATGGTCTGGGCGGCGATCCCGGCGGTTCTCCGCATCCTGTTCAATGCCAGCGAAATCCTCGTCAGCCTGATGCTGAACTATGTCGCGGCACTGTGGCTGTCCTGGCTGATCTTCGGCCTGTGGCGCGATCCCGGCGGCTTCAACTTCCCGCAGTCCGAACCGCTCGCGCCCGCCGCACTCTTCCCCGTGCTGATCGAGAACACCCGCGCCAATATCAGCGTGCTCTTCGCGCTCGTGGCCGTCGTGCTGGGCTGGCTGTTCATGAGCCGCAGCTTCGCGGGCTTCCAGCTCAAGGTGACAGGCCTGTCCGAGGGCGCGGCGCGCTATGCCGGCTTCAGTGTCCGGCGCGCGGTGCTGATCGGCATGCTGGCAAGCGGTGCTGCCGCCGGCATCGCAGGCGTGGGCGAGATCGCCGGGCCGCTGGGCCAGATCTTCCCGACCGCCTCGCCCGGCTATGGCTATGCCGCGATCATCGTCGCCTTCCTCGGCCGGCTGCACCCTGTCGGTATCCTGTTTTCCGGCCTGCTGATGGCGCTGCTCTATCTCGCGGGCGATCTCGCGCAGATGTCGCTCGGCATGCCGTCCTCGATCACCGGCCTCTTGCAGAGCACGCTGCTGTTCTTCCTGCTCACCACTGACGTTTTCATCCAGTACCGCATCCGCTTCCAGCCATCGAAGAAGGAACCTTTGAGCCAGCAGGGAGCATCGACCTGATGGACCAGATCCTTCCGATCCTCGTCGCCACGCTCATTGCCGGCACGCCGCTGGTCTATGCCGCGCTCGGCGAACTCGTGGTCGAGCGTGCGGGTGTGCTCAACATGGGCGTCGAGGGCATGATGGTGATCGGCGCCGTCATCGCCTTCATCGTGATGATGGCGTCAGGCAGCCTTTTCCTCGCGGTTCTGGCGGCCATGCTCGCGGCGACGCTGCTGGCCTTCATGTTTGCGGTGCTCACCGTGAGCTTCCGTGCCAACCAGGTCGCGGTCGGGCTGGCGCTCACGATCTTCGGCACCAGCCTCGCCTCCTTCATCGGCAAGTCCTATATCGGCATGGCGATCGTGATGGAACCGTCGCCGGTCTCGGCATTCGCGGCCAGGATCCCGCTTGTCGGCGCCGTGCTTGGCCAGCTTCATCCGCTGGTCTGGTTCTCCTGGATTTTTGCGGCCGGCGTCTGGTGTTTCCTGCAGAAGACCCGCACGGGCCTCATTGTCCGCGCCGTCGGGGAATCCCCGACCTCGGCCCATGCGCTCGGCTATCCCGTCAACCGCATACGCTATCTGGCGGTGCTGTTCGGCGGCGCGGCCGCGGGTGTTGCCGGCGCCTATGTCTCGATCATCTACACCTCGCTCTGGACCGAAGGCCTGATCGCCGGCCGCGGCTGGATCGCGGTGGCGCTCGTGGTCTTCGCCACATGGCGGCCGATCCGCTGCTTTCTCGGCGCCTACCTGTTCGGCGGCGCCACCATCGCCCAGCTCTTCGCCCAGAGCGCCGGCATCAGCCTGCCGTCCGAACTGATGAGTGCGCTCCCCTATCTCGTGACCATCATCGTGCTGGTGCTGATCTCGCGCAATGCCGCGGTAATGCGCCTCAACGTGCCCGCTTCCCTCGGCAAACCATTTGCCGCCGAGGGCTGAGAATGAATGCCGCCAGTAAACCAACCTAACAACAAGAGGGAACCGACATGACAGCATTTTCCAGACGCGACTTTCTCAAGACCAGCGCCGCCGCCACATTGGCTCTTGGTGCCGGAACCCGCCCGCTCTTCGCCGCCGAGGAGCCGCTCAAGGTCGGCGTCATCCACATGGGCGCCATCTCGGACACCGGCTGGGAATATTTCCAGGCCAATGCCTGGCGGTCGCTCGAGAAGGAATTCGGCGACAAGGTCAAGGTGACGGTGCTCGAGAACATCGCCCAGATCCAGGATTGCGAGCGGCTGTTCCGCCAGCTCTCCTCGCAGGGCAACAAGCTGATCTTCGGTACGACCTTCTCGCAATATGCCTCGCTGAAGAAGCTGGCGCCGATGATGCCGAACTCGCATTTCGAATGCTGCGCCGGCATCGAGGCGGGCAACAATCTCGGCGTCTTCGAAGCCCGCCACTATGAAGGCACCTATCTTACCGGCATCGCCGCCGGCCGCATGACCAAGACCAACGTGCTCGGCTGGGTCGGCGCCTTCCCGGTGCCGCAGGTCATCTACAGTCTCAACGCCTTCCTGCTCGGCGCCCGCTCGGTCAATCCAGACGTCACGCTCAAGGTGGTCTGGGCCAATGCCTGGGTCGATCCGGGCAAGGAGAAGGACGCCGTCGCGGCCCTCATCGCCCAGGGCGCCGACGTGCTGTCGGGCAGCCCGAACACGCCGGTCCAGGGCCTGGCCGCCGAGGAAAAGGGTGTCTGGTCGATCGGCTCGACAGGCGACTTCTCGGCTTACGTCAAGAAGAAGCAGCTCGTATCCTTTGAACTCGACTGGAGTGCCGCCCATATCAACGCCGCCAAGGGCGTCATGGCCGGTAACTGGAAGCCGGAAAGCCGCTGGCTCGGCCTCGGGCCCGGGGGTTATGTCAAGATGACGACCAGCAGCGCAGAGCTCCCCGAATCCGTCGCGGCCGAAATGAAGGCCGCGGAAGCCGACATCATTTCCGGCAAGCTCAAGCCCTTCACCGGCGAGATCAAGGACCAGGCCGGTACCGTTAAGGTCGCGAAAGGCCAGGAAATGGCCGATGCCGACATCAAGGGCATGACCTGGCTGATCGAGGGCGTGCAGGGGACGCTGCCGCAGAACTGAGTGAAAGGTGGGGGGTGAGATTTCACCCCTCACCAAGCGCGCCCATGCATCCGACTTCGTCTCATGCGGGCTTGCTATCCTCTCCCACAGGGGGAGAGGTAGGGTGGCGCACGCTCGACCTTCGCTTGAGGCACCATAGGCGCCACGAGTCTACCTCTCCCCCTGTGGGAGAGGATACGCAGGCCGCGAGAGGCGAAGCCGATCGATTGGCCGAAGTTGGTGAGGGGTGAACCCCACACCAGCCAAACAAGAAGACAGACCAAGGGAGACCCCGGTGACCGACATACTCTTCACCAACGCAAGGCTGGCCGACGGCACACTCGACGACATCGCCGTCTCCGCCGGCCGCATCACCGCCATCACGCCGGCCGGCTCCGGCGCGGACGCCACCAACAAGGTCGACATCGCCGGCCACCTCCTCGTTCCGAGCTTCGTCGAAGGCCACATCCACCTCGACACCAGCTTCTACGGCGACAAATGGATCCCGCACAAACCCTGCACCAACGGTTTCGACGTCCACGAACGCGTCGCCTTCCAGGCGCAGAACATCGCCACTGCCGCGCCGATGGACAAGCGGGCGCGCGACCAGCTCGACCTCTGCATTGCCAACGGCACCGTTCAGATGCGCAGCCATGTCATGGTCGATGGCTCGGTCGGGCTGACATCGCTCGAGACGATCCTGAAGGTGCGCGAAGACTACAAGGACCTCATCGACATCCAACTCGTCGCCTTCCCCCAGAGCGGCATTCTCAAGAGCCCCGGAACGCCTGAACTGATGGACGAGGCGATCGGCATGGGTGCCGATCTGGTCGGCGGCCTCGATCCGCTGTCCTTCGACCGCGATATCAAGGGCCATCTCGACGTTGTGTTCGGCATAGCGGAAAAGCGCGGCGTCGATGTCGATATCCATCTCCACGACGCCGGAACGATGGGCGCGATGACGATCGAGGAGATCTGCGCGCGGACGACCGCGCTCGGCATGCAGGGTCATGTCGCCGTCAGCCATGCCTATGGTCTCGGCGATCTCGGCCTTGACCCGATGAAGAAGATCGCCGCCCTGATCGCGAAGAGCGGCGTCTCGATCATGACCAATGCGCCCGGCAACCACAATTTCCCTCCCGTCGCGCTGCTCCGTGCAGCCGGCGTCACGGTGTTCTCCGGCAGCGACAACATCCGCGATTCCTGGTGGCCGTTCGGCGACGGCGACATGCTGCGCCGGGCCGAGATCATCGCCTACCGCTCCGGCTTCTACACCGATCCGGAGCTGGCAGCGGCCTTCGACGTGGTGACGTCGGCCGGCGCCAGGGCGCTCAGGCTCGAAGGCTACAGCATCGCCGTCGGCGCCAGGGCCGATTTCGTTACGCTCGGCGCAGAGCACGTGCCGGAAGCGGTCGTGGCCATTCCCAAGCCGCGCCGCGTCTTCCGGCAGGGCAAGCTGGTGGCCGAGAACGGTGCCGTGATCCGCTGATGCAATCCGGTATGCGACAGACCGCAACGGCCAATGCGCGATCCCGGCACGGCATGGTGACGACGCCGCACTGGCTGGCCAGCGAGGCGGGCGCCAGGGTGCTGGCCCGCGGCGGCAATGCCATCGAAGCCCTGGTCGCCGCTGGTGCCGCACTCTCGGTCACCTATCCGCATTTTTGCGGTCTTGGCGGCGACGCGGTCTGGATGGTGTCGGATGAAAAGGGCGACGCACGATCCTTTCTCGGGATCGGGCAAGCCAGCGCAAATGCCGCCCAGAGAGGCGAAATCCCGGCGCGGGGTCCAGGCTCGGCGCTTACCACAGCGTGCCTTGTCGACAGTTGGGACAGGGTCCTCGACTACTCGACATTCACCTGGGGAGGCACGGAGCAGCTGGCAGGACTGCTCGAGGATGCCATCGTGCTCGCCGACGGAGGCTTTGCCGTCAGTCCGTCGCAGACATTCTGGTTCGACTTTCGGAGCGAAGAGCAGGCAGCATGGCCCGGCTTTCGTGACCTTTTCCGGCGCGACGGCATCCAGCGCCAGCCTGCGCTTGCCCGGACGCTCGACGCCATCGCCACCCATGGCGCACGGGAGTTCTATGAAGGCGCGCTGGCCCGGCGCATCGCACGTAGGCTCGAGGAAGCCGGGTCGCCTCTGACCGCCGCCGATCTCGCGGCCACCCGGACCCGGATCGCCGAGCCGGTCCGCCTGACTTACGGCGACACCATCCTGCTGGCGCCACCGCCACCGACGCAGGGCGTGACCACGCTCGCCATCATGGCCGTGCTGGCTCAACTGTCGATGACCGGCAAGGCGACTGATGGTCCGGACTTCTATCACGCACTTGTCGAGGCCGTGAAGCAGGCCTTCCTCGACCGCCATCTCATTGCCGATCCGGCCTTCGGAAACGATGTGTCCGCGACGCTGCTCGACCCGCAGCGCCTCGCCGCCAAGGCGGCGTCGATCGATCCGTCCCGCGCGCTCCCCTGGCCGCATCTCTATCGGCCCGGAGACACCGCGTTCCTCGCCGCCGTCGATTCCAAGGGGCGCGCGGCCTCCCTGCTGCAAAGCCTCTATTTCGACTGGGGCAGCGGTGTCGTGGCCGGCGATACGGGCATTCTCTGGCAGAACCGCGGCGCCGCCTTCAGCACCGATCCCGCCAGCCCCAACTGCTACCAGCCTGGCAAACGACCCTTCTACACACTCAATCCCGGCCTGGCGCTCAAGGCTGGCCACCCGCATCTGGTCTATGGCGCGCAGGGCGCCGACGGCCAGCCGCAGACCCTGGCCCTGCTGCTCAGCCTGCTGATCGACCATGGCCTCGATCCGCTGTCCGCGCTCTCGAAACCGCGTTTCCTGCTCGGCCGGACCTTCTCGGACAGTCGCGACAATCTCAAGATCGAGGAGACGATCGGCACGGAGGCGATCGCGGCGCTCGCAGCGATGGGCCACGCGGTTGTCCCGATCGACGCGCTGAGCCCGCTCGGCGGCCAGGCGGGCGCGATCCGGATCGGCACGGATGGACTGATTGAGGGGGCGCATGACCCGCGCAGCGACGGCGGGGCGATCGGCCTATGACTGCAACGACAGACACCCTGTTCGATCTGGTCATCCGCAACGTGCGGATCGAGGAAGATGGCGCGCTGGCCGATATCGCGGTTCGGGACGGCCGGATCGCATCGCTGGCCTCGAACCTGCAATGCGAGGGCGTGGAGACTGTCGACGGCCAAGGCGCCTTTGCCTTTGCGGGCTTTGTCGACAGCCATGTCCATCTCGACAAGGCCTGCATTCTCGATCGTTGCAGGATCTGCGAGGGCACGCTTGCCGAAGCCGTCCGCGAGACCGCGCGCGTCAAGGCGGATTTCGACGAGGGCGACGTCTACGCACGGGCCGCGCGCGTGGTGGAGCAGGCCATTTCACACGGCACGGTGCGGATGCGGACCTTCGTTGAGATCGATCCCCGTGCCGGCTTCCGGTCCTTCGCGGCGATCCGGCGGATCAAGGCCGACTATGCCTTCGCCATCGATATCGAGATCTGCGCCTTCGCCCAGGACGGGCTGACCAACGAGCGCGAGACCGTCGACATGATCGATGCCGCACTCGCCGACGGCGCCGATCTCGTCGGGGGATGCCCCTATACGGATCCCGATCCGGCCGGGCATGTCGACCTGGTCTTCGACCTTGCGGTGAAGCATGGCGTGGCCGTCGATTTTCATCTCGATTTCGATCTCGATCCCGGCCATACCGATCTGCCTGCCGTGATCGCCGCAACGATGCGCCATGGGTGGCAGGGCCGCGTCGCGATCGGCCATGTCACCAATCTCTCGGCGATGACACCGGCCGAGGTCATCATGATCGCGCACCGGCTCGCGGAGGCCGGCATCGCGCTGACCGTGCTGCCGGCAACCGATCTCTTTCTCAGCGGTCGCGGGCACGACCGGCTGGTCCCGCGCGGCGTGGCGCCGGCACATGTCATGGCCGCGTGCGGCGTGGTGACCTCGATTGCCACCAACAACATCCTCAACCCGTTCACGCCTCTTGGCGACGCTTCGCTGGTCCGCATGGCCAATCTCTATGCCAATATCATGCAGATCTCGCGCGACGACGATATCCTGCGCGTGTTCGACATGGTCGGGCAATCCGCGGCGCGCCAACTCGGCGCCCCCCATGGCCTTTCGGTCGGAGCCGATGCGACGATCGTGCTCGTCGACACGTCAGGTCCGAAGGCGGTCGTGCGTGAGATTGCCCGCGTGGTCGCGGGCTGGAAGAATGGCCGCAAGAGCTTCGACAACGGTCGCATACAAATCCACAAGCCCATCCCGGAAGGAACGCGCTGATGATATCAGACACCGATCTCGTCCATCTCCGCCGCTGCGTCGAACTCGCGAGCGAGGCCGTCGACGCCGGCGACGAGCCCTTCGGTTCGGTCCTGGTCGACGCCGACGGTCGCGTCCTTACAGAGGATCGCAACCGTATCCACACGACGGGCGACAGTACGCGGCATCCTGAATTCACCCTTGCCCGCTGGTCGGCGGAGAACATGCAGCCGGAGGCGCGGGCGCGCGCAACGGTCTATACATCAGGCGAACATTGCCCGATGTGTGCGGCGGCCCATGGCTGGGTCGGCCTCGGCCGCATCGTCTATGCCAGCTCATCCGAACAGCTCGGCCGGTGGCAGGCGGAAATGGGGATCCCGGACTCCCCCGTCCGCCGCATCGCCATCGAGGAGATTCTGACCCACGCGACAACAGATGGCCCGGTGCCGGAACTGGCTGAAAGAGTGCGCGAACTTCACGCCAGGCGCATGGGCCTGGCCTGATACCCGTCCGCCCGCTCGGCCTTAGGGTCCCGCGAATAGAGCGTGCCGCCCACCTTGACGCCGGTTTCCCTGGCAATCTGTTCGACAAGGCGCGGATTGGAAATGTTCTCGACGAAAATCGCCTAGGCCTTGTCCTCCCGAATCTGGTCGATGAGCTTGGCGACGTCGGCCGCCGAGGCTTCGGCTTCGGTCGAGATGCCCTCGGGTGCGAGGAACTTCAGCCCGTATTCGTGCTCGAAATAGCCAAAGGCGTCCTGCGAGGTGATGACGGTGCGCTTGCCTTCTGGGATCGATGCGATCTCGTCGCGCACGCTATTGTCGAGCGCTTCGAGCTTGGTCAGATAGGCGTCCGCATTGGCCGTGAATACCGGGCAACCGTCCTTGTCCGCCGCGCACAAGGCCTGCGTGATGTTCTTCACATAGGTCATGGCATTGGTAACCGACTGCCAAGCATGCGGGTGGAACTCGCCATGATGATGATCTTCATGGCTCTCTTCCGCAGCATGGCCGGCTTCAGCATGGGTTTCGTCACCATGCGCGTGGCCATGCTCCTCTTCCTCGGGCGTGAGGGGCGAGACGCCCTTGCTGACCTCGATGACCTCGATGACCTCAGCCTTGGTGCCGCTCGTCTCGATCAGCCGCGACATGAAGCCCTCGAATTCCAGGCCGTTGACCAAGACGACGTCGGCACCTTCCAGCGTCGCAGCATCCTTCGGGCTCGCTTCGTAGGTATGTCCGTCGCCATCGACAGGCACGAGGCTGGACAGTTCGATCTTGTCGCCCCCCGACATTCCTGGCGAGGTCTGCAATGATCGAGAAGCTGGCGACGACCTTGAGTTCGGTCAGGTTTTGAAGGTCGATGCAGATTTCGGTCATTCCATCTCCGGGGGTTGACAGCATCGGTATATGTAATGTTATTACGTTCGTCAAGTTTAATGTTATACTGTAACGATTATGGGACCCACCCCCCGCGACCGAACACCGCCTTGAGCCAGGCCGACAGCCGGTCGGCAAAGGGGTCGAGTTTGCTTGGCCGCTCCGGCACCTTGAACTTCGGCTCAACGCCATCGGATCGCAGATATTTGCGGATCGTGTTCCGCGAGAGGTTCGTGCGCCGCGAGATGTCTCGGATCGAAAGCTTGTCGCGGAAATGCCAGCGTCGGATAACGCTCAATAACTCCATGATGATCACTCCAGAGCCCCCGCTTCGATGACGCGAGGGACGGTTCAAACATGGGTCAATTCTCGATGATAATATTCCGCGATCCCGGGTCAGCTCTCAGTGCAAATCAACAAGCATTCCTGGAATCGGCTCGGGGGCGAAAGGCCGGACTTCTACAAGGTGAACAAGCCCGGCTTTCTGGCCGGAGCGCGCCGCTTCGACATGGGCCAGCGATCCGACTTCGCCACGCTCCCGGCCACCATCGTTTCGTTGAAGATGTTGCATGATTGGGGCCTTGACGTCGTGGCAGACAGGCTGCGTTACCTGAATCGCCTGATCTGGGATGAAGCCGAGAAGCGCAATGTGATCGCCGCTCGGCCATCTCGTCCGATCCCGCATATCGCAATCCTCGAAACTGGAGATCGGCTCGCTCCAAATGCCGGTCCGCGGCTGAAGGCAGCCGGGGTGCATGTCACCTTGCGAGGTACCAAGATGCGGATATCGCCACACGTCTACAATGACGAAACGGATATCGCCCAGCTATTCGACAATCTGGCACTACGCTGAAATCAGATCGACGGTTGCGTCATTGTTGGCTCGGCGGACAAGTGATTCATCCTCCACGACCAGAGCCGTGATGCCGTTGTAGCCCATCCACAAAACTCCGTCATGACGCGGCGATACAGCGTCGAGAGGCAACGCGCGTCCTATCGGAATGATCCATCGCAGAAAATATCCAGATTTCAGAGGGTTAGTATGGTCCCGGGACGGATGGCCGAATTCTCCTATTTCGTCGGCTACCTGCTCAAGCCGTCGATGACGCTGCATCGAAAGCCAACTGGCGAAAAGTTGATCTCCGGAACTGGCCCAAATAGAGATGCCAGTGCTGAGTGAATGTCGCGTGTACCGTAGCCTTGGCGTGTCGGATCGACGACATCAGGGCCGCTAGCCTCCGTCCACTGCCGTGAGACAACTGGCTCTTTCTCTTCCGAACCCGTCCATTGATGGCAATCGAGCGAGCAATCGTCGTTCCGACCGAACATTTCGGGCGCAGCGAGTTCAATCAGAAACTAGACGTTGACAAATCCGATCGCGATCTCTATCTACAGTTTATCGAGATTTGCTTGCTGAGCTTTGGTTACTGCGCGATTGGCACCGCGCCCTGAACGAACCTTTCCTTTCAAAAATCGCTATCATCATCCGCGGCACGCTTGCGCGTTGCGGTTATTCATTGTTGCATGAAAGGGTTCATCATGACCACCGGCACAGTTAAATGGTTCAATTCCACCAAGGGCTTCGGCTTCATTCAGCCTGACAATGGCGGCGCTGACGCCTTCGTCCACATTTCGGCCGTCGAACGCGCGGGAATGCGCGAAATCGTCGAAGGCCAGAAGATCAGCTACGAGATGGAGCGGGACAACAAGTCCGGCAAGATGTCGGCCTGCAATCTCCAGGCTGCTTAATATCGGCATCTGTTCTCCTTTGACCACGGATGTACTGGCACTGTCGAGAGCGTGATACCGACCAAGGTCAGGCAACATGCCTGGCCTTTTTTGTTGCTCGCCAAGCGAGCCGTCAGTTCAGGAATATCATCATGACACAGACACACAGCAGATCCCGCCAGCAGGCGGAAGCTGCCTTCGGCGAAACCCAGACCGAGTTTTTCGCCCGGGGCCAAGCCATGGATGCGCTGGAGTCCATCGCGCTCGCCCGCGACGAAAAGACCGCCCGCCTGCGGGAAGCCCGCAAGGCCAAAGAACTGGTAGATCGGCTGTCAGCCCCAACGCAGATCATTGGCAAACGCAGAACGCGAGCCTGATCAGTGCCACGAAGCTCATATCCAACCAGGATGCAGATTTGAAGAACTCCAAGGATACCGATCTCGCGGATCGTCGCTCTGCGGCTGCGGACGCCAAAGTGGCGCTGCTTACCGCCTACCGCGCTGCCAGGGATGCGGCTGGGCCGGAACAGGCCGCCCGGCAGGCCGAGCGGCAAGCAGTCGCCGTTGCCAGAGACCATCGGCGTGCACAGCGCCAACAATCAAAGACTGAGGAACAGGAGCGCGTCCAGGTGGAGGCCGCCGAACGCCAAGCTGAACTCGATGCCGCCGCCCGGGCCGAGGTCGAAGCCCGCGAAGCGGCGGAGAAGAACCGAGTCGCCTGGCTGATCGAGGATGAGGCCGCACGCAAGGCGGAACGTGACCGGCGCTATGCGGCGCGCAAAGCGCGCCGATCGTAACATGTTCGCAATGAACTATCCTTATCCCTAGCTTGCGAGCAGATCACCTCCGACTGACCCGTGATGCTATCAAGTCCGGGCCACGGATGTAGAAGTCCATTTCCAAAGGTAGGGCATGATGGTCGAATCGAAACTCTTCGTTGGACTCAGATCCACTCGAAAAACGTCAGCGCCTCCTCGCGAATCCACGGGCCCACAATGTCAGTGGGATTGCTGCGAAAAGACCGGGACGCACCGTGCGCCTGTCGGACGGGATGCCGAAGGGCTGTACCTGCTCTTCTGTACTGAGCACGTGAAGGAATACAATCGGGGCTATAATTACGCAACGGATCTCTCCAGCCCAAATACCGCCCGCTACCAGCGCGAGGCAGCGGCCGGTGGGCGCAAGACTTGGGGAACCCCCGTCAAGCAATCTACACACGTCCCGGTGCCCTCCACGGCTCCCTCCGGATCGGCGAGAGCTTTGAACGCCCGCATGACCACGGCGCAGCGTCTCACCCAGCCAGTTGGCTCTCCGGTTCGAAAGCTAAAGGGGTTGGAAGCACGGGCGCTGGAGACCCTCGGCCTCCCGGCCAATTCGACACCGCATGAGATTCAGAGCCGTTATAAGCAGAAGCTCAAAATGCACCATCCGGACGCCAACGGTGGAAGCCGTGCTTCTGAAGAGGCGCTTCGTGCATCGATCGAGGCGCACAAGATACTCAAGCTGAATGGCTTTTGTTGAAAGAATACTGCCCGAGCAGTGAGCACGTGCTCGGCATCAATTTGCATAAGCCGGGATGGGCGATCAGCTGCTCATAGCTCTGCAGATCGGCGCTTTGGGAACCTGTGAAGCGTCGCCAGCGTGAGGTCAAAGTGAATAGCCCCGAGTTTCGTAGACACCCTCCGGTTACGTTTTCTGCTGCTTTTCGAACTCGACGGGCGACAGCATCCCGTTTCTGACATGTTTGCGCTTCGGGTTGTAGAACATCTCGATATAGTCGAACACGTCCTGCCTAGCTTCGTCTCTTGAGCGATAGACCTTTCGGCGTATCCGCTCCCGCTTCAACAGATTGAAGAAGCTCTCAGCGACGGCATTGTCATGGCAGTTGCCCCGTCGGCTCATCGAGTGAACCAGATTGTGGTGCTTCAGGAACGCTGCCCAGTCCATGCTGGTGAATTGCGATCCCTGATCCGAATGCACCAGAACCTTTTCCTTTGGCTTTCGCCTCCAGACAGCCATCAGCAACGCCTGCAGCACGACATCCGTTGTCTGACGGCTCTGCATCGACCAGCCGATGACACGGCGGGAATAGAGATCGATCACCACCGCGAGATAGGCGAAGCCTTCGTTGGTCCGGATGTAGGTGATGTCCGTGACCCACGCCTTGTCCGGAGCAGCAACGTCGAATTGACGGTCCAGAGTGTTGTCGATGACAATGGAAGGCCTGCCGCCATAAACTCCGGGACGGCGCTTGTAGCCGATCTGAGCCTTTATCCCGGCAATCCGCGTCAGACGCGCAACCCGGTTGGGGCAGCATGTCTCGCCGTGATCGAGCAGGTCGTCATGAAGCTTGCGATACCCGTAGACCTTGCCGCTCTCTTCCCAAGCCGTCTGGAGCAGATCGATCTGCCGCTTGTCCTCAAAGGCACGCTTGCTCAAGGGCATCCGAAGCCAGGCATAAAACCCGCTGGGATGGATGCGGAACAGGCGACACATCATTCGCACCGAAAACCGCTGTTGATGCTGGGCAACGAACGCGTACTTCACTTTGCATCCCTGGCGAAATACGCGGTCGCTTTTTTTAATATGTCGCGCTCCTCGGTGACCCGCGCCAGTTCCCTCTTGAGCTGCCTGATCTCCTCTGACTGGTCGCTACCATGGCCACCGGGCATCGAGGAGAACTTCTTCTTCCACTCATAGAGCGAGTGCTGGCTGACACCCAGCCGCTGTGAAACTTCCGAAACCGGATAGCCCCGTTCGGTGATCTGACGCACCGCGTCGCGCTTAAACTCGTCGCTGAAATTCGATTTGCTCATGATGCTCTTCTTGCCTCAAAATTAGGAAGAAGGTGTCTACAAATCTCGGGGCTATTCAAAGACAATTTCGAAGCGACAAACACCAATCGGCTGAACGAGACTCATCGTCCCAGCTATCTGCTGAGCGGCCTTCTCCGCTGCGCCGAATGCGGTGGCTCATACGCTATCAGCGGCAAGGACCGTTACAGCTGCGCCAACCATGGCAAGAAGATTCCGCTCGAACAACTCGGCTGCGAGCGTTGCGGGAACCGTCACACGATCAGCCGGAAGGAGTTGCAGGACCGTGTCCTCACCTGTGTACCGAATAGCTTGTGGTCGGTCTACAACATCGACAAGGCAGTGCAACAGGTCAAGGAACGTCTGTTGGCACGCGAGCGCGACGGGCGCGGGAGCATACCGGCGCTGGAAGCATCGATCGAAAGCAAGACCAAAGAGCAGAGAACCATTCTCCAGCAGATCACGGCGCGGGTTATGGAGGGGAAGAAGCCGTTTGCCGGCCACGAGCAGATGGTAGACGAGCTTGAGGAGGAGATCGAGAAGCTGAAGGTCGACATTGCGGAACTGCGCAATGCGCCGAAGGGGCCGTCGATATCCGAGCAGGTGACACCCGAAGCCATCAAGGCTGTCGTGGATGCGATCCTTTATCTGATGCGGGAACATGCTGACGCGGAGACGAAGCAACCGTTCATCCAGATCATCAGAGCATTGATCCAAGTGGTAGAGATCGGTGTCGCCGCCAATGGCAAGGAGACTGAGCTCACGGTCTATGGGCAGATCGTTGGGATGCTGGCATCAATGGATTCGCTTGAGGCCCAGGAGGCCGAGTACAAGACGGCGGTGAACCTGGAGCATTATCGCCAGATCGACGCCGTCGTCCTTGATACGGATGACAAGCAAGACAAGTTCCTGCGTCATTTCGACGAGGAACTTTCCAGGAAGCGTAATGACTTGGAGAACTCACAAGTATGGGTGGTTGCGGGGGCAGGATTTGAACCTGCGGCCTTCAGGTTATGAGCCTGACGAGCTACCGGGCTGCTCCACCCCGCGTTACCGAGGCAGCGGGAACCGCTGCCGTCGCGACTTTTGGGCTTTTCCAAATGTCGTCTTGATATTCTGCAGTGATAAAACAACAAATGGCCGCTTTGAGGGCGGCCTGTTGTTTTTCCGGACGTTGCCGGTGATTTCGTGATTTGAGAGTGTTGAGATTTGCGTTTTGCAGACCTGGCAGCGACCTACTCTCCCGTGACTTAAGTCAAAGTACCATCGGCGCTGGAGCGTTTCACGGCCGTGTTCGGAATGGGAACGGGTGCAGCCACTCCGCCAGAACCACCAGGTCGGCAAAGCGCAAAGCTCAACAATGAGAAGCTGGGGAGGCTTAGCCTCCAATTATTTGATATCGAATGCGATTATCTCGCTTTATCTTTCGCCTCGGTTGCATGGGATTGCCCATACAGGCCTGAGGCCGTCGGCCACTTTTGGCCGGCCCGTCCGGAGCGCCTTGGCGCGTCAGGACGGGCCGGCCAAAAGTGGCCGACGGCCTCAGGCCTGTATGGGCAATCCCATGCAACCGAGGCGAAAGATAAAGCGAGATAATCGCATTCGATATCAAATAATTGGAGGCTAAGCCTCCCCAGCTTCTCATTGTTGAGCTTTGCGCTTTGCCGACCTGGTGGTTCTGGCGGAGTGGCTGCACCCGTTCCCATTCCGAACACGGCCGTGAAACGCTCCAGCGCCGATGGTACTTTGACTTAAGTCACGGGAGAGTAGGTCGCTGCCAGGTCTGCAAAACGCAAATCTCAACACTCTCAAATCACGAAATCACCGGCAACGTCCGGAAAAACAACAGGCCGCCCTCAAAGCGGCCATTTGTTGTTTTATCACTGCAGAATATCAAGACGACATTTGGAAAAGCCCAAAAGTCGCGACGGCAGCGGTTCCCGCTGCCTCGGTAACGCGGGGTGGAGCAGCCCGGTAGCTCGTCAGGCTCATAACCTGAAGGCCGCAGGTTCAAATCCTGCCCCCGCAACCACCCATACTTGTGAGTTCTCCAAGTCATTACGCTTCCTGGAAAGTTCCTCGTCGAAATGACGCAGGAACTTGTCTTGCTTGTCATCCGTATCAAGGACGACGGCGTCGATCTGGCGATAATGCTCCAGGTTCACCGCCGTCTTGTACTCGGCCTCCTGGGCCTCAAGCGAATCCATTGATGCCAGCATCCCAACGATCTGCCCATAGACCGTGAGCTCAGTCTCCTTGCCATTGGCGGCGACACCGATCTCTACCACTTGGATCAATGCTCTGATGATCTGGATGAACGGTTGCTTCGTCTCCGCGTCAGCATGTTCCCGCATCAGATAAAGGATCGCATCCACGACAGCCTTGATGGCTTCGGGTGTCACCTGCTCGGATATCGACGGCCCCTTCGGCGCATTGCGCAGTTCCGCAATGTCGACCTTCAGCTTCTCGATCTCCTCCTCAAGCTCGTCTACCATCTGCTCGTGGCCGGCAAACGGCTTCTTCCCCTCCATAACCCGCGCCGTGATCTGCTGGAGAATGGTTCTCTGCTCTTTGGTCTTGCTTTCGATCGATGCTTCCAGCGCCGGTATGCTCCCGCGCCCGTCGCGCTCGCGTGCCAACAGACGTTCCTTGACCTGTTGCACTGCCTTGTCGATGTTGTAGACCGACCACAAGCTATTCGGTACACAGGTGAGGACACGGTCCTGCAACTCCTTCCGGCTGATCGTGTGACGGTTCCCGCAACGCTCGCAGCCGAGTTGTTCGAGCGGAATCTTCTTGCCATGGTTGGCGCAGCTGTAACGGTCCTTGCCGCTGATAGCGTATGAGCCACCGCATTCGGCGCAGCGGAGAAGGCCGCTCAGCAGATAGCTGGGACGATGAGTCTCGTTCAGCCGATTGGTGTTTGTCGCTTCGAAATTGTCTTTGAATAGCCCCGAGATTTGTAGACACCTTCTTCCTAATTTTGAGGCAAGAAGAGCATCATGAGCAAATCGAATTTCAGCGACGAGTTTAAGCGCGACGCGGTGCGTCAGATCACCGAACGGGGCTATCCGGTTTCGGAAGTTTCACAGCGGCTGGGTGTCAGCCAGCACTCGCTCTATGAGTGGAAGAAGAAGTTCTCCTCGATGCCCGGTGGCCATGGTAGCGACCAGTCAGAGGAGATCAGGCAGCTCAAGAGGGAACTGGCGCGGGTCACCGAGGAGCGCGACATATTAAAAAAAGCGACCGCGTATTTCGCCAGGGATGCAAAGTGAAGTACGCGTTCGTTGCCCAGCATCAACAGCGGTTTTCGGTGCGAATGATGTGTCGCCTGTTCCGCATCCATCCCAGCGGGTTTTATGCCTGGCTTCGGATGCCCTTGAGCAAGCGTGCCTTTGAGGACAAGCGGCAGATCGATCTGCTCCAGACGGCTTGGGAAGAGAGCGGCAAGGTCTACGGGTATCGCAAGCTTCATGACGACCTGCTCGATCACGGCGAGACATGCTGCCCCAACCGGGTTGCGCGTCTGACGCGGATTGCCGGGATAAAGGCTCAGATCGGCTACAAGCGCCGTCCCGGAGTTTATGGCGGCAGGCCTTCCATTGTCATCGACAACACTCTGGACCGTCAATTCGACGTTGCTGCTCCGGACAAGGCGTGGGTCACGGACATCACCTACATCCGGACCAACGAAGGCTTCGCCTATCTCGCGGTGGTGATCGATCTCTATTCCCGCCGTGTCATCGGCTGGTCGATGCAGAGCCGTCAGACAACGGATGTCGTGCTGCAGGCGTTGCTGATGGCTGTCTGGAGGCGAAAGCCAAAGGAAAAGGTTCTGGTGCATTCGGATCAGGGATCGCAATTCACCAGCATGGACTGGGCAGCGTTCCTGAAGCACCACAATCTGGTTCACTCGATGAGCCGACGGGGCAACTGCCATGACAATGCCGTCGCTGAGAGCTTCTTCAATCTGTTGAAGCGGGAGCGGATACGCCGAAAGGTCTATCGCTCAAGAGACGAAGCTAGGCAGGACGTGTTCGACTATATCGAGATGTTCTACAACCCGAAGCGCAAACATGTCAGAAACGGGATGCTGTCGCCCGTCGAGTTCGAAAAGCAGCAGAAAACGTAACCGGAGGGTGTCTACGAAACTCGGGGCTATTCACTTTGACCTCACGCTGGCGACGCTTCACAGGTTCCCAAAGCGCCGATCTGCAGAGCTATGAGCAGCTGATCGCCCATCCCGGCTTATGCAAATTGATGCCGAGCACGTGCTCACTGCTCGGGCAGTATTCTTTCAACAAAAGCCATTCAGCTTGAGTATCTTGTGCGCCTCGATCGATGCACGAAGCGCCTCTTCAGAAGCACGGCTTCCACCGTTGGCGTCCGGATGGTGCATTTTGAGCTTCTGCTTATAACGGCTCTGAATCTCATGCGGTGTCGAATTGGCCGGGAGGCCGAGGGTCTCCAGCGCCCGTGCTTCCAACCCCTTTAGCTTTCGAACCGGAGAGCCAACTGGCTGGGTGAGACGCTGCGCCGTGGTCATGCGGGCGTTCAAAGCTCTCGCCGATCCGGAGGGAGCCGTGGAGGGCACCGGGACGTGTGTAGATTGCTTGACGGGGGTTCCCCAAGTCTTGCGCCCACCGGCCGCTGCCTCGCGCTGGTAGCGGGCGGTATTTGGGCTGGAGAGATCCGTTGCGTAATTATAGCCCCGATTGTATTCCTTCACGTGCTCAGTACAGAAGAGCAGGTACAGCCCTTCGGCATCCCGTCCGACAGGCGCACGGTGCGTCCCGGTCTTTTCGCAGCAATCCCACTGACATTGTGGGCCCGTGGATTCGCGAGGAGGCGCTGACGTTTTTCGAGTGGATCTGAGTCCAACGAAGAGTTTCGATTCGACCATCATGCCCTACCTTTGGAAATGGACTTCTACATCCGTGGCCCGGACTTGATAGCATCACGGGTCAGTCGGAGGTGATCTGCTCGCAAGCTAGGGATAAGGATAGTTCATTGCGAACATGTTACGATCGGCGCGCTTTGCGCGCCGCATAGCGCCGGTCACGTTCCGCCTTGCGTGCGGCCTCATCCTCGATCAGCCAGGCGACTCGGTTCTTCTCCGCCGCTTCGCGGGCTTCGACCTCGGCCCGGGCGGCGGCATCGAGTTCAGCTTGGCGTTCGGCGGCCTCCACCTGGACGCGCTCCTGTTCCTCAGTCTTTGATTGTTGGCGCTGTGCACGCCGATGGTCTCTGGCAACGGCGACTGCTTGCCGCTCGGCCTGCCGGGCGGCCTGTTCCGGCCCAGCCGCATCCCTGGCAGCGCGGTAGGCGGTAAGCAGCGCCACTTTGGCGTCCGCAGCCGCAGAGCGACGATCCGCGAGATCGGTATCCTTGGAGTTCTTCAAATCTGCATCCTGGTTGGATATGAGCTTCGTGGCACTGATCAGGCTCGCGTTCTGCGTTTGCCAATGATCTGCGTTGGGGCTGACAGCCGATCTACCAGTTCTTTGGCCTTGCGGGCTTCCCGCAGGCGGGCGGTCTTTTCGTCGCGGGCGAGCGCGATGGACTCCAGCGCATCCATGGCTTGGCCCCGGGCGAAAAACTCGGTCTGGGTTTCGCCGAAGGCAGCTTCCGCCTGCTGGCGGGATCTGCTGTGTGTCTGTGTCATGATGATATTCCTGAACTGACGGCTCGCTTGGCGAGCAACAAAAAAGGCCAGGCATGTTGCCTGACCTTGGTCGGTATCACGCTCTCGACAGTGCCAGTACATCCGTGGTCAAAGGAGAACAGATGCCGATATTAAGCAGCCTGGAGATTGCAGGCCGACATCTTGCCGGACTTGTTGTCCCGCTCCATCTCGTAGCTGATCTTCTGGCCTTCGACGATTTCGCGCATTCCCGCGCGTTCGACGGCCGAAATGTGGACGAAGGCGTCAGCGCCGCCATTGTCAGGCTGAATGAAGCCGAAGCCCTTGGTGGAATTGAACCATTTAACTGTGCCGGTGGTCATGATGAACCCTTTCATGCAACAATGAATAACCGCAACGCGCAAGCGTGCCGCGGATGATGATAGCGATTTTTGAAAGGAAAGGTTCGTTCAGGGCGCGGTGCCAATCGCGCAGTAACCAAAGCTCAGCAAGCAAATCTCGATAAACTGTAGATAGAGATCGCGATCGGATTTGTCAACGTCTAGTTTCTGATTGAACTCGCTGCGCCCGAAATGTTCGGTCGGAACGACGATTGCTCGCTCGATTGCCATCAATGGACGGGTTCGGAAGAGAAAGAGCCAGTTGTCTCACGGCAGTGGACGGAGGCTAGCGGCCCTGATGTCGTCGATCCGACACGCCAAGGCTACGGTACACGCGACATTCACTCAGCACTGGCATCTCTATTTGGGCCAGTTCCGGAGATCAACTTTTCGCCAGTTGGCTTTCGATGCAGCGTCATCGACGGCTTGAGCAGGTAGCCGACGAAATAGGAGAATTCGGCCATCCGTCCCGGGACCATACTAACCCTCTGAAATCTGGATATTTTCTGCGATGGATCATTCCGATAGGACGCGCGTTGCCTCTCGACGCTGTATCGCCGCGTCATGACGGAGTTTTGTGGATGGGCTACAACGGCATCACGGCTCTGGTCGTGGAGGATGAATCACTTGTCCGCCGAGCCAACAATGACGCAACCGTCGATCTGATTTCAGCGTAGTGCCAGATTGTCGAATAGCTGGGCGATATCCGTTTCGTCATTGTAGACGTGTGGCGATATCCGCATCTTGGTACCTCGCAAGGTGACATGCACCCCGGCTGCCTTCAGCCGCGGACCGGCATTTGGAGCGAGCCGATCTCCAGTTTCGAGGATTGCGATATGCGGGATCGGACGAGATGGCCGAGCGGCGATCACATTGCGCTTCTCGGCTTCATCCCAGATCAGGCGATTCAGGTAACGCAGCCTGTCTGCCACGACGTCAAGGCCCCAATCATGCAACATCTTCAACGAAACGATGGTGGCCGGGAGCGTGGCGAAGTCGGATCGCTGGCCCATGTCGAAGCGGCGCGCTCCGGCCAGAAAGCCGGGCTTGTTCACCTTGTAGAAGTCCGGCCTTTCGCCCCCGAGCCGATTCCAGGAATGCTTGTTGATTTGCACTGAGAGCTGACCCGGGATCGCGGAATATTATCATCGAGAATTGACCCATGTTTGAACCGTCCCTCGCGTCATCGAAGCGGGGGCTCTGGAGTGATCATCATGGAGTTATTGAGCGTTATCCGACGCTGGCATTTCCGCGACAAGCTTTCGATCCGAGACATCTCGCGGCGCACGAACCTCTCGCGGAACACGATCCGCAAATATCTGCGATCCGATGGCGTTGAGCCGAAGTTCAAGGTGCCGGAGCGGCCAAGCAAACTCGACCCCTTTGCCGACCGGCTGTCGGCCTGGCTCAAGGCGGTGTTCGGTCGCGGGGGGTGGGTCCCATAATCGTTACAGTATAACATTAAACTTGACGAACGTAATAACATTACATATACCGATGCTGTCAACCCCCGGAGATGGAATGACCGAAATCTGCATCGACCTTCAAAACCTGACCGAACTCAAGGTCGTCGCCAGCTTCTCGATCATTGCAGACCTCGCCAGGAATGTCGGGGGGCGACAAGATCGAACTGTCCAGCCTCGTGCCTGTCGATGGCGACGGACATACCTACGAAGCGAGCCCGAAGGATGCTGCGACGCTGGAAGGTGCCGACGTCGTCTTGGTCAACGGCCTGGAATTCGAGGGCTTCATGTCGCGGCTGATCGAGACGAGCGGCACCAAGGCTGAGGTCATCGAGGTCATCGAGGTCAGCAAGGGCGTCTCGCCCCTCACGCCCGAGGAAGAGGAGCATGGCCACGCGCATGGTGACGAAACCCATGCTGAAGCCGGCCATGCTGCGGAAGAGAGCCATGAAGATCATCATCATGGCGAGTTCCACCCGCATGCTTGGCAGTCGGTTACCAATGCCATGACCTATGTGAAGAACATCACGCAGGCCTTGTGCGCGGCGGACAAGGACGGTTGCCCGGTATTCACGGCCAATGCGGACGCCTATCTGACCAAGCTCGAAGCGCTCGACAATAGCGTGCGCGACGAGATCGCATCGATCCCAGAAGGCAAGCGCACCGTCATCACCTCGCAGGACGCCTTTGGCTATTTCGAGCACGAATACGGGCTGAAGTTCCTCGCACCCGAGGGCATCTCGACCGAAGCCGAAGCCTCGGCGGCCGACGTCGCCAAGCTCATCGACCAGATTCGGGAGGACAAGGCCTAGGCGATTTTCGTCGAGAACATTTCCAATCCGCGCCTTGTCGAACAGATTGCCAGGGAAACCGGCGTCAAGGTGGGCGGCACGCTCTATTCGCGGGACCCTAAGGCCGAGCGGGCGGACGGGTATCAGGCCAGGCCCATGCGCCTGGCGTGAAGTTCGCGCACTCTTTCAGCCAGTTCCGGCACCGGGCCATCTGTTGTCGCGTGGGTCAGAATCTCCTCGATGGCGATGCGGCGGACGGGGGAGTCCGGGATCCCCATTTCCGCCTGCCACCGGCCGAGCTGTTCGGATGAGCTGGCATAGACGATGCGGCCGAGGCCGACCCAGCCATGGGCCGCCGCACACATCGGGCAATGTTCGCCTGATGTATAGACCGTTGCGCGCGCCCGCGCCTCCGGCTGCATGTTCTCCGCCGACCAGCGGGCAAGGGTGAATTCAGGATGCCGCGTACTGTCGCCCGTCGTGTGGATACGGTTGCGATCCTCTGTAAGGACGCGACCGTCGGCGTCGACCAGGACCGAACCGAAGGGCTCGTCGCCGGCGTCGACGGCCTCGCTCGCGAGTTCGACGCAGCGGCGGAGATGGACGAGATCGGTGTCTGATATCATCAGCGCGTTCCTTCCGGGATGGGCTTGTGGATTTGTATGCGACCGTTGTCGAAGCTCTTGCGGCCATTCTTCCAGCCCGCGACCACGCGGGCAATCTCACGCACGACCGCCTTCGGACCTGACGTGTCGACGAGCACGATCGTCGCATCGGCTCCGACCGAAAGGCCATGGGGGGCGCCGAGTTGGCGCGCCGCGGATTGCCCGACCATGTCGAACACGCGCAGGATATCGTCGTCGCGCGAGATCTGCATGATATTGGCATAGAGATTGGCCATGCGGACCAGCGAAGCGTCGCCAAGAGGCGTGAACGGGTTGAGGATGTTGTTGGTGGCAATCGAGGTCACCACGCCGCACGCGGCCATGACATGTGCCGGCGCCACGCCGCGCGGGACCAGCCGGTCGTGCCCGCGACCGCTGAGAAAGAGATCGGTTGCCGGCAGCACGGTCAGCGCGATGCCGGCCTCCGCGAGCCGGTGCGCGATCATGATGACCTCGGCCGGTGTCATCGCCGAGAGATTGGTGACATGGCCGATCGCGACGCGGCCCTGCCACCCATGGCGCATCGTTGCGGCGATCACGGCAGGCAGATCGGTATGGCCGGGATCGAGATCGAAATCGAGATGAAAATCGACGGCCACGCCATGCTTCACCGCAAGGTCGAAGACCAGGTCGACATGCCCGGCCGGATCGGGATCCGTATAGGGGCATCCCCCGACGAGATCGGCGCCGTCGGCGAGTGCGGCATCGATCATGTCGACGGTCTCGCGCTCGTTGGTCAGCCCGTCCTGGGCGAAGGCGCAGATCTCGATATCGATGGCGAAGGCATAGTCGGCCTTGATCCGCCGGATCGCCGCGAAGGACCGGAAGCCGGCACGGGGATCGATCTCAACGAAGGTCCGCATCCGCACCGTGCCGTGTGAAATGGCCTGCTCCACCACGCGCGCGGCCCGTGCGTAGACGTCGCCCTCGTCGAAATCCGCCTTGACGCGCGCGGTCTCGCGGACGGCTTCGGCAAGCGTGCCCTCGCAGATCCTGCAACGATCGAGAATGCAGGCCTTGTCGAGATGGACATGGCTGTCGACAAAGCCCGCAAAGGCAAAGGCGCCTTGGCCGTCGACAGTCTCCACGCCCTCGCATTGCAGGTTCGAGGCCAGCGATGCGATCCGGCCGTCCCGAACCGCGATATCGGCCAGCGCGCCATCTTCCTCGATCCGCACGTTGCGGATGACCAGATCGAACAGGGTGTCTGTCGTTGCAGTCATAGGCCGATCGCCCCGCCGTCGCTGCGCGGGTCATGCGCCCCCTCAATCAGTCCATCCGTGCCGATCCGGATCGCGCCCGCCTGGCCGCCGAGCGGGCTCAGCGCGTCGATCGGGACAACCGCGTGGCCCATCGCTGCGAGCGCCGCGATCGCCTCCGTGCCGATCGTCTCCTCGATCTTGAGATTGTCGCGACTGTCCGAGAAGGTCCGGCCGAGCAGGAAACGCGGTTTCGAGAGCGCGGACAGCGGATCGAGGCCATGGTCGATCAGCAGGCTGAGCAGCAGGGCCAGGGTCTGCGGCTGGCCGTCGGCGCCCTGCGCGCCATAGACCAGATGCGGGTGGCCAGCCTTGAGCGCCAGGCCGGGATTGAGTGTGTAGAAGGGTCGTTTGCCAGGCTGGTAGCAGTTGGGGCTGGCGGGATCGGTGCTGAAGGCGGCGCCGCGGTTCTGCCAGAGAATGCCCGTATCGCCGGCCACGACACCGCTGCCCCAGTCGAAATAGAGGCTTTGCAGCAGGGAGGCCGCGCGCCCCTTGGAATCGACGGCGGCGAGGAACGCGGTGTCTCCGGGCCGATAGAGATGCGGCCAGGGGAGCGCGCGGGACGGATCGATCGACGCCGCCTTGGCGGCGAGGCGCTGCGGGTCGAGCAGCGTCGCGGACACATCGTTTCCGAAGGCCGGATCGGCAATGAGATGGCGGTCGAGGAAGGCCTGCTTCACGGCCTCGACAAGTGCGTGATAGAAGTCCGGACCATCAGTCGCCTTGCCGGTCATCGACAGTTGAGCCAGCACGGCCATGATGGCGAGCGTGGTCACGCCCTGCGTCGGTGGCGGTGGCGCCAGCAGGATGGTGTCGCCGTAAGTCAGGCGGACCGGCTCGGCGATCCGGGTCCGGGTGGCCGCGAGATCGGCGGCGGTCAGAGGCGACCCGGCTTCCTCGAGCCTACGTGCGATGCGCCGGGCCAGCGCGCCTTCATAGAACTCCCGTGCGCCATGGGTGGCGATGGCGTCGAGCGTCCGGGCAAGCGCAGGCTGGCGCTGGATGCCGTCGCGCCGGAAAAGGTCACGAAAGCCGGGCCATGCTGCCTGCTCTTCGCTCCGAAAGTCGAACCAGAATGTCTGCGACGGACTGACGGCAAAGCCTCCGTCGGCGAGCACGATGGCATCCTCGAGCAGTCCTGCCAGCTGCTCCGTGCCTCCCCAGGTGAATGTCGAGTAGTCGAGGACCCTGTCCCAACTGTCGACAAGGCACGCTGTGGTAAGCGCCGAGCCTGGACCCCGCGCCGGGATTTCGCCTCTCTGGGCGGCATTTGCGCTGGCTTGCCCGATCCCGAGAAAGGATCGTGCGTCGCCCTTTTCATCCGACACCATCCAGACCGCGTCGCCGCCAAGACCGCAAAAATGCGGATAGGTGACCGAGAGTGCGGCACCAGCGGCGACCAGGGCTTCGATGGCATTGCCGCCGCGGGCCAGCACCCTGGCGCCCGCCTCGCTGGCCAGCCAGTGCGGCGTCGTCACCATGCCGTGCCGGGATCGCGCATTGGCCGTTGCGGTCTGTCGCATACCGGATTGCATCAGCGGATCACGGCACCGTTCTCGGCCACCAGCTTGCCCTGCCGGAAGACGCGGCGCGGCTTGGGAATGGCCACGACCGCTTCCGGCACGTGCTCTGCGCCGAGCGTAACGAAATCGGCCCTGGCGCCGACGGCGATGCTGTAGCCTTCGAGCCTGAGCGCCCTGGCGCCGGCCGACGTCACCACGTCGAAGGCCGCTGCCAGCTCCGGATCGGTGTAGAAGCCGGAGCGGTAGGCGATGATCTCGGCCCGGCGCAGCATGTCGCCGTCGCCGAACGGCCACCAGGAATCGCGGATGTTGTCGCTGCCGGAGAACACCGTGACGCCGGCTGCACGGAGCAGCGCGACGGGAGGGAAATTGTGGTTGCCGGGCGCATTGGTCATGATCGAGACGCCGCTCTTCGCGATCAGGGCGGCGATCTTCTTCATCGGGTCAAGGCCGAGATCGCCGAGACCATAGGCATGGCTGACGGCGACATGACCCTGCATGCCGAGCGCGGTCGTCCGCGCGCAGATCTCCTCGATCGTCATCGCGCCCATCGTTCCGGCGTCGTGGAGATGGATATCGACATCGACGCCGCGCTTTTCCGCTATGCCGAACACAACGTCGAGATGGCCCTTGATATCGCGGTCGAAGGACAGCGGATCGAGGCCGCCGACCAGATCGGCACCCATGCCGATCGCCTCGTCCATCAGTTCAGGCGTTCCGGGGCTCTTGAGAATGCCGCTCTGGGGGAAGGCGACGAGTTGGATGTCGATGAGGTCCTTGTAGTCTTCGCGCACCTTCAGGATCGTCTCGAGCGATGTCAGCCCGACCGAGCCATCGACCATGACATGGCTGCGCATCTGAACGGTGCCGTTGGCAATGCAGAGGTCGAGCTGGTCGCGCGCCCGCTTGTCCATCGGCGCGGCAGTGGCGATGTTCTGCGCCTGGAAGGCGACGCGTTCGTGGACGTCGAAACCGTTGGTGCAGGGTTTGTGCGGGATCCATTTGTCGCCGTAGAAGCTGGTGTCGAGGTGGATGTGGCCTTCGACGAAGCTCGGAACGAGGAGGTGGCCGGCGATGTCGACCTTGTTGGTGGCGTCCGCGCCGGAGCCGGCCGGCGTGATGGCGGTGATGCGGCCGGCGGAGACGGCGATGTCGTCGAGTGTGCCGTCGGCCAGCCTTGCGTTGGTGAAGAGTATGTCGGTCACCGGGGTCTCCCTTGGTCTGTCTTCTTGTTTGGCTGGTGTGGGGTTCACCCCTCACCAACTTCGGCCAATCGATCGGCTTCGCCTCTCGCGGCCTGCGTATCCTCTCCCACAGGGGGAGAGGTAGGCGTGGCGCCTATCGTCGCCTCTAAGCTTGAGGCAAGCGGCGCCACGCGTCTACCTCTCCCCCTGTGGGAGAGGATAGCAAGCCCGCATGAGCCGAAGGCGAATGCATGGGCGCGCTTGGTGAGGGGTGAAATCTCACCCCCCACCTTTCACTCAGTTCTGCGGCAGCGTCCCCTGCACGCCCTCGATCAGCCAGGTCATGCCCTTGATGTCGGCATCGGCCATTTCCTGGCCTTTCGCGACCTTAACGGTACCGGCCTGGTCCTTGATCTCGCCGGTGAAGGGCTTGAGCTTGCCGGAAATGATGTCGGCTTCCGCGGCCTTCATTTCGGCCGCGACGGATTCGGGGAGCTCTGCGCTGCTGGTCGTCATCTTGACATAACCCCCGGGCCCGAGGCCGAGCCAGCGGCTTTCCGGCTTCCAGTTACCGGCCATGACGCCCTTGGCGGCGTTGATATGGGCGGCACTCCAGTCGAGTTCAAAGGATACGAGCTGCTTCTTCTTGACGTAAGCCGAGAAGTCGCCTGTCGAGCCGATCGACCAGACACCCTTTTCCTCGGCGGCCAGGCCCTGGACCGGCGTGTTCGGGCTGCCCGACAGCACGTCGGCGCCCTGGGCGATGAGGGCCGCGACGGCGTCCTTCTCCTTGCCCGGATCGACCCAGGCATTGGCCCAGACCACCTTGAGCGTGACGTCTGGATTGACCGAGCGGGCGCCGAGCAGGAAGGCGTTGAGACTGTAGATGACCTGCGGCACCGGGAAGGCGCCGACCCAGCCGAGCACGTTGGTCTTGGTCATGCGGCCGGCGGCGATGCCGGTAAGATAGGTGCCTTCATAGTGGCGGGCTTCGAAGACGCCGAGATTGTTGCCCGCCTCGATGCCGGCGCAGCATTCGAAATGCGAGTTCGGCATCATCGGCGCCAGCTTCTTCAGCGAGGCATATTGCGAGAAGGTCGTACCGAAGATCAGCTTGTTGCCCTGCGAGGAGAGCTGGCGGAACAGCCGCTCGCAATCCTGGATCTGGGCGATGTTCTCGAGCACCGTCACCTTGACCTTGTCGCCGAATTCCTTCTCGAGCGACCGCCAGGCATTGGCCTGGAAATATTCCCAGCCGGTGTCCGAGATGGCGCCCATGTGGATGACGCCGACCTTGAGCGGCTCCTCGGCGGCGAAGAGCGGGCGGGTTCCGGCACCAAGAGCCAATGTGGCGGCGGCGCTGGTCTTGAGAAAGTCGCGTCTGGAAAATGCTGTCATGTCGGTTCCCTCTTGTTGTTAGGTTGGTTTACTGGCGGCATTCATTCTCAGCCCTCGGCGGCAAATGGTTTGCCGAGGGAAGCGGGCACGTTGAGGCGCATTACCGCGGCATTGCGCGAGATCAGCACCAGCACGATGATGGTCACGAGATAGGGGAGCGCACTCATCAGTTCGGACGGCAGGCTGATGCCGGCGCTCTGGGCGAAGAGCTGGGCGATGGTGGCGCCGCCGAACAGGTAGGCGCCGAGAAAGCAGCGGATCGGCCGCCATGTGGCGAAGACCACGAGCGCCACCGCGATCCAGCCGCGGCCGGCGATCAGGCCTTCGGTCCAGAGCGAGGTGTAGATGATCGAGACATAGGCGCCGGCAACACCCGCGGCCGCGCCGCCGAACAGCACCGCCAGATAGCGTATGCGGTTGACGGGATAGCCGAGCGCATGGGCCGAGGTCGGGGATTCCCCGACGGCGCGGACAATGAGGCCCGTGCGGGTCTTCTGCAGGAAACACCAGACGCCGGCCGCAAAAATCCAGGAGAACCAGACCAGCGGATGAAGCTGGCCAAGCACGGCGCCGACAAGCGGGATCCTGGCCGCGAATGCCGAGACCGGCGACGGTTCCATCACGATCGCCATGCCGATATAGGACTTGCCGATGAAGGAGGCGAGGCTGGTGCCGAAGATCGTGAGCGCCAGCCCGACCGCGACCTGGTTGGCACGGAAGCTCACGGTGAGCACCGCAAACATGAAGGCCAGCAGCGTCGCCGCGAGCATGGCC
>JAHHDR010000013.1 GCA_019739215.1 Rhizobium sp.
GGCCCGATGCAGGGATTGGCCGCGCGCGCATCGAAATCGAGCCCGACCAGCCGATCCTGCATGGCTGTGACGTCCTCGGCATTCATCCAGAGCCCGTCCACCTGCCGCCGGTCGTAGCGCGGCAGGTTGAGATAGACACCGGCCAGCGTTGTGACCGTGCCAGAGGTGCCGATCATGTGGAATCCCGAATCGGACCCGTTTAAACGCGTCGGCCGGCGGCGCCTCGAAGCCGGAGAGCATGCCGCTGACCTCCCGCACCATGTCCTCGAATATCTCTGGCGTGACATGGCGTCCGCCATGGCGCTCGGACAGCGTGACCACGCCGACCGGCAGCGAGGTCCAGTGAGTGATGTGATTGGCAAGCCGCGGCGACCGCTGGCCCTCGATCCTCAGCACGGCGATTTCGGACGAACCGCCGCCGATATCGAACAGCACCGCCGATCGTGCCTCCCGGCCGATCAGCGAAGCGCAGCCCGAAACCGCAAGCCGCGCCTCGGTCTCGCGATTGATGATTTCGAGATCGAGCCCGGTTTCGGCGGCCACGCGCTCCAGGAACGACTCGCCATTGACCGCGGCCCGGCAGGCCTCGGTGGCGATCAGGCGCATTCGACGGATGTTCTTGGCCGCGATCTTGGCGGCGCACACCCTGAGAGCCTCCACCGACCGGTCCATCGCCTCGTCCGACAGCCGGCCACTCGCGCCAAGTCCCTCGCCGAGCCGGACAATGCGGGAGAAGGCGTCGACGACGCGGAACTGACCAGGACGTGTCGGCTGGGCCACCAGCAGGCGGCAATTGTTGGTGCCGAGATCGAGCGCGGCATAGAGCCCGTCCGTTTCGGGATGGAAGTTCCGGTGATGCTGCCGGCCATTGGCCGCCCGGCCGTCCGGCGCCACCGCCTGCGGCGCGGCGTCCGCCACCGGCACCACGATCTCGCGTGCAGGCTCGGGATCCTGCGGAAGCGGACGCGGCTGCAGCCGGCGATGACCATGGTCATGCGCGTGACGGCTGCCACGTTCGGTCTTGTCCGCCTGCGGATGCTGAACTTGCGCGCCCTGCGCCCCCGACTTGCGGGATCGGCGCTTGCGCTTTCGCGACTGGGACCCACGCGGTCCAATGTCGGTCTTCGGATGCTCCGGAACCGGCGGCGCCACTGGCGCTTCCGCTGCGGGGACCACCGGCGGACGCGCGCCCCTTCTTGCGCCTCCGCTTGCCGCGCCTGGACCTGTTCGATCCAGGCTTCTGCCCCGTATCCGACGCACCCGCTTCAAACGGCCTATGGCCGGAATCGGGGTCGCTCACTTCTTTTTTTCCATTCGCGCCGCGCAAAGACCTCAAGGGCCGCAGCAGGCGCCTGCTCGATTTTGTTGTTGCCGCAACTCTAGCAGCTAGCCTTCAAATCACCAAATTCTTTTTGGCGGCGTGCCAAGAGCCGGCAAACGCTCGGGCAGGACGGGACCCAGGCCTGAAAATCCGCCCATAAATTCGTCCCATGACCCCTTGATCGACCGGCGAAATGTGCTAGAAGGCGCCTCGAAACGCACGCGGCCCCAGGCATTGCGGCGCTTCGACCAAAGCTGACCCGATCAGCAATTGGGGAATAGGTTAACGGTAGACCCACGGACTCTGACTCCGTTAGTCCTGGTTCGAATCCAGGTTCCCCAGCCACTTGGTTTCGTCCGATTTTCTAATCAATCTTGCCGGAATGATCGTAGGCATCTGGATGCGCATTCGGAAAACGGCGTGCGGGCGTCGGGGCTGAACTCCCGCGTGTCGCGCGGGTCAACGCATGTGATGCCTGCGGCCTTTATGGGTTCGGTGACGATGTACGTTTCTAACGACAGCCGTCCCGGGCCCAAATGCGCAGGGCGGCCTTGAATGCGCCACCATAGGGATGCGGTTTGGAGAATGGATCTGCGCTGTCAGCCAGATAGGTCTTGGCCTGTTCGCAAAGACTGTCCGCTTTCCATTGGTGACAGTCGCCGCAGGTTTTGCCTTTCCAGAACGTATCAGGCAGATTTTCGATCGGAGGGTGCAAGGGGGACCCCTTGATCAGATCGGCGATGCTGCGATTTGCAATTTCAGGAATGTTGGCCTGGATGGGTTCGTCGAAAAAGATCTTGTCGGGCAGGTCGAAAGCCGTTTTCTCCGGCTGTTCAGGTTCGTCCCCGGTCTTCGCGACCGGCGTCTCGTCCGGAGCGGCCGGGTTCGACACCGCCTGTTTGATCGTGTCCAGTTCCACACGCGCAAGCTCAGCAAAGGTCCCATTGGGAAACGCCTTGAAATAGGCCTCATAGGCCTCCACCGTTCCCGCTTTTCGCGCTGTCTCGATCATGTCCCGTTCGCTCTTGCCGGGATCGACAGGCTTCGGCTTCTCCTTGTCTGCGGATTCGGCCGGTGCCTTTGAGGTCTCCTTCGACATGAGTTCACTAAGAAGCGAACGGGCTTCGCTGGTGTAGGGGCTATCGGGATTTGCCCTCAGAAAAAGCAGAACCTGAACCGGATCCTTGCTTTGCCTTACCGAATCCCAAAGCTGCCGCATTTCAAGGGCTTCCGCGGAGAGGGGCGCGACGGGATTGAATTGGAAATCCAGGGTCAGCGACGATGTATCCCAGGGCGTCTGTACGCCGCCCGTTGCTTTCAGAACATCGATCCGGACGTCTCTGAACAGAGTTTCGATCGGTTTTCCAGGAATGGAGAGGGCCCGGGCAAGGGCCGCGGTAAAGGGGCTGTTTGGTTCGTTCTGGCCGTCCAAAGCGGTTTTTCCAGGGGCCGTGGAATAGGCCAGAAACGTGCCGGTCGGCGCGTCCATTTCGGCCAGTCCGTTGTCGTTGAGGCCTGGAACACTGGAAAAGGGGTTGTCTCGGCAGGCATCAAGAATAACGATGTTCGTGCGGTTTCGCGCGGACGACATCTGGCGCAAGACCGCCTGGGCCGGTACCGCCACGAGGCTGAGGTCGGCGGCGTCGCTCAATTCCACATCAACCGGCAGCAGAAAGTTGGACCCGAAGGACTGAACACCATGTCCGGCATAATAGAACAGGCCGGTCGTGTCTTCTCCGGCCTCGCGGAGTTGGCGACCGAAGGTCGAAATAGCCCTGATCAATTCTCCTTGCTTGGCGTCGGTCACCAGCGTCACCGTGAAGCCCGCCTTTTTCAGCGAATCCGCCATCAGCTCGGCGTCGTTCACGGCGTTGTCGAGTGGTGTCACGGTGGTGTAGGCAGCGTTTCCAATGACAAGCGCCAGTCGCGCGCCGGGTTGCTCCTGCGCCCAGGCAGCCACTGTTAACATCAGCATGAATGCTGCAATGCCACTGCTCCGGAAGAGTATGCAAAGGCTATTGGACAACGGCAAACTCGATCCTTCGGTTTCTGTGCTTTCCCTCGGCGGTCTCATTGGAAGCGACGGGGCGCGTTTCACCATGACCCACGCTCCTTATCCGTTCCTGGGGGATATCTTTCGAAGCCAGGTATTGCGCGACCGCGGCTGCACGGAGTCTGGAGAGTCTCATGTTGGACGTGGCCGACCCGTCACTGTCGGTGTGGCCGCTCACTTCGATGATCAGTTCGGGGCATCTGGAAATGATGTCGGCAATGCTGTCCAAGAGCGGCTCGCTCCTTGCATCGAGAAGAGCGCTGCCACTCGCAAAGTAGATATTGTCGGTTCGGGACAGAATCTCCAAGCGGCCCTTGCAGGCTTCAACGTCAAAATTGCCTTCTGGCTCCAGTGCTTTGGAAGCAGCAAGCTGAGGGTCAACCGTTGTGTCTACCTCGGCTTTTTCTTCTCCGGCACCGTTTTGCGCGAACACCAGGTCGAACGAGACTGTGGCAGACGGGATGATCGTCACCTTGGCGGCTTCCTCCAGCTTCTTGACGCCGCCGTCCAGATTGAAGGCAGAGGTCGGAAGGGAGACAGGCACGGTCGACGATATGGCAACAAGGTCGTCATTCAGGAGCGTTGCCGAGACCTCGGTATCGAACGATGCCTGTACGCCATGAAGTTCCACGTTGAACTTGAGCGGAATGAACTTGCGTTTCACGGATGGCAGATCGCTCAGTTGCTGCGGCTCGATCTTTGCGGTTATCACCGCTTGGGGAAACTGGAAGGTCTCAAACAGGAGAAACCGCATGCGGACGTTCCGCAGATCGATCTTCGTGTCGACGGAGTCCAGGTAGATCACGATTTTCGCCGCTCCAGTCGCGTCAATCCCGCCCTCGAATTCGGCGAACGTGCTCGACTCGACCTTCGTCACGTTCTTGACCGTTTGAAACCTGATGGAAGACGCGTCGCGCCGCAACGTCCAGCCGTTTTGGAACGGGGATTCCTGTGCGAACGAGGGTTGCGCCAGCAGGAAGGGCAAGGCGAATGAAACGAGCACAATGAAGCACACGGAACGGATAGTGGACATACCTTCCCCCATTGTGCGACATGCGCGTACCGCGCAGATAAGCTCCGCCGGGAAATACTCTCACAGTTCTGCTAATTTTCAAATGCAATTCAATTCCCAGCGAGCTGCCGGCGATGGTGCAGGGATTGGCACGGATGCTCCGTCCAAAGGTCATGATTCCCGGAAGTTCCATGCTGACTAAAGAGGTGGATTCCCTGCCCCGTCAGTTCATTCGAGGATCAGCAAATCTCAGATTTGGTCAGGAACGCGCGCTTCCAGCTCGCCACGATCACCCTCCCGATGCCTGCAGCCCCGTGATCATCGCCACGATCTCGTTCTTGTCGGTTTCCGCGGTGCTGCGGATGCCGATCTGCTTGCCGCGGCGCAGGACGCAGATCCTGTCGGCGAGGCGGAACACTTGGTCGAGGCTGTGGCTGATGATCAGCACGCCGATGTTGCGCGACTTCAGAGACAGCACAATCTCCTCGACCCTGGCCGTCTCCGCCACGCCGAGCGCCGCCGTCGGCTCGTCGAGCAGGATGATCTTCTTGGCCCAGTGGGTCGCGCGCGCGATCGCCACGCCCTGGCGCTGGCCGCCGGAGAGGTCGCGGATCGTGGCATGCGCCGAGGGAATGCGAACGTCGAGTTCTCGCACCAGTTGCTCGGTCTCTGCGATCATCCGCTTGCGGTCGAGCAGGCCAAGCCCGTTGGTCAGTTCGCGACCGAGGAACATGTTCATATAGACCGTCTGCTGGTCCGCAAGTGCCAGATCCTGGTAGACGACCTCGATGCCATGCGCGCGCGCCATCGTCGCATTCGACATTGCCACAGGCTGACCGTCGATGGAGATCGTTCCCGATGTCGGTGCATGTACTCCCGAGATGATTTTGATCAACGTCGACTTTCCGGCACCGTTGTCGCCGACAAGAGCGACGATCTCGCCGGGACGGATGTCGAGCGAGAAATTCTCGATGGCGACGACCGCGTCGAAGCTCTTGCGGATGTCCTTCAGTTCTAGCACCGGGACTGACATCGTCATTCTCCTAGACTGGCCACGCGGCGGCTTCGCCGAAACCATTCTCGATCGTCTCGACCTGCGGCTCGCCCTTCGAGATCCCCGAGACGCCGACGACATAGGCGCGGGTGACAAAGGCCTGGCCGCGGAAGCCGAACACCGCGGTGTCGCCTGGGCGTGGCGGATTGGGCCCGCTCGCATCGATCATGGCGTAGTAGTCGATCATCGACGGCGGCGGCACCTCGACGCTGCGCAGCGCGGACGCCTGCGTGGTCGGCTCCCGGCCGACGACCGCCTTGACGTCGTAGTCGGGGAAAACCGGATCGATGTAGAAGCCGCCCCCGAAGCAGTACGCCTTGCCGCCAGCGAGGTGCGAGACTTCGGTGAGATAGCAGACGGCGGGCAACTCCGGCAGATCCTCCATCACATGCAGCGCCGTGGTGCCATGCAGCCCGTTGCCGGGCTCGCACTGGGTCGCGCCGGCGTCCGCCAGTGCCTGCAGCAGCACGGAGGACGTGGTGCCGGGCGCATTGACTTCGATATCGCGGCGCCCGGCCCGCGCCAGCGCGTCGGCGGCCCGCGTCAGCGTCGCGAGATTGGGTGTGGGCAAGACCTTGCGCGTCGCATGGTCGAAGAGCAGCGCCGGGAAGGTGGTGATGCCGGCAAACCGGCCGCCCTCAAGCGCATCGAACCGGTCGGCGACACCGACGACATCTGACGCATCGAAGCCGCCCTCATGGCCACGATAGAATATGTCGCCCTCGGCCGCGATGCGGGCAAGCAGGTTCTGCGTGGAACCGGCTGCACACGCCGCAGCCGCCGCCTCGCCAGCCTTCTCGTCGTTGAAAACCGTCCAGTAATCCGGCTTCAACATCGTCGCCGCGCCATTGGCTTCGTGCCGCGCCACCTGCTGGAGATGGCCGAGATGGCCGACTTTCATCCCGGCGCGATGGACGGCGCGGGCGCAGGCCATATCGACCGCCACCGCCGCCCCGATGCCGCCCCGCATCACCGACCGGCAGAAGGACGAGGACCGGCCGACCTGCTTGGTCATGGCGAAGATCCTGAGCCCCAGGCGATCCGCCTCGGCCCTGAGAAGGCGCGCATTGGCCTCCACGGTGTCGAGGTCCAGCACATAGGAATTGGCGGGGATCCTGCCCTCCTGGTGCAGCCGCATGGCGGCCTCGATGAACCCGGGATTGCGGCGGCGAAGACTATCGAGAAACATCTGGAAACCTCTCAGCGCTGCTTTTCGCGCAACGATACGGCGACGGCGGCAAGAATGATGAGGCCGCGCACGATCATCTGGTCGGAGACGGAAAGCCCCATCAGGATGAGACCATTGTTGAGCATGCCCATCATCAGCGAACCGACAAGCGCCCCGATGATAGACCCCTTGCCGCCATTGAGCAGCGTGCCGCCGACGATCACCGCGGCGATGACAGTCATCAGGTCGGTCTCGCCAAGCGTATATTTGGCGGCCTGGAGGCGGCCGGCATAGAGAAGCCCGGCAAGCGCGGCGAGACCGCCCGAGATCATCAGCACGGTGAGCCGCATCCGTGGCACCTTGATGCCGGAGACGCTGGCCGCCCGGGCATTGTCGCCGGTGGCGAGCACATGAGCGCCGAAACGGGTCTCGCGGAAGACGAGATGGCCGACGATCACGGCAATGACGGTCCACCAGATCAGCGACGGAACGCCGAACAGCGCGCCGGATCCGAAGAAGCCCGTGAACAGCGGATCGGTGACGGGAATCGACCGCAGGTCGGTGAGCGATCGGGCGACCCCGGCAAACAGCCCCAGGGTTGCCAGCGTCACCAGGAAGGAGGGCAGCCGCACATAGGCTACCAGCACGCCATTGACGAACCCGATGGCAAGACCCGATCCGAGCCCGGCGAGGATGCCCGGCACCATGCCGAAATTCGCCATCACCACCGCGGCCGACAGCGCCGAGACGGCGACGATGGAGCCGATCGACAGGTCGATCTCGCCGGCGGACAGCACGAAGACGAGACCGATCGCCATGATTGTCACGGGCGCCGTCTGCAGCACGATGTTGGAGAGATTGCGCGTCGTCAGGAAGCCGCTGTCACCGAGCGTGACCGCGAAGAACAGAAATATGGCCAGGAAACCGATATAGACCACATATTGCTGCAGGTTGATGCGGCTGAACAGGGTCGATCCGGCGGACTGGCGCCCGGCTTGGCTCGAGGACATGGCGGTTCTCTCCTGGGCTGGATAGGGTGGCCGGCGGCCGAAAGGCTCAGCCGCCGGCCGCAGCGGACATCATTTTGCGGCGTCGAGCACCGACTGCGGCGCATCGCGGTTGAGCGATTCCTTCCAGCCGTCGCTGACATTGGCCTTGGTCACCGTCAGAGCCGGCGCCACGACAAAGGCCGGCGTATCCTGGCCGAGCAGAGACTTGAGGCCGGCGGCAGCCATGGCGCGACCGAGTTCATAGGCCTTGTCGGCGACGATGGCCGTGACATTGCCATCCTTGACCATGTCGAGGCCGACAGGTTCGGAGAGATCGAGCGTCACGATCTTGGCATGCTTGTTGCCGGCTGCGCGCAAGGCGGCGAGCACGCCGTCCGCCGGTTCGGCCCAGGTCACGTAGATGCCGTCGAGGTCGGGGTTCTGAAGCAGCATGGCGCTGGCGATTTCCTCGGCGCGCGCCGGATCAGAAATGCCCTGCTCGGCAACGATCTTGATGTCGGGATAGTCTTTCTCGATCGTGGACTTGAAGGCTTGGTCGCGCTGGTTGGTCACGTAATAGGTCGCGTCATGGAAGATGTAGCCGACCTTGCCCTTCTTGCCGATGGCCGTCGCCAGCGCGTCGGCGGCCTGCTTGCCCATCTGGTAGAGGTCGTCGGTGACGATCGCGGCATAGTCCGTGCCATGCTTGTAGCCGGTGGGCAGGTTGGACAGGAAGACGAGCTTGGAACCGTCGGCGACCGCCTGGCGGAACGCCTCGGCAGACGTCGTCGGATCGAGCGGCAGGGCCAGGATGACATTCGGCTTGGCGGCAAGCGAGGTCTCGATATCGCTGCGCTGCTTGGCGGCGTCGAAGCCGGCATCGGTTTCGACCACCACGTCGACGCCAGCCCTGGCGAACTCGTCCTTGGCGCCGGCCGTCACGGCATTGGTGAAGTCCGAAGAGGTGTGCCACAGCAGGGCGGCCTTGTAGCCCTTGCCGTTGAGCGCGGCGAGATCGGCATCGGAAAGCGTAACGTCGGCCGACGGCGTCGCCTTCTCGCCCTGCGGGCCGATGGTCTCGGCATGGGCGAATGTCGTTGCGGCGAGAGCGCTCGCGAGAAGCGCGGTGGTCAGAAGTTTCCTCAGCATTTTCCAGTTCCCTTTGTTGATTGTGGTGATCCGCTACTCCGCCACGCCGCAATACCGCGCCATGAACGCCGCGAAAGCGACGATCCCGGCGAGATACTCCTCGACGACCACATGTTCCTCGAAGGTGTGGCAGTTCCTGATGTCGCCGGGCGCGCAATAGACTGCGGGCACCCCGAGACAATTGACGAAAAACGAGGATTCCGACCAGAAGGGGGCTCCCTCGATCACCCCCCTGCCCGGCATGGCCTCCGCGACCGCCCGGCACAGCATGTCCACTTCGGGTCGCGCCGGATCGATTTCGGAAGCGGTGCCGCCCAGCGCATGGTCGCGCCCGGCGGGATAGGTGATGTCCACGGCAATCTCGGGATCGCCGATGGCGCCGCGCACCACCGCTTCGAGTTCCGCCGCGGCTTCGTCGAGCGGCTCGCCGGGCAGCAGCTTGCGGATCAGCGACAGCCGGCAATCCTCCGGCACGGCGATGAAGCCACCGCCGGACAGCGTGGTGATGAGCAGGAAGCCGCGCCCGATCAGGGGATGTTCGGCGCGCGCGCTGATGTCGTCGGAATGGGCCCAGAGCGCTGACATGACCCGATGGCTCGCCTTGAGCGCATCGCGCCCCAGTTCCGGCACGCCGAAATAGGCTGACTTGCCAGTGATGCGGATGTCGGCGATGAAGAAGCCGATCTGGGCCGGATAGACGGAAAGACGCGTCGGCTCGACATAGACGACGAAATCCGGCTTCTCGACTTCGCCCGCCTCGATGCGACCGGACAGGTCCCTGATGCCGGCCGAGACGCCCGTGCCCTCCTCGCCGCTTTCCTCGTCGCCGACAAAGGCGAAGGCGACGTCCCCCTTGAGGGTGATACCGGCCCTGTCGAGGAGTGAAAGGGCTGCAAGCGAGGAACAGATCCCGGCCTTGAGGTCGCCGGCACCACGCCCCCATATGCTGCCGTCGATGAGGGGCGCGCCGAAAGGATCCTCGCGTTCCGTCCCGGCCCAGTGCTCGCGCCAGCCGGCAACATGGACGGTGTCGGTATGACCGATGAACATCAGCCGCGGGCCGCCGCCGGTGCCCTTGCGTTCGCCCCAGATATTCGGCCGGCCCGGCAGGAACTCGGCCTGGCGGACATTGCCGATCTTGCGGTCCCGCATCTCCTGATCGAGCAGAGAAACAAAATTGGCCTCGTTGCCGGTGATGCTCTGCCGACCGATGGCGGCCTTGAGCAGCGCGATCGCTGCTTCGGCATCGAGTTCGGCGCGCAGGCGATGTTCCAGGCTCGTGGTCATTTGCCGATCTCCCTGAAGCTGACCGCTTCCGCCGGCGGCAACGACATCCGGCTGTTGGGGGCAACCGCTCCGAACAGCGCGTTGTGGAGCTGGCCAAGCCCGATGGCCGCCGCGCCGACAATGGCCGCATGCGCACCAAGCGCGCTGGCCTCGATCTGGATCGGGTAGGGAAAGCACTGCGGCATGAAGGTCTTGACCCTGGAGATCAGTTCCTCCCTGAGGCCGATGGATCCGCCGAGAATGACCTTCTCGGGATTGGCGATGGCGGCGATCGCCCCGATGCCGCGCGCAAGGTAACGCGCCGTCTCGTCGAGGATTTCCGCCGCGTCCGGATCACCCGAAGCGGCGCGCTCGAAGACGGCTGGCACGGTGGCAGCGATGCCAGTGCGCTTTTCGTAGCGCTCCATGATTCCCATCGAGGCAACGACGCGCTCGAAGGCGCCGGACCGCAGCGACTCGGGATCGAAGGGATCGGCTCCGAACGGAAGGAAGCCGAGCTCCCCCGCGGCATTGCCGGCGCCGCGAACCAGTTGTCCGCCGACCATCAGTCCGCCACCGATGCCGGTGCCGACGGCGATATAGGCGAGGTTGTCGATACCCTGCCCCTGGCCCAGCCAGTTTTCGCCGATCACGCAGAGATTGACGTCGTTCTCCAGCGACACATCGAAGCCAAGCGCCGTCTCCAGCGCGGAGCGGACGTCCATTGTGTCGAGACCCGGAATGTTCGGCGCAAGCAGAATGCGTCCGGTTGCCTCCTCCGGCGCTCCGGGCGCCCCGACGACCGCGATGCGGATTCGCTCGCGCGGAATGCCGTTATGGTCTGCGGCCAGCCAGCAGAGCGAGGCGATCTGCTCAACGACGAATTTTCCTCCGCGCTTGTCGGTCGGCGCGACCTCCTCGGCGAAAACCTGGCAGGCAAGGTCCGCGATCGCCACCCGCACCTTGGTCCCGCCGAGGTCGACCGCTGCGATATAGGCGGCATCGGGGATCAGTTCATAGGTGACGGCGGTGCGCCCGATATGGCCGCTGGTGCGCCCGGTTTCCTGCACCCACCCGTCGAGCTCCAGCTGGCGGACGATCTCGGAAATGGTCTGCTTGGACAGGCCCGTCTGCTTGGCGATCGAAGCACGCGAGATGGGCCCGCTCTGAACGATCGCTTCCATAACGGCGCGCTGGGAAAACTGGCGGGAGATGCGCAGGGACTCGCTCAAGATCGATTCCTTAATTCGTTCACTTACCGAACTAATCATCAAGCCGGCATCTTGTCAACTCGTTCCGGCAAGCCACGGATCATTCTCGAAACGCGGCTGTGGTCGGCAATCGAGCCGCAACTGCCATCGGGTACGGCCGCTGCAGCCTGCTGCGGTCACCGCGCATTCGGAACCTGCAGCATCCTTTGGGCGTTGAAACCTATGAACAGGAGATTCCCATGACAGCCCTGACAAGCATGGAACAGGACGAAGACTTTCCCGACGTCGAGTTTCGGATCGACGGCAATTCGCTTTTCGTCGCGTTCGATGAAACCGTGAAAGCCGTCGACGAAGAGTCGATCGTCAAGGCGCTGGCCGACGAGCGATTCGACAACAGCAGGATGGCTGTGAAAGTCGTGCGCCGCCACAAGCGCGGCTGAAACAATCCCAATCTAGAAGCGCAGCCTCAACCGCGACTCTGCGCCAGTCGCTCGACCGTCCTGATAGCGTCGCCGATCGACGCCGCATCGACCGCGAGCGGCAGGTTCTTGAGATGTGGCGCCGTCATGGTCCACGTGGCAATGTCGCCGATCTCCTCGCCTGTAGGATCCGCCATACCAAGGTCGGCAAGGCTGGTGGCAAGCCCGATGCGTTGATGGAAGCCAACGAGATCGAGAATCTCCTCATCCGGGCGCCGTTCGGCCGCAAGCTGCACGAGAACGCCCCATGCGACATGCTGGCCATGGATTGCCGCCTTCGCACCCCGCGCCTTGACCAGGCCGCGGGTCAGCGAATGCGACAGCGACAGGCCGCCATTCTCGAAGCCCAGACCGCTCATCAGGATAACCGCCTCGACGACAGCTTCGAGCGCCGGGCAGACCTCTTTCCTCTCCGCTGATCGGAGCGCTTCCTCGGCATGCTGCCGAAGCGTGCGATAACAGGCATCAGCGATCACGATCGCCGTCGTCAGCGGACGTGTCCCGAACGGCGTGATTCCGCTGCCAGCAAGGCACCCCTCGGCCTCGAACTTCTTGGCGATCGCATCGCCGATACCGGCGCGGAGGAACAGCACGGGCGCCGCGGCGATCAGTGCCGTGTCGACGATCACGGCCTCCGGGCTGCGAAGCAGGCGGTCCACCGAAATCATGGTATGATCATCGTCATACATCGCGATCGAGGCACTTGTCGGACTGTCGTTGGAAGCAATGGTCGGCACCGTGATCACGTCGAGCCCGAGCCTGAGCGCCAGGGCCTTCGCCGCATCCAGCGACTTGCCGCCACCGATGCCGATCACCACACCCGGTGTCGCATCGCCCAGGCTCGCCTGCACGCTCTCGATGGTCCCATAGGTGATCTCCCCGGCGAAGGCGTGAACCTTCGGGCTCAGTCCCGCTGCTGCCATGATGGTCTCAAGCCGCGCGCCGATCATGTCCAGAACGAACGCATCCGCGATGATGACGGGACCCGTCCCGAACGGCGCGGCGATCCGCCCGAGTTCGTCGATGGCACCGGAACCCTGGATGTAGCGATGCGGCGCCCCGAAGATGCGGTAGCTCATCGCGTGATCCTCGCGGCAAAGTCAGCACCGAGGCCGGTCGCCTCGTAGTGGCGCCGGGCCGTCGCGAGCTTGGTGAAGACATCTTCGTAGCCGAGTGCTGTTCCATCGGGATCGACATAGACATAGCCGCCGGTAACGTGGAACAGGGTGATCATCTCGGTGACGTCGTCTGGAACCACCAGGGTGTGGGTCTCGCCCGGCGGCTCGAAGGCGTAGCCGCCGGCCGTCGCCTCCCAGTCATGCTCGAGATAGTGCCAGCGGCCCCTGAGCGTGAAGGCGTGGACCGGACCACTGTGCCTGTGCCGCGACAGAACCCCGGAATTGCGCACCCGCAGCAGGTTCACATAGTAGCCTTGGCTGACCGAGAGAACCAGCGGCTTGAACCAAACTCCGGGAGCCTGCGGCACCCAGAGATGTTCGTCAGCATCAAGATCGAGCACGCCGGGCATGAAGATGTCCGGCATCATGCCGAAGGGTTGTGGCTTGCGGTACGGCACCTTGCTCGGGTCCATCCCCAGCAGCGGTCGAGGGGCATCGTTCATATCGGACATCGCGGGCCTCCCGGAATTTCAATCGAGCGGGAACGCATCGCTCGGCGCGCCCCAGGAACAATAGCCGCCGTCGACCGGCAGGGTGATGGCAGTGATGAATTTCGCCTTGTCGGAGGCGAGGAACACCATGGCCTCGGCGATATCCTCGGCGAAGCCCAGCGTGCCCATCGGCGTGCGGCGGCGGATGCGCTTTTCGTCGATCTTGCCATCGGCAATCAGCTTCTCGGTCAGCGGGGTCAGGATGTAGCCGGGCGCGACAGCGTTGACGCGGACATTGTGCGGACCCCACTCGCAGCCCAGCACCTGGGTCAGCATGCCGATCCCGGCCTTGGCCGCGGAATAGGCGGTGCGCACCGGCAGCCCCAGCAATCCGGCGATCGAATTGAGATTGAGAATGACCCCCGACTTGCGGGCGATCATCGACGGCGCCACCGTCTTCGACATCAGGTAGGTGCCGGTGAGATGGACATCGATGAGACGTTGCCAGTGATCCAGCGTCTGGTCGACCGTCGGGGTGAAATTGTCAGGCATGCCGGCATTGTTGACGAGGATATCGATGCGGCCGAAGCGGTCGAGCGTCGTCTTGACCATGGCGGCGACCGCCTCCTCGCTGGAGACGTCGCCGCCCACTGCGAAATGCCGCTCGCCCAGTGCGGCGGCGGCCTTTTTGGCGGCGTCCAGCCTCAGGTCATTGATGACCACGGTCGCGCCCTCGCGCACGAATGCGGTCGCGGTGGCAAGTCCCAACCCGCTCGCGCCGCCGGTGACGAGCGCAATCCTGTCCTTGAGAAGCATGCCGACCTCCTATTTCGCCTCGACGATCGCCCGGACGAACCGGGGCAGATCGACGCCATATTTCGCCTCGAGATATTCCTGCGAGCCGCATTCGAAGAAGGAGTCGTCGAGCCCGATCTTGATCACGGGCTTGACGATGCCGGCCTCGTAAAGCGCCTCGACGACCAGCGTCGCCAATCCGCCCGTGGTCTTGTGGTTTTCCGCGATGACGAGCCGATCGAAGCGGCTGGCGAAGTCCAGCACGCCCTTCCTGTCGAAGGGCTTGATGGTGCCGACATGAAGCACGCCGGCATCGACGCCCTCGGCCTGGCCGGCCCTGGCCGCATCCAGCGCGCGCGCCGTCATGTAGCCGGTCGAGATGATCCCGACATCGCGGCCGGGCCGGAGAACCTTGGCCTTTCCCACCTCGAAGCGATAGTCCTCGCCGAGTTCCACCGGCACCTTGCCGCGCAGATTGCGGACATAGACCGTGCCGGGAATATCCGCCACGGCGCGGACAACCTGCTTGAGTTCGGTGGCATCACAGGGATCGATGACGGTCAGGTCGGCGATGCCGCGCATCATGTTGAGATCTTCGGTCGCCTGGTGCGTTGCGCCATAGCCGTTCACCAGGCCGGGCATGCCGGCGAAGATCTTCACATTGGCCGTGGAATGGGCGCAGGCGATCGCCACGAAATCATAGGCGCGGCGGCTGATGAACACCGAATAGGTGGTGCAATAGGCAATCTTGCCGGTCTTGGCCAGACCCGCCGCCATCATGATCAGGTTCTGCTCGGCGACGCCCACGTTGAAGAAGCGCTCCGGATGCGCATCGCGAAACGGCAGGATGTCGCTGTAGCGGCCCATGTCGGCGGTCAGGCCGACGATTTCGGGGCGTTCTCTCGCCAGCGCGGCAAGCGTGTGGCCGAAAGGGGCAATCTCCGTCACCTTGCCGGCGACGTCGACGATCTCGCCCATGCCGCGCGTGCGGTTGCCGATGGTTTCTGCCTCAGCCATTTTCTCTCTCCAGTTCCGCGGTCAGCGCCGTCCATTCGGAATTGTCGATCCGGACGAAATGGGCCCGATCGCGCGCCATGATGGTGGGAATGCCGAAGCCCGGAATCGTGCGCTGGACGATGCATTTGGGCTTGCCGTTTGGCGCGCGCAGTTTTGCCAGCGCGTCGGTCAGGGCTTCGACGCTGTTGCCGTCGACCTCGATCGTCTCGAAGCCGAAAGCGGTCATCTTGTCGGCCACCGGCTCGATCTTGACGGTCACCACGCCATCGGCCTGGATGCCGTTGCAGTCGATGATGACCACCAGGTTGTCGCAGTTGAAGGTGGCGGCGCCCATGGCCGCTTCCCAGGTCGAACCTTCCTGCAATTCCCCGTCGGAGAATTCGCAGAAGACGCGCGCCGAGGAGCCATCGAGCTTCAGTCCCAGCGCCATGCCGACCGCCTGGCCCAGTCCGTGGCCGAGCGATCCGCCGACGATCTCCACGCCGGGGATGTCGTCGAACGTGCTCATCGGCAGCCGCGAGCCGTTGAGCCCGTAGGTCACCAGTTCCTCGTCCTGCAATGTTCCGGCTTCCGCGAGAACCGCATACATGGCGATCGAATAGTGCCCCGTGGACAGGACGAAGCGATCGCGCTCCTTCCAGTCCGGGTTGGTCGGATCGTAGCGCATCTCGTGAAAATAGAGCGTGGCCAGGCAATCGGCCATGGCCAGCCCCTGGGCGATGTAGCCCTCACCCTTGCCGCTCGCCATGCGCATCATCTTGCGGCGCAGATTGAGTGCGCGGCCCTTGATGGCCGGCAGGTCCGGGGAGGATGGTGGGTGATTGAGAACAGCCATGCGATCGCTTCCTTATGCGCTAGTTCAGGACGAGGCCGGGCCGGGCCCAATCCATCGAGACGAGCCTCCCGGAACCGGACAGGGTAACAAAGGCGGTCTTCATGCCGGTGCCGCCGAAGCAGAGGTTGGTGGTATAGGGATCCGGCGTGCGGATGCGCTCGACCTCTTCACCCGACGGTGAGACGACGACGATGCCGCCGAAGCGCAGGGTTGCGATGGCGATGTTGCCGGAGGCCTCGACCGCCAGCGAATCGTAGCGCTGGAAGCCAGCAAGACCTGCGGCCAGATCACCGCCGGTGGGCGACGGCCAGTCGGGTTTGGCAAGCTGTCCGGGAGTCTCGATCCGCCAGGACCACAGCCGTCCCGACGATGTTTCGGCGACATAGAGGATGCTGCCGTCGGGCGACAGACCAATGCCGTTCGGCCCGGTCAGGGGATAGGCCACCTCACGGATCAGGCTGCCGTCGGTCTTGGCGTAATAGACCGCGCCATGATCCGTCTTGCGCCCGTGGCGATGGCCATGGTCGGTGAAATAGAAGCCGCCATGGCGATCGAAGACGATGTCGTTGGGGGCGGACAACAGCACGTCGTCGCAGCGGTCATACATCCGCTCCACCTTGCCGGTCTCCGCGTCGACCCGCTCGATGCGGCCGCCGGAATTGTCGTCGGACCTGCCGATCGGTCGCAAGCCCTGATCGGTCCGGCCCCAGCTGAAGCCGCCATTGTTGCAGACGTAGAGATTGCCGTCGGGGCCGAGCGCCAATCCGTTGGGGCCGCCCCCGGTGCTGGCAAGCATCGACTTGCGGCCATCCATGCCGATGCGCGTGATCTGACCATTCGCGATCTCGCCCAGGACTATGGAACCGTCCGGCATCAGAACCGGCCCCTCGGGGAAGGCAAGTCCGTCGGCAATTTCGATGAAATCCGTCATGGCGCAACCTTTCGCGCAGGCGGGATGTCGAGCATCCGGGCGAGCCCCTCGACACTGTCGACCAGGCCATCGGGTTCATGGGTCGCAAGAAGTTCGCCTGTGTAGAAGCCATAGGACACCGCGATCACCGCCATGCCTGCGGCGCGCGCCGCCAGAATGTCCTGGGGACCATCGCCGACATAGAGGCAATCGCCGGGCTCCGCGCCTGTCTTGGCCATGCCGAAGAGGATCGGGGCCGGATGAGGCTTGCGATCGACGGTGTCCTCGGCTGTGACGATGACCTCGAAGGCCTCGGGCGGTATATCGGCGACGCTGAGATCGATCAGCGTTCGCTCCAGGCCCTTGTTGGTGACAATCGACGGCTTGCGGCCGGTGGCGCGCAGATCGAGGATCATGTCGCGCACGCCGTCAAAGACTTTAATCAGTGCCGTGCAACGCGGGTAGGCGTCGCGATAGGCATTGTGCAATTCTTCAACACGGTCTGGCGCCACGATCGCGAAGACCTCTGCGGGGCGCATCGCAAACAGTTCCGCAATCGGGAAATCGTCTGGCGGGAACCTGGAATAGAGCTTCTCGCGAAAAACGATTGTGTAGCATCCGGTCACTGCGGCGCGGGTATCGACCAGCGTGCCATCCAGATCGAACAGAATATGGGTCTGCGTAAACTGCCTCATGGCGCTTCCTTCGTGGTGTGAGTGCGCTCAAGCAGTTGGGCACGACGTTTCCAGAGTGGTGCGAGGTCCTCGCCGAGAGCCTTGAACAGCGGATAGGCGGCGCGATAACCCTCCGCGAGGCGGGCGTCGGGTTGAACGGTGCCGGCAATCCGCACCATGGCTCCGGCGGCTTTATCGAGCGAGGGATAGAAACCCGCAGCGCAGGCGGCCATGAGCGCGACGCCGAGCGCGCCGGTCTCCTCGGCCTCAGGCACCAGCAGCGGCCGGTTCATGGCGGCCGCGCATATTTCCCGCCAGAGCATGGAACGGGCGCCACCGCCGGTGATGCGGATCTCCTCGACCGGCGCATCGAGGGCGCCATAGCAGTCGATCATCGAGAACGCGACGCCTTCCATCACCGCCCGCACCAGCGAGGCCGGCGTCGTGGCCATGTCCAGGCCGAAGATCGATCCGCGCGCCAGAGGTTCATGGCGAGGCGCCGTCATGCCCGACGTATTGAAATAGGGATGGATGACCAGTCCGTTGCTGAGCGGCGGCACGGCCCGTGCCTGCTGTTCGATCTCGGCAAACATGTCCTTGCCGGCAAAGGCCTTTGCCCCGAAGGCGGAGACGATCCAGTCGAGGCAGAGAGAACCGCCACCGGTATTGGACATCAGCCGCTGCCAGCGGCCCTCGGGCATCAGGAACAGAAAGCCGACGCCCGCCGGCTCGAGCAGAGGTGCATCGATCGTCAGATTGTTCATGAAACTGGTGCCGATGACGGTGACCGCCTGGCCGGCTTTCAAGGCTCCGACGCCGATTGCGGCCGCCACCGCATCGCCGGCACCGGTCACAACCGGCGTGCCTTCGGCCAGACCAGTCTCCATGGCGGCGTTTGCCGTTACCCGGCCCATGATCGCGCCGATCTTCAACACCGGCGCAAGTCTCGCCGCCATCTCGCTCACGCCGGCGATGTCAAACAGCCGCTGCGAGGGCTCGCGCCTGCGAATGTCGCAGGGAAAGAAGGAGAGATCGGATTCATCCGTGGCGATCTCGCCGGTCAGCCGATAGTTCACATAGTCCTTGGCGCAGAAGACCGTGGCAATCCGGCTGTAATATTCCGGGTCATTGTTCTTGAGCCAGGACAGCAGCACGAGCGGCAGTCCGGGAATGGGCGCATTGCCCGAAATCGTGAAGAGTTCGTCAACGATGCCAGCGGCCTTCCAGCCCTCGAGCATCTGTGCGGCGCGGCCATCGGGCCATGCGATGGCCGGGCCTGCCGGCTCGCCATGGCTGTCCAGCGCCCAGAGACCGCCCATGTGGCCGGATACGCCGACGCCCTTGATCTCCGCATTGTCGATGCCGGCTTCCGCAATGGCGTCGCGGATGGCCGCAGCGACATTGTCATAGGTGCCGTTCATATCCTCCTCATGCCAGTCGGGCTGCGGCCGGAAAGATTTGGTCGCGCGGCGCGCGGTCGCCACGACGCGGCCGTTGGCCAGCTCGAATATCGAGACCTTGGTGGTCGTCGTTCCCTTGTCGATGCCCAGGACGTAGCTCATGCCGCAACCTCCGGCAGGGCCTTCAGCTTCGCGCGATCGGTGGAGTATTTGCGGTAGACGTCGCGCGCCTGACGGTAGAGCTCGAACCAGCCGTCATAATCCTTCTGCGCGTCCTGATCGGGCTGGTAGCGGACGATCACCGGATTGATGCGGGCTGCCGTTTCAAGATCCGGCCATAGGCCGGCGGCAACGCCAGCCAGCATCGCGACCCCGAGCGCACCGGATTCCTCCACCGCGACGATCTCGATCGGCACGCCCAGCACGTCGGCAAACATCTGCGCCCAGAACGCGCTTTTCGCGCCGCCGCCGGTGAGAACCAGGGACTGCGGCGGCGTGTTCATTGCGGCAAAGCAATCGCGCGTCGCAAAGCAGAGCCCCTCATAGACCGCGCGCAGCAGGTGATCATAGGTGGTGTGACTGCCGGTGCCGAAAAAGCTGCCCCGCGCCTGGGCATCGAAGAAGGGTGCCAGCACCCCGCTGCCATTGACATAGGGAATGAAGGTGACGCCCTGGGCGCCGCGCGGCACCGCCGCCGCCATGGCCTCCAGCGCCGCGAAATCCGTCTTGCCCTGGGGATCGGTTGGGGCTCCGAACCGTTCAAGAAACCAGTCGAAGGCGATCGTGCCGGATGTATTGGGCAGAATGCGCAGGTAGCGGTCCATGGGCATGGCGAAGAGAAAGCCCAGCCCGTCCGGCGCGCGCTCCGGGCCCGGCGTCACGAGGCTGTTCAGGCAACTGGTGCCGAGGACGGTGAGCGCGGCACCCGGGCGAACGGCGCCAACGCCGAGCGCATTGGCACAGGCATCGCCCAGGCCGGTGACGACGGGCGTTCCTTCGGCGAGCCCCGTGAGTTCGGCTGCCTGCCGCGTGACCGCGCCGGCAATGTCTCCGGACGGCAGAATGGGCGGCAGCTTATCCATCCATGCTGACGCGCCGCAGAGTTCCAGCACCCGGGCCGAATGCACCCGCCGGTCGATGTCGCCCGGGACAAAAGAAACATCGGACGGATCGGTCGCCACCGCGCCGGTCAGGCGAAACCGCAGGTAATCCTTGGCGCAGAGAACCGCCGATGTCTTTTCGATCGCCTCCGGCTCGTGGGCGGCAAGCCAGCCGAGAAGCATCGCGGTGATGCCGGGCATCAGGCCATTGCCGGAAATGTCGAAGACTTCCCTGAGCTTGCCGGCCCGCTCCAGCGCCATCTGTTCGGCCTGCGCCCGCTCATCCGGCCAGCAGATCGCATTGCGGACAGCCCCGCCCCCGGCATCAATCAGCCAGGCGCCGCCCATATGACCGGATATGCCGATACCAGCGATTTCACTCCCGGAAATTCCGGCGGCCCGGAGGGCCTCGCCGATGATGGCCACGCAAAGCGACCAGCTGTGATCGGGATCTTCCTCATGCCAGCCCGGCCTGGGTGCCAGCACCTCCACGCGTCGCTGACCGGCACCGCGCGCCTTGCCGGCAGAATCGAACACCACCGCCTTGATGACGGATGTGCCCTTGTCGATCCCGAGAAGGTAAGCCATCAGTCAGCCTCACGCATGGGCGCTTGCCAGAGATGTCGGTGCGAGGCCCGACTGGCTGGCGCCGTGGCGCACGGTTGCCTTGCCCTGCCCTTCGAAGATGTAAAGCGCCTCTTCACGGACCACGAGGTCCACCGGCTGGTCGATGGCGAAATGCCGATCCGGCGGGGTCATCGCCTGGATGGTCGCGTCGCCGGCCTGCACGGTCACCAGAATGGAATCGCCGAGCTGCTCGGCGACGTAGACCCGGCCGGAGATGTTGAGGACATCACTGCCGGTCGGCGCCTCGCCTTTCGGGAAGACGGAGATCATCGCCGGACGTGCGCCGATCGACAGGCTGCGATCTGCGCCGGTCAGATGCGGCTTGACGCTGTCGGGCAGGCGCGCGGCTTCTCCACCGCATTTGCCGCTCAGGACAGGTGCTTCCTGGATGTCGGTGACCTCGAACACATTCATCGAATGCAGGCCGAAGAACTGCGCCACGAAAGCGTTGACCGGCCGGTTGTAGATCTCGTCGGCCGTGCCGATCTGCTGCATCAGCCCGTCGCGCATCACCGCGATGCGATCGGTCATGGTCATCGCCTCGATCGGATCGTGGGTGACGATGACCGACGTGGTGCCGAGCGAGCGCTGCAGCCGCTTGAGTTCGCCGCGCAGGCGTGCCCTCAGGAGGGTGTCGAGATGGGCGATGGGTTCGTCCAGGCATAGAAGGTTGGGGCGGCGCACAAGCGCGCGCGCGATCGCCACCCGCTGCTGCTGGCCGCCGGACATCTGGGCGGCGCGGCGGTCGATCAGATGGCGGATGTTCAGCATGTCGGCGACCTCGCCGACCTTGCTGTCGATCTCGCTCTTGGAGAGGCCACGGATCTTCAGCGGATAGCTGATATTCTGCCGTGCCGTCATATGCGGATAGAGCGCGTTCTGTTCGAACACCATGGCGACATTGCGGGCCTGCGGCGTCTGGCGCTCGACCGAGACACCGTCGAAGGCGATCGTGCCCGAGCTTGGCCGCTCGAGGCCGGCCAGCATGCGCAGAACCGAGGTCTTGCCGGATCCCGACGGGCCGAGCAGGCCGAAGAATTCACCGTCCTCGATCTTGAACGAGACGTCCTGGACGGCATGGACCACGCCGCCATACCACTTGTTGATTCCGGACAGAGTTACCGATGCCATTGTTTAAGTCCTTACCGGCCGCCGAGTTCGACGGAAAAGCTGCGGATCAGGAACCGCTGCATGTAATAGGAAATGACCAGCAGGGGTGCGGTCGCGACAATGCCGATGGCGCCGAGTTGGCCCCAGTTCGGCTGCTGGAAGAGGAAGAAGCTGGCGAGCGCCTTGGGCAGGGTGATGACCTGCTCGCCGGTCAAGACCAGCGCGAAGAGAAACTCGTTCCAGGCAAAGATCATCGCCAGGATGCCGGCCGTCAGGATGCCCGGCGCGGAGAGCGGCAGCAGCACGTCCCAGGCCAGCCGATACCAGGGCGCCCCGTCAATGCGGGCCGCCTCTTCATAGGTCTTGGGGATCTGCCGTATGAATTCGGCCAGCAGCCAGATCACCAGCGGCAGGTTCATGAAGGTGTAGACGATGATCAGCCCGGTATAGGTGTCGAACAGCGACAGTTCCTGGAACAGGATGTAGAAGCCGATGACCGGCACGATCGGCGGCAGCATCCTGAGCGACAGGATGGTGAAGCTGAGCTGGCCATGCGGCGGAAACCGCCGCGCCAGCCCGTAGGCAGCCGGAAAACCCAGCAACAGGCAGAAGAGCGTCGAGAATGACGAGACGATCAGGCTGTCGGCGATCCCCTTGCCGCCGCCGATCTCCCAGCCCTCTGAGAAATTGGCCAGCGTGCCGTTGATCGGCAATACGCTCGGCGGGCTGACGAAGAGTTCGCTATAGGGCTTGAACGCCGTCAGCAGCAGCCATGCAAGCGGCAGCAGGAAGAGTGCCAGCAGCAGCACGATGACAGCATGCCGGGCGACGATCGCCACGATGGCGGCAGCAGAAGTCTTTTCCACGTCGGGCACGGTCGGGTTGGCGGCGGTCATGAATTGGCTCCCTGCAGATGTCCGGTCGTCGGCGCGGTCCGCACGGTGGGCGGCAGGGGCCGATCCTCCGGCACCCGGTCGCGGCGCTTTGCCAGGCTCAGGATGGCCATGGTGCCGCCCGTCAGCAGGACGAGCTGGACGATGCTGAGTGCGCCGGCCAGGCCGAACTCGAAGCGCCCGAAGCCCATGTCATAGGTGTAATAGGCGAGATTCTGCGTGGCCGTGCCCGGTCCGCCGCGGGTCAGGATGTAGATGATGTCGAACACCCGGAAACTGTCGATGAAACGCAGCACGAAGGCCACGGTCATGTAGGGCAGCAGCATCGGCAGCACGATGTTGCGGAAGGTCTGCCAGCGGTTCGAGCCATCGACGCGCGCAGCCTCGTAGACGCGCGACGGAATCGAATGCAGTCCGGCCAGCAGCACCACCATGACGAACGGCGTCCACTGCCAGGTGTCGACCACGACCAGTGTCGGCAGCGCCCAGGTCGGCGACTGCGCCCAGGCCGGCGGATCAAGGCCGATGAATTTCAAGGCCGAATTCAGCGGGCCGTAGATCGGGTTGAGGAACAGGTTCCAGGAAAAGCCGACGACGATCGGCGCGATCATCATCGGGATCAGAAACAGCGAGGCATAGATCTCGCGGCCGCGCGCGACGCCCTTGAGCAGAAGCGCCAGACCGAGGCCGAGCAGGATCTGCAGCGGCACCGCGATCAGGGCGAACACGGCCGTGATCCCGAAACTGGTCCAGAACCGGGAGCTCGACATCACGCGGGAGAAATTCTTCAGCCCGACCCATTCGATCGGAATCGGGATCGCGAGCTGGTAGGACGTGAAGGACGCATAAATCAGATAGACGAAGGGCCACACCGACAGGATCGCCAGAAAGCCCAGCGCCGGGCCGAGCAGCAGCCAGGTGGCACGCCGTTCTGCCGATGAGTCCTCTTTCGTTGCCTTGCGCGTTGCCGCGCTGCCTTGAAGTGATGAAGTCATTGCCTCTGCCGATTGATCAGTCAACACTCGCCGCCGCGCTGTGCCTGCGGCGATGCAGGCCGGCCGTTCGCGATGCGAGCGGCCGGCGCGCGGGTCAGGACCAGTAGCCCTGCTTGATCATCCGCTGACGATATTCGTCATAATGCGCGGCCTGTCGATCACGTCCGTAGGTCTCGGTGGTCTCCTCGAACTCGGCGCTCATCGCCTCGAGCGCTTCCTTCGGAGTCGCCTGCCCGGTGATCGAGCGCTGGACATGCTGGATGATCGAGCCGAGATAGCGGTTGGTGCCGGGGATCGAGATATCGAGATAGGCCTTGGGGCTCGCCAGCAGCTCCTTGCTGACGGAAGCGAAATTGTCGGCGAAACCGGATTCCGCCTGGAGCGGGAAGGTGCTTTTCGGATCGTCGAACATGCTCATCCGCCACGGATCCATCAGCGACTGCTCGAAGGTTTCCGCGACCCAGCGATTGGCCTGGGCCGATTGCTGCATCCAGGCGATCGCCTTGAACGCGCCTTCCTTGTTCTTGGAGTTGGCGGCGATGCCCATGGCGCGACCATAGGGCAGCACGGTGACGTCACCGAAGCTCTTGGCACACTTGATCTTGCCGGCGACCTTGGAAATCTTGGGATCGGCAGCACCCTTGGGCATGTCGGTCCACCAGTTGGCCTGCGCGACCTTGCCTTCGAAGAAGATCTGCCGGCCGACGTCCCACGGCATCGCCTGGGCGAGATCCTTGGGCATGAACGCGGTCAGTTCGCCATAGCGGCGCAGCGCTTCTTCGCCGATATCGTTGACCAGCAGCGGCTTCATGTCTGCATCGAACAGGTCGCCATAGTTGACGCCCTTTTCCGCACCGAGCTGAACCAGCTGGTTGATGAAGAAGGCATAGACGAAGTAGCTGGTCACTTCGACCAGGCCATAGGTGTTCTGGTCCGGCCGCGTGAAGAACTCCGCCGTGTCGCGATACTCCTTGTAGCCCTTGGGCGGCGCGAGATCGTAGCCGTATTTGGCCTTGAAGGCCGCCATTTCCTCGGCATTCTCGAACAGGTCGGTGCGGTATGTGTTGATGAACATGTCGCCATCGATCATCACGCCGACGACTTTGTTCTCATAATAATTGAGCTGCTGGAACGGCTTGGCGATATCGGCGAAGTTCAAGTCTTCGAGCTTGCCAACATCCTCGAGCGGCGTCAGGAAAGGTCCGAAATCGCCGACGAAATTCGGCCAGAAGTCGAAGGCATCGAACCGCGCTTCGCCCTGGCGCAGAGCCAGCAGGTTCTGGTCATACATGTTGCCGAGCGGATAGGACGCGAATTCCAGGTCGATGCCGGTGGCTGCCTTGAACTCGGGTACGAAGGCCTTGAGAATGGGCGTGAAGGCCCCGCTGTCGAGGCCGACCGTGACCTTGCCGCCGCCTTCCTGTGCGCCGGCTCTCAGCACGCCGCCGAAAGTCGACAATGTCGCCGCTGCGCCGAACAGGCCGGCGCGACGCATAAGTTCGCGACGGGAAATGATTCCGCGCGTGTCGATGCTCGACAGGATGTCGAGATCGCGTTCCTGATTTTTCGGGCGTTTGATCAATCTGTGCATCGTTTGTCTCCTCCTAGAAACGTATGCGGAACGCCCGAAATCCGTGGTTTCCTGCTGCCGGCTCCTACCTTCCGGCTGCACACAGATTGGGCTTTCCCAATCAACCTAGCCATGTTATTGCCATATGACAATCAGATTATTGCCATACCAAAATGCTGAGCAAACAGATACAATTCGGCGAGAAGCCAGGCTACGCCGCCATCGTGTCGTCGATCATGGACGCGATCGCCCGGCGCATCCTCGTCGCTGGCGAACGGCTTCCGCCGCAGCGTGAACTGTCCCACCAGCTAGGCGTGGCGATCGCCACCGTCGGCAGGGCCTACAGCCAGCTCGAGCAGCAGGGCTTCGTCGTCAGCCATGTCGGGCGCGGCACCTTCATCGCCGGCGGTCGCGTGGCGCCCGACCTGGGCGACACTCCTGTCCAAGATGTGATCGACCTGTCGACCTATCGCGTGCCGGTGCCGGACCTGGACACCGCCTTCGCCGATACGCTCAAGGCGATCATCTCCGAGCACCATCCGCAGCAGTTCCTGGGCTCCAGCCCGGCCGTGGGGCAATTGAGCCATCGCAAGGCAATGGCGCAATGGCTGACCCGGTTCGGCATCGACGTGTCTCCCAGCCAGATCATCATGACCAATGGCGGACAGCACGCCACCATGGCGGCCCTGTCCACAATCACCCATCCCGGCGAGACCATAGCCACCGAGGAGTTCACCGACCCGCGAATGAAGGCGGTCGCCAGCTATCTCGACCGCCAGCTCGTGGGGGTCGCGATGGACGAGCAGGGCATGATCCCCGAGGCACTGGCCGAACTCTGCGCAAAGCAGAAGATCGCGGCCATCTACACCACACCGCACGCCCAGAATCCCACCAATGCCACGCTGTCCTACGATCGCCGCGTCGCACTGGTCGACGTGGCCCGCAAGCATGACCTGCCGATTATCGAGAGTGACATCTATGGCACGCTCATGACCGACACCGACCCGCCGATCATCTCGATCGCGCCGGAACGCACCCACTTCCTCACCAGTCTTGGCCGGATCGCCGGACCGGGAATGAAGGTTGGCTGCCTTGTATCGCCACCGGGCGATGTCGCCGTGACCCAGTCGGGCGTGGGCATGTCGACCGGCTCGGCCACGCTGATCACCGCCGAAATCGGTGCGCGCTGGATTGCCAGCAGCCGCATCGACGGAATGGTCCGCTGGCAGCAGGCGGAGAACCTGCGGCGGCTGTCGCTGCTGACAACCTTCCCGCTGCTCGGCATGGCCAGGACGAATGTCGCCAGTCCCCATGCCTGGCTGGCCCTGCCCAATCCCTGGCGGGCCGAGGATTTCGTCAATGCCGCCGGCGCCGTCGGCGTCTCGATTGCGCCGACGCACAGTTTCGTGGTCGGCCGCCGACAGATGCCGCATTTCGTGCGTCTGGTCTTCGGCGCCGCCGCCTCGGTCGAGGCGCTGCAGATCGCCTGCGAGCGGCTCGAGCGCCTGCTGAGTTCGCGGCCGAAGAGCAGCTACGAGGGATAGGAGGCGCGATCATGGAGCATGGGGCGACAGGAGGGTGCGTTCTGGTTGTCGGCGCGCTGGGCGTGGTCGGACGCGCGGCCATGGACGTCTATCTCGACGATCCCGACTGGCAGGTCGTCGGCCTCTCGAGACGATTGCCGGGCGAAACGAGACGGGCCCGCTGGGTGGCAGCGGACCTTCTTGATCGCGACGGCCTCGAAGCGGCGCTCGCAGGCCATGCCGGCAGTGTGACCCATGTCGTCTATGCCGCCCTCCAGGAAGAGGCGTCGCTGGTTTCGGGTTGGACGTCCGACGCGCAGATCGGCCGCAACACGCTGATGCTCGGAAACCTGCTCGACGCCCTGGCGTCGCTCGGCAGCCGCTTCGGCCATCTCACGCTTCTCCAGGGCACCAAGGCCTACGGTGTCCACCATGGCAGCTACCGCATGCCGGCGCGCGAAAGCGACCCGCGTTTCATCGCCTCCAATTTCTACTACGACCAGGAGGATCTGGCGCGGGAGCGGGGAAAGCGCGGCGGATTTGCCATCACGGTTCTCAGGCCGCAGATCGTGTGCGGCTTTGCGCTGGGCAATCCCATGAACGCGGTCACCGCACTGGGCGTCTATGCCGCGATCTGTGCCGAACTCGGCCAGCCGCTGCGCTTTCCCGGCGGTCCAGCCTGCCTGCAGGAGGCCGTCGATGCGCAGTTGCTCGGACGGGCCATCAAATGGGCCGGGAGCGAACCGCGTTGCAGGGGCGAGATCTACAATATCGCCAATGGCGACTGTTTTTCCTGGCCCAATCTCTGGCCGGGCATCGCCCGGCGTTTCGGGGTCGAACCCGGCATAGCCCATCCCTTCTCCCTTGCCGAGGTGATGGCGGACAAGGGACCGGTCTGGGACCGCATCGTCGCGAAGCACGGCCTCGTGTCGCACGGCTATTCGGAGATCGTCTCCTCATGGCAGTTCATGGACTACCTGCTGCGGCACGGACGGACCTATCCTCACCACTCCCTGGTCTCGACCATCAAGGCACGCCAGCATGGCTTTCACGATTGCGTCGACACCGAGGACATGTTCGACCGGATCTTCGCCGCGCTGCAGACCGCAAGGATCTTGCCGGGCGCCGCCACCCCGCGGGATCGGTAGCCGGCGAGCGACACCCGTGCCCGAAGATGGCCGTTCGGCGAGATCCACTACTTCTGGACGGCTTCGCGCGCCCAGTCCTCGATCTGCTTGCGCCGTTCGGGCGTGCCCGGGTGAGTGGACAGCATGCTGGTGCCGCCCTGGTCGCCGAGCTTGTCTTCCAGCATCTTGAAGAACCGGCCAATCGCGGCGGGATCATGGCCGGCCTTTGCCATCAGTTCGACCGATATCCGGTCCGCCTCGCTTTCGGCACTGCGCGAATGCGACAGCGCCAGAAGCGCCGCGCCGTCGGTCAGCACCTCTTCGCCGCCCGACCCGACATCCCCGGCGATCAGCATGATGAGCCCGGCCAACCCGGCGGCGCGGTAGACCTGGCGCAGGGAATGCTCACGCTCGACATGGCCGATCTCGTGCGCCAGCACGCCGAGGATCATCTCGGTGTCGCCACCCGCCATCCGGACCAGTTGGTCAGTGATGACCAGCGTGCCGTCGGGCAATGCGAAGGCGTTCGGGCCAATGAACCCACCATCGCGAAAATTGAGGCTGTATCCGGCCGTGCCGCGGGTGGAGAAGCTCGCGATCCTGTCGAAGCCCTTCTTGATCTTCTGCTGCTCCGCCACGCTGAGCTTGGTCGGCGCGAGCATGGTCTGGTCGAGCGAACTGAGCGTGCCGGTGGAAAGCCAGCGTGGCACTGCCGGCGGCGTCACCAGAACCGCGACCTCGACCAGCGCCGGAAGCGCATAGCGATAGATCAGCCCGGCCAGCAGGAAGACGAGGACCACGAAGCCGATCAGCCTCGGCCGGAACTGCTCCAGTTCGGCAATCCACCCGGTTCGGTCAGCCTTGTGCGCCCTCAGCAGTCCGTCGATCGCGTCGTTGTCCGGCGTTTCGAACATCGAGTCGTTGTGAAGATGGATACGGCGCGGAATGCTGCCGATCCGGTCGGAGACCTTCACCGACTTCAGGTCGTCGCGATAGACGATCGCGCCGTCGTCCAGGCGGATGGAGAGCCGGGTGCCCTCGGCGAGCAGACTCGCCTCCAGGGCCGCATTGGACCGCGGTGGATGCCAGGTGCCGCGCGCGACGACCACGCCGTCAGAAGCCAAAGTCCATTCCTTCCATGTCCATGTATTCGGCGCTGATGGCGGAGCCGGACGCCTGGATCGATGCCATGATCTCGCCGATGTCACCCTTCGGAACAACGCCGCTGTGCTCGGCGACGTAGCGGGCCTCGCGTACTGCCGCCCAGGGCCGCATCAGCCCCAGCGTCAGCAGCGTTACCACGAAATTGGATACGAAGATCCAGAAGTATCGGCCACGCGACAGGTCGCTGTAGAGCGGATGGATCTCGTCGAAGCGGGTCGAGTTCATGACGATGTTGCGCACCGCCACGCCATAGACGAAGCCCGCGATCCAGAAGATCAGCAGCAGCGGGATCAGCACCGCATAGACGGCGAGGATCGTCAGGCCCAGGCGCTCCTCGTCGTTGAACTGGTCAAGCTCGCCCATCATCTGGTAGACGAAGGGCGCAAGATAAATCCACGCCGCGACGGCCGCGATGAGCAGACCGAGCACCACCATCAGCGCCGGCAGCAGCCAGCCGCGATAGAGGTCGCTGACCTTCGGGTCGGTCGCAAACCCGCGATCACCATAGCTCAGGTGATTGAAGACATACCGGTTCACCCAGCGGCTGGCGAATGGCGCCAGAATGCCCAGCGAGAAGAACGAGACGAGACTGCCCAGAATGATCGCCTTGAAGGCACCCCAGGGCGTGCCGTTGAAATCGAACCGGATGTTGCGGTAGCTGCTGATGCGCGCATTGAAGCGCAGGCTGCGGACAACGAACCAGGGCAGTATGGCCAGGAAGACGAACGGCGTGGCGATACCGATCAGCGGATAGACCGTCGTGACGACATTGATGATCGAGATGACGATGAAGACGATGAAGCGCCCGAGGAAGATCTGAAGGCCGCGCGCGTGGTAGTCGAAGGAATGGCCGTCGAGATAGGTGTTGCCGCGAAAGTAGCGCATGCGGCGGACCTTGGCCCAGGCCGAGTATATGCCGAGGGTGATGATCGTCAGCAGCACATTGACGATCCAGATGCCGAAATACTCGCGGGCATTGCCGCGGAACTCGGCCCGCTGAAGTGTGTTCATCCCGCTATCGACAGAGGCCATCGGCCGTCCTTTCAACCTGATTTTCGCATTGTGGGGTCAACGGTCGGCGACGCTGCCTTATTCGCTTGAAAACGGTCCGGAGGCAAGCGCCCTGTCACCGCGTCGACCGGCGCTACGTCTGGAGGCGGCAACATCATGCCCCATCCATCACCCTCCGGGGATCGGCACTTGCCAAACCTGCACCATCCGTCATAACCCCATCCCATGACCGCACAGACCTCGCTTCCCGCCAAGTCCGATTTCGCCCACGTCACCGACTGGGTTTTCGATCTCGACAACACGCTCTATCCGCATCATGTCGATCTCTTCGCGCAGATCGACAAGAACATGACGGTCTATGTCGCCGACATGCTCGGTCTCGACTACGACGAGGCGCGGGCGCTGCAGAAGAAATATTACTTCGAACACGGCACGACGCTGGCCGGCCTGATGCAGCACCACGGCATTGATCCGCATCACTTTCTCGATTCCGCACATGCCATCGATTATTCAACCGTTCTCGCCGACCCCGACCTCGCCGAGGCCATCAAGGCCCTGCCCGGTCGCAAGTTCATCTTCACCAACGGCACGGTGAAGCATGCCGAGACCGCGGCCCGCGCGCTCGGTGTGCTCGATCACTTCGAGGACATCTTCGATATCGTGGCGGCCGACTTCGTACCCAAGCCGGCCAATGCGACCTATGACAAGTTCGCCAGCCTGCACCGCGTGGACACCAAAAATGCCGCCATGTTCGAGGACCTGCCGCGCAACCTGATCGTTCCGAGAATCCTCGGCATGAAGACGGTTCTCATCCTGCCGGAGCCCGGACACAAGGGACTGGAGCGATGGGAACAATTCGACGAGGACGACGGCAATATCGACTTCGTCACCAACCGCCTTGCCGACTTCCTCAAGGCGATCGTCTGAGCCACGTTCGGCCCACGGATTGATGAACCGGCCATTCAGCCCGCATTCAGCCGGATGCTCATATACCGGCGTCAACTTTGGCGTCGGATCGGTCGAACAGTATCTCTTTCCCGAAAGCGCCGCCCAGAGGAAGCAACCACAGCAGCCCCGGCTGCATTTAGGGATAGACGCGTTCTATCGACGAAAGGCCCAGACATGAAAATCAAGACCGCACTCATCGCCCGCGCTCGCGGGCGTATTTGCCGTCCACCGCGGCAGCACCTTCCTTCGCCGCCAAGGATCCGATCAAGAAGGAAAAAGCGCATCAACCGCATGATCAAGCGCGCCGACCTCAACAACGACGGCAAGATCTCCCAGAGCGAAATGACCCGCGGCATCGCGGTGACGTTCGCCAAGGTCGACGCCAATGGCGACGGTATGCTGAGCGCCGCCGAAGTCTCCGGCGCCAAGGCCGTTCTCAAGAGCGAGCGCAAGCGCGCCAAGGCTGAAGGCAAGGGCCGGATGCAGTTCGTTAAGTTCCCGGCCAAGCGCATTGGCAAGCGCTTCGACCGCATCGACGCCAATGGCGACGGCATGCTTTCGAAGGGCGAACTTGAGCGGGTCGCCGAGCGCATGTTCAAGAAGCGCGACAAGAACAACGACGGCTACATCTCGGCCGCCGATTTCGGCAACTGATCCTATCCGGGATCCGATCGATCGACGACGGGCGGCTCGCACATGCGGGCCGCCTTTTTTCATGTCCTGTCAGGCAGGGTTCTCGCGGTAGAAATCCTGGACGATGCCGAACGCCTCCTGTGCGGTATCCACCGATTGCAGCAGGTTCACGTCCTCCGGCGATATCGTGCCGAATTCCGCCAGCGCCTCGAAATTGACGACACGCCGCCAGAACTCCACGCCGAACAGCAGGATCGGGATTTTCGCCATCCGTCCGGTCTGGATCAGCGTCACGGATTCGAACAGCTCGTCCAGCGTGCCGAAGCCGCCTGGGAAGATGGCGATCGCCTTGGCCCGCATCAGGAAATGCATCTTGCGGATCGCGAAATAGTGAAAGTTGAAGGACAGGTCGGGCGTGACATACGGGTTCGGCGCCTGCTCGTGCGGCAGCACGATGTTGAGGCCGATGGACGGCGCGCCGACTTCGGCGGCGCCGCGATTGCCGGCCTCCATCACGCCCGGTCCGCCGCCGGTTACGACGACATATTCCTTGTGGCCAAAGCCAGCGGACCATTCCGAGCAGAGACGGGCGAACTCGCGCGCCTCGTCGTAGTAGATCGACGCCGCCTCAAGATTTCGCTTCTGGATATCGTTACGCGCGGCCCAGGCTGCCTCACCCGGCGCCGGGATCCGGGCACCGCCGAAAAGCACGATCGTCGAGCGGATATCTCGCTCGGCCAGCGCCATCTCGACCTTGAGCAGCTCGAGTTGCAGCCGGATCGGCCGGAGTTCCTCGCGGCAGAGAAAGTCGTTGTCGGCATAGGCAAGGCGGTAGGACGGCGAAAGCGACTGCGGCGTGGCGGGCACCATCGCGGCGCGGGACTTGTCCGCGCGGTTGCTTTCCAGCGGTGCCCAGGCGCCGTCCTTGCGCCGCAAGCTGTCGGTTTTGCCCTTTGCCATCGATATGTCCATCCGCTATAGAGCCGGCCAGCCGGCGCACCCAAAGACGGCCAGAATAGTCCTTCAAAGTTTAAGGAATTGACATGACCGCCACCGACCTTGCCTCGCTTGAAAAGACGATCGATGCGGCCTTCGACGCCAGAGACAGTGTCAACACCTCGACACGCGGCGAGATCCGCGACGCGGTCGAAGAAGTCCTGAATCTGCTCGACGCCGGCAAGGTCCGCGCGGCCACGCGAGGACATAACGGCACCTGGTCGGTGCATCAATGGGTGAAGAAAGCCGTGCTGCTGTCCTTCCGCCTCAACGCGATGGAAGTGATCAAGAACGGCCCCGGCGACGCCGTCTGGTGGGACAAGGTGCCGTCCAAGTTCGACGGCTGGGGCGCCACCGAATTCGAAGCCGCCGGCTTCCGTGCGGTGCCGAGCGCGGTCGTGCGTCGCTCGGCCTATGTCGCGCCGGGTGCCGTGCTGATGCCGTCCTTCGTCAATCTCGGCGCCTATGTCGGCGCCAACACCATGGTCGATACCTGGGCGACCGTCGGCTCCTGCGCCCAGATCGGCGCCAATGTCCACCTTTCGGGCGGCGTCGGCATCGGCGGCGTGCTTGAGCCGCTGCAGGCCGGCCCGACCATCATCGAGGACAACTGCTTCATCGGCGCCCGCTCGGAAGTCGTCGAGGGCTGCATCGTGCGCGAGGGCTCGGTCCTTGGCATGGGAGTCTTCATCGGCAAGTCGACCAAGATCGTCGACCGCGCCACCGGCGAAGTCAGCTATGGCGAAGTGCCGCCCTATTCGGTGGTCGTCGCCGGCTCCATGGCCTCGGGCAAGTCCATGCCCAACGGCCAGCCCGCACCGAACCTCTATTGCGCCGTCATCGTCAAGCGCGTCGACGAGCAGACCCGCTCGAAGACCGGGATCAACGAGTTGCTGCGCGACTGACACTGGTGGGTGCTCCAACGCCGCGGCGGGCGCGTGCTGCATCGTGGTGACCGCGTACGCCAACCGCAACACCGCTCTCCCGGCCCTGCGCTCCCTCTGGCGCAGTCGGGCGAAAAATCGGCTAAGCAGGTTCCGGAATAGTGTCCCACGGTTTCCGACAAGAGCCTGCGACAAAACAAAAGAGCAAGCGGATGAAGCGTTGGCTTGCCAACGAAAGTCTGCTTAGACCAGTCGCCATGACCGGCATCGCCGCATGAGCCGGGTGGGAGATGCGCATGGCCCTCGCGACCGCCGACGAACAAAAGACCTGGCGCAGGCCGACTTTGCGACTGATCCTCAGCGTGGTCATGGTCGGGTTGGTGCTGGCCGTGGCCGTATCGCTGATTGCCATCGGATTTGTTCGTGCCCGCCAGACGGCCGTCGAACGTGTCCAGGAGCGCATGAACGATTTCTCCGATCGGCTGAACGGCCGGCTGGCCATGATTTCCAGCGATACTTCCACTTTCGTCAACATTTTTGCCACTGCGCTCGGCGCCTTCGCCGCCCCGCCGACCGAACGGCTGGACGACAAGCTCACCTTCGCGCGCGAGGCACTCATCCGCTCGCCGACAGTCGACGGGATTTTCGTCGGCTATGCCGATGGCGCGTTCTTCCAGGCGATCAACCTCAGCGAGGCGGCGTGGCGCAAGACGCTGGACGCGCCGAAGGACGCCGCTATCGGAATCCGTATTGCCGGGCCGCGTTCAGTCGACGCGAACACGATGCAGGTCTTTTTCCTCGATCCAGATGGCCGGCGGCTGCAATCTGAAAGGGTCGGGCAATCGGTTTTTGATCCCCGGGACCGCGCCTGGTACCAGCAAGCTCGAAACAGCAAGCTGGCCGTCGCCACCGGGCCTTATGCGACCGCCACCACCGGCGCCTTCGCCATGACCATTTCCCAAGCGCATGCCCGCAGTCCGGATACCGTGATCGGCGCCGACGTCCTGCTGAACCGGGTCACGGATTTCGTGACGAAGGAGTTGCTCACTCCCAACTCCATTGTCTTCGTGGCCAACGAAGCCGGCACGCCGGTCATCCACTCCAGCCCGGGCGTGATGCGCAAGATCATTGCCGCCACCCAGGAGAACGAGAGAGGCACTTCAAGCGAGACAGATCCCCTGACGCGCTCCCTGAGCCGGCTGCTGCAGGCTGGTGACGGGCGTGTCGAGGCCGTCAGCGTCGAAGGCCAGACCTATGTGGTGAAGACATCGAAACTGCCATCAACGCTGATGTTCGCCGGCAGCACCATCGTCATGGCCGCGCCGCTCGACGAGTTGCTCGGGCCAGCCTATGACATGCTGTTTCAGGGACTGGCAGTCGCCGGGGGCGTCATTGTCGTGGTGATCGTCGGAGCGCTCGTGCTGGCCGGGCGCATCACCCAGTCGCTCAACCGCCTGACCGAGAGCGCGCAGCGCCTGAGGGAACTCGATTTCCAGACCGACATTCTGGTCCCGAGTCGCGTTCATGAGATCCATACGCTCTCCGGCGCCATGAGCCAGGCGCGCGATGCGATCTTCACCTTCGCCCTCTACGTGCCAAAGGAACTGGTCCGCAAGGGCATCCAGTCCGGCGAATTCTCCCGGCGCACCGCCACCCGCCAGAAGGTGACGGCGATCTTCACAGACATCTACGACTTCACCACGATCAGCGAGCACAATTCGCCGGAGGCCGTGGTGACCATGCTGTCGGAATATTTCGACATCTTGAGCCGCAGGGTGAATGCCAACAACGGCACCATCGTCCAGTTCCTCGGCGATTCGATCTTCGCCATGTGGAACGCACCTGTTCCAGACGACCGGCACGCCGAGAATGCCTGCCGGGCGGCGCTGGCCATGCGCGACGCATTGGCGATCTTCAATGCCGAACAGAGGCGCAAAGGCCTCCCTGAGTTCCGCACCCGTTTTTGGCATCCACACCGGCGAGGCTGTCGTCGGCAGCGTCGGCGCCGTCGATCGCCTGCAATATACCGCCATGGGCGACACGATCAACGTCGCCTCGCGTCTCGAGGGCATGAACAAGGAACACGGCACGACGATCCTGGCCAGCCGCGAAGTCTACGAGCACTGCCACGACAGCATTCTCTTCCGCCCGCTCGGCGAAGCCCATGCCAAGGGCCGCAAGGAGGAGATCGATCTCTACGAGGTTGTCGGTCTCAAGCACCCTGCCTTGGTGCCCGACAGCGAAGCGATGGCATGAAGACGCCAGTCGCAAATGCTTTGCTTTTAAGAGAAATTTGATCTTTCGCCACTAGGCTGCACCTCCTGTTCACGACAATGGTGCTGGATGAACCCTGCTTCCTGGCTCGCGCCCCTGGAAAGCGTTGCGATACTGGGTAGTGTCGTCGCGGCCTGGATCTGTCTTCGCAATCTCGCGCCTTCGCGGTGGCCCCGACTGGGCGGCATCGCCTTTGCGGTTTCCATGGGAATTGGCACGATCATCGTGATGTCGACATCGGTCGAACTCGCGCCGGGTGTCAGGTTCGACTTCCGCACATCGCTGCTGTCCGCCGCGGCGCTTATCGGCGGTCCTGTCACGATTCTCGCCAGTGCGATGGCGGTCGCCTACCGCATCTATCTCGGCGGTGCCGGCATGGCCAGCGGTGTTGCCAATATTGCCCTGGTCACGCTGCTTGGGCTGGCATTTCACTACAGGGCAAGTGGACGTGAGCCGTCCACGGTATCGATCTTGCTACTCGCAGTCGCCAGTTCACTCGTCGGCCTGCTGGTCAGCCCCATGCTCCTGCCGGACGTTTTTGCCAAAGTGACGATCGAGAACTTCCTCGGCCTGTCCGCCTTCAAGGCCTTCGGTACTGCCTTCTGCGCGCTCGTCTTGCGGCAGGACAGCATTAACCGCAGGACCGGTGCAGAGAACCGGGTCTACCGCCAGATCTTCGAGACCCTGCCGGACAGTCTCAATGTCAAGGATGCGGCAGGGCGCTTCCTGCTCGCAAATCCGGCAACCGCCGTTCTCATGCGCGCCGGCAATTCCGCCAATCTCGCAGGCAAGACGGACTTCGATTTCTATCCCGCCGCGGTCGCGGAGCGGTTCCGCCAGCAGGAAGCGACGATCATTGCCGAACAGCAGACCGTCACGCTCGACCAACTGGCCGTCCTGCCGGATGGCGAAGAGAGACATCTCGTTACCCTGAAGGCGCCGATGTTCGACGCCAGTGGCGCCTTCATCGGGCTCATCACGCACAATCGGGACGTGACCGAGACGAACGCGCTCAAGCGCGACCTCGCCAGCGCGCGCGGAAAGCTGCAGGATGCAATCGACAACATGAGCGACGGCCTCGCCATGTATGACAAGGCCGGCCACCTGCTCTACGTCAACCAACGATGCCACGCCCTCTTTCCGCTGTCCGGTCACCTGCTGGTACCGGGTGCGCATATCGCGGAGCTTGCAGCCGCATCGCTGGCGGTCAACGAAGGCGTGATTGCGGGACACGATGCCACCAAATGGCTTTCCGACCTCGGTGCCGACACGGCCCCCCAGAAGGACATCCTCTTCCAGCGCTTCGACGGTCGCTGGATCTCCACGCGCATCACGGTGGTCGAGGACGGTATCCTCTTCATCATCTCCGACGTCACGGAGGCGCGCAACGCCCAGGCCGAGCGCGAGCAGCAAATGCGCGAGTACCAGGCGCTGTTCGAGAATTCCGTCGCCGGCATCTATCGCTCGACGGTTGACGGGCGGATGCTGAAGGCAAACGCAGCGCTGGTGCGGCTCAATGGCTTCTCGAGCGAGACCGAAATGCTTGAGGGCGTCCGCGACATTGCCAAGGAATGGTATGTGAACCCGGCGCGGCGCGACGATTTCAAGCGTATCATGGCGAGTGAAGGTCGGGTGACGGACTTTGTGTCCGAGGTCTATCGCTACAGGACGCGCGAACGTATCTGGGTGTCGGAAACCGCGTGGAACGTGGCTTCAACCGACGGCAACCCTGCCTGTTACGAGGGAACCGTCATTGAGGTAACCGACCGCAAGCATGCGGAAGACGAGATCCACAGGACCAACCTCAGGCTGCTGTCCCTCGCCGCGACGGATGGCTTGACGGGGCTCATGAATCGCCGTTCCTTCGACGAGATCCTCGACCGGGAGTTCACAAGCGCATCCTCACAGGGCAGGTCGATCAGCCTGATCATGATCGATGTCGATCATTTCAAACCCTACAACGACCGCTACGGCCACCAGGCCGGCGACGATTGCCTGCGCTTCCTCGCACAAATCCTCATGTCGGTCTGTCGCACGCCCTCCGACATCGCGTGCCGCTACGGCGGAGAAGAACTGGCAGTCATCCTTCCCGACACATCTGCCAGCGCAGCGCTGATTGTGGCAAGGCGGCTGGCCGAAAGCGTACGCGGCCTGAACCTGCGCCACGAAGGCAGCAGCACCGGGATCGTGACGGTCAGTGCAGGCATCGCCACGGCGTCTCCGGACCAGCGCATGTCTCCGGCGGCCCTGATCCGCCATGCCGACGAAGCGCTCTATGCGGCCAAGGCATCGGGCCGCGATCGCGTCGAAGTGCATGTGCCGGGCCTCTCCCGGCCGACGGGAACCGAAGCCGCCTGGATCATCTGAGCCGAATATTATGACTTCCTGATACGTGATCCGCATGACGAGACGTGCCGTTCCGTGAACGGCCCGCCATCGCCGGACTTCTCATGCCGGAAAGATCCGGCCAGCAAGGAGGCGTGTCATGGCAGTCATCAATTTCAGTACGGTGCAGAACGGCAGCAAGCTCAAGCTCGGCGGCGACACCCTTGTCTTCGACGGCGGCATCAGCGCCGCCGATGTGTCGATTGCGGAACTGGCGGGCGGTGTCCAGCTCAGCGTCGGCGCAAAGTCGGTCCTTCTCCGGAACTGGGAGATCGGCAATCTGAACTCGGCGCAGGTAACCTTCAACAACGGCTCCGAACTGTTGGTCGGCGACACACTCTTCGCGCTCGCCGGCGACAACAATGGGAACATGCTCGAACCCTTCTTTCCGGGCAATCCTACCCGCGACCAGCTCCGCGGCATGGGCGGGGACGATGAGTTGCGGGGTGGTGCAGGCAACGACCTGTTGTTCGGCCAAGGCGGGGACGACACGCTCTATGGCGACGGCGACGAAGACTGGCTGGATGGCGGCAAGGGTAACGACACGCTGTTCGGCGGCACAGACAAGGATGTGCTGAAGGGCTTTGCCGGTGACGATACGCTGATCGGCGGCGAGCACGCGGACCGGCTGGATGGCGGCAAGGGTGCCGACACGTTCCGGATCACCGCGGCGGAAAGCCCGAGCGCGGCCGGTGCCTACGACAAGGTCGTGGAATTCGTCTCGGGATCGGACATCTTCGACCTCGATCTCGCCGGCAGCGAGGAGAATTACATCGAGAAGCGCCTGAAGACGAATGACTTCGCCGACGCGCTCGACAAGGCGGTGGAACTCCTCGCGCTCAATGAGGGACTCAAGGACTACGTCTTCATCGCCGGCAACACCAAGGGGTGGCTTTTCGGCGAGTTCACCGACGACACGACGCCGGACCTCGCAATTGAGATCGTCAACGGCCACGCGCTCGGCAAGCTGGACTTTGCCGACATCGTCTGACGGACCGCCGGTCAGCCGGGACGATGCCCCGGCATCCTCGGCAGGAAGATCGTGAGCAGGCCGAGCAGTGGCAGGTAGGACGAGACGCGGAAGACCCACGCAATGCCGTGGCTGTCGGCAAAATCTCCGAGCAAGGCAGCACCGAGGCCGCCCGCGCCGAAGGCAAGGCCGAAAAAGATACCGGCGATCATGCCGACGCGCCCGGGCACCAGTTCCTGCGCGAAGACGACGATTGCCGAGAAGGCCGAGGCAAAGATCAGCCCGATCAGGACGACCAGAACGCAGGTCCAGAACAGGTTGGCATAGGGCAGCAGAAGCGCGAACGGAATGACGCCCAGGATCGAGAACCAGATCACGAACCGCGCGCCGAACCTGTCGCCGATCGGGCCGCCCATGAAGGTCCCCACTGCGGCGGCGCCGAGGAACAGGAACAGCATGAGCTGGGAATTCTCGATCGACATGCCGAACTTCTCGATCGTGTAGAAGGTGAAGTAGCTGCTGATCGAGGCCATGTAGACATTCTTCGTCGACGTCAGCACCACCAGAATGACCAGTGCCCAGAGCACGCGTGCGCGAGAGAAGGGAAGCGTGCGGCTGGCGGCCGGGCGCGACGCGTTCTGCCGGCGATGCTCCATGAACCAGCGTCCGACACGGGTCAGGATCATCATACCGACCAGCGCGATGACCGCGATCCACGCCACGCTGGACTGGCCGTATGGCAGCACGACAAAGGCCGCGAGCAGCGGGCCGATCGCCTGCCCGGCATTGCCGCCGACCTGGAACAGCGATTGCGCCAGGCCGTGGCGACCGCCCGAGGCAAGGCGGGCGATGCGCGAGGATTCCGGATGGAAGACCGCCGAGCCGAAGCCGATCATGCAGGCCGCCACCACCAGCAATTCATAACTGTGGGCGTTGCCGAGCAGGATCAGGCCGAAGAAGGTGCTCGCCATGCCGACCGGCAGCGAATAGGGCATCGGCCAGCGATCGGTCACCAGCCCGACGACCGGCTGCAACAGCGACGCCGTGACCTGGAACGCCAGCGTCAGCAGGCCGATCTGGACGAAGTCGAGATTGTAGTTGGCCTTGAACAACGGATAGAGTGACGACAGCAGCGACTGCATGATGTCATTGATGCCATGGCAAATGCTGACGGCCATGATGACCGCCAGGGTCGTCTTGCCATAGCCGACATTCGTTTCCCGATCCGCTACCGCCATCGGAAGCTCCGCAATCTGATCTGACGTTATTTGGACGCCTGTCTAGCAGGCTCCGCAAACGCTGATAAGGTCGCTTTTGTCCTCAGCGGTTCGCCGGCCAGCAAAAATCTCGACGCCTCAAGTGACAAGATGCGGACGAGCGCTGCATTGCCGGACCATCTCGCTCTCCCGCCTCAGCTTCGCCCGAACGTGTCCTCGAGCCGGATGATGTCGTCCTCTCCAAGATAGGACCCGGTCTGGACCTCGATCAGTTCCAGCAGGATCTTGCCGGGATTGGTGAGACGGTGGACATCGCCCTGCGGAATGTAGACGGACTGGTTCTCGCGCAGCATCTGCACCGTGTCGCCGATCTGCACCTCCGCCGTGCCGCGAACCACGATCCAGTGCTCGGAGCGATGATGGTGCTTCTGCAGCGAAAGCTGCTTGCCGGGCTTGACGAACAGTCGCTTGACCTGGAACCGCTCACCGACAAGGACCGACGAATATCCGCCCCACGGCCGGTAGCTCGTACGGTGCTCCTCGGTCAGCTTCGCTGTCGCCTTGTCCTTGGCGAGCGCCTTGACGACCCGGCCGACATCCTGTGCGTCCGAGAGCCTGCCGACATAGACCGCGTCTTCCGACACCACCACGACTGCATCCTCCACCCCGTTGACGGCGACATGCGTGCCCTCGGAGAGCACGAAGGAATTCTTCGCGTTGAACAGGCTGACCGGGCCGCGCGTGACATTGCCGTCCGCATCCGCCTCGCTTTCCTTCCAGACCGCATCCCACGCACCGAGATCGGACCAGCGGATCGGCGACGGGACGACGGAGGCCAACGCCGTCCGCTCGAAGATCGCATAGTCGACGGAAATATCCGGCGACGCCGAAAACTCCGCTTCGCCGAGCCTGATGAAGTCCAGGTCCTCACGCGCCGTCTTCACCGCGGCTTCGGCGGCGGCCAGCACCTCAGGTGCGAGCGCCCGGCATTCCGACAGGAACGTAGCACTGTCGAACAGGAACATGCCCGAATTCCAGTAGTAATTGCCCTTGGCGATCATCTCCTTGGCCCGCGCTTCGTCCGGCTTCTCGACGAACCGGGCGACATGATGTGCACCGCTCGCCTCGCTTTCGCCGGCTTCGATGTAGCCGAACCCTGTGGCCGGCGCCGTGGGCGTGATGCCGAAGGTCGCGAGTCGTCCGTCTCGCGCCGCCGCGGCCGCCGTATCGATGGCCGTCAGATAGGCGTCGTCCATCGCGATATTGTGGTCGGATGCAAGGACATGCACCATCCGCGGGCCGTTGCGCGAAGCAACCAGCGCCGCCGCGGCAATGGCGGGAGCGGTGTTGCGCGCGGCAGGTTCGAGCAGCACGGCCTCGAGTTCGACGCCCGCTTCCTGGGCCTGTTCTGCCACGAGGAAGCGGTATTCGGAATTGGTCACAACGATGGGCTTGTCGTAGCGCGTCGGGTCGGCGAGGCGCTTCAACGTCAACTGAAACAGCGACAGGTCTCCGGTCAAGGCGAGGAACTGCTTGGGCCGCTGCGACCGCGACATCGGCCAGAGGCGCGTCCCCTTTCCGCCAGCAAGAATTACCGGAACGATCAGATCGTTGGCCATGAATGTCTCCACCTCGAATTTTCACCGCAGCGCCCAGCGCGAACCCATCTGCTCAATAGCGCGACACCACCGTCAGGGCCATCCCTCGGGCGCCGGCATGCATTGCGCGCGACTGTGGCGCAAAGACGGTGCCAGAAGGTTAGCAGGATGCTTTCGGGTCCGATTTCTTCGGCGGTATCCTTAACGCGCGGCTTTCACGGGGGGTCATGGCGTTTGGCGCGGACATGCCCGGTGAAATGCTGCAAAACTGCGCCAATCCGTATGATTCGCGAAAAGGGGTGGAGTGCATGCAGCGGCTGGCGGCCTATGTGATCCTGAGTTCGGGCCTCAAGCGCTTTCTCATCGCCCTGATTGCCGGTGCGCTGACCGCGTTGTCGCAACCGCCATTCAACGTCTTTGCGATCAACTTCCTGACCCTGCCGGTGCTGCTCTGGCTGGTGGATGGGGCAAGCGGCCACCCCGATCGGGGCTACCTTCGCCGGCGGCTGCCGTCTTTCTGGGTGGGCTGGAGCTTCGGGCTCGGCTATTTCGTCGCTGGCCTGTGGTGGACCGGCGCGGCCCTGCTGGTCGAGGCCGACGAATTTGCCTGGGCCCTGCCGCTCGCGATCCTGGGTCTGCCCGCCTATCTCGCGCTGTTCTACGGCCTTGCGACGCTGCTCGCGCGGATTCTCTGGACCGACGGGCTGACCCGCCTCTTCGCCCTCGCCGCTGCGTTCGGCCTTGCGGAATGGCTGCGGGCAACGACACTGACCGGCTTCCCCTGGAACGCCATCGGCTATTCGATCATGCCGTTCCCGGTGATGATGCAATCCGTGGCCCTGACCGGAAGCTATGCGATGAACACGCTGGCGGTGCTCGTCTTCGCCGCACCCGCGCTGATCTTCACCGGCCGTGGTGGACGCGCCTCGGCCGGAATCGCGCTTGTCCTCTTCGCAGGTCACCTGGGCTACGGCGCATGGCGGCTCCAGGCTCCGGTCGAAAGCCGGGGCGAGGGAGCGAGGACCGTGCGCATCGTTCAGCCGATGATCGACCAGGCTGCCAAGATCGACGACAGCGAGCGCAGCCGCATCTTCGAGGACCATCTCCGGCTCACCATCGCCAAGCCGAAGGACGGCGGCAAGCGGCCGGATTATGTCGTCTGGCCAGAAACGTCGATCCCTTTCATCCTGACGCAGAATCCCGATGCACTCGTGCGCATCGCAGATGCATTGGAAGACGGTCAGATCCTGATCGCTGGCGCGGTCCGCACCGAAAATGACGGCGCCGGCACGCCGACCCGCTATTACAACTCCGCCTACATGATCGATTCACAAGGCCAGATCATCGCGGCTTCCGACAAGGTGCATCTGGTTCCCTTCGGGGAATACCTGCCGTTCGAGGCGCTATGGGGCAGCATCGGATTGAATGCCATCGCCGCCTTCCCGGGCGGCTACAGCGCCGCGCCGCGTTTCGAGCAACTGACGGCACCCGATGGCACGAAATTCCTGCCTCTCATCTGCTACGAGGTGATTTTTCCGCTCGAGAGCGCCGCCGCCGCGGAAGGCGCCGATGCGATCGTCAAACCTCACGAACGATGGCTGGTTCGGCTACACGCCCGGCCCATGGCAGCATTTCCAGCAGGCGCGCATTCATTCCGTGGAAACAGGCTTGCCGGTGATCCGAAAACTCCAACAGCGGCGTATCCGCCATTATCGATGGTCATGGCCGGATCCGTTCCGGACTCGACTTCGGTGCAATAGGCGTCATAGATGGTGAAATTCCACCGAAAGTAGAGTTGCCCGCGTGGAGCCAAACAAGGCAACTTTACTTTTGGTTGCTGGAGTTCTGTCTCGTTTTGGCACCCCTTTTCACGCGCATGAGTTTTAGTTTCACGCGTAATTGACCAAAAACCCCTAAAAAGGCATAGTGTCTCAACCGGCCAATTCGCGTTAAAGTGAATGCATGCGCGGAGCTTTCGTCAAGGCGAAAAGATGCACGTACTGCAATCGAAGACGGGTAACCGGTGACATTCCTAAACAGGATAACTAGACAATGGAAAACAAGAAGAAGCCCAACCCGATCGACATACATGTCGGAAGCCGGATCCGGTTGCGCCGCACGATGCTTGGCATGAGCCAGGAAAAACTGGGAGAAAGCCTGGGGATCACTTTCCAGCAGATCCAGAAATATGAAAAGGGCACGAACCGGGTCGGCGCCAGCCGTCTGCAGGCGATTTCCGGTATTCTCAACGTGCCGGTGTCATTCTTCTTCGAGGACGCGCCCGACGGCAACCCTGCCAACACGCCCGCAGGAATGGCCGAAGCGTCGAGCTCCAACTATGTCGTGGACTTCCTGTCCTCGTCCGAGGGGCTGCAGCTCAACCGTTCATTCGTCAAGATCAGCGACCCCAAGGTGCGGCGCAAGATCGTCGATCTCGTCAAGGCGCTCGCCGCCGACGCCGAAGTCGAGTAGCACTCGACAACCGGCCCGCATGCAACAAGCGCCGCAGCAATGCGGCGCGTGTTGTACTGGCACATCACAACGATTTCGAGACAGTCGGCCAGTCCTTGAGAAAGGTGTCCCGCAGCTTCAGTCCCTGTGGTTCCCTGGCGCGTTTTTGTGCCGACCTTGAGTTGTGCGAAGACGATCTTTCGGCCATCTTTCTCCGCCCAGCCGACGAACCAGCCGACCGGCTGCGATCGGTCCGGCTTGCCGTCATTGCCGCGCCGCCATCCGCTCCCGGTCTTGCCATGGATCGTCCAGCCACCGCTTTCGAAGGTCGGCATCACGCGCAGTGTGAGCCTGCGTGCCCCGGCGCTCACAGGCAGCTTTCCGTCGAGCATGGCTGCGCAGGAATCCGGCCTGCTCGTCGGCAGATATCGCCAGCGACGAACTAAGCCAGGCATGGGTCAGCGGGTCTCCGCCACCTGGCACATAGGAGACATCTGCGTTGCCATAGCCGAATGCCGTCACATAGCGCTCGGAAATCCGCTCGCCCAAGCTTTCGCGTCAATTCCTGGGAATACCAGAGGATTGATTCCCGCTCCCCAGATCGTCGGGTCCACCGGTTTGCGTGTGCGCTCGGGCGCGTTGAATTCCGCTCTGTACTGCCAGACCGGCTGCCCCGGCCCGGTCAGGATGCCAGCGTCGAAACCCATCAGCGCCAGTGGCACCTTGAAGGTCGACATCGGGGTGACCCGCGTGGCGCAATCGCCATGCCGATGCAGCACCGTGCCGCTGGCATGATCGATGAAAAGCGAGCATTCGAGACCAGCTGCCTCAAGCCGCCCGGGCGCGCTGAAAACAGCGGCAGCACAGGCACGTGCGAGACCAGCCACAACGAGACAAGTTTTGCGCAAAGAATCCCTCCTATCACTGCGCGGCGTAACCCCGCGCGGCAAAGGTGGAAAAAATTGCGGCAGAAGATCATATAAAGATATATCCATATCCTTCTGCGCTTGTTTTCCGACCCGGAAGTCACTACACAAAGCACCGCTATCTTCATTGAGGGGAATTCCCGTAATGCGCCCCAAGCTATCTGTTCACCAGCGAGTCCGTATCCGAGGGGCATCCGGACAAGGTCTGCGACCGCATTTCCGACGAGATCGTCGATCTGGTCTATCGCGAAGCCATCAAGTCCGCCTCGACCCTGGAAGGTCCGCGTCGCCTGCGAGACGCTCGCCACCACCAACCGCGTCGTCATCGCCGGCGAGTGCGCCTGCCGCACAGCCTGAGAAGACTGGACAAGAACGCGCAGGTCATCAACCCTCCAAGTTCAAGCGGTCGCGCGCAGGCGATCCGCGACATCGGCTACGAGCAGGAGGCTTCCACTGGAAGACTGCGAAGATCGACGTGCTCCTGCATCGCAGTCCGCCGACATCGCCAGGGCGTCGACAGCGCCGCCGACCAGCAGGGCGAGGAAGGCGCCGGCGACCAGGGCATCATGTTCGGCTACGCCTGCCGCGAGACCCCGGACCTCATGCCGGCGCCGATCTACTACGCCCACAAGATCCTCGCGCTTCTCTCCGAAGCCCGCCGCAAGGGCGAGGGCGATGTCGGCAAGCTCGGCCCGGATGCCAAGAGCCAGGTCACGGTGCGTTACGAGAACGGCAAGCCTGCCGAAGTGCACGTCCATCGTGCTGTCCACCCAGCATCTCGACGACAGCTGGGACTCCAAGAAAGTCCGCAAGGTTGTCGAGCCCTACATCCGCGAGGCGCTTGGCGACATGCCGATCGCCGAGCGATTGCGTCTGGTACATCAACCCGACCGGCAAGTTCGTGATCGGCGGCCCGGACGGCGACGCCGGCCTCACCGGCCGCAAGATCATCGTCGACACCTATGGCGGCGCCGCGCCCGCACGGCGGCGGCGCGTTCTCCGGCAAGGACACGACCAAGGTCGACCGTTCGGCTGCCTATGTCGGCGCGCTACCTCGCCAAGAACGTGGTTGCCGCCGGCCTCGCGGACCGCTGCACGATCCAGCTCGCCTATGCAATCGGCGTCGCACAGCCGCTGTCGATCTATGTCGACCTGCACGGCACCGGCAAGGTCGACCGAAGGCCAGATCGAAAGGCGCATCCGCAGGTCATGCGACCTGTCGCCGACAGGGCATCCGCCGCCATCTCGCGCTCAACAAGCCCGATCTATGCGCAGACCGCGGCCTATGGCCACTTCGGCCGCAAGGCCGGCCGCGACGGCTCGTTCTCCTGGGAGAAGCTCGACCTGGTCAAGCCGCTCAAGGACGCACTGAAGGCGTGAGCATCGATGACGAAAAGATCGGCGTAGACGAGGCCGGCGACATGATCGGTGGGCGCGGAAATCGCGCTCCACCGAAGCCTTTTTCGGGCGTCGCAAGGGCAAGGCGCTGCGCCCTAACCAGGCGCGGCTGATCCATGATGCGCTCGACAGCCTCAGGCTCGACCTGACCAGCCCGCCGCCGGCCGATCTCGCCACGCTGTTTCCGGTGCCCGTCGAGTCCATCCGCCTTGAAAGCGGCTTCGGCGGCGGCGAGCACCTGATCCACCGCGCCGCGGCCAACCCGCAGACCGGCTTCATCGGCGTGGAGCCCTTCGTCAACTCGATGGCCAAGCTGCTCGCGCGCATAGAGGAACTGGGGCTGAGAAACATCCGGCTCTATGACGACGATGCCGTGCTGGTGCTCGACTGGCTGCCGGACGCCTGCATCGATCATATCGACCTGCTCTACCCGGACCCCTGGCCCAAGAAGAAGCACTGGAAGCGACGCTTCGTCTCCGATGTGAACCTGCAGCGCTTCCACCGCGTCCTGAAACCGGGCGGTCTCTTCTGCTTTGCCTCGGACATCGACACCTATGTGAACTGGGTGCTGCAGCACATCGACCGCCATAACGGATTTGCCTGGACGGCCAGGAACGCATCCGATTGGCTGACACCTTTCGAGGATTGGCCGGGGACGCGTTACGAGGCCAAGGCACGGCGCGAGGGCCGCAGTTCGGCCTATCTGTCGTTCCGGAAGACCTGATCGTCAGCCCAGTCCGGCAGGCTGCGCAGGAACCGCAGCATTGCGCCGTTGAACGCATCCGGCCGCTGAACGGGTGCGAAGTGCGTTACGCCTTCCATCATGACGAGTTCCGCCCCCGGTATGGTCCGCGCGAGGTACTCCGCGTGCTCGCGCCGGATGAACTCGTCGCCCACGCTTTGGGCAATTGTCACCGGCACCGCGATCGTGGCCAGATCCGCAGCCCGATAGTCCGGCTGCGTCCGCTGCATCAGCCCGACCGCCTCCACGAAGTCGTCGAAAGTGTCCGGGGTCGGCGAGAGGGTCGCATAGTCCTTCTTGTGGCGCGAGAAGCAGCGCTCGATGCGCGGCGTCAATTCAAAGGGCAGCGTTCCGGAACTGTCCATGTTGCAGGCGAAGAAGAAGATACCGGCAATGCGTTCCGGATGGTGGCGACCGAGGACCATGCCGGTGCAGGCGCCGTCGCTCCAGCCGACGATTGCGGCCTTGTCAATGGACAGCAGATCCATCACCGCAAGCACGTCCGTACCCATGAGATCGTAGGAATAGGGTTGCCCGTCGCGTGTGCTGCGGCCGTGACCACGACTGTCCATCAGGATGGCGCGGTAGCCGGCTTCGACCAGCGGAGCAACCTGGTAGCCCCAGTTTCCGGCATTGCCCAGACCGCCATGGAGAAGGATCACCGCGGGGCCGGCGCCGCATTCGGCATACCAGATCGACGCGCCGCGATTGGAGACACGGCCCGTCCGCGCGTCCGCCGGAAGGGGCGCCGCACCGGTTGCGTCGAACTGTTCGAGATCATCATCGTGGAACATGGTCGCAATCCTGCGCCGCGCATCATTGTCGAAGCGAAGCTAGGACCACGCGCCCGCCTTGGTCAAGCCGGGCCGTTCCTCAAAGGCGCAACACCGATGCTGGCGCAAACCTATGCGCCGACACGGATGCACGCCACGCGGCCCGCTGGCGACCGCTGGTCCGCGCGCCGCCCCTAGTGCAGCGCAACCGTGGTCAGGTCGTCCTCGGCGGCCTTGAAGAAGGTCGAGGAACGGTTGTCCGTCAGCAGGATCGGCGTCCCGTCGGCGCCGAACAGCGCCCAGAGATCGATACCCGGATTGAGATCGGGCGCTTCCGGGAAGACGCTGGCGACGTCCTCGGACCGCATCTTGCGGATGTAACCAACCTTGCCTGCGCCGAGATGCGCAAATTCGTTTCTGGTCATGCGACTCGCCTGGCTGTATTTGGAGATCATTGTAATGCTCCTTCTAATTAGGAGACGCGGCAGTTCCGCGAGTATTCAGTCTGAGACACAAATATTAATTTTTCTCACCATTTTCGCCGGTTCCGGTCGGACCAGGTCGATCGAGAGCAGGCCATTCTTGAGGATCGCGCCTGTGACCACCATGCCGTCGGCCAGCATGAACACCCGCTGGAACTGGCGCGCGGCGATGCCGCGATGGAGGAACTCCCGCTCGCCGAGTTCAGCGGCTTGGCGGCCGCGGATCGTGAGCTGGTTCTCTTCGGTGGTGACGTCCAGATCCTCGTCGGCGAATCCTGCCACGGCAAGCGTGATCCGCAGCCGGTCGGGGTCGCCGGTCACGGGATTGGCGCGCAGGCGCTCGATATTGTAGGGCGGATAGCCGTCATTGATCTTGGAGAGACGCTCAAGGGTCTTCTCCATCGCGTCGAAGCCCAGAAGGAGCGGGCTCGCAAAAGGGGTCACACGTGTCATTCTTCCATGTCCTTGGCTGCAAGCGACAATCCGATGGACCTCAGGGAGCATCCACGCGGTTTCATATGGTGTAGGGCAGTCAGAGTTGCAAGGCATGGCAACGGCAGCTAGACCATGGCGCAAACACGCGAATGACATTGAGGGGAATGAAGAATGGCAGGTCCGCGCAAGATCATCATCGACACGGATCCCGGTCAGGACGACGCGGCGGCGATCATGCTGGCGCTCGGCTCGCCGGACGAAATCGACGTGCTGGGAATCACCACCGTCGCCGGCAACGTGCCGGTGGCGCTGACCTCCAGGAACGCCCGTATCACCTGCGATTTCTCCAACCGCAAGGACGTGAAGGTTTTTGCCGGTTGCGAAAAGCCGATCCGGCGCGACCTGGTGACGGCCGAACATGTCCATGGCGCAACCGGCCTCGACGGTCCCGAACTCTTCGACCCGGAGACGCCGCTGCAGCCAGCGCACGCCGTCGATTTCATCATCGAGACGCTGCGCAACGAGGCGCCGGGGACGGTGACGCTCTGCCCGCTCGGCGCGCTGACCAACATTGCCACGGCGCTGACGCGCGCCCCTGACATCGCCGGCAGGATCCAGGAAATCGTGTTGATGGGCGGCGCCTATTTCGAGGTCGGCAACATCACGCCTGCGGCGGAATTCAACATCTATGTCGATCCCGAGGCCGCGGAGATCGTCTTCAAGTCCGGCATCCCGATCGTGATGATCCCGCTCGATCTCACCCACAAGGTCCTGACGCTCAAGGCACGCGTCGACCGCATCCGCGCGCTCGCAACCCGGCCCGCCGTGGCGCTGACCGACATGCTGGACTTCTTCGAGCGCTTCGACGTGGTCAAGTACGGCTCCGACGGCGGGCCACTGCATGATCCGAACGTCATCGCCTACCTCCTGAAGCCGGACCTCTATGGCGGGCGGATGTGCAATGTGGAGATCGAGACGGGGTCCGAGCTGACGCTGGGGATGACGGTCGTCGACTGGTGGCAGGTCACCGACCGCAAGCACAACGCACTGGTTCTGAAGGACGTCGACGCGGACGGGTTCTTCGACCTGCTGACGGAGCGCGTCGGGCGGCTCTGAAGTCTTCGGGAATCACCTCTCACCAACTCCGGCCAGGCGATCGGCTTCGCCTCTCCCCTTGTGGGAGAGGATAGCAAGCCCGAACGAGACAAAGTCGAGTTCATGGGCGCGCTTGGTGAGGGGTGAGTCCCGAAGGCCCCCCTCAATACGAAAGGGCCCGACCTGGCGGTCGAGCCCTTTACTGTTTCAGAAACTGACCGGCCTACGCGCGCATCCGATGCGCCACCGACCGCAATTCGCTGGTCGACGTGCCACCCGACACCTGGAAGCGCGCCACGAGGCTCTTGAGCCTTGCCGCCTCTTCGCTCAGCGACATCGATGCGGCTGTCGTTTCCTCGACCATCGCGGCGTTCTGCTGGGTCACCTGGTCCATGTGATGCATCGCGGTGTTCATCTCGCGCAGACCCACAGCCTGTTCGCTCGACGACACCGAGATCATCTTGATCAGGCCGTTGATATGGCCCACCTGGCCGGAAATCGCCTCGAGCGCCTTGCCGGTCTGGGCGACCAGCGCGACGCCGTCATTGACCTGCGTTTCGGAGGCGCCGATCAGCGCCTTGATCTCCTTGGCTGCTGTCGCGGAACGCTGGGCCAGTTCGCGAACCTCCTGCGCCACGACCGCGAAGCCCTTGCCCGCCTCGCCGGCACGAGCCGCCTCGACGCCGGCATTGAGCGCCAGCAGGTTGGTCTGGAAGGCGATTTCGTCGATCACGCTGATGATGTTGGTGATCTGCGCCGACGACTTCTCGATGCCCTGCATCGCGGCAATGGCGTTGCTGACGATATCGCCCGACTTGGCCGCTTCCTGGTTGGCGCTATTGACCGCGGCGGCTGCCGTCTTGGCGTTCTCGGCACTCGAATGCACCTGCTCGGTCAGTTCGTTCAATGCGGCGGCCGTCTCCTCGATCTGGGCCGCCTGCTGCTCCGTGCGCCGGGACAGGTCATTGGCTCCTGTCGAGATCTCGCTCGTGCCGCCATCGATATTGGCGACCGCAAGGCTCACCATGCGCATCGTATCCTCGAGGCTATCCACCGCGCCGTTGAAATTGCGCTTGAGCTCGGCATAGTCGCCCGGAAACTCCCTGACGACGCGGAAGGTCAGGTCGCCGGCGGAAAGCTTGGCCAGCGCCTCGCGTAGCTCGCTGACGACGAGCTGCTGGATCCGGCTATTCTCGTTGCGTTCGACTTCGGTGCGGCCACGCTCGGCTTCGCTCTGCTGCCGCGCCTCCGTGGCCTCGGCTTCGAGGCGGTTGGAGTCGGCCAGGCGATGACGGAAGTTCTCGAGCGCCCGAGCCACGGCACCGGTTTCGTCAGTGCGCTGCTGGCCAGAAACCGGCGCGGCATAGTCACCGGCGCTGAGCCGCCCGACGGAGGCAAGCAGGCCTTCCAGCGGACGGGCAACGAAATTGCGCGCGGCCAGATAGAGGCCGATCATCGCAGCCGCCATCATGATCAGGCCGCCGGCGATCATCATGGTGGTCTGGTCCTGGATCGGCGCCGAGATGGCAGCATCCGGAATGTCCATGATCAGCGCCCATTTCACGTTCAGGCCGGTCAGCGCGAACGGGTAGATCAGCCGGCTGAAGCTCTCGCCCTCGGCATTCTCGAGGCCCGAGATCGGCGTGACCCGGCCATCGGCAAGCGCGGCCTTGACCGACTCCGGCTGCACGCCGTCATAATCCTTGTTCAGAGCCGCGGCATTGGGAGCGACCAGCCACTTGCCGTCATGGGAGACGATATACACCTTGCCGGTGCCGAACGGCGTAAGCTTGGATACATTCTCGGCCAGCATGGTAAGGGACACGTCGACACCGGTGACACCTATCACCTTGCCGTCGACCGTGACCGGATAGGCAATCGAGCTCATCGCAGTCGGCGGAACGATTTCCGAGGCGACATAGGGCTTCGTGATGGCGCCTCCGTTCTCCTTGACCGCCTTGGCATACCATTCGGCCTCGTAGTCCTCGCCAAAGGTACTGAGCGAGATGCCCCCGCTCTGGTCCTTCGTCCAGTAGGGCGTGAAGACGCCGTTCTTGTTGCCGCCGAGGTCGAGCTTGTCCTTCGACTGCGCCTGCAGCGTATCGAAGCCTTGCGGCGCCTCGGCGAACCAGCTGCCGAAGGCCATCTTCTGTTGTTCGAGATTGGTCTTGAGAATGTCGATCACCGCCTTGCGGTCGAGCACGCCCTGCTGCTGGCCGTGGGCAATGACGCCCGACATGGTGCGGGCGGCGCTCGCAAGAGCGCTGGTATCGGTGACGATGCCTTGCGCAATGGCCTTGGCTTCGGTCTCGGCCTGCTGGCCGACCAGCGAGCCGACACGATCGCGTGTCTGGCTGATCAGGACGAAATTGGTGGCGAGCAGGAGAATGGCAATGATGGCGCCGGTCACCAGGAGCAGTTTCGGCGCGAGCGACTTTGGGGCGAATTTCAACATGACGGCCTCGGATGATGGCGGTTGACGCCGCCTCCGTCATGGAGAAGTCACTGCGGGCGAGGCAAATGGCCGGCGATCATCGCGCGGTCAGGGCGGCACGGAATTGCATACGATCAATTGGTTAACGCCGGACAAATTTGTCCTGCGACAATTTGGCCGTCCTGCCTGCGGCATCAGGCCTTGAGGTGCTTGTCCACATCCGCCTGCACCGGGATGGACGGCTGGGCTCCGGCCTTCAGACAAGCCAAGGAACCGGCGACCGCCGCGCGCCGTAGCGCGACGTCGAACTTCAGGCCCTGGTCCAGACCCGCCACCAGATAGCCGCAAAAGGTATCGCCGGCGCCGACTGTGTCTACGGGCTCGACCGTCAGGCCCTTGGCCCTGTGCAGGACGCCATCCTTCGCCGCGATCACCCCGTCGGCACCGAGCGTGACGATGATCGTCTGCTTGTTCTCGCGGTTGATCCGCAACATCTCGGCTTCACGCGCCTCGCCCACCAGGGCGGACTTGCCGCAGAACAGCTCGAACTCAGTCTCGTTGGCGATGACGACATCGGCCATCTGCGCCAGGCGCTGGGCGTCGGATGTGATCGGCGCGATGTTCACCACACTGGTCACGCCCTTCTCGCGGGCGGCCTTGAGCGCCGCCTCGATGGCCGGCGCCGGCACCTCCATCTGCAACATCAGCGTGTCGCCCCGCTTCATGTCGGCAACAGCACCCTTGGCATCCTCGGGCGTCACGGTGCCGTTCGCACCGGCCACGATGGCAATGACATTTTCGCCATCGGCACCGACGAAGATCAGCGCAACCCCTGTCGCCGTGGAGGCGCTCTTCACTCGGTCGAGCTGCACGCCATCATAGCGCAGGTAGGTGAGAGCCGGGACCGCGAACTCGTCCTCGCCGCAGGCCCCCGCCATGCGCACGGTCGCCCCGGCGCGCCGCGCGGCCAGTGCCTGGTTCGCCCCCTTGCCACCGGGTGCGGTTACGAAATGATCACCGGTGACTGTCTCGCCCGGCTTGGGCAGGCGCGTAACGGTGGCAATAAGATCCATGTTGATGGAACCGAGAACGGTGATCATGGCAGTGTCTCTTTGTTCGGATTTCCCCCGCTTCCGTTAGGCCCGGATTTTCAGTCCTCGTCAACCACCCGGAGCTTCAGCCGGCCCGACGGGCTCTCGACGCTGCGCGGCGGCTCGGGTTCGACCCTGGGCTCCGCGGTTTCGAATTCCATCGCCTCGATCCTCTCGCCGCGCCGCGAAAGCTTGCTCGAGGAGGTGACGATCATCTCGACGTCCTTCTGCGCGGCGGCGAAATGGCCCTGCAGCTTCTGCACGCGATCGTCGAGACGTCCGAGGTCCTCCATCAGATGGAGCACTTCGCCCTGGATGAGGTGAGCCTGCTCGCGCATCCGCTGGTCGCGCAGCACCGACTGGATGACCTGGATCGACAACATCAGCAGCGACGGCGAAACGATGACGATACGCGCCTTGTGCGCCCGCTGCACCACGCCCTCGAAATTCTCGTGGATCTCGGCGAAAATCGACTCCGACGGCACGAACATGAAGGCGGTATCCTGCGTCTCGCCGCGAAGCAGGTATTTCTCCGCGATGTCCCGGATATGAACCTCGATATCGCGGCGGAACTGCTGGCTGGCCGCCTTGGCGCCATCCGAGCCAGCGCCGCGGATGGCGTTCCAGGCCTCGAGCGGAAACTTGGCATCGATGACAAGTGAGGGCTGCCCGTTGGGCATCCTGACGAGGCAATCGGGCCTCGAGCCGTTGGAAAGGGTCGCCTGGAATTCATAGGCCCCCATCGGCAATCCGTCGGCGACGATCGCTTCCATACGGGACTGGCCGAAGGCGCCGCGGGTCTGCTTGTTGGACAGGATTGCCTGTAGTCCCACCACGTCCTTGGCCAGCGCCTGGATATTGTTCTGCGCCGCATCGATCGAGACCAGCCGCTCCTGCAGCCGACGCAGGTTCTCCTGTGTCTGGCGGGTCTGCTCCGTCATCGACTGCCCGATACGGTGGGTCATGCCGTCGATGCGCTGGTTGATCGTCTGGTTGAGTTCGTTCTGTCGCGAACCGAAAACCTCCGCCATCGCGGCGATGCGGCCCTGCATCTCGGTTTGGGACCGGAGGATGTCCGCCAGGCGCGCTTCGGAATCCCTTGCCCGCCTCTCGGCCTCCGCCTGCTCGCGCTGCCGCGCCCGGCGCGTCGCCGAGAGCACGAGCAGCATCGTGATCAGCACGAGGGCGAGCAGAGCCCCACAGCAGGCCACGAGCAGGAGGCCCGTCACGGCGAAGTCGCCGATCAGGAACAGGGGCGTGTCGGTGAACAGGGAATTTGACATCGCGACAGCTTAACCGATTCGCTCGCCGTCACCAGATCAAAACGAGAACACGGATCTGAGTGGAGTCGCCATTGCCGGGCGTGGAGCGTTCCAGCGGACGGAGCCGACACTTTACGTGACGAGTGTCAATATCTCACCTTAATATTTGTTTTTTTAGATAACACTACATTAACCAACACAGATCAATGTCGGCCACAAGGGGACGCCGTCCCCTGATCGGAACAGAAGGCACCCGACATGACCGCGCACGACGATACCCAGGAAATGCATCGCAAGAGACTGGAATTTCTAGGCTTTGGCGAGGAGCAGAAGGCACTGCTGAAAAGCATGCAGCCTCTCGTGAGGGAGTCGATCGGCGAGGCTCTGGATGTCTTCTACAAGAAGGTCAAGGCGACACCCGAGACATCGCGCTTCTTTCGCGAAGAGACCCACATGGCCGCAGCCAAGGGCCGCCAGGCAAGCCATTGGGAAGTCATATCCTCGGGCGCGCTCGACCAGCACTACGTCAACAGTGTCACCACGATCGGCAAGACCCACGCCCGGATCGGGCTCGAGCCGCGCTGGTACATCGCCGGCTACGCGCTGGTGCTCGAAAGACTGATCCACGCGACCATGTCCAAGCACTGGCCCGGCATGTTCGGCAAGACCAAGGCAGGCGACCTCGCGGCGGAAGTATCAATCATCGTCAAGGCCGCGTTGCTCGACATGGACTACGCGATCTCCGTCTATCTCGACGAACTGGCCATCCAGCGGGAAGCGGCCGAGGCGGCACGCAAACAGGCGGAGTCGGAACAGCAGGTGGCCCTGGGCGAACTTGCCAAAGTCCTGGCCATGCTGTCAGGCGGCGATCTCGAGTCCAGGCTTCCCGCCGGCCTTCCGGAGAACTATGCCGGGATGGTGGAAAACTACAACAAGGCCGCCGAGACGCTGCGACAGTCGATCTCGATGGTGCGCGGCGCGGCCCAGCAGATTCTCGGCTCGTCGCAGCAGATCACCGAAGCCACGAGCAGCCTCTCGCAGCGCACCGAGCAGCAGGCCGCAAGCATCGAGGAAAGCTCAGCCGCGCTGCACCAGCTCTCCGAGAGCGTCACCGCCACCGCCCGCGGCGCACGCAAGGCAGCGAACGTGACCGGGGACGCGCTGGCGGTTGCCCAGTCCTCCGGTGCGGTCGTGTCCGACGCGGTGTCGGCCATGAGCGCCATCGAGCGATCGTCGACGGAAATATCCAAGATCATCTCCGTCATCGACGAGATCGCGTTTCAGACCAACCTCCTCGCGCTGAATGCCGGCGTCGAGGCAGCCCGCGCCGGCGAAGCCGGACGGGGGTTCGCGGTGGTGGCGCAGGAGGTGCGCGAACTCGCGCAACGCTCGGCAAACGCCGCCAAGGAAATCAAGACCATCATCGCAGAGAGCTCCAGCCAGGTGCAGACCGGGGTGACCCTGGTCAACAAGTCGGGTGAATCGCTCGGGGACATCGTCGAGCGGGTGCATGAACTCGACAAGATCATCCAGGGAATCGCCGCGGCGACCGGCGAGCAGTCCTCTGGCCTCGCCGAAATCTCGGGCGCCATCGGCGACATGGACACGATCACCCAGCAGAACGCCACGATGGTCGACCGGACATCGAACCAGATCGTCGACCTGACCAATGAGGTCCAGAACCTCAACGCGGCTCTGGAGCGCTTCAGGACCGGCGAGCCGGGGTCAAGCGCCACGCAGATCGCCAGGGGGCGTGCCGCCTGATTTGATCAGCTTTGCCACATCGGAATATTGCAAGACCAAACGGCCTGTACTAAGTGACGTGGCATGACGATCAAGCCCCTTATTATCCTGCCCGATCCGGTGTTGCGCCAGGTCTCCGCGCCATTCGAAACCATCGACGACAGCGTTCACGCGCTGTCGTCGGACATGATCGAGACGATGTACGACGCGCCAGGCATCGGGCTCGCTGCCGTCCAGATTGGCATACCGCGTCGGATGCTGGTGATCGATGTCTCCAAGGAAGACGAGGAGAAGGCCCCGCAGGTCTTCATCAATCCGGAAATCCTGCAGTCCTCCGACGAGCGCTCTGTCTATGAAGAAGGGTGCCTCTCGATTCCCGACTACTATGCCGAGGTCGAGCGGCCGGCGCGCATCACGGTGAAATATCTCGGTCTCGACGGCAAGGAACATATCGACGACGCCGAAGGGCTTCTCGCGACCTGCCTGCAACATGAGATCGACCACCTGAATGGTGTCTTGTTCATCGATTACATCTCGCGCCTGAAGCGGGAGATGGTCATCCGCAAGTTCACCAAGGCCTCCAAGATCCGCGCCTGATGCGGCAGCGCGAGGCCGCCATGGCACAAAAGCGCGCAAGGGGCTTGATTTGAGGCCCGCAAACCCGTTTGAAGGCCGTGAAACCTCGACGGACGACAGCCAATGACACTTCGCATCATTTTCATGGGCACGCCGGATTTTTCCGTGCCGGTGCTGAAGGCGTTGCACGCGGCCGGCCACGACATCGTCGCGGCCTATTCCCAGCCGCCGCGCCCGGCCGGGCGGCGCGGGCTGGAACTGACCCCCTCGCCCGTCCATCGCGCCGCTGAAGCACTCGGCATCCCGGTCCGGACTCCGGCGAATTTCAAGGATCCGACCGATATCGAGGCCTTTCGTGCCCTGCAGGCGGATGTCGCCGTTGTCGTGGCCTATGGCCTGCTGCTGCCGGAAGCGGTGCTCAGCGGAACCCGCCTCGGCTGCTATAACGGCCATGCCTCGCTCTTGCCGCGATGGCGGGGTGCCGCGCCCATCCAGCGTGCCATCATGGCTGGTGACGCCGACACGGGCATGATGGTGATGAAGATGGACAAGGGTCTCGACACCGGCCCCGTTGCATTGACCGAGCGCGTTGCGATAGACGACCAGATGACGGCGGGCGACCTCCACGACCGTCTGGCCGAAATCGGCGCCCGCCTCATCGTCGAGGCCATGGCGAGGCTGGAGCGCGGGGAACTCCCGCTGTCACCGCAGCCGGCGGAAGGCGTGGTCTATGCCGCCAAGATCGCCAAGGACGAAAGCCGGATCGATTTTGCGGAGTCCGCCCGCGCGGTCCACGACAAGGTTCGTGGCCTCTCGCCCCTCCCGGGAGCCTGGTTCCAGGTCGATGTCAACGGCCGTCCCGAGCGCATCAAGATCCTTAAGAGCGAGCCGGCCAGCGGGTCAGGCACGCCCGGCACTGTCCTCGACGACCGCCTGACCATCGCCTGCGGCACCGATGCCGTACGGCCGCTGCGCCTGCAGCGCGCCGGTGGCAAGCCGCTAGACCTCCCCGACTTCCTGCGCGGCACGCCTCTGCCTGCCGGCACGAGGGTCGGCTGATGCCGCGCTACAAGCTGACCGTCGAATATGACGGAACGCCTTATGTCGGCTGGCAGCGGCAGGACAATGGCCACTCTGTGCAGGGCGCCATCGAAACCGCGATCCATGCCATGACCGGCGAACGCGTATCGCTGCGGGCTGCCGGCCGGACCGACGCCGGGGTCCATGCCTACGGCCAGATCTGCCATGTCGACCTCGTTCGCGACTGGAAGCCGGAGACGGTCACCAACGCGGTCAACGCGCATCTGGTCGTGGCGCAGGAACGCATCGTGATCCTGGAGGCGGAAAAGGTGCCGGAGACCTTCGATGCCCGATTCTCGGCCACCAAGCGGCACTATCTCTACCGCATGATAGCGCGCCACCCCCCGATCGCGATCGAGGCCATGCGTGCCTGGCACGTCAAGAAGCCGATCGATCATGAAGCCATGCACGCGGCGGCGCAGATGCTGGTCGGGCACCACGATTTCACCACCTTCCGCTCCGTGCGCTGCCAGGCCCGCAACCCGAACCGCACCATGGACAGCATCACCGTGACGCGCAGCGGAGAACTCGTGGAGATCCGGGCCTCCGCACAGAGTTTCCTGCACAACCAGATCCGCTCCTTCGCCGGCACGCTGAAGCTGGTGGGCGAAGGTCGCTGGTCGCCTGATGACGTCAGGCAGGCACTCGACGCGCGGGACCGCAGCCGGTGCGGCCCCGTCGCGCCGCCGTGCGGGCTGTACTTTATGTCGGTCGACTATGGAGACACCTCGAAGTTGCTGCGCTTCGAGGAGGAAGAAGACCTATAGGCCGACCAGACCCAATGCCGTCAGCAACTGTGACTGGATCATGAGCGGCACCGAGAAGATCACCATGACCAGCACGAGCGCAGGCAGTTTCTGGCCACCGAGGATCAGCAGCGCGATCCGGTAGGTGAAATAGACATAGCTGCCGAGGATCAGCAGGTAGAGCAGAGCGGCGGTCGCGTCGGCCGGCGCCCAGATCTGGATCAGGCTGACCGGAACATAGGCCCATTGCAGAGGCACCGACAGCCAGTTGAGCGCGATGATGAGCGGCAGCACCGCATGGGCAAACCCCGCAATCCGGCCGAGTACGAGCACGACGGCAAGCGGGAGCATCCAGTTGGCCGCTTCCACGAGCGCGAGCTTGAAGAAGAACTCCGCACCCGTGCTGGTGCCCTCCGGCGCCTGGGCCAGGAAGTAGAGACGGAACGAGGCCCAGCTCAATATTGTCGGCGGCAGGCAGAACAGGATGGCCCACCACGACCGCCAGAAGCCGCGCTCCGAGAAATCGAGATATCGGAATCCTTCCGCCTTGCCGGTCAGCAGGAGCCACAGGCCCTGCAGGTAATATCCGACTTCCTCAAGCCGCGGCATCGGCAAACCAGCGTCCGATGAAGGTTTCATAGATGCCGGTGAGCGCCTCGAGGTCGGCGACCGGGACATTCTCGTCGACCATATGCATGGACTGTCCCACCAGGCCGAATTCGACCACCGGACAATGATCCTTGATGAACCGGGCATCCGAGGTGCCGCCTGTCGTGGACAGTCTGGCCACCCGGCCGGTGCGGGCCTCGATGGCGGCGGAAAGCGAGGCGACGAGACGCTCGTCGCGGGTCAGGAAGACCTGGCTCGGCCGCTCCGCCCAGGCGATGTCGAAGCGTGCCGGCAAACGGTCCGGCCTGAGCCGGCCGTCGGCGGCTGCGGCATCGAGGCGCCGGACGATCTCGGCCTGGAGGCTTTCCGTCGTCCATGTGTCGTTGTGCCTGATATTGAAGGCGAATGAGACGCGGGCCGGTATGACATTGGTCGCGCCATTTCCGGTGTCGATGCTGGTGACTTCCATGTTCGACGGCTGGAAGTCCTTCGTTCCCGCATCGAAGGGCGGATCCATCAGCGCCTCGGCCATAGTGAGCGCGGCGCGGATCGGATTGTCGGCCAGATGCGGATAGGCGACGTGGCCCTGCACCCCATGGACGGTGACCTTGCCGGAGACCGAGCCGCGCCGCCCGATCTTGATCATGTCGCCGAGCGCATCGGGATTGGTCGGTTCGCCCACCAGGCAGGCGTCCCAGCGCTCGCCCTTCTCATGTGCCCACTGCAGCAACTTGACCGTGCCATTGACCGCGGGGCCCTCCTCGTCGCCCGTGATCAGGAACGATAGCGAGCCTGCAGGAGGCCCATGCCTTTCGACATGGCGCGCCACGGCCGCCACGAAGCAGGCAATGCCGCCCTTCATGTCCACGGCGCCACGGCCGTAGAGGATGCCGTTGTCGATCTCGGCGCCGAAGGGGGGATGGGTCCAGGCGGCCTCGTCGCCGACCGGTACGACGTCGGTATGGCCCGCAAACATGAGGTGCGGTCCGCTACTGCCGAGCCGGGCATAGAGATTCTCGATGTCGGGCGTATTGGCCTCGCGCGCCGTGATGCGCTCGACCTTGAAGCCGAGCGGCAAAAGCATTGATCCCAGCGCCGAGAGCGCGCCGCCTTCGGCGGGCGTGACAGAGGGGCAGCGGATGAGGGTCTGGAGATTGGAGACGGGATCACTCGACATGGTGTGGAAGCGATAGCCCATCGCCTGCATTCTGTCACGGGTGTTTCGTGCCTATGCCGGCCGGTTGGGATGCGCGCCGAACCGGTTCGGCGGCGACGACGGCCAGAGCAGAAAGCAGGCCAGCGCCGGGAAACTGATGATCGGGACGAACACGAGCAGAGCCAGGAGCCCGGAATAGCCCATGTCATGCACGCGCTTGATCGTGAGCATCACCATCGACACCACGCCTATCAGCGCGGAAACGACGAGACCAAGAAAGCCAAGCACCAGAAGTCCGTCGGAATCCTGGCTGTCCCCGGCAAACATCTGTCCGGTGGCCGCGGCCTGCAGCGAAAACCAGAATATCAGTCCAAGTGCGTAGGGCGCGCGCGACACGCGTCCCGATGGACTGAAGAACAACCATGCGCGCGACGGCACGCCGACCGTCACCATCGGCAGCGTTCAGGATGCACGGGCCGGCGTCCAGGCCTGCGTTGCTTCGTCATGCAGGGCCCGCCCCTCCGCCAGATCGGCCAGATAGACCGAGCACCAGTTGAAAACATCGTTGCGGCGAAGCACGCTCATCATATCACGCCACCGCTCCTGTCGCTCTTCCAGCGACATGCGCAGCGCGCGCGCGATGGAATCGCCCGTTCCCTCTATGTCATAGGGATTGACCAGCAGGGCAGCCGACAATTCGTGGGCGGCGCCGGCGAAGCGGGACAGGATCAGCACGCCGGGATCGTCCTCGTTCTGCGAGGCAACATATTCCTTGGCCACCAGGTTCATGCCGTCTCGAAGTGGGGTGACAAGCGCCGCTTTCGCTATGCGATAAAGCCCTGCCAGGCCCTGGCGGCTGAGCGATCTGTTGACATACCGGATCGGCACCCAGTCGACCGTTCCCAAGCCACCGTTGACCCGGCCAGCCTGTTCCGCGAGGGCGCGTTGCATGGCGCCGTATTCCGGCACGTCGGAGCGAGACTTCGGCGTGACCTGCAGCAATGTCACGGTTCGCTGGATATCCGTATGCTTCGTCAGGAAACGCTCGAAGGCATCGATCCGCTGCGTGATGCCCTTGGAATAGTCCAGCCGGTCGACTCCGATGATCAGGTCTTTTCCACCCAGGCTCTCGGTCATGAGCTTGGCGATCGGCGAGATCGAGGCCCGCATCGCGATCCTCGCGAACTTGTCGGTCTCGATGCCGATCGGATAGGACCGCGCCACGAAGCGGCGGCCCGCCATTTCGAAGTTCGTGTCGTCGATCCGGTGCCCGAGCGCCTGCCGGGTCACCGAGTCGGCGAAGTTCTCCCGGTCCGTGTCGGTCTGGAAGCCCACGACGTCATAGGAGGCAAGGTTGAGCAGGATCTCCTCGTAGACAGGCATGGCGTAGAAGACATCCGGCGCCGGCCAGGGGATGTGGAGGAAGAAGCCGATGCGATTGGTGACGCCGCGCTTGCGCAGTTCCGCCGCAAGCGGGATCAGGTGATAGTCGTGCACCCAGATGATGTCGTCTTCGCGGATCTGCGGAAGGAGTTGGTCGGCGAAGAAGCGGTTGACTCGGAAATACCCGGCCATCTCCTTGCGGCCATATTCGGCAAGGTCGAGCCGATAGTGGCAGATCGGCCAGAGAACGCGATTGGCAAAGCCGCGATAATATTCATCGACATCGCGCTCCGTCAGATCCGTGAGCACATATTCGATATTTCCGACCTTGGACACCTGCAATCCGGCATCCTCGCTGATGTTTCCGGACCAGCCCAGCCACACACCGCCACGAGCCTCGAGCGCTGTCTGAAGAGCGACGGCCAGACCGCCAGCCTGGGCACCACTCTTGTCGGGAGTTGGCACCCTGTTCGAAACGACAATAAGTCTACCCATAAAGCAACATACCCCTGTAATCCAAAAAAACGCCCGACGCGGCAAATAGTTCCCCGGGAGCGGTGGCACGCCCCGACGCGATGCGACGTGATTGAAACGCAATTCTAGGCTTGCGTGATGTCCAGCATCAGCTGGTTCATTGTCTCGACGAGGTCATCCGCCTCATCGAAGCTGAGGCCGAAAAGCATCTGGTCGTTCCAGATCGCCGGCATGCGCGTAACCTGGTCGACCACGCTGAACGTACCATCGTCCTCGCCAGCCATCACGAAACGCGGGCCGCCGCCGGTAAAGTCGAACAGATCTGAGTCGAGCCAGTTGAGCAGGCCTTCAGCCATGAGTATCCACAAAGTTGAGTGTGAGGCAGCCATACCTTAAAGTGGCACGGTTTGCAACGCAGCACGAAAAGTCAGCGGATCAGACCACCGATCAATATGGGAGGCAGTGCCTTGGGTGACAGTCATTTGCGCGATAAGCCGCCTGCCGCCATCGACGTGCTGGAGGACCTGCTGCAGCCGGGGCTGCGGCTCGTATTCTGCGGCACGGCCGCGGGCACGCGCTCGGCGCAGATCGGCGCCTATTACGCCGGCCGCGGCAACAAGTTCTGGCGCACGATCCATGCGATCGGGCTGACGGACCGGCTGGTCGCGCCCGAGGACTGGCGCCTGCTTGCGCATCACGGCATCGGGTTCACGGATCTGGCGAAACATCATTCCGGCATGGACATCGCGCTGCCGCCCGGCTGCTTCGATCCGGCGCGCCTCAGGACGGCAATCGAGACACACCGACCCGGAACGGTCGCCTTCAACGGCAAGGCCGCGGCGAAGGTCTTCTACGGACGCAAGGACGTCGGCTACGGTCGGCAGCCGGAGCCGATCGGTTCGACCATCCCATGGGTCCTTCCCTCGACATCGGGCGCCGCCTCGGGCGCTTGGAGTATCGAACCGTGGCGTCAACTGGCGGAAGCGCTGGCCGACAGGCCCTGACGGCCATCCGGGCCCTGCGACCCGCACAAACGCCTGACCGGCCTGGCGGCCCCTCACCCGGTTAGGTGATTTACACTTCTTGACGACGCACCCAACGTGCCGCCGGTATGCGAGGCGCAACCCGCACCTCGCCGGCGATTGCAAATGACGTTGGGAAAACACGGATGGCGAAGAAGAAAAAGGGTACCGACGGGCCGGACAGCTTTGTCGGAGGCAACAAGAACGATACCTATTCCGGATTGGCCGGGCAGGATGTGATTTCCGGAATGGGCGGAAACGACAAGCTCAAGGGCGGCACCGAGAACGACTCGATACTCGGCGGCGACGGCAACGACAAGATCTGGGGCGATGCCGGCTACGACTACATTTCCGGCGGCGCGGGCAAGGACACCCTCTGGGGCGGCACCGAGACCGACAGCTTCATCTTCCAGATCGGCGGCAAGTTCAGCGTCGGCAGCGAAATCGACATCATCAAGGATGTCGACACCGAGGGTGACGACATGGATCACATCCAGTTGCTGAGCATCGACTTCACCAACCAGATTACCAGCCTCGACGACGTGATGAAGCACGTCAAGCAGGACGGAAAGGACGTGCGCATCGACTTCGGAAGCGGCGACATCCTCATTCTCGAGAAGACCCACAAGTCGGATCTGACGCCCGAACTTTTCATGTTCGACAGTTGACCGCCCGGCCGGCCTCACACGCTGAAAAGGCGGGCCGCGCGATGCGGCCCGCCTCCCTGTTAGCGGAAATGCTCCGTGATCCAGGCGGCGATTTCGACCTGGGTCAACGTATCCTCGAAGACGCCGGAAAATTCGTTCTTGACGATTACGCGCCGGCGGTCACCCTCCTCTGCGACGAGGATTGCGCGCCGCGCGACATTGGTCTTGGGATCGGCCTCGATCAACACGCCGTAGAGGCGGATGGAGCCGAGATACTTCGGCACCTGCTCCAGCAGGGCAAGCAGATCATCGACATGTTCGACCTCGATCGAGTCCGCGAGCGACGTATAATGCGACCCATCGACTTCCTCCCCGACGAACGTGCCGAGCATCTCGAGCATCTCGCCTTCGCCGCTGCCGGCGAGAAAGATCCTCGTGTCATGGTCCGGCCGGCGGATGCGGCCGAATTCCTTCACCCGGCTCTTTGTCGTCAGATCGATACTTCCAGCCTGCATTTGGGTTCCCCTTGGTTTGTTTTTCGCCCTCATCCGGATTAAGCAGAGATTTCCTGCGATGGGCAAGCTTGTTTCTTGCCGCTGTTCTGCCTTAAGAGCCTAGCGATGAACGAGCCGGAACCGGCCGCCCGCAAAAGTCGCGATCAGGGGAAGTGCACGGATGGAACACGAGAAGCGAGGGCGGACCTCGTCCGCTCCGGTGACACGCGCCAACGGCGACCTGACCAAGGAGAAAATCCTTGATGCAGCCGAGGAACTGTTCGGCGCCAAGACCTTCGATACGGTATCCTTGCGTGACATCACCAATCATGCCGGCGTGACACTCGCACTGGCGAGCTACCATTTCGGCACCAAGGACAACCTCTTCAGCGCGGTGGTGGCGCGCCGGGCGGATATCCTCAACCGGATGCGGATCGAGCGCTTCCAGGAACTCGACGCCGGCGGCGTGACGGAACTGGGCGCCTACCTCGATGCATTCCTCCGCCCCTTGCTGACGCAGGCGCTGTCGGGAGAGGCCGGATGGAAGTCCTATGTCGGGCTGATCTCCAAGGTCGCCATGACCAACCGCTGGAACGAACTCGTCCGCATGAACTTCGACGACACCGCGAACATGTACATGAAGAAGCTGCGGCTGATCCTGCCGCGCCATTCCGACGAAGAGCTCTACCGGGGTTTCGCCTTCACGCTCCAGCTCGGCCTTCAGGTCATCACCCAGAACCAGCGCGTCGATTCACTGTCGGACGGACGCTATTCGGGCAGGGATCTCGCGGCCTCCTACGAGAAGGCCCTGCAGTTTGTCACCACCGGAATGCACGGCCTGGCGGGAAGCTGACTACCGCCCCCTGTCGAGACTGCGGGACACCATGACCACGGGGATCAGTCCGGCCAGCACGATGATCAGCGCCGGAACAGCCGCATCGGCGACCTGGGCGCGCGAAGCATCCTCGTAGACCAGCGTTGCCAGCGTGTTGAAGTTGAAGGGCCTGAGCAGGATGGTCGCCGAGAGTTCCTTGATGGTCTCTATGAAGACCAGCAACGCCGCTGTCAGCACGGCGGGCCGCATCACCGGAATCAGGATGGTCCGGACCGTCTGCGGCCCTGTGCGGCCGAGGGCGCGGGCGGCGTGGTCGAGGCTGTGCGGCAGCTTCTGGAAACCGGCATCGACAGTGCTTTCGGCCATGGTCAGGAAGCGGGCGGTGAGCGCGAAGATGATGGCGAACATCGTGCCGGACATCAGCAGCCCGGGGGTCCAGCCTGTCCAGGCTCTTACGAAGGATGTCAGGGCATTGTCGAGACCGGCGAGCGGGATGAGAACGCCGATCGCCAGCACGGTTCCCGGCACCGCATAGCCCAGCACCGCCGAACGCGCGGCGAACCCGGTCACGCGGCTGCGCCCGACGCGCGCCGAATACGCGATCATGAAGGCCAGCGTTACGGCGACCACCGCGGTGACAATCCCGACGATCACCGTGTTGCCGAGCGCCAGCGCCACCCGCGCGGTGAACAGGGCGTCGAGCCGCTTGATCGCGTAGCCGCCAAGGACGAAGGCGGGAACCAGGAACCCGGCGGCGACCGGCGCCAGGCAGAACAGCGTCGCGAACCACTTCACGGGACCCTTGAGCGCAAGCCGTGCCGCATCATGCACCGCCGACGTCGTCTTGCCGCCCGCGTAACGCTGGCTGCGGCGCGCCCAGCGCTCGGTGACGACCAGCAGCAGGACGATGACCAGCATGACGCAGGCGATCTGGGCTGCGCCCGAGAGGCTGCCCCGGTTGAGCCATGTATCGTAGATGGAGAAGGTCAGCGTGCTGACGCCGAGATACTCAACCGCGCCGATGTCGTTCAGCGTTTCCATCATGACCAGCATCAGGCCTGCGACGATGGCCGGGCGCGCCATGGGCAGTTGCACCCTGAAGAAGACCCGGAGCGGCGAGGCGCCCAGCGTCCGCGCAACGTCCGCCGCTGCCCGCCCCTGCAGCAGGAACATCGAACGGCAGGCGAGATAGACATAGGGATAGAGCACCGAGCCCATCACCAGCGTGGCGCCACCCACCGACCGGATGTCCGGAAACCAGTAGTCGCTGGGGCGGGTGTAGCCGAAGATCGCCCGCACGGTCGTCTGCAGCGGACCGGTGAAATCGAAGAACTCGCCCGCAGCATAGGCGGCAAGATAGGTCGGCATCGCCAGGGGAAGCACCAGCGCGACGGTCAGCACGCGTCGAAACGGGAATTCGAAGGCAACCGTCAGCCATGCCGCGACGATTCCCGTCACCGCCGTCGCCACCCCGATCAGCACAAGCAGCGTGCCGGTGCGCATCAGCGCCCGCGGGAGGATCGTGCCGGCGACATGGGCCAAGTCGCCCGTCCCGCCGGTCAGCGCCAGCCAGACGATCGCGACGACCGGGGAGGCCACGATCATTGAGCAGACGATCACGGCCATCTGCAGCATCGGCGCATGCCGCCGCCGGAGCGGTCGACCGTCGGCCGGGATTCCTTGGCTGGCATTCATCGGCAAATTTCAGTTCCGGCTGCTGTTTCCGCCCGGACTTCTAGAATCTTCCATGGCCGATGGGAAGGCCGGCACGGCGCCTAGTCCGCCAGGACGCGCTGCGGCGGAAAGGTGATCTCGACCAACGTGCCCTCGTTCGGCGCCGAGTGTATCGCGAAGGTTGCCCGGTTCGCCTCTGTCATCGCCCGAGTGAGCGGCAGGCCAAGGCCGGTGCCGTCGCCACGCTGACGCGTGCCTGAGGACACCTGCCCGAACGGCTTCATCGCCTGGTCGAGTTCGGACTTGGACATGCCGACCCCGGTATCGCGGATCCTGAGCGTCACAGAGCCCGACGACTCGTAGGCCGTCGAGACGACGATCTGCCCGCCCGAGGGCGTATAGCGGATGGCATTGGCCAGGATGTTGAGGGCGATCTGCTTGATCGACCTGAGATCGGCGACCACATCCGGCACGGATTGCGAAAGCGAGGTTCGGATGATGACGCGCTGCGCATTGGCCTGCGGCTGGACCAGCGACACGGCTTCGGACACGCAGTCATTGATGCCGACGGCGGCGAATTCCAGGTCCATCTCGCCCGCCTCGATCTTGGATATGTCGAGCAGGTCGTTGACGATGTCCAGCACGTGGCGGCCGGACCGTCCGATATCGGCCGCATATTCGACATAGCGCGGATGGCCGGCCGGGCCGAAATGCTCGTTGGCGATCATGTCGGAGAATCCGATGATCGCATTGAGCGGTGTCCGGATCTCGTGGCTGACGCGGGCGAGAAAATCGCTCTTGTGCTGATTGGCGGTCTCTGCTGCGCGCTTGGCCGTGCGCAGTTCCTCCTCCGACCGCTTCCATTGCGTGATGTCGCGGATGACGGCGCAATACCGGTTTGAGCCAGGCAGGCGACCCATCGTCATGAACAGCGGCAGGAAGCCGCCGGACGCCTCGCGACCGATGACTTCGCGACCGTCATTGAGAACGCTGGCGACGCCATGCCCGGCGAGGCCCGCGAGATAGTCCTGCACCGACTTCTGGCTTTCATGGGCAAACAGCATGGCGAAGGGCTTACCCTGCGTCTCGCGGTCGTCGAAATTGAACAGCGCCGCGGCCGAGCGGTTCATCGAGCGTATGCGCCCCTCGGTATCGAGCACGATCACGCCATCCGTCGCCGTCTCCAGGATGGAATGCAACTCGTCGACTTCCACCTGGAGCGCCGCCAGTCGAACGTCGACCTCGTCTTCGACGAGCGACACCGGCTCCGACGTCGGCGTCAGGAGCATGCCCGCAGCCGGCGTCAGCGCCAGCATAAGCGCGCCCGAGCCTTCATAGCGGACCGACTGCAGCCGTGCCGAAACCAGCACCTGCATGCCGTCCGCCCGGACGAGATACACGCCCGAATCCGGCCCCTCGCGACGAGTGATCAAGGCGTCGAGCCCTCCGGCCCGCTCGAGATCGGCGATCCGGTCATAGCCGGTCAGCCGGCGAAACTCGGCGTTTGCCTCGATGAGGTGATCGCCGGCATGGATCAGGATTGCCATCGGAACATGGTCGATGGTCTCGGCAGTCAGCCCTGTACCGGTGCCAAGATCCTCGAACAGGGTCTGCACCCCCTGCTCGTCCAGGCCGGCATCGTCCTGCTCATGCGGGCTGGAGCCATCGTCATACTGTTGCCCAACCGCATTGACCCCCATTTCGTCGCTGGAGGTGTTCTCCAAGATGTCCTGGCCCTGGAAGCCGTCGTCCTGCGCCAGATCTGCGTCAGCCTCTCCGGCGTCGCCCGAACGATCTTCCGTCGCAGGGAGGTCGCTGCCGGAATTCAGCACCTCGTCGTTGGGTCGTTTCCCGAAAGGCTCGAGCTGGCGCGCGATTTCCCTGAGAGCGGCCTGTTCGCTGGCGCTGAGGCCGTCCCGTGCATTTTTCGCTCGGCGTTCCTCGAGCTTGATGACCTTGTCGGAGAAGGATGCGAGTGGGTTCGACACGATGTCGAGAGCGGGCACCTCGCCGCGGAATTCATCCTGCACCGGCTCCTCGGCTTCCGCAACGACGGGATCTTCCTCCAATTCGGGAGTGCCGGCCAGTTCCGATTCGGCCGTCATGCCGAGCCCGAAAGCGTTCGGATCCGTCTCGGCGTCGCCGACGCGGATGATGCCGAACCCTCTGAAGCCGTCGAACTCCCGGTTGCGGGAATAGGTGGGAAGCGCCGCGAGATCGACCGGCACGACGAGGTCCGTTCCCTCCACCGGCCACCGTACGGTGCGGCCGGACCATGTGTCCCGCTTGTCGAGCAGGTCTGCGATCTGTTGATCCGGGTCGAGTTCGTACAACGCGGCGAGACCGCGGAAGGACTGGCCGATGATGGCGCCCGAAATCGGGCCGACGGTCCGCGCGAACTCGCCGGATACCTCGGCGAACACCCCGTTGGCGTCGAGTTTCCAGACGAAGCGCACCGGCCGCCCACCGCGATCGAAATCGAATGCCACGTCCTCTGTCGCCACGCTTCCCTCGGCATCCGCTTCCGCGATGACCGGTTCAGGCTCTACAGTTTCGGGCTGCGCTAGTTCAGGCTGGGCAGGTTCGGCCTGAGAAAATTCGGATCGAGACCTGGTTTCCTCGTCGTCCGGCAGATGTTCGGCGTCCGGGATGCTGGTTTCCCCGAGTTCCTCGGGGACGTCGGACCAGGCGTCTGATGTCTCCGCCATGTCGGCGGCAAGCGACGGCGAATCGACATCTTCCACCGGCACATCGATGACCTCGCTGGAAGAGAATGCGATGTCGGCGGCAAGTTCGGTCGCGTCGTCGCCATGGACCGGCAGTTCGCCGACAGCCGGGCCGTCGACCTGTTCGTCCGTGGCATCCGACTGTAAAGACTGCGTGTCCGCCGGAACCGGCGACACGCCCTCCGGGGTCTCCAGCGATCGGGCCGCGTCATCGAAGTCGTCAGCCGGTTCCACAGCGTTCCACGCCACGCCTTCATGCGTTTCGTCCGCCTCACCCGCTTCGTCCGCAGTCGAGGCAATATCGGCCGCCAGCTCGGTCGGCTGGTCGGCAACCGGCTGATGCAAGTGCGCGGACATGTCCTCATGGCTGGCCGTCGCGGCCGGACCGACGGATTCTGCCTCCAGGTCCGCAAGCGATGCACCATCGATGGCAGCTAGGTCGCTGACATCCTGTTCGTTCGCACCCTCGTCCACTTCCGGTACGGCCTCTTCGGCCACCACCTCTGCCTCTACGTCGGCCACGGCCTCGGCTGTGCTGGCCGGCGCGCCGTCTTCCGCCGCGCCATGGGCCTGCGTTTCCGGCCCGGTATCGGACGCCGCTGCCTCATCGTCACCTGGCGCGGCGCGTTCATCGGCCGCCGGCATGTCTTCCTCAGCCTTCACATCCGCCGCCGCGACGTCTTGGCGATCTTCCGGGGCATCCATGCGGCCGATCGAGGTTTCGACACAGAACAGCAGGTAGAGGTCTTCCGACAGTCGCCCGATCGCGGCCGGCAGGTAGCCCGAGCCGGATGGCACCGGTCGCTTCACGAGCCCATCGGCGCTTCGCGTCGCGGCGGCGATCAACGCGCGGACGGTATCCGGCATCACGCCGAGTTGGCCGAATCCCGACGAGGCGACAAGAACGTCGCCGTTGCCGCCCAGCAGCGCCATATGGGTATCAGGATCGTCGAATCCCGAAAGCAGAGCGGACAGACCGGCACTGCCGCTCGCCGCAGCCGCCGAGAACATGACCACCGGCGTGTGCCCGACCGTGATCAGGTTGACTTCCGCCGGCACCGCCACGCTGCGGAAACCGGAGGCGATCCGCATCACGAATCCGCGCTTGTCTCCGGCAAGCGAGAGTTGCGTAGCGGCGGCGGCAAGCTGCCGGAATGCCACGCCGGTCCGCACGGGGCCGACCTCGATCAGGTCGTAGATCTCGCGATGCCCGAAGAGCCGCGCGCCCTCGCCATTCGCCCAGAGCACGTCGGCCATGTCGCGTGAAAAAAGCACGACCGCATCGCCCGCCGCAAAATGCGTCCGGACGGCCGGATGCACGGCGATATCGATGAACGGATAGTGAACCTGCGGCATTGGCGGGATTCCCGGGACGCAAAACTGGTTAATGCGGCATTAACACCTCATTAATATCTTTTCCGCCCACGGGGGTCCACACTGCCATGCGGGAATTGCATGAAAGGGTTAACTTTGCTGCAATGCGATATTATGTTGCAATGCACAATGAAACGCGCTATATGAACAGCATTGAATAATCAAAGGCGCCAGAAAGGCGACCGACAGATCCAAGGAGCATGCAGCATGGCATTCGCAAAGAAAACCGCGACCGACGACGTCTTCTCGTTCTCGACTTTCGATCCGTCGAAGCTCTCCGACAACTTCCGCGACTTCGCCGAGAAGAGCACCTCCAAGACCAAGGAAACCCTTGCCAAGGTGAAGGAAGCAACCGAAGACGCGTCCAAGACCGTCGAGGCAACCCTGCATAGCGCGCAGGCCGGCACCGTGGAACTTGGCATGACCGCGATCGGCATGATCCGCACCAACACCGAAACCTCGCTCGCCCATCTCGAAGCACTGCTCGGCGTGAAGTCTGTTTCCGAACTGTTCGAACTGCAGACCACCTATCTGCGCAAGCAGGCCGAATCCGCGGTCGAGCAGGCCAAGGCGATCACCGAAACCACCAAGAAGGTGGCCGAGGAAGTCTCCAAGCCCGGCAAGGCAGCCGCCGAGAAGGCCATGTCCTCCTTCAAGCTGAACGCCTGATAGTCCCTATCCAGTGTAAAGCGTAACGGGTAACGTAGCGCGCGTAGGGCCGGGATCACTCCCGGCCTTTCTGTTCCCGCCGGAACAACCCGGCAAACCATTCCGCGCTATAGCTATGACCAAGTTGGAAAAAAGCGGCCGAGGGGCTTGAAAAAGAAACCAACCCCTCGTATGTCACGCCCAAGGATGCTAAATGCGTTCGAATGGATGTGCGGTTGTAGCTCAGTTGGTTAGAGCGCAGGATTGTGGCTCCTGAGGTCGGAGGTTCGAGACCCCCCAACCGTACCATTCCTCTTGCTGGGGAAGCCATAGAAGCCATCGAAAATTCAATAACTTACGACGTCGCCTACCCACCGAGGGAGGCGCTCTCGTAATGGGTTTTCGATCAGCGTTTTGAGCTTATACCGATCCTATACCGATTGCAGAACCATCTGTAATTACGTTGTTTGTCCACAGATTATAATGCTGCGTGGTAAAATCCAGGGACATCGCCGCCCTCTTCAAGCGTGGTGATGGCCATATGTCGCCACGTCTTACGCTCATCCGTAGGATCAGTAGACAAGTCCTCGCACAGCCATTGTGCCTCGGAATCTTTAAGACGCTTGATCGCAAAGATCATGAACAGGAAAACCCGCCCAAAAAGATGCAGTCGTCCTTTTGAATGAATAGAATCGTCCATAATCGGATTTGCCATGATCCCGCGAAGAATGGCTTCACGCATGAAGGGTGGCAAGTTCATGATCTGCGGGGAGACTGCGCACCCCCCAAGTGCCGGATCGAGTGCTGTACGGTAGGCATCGTTAGCCTGGCGTACATGTCGGGGCTGAGAATTTTTCTGAGACGTCATACGCGGTCAACTCCTTACGATTTGGGACCGCCCTTTTACATAGAGTCCGGATTCGCGAATCCGCAAGAGCACGTTAGGAGAATTCTTCGGAGCTGAGTTTCGATGCGGGGTGCCACGGTGCCTGCCGTAGGTTCGCCTTACCATCGCTCAGCCACCCCCGCTCGTGAGACCATCGTTTGCTGTCGGCTGGAAAGGGACAAGAGCATGTAGGATTGTGCGGACAGGTCGGATTCGAACCGACGTACTCGACGGGTGACTAAATCGTCGCCTTGCATTCGTCCGACCAGTCTAGTCGGAGATTGCTATGTCCGAGCCGTGAGGCCCGCGCTCTGCCTGGCTGAGCTACCGTCCGCAGGAATATGATTTGTCGTCGGCTTGAATGGATGAAGTCCGCCGATTGAAAAACCACCTGAACGATGAGATCATGCGGACATGACCGTTACGATCAAAGAAAAAGTAGCCGACCTGGCAGCTCGTCACGGCATCGCGCGATCAACCGACCGTGCTGCATTTCTCTCAGGAGCATTCAGCCGGATCGCTGGTATAGACGGCGACGAGACGCTCGACTTGATCGCCGATCTGCTGAAGGCTCGCGTCATTTCTAATGACGAAGCCAGCGCCTTTGTGCTCGCTCACGTTCGAGAAATGAAGGCCGTGTAAAAGAAAAGCCCTCCGCATTGGGAGGGCTTGCCGACGTCTGGTATGGAGCGAGCCCAACGGCCTAATCACGGCGCTTTGCGCATCCGGGAAAGCGTTACGTGGTCGGCGTTCTTCGACTTTCCTGATCTATTGAGATTCTGCCGGACATTCCTGTCGGGCGCAACAGATCATCAGGGCTGACGGTCAGGGAAACCAACTGGGCCCGAAGCCGCAGCGGCACGCAAGATTTCCTCGATGTGGTCATCGGTCAGGATGACGCTTGAATAATAATCACCGTCACGTCGGCCGAGGATACCGGGCGTCACGACATCCGGCCAGCTGTCCAGCAGCTTCTTCGCCCATTTCGCGTTGTTGTGCTTTAGAAGATTGACCAGTTGCGAGACCTTCTCCAGTTCCGGAAGCGGTTCGATATGGTCTTTCTTCGCTGCTTCTACCAGCAGCGCATGCGAATGAACGTCGGTCTTCGTCTGTCGCCTGATCGCCCGCTCCCAGGCGTGATAGATAGCGATCATGTACGTCCGGCGAAGCTCCAGGACTGCATCCTCAGCCGCTTCGATGTCCATTTCGTAAATACGATCCTGCTCCCAAATGATATCGCCCTCGTCTGTGCGCTCACCGACGAATTCGTCTCCGGCGAGATACGCTTCCAGGTCAGCTCGGATTTTCTCGACGTCCGCTTCTAGCGCCGAGCGGGACAATTCAAAGCTCTTTCGAAAGCTGCGGATTGCAGATTCGAATTCGTAGCCGACGGTATTGAAACTGAAATTTTCAAAGAGCTTTGCCACCGGTCATCCCCCAATCACCTTGACCGTGAGTCATTTTGACTCAACTTTTCCATGCGCTCGTCAACATGTTACGGTTGGATTAACCGAAGCAAAATCAAACACTTGCCATTCATCCAGCGTTCATTATCTAATACCCATAGTTGAGCTGTCAACGAATTTGGAGTGCCTGATATGAGCCGTTCAGTAGCCTGCCCTGCCCCGCATCACGCGAACAATTTGGGCATAATTTTTGGCGCAATCGGAATGGGCGCTGCAAATGCTGCGGTCAACGGCACGATGGTCGTCCGCCAGGCTCGCGAAGCCAGCGCGTCACAGACTCTCGCATTTCAGCTGCGCCAGGCAGTCGACAGCGCCCACAATTGGGCGGACGTGGCCAAGAAGCACGCGGTCGAAAACGAGCGTCTGAAGATTGAAATCGAGCGCCTCAAGCGTATCGCTCGCGACCAGCATAACGAACTCGTAGCCTTTGCACGGAGCGCAAAATGACCAATCAAATGAGTGTCCATGCCGCCGTAGTGCGTTGGCTTGAGGGAAAAATGACGATCTTCCAGGTGCAGGAAGCCTGCGGCCATGCGTCGGTCGGCGAAATGTACGACATGTTCATGGACATCGAGGCAGATGTCCGCGAAGCGTCCCGGATGGTCACTTCCGAGGAAGCTGAGCGGGACGAGCTGATGGACCTCGCCTATCAGATTTATGCTGATATCCTTCACGAGGAGCCAGGTTACTTGGACCAGGTTGTGGAAGGCCTCCAAAAGCAAAGGCGGCGCAACCTCGCTCGGTTCGCCGCCCGTTTTAACGCTCGTTGTCGTGGATCAGACGGCGCAAACGTTGTGGCGTTCGTCCGCCACTGATCTGGCCACCCACAGGCGCTCTGCGAAAGCGATATCCGTCGGTCGGGTATCATCACTGACTGTATCAACGCCTTTGACGGCATACAGCTCACCACGAAGTGCGCGGTCGATCTGCTGCAGGTCGGCCGCCGCGACCGTTTTCAGGTCGTCTTCCGACAGAGATCGCAGCCAGGCTTTCTGGTCAGGCTTCAGAAGCGTGAGATCGGCATCGTACCGGTCGTATTCGTCCGACGTTGCGTATCTGAAGGCTTGAAGCGCGGGGTTCAGGCTGAGAACAGCATTCTTACCGATGGCCTCGGATTTCGCGCTGTACTTAGCGACCTCAATCTCGTCCTCTGACGGTAGCGGAATATCGCGGTCTGGCATCACGGTTTTCGAACCACCGCCAAAAAGCCCGTCGAGCCAGCACAACGGAGAGGTGACCAGGCTCCATCCGGTCGAAAACATTTTGGCTAAGACGGCGGCCACTGCAGCTAGAAATCTCATCATATCAGTATCTCCCTCTAAATCTAAAACAACGTTATGCCTCGGCGGCGCACCAAACAAATCGCCGACCGCCCACAAGCAGGTAAAAAATTGTTTCGTTGACGCGGCCCGATTTTTACTGATCGGATTTTCCCGATCTATTCTCGGCGCCCACAAAGATATTGCGCCGACGGAAATCCCGGCGAACCCTTGTTTTATGGATCATCCACGACAGGGAAATAATCATGATGATAAAGACGACGCGGATAGAGATGACAAAGGACTGCGTCATCGATCTACTGCTCACGGCGATCTCGTGTATCAAACTCAGCGAGATCGATGACCCTTGCACCCACGTCGCAGGTTTGATCGGCAAATCGCGCCGCACAATCGACGCATGCATCGCGCCCTCAGAATCGCACAATCTCGCCCGGCGACCTGCACTCCATATGCAACGAGGCCATACGGAGATATATGACGGCGCATCAACGATCGGAAATGACATTTGATATCTACGACACAAATGGGCAGCCAATAGCTCGCACGACAACGATCACCGGGGCTATCTTCATCGCCGATCTCAACAATGGGTATTACGAGGTGGCCCCTGGCATCGGTCGCGATGCCGCCAACGAGACAGCGAGCTTCGAGGTCATTCTTCGTTCACAGCTCCGCAGGGTGATGTGGTCTGGGCGGGTACGCGCTTACGAGGTAAGGGGCATTGTCCGCTTTCAAGTTGCGGGTTGGTGAAACTCTATGCCCGATATGAGGGCGCAAAGCGGTCGGAAGCGGTGGCGCTTGAGGGCCCATTGCCAGCAGCGCTAGGTTCGACGCGAGGAGGCGATCTTCGGCAAGATCGCGGAGCGGTGTTGCCGCCCCGCACGCTGGACGCAAATCAGGCGGCCTTGGCGGATACGGGGAGACGGAAAGGAGCGCCCAGCCGGTTGAAGGCATTCATCGTTGCGATGGTAATCGTCAGATCAACCAGGTCCTTCGGCGCGAATGCCGCTGCCGCTGCCGCATAAGCTTCATCAGAGGCATGCGTTTCGCTGACCCGCGTCACTTCCTCCGCCCAGGCCAGAGCCGCGCGTTGCTGGTCGGAAAAGATGTGTGGAACTTCTTCCCAGACCGGGAGCAGAGCTATCTTGTCAACCGACATGGTCTTGCGCAGATCGCGGGTATGCATGTCGATGCAGTGGGCGCATCCGTTGATCTGGGAAACCCGGAGAAATACGAGGTGTATGAGTTCCTCGGGCAGATTTGTATTTTTCGTGATGTAATGGTGTACGCCGAGCAATGCCTTTGCACCATCGGGGGCGACTTCGTACCAGTTTAAGCGAGCCATCGAATTATTCCTTCCGTTTCTTAGGTTGCAATTCTCCCGCCGCCGACATGCTTACGTCGTCGTCAGGTATTTCGAAGTTATCCGTTGGTTTACTGCCGGGAGCGGCGCCCTGCCTTCAACGCCGTCACCCGAGCGGTCTCACGTGCCGTGCTGCGATCACGGAACCAGTCGGCGACCAGGCTCTCGAAATCCTTGGGGCGGCCGCCTTGTGCGAGATCCGCCAGGCTTGTCTTAATCAACTCCGCACGCATACGCTTTTCGGCGCGGAGCATCACCGCGTGGATACGACAGACTCCATCGACCGACCAAGGCGGAGGAGTTCCACCGAACAACACACAACCCCGCCGCACTTCCTTGCAGTCGAAAAGTTTGCGGTCACCCTCAATGGCGTCAACGACCGCAAGCACCGAAACGTCTTCAGGCGGCCGGGCCAGCTCATAGCCGCCGCTGATCCCGTCGCTGGAACTAACGATCCCTGCCTTCTCGAGCTTCGGCATGATTTTGGCCACCATTGCCGCCGGCACGCCCTGCATCTCCGCTAGGTCGCGACTGCTCGCACGCTTTGGGTGCTCCGCGACCAGCCACAATAGCGTGTGGAGTCCGTATTCCACGGAGACTCCGAACAGGCTGACGCCCTTCCGATGCTCCGGTCCGCCTGGGTCTGCCGCGGTCTCAAGTTCGTCATTGTCACCGGCGATGCCATCACCTGCCATAACGCCACCTGTCTTAATCCGCGTTAAATATAACGCTACCTATATCGATCCGCGTTAGAGAGTCAACTAGGTTGCGATACATGCGGCGGATCACTGCTGAACGCCACCGTGTTGCTTATGTTCGACAAAGGGGAGCAAGGCAGCCCTCGGGTATGACGGATCTCGGGACCGCTCCGTGTCTTCTCGTTCAGCCGTCTGCTCCAAGAGATAACGGAAGTGAAAAAGCGCATCTCGTGCCGCTGGGTACGTTCGGCGTATACCACAGCTCTCCGTTATGAGCCTCGACGGCGGATCGGCAGATCACCAGCCCCATACCCATTCCGCTTTCTTTGGTGCTGAAAAAAGATTGAGCAAACTGACCTTCCTCCGGGAAGCCGACGCCTTCATCAATGACTTCAACGACGATGCGGGTTGTCTCGGCGCGAGTACGGACCGTGACCGGCACGGTTACCCCGGGCCTCGCATCGACGGCTTCAAGGCCGTTACGGATCAGATTCAAGAGGATCTGCTGAATTTGCACCCGGTCGATTTGCACCTCTGGCAGTTTGCGGTCGAGCTCAGTGCGGATTCCGATCTTTACACCCAGCGCGCTGCTGGACATCATGCGGGAGACTTCCTCGACAACGGCATTGGGATTCTCAAGTGACCGCTCCCTCGGGGTTCGCCGGAAGAGTGATCGTATGCTGCTGATGATCTCGCCCGCATCGCTCGCATTGACGATCATCGCTTCCGCCGATGCGATTGCCCTTTCGACATTGGGCGTCCCGAGTGTCAACCAGCGGCGGCAGGCAGCGGCATTGGACAGCATCGCTGTCAGCGGTTGATTTATTTCGTGCGCAATCGACGCCGAAAGCTCGGCGAGGCTCGCAGCCCGTGCTGCGTCATCCAGCTTGTCCTGCATAGACCGCAAAGCTGCTTGCGACTGAACCTCCTCATGCACATCCATGAGAAACCCATACTGCCTGACACCATCACCATAAGCTTCACGAAGACCCGCATACCGGCCCTCCACCCACCTGTAGACTCCATCTGCACGACGAATGCGGAAGCGCATGACAACAACTTCGCCGTCACCAGAGCTGCGCCCATAGAGCTCGGTCAAAGCCTTGAGGTCATCGGCGTGAACGAGTTCGGCCATTGCCCGAGTTGCGTCCATGCCGCGCGTGTCCTCGCCCTTATCGGGCGATATGCCAGTGAATTCAAGCAGTTGTTTGTTGAAATAGGTGGTGCCCTGATCGTGGCCGACGGTCCAGATCATCATGGGTATTGCGTCGACAAGCAGACGCAGTTCCTGCTCTCTGTAACGAAGTGCATCCTCTTCCCGTTTGAGGTCATCGATATCGATGGCGACGCCGTACCATTGCACCGGGTTGCCGTCCCTGTCTCGTAAGAGCTCACCACGTTGTTCTGTCCAGCGGTAGACACCATCGGCCCGCCGCATGCGGTATCGTCCTGACAACGGCTGTCCCGTCGCCAGACTGTGATTCAGCAAGTCTTCCGCGAGACCTGCGTCGTCCGGATGAATGAGGCCAGGATTGGCGCGGCTGACACGACGCTCTTCGTATGGAATATCCTTGAGCTGGTATCCGAAGAACTTTTCCAGTCGTGTGCTGAAATGCGTGACATGGCCTTCCAGATCGCAGGCCCAAATGTTGGCAGGCAATGCCTCCACCAGCATCTCAAGCTCCTGCTCGCGTCGGCGAAGGGCAAATTCAGCAACCTTCTGGTCTTCAATCTCGATCTGTGTTCCGTACCACGCGGTGATGTTTCCGTTCGCATCGCGGGCGGGGTGAACGGCGAGTCGATGCCAAAGGTAAACGCCATCGTGCCGTCGCAACCGATATTCATAGGTTGCCGGCGTGCCTTGCTTAAGCGTTTCCCCCCAGTGGTTCAGGGTGCCCTGTAGATCGTCCGGGTGGATAATTTGCGACAGCATTCCAGCATAGGCCTCGTGAAAGCGACCCTGCCTGAAATCGCTCATCTTGATGAAGCGGTCTTCGAGCCCGTAGTAGCGAAGCGCGGGCGGGCTGACATATATGAAGCGTCCGCTCGGATCGTTCGACCATCCGTGACCCGGCATTCCCTCGACAATCGCGCGGGCGTACTTGTCGACACGCCGATCGTGACGAGTAGACCATATGCGCCAGAAATAGCCCCCGGCAAAGCCAACCGCCATAGAAGCGACTGCGATGCCCCATAATGATGCCGCCATTTTTTTCCCAGTTCAAACGGCATCCAATATGCATAGCGCGATGCCGCCAGTCTTGATTGATGTCCACCAATGTAGCTTGCGATGGAGTTTGTGCCATAGCAGGTTTCGACCATTGTATTGGGTTGAGGTCACCGGCGTCCATGACAGCCGCTGCCTTATCTTGAAGCGCGAATGCCGGACTGACTGGCAGCCCGCTCTTTCCAGATCAACTTGTGTATATCTTGCTGTTGGCCGCAGGGCCGGCACTATTAGGCCACTTGCCGCGTGGGCGCGTCATGGACGTTCCAATAGGCGCCGAGACCGAAACCTTCTGCAGGCAATCCTGACTCGAAACCGCGAGTGCGCCCTTTGTTCTCAAAATCGCTGAACTGTCGATTATCTTCCCTCGCTCAGCGGGAAAAGATCGTGCGCCTGGTCATGCATGGGCGTACCAATGGCTTGCGAAGCAGATCGGAGCTCCTGCGCGCGTGCGGCCCACTTTATTCCGGTTCTGTGATCGTCGGCGGCATGACCTTGGCAGCCATCATAGGTGCAACAGTTGTGCAGAGGTTGCTTGCCGCGTTCAGCTGAATGACCGAGCACCCTGGGCGATGGTGAATCCAACTTGGGGGTCGGCATTGATCGCGTTGCCTCTCGTTCGGCAAAAGGCCGATAGTTTCCGAGAACCGGTTAGATAACCAGATGTGGTCGTCAAAAGCCTGTAATGGCCCGGCTCCGATATACGGTTCAATCGAAGTCGGGCCATAATGCGTGATAACTGTCAGGCGGCAGTCTTTGACCGCCGATCAAGCCACTCTCGTACTGTTGTATGTCCCAACGTCGCGCTCCTGTTCGGCACGAGGGAGGACTCTGTCACGGTCGCACCAAAGTAGCTTACGGACTTATCAGCGATGACATCGGGTGCATTGGGCGTACCTGCGAGATAATCCTGCATAATGGCTTTGAAACTGGCAAGTTCCGGGCCCGCGATGTCAAGGATGCCGTTCTTTGGTGTCGACAGCGCGGTCTTAACAAGCAGAGCAGCAACATCGTCGGCCGCAATTGGCTGGAAAGAAATCGCAGGCACGCGCATGACGCCATCAGAGGTATATGCTTCGGCAAGGGTGGAAAGAAATTCGAAGAACTGGGTTGCGCGCACAATCGTGTAGGGCGCTCCCGAACTCCTGACCTCAGCCTCCTGCGCCATTTTCCCGTCGAGGTATGGATTGCTCACCAGACCGTCGGTCCCGACGATAGACAGAACGACATGATGGCGAACGCCCGCCTGCTTTCCCGCCGCGGCCAAGTTCCTGCTGCACGTCCCAAAAAAGTCGCGTACGACGTCCCGTTCGAAGGATAGCAGATTGGAGGTGTCGATGACGGCATCCGCCCCGGCGAGCGCCGCGTCAAGACCCTCGCCAGTGTAGACATTGATTCCGGTACTCGGGGATGCGGCAAGCGCGTCATGGCCGTCAGCCTTGAGCAACGCGACGACCTTCGTACCTATAAGGCCAGAGCCACCGATGACTACGATCTTCTTGGGCGAACTCATTCTTCCTGTCTCCTGATTCAGCTTCACTTGCCTGGCTTGCTGTCGGATGTGTTGGGCGCAGCCGCAGATGGATGCGAAGTTTCGAAAACCGTCCCATGCCGGTATCTCGGAGCGGCTGACGGCCACGCCAGCGGACAGTGGCAAAGACTATGTCGAACAACAGAACTGCTTCTGCTTTCCCACGAGCCAGCAAAGATCAGGTTATCGGGCGGAGAGGCCAGCTAACAATGTAAACGAAGGTATGCGGTCGAGCCGCCTCGACAGGGCTGCGATGCGCGGCCATTCCTTGAAGAGCGTCGCTGCTATTGACCGATCGGTGATTGGCAGACCGACTCCTAGGTCGGCATGGCGGGATATACTCACGTACACTTGTCGCATGGGGCAGACGGAATAGGCTGCACCAATCGCCTCAACCCTCCCAGTCAGGCGACCCGTGAAGTTCCCGTCCTTCCGTTCCCAAGGCGGGCACCTGGACCATTGGTCCAACAGGGCTGCCGGCTGCCGCCGCTCCGGCAGCCCCTTTTTTTTGGGGGCTAATGCAATCGTTCGCGGCTGTGCTCTCAAGAAACCCAGCCAGCCGCAGCTATCAGCGGAGAGGCTTGTCGAATTTGCCAGCAGAGACCTGGAAGACCTTCGACAGGGCTTCCGTGTATTCTGCTTCGTTCAGTTGACCGCGGCCCTGCGTATCGAGTTGATCCCACATTTGCGCCGCTTCTGCGTCTGTGAACTGATACGTCTCGCGGGGAATGAGCTTTTCGGTCACGAACTCCTGACGCTCGATGATGCCGTCACCGTTAAGGTCGCTCCGATTGAAGTTGGAGTGCGCGAGACGTGCTTGAAACTCCGCGATCAGCCCCTCCAACCCGTCACTGCTTCCGCTGGCCGAGCTAACCTTCGGCGCAGGCGGTTCCGGAACCTCAAACGGATTGTCCTTATCCGTAGCCTTCTTTCGCGGATTTTCGGCGATCAGGCGGAAAATGTCGTAGTTTGAACTTACATCCATGAAAACAACCCCGAATGGCAATATGCTGCATCTACCAACTAGCTTCGGGAGCTTGCATAGGGCTGAATTTAGCTCGACGGGGCACCGTTTGACAGGCCATAAATCACTGACTGCGGTCTGCGATAAGCCAGTCGTGGAACCGGGTTTTACCTAGCCATGCTGCGTTTCCTGGAAGCAAGGTCGTCTGGCTGATCGGCACGCCGAAATAGGTCGATTGCTCGTCCTCGACAACAGGCCGTGGATCCTCCCAGAAGGTCAGCATTTCCCGCGCGACGTCCCCGAGAGTCATAACTTCGGGTCCGGCGATTTCCAGGACCCCACGCCCACTCGAGCCAAGTGCCGCCTGGGCAACCAACTCGGCGACCTCGGCGGCACAGATGGGCCGAATGAATGTCCGGGGAAGCATTATGATCCCCTTGTCCTGACCCGTGGAAATGATGCCGTGAAGAAGTTCGTAGAACTGTGTCGCGCGTATCACGGTGATCGGCAAGCCGGATGCCATAGCGAGATTTTCCTGGACCAGTTTTGCCCTGAAATACTCCGCCTCGATCAGGCGATCGGTTCCGGTAAGCGAGAGTATGACATAGTTGCTGACCTCAACGGAGGCAGCCACACTCAGAAGGTTTCTGCCGGCCTGCCGGAAGAAGCTCAAGGCGTCTTCGGAGCCAAATGATCCTGCATTGGTGACGTCAATGATTACGTCGGCGCCCCTTGCGATTTCGAGCAGCCTGCCGGGATCCATGATGTCGATCCCGTGCGCCCGGGAAACCTCCGCAACATCATGCCCGGCTCGACGAAGATTCCTGACGACGCGGGATCCGATGAGCCCGCTTGCACCTGCCACAACAAGTCGCATCCGCATAGTCCCTACGAGGCAGGCGTCGCAGTGTATGCGACCGCAATTGCAAGACTCGAAAACGCGAGCACTATGCCTGGCGTGATCGCTGGCTTGCGGGCGCCCACTTTCAGGAGCGTCGCAGTCGCCGCGATCATCACGCACGACGCCAATCCGGCGCCGAATATCCGGGTGCTCGGGACGGCGAGAAGTATCGCCGCGACGAACTCCAGGCCTGCGGTCACGAGGTGAAAACCTTCGGGGTATCCCCACCGCCGGTAGGTCTCACGAAGATTTCCGCGAGCTAGGAAATTGTTGATCGCTCCATAGAGAAAGAAGATGGCGAGTGACCAGAACAGTAGTTCGGCGGCGATACTCATCGTGAGGCCTTTCTGTCGATAGGGTGCGTTAAACGTCGCGTTCAGGTCATCGCGGGATAATCGGTGTAGCCGCGCGCGCTGCCGCCGTAGAACGTGGCCCTGTCCGCTTCGTTGAAAGGCGAATGGGTCTGTACGCGACGCGCAAAATCCGGATTGGCAAGCGTCATTGAACCGTAGGATTCGATATCGGCGATATCGGCAGCCACGTCCGCGCCAATCTGTTCGCGCGGTCGGCCCGGACGGTTCAGGATGAGGGTTTGATGCCAAAGCTTGCGCAGGTCGGTCAGCAATTCTTCATTGCCCCAATGCATGACATCGAGGAAGGCAAGATGCATTTTGTCCAGCTCGCTCGCCACGTACCGATAGAGGGCCGGGCCTTCGGCGCCTTCATCTAGGTCACCCAAGGGTCCGCCAGGAGAAATGCGAAAGCCTGTTTCGCTCTGCGCCGATTTCCGCGACAACCGCGCTGACGACCTCTATGGCAAGGCGCGCACGGTTCTCTATCGAGCCACCATATGCATCGGTGCGAGCATTGGCGTTGGGAGCGAAAAATTGCTGAATGAGGTAGCCGTTGGCGCCGTGGATCTCGACCCCGTCGGCGCCGGCATCAATAGCGCAACGGGCCGCATGCCTGAAATCCGCGACAGTTTGCCTGATTTCAACCAGGCTCATTTCTCGCGGTGTCGGCACATCCTTTGGCCCATCGGCGGTATGGAATTGCAGTCGCGGGGCGATGGCGGAGGGCGCGATCGCTTGCAGATTGCCGATCACGTTGTCGGGGTGAGACATCCGGCCAGAGTGCATGATCTGGATGAACAAGCGACCGCCTTCAGCGTGAACGGCCGAAGTCACTCGCTTCCAGTTTTCGATATGAGCGTCGGTGTATATGCCGGGTGTGTTGATCGCGCCTTGTCCGATGTCGGAAGGCTGGGTAGCCTCGGTGAAGATGAGGCCGAGGCTGGCGCGCTGCGCGTAGTATTCGGCCATCAGGGGGGTCGGCGAGCCATCGGGGTTGGCGCGACTGCGGGTCATGGGTGCCATCGCGAGACGGTTCTTCAGAGTATAGGCGCCCAACCGGACGGATGAAAAAAGATCGGCCATAATGAGATCCTCGGCTCGGGATTATCGGACGGCGATGACGGCGTGCCCGGAACCTGCCACTGTGATGCTGACGACATTGGTGATGGCGATGCCGCGGCGATTGAGTTCGCTTTCGGCGCCTTTGCTGTTCCGGACGGCATCCTGTGCGCAGCGCGCGCGCGAAGGTGTCAGGGCCTGCGCGCGCCTGGCGTCGCTCCCAAGCTGGCTGAGGTAGGAAATGTGAAAGCTGTCTATGTCCTGCAGGCTAGGGCACGCACTTTCTTTCTTCTCCAACGCCTGCGCGTCGGTCGCCAGCGGCAGCGTAAGGGTGAGGAGGGCAAGGGCGATAGCCCTTTGGCAGCGAGATGGCATGGCTTTCGGTCCTGGTTTCTTCTGCTGGCGTTGGTGCACCGCGAGTTAGCTTATTTTGAAATGTTCCGTCAGTGTACGCAGGTATGCTTGGCAGTTGCCTCGCGCTAACCGATGCGATCAGGGCTTCGGACTGAGCCATGCCACCATGGATCTGAAGATCAGGACCAGTGGGGCCGCCGCGATGAAAAGCAGTGCGATCGCCAGAAACGCGTCGTTGAAGGCAATCGTGCCGGCTTGAGCCGAAACCTGCCTGCCCAGAAGTGTGCTGGCTGCTCTTGATGTTGCGGCGGGATCAATGCCACGCTCGATCAATGTCGCAGATATCTGCATCAGTCTGCTCAGAACCAAAGGATCGCCCGTGGGGATGTTGGCAGCGAGAACCGCGATATTTTGCATCGTGGAATGATCGATGAAGGTCTGTAGGGAAGCCGTGCCGATCTGCCCGCCGAACAACCGACAGAAATTGAACAGCGCAACGCCATGCGCCAGCAGCTCACGTGGTAACCCACCAAGCGCAATCAACGTCAGAGACAGGAAAAGTAGCCCGAGGCCCAGCCCTCGCAACATCAGCGCGGGTTCCATCTGATCCGCTCCGGTTTCGAGCGTTGACGTCGAGAGCAACCACATGGCGGTCATGAAGCAAAGGACGCCGAAAGGTGCGGTTGTGAGAGGCGGAAACAGCCTTGCCGTTAGACAGAGTGCCACCGTGATCAGAGCGGCGATAAACACCAGGCCGCTTGGAAGGAGCAGCCATCCTGCCTCAGTTGGCGTCACGCCCAGCACGGAGATGGCGAATGCAGGGATGAGGTAGGAACTGCCCGTCAACGCAAATCCAGCGACAAAGGTGAGGCCAAAGGCGAAGGTGAAATCCTGGCTTCTGAAGACGCCAGGATGGATCAGGCGCTTCCTTCCGTTGCCGAGCTGAATGACTATGAAAGCCATCGCCGCGATTGCGCCGGCTGTCGAAAGAACGATCACGCGCTGCTCATCGAGCCAGTTCCAGCGATTGCCCTGATTGAGTGAGAAGGTGGTCGCGAAGGCAGTGATCACAAGAAGCGCGATGCCGATGATGTTGAGGCTATCACCTTCGGTCTTCGTCTCGACCGCGCCGGCGGAAGCGATGAGCAGCAAGGCAGCCAGTCCCAGAGCAGTTGCCGTGAGATAGATCCAGACCCACGAGAGAGTATCGATCGTCCATCCTGAAGAGAGCGGCAGAAGCGCGGCGGGCGCGACGACTGCGCCAATTGCAAAGAGTGCCTGTACGAGTGGTTGTGAAGTCTTTGCAAAAACTTGGAAGAGTGCTGTTTGGGCACTGACCAGAAACACGCCTCCGGCGAAGCCCTGAAGGCCGCGAAGCATTGCGAGTAGGTTTGTTTCATCGGTCAAGGCCGCGAGACCGCAAGTGAGGGTGAGAAGGCCGACTGAAGCCCGGATGATGAAGGTCCCGCCCAAACGGCTCATCATCCATGGCGCGAGAAACAATCCGACGATCTTGGCGGCGATGTAGTTCACATCCAACCACGCCAATTCGTCCGGCGTCGCGTGGGTGTCGCCCATAATGTCTAGGCGACCGGTCACGAAGATCGTGCTCGCGGTGGCCTCGGCGAATGCGGCAAGCATTATGCCAAGCAGGAGGGTTGTCAGCCTCGCAACACTGTATGATGCTTGTGGCATATCTCCAGGCACTGGCGAGCTTGCCCCGAACATCATCAGTTCGCCTCGATATCGTCGATGCGAACGGCAACGCGAGCCGAGAGTCCCGGCACCAGTCTTCCGCGGATGGGATTTGATGTCAGCCTGATCTTGACCGGAATGCGTTGGACGACACGAACGAAATTGCCGGTCGCATTATCGGACGGAAGAACGCTGAAGTGTTGATTTGCACTGAGAGCTGACCCGGGATCGCGGAATATTATCATCGAGAATTGACCCATGTTTGAACCGTCCCTCGCGTCATCGAAGCGGGGGCTCTGGAGTGATCATCATGGAGTTATTGAGCGTTATTCGACGCTGGCATTTCCGCGACAAGCTTTCGATCCGCGACATCTCGCGGCGCACGAGCCTCTCGCGGAACACGATCCGCAAATACCTTCGCTCAGATGGCGTGGAGCCGAAGTTCAAGGTGCCGGATCGACCAAGTAAGCTTGATCCGTTTGCCGACCGGCTCTCGGCGTGGCTCAAGTCCGAGGCCAACAAGCCCCGCAAACAGAAGCGCACGATGAAGCAGCTTCATGCCGATCTGCTGAGCCTCGGCTATTCAGGTTCGTATTGCCGGGTCGCGGCTTTTGCACGGGAATGGAAGGCCGATTGGCACAGAGAGCGCCAGACGACGGGGCGTGGAACGTTCGTGCCCCTCGCATTCGAGCCGGGTGAGGCTTTCCAGTTCGACTGGTCCGAGGACTGGGCGATCATCGGCAACGAGCGCACCAAGCTGCAGATAGCGCATACGAAGCTGGCCTACTCCAGGGCGTTCGTCGTACGAGCCTACCTCCTGCAGACGCACGAGATGCTGTTCGACGCCCACAATCATGCCTTTCGTGTATTCGGCGGCATTCCTCGCCGCGGCATCTACGACAACATGAAGACCGCGATCGACAAGGTCGGCCGCGGCAAGGATCGTGACGTGAATGTCCGCTTCCAGGCGATGGCCAGCCACTACCTCTTCGAGCCCGAGTTCTGCAATCCGGCGTCCGGCTGGGAGAAGGGACAGGTGGAGAAGAATGTCCAGGATGCGCGGCATCGCTTCTTTCAGCCGATACCGCGCTTTCCATCGCTGGATGCTCTGAACGAGTGGCTGGAGATGCATTGCAAAGTGTTTTGGGCGGAGACCCCGCACGGAAAGATGCGCGGCACGATCGCCGACCTCTGGATCGAGGAAGCACGGTGTTTGATGCCAGTTGCCCGGCTCTTCGATGGCTTTGTCGAATACACGAAGCGCGTCACTCCGACCTGCCTCGTTCATCTGGAACGCAATCGCTACAGCGTCCCGGCCTCCTTTGCCAATCGACCGGTGAGCCTGCGGGTCTATCCCGATCGCGTCGTCATCGCCGCGGAAGGTCAGCTCGTGTGCGAACATCGCCGCATCATCGATCGCTCCCACGATCGACCCGGTCAGACGATCTACGATTGGCGGCATTACCTGGCCGTGGTCCAACGCAAGCCCGGTGCCCTGCGCAATGGTGCTCCCTTCGCGGAGCTGCCTGACGCCTTCCGAACCCTGCAGCAGCACCTGCTCAAAAAGCCTGGTGGTGATCGGGAGATGGTCGATATCCTGGCTCTCGTCCTGCAGCACGACGAGCAGGCCGTGCTTTCGGCCGTCGACGCGGCACTGAAGTCCGGCGTTCCAACCAAGACGCATATCCTCAACCTGCTGCATCGTCTCGTCGACGGCAAATCCTTCACGCCACCGACCATCAGCGCACCGCAGGCCCTGGCGCTCACGAATGAGCCCAAGGCAAATGTCGAACGCTACGATGCCCTGAGGAAGACGGAGGTCCGTCATGCGTCATAACCCGGCAAGCGGCGCGATCGTCATCATGCTCAGGCAGTTGAAGATGCACGGCATGGCCCAGGCGGTGGGTGAACTGACCGAGCAGGGAGCGCCGGCGTTCGAGTCTGCCATTCCGATCCTGTCGCAGCTTCTCAGGGCCGAGACCGCGGAACGTGAGGTCAGATCGACAGCCTACCAGCTCAAGACGGCACGCTTTCCAGCCTACCGTGACCTCAACGGCTTCGACTTCTCAAGCAGCGAGATCAACGAGGCGCTGGTGCGTCAGCTTCATCGCTGCGACTTCCTCGATGACGCCAACAATATCGTTCTGGTCGGCGGGCCCGGCACGGGCAAGACTCATGTCGCTACCGCGATCGGCGTCCAGGCCATCGAGCATCATCACAAGCGTGTCCGGTTCTTCTCGACCGTCGAGCTGGTCAATCTGCTCGAGCAGGAGAAGGCTCAGGGGCGATCAGGACAGATCGCCAACAGGCTGGCTCACTCCGACCTCGTGATCCTGGACGAACTGGGCTACCTGCCGTTCAGTGCGTCAGGCGGCGCACTGCTGTTCCATTTGCTGAGCAAGCTCTACGAGCACACCAGCGTCATCATCACCACCAACCTGAGCTTCAGCGAGTGGGCAAGCGTCTTCGGGGACGCCAAGATGACCACAGCACTGCTCGACCGGCTCACCCATCACTGCCACATTCTCGAAACCGGAAACGACAGCTTCCGCTTCAAGAACAGTTCAGCCCACGAACCCAAAACCAGGAAGGAGAAAGGCAAGGTCTTGACCACGACGCTCGACCCGAAACATATCTAAAGGGCGGGTCAATTCTCGGCGCAAATCCCGGGTCAACTCTCAGTGCAAATCAACAGATTGGGCTTATCGAACGTCCGCTTGATATGGGCGATCATGGCTTTGCGGGTCTGCCATGCCACCCTATTAAGGAGGGTCGCAGGGCTCTGGGCAGGACGATCTGACCGGTCGTATCGAGCTGGTCCAGAATATCGTACGAGTTGTCTCGAAGCTCGATTGAGAGATTGTCGACGTCCATCCAGCTCATGAACGTTCCTAAAAAGACCCCCTGCAGCGGATCAACGCGCCAGGGTCAGGTGGGCGCATTGAAATCGGTCGCGCCAGGGATGCAAAAATGGTCATGCCGAGCTTTGAATAGGTCAAGCGCCGATTGCGGTGAGACGGTCTTTGACGCCCTCAAGCTCTCCGTTTATCTCGTCCACGAACGTCAGGTAATCGTCGTAGTAACTCTCATCTATCGCCGCTAGATTAGCTCTTGAGCCGAACACTGCCTCAACGAAACTGTTCGCTGGTGCGGTCGACAACGATTTAAACGCATTGATCCAAAGCCCTGTCGCGGTTCGCGGCTTGGGCGTCACTACGTGCATCGTGATTTAAAAGATTCCAAAAAGGGTAGTAACCGGGGGAATGCGACAAATTCGTCAACTTAATTTACTCCGCCAGCTAAACCGAGGCGTAGAGCAGTGAGCCTTCTATTGAGCAGCCTGATCGAGGAGTTCTTATTGTAGCCCTTCGCGATCAGAGCTGCAGTTCCAGATGTCAGGCCGCGATTGATCAACTCCTTTACCGACATACGGCTCTCGCGATGATCCAGAAGGGTCAGAATCTCAGCGATTGCAATGGCAGCCGCTTTATCCAGCTCGGAAACCTCGGGTTCTCCCTTCATCGCTAGACGCTGACGATACCGCTGTTGTCTCAGCCGTCCCGCTTCGTTTAGTCCACTTGCTTTCCGTGGCATCGCCGCCTCCTGTTACTAAGTCACGTCACAACGTGATGGATGGCGATGCAAGAAACCTGATGGAATCAGAACGTCCCAACGATTTTCGGTCGAAGTTTTCCGGCCCGGCATTTGTGAACGATGTGCGAGGGAAACCCGGCTCGATCCTTGAAGTAGGCAGTCAACCCGGCAACCAACGTATCGTTACCAGGAGCACCACTTGCCAGGATCATGATCGCCAGATCAGCGAGGACCTCCCTGGTCAAGGTTTCATTCGGTATCACCGAGCCAGTCTCCCGCTGGTTCCGCTTCCTCTCCCGATATTCAGCCTGCCGCTGTGCATCATACTCGCGCCGCTGCTGCTCGGTCATGGCTGACAGATTCCGTTTCATGCTGGTCACTCATGTTTCAATACAATGATCGAACCACGGTCGGCGTAAATCACCGAGCGAATTGTGACTGTCGCAAATGAAAATCGCTGAATCTGAAACGAGACCGGTGGTAACAGGCACATGGTCGAAACCAAGCATAAGGAAATGGAAACCCAGCAGGATGAAAACGAACACGAGCAGGGGGAAACTGACGGGTCAAAAGTAGAAAGCTCAGTTTCCATGACGAAACCGGCGTCGGCTGGAGGCACTGGGCGGTCAAAATCTCTGAGCAAAATAGAACAAAAAAAATCCACGGCGGCGAGCGCAGCGAGCAAGATCAAGGGAACCCGATTTCATCGGATTCAAAACCTGTGACAGTTGCCAGAACACCTGTGGATCAAGGGCCATGAAGAGGTGTCTAATATCTTCTTAAGAATATCCGGTCGACAGACCGGCAATAAAGACTGATCCATTCTAACCGGGTCAACATCTTATCGTTACAAAATGTCAGTCATCGATTGCTCCTCCTGAATCCGCCGACAGGAAGTAAAACAGAAGGAAGTAGCGTGTAATTAGATATCTTAAGAATATCCGACGTCTCCACGGTCATTCTGTCTTGGTAGCATCAAGACGCGTCAACATCTTATTGTTACAAATTGTCAGCAAAGGGTCTGGTCATCTGACGCAAACGATCACTGACATTTTGTAACAGAGACGTTTCTGCTACAAAAATTCCACAATGTATCAGAAAGTCGTTGTCTGATTTCCGCCGACGATCTCACACTAGATTACAGGAGAGATCAATGACCGTCATCGAGACCAGATCAGAACAAAACCCTAGCTACATCGTCACCCATATTGAGCACCGGAAGAGATACAACCGCATCACCGGAGCAATGCGAAAAGGATTCAACGCTCGATCCGGCATGCGTGCGATGACCGATAAGGATACCGCACTCAAGGAGCAGCCCACCGTCGACCGAGCTGCACCCATGATCTTAAGGTTAAAGATCGTCGGCGCAAGAGGCGACGGCGACAAGATCGAGGATGTCCTCACAGCCCAAGGCCACGCATTGTTTGAATTCCTAATGGCCTCAGCCCGCATCCAAGGGATCGAACACCACGATATCCGGGTGTCCTTTGATGACATCAAGAAATATCTAGGCATCTCCCATACCGCTCGGGTTATGGACCTCTCGGAGCAGCTTAGAAACACCATCGTTGCCTACGATTTTTGTCCAGGACGGCTGGCAGCGTTGGGGTGAGATGCCGTTGCTTTGGCATGACTACCTGCGCAATCAGGAGACTGGCGCTCGATATCTATCCTACTCAATCCATCCGGCGATTCGGAAAGTCATTCTGGAATCTGACCGATGGGCGAAGCTGGAAATCAATGCCTTCCCGAAATTCTCTTGCAAGTACACAGCCAGGCTTTACCCCCGGCTTGTTTTGATGGCCCAGCGCCACCCGATCTTCGTGAAAAAGAAGCCAGCCTGGACCACGAAGCCCGAGGAACTCGCGGAGCTGATTGGCTATCGATACAAGGGCAAATTCCATTTCGGAAACTTCCAGGCGCGTTGCCTCGATCCTGTAAAATCAGACATCAACGCACACGTTAAGCGCTTCAACATGCGATGGGACCCAGTCCGTGGTAGCGGCCGTGGAAGCCCGGTGACCCACATCGAAATCACAACTAATACTCTGGGAAAATCACATGCCGGGTCGTTGGCGGAGGCTCCAAAGGTTCCTCTTGATGGTGAGGGATACGAACGGTTGCATCAAGCTATTCAGGAAGGCACCGACAAATATCACCGCATCATGCCCTCGACCGAGCTTGTGCGGGCCGCTGCGACAAGGATGGAGTGCGACGTCGAGGCAGTTGTCCAGCGCTGGAGAGCGGCCCTCTTGTCCGCTGCAAACCGGTCGGACAGCACGATCCCCGACACGACGATGATGGGCTACCAGCTGATGTCTTTAATGCACGATGACGGTCCTGGTTACGCTTTCGAACGATGGGTAAGGAGCCTTGTCAAACCGGAGATGGTGATCAAGGAGCCCAGGCCGCATTCAAACATCGTCTGGATCAAATACGACGGCACACAGAGCCACGAACGGGCGCAGACTGTAGTTCATAATATTGAGCCACCTGTCCAGTCGCTATCTCCATCCGAAGAACTAGCGCTTTGCGACCTGAATCATGATCACTGGAGGGAAATGCGGAGACCACTCTACGAGGATGAATGTGACGCTCTTGTCGGTGCGTTCGCATACCTCCGCGACGACTTCTCAGTGTCACATCGCAAGAACTTTCTGGCGGGGCTAGACAAGATCATGGATCGCACGCATCCCGCTGATCGCGGAAAGAAGATCAAGACGATGGCCGACGCAAAGGTCAAGGAACTCCGATCTCTGAATTTGTAGATGCGTTAACTTTCTTCTTCGGCGACCAACAAATTTGTTGACGGACTCTTGATCTGGGGACTCCCTCATGGTTGTATAGTCGCAAGCCAACGCCAACAAGGCACCTAAAAATGCGAGTCCAGTCGATAGCCACCACCCGCAGATGACAGCCTAGCGCTGTTCGCTCGCACTCGCGAGAATCTCGGAATGGATATCGACCAGGAATATCAGGACTCGCATAATGGCTTTTATCCGCAAATTTTATACGTCTGACTCGCACTTTGGGCACCAGGGCATGCTGGAATTCGCGGGCCGTCCGTTCGCCTCGGTAGCCGAGATGGATCGCTTCCTGATTGAAGCCTGGAATTCCACGGTCGGTGACGCCGACATCGTCTATCATGTGGGAGATTTCGCTGTCGGTGACCGCGATCCGGTCCGCATCAAGCGGATTTTCGATCAGCTGCGCGGCCGCAAATTTCTGGTTCTCGGCAATCACGACATCAGGTCTGACGGCTCCATCCATCCGTCGATTGCCGCGCTCGGCTGGGAGGCTCCGCCCGTGCACATGATGGAGACCCTCGACGAGGGTGAGCGCGTGATCCTGTGTCACTACTCGCTGAGAGTCTGGTCGGCCTCGCACCACGGCAGCTGGCATTTCTTTGGGCACAGTCATGGCTCTCTGCCGCCGCATGGAAGATCGAGAGACGTCGGCGTAGATTGCCAGGATTGCGCTTTCACGCCACGGACTTTTCGAGAATTGACGGCCAATATGAGTGGAGAAATCGCAGCATGAAAGAGGAGTTTTGGGCCCAGATTAAAGCCGACCATCCTGATTATTGGAGCGACAAAATCCGCGTGATGCCGGACGGATACTCGAACACAATCGCCCATCTATTCCGCGAGGTCGAGCAGATCAGCGCTGGCCGTCAGCTGATCACGATTGATCTTCACCACTATGTCGGTGGCGGCATCGCGGCTTCGATGCGTCCGCGTACGGACGTCGACGAGATCACCGACGAGCAGAAAGCCATGCTTTTCGTCTTAATGAAGTCCTGGTCGGCAAATGGTGACCGGATTTGCCAGATGTGCGGTCGACCGTCAGCAGGCATTCTGAAGCACATGGACGAGCTGGCACAGGAAATCCTGTGTAGCGAGCACATGGCAGAGCGGAGATCGAGCGATGTCTGATTTGAAAGCTATGAACCACGACGACTTCCGAGCCTACCTGCTCGACCGGTACGCCAGTCTTTTCCCGCCCGATTTCGAGGCGAGCAAGGCGAAATCGTTCGCCTACCAATACCTGCCCGAATGCGAATCCGGCTGGCATCCTCTGATCGATGAGGCCCTGCAACGGATCGATGATTTCCTCCAGAAGGAAGGCTGGCTCGGGAAGGCATTTGTGCGCCAGGTGAAAGAAAAATTCGGCGGCTTGCGCATCTATGTGCGACCCGACGGCGACACCGATTGGCCGGACCATGTTGCTGAAGGTGTCGGCAAGATCAGGATGGAAATCGAAGATCGCTCGGCACACATCTGCGAGATTTGCGGTGAGCGCGGCGAGATTGTCGTGATCGATAGCTATCACCAGTGTTTGTGCCCGGAACACCATAAACGGCGGCTGAATTGGGTTGAAGCCGGGAGGCCGGATGTTGACTGGAGATGAGCGGGCCTCGCGTCAGAAGCAGACTCTAGACAGGATCGCCGAGAATCGACAGCGTCACCTTGAGGCTCTGATCGAGGCTGCCCGGTCGCAACCGATCACAGACAAAATCAGCTGCGGTGCCGGATGGATTCCGATTATTATCAAATTCTTCCGGGCGGCCGACAAGCATTCTGATCTCGTCCTGATTTCCGCATCTGAAAAATGGGGTCTACTTGATCTCAATTACCATGTCGATCCATCAGCGGTCGAAGCCGTCCGCGCTCTGGCACAGGCAGCCATCGACGAGACCAGCCGTACTTGCGAGACATGCGGAGCCGACGGAAACCTACGAACAGAGGGCTGGCGCAAGACACTATGTGACCATCACGCTCTCGGACGCGGGAAGGAGTAAGAATGAAGGCTTTAGTTTTCAGCGACCTTCATCTAGCTCACAGCGATCTCGACTACGTGCTCGACTTTCCACCAGAGGCGGAAATCGCAATCGTTGCGGGCGATGTCCTTGCGCCGGTCTCGATGTCAATGCGGTGGCTGAAGGAACACGTCGGTATGCGTGGCCTGCCGGTCGTTTTTGTTGCCGGAAATCACGAATACTACGGTCATGAAATCAGCGAGACGCTCTCCGATGGCCTCGCTGCCAGGACGAAATATCGTGACGTACACCTGCTCGAAAAAGACAGTATCGTGCTCGACGGCGTGCGCTTCCTGGGGTGCACTTTGTGGACAGATTACGATCTTTATCAGCGACCGGACGAAGCGATGCGAGCCGCCAGACTTGGATTGAATGACCATCGATTGATCGAGCTGGAACGAGATGGCGAATGGCCGAAATTCCTCCCGCAGGATGCGCTCACGAGCCACCAGGCTAGTCGTGTCTGGCTTGAGGGCGAGCTGGCAACACCATTCGACGGTAAGACTGTCGTCGTCACGCACCATGCGCCGCACCCAAATTCGATCCATCCTCGATTCTTGGGCGATCAATTGACACCGGCATTCGTCAGCGATTTATCCGGCGTTATCGAGCGCTGGCAGCCGGACGTCTGGGTTCATGGTCACGTTCACAATTGCCACCAGTACACTGTCGGAAAGACCCGCGTTGTCTGTAATCCTCGCGGCTATGTCCGTAAATCTTTCTTCGGCCCCGAGCGCGAAAACCCGCACTTCGACCCGTTCAAAATCATCGACATCTAAAATCGTAAGACGTCGTCCAAAATCCCAGGATTTCGACCGCTTCTGTCTAAATCCATAAGACGGTGTGCGGCCTTCGAGTGTGTGACAAGTGGCGCAGCCGTAGATGCGACAACGACTTCGAGAGCTGGCTCGTCAACCAAGCGAAGAAGTTGAGATCGTGTATGTCCTGCCGGACGCCGTTTCGAAGTTGAGGTTGCGACAGCAGGATTTGCGAGCCATGCAAATTGACCGACGAGTAACGGTATGCCTGACAGGTTTAGCAGCTGCGATGGTTTTTCGGTCGCAGCTGCTGAACATCAATTGAATCAAGCGGCTACCTTCGGGAAGGAGACCACGTTCAGCCCTTTAAGCCTTTCGTACTCGTCCAAAACCGCGTTTGTCCAAGCTTCCATGGCCTTTGACTTCAACTTAAGATGCTTGGCGTTGCCGTAGGCGAGCTTAGTGATTTTAGCCATGCGTGCGGCGAGCCATTCCTCCCGCTGCTCCTCTGTCAGCGCGTCCTCGTTGAGACCGTTGGTGAGCTTGATTTCATGCGCTAGAACGACCGATGCGCCCCCGGGAATACCCTCGTCGTCCATAACGTCGGTGATGGACCTACGGCTATCGTGAGGAGTCCACCAAGTGACACCGGCACGCGCCATGAGGTCGACGCAGCCAGGCTTGATCTTCGTTGACCCTTTCGGCCGCGCCACGATGTCTTTCGCCGCAAGACGCTTCAGCAGGCCGAGCACAGCAGAGCGATTTACCGTGATGTCGTTTTCTTCCGAACCACGCTCAGAAGCGAACAGCCATTCCGACTCTGTCTCCCTTTTGATGTTATCAAGGATCGGCAGGAGAAACTGGGCCACTCTCGGGGGTATGGGCAACATGTGCTCCTTACCAGCCTTCATTACATCGGGGCCCCAATATGCGATATACCAACCTGGTTGCCTGGTATCCGGGAATAAGTCAGTTCGCTTTATGTGTAGGGCAGCATACGTCCGCTGAGCGGTCAGCATGAGCCACCAAAACGCTGCGTAGACGTTCTCGCGAACACCATGTTTGTAGTCATCCCGACCTGGCAGAGGCTTATTGAGATACTCTTCAGCAAGGAGCAGAGTTTTTGCGATCTCCCTCGGTGACGGGGCTCTCGTCCGGCGTTTCAGCTTCTTGCCAGACTTCAACATCTCCCACCATTGGTTCTTATCATCTAGACCACTTTCATCCGAGGCATGAAGGCAGCAGTAGGAAAGAATGGAACGAACGTGGGAGATCATCTTTTTTGAAGGAGACACGCCTGCGGCCTGCTCGATGAGGCGCTTGATGGTGTCGAATTTGCCGCGAGTTAAAGCAGCGACGGGCACATTTATGACGTCCATCATTTCTGGTCGGCGAAGTGTCCGCCGCCAGTCGTCAATTGAATCCTTGCCTATTTTATTATCGGCATTCGGCTTACCGCGTTCCTCGATCACGAAATCACAACACTGCTGCAAATTCCAGGTGGTGATCTTCGGCTTCGCTTCCAGCTTCGCAGCCTTATCGCTTCCCGCCGTTCCGAACCTCTTTGTTAGGAAATTCTCGAATAGCGCCGGATCATCATCCAGGACTTCCTTGCAAGCGGTCGCTAGCTTGCGGGCCTCAGTGGCTGCCTTGATCTGTCGTTTGCCCTGCGGGTGGAGGGTAGCGATGGTCTTTGTCCAGCCGTAGTATCGCAAGACCCAAGTCGCCTTCTTGCCCTGCACTCGGAGTTGGAGCCCCGTCACGCGATCATCGGAAAAGATGAAGGGCTTGCCGTCCGGCGTCCCCTCCTCCGTCATTCTAATTGCCCTGTCGACCTGTCGCTCACCGATCACGATCCGTTCTGTAGCCATCTCTTACTCCATACCGATGGCCCGCTTTATACCGATCCTATACCGATCCCAGTTTGTGGACAGCGCCTGAAATTACGTGGGTCGAAAAATGGAAGTCTGATAAACCGAGGCCCTAATTGTTGACATTTTTCCTTGCCGTTTCAGCAAGTTACCTAAAGTGTCCGCTGAAAATCAGGGGCTTGTCAACAGGCTTGGAAATGACCATATAGGTCAGGACTTAGACTTGTGGCTCCTGAGGTCGGAGGTTCGAGACCCCCCAACCGTACCATTCCCTCAAAGCCCATATTCGAATGAACCCCGGCCTTTCGGCGCCTGCCGTCAGGTCGAACCTGACCGTTGACGCGCATAGGGGTCGAGGTCGGTGACGATCGTCTCCAGTGCGGATTGGATCTCTGCCTCTTCCCAGCCGACGGCTGTGGCCGCGGGCAGGATCGCATGCAGGAGCGACACGAAGTCGATGAACGGCGCCCGCGAACCAAAGATCATGTCGAGCGCGGGCGTTTCCACGGCCCGTCGACAATCCAGTTCCCTCAGGCCGTAACGGCCGCTTTCGCGCGGTGCAGACATCATCATGCATAACAACGTCTGCGCGCGCCGCTTTGTTCGCCAAACGCTCCACGCGCCTGACTGCGGCGAGAAGCAGACACATAAATGGCGGAACTGTGGCAAAAAACTTAACAAAACACTACCATAACTTGCTTGCGGCGAATGAACACGCAGAATAGTTTCCACCCGTCCGAAACAGGACAGTCATTCGAGTATTTGCGACCCGGCGGTTTTGCCGGGCAGGATACGAAGGGACCTCTATGAACATTTCTATCCATAATCTTGAGCAATCGCAGGATCAAATTGTCAACGTCATGGACGTTGGAAATCGTGTTAAGCAATCCCGCTTGGCGGCTGGCTACAGCCTCGACGACCTGGCCGCGACCTGCGGCCTCACAGTCGCAGAAATTTCTCGCATCGAAGATGCTGTCGAGATTGACATGCAACATCTGAGGCGCATCGCGCCGGCGCTCAAGATCTCGATCGAAAGCCTGCTCGAAGCCGACACTTGATCGGTGGGTTGCCGGCCATCGGTTCACGGCCGGCAACCACTACCCCTTGTCGAGAAGAGGGGCGAGCGCCCGCATATCCTTCATGAATTCACGCCGCATATCCCGTTGCTCCAGGCTGTTTCCGGCCCTGAGGATCGATGACGGGTGGACGGTAAGGAACACCGGCAGGCCATCAGGCAGATTCTCGATCGTTGCACGCCGCCTGATAATGCCATCCGCACGGCCGGTGATGGCCTGTGCCGCGGTGGCGCCCATGGCGACGATCAGCTTCGGCCTGATCAGGCTGAGTTCCAGATCCAGCCACCATTTGCAACGTTCGACCTCGTGCGCGTCCGGCCGCTGGTGCAGCCTGCGCTTGCCGCGTGGCACGAACTTGAAATGCTTGACCGCATTGGTGATGTAATGGCGGCGGCGATCTATGCCGGCCTCGACGAGAACGTCATCGAGCAGGCGGCCTGCCGGCCCCACGAAGGGCTTTCCCGCAAGATCCTCCTCGTCACCCGGTTGCTCCCCCACGAACATCACCTCGGCCCCCTCCGGTCCGTCTCCGAAGACTGTCTGGGTGGCGTAGCGGCAAAGGTCGCAGCGCGTGCAGGTCAAGGCCGCCGCGCGTGCTTCGGCGATGGTTTCAGGACGATCGCCCGAGCGTATCGCCTCCGGGGCCAGGGGCACGCGCCGCACGACGCGCTCCGTCCTCAGATGGGCGACGCTCGGCATCTTCTGCTGCATCTCCCTGGCGGCCTCGTCGGCGCCTGCGATCATGGCGGGAATGAGCCGCGCTTCGGGCATGTTCTTCCAGTACCGGACCGGCATCTCCGACTTCATCGCCTTTATCTTGAGCCGGGCGGGATTGAAGATATTGGCGAAATAGGTGCGCCACAGGTCGTCGGCATCGTCTTCGGGCAGGTCGGGCCGGATCGGGCATTCCTCGATTGACAGTTTGCCGTCGACGAAGCGGGCAGCCAGACCGGGCGTCGCGATCATCCAGTCCATGTCGGCGAAACGGCGGACGAAGAACGGCGCCGATAGTTCGACGATGTGATGCTGCGGCTCGAACCAGGCGCCGAACTGCCGCCGGCCTGTCTGGCCGGTGCCGAGTTCGCGGAACCGGACGAAGGCGTGCATCTTGTGATTATCCCGCCGGACGGCCTGTGCCATGCCATGGAGCGCCGCGACATCGGGATCGGCGCGGTCGGCCAGCAGCGCGCGATCCTGCTGCAGGCGCCACAGGACGCGATAGCTTAGCGAAAATCGCCCGGGTCCCGAATGGCAGATCGCAGCCTCCGCCAGCGGCAGGAAATCCTTCGGAACCGAAGGGCTGGCAACAGAATCGGACCTCTCGACAGCCAGGGGCGCCGTCACGAACAGGTCTTTGTCCTCGCCCTCGCTGGTCCATGTCACGTCGCCTGGCCGAACACCGTCGCGCAGCAGGTCGCGCGCCGCATCTCTCCACGCCCCGGAGAACCCGATCGGGGGCATTGCGACATGCGGCATCAGAAAAGGCTCAGTTGCTTGGCCGCGGGCTTGAAGCGTTGTTTCAGGCCGTCCGAATCGGACAGGCCGACCGGCGACCAGCCCAGGCAACTGACAAACGGCTTGGCCTTGGACATCACGGCGCCCAGTCGCAGCAGATCGTCATAGCGCAATGTCCGCTGCCGGCGGGACGTCAGGATCCGGCTCACCGTCTTCGTGCCGAAGCCCGGCACCCGCAGCAGCATTTCGCGCGCCGCCCGGTTCACATCGAGCGGAAAATGCTGCCGGTTGGCCAACGCCCAGCCGAGCTTGGGATCGATGTCGAGATCAAGCATCCCGCCCGGATGGGCGCCGGCGATCTCGCTGGCCGAGAAGCCGTAGAAGCGCGTCAGCCAGTCCGCCTGGTAGAGCCGATGCTCGCGCATCAGCGGCGGCCGGATCAGCGGCAGTGCTGCGGACGAATCCGGGATCGGGCTAAAGGCGGAATAGTAGACCCGTTTGAGGTCGTAGCCGCTATAGAGCGCCTCGCTTCGCAATAGGATGTCTGTGTCGCTCGACCCGTCCGCGCCGACGATCATCTGCGTGCTCTGCCCAGCAGGCGCGAACTTCTTGACCTTCCGGGTGAACGGCGTCGGCTCGCCATGCTCTGCGATCTTGAGCTTGAGGTCGGCCATGGAACGCCGGATCGTCAGCGGGCTCTTCTGCGGCGCATAGCGCCGGACGCCGGCATCGGTCGGCAGTTCGACGTTGACCGATAGGCGATCGGCATAGAGGCCTGCTTCCTCGACGAGACCCGGCGATGCATCCGGGATCGTCTTGAGATGAATGTAACCGCGGAAGCTGTGCGTCGTGCGAAGCTCGCGGGCGATCCGCACCATGCTCCCCATCGTGTCGTCGGGAGACCTGATGATCCCCGACGACAGAAACAGCCCCTCGATGAAGTTGCGACGGTAGAATTCCATCGTCAGCCAGACCACGTCCTCGACCGAGAACCGCGCCCGCTCGACATTGCTCGACACCCGATTGACGCAATAGACGCAGTCATAGATGCAGAAATTCGTCATCAGGATCTTGAGCAGTGAAATGCATCGGCCATCAGGCGCGTAGGCGTGACAGATCCCCATGCCCTCGGTCGAGCCGAGGCCCTTGCCGTCGGACGAATTGCGCTTTTCCGTGCCGCTCGAGGCGCAGGACGCATCGTATTTCGCCGCATCGCTCAGGATGGCGAGTTTTTCCCGCAGAGTCTTTTGAACCATTTGTTCATGATATGTTCTAAATACCAATCAATCAAGACGTATCCGCGGCGGTACGCTACCGCACCGTCACGTTTCAGTGATTGTGCCTTGGCGGAATCTTGGCGATCTGCCGGAAGTCGGTGGCGCCGTCGAGCGTGGCACCTTCGGCAAGCGAGTTGACGGTCTGGCGGTAGAGCCGCTGCCAGGGCGTCGCATCGGGCGGGACGGGTGGAATGCCGTCAGTTTTCCGACGCTCGATCTCGGAGTCCTCGACCAGCATGTCGCAGCGGCCCTTGTTGAAATCGATCCGGATCACGTCATCGGTTCTGAGCCAGGCAAGGCCGCCGCCGGCCGCACTTTCCGGCGATGCGTTGAGGATCGACGGACTGTCCGCCGTGCCCGACTGCCGTCCGTCGCCGATCGTCGGCAGGCTCTTGATGCCGCGCTTCAGGAGATGGTCCGGCGGCTGCATGTTGACCACCTCGGCCGAGCCCGGCCAGCCCTTGGGGCCGGCGCCGCGGATGACGAGGATCGTGTTCTCGTCGATGCCGAGCGCCGGATCGTTGATCCGCTTGTGGTAATCCTCGGAGCCGTCGAAGACCACGCATTTGCCCTCGAACACCCCTTCCCGACCGGGCTGTTTGAGATAGCGGGCGCGGAAATCGTCGGACACCACGCTCATCTTCATGATGCCGTAGTCGAAGAGATTGCCGGAAAGAACCAGGAATCCAGCGCGCTCCATCATCGGGGCCGCGTAAGAATAGATCACCTCGCGGTCGGTGGCCTCGCGTCCCTCGAGGTTTTCCACCATGGTCTTGCCCGTGACGGTGCGACAGTCGCCGTCAAGCTTGCCGTTCTGCAGCAGTTCCCACATGATGGCTGGCGTGCCGCCGGCGCGATGGAAGCGCTCGCCGAGATACGCTCCCGCCGGCTGCACATTGGCGAGCAGCGGGATGTCATAGCCGTGAATCTGCCAGTCTTCCGGATGGAGTTCGACCCCGGCATGCTTCGCCATGGCAGCAAGATGCGGCTGTGCATTGGTTGAGCCGCCGATCGCCGAATTGGTGCGGATGGCGTTGAGGAAGGCATTGCGGGTCAGGATGTCCGAAGGCCTCAGATCCTCGTGCACGATCTCGACGGCCCGTCGTCCGGTGCGATAAGCCATCTGGCCGCGCTCGCGATAGGCGGCCGGGATATTGCCGCAGCCGGTTAGCGACATGCCGAGCGCCTCGGCCAGCGCGTTCATCGTCGAGGCCGTGCCCATCGTGTTGCAATGGCCGATCGACGGGGCGGAATCGAGCGCCGTCGAGACAAACTCCTCCTTGTCGATCTCGCCCGCCGCGTAACGCCGCCGCGACTGCCACAGCGCCATCCCCGAACCCGCCAGCTTGCCGTCATGCCAGCCGTCGAGCATCGGCCCGCCGGAGAGCACGATCGCGGGAATGTCCACCGTCGACGCGGCCATGATCGCCGACGGCGTGGTCTTGTCGCAGCCTGTGGTCAGCACCACGCCATCGAAGGGATAGCCGTAGAGCAGCTCGACAAGCCCGAGATAGGCGAGATTGCGATCGAGCGCGGCCGTTGGCCGCTTGCAATTCTCGAACAGCGGATGGGTCGGAAACTCGATCGCAATGCCGCCCGCATCGCGGATGCCGTCGCGGACCCGCTTGGCGAGCTCGATGTGATGGCGGTTGCACGGGTTGATATCGCTGCCCGACTGCGCAATGCCGATGATCGGCCGGCCGGAGCGCAGTTCCTCGGGCGTGATGCCCTGATTCATGAACCGCTCGAGATAGAGCGCTGTCATGTCGATATGGTCGGGATTGTCGAACCAGTCTTGGGAGCGAAGACGGCGGGTGGTGGGATTCTCGGGCATTTCATGATCCGCGCTATGGAATTGCGAGAGTCTTAGCTTTGTCCCTATCGGAGCGACAAGACTGAAAGATCGCCTTTCAGTCGTTTCGCGGACAATTGTGGTAGCGCTACCACGATTCTGCGCTGCGCGCGGAGTTTCTCCCCGCCCCGAACCCCACCCCCATGTGGGGAGGGATTCGGGGCGGGGTAGTTTTACTTGCCCGCCTTGCCCAGCGCCCGATCGAAATCCTCGATCAGGTCGTCCGCATCCTCGATCCCCGCCGAAAGCCGCAGCAGGCCCGAGGAGATCCCGAGTTCGACACGTGCATCCTCTGTCAGGCTCTTGTGCGTCGTCGTCGCCGGATGGGTGATCAGGCTCTTGGCGTCACCGAGATTGTTGGAAATACTGACCACGTCGAGTGCGTTCTGCACCGCAAAGGCTGCATTCTTGCCACCCTTGAGTTCGAAGGCGACGAGCGTCGAGCCGCCGGTCATCTGCCGAGCGATGATGTCCGCCTGCGGATGGTCCTTGCGGCCGGGATAGATCACCCGTGCCACGGCGTCGTGTCCGGCCAGGAAGTCCGCCACCTTGGTCGCATTCTCGGTCTGCTGCCTGACGCGCAGCGCCATGGTCTCCAGCCCCTTGAGCAGCACCCAGGCATTGAAGGGCGACATCGCCGGCCCGGAATGGCGGAAATAGTCGTGCAGGTTGGCGTCGATCCATTCCTTGTCCGACAGAACCACGCCACCCAGGCAACGACCCTGGCCGTCGATATGCTTGGTGGCGGAATAGACGACGATATGCGCGCCGAGCTCGAGCGGCTTCTGGAACAACGGGGTCGCGAAGACATTGTCGACCACGACCTTGGCGCCGATCTGGTTGGCGAGCTTCGCGACGCCGGCGAGATCGACCACTTCGAGCGTCGGATTGGTCGGGCTCTCCAGGAAGAACACCTTGGTGTTCGGGCGGATCGCACGCTCCCAGTTGGCGAGATCCTTGCCGTCGATCAGCGTGCATTCGATGCCGTATTTCGGCGCCAGCGTTTCCACCACCCAGCGGCAGGAGCCGAAGAGCGCGCGTGCGGCAACGATATGGTCACCGGCCTTCAACTGGCAGAGGATCGCGGCGGTGACGGCAGCCATGCCGGATGCCGTTGCGCGGGCATCCTCGGCGCCCTCGAGCAGGCACATGCGCTTTTCGAACATGTCGTTGGTCGGGCTGCCGTAGCGGGCATAGATGAAGCCGTTGTCCTCGCCCTTGAAGCGGGCCTCGGCGGCTTCGGAACTGTCATAGACGAAGCCCTGGGTCAGGAAGATCGCCTCGGAGGTCTCGCCAAATTGCGAACGCAGGGTGCCGCCATGCACGAGCTTGGTCGCCGGCCGCCAGTTCTTGCTCATTTTATCACCTTCAGACATCAAAAAACCGGCCGCAAAAAGCAGGCCGGTTTCCAACGAACCCGGCCTTTTTAGCTACTTGTTTAACGTGGCTGCAAGCCGGCCGGCCAAATCACCACGGGATAGAGGCGGCATACTCCATCTGCCCGCTTGCGTCAATCGGACGGGGTTTCTATTGTCCCGGCAAAGGGAGACGAAATGGCCGGAATTCTCGCAGATCGCGCAATAAGAACATTGTTTGAAGACGGCCGCATCGGCGCCGACACACCGCTGGACACGGACCAGGTGCAACCGGCGAGCCTCGATCTGCGGCTGGCCTCCAAGGCGTTCCGCGTGCGCGCTTCCTTCCTGCCGGGACCGTCCAAGCGCGTGGCCGACAAGCTCGACCGGCTCAAGCTGCATGTGATCGATCTCACCCAGGGTGCGGTGCTGGAAACAGGCTGCGTCTACATCGTCCCGATCCTGGAAACGCTCGACCTGCCCGCTTCGCTCTCGGCCTCGACCAATCCCAAGAGCTCGACCGGCCGCCTCGATATCTTCACCCGCGTCATCACGGACTACGCCCAGGAATTCGACCAGATTCCCGCGGGCTACAAGGGACCGCTCTACCTGGAGATCTCCCCCAAGACATTTCCCATCGTGGTGCGTCGCGGCTCGCGCCTCTCCCAGATCCGCTTCCGCAACGGCCAATCGCTGCTCAAGGAAGACGAGATGCTGGCGCTGCACCTGGCCGAAACGCTGGTCGCAAGTGAGACCCCCGTCATATCGGGCTCGTCGATCGCGCTCTCCATCGACCTGAAGGGAACGGGGCCGGACGGCCTCGTCGGCTATCGCGGCAAGCGCCATTCCGCCGTCATCGACGTCGACGTCAAGGCCGCCCACGACGTCTATGACTTCTGGGAGCCGATCTACAGCCGCGGGCGCAACGAATTGATCCTCGATCCCGACGAGTTCTATATCCTGGTGAGCCGGGAGGCCGTGCATGTCCCGCCGCATTATGCGGCCGAAATGGTGCCCTTCGATCCGCTCGTCGGCGAGTTCCGTGTCCACTATGCCGGTTTCTTCGATCCCGGCTTCGGCCATGCCCAGGCCGGCGGCGCCGGCGCGCGGGCCGTTCTCGAGGTCCGAAGCCACGACGTGCCCTTCATCCTCGATCACGGCCAGATCATCGGCCGACTCGTCTATGAACACATGGACGAACTGCCCGAGGCGCTCTACGGCTCGGGCGTCGGCTCCAACTATCAGGCGCAGGGCCTCAAGCTATCCAAGCACTTCCGTGGCGCGATCGACTGAGCCAGATCGTCAGCCGTGTTTCTGGCGCCGAAGCTCGAGGAGTTCCTGGCGGATCTCGCGGAGTTCCCTGAGGATCTCCGCCTGATCCTCCTGCATGACCTCCTGCTGGGTCGCGACCTCAGCCTCGTGCTCATGCTGCATGGCCGAGACGATGATACCGATGAAGAGGTTGAGGACGGTAAACGACGTGGCCAGGATGAACGGCAGGAAGAACATCCAGGCTTGCGGATGCTTGTCCATGACCGGCCTGACAATCCCCGCCGCCCAGCTTTCCAGCGTCATGACCTGGAACAACGTGAAAGCAGACGCCGCGATGCTGCCGAAGAATTCGGGGAAGTCGACACCGTAGAGCTTGGTCGCCATGACAGCGAAGACGTAGAACACGAGGCAGAGCAGCAGGAAGATCGAGCCCATCGACGGCAGCGCCTGAAACAGGCCGCCGACGACACGCCGCATCGAGGGGATGATCGACACCAACCGCAGCACGCGCAGCACGCGAAGTGCACGCAGGATCGACAGCGGGCCGCTGGAGGGCAGCAGCGAAATGCCGACGACGATGAAGTCGAACACCCGCCATGGATCGCGGAAGAAATCCAGCCGGTAGATTGCAATCCTGGCCAGCAGTTCGACGACAAAGACAGCCAGCAGAATCTGGTCGACAAGATGGAGCAGCCCCCCCCAATCCGCCATCACCCCGGGCAAGGTCTCCAGGCCGAGCGTGACGGCATTGACGACGATGAGCCATGTGATGGCGAGTTCGAAGGCGCGCGATTCGACAAGGGCCTTGAGGCGGTCCATTTGCATCCGTTCCTGTTGCTGTGCTGGGAGATGCTCATAGCAAAGCTTTGGAATGTAGCAAGGTGGATTGACGCGCCTCAGGCAGCGTCGAGCAGGTCCGCGCGGGCCACCGCCCTTTCGAGCGCCGCGATGCAGAGCGGATCATGCGATGCGCCGGCGCCCTCGTGCAGGATCGCAAGCGCCTTCGACAGCGGCATCGCCTTCCGGTAGGGCCGGTCCGCCGTCAGCGCATCGAAGACATCAGCCGTCGAGATGATGCGGGTATCGAGGCAGATGTCGTCACCGCCAATGCCGCGCGGATAGCCCTTGCCATCGAGCCGCTCGTGATGCGCGCCGGCAACGCGCGCGAGGTCAGAAAAGACGTCGATCTTCTCGAGGATCGCCTCCGAATGGCTGGCATGCGCCTTCATGGCCACCCACTCGTCACCGTCGAGCTTGCCGTTCTTGTCGAGGATCGAGTTGCTGACGCCGAGCTTGCCGATATCATGCAGCAATGCTGCGCGCTTTACCCATCGCCGCTGCTGCGCGCCATAGCCCATCTCCTCCGCAATCATGTCCGTAAACAGGGCGACCCGCTCGCTGTGGCCGGATGTGAAGGGGCTCTTGGCGTCAATGACGCGGGCGAAGGCGGCCGCGATGTCGTCGAGATAGTCGTCATCCGCCATGCGCACGCACTGGGCCGGCTCCAGCGACAGGACGATGTCCGTCAGGTCCGGCGCGGACAACGTTTCCCAGAACGAGGACTGCGACGACAGATCGAGGAAAATGTCGACGAGAACGGGATCGAACCAAGTCCCGCGCCGCCGCGAAATCTCCCGGCGCGCTGCCTCCGGGCCGCCACTGACGAAGAACACGTCGGCGACCTGGCACATGAGCGCGATGCCCGCCAGCGGAGAGATGGCATTGCCGCCCAACCCCTGTGGCTTGCCGCCGCCGTCGAAATGCTCGTCGAGGTCGAGGATGGCGCCGGCCACCGCCTCCGAGAAATGCATCTGGCGGGCGATTTCCGCCCCGCGCTGGCAGCGCGTCTCGATCAGTTCCCGCGAGATCGTGCCGCCGTGCTGGAGAATGTGGAGCACGCTGCGGAAGCGCCCGGCAAGTCCGGCCTGCAATCCGGTGTGGCTGAGCACGAAGCCGAGCACCTGGCTGACGCTGGTATCGACCATCTTGAAGTCGCGCTTGAAGGAGAGATCATCGGCCAGATAGAGTTCGCAGATCCGCGCTGCGTTGGAGGAACAGCCGAGATCCTTCAGCAGCAACGTATAGTAGAGGTCGCTCAGGGCCTCCGTCGAAAGGCCGAGCGTCCGCCCCACCTGAACGCCCATCCAGCAGCCGCGAATGCAGTGCCCCGCAGGCTGGCCTTCTGTCATGTCGAGCGCATGGCTCAACGCCGCCATGATCTCGGCCAGACGGATCGACTTTCCTGCCATAGCGGCCACGCTCCCAAGGTAAAGTAAAGGAGGCTACCACATCGGCAATGAGAGACAGTTAACGCCCTTGACAGCGATTGCTTTGTATCTGACTTGAAGATTGTGCGGGTGTAGCTCAATGGCAGAGCAGCAGCTTCCCAAGCTGAATACGAGGGTTCGATTCCCTTCACCCGCTCCAGCACTTAGCCAAATTGGCAAATCGCCAGTACCACGCTTCGGACACAGCAGTATCCATAATCGTCCTTTCGGGACGAACGAGCACCAAGGTCACCGACAATCAAGAAAGCGTCCCGATCGGGACGGAGACAGGCTCGCGCAGGTGCTCTCTATCACTATTTGCCGGAGCCCAACCTGATGGGTGGGACGAGGAAATGATTTCTGCGTCCGGCCCCAGAACATGGGTTGCGCCTTGATGCAAGTCGAACCGTAGACCGTCGAATAGGCCGCGGAGCGACTCGAAGAGAGCGCATCAAACCGCGCTCCGGTGCGCATGAAGTCTTCAGCCGCTACCGACTAACGCATCACGAACGGGTTCGGCACATCCTTGTTGAAGGCAAGCCAGACGCTCTTTGTCTCAAGGAAATCGTAGATGGCGTCCTGTCCGCTCTCGCGGCCCATGCCGGAATTCTTCACGCCGCCGAAAGGCATCATGTAGGATACGGCGCGATAGGTATTGGTCCAGATCATGCCGGCCCGCAACCGCTTCGCAGCGGTGAAGGCACGGCCCATATCCGAGGTCCAGACGCCGGCGGCAAGGCCGTAGGGCGTGTCGTTGGCGAGGTGATAGGCTTCGTCGTCGTCAGAGAACCTGATGACCGACAGAACCGGGCCGAAGACCTCCTCCTGCGCGATCCGCATGTCGTTGCGGACACCCGAGAGAACGGTCGGTTCGACAAACCACCCATCGCCGCATTCCGGGCGGTCGGCAGGCTTGCCGCCCATGGCGACGGCGGCGCCTTCGGCCCTCGCCATGTCGATCATCGACAGCACGCGCCTGTATTGCGGCTGGGTGGTGACGGGCCCGACCTGGGTCGTCATGTCCATCGGGTCGCCCATGCGCGCGGTCCTGGCGAGGTCGAGGAATTTTTCCAGGAACTGGTCGTGGATCGATTCATGCACCAAAAGCCGCGACCCGGCGATGCAGGTCTGGCCGGTGGCGGCGAAGATGCCGGATACGACACCCTTCACTGCATTGTCGATATTGGCATCCGGAAAGACCAGCTGCGCCGACTTGCCCCCGAGCTCGAGCGTCAGCCGCTTGAAATTGGAGCTCGCCTGCTGGGCGATGCGCCGACCCGAAACCTCGCCGCCGGTAAAGGCGATCTTGTCGATACCGGGATGGGTCGAGATCGCCTCGCCGACATCCTGCCCGAAGCCGGTGACCACATTGACGACCCCCTTGGGGAACCCCGCCTCCTCGACCAGCCGCATCAGCTCCAGCGTCGAGGCGGAGGTGAATTCGGATGGCTTGATCACCATGGTGCAGCCGGCGGCGAGCGCCGGGGCCATCTTCCAGACGAGCAGAAGCAGCGGCGAATTCCACGGCGTGATCGCGGCCACCACGCCGACGGGCTCATGGGTCGTGTAGGTAAACATGTCGGGCTTGTCGATCGGCGGGACCGCGCCCTCGACCTTGTCGGCCATGCCGGCGAAATAATAGAACCATTGCGGGATATAGGCGACCTGCCCGCGCATCTCCGCGATCAGTTTGCCATTGTCCTGGACTTCGGTGGCCGCGAGATGATCGACGTCCCGGGCGATGAGATCGCCGAGCCGGCGCAGCAGATGGCCGCGCTGGGTGGGGTTGAGCTTCGACCAGTCACCGGTCTCGAAGGCGCGCCGGGCGGCATCGACGGCGCGGTCGACATCACGCGCATCGCATTTCGGGATATGCGCCCAGACTTTTGCCGTGAACGGATCGACGGACTCGAATGTCTCGCCGGATTGCGCGGCCACCCATTCGCCGCCGATGAAGCAGCTGAAATTCTTGATACCCTGTGATCTGACCATGGCGATTGCTCCAATTCTCATGCGCGACGGCGCGAAGACGGCAGCCTTGGGAGGGCGCTGCCGCTGTTGTCTGTCAGTCGAATTCCACGATCTGGCGCACGGCCGAGCCATCGGCCAACCGGTCGAAACCCTCGTTGATGTCCTCAAGCTTCAGACGGTGCGTCAGCAGCCTGTCCACCGGCAGCTTGCCGCGCTTGTAGAGGCCGAGGAACCGCGGAATGTCGCGCGAGGGCACGCCCGACCCGATATAGCTGCCCTTCAGCGTCCGCTCCTCCGCCACCAGCGACACGGCCGGCAGCGACAGCATCGCCTTCGGATGCGGCAGGCCTGCCGTGATCGTCGTGCCGCCGCGCCGGGTGATGGCATAGGCGAACTCCAGCGCCTTGACCGAACCCGCGAATTCCAGCGCCGCCTCGACCCCGCCCCTGGTGGCTTCACGGACCTTGGCGACCACGTCGGGATCATCGGAATTGAAGGTGTGGGTGGCGCCGAGTTCGCGGGCGAATGCGAGCTTCGAGTCCAGCCGGTCGACAGCGACGATGGTTTCCGCCCCCGCCGCCACAGCACCGATCAATGCCGCCAAGCCGACGCCGCCCAAGCCGACCACCGCCGTCGAGCCGCCGGGTTTCACGTCGCCGGTATTGAACACCGCGCCCGCGCCCGTCAGCACCGCGCAGCCGATCAGGCCGGCAATATCGAGCGGCACATCCCTGTCGACCTTGACCAGCGAGCGCCGCGAAACGGTCGCATAGTCGGCAAAGGAGGAAACGCCGACATGGTGGTGCGCCTTGTGGCCCTTGTATTTCAACCTGTTGACGCCGCCGAGCAGTTCGCCGGCACCGTTCGACACCGCACCCGGCTCGCACAGCGCCGGCCGCCCCTCCGAACACGGCGCGCAATGACCGCAGCTCGGCATGAAGACGAAGACGACATGGTCGCCGGGCGCGAGGTCATCGACAGAGGCGCCGACCTCCTGCACAACGCCGGACGCCTCGTGTCCCAGCACCATGGGTACCGGACGCGGCCGGTTGCCGTCGATGACGGAGAGGTCGGAATGGCAAAGGCCGGCGACCGCGATCTTGACCAGCACCTCGCCGGGCCCCGGCCCTTCGAGATCAACCTCCTGGATCTTGAGCGGAAGCGTCTTCGCATAGGGTCGCTCGACGCCGATTTCCTCGAGAACGGCCGCGCGGATTTTCATCGTCATCTTCCTTCATTGCCCCGGCAGAGCCGGTATTCGTTGCCGCGTTCAATGCACCGCCGCATACATGATCTTCTCTTCCGTGGCTTCCTCGGTCGAGAACTCCTCAACCACCCGGCCCTGCCGCGACACCAGGATGCGGTCGGCGAGATTGAGGATCTCCGGAAGGTAGGACGAGATCACCACCACGGCCAATCCAGCATCGGCGAGCTCGTTGATGACCTGATGCAGTTCGGCGATGGCGCCGACATCGACGCCGCGGGTCGGCTCGTCGAAGATCACGAGCTTCGGCTCCTGCACCAGCGCCTTGGCGATCACCACCTTCTGCTGGTTGCCGCCCGAGAGTTCGATTACCCGCGCATTGGCGTCGATCGCCTTCACGTTCAGCCGGCTGGTCCAGGATTTGGCGAGATCCATCATCTCGGAATGCGAGACGACGACGCCCCGGTTCCGGTCCGACGACAGCAGGTTCATGTAGATGTTCTCGGCGATCGATTTTGTCTCGAAGAAGCCCTCGATCTTGCGGTCCTCGGTGACATAGACGATACCGTCCTTCACCGCCGGACGCGGCACGCGGTAGCGCACAGAGCGGCCTTCCAGCCGGACCTCGCCGCCATGGAAGAAGTCGCGCTTGACCACGCCGGAGATGATCTTGGCGGTCTCCGTCCGGCCCGATCCGATCAGGCCGAAAATGCCGGTGATCTGGCCGGCATAGATGGAGAAGGAGGTGTTGCGCACCATCTTGCCCATCGAGAGATTCTGTACCGACAGGACCTTGGCGCCATAGGGCCGTGCCTTGCGGGTCTTGTCACGGCTGTAGAGTTCGGCCGACAGCGAGCGGCCGACCATCGAGGCGATGATCTTGTCGCGGTCGAAATTCTTCGCCTCGTCAGTGATCACATGCTGGCCGTCGCGCAGGATCGTGATGCGGTCGGAAATGGCGAGCGCCTCTTCCAGCGCATGGCTGATGAAGATGATCGACACGCCCTCGCGCCTGAGCCGGTTGACCAGCGCGAAGAAGTGATGCTTCTCCTCCGGCGTCAGCGTCGCGGTCGGCTCGTCGAAAATGATGACCTTCGCCTTGTGATGCACGGCGCGTGCGATCTCGACCATCTGCTTCTGTGCAGCCCCGAGCTGCGAGACATACATGGTCGGGTCGACGCCGAAATTCAGCGACTGCAGGAACTGCTGGGCGGCGATGTAGATACCGCGCAGGCGATTGAGGAATTTCTCGTTGCCGAGATAGATGTTCTGCGCCACGGTCAGCGACGGCACCAGGCTCGTCTCCTGGAACACCATGGCGATGCCCTTGGTGAGCGCATCGGCGGGGCTGCCGAAGGTCATCGGCTCGCCGTTGAAGAAGACCTCGCCCCGGCTCGGTTCATAGACGCCGGCCATGATCTTGGTCAGCGTCGACTTGCCGGCGCCGTTCTCGCCGAGCAGCGAATGAACCTCGCCCGGCATCAGCGTGAAGCTGACATCCCGCAGCGCGGCGACGCCGTGAAATTCCTTGGTGACGTTTTTCAGTTCGAGAATGGGTTTCAGTTCGAGAATGGGGTTCATCACACACCCTCCTTTCCCAAGTCGATGGCGACAAGTTCGTCACCACCCTTGGCCGTGGCCCAGAGCTTGCCACGCGCCTCGACGGCCGAGGTCACGCCATGGCGGGAACCGCCGGCGCGGCTGTGGACGCTGCGCAGCGGCACGAAGCCGGCATCGAGTTCCACGACGAGGCCGTAGGACCGTGTCGGCGCCCAGGGCTTGAGGATGCCCATCTGCTTGAGCGCACCGCCCTGCATCGGCTCGCGAAACGAGCGGCCGCTGCGCAGCGCCGGCGCGATCCAGAAGGCCTTGTCGACCTCCGCCATCATCGCCTTGCGATAGGCCGGCTCGCGCAGCACGAACTCGATCAGCGGGCTGCGCGGCGCAAAGATCGACAGCCAGTAGCCCCCACGCAAGCCCCCACGCACCGAGCGACCGATCCGCGCCGGATAGCCGGGCAGGTCTTCCATCACCTGCCCCAGCAGCCGCCCGTCGGGCGCGAGCCGGATCAGCCGCTTCTGCCAGGCCTCGCTGACGATGATGTTGCCGTCGGCCTCGACGGCGATGCCATTGGGATAGGCGAGCTTCGAGGCGATCTGTCTTGCCTGGCCGGTCTTCGGGTCGAGCCGCCAGACGGAGCCTGCACATTCGCCATCGAGAAGATCGCGCTGCCAGTCCTCAAGACCGTTCTTCGACGACCCGATGGCGATGACCAGCGATCCGTCGGGGGCAAAATCCATCGCCGTGACGCAGGACCAATCCTGCGCTCCACCGGATAGTCCGGCAACGAGATCGGCGCCAGCGTTGCGGAACGAGATCTTGCCACCGGCGGCGACCGCCAGCACACCACCAGCGCCCCAGGCGAGGGCCGCGACCGGTGCTTCCGCCACGCCCAGCAGCGCACCGGCCGAACCATCGGCCGGCTGGCGCAGGAGCCTGTCACCGCTCGAGAAGATCAGCGTCTCGCCTGTCGAGACAAGATTGTCGGGAACCGGAATTTCAAGGCCGATGCGGGCCTCTTCCAGCAGGTTGTTGGGTTTCAGCGCGCCGTCGAGCGGCGGCACGGTGACGGCGGCCTCGCCGCGGCCGAGGAAGCGGTCGACCCATTTCATCAGGGGATTGGTGCGCAGGGGATTCGTCATCACGCCTTCCCCCAGTAATTCCGGTAGCCTGACCAGCCGGTATCACGCCCTTCGAGCTTGATGCGGCCGATGCGGTTGTTGGTGATGCCGCCGAGATAGAGATAGCCCTTGTGCTCGCGCATCGAGGTGATCATCGGATGGTTCGCGGCACCCTGGTCCCAGAGCGATTCCAGCACCTCGCCCCGATCGTTGAAGCGGATGACGCAACCGATATTGAGGTTGGGATAGAGCCACTGGTCGGGCGCGATGCGGCGGGCCATGCGCTTGCGGAAGCCCGGCATGCGCAGCGCGACATCGAGCGCCGGCGAGCGCATGCCCATGATCGCGGCCCAGTAGGTGCCGTCGGACGCACGGTTGATATTGTCGGGATAGCCCGGCAGGCGGTCGAGCACCCGTTCGACCTGGCCGGCCTTGGGCCCGCTGATATAGAAGCGGTTGATGCGGCAGGCCCAGCTTTCGGCAAACAGGATCGACTGGCCGTCCTGCGCGGTGCAGACGCCATTCGGGAAGATCAGGTTCTTGAGCGCCGTCGTCGTCTTGCCGGTTCTGGGATCGTAGCAGATGATGCGCCCGTTGCCGCGGCTCTCCAGCGCATCCACCGGCCAGTCATGCATCTCGTAGCGAACCGTGGCCTCGGAGAAGTAGATCCGGCCATCGGGCGCGACATCGACGTCGTCGGCGAGGCGCAGGCGGGAATCGTCGATGACCGAGAAGGTCGAGCGACTTGTTTCGTCCGTGACCTTGATGACGTTGCGGTCGCGGTCGATCTTGTAAAGCCCCATGCCGCCGACGCAGACCAGCAGGTTCCTGTCCTTGTCCCAGCTCATGCCCAGCGTCGAGCCGCCGATATGGGCATAGATCTCGTGGCTGACATAGTCGGGCGGCGTAAAGCGGACGATGTCGCCATGGCGATTGCCGCAATAAAGGTAGTCGTCGTCGTCGAGGATTACATCCTCGGGGGATTCGACAGCGCCAAGCCCGATGATCTCGACATCCTTCAGCCGGTCGTTGAGCGCAAAGGCGGCGCCGGTCTCCTTCGCGGTCGAAACGGGCTCC
>JAHHDR010000014.1 GCA_019739215.1 Rhizobium sp.
TTCAGCAGCGGGTTGCGCCCTCGCTGCGGGATGATGGTTTCGATACCCGCCGTTACGCGCCGGCCGCCCGGCTTATTCTCCGCTTGCGGCACGACCGCAGCACGCCGTCGCCGAAATGAAACATCAGCGCGACCCATGGCCCCTGTCGCGACAATGTTCGAGCAAGTCTTGCGTGAGAGGCAGGACCGGCGACCGACAGGAGGATGATGCGATGAGAGTTGATGCCGGCACGAGCGTGCGTTTTCCGGTCGAGCGGAACGATGGGTCCGCAGGCACCACGTCCTCGGGCTTTTCGGCGCTTCTGGCGTCGGAGGCGACCCGCAGCAACGCGGAAGCTTCCCCCACCGAGCCCGACTTCAGCGCCATGACCCGGCAGGACCTGTTCGACTGGATGAACGGCGAGATCCGGAACGGTTCGATGTCGCTCGAGGAGAGTTCCGTGTTCCTCGGGATGACGGTGAAGATTTCCGCATCGAACGGGCTGCCCGTGGACATGGCCACCGATGCGACGCGGATGGATTTCGCCCTCAAGGCCAGAGAGGGAATCGCGTATTGCCTGTCCCACTACGATCCGGAGGGCGCCGAAAGGCTGCAATGGGCGCTCGAAACGATGCAGCAGGCGTCCGGCGGCATCGCTCGCGCCTGAACATGATGCGCGCAGAGACGACGACAGCGCGACAGCAGTCGCCCCGGTGTCGCCCCGGCAGAAAGGTCCGCCCTGCCGGGGCGTCCGGGGCGCGAGATACACGAAGCCGCGACCGGAAAGCGATACGCATGCCGCACGACAGTGTTGCCGCGCCGGCTTCAATCTCTTGACGCATGACCGGCCCGGATTATTCCCGGCAAGCGCATTCCGACTTCTTCTCAAGCCCCAGACTGCGCTGCCGCCGAAGCCTCAGCCGAACACGAAGTCTCCGGCCTGCAATTCGCCGGTCCCGGTGTTCCTGAGGATGACGACATCCTTGCCGTAGGTGATCCAGATATCGTCGCCCTTCTCCTCGACGTGATTGGCGACCATGTCGGCGAAGTCGATGGTGCCCTTCAGGCCGCCGATCTGGATCTCGTCGATGCCCGCCTCGAAATCCATGACGGTGTCCCGGCCCGAACCGGCCTGGAAGTTGAAGACATCGCCACCCTCGCCGCCGAACAGCCGGTCGTTGCCACCAAGGCCGACGAGGAAGTCGACGCCGCCTTCACCGCGCAGGACGTTTCTTCCGGCATTGCCCTGGACGTGGTTGTCCTGGTCGTTGCCGGTTGCGTCGATATCGGCCTTGCCGACAAGATTGATCTGCTCGACATGGGCCGCGAGCGTGAAGGACACCGACGCCTTGACGAAATCGAAGCCCTGTCCGAAGTTCTCCGCGATCGTCGCGCCCTCGGCCTTGACGATGTAGCGATCGGCGCCCATGCCGCCTTCGATCTCGCCGGTGACTTTGCCGGACTTGAAGACGAAGACATCGTCGCCGCCTGCCAGCAGGACATCGCCCTTCATGGTACCGGCATTGACGATGCGATCGGCGCTGGAACTGCCCTGTATCGCCGCATTCGCACCCTCGACGAGGCCGGTGTTCCTGATCGAGCCCGCGCCACTTTCCGTGGCGTTGAGCACGATGCCGTACTGACCACCGCTTATGGCTCCCGTATTGACGATATGATTGGAGCCGGTCGCGACGATGCCCACAGCGGCGGCATCAATCGTGCCGCGATTCGTGATGACCCCATCCGTTCCCGACGCCCGTATGCCTTCGGTGCCAAAGATCTTCCCGTCATTGTCGATGCGGAAGTCGGAGGCGTGAACATCGATGGCGCGTGACTGGGAATCGATCTTGCCGCTCTTCTCGACGGTCACGGCGAGGCCCGGCGCATAGGATATCGTCTCGCCGAACTTGATGCCGTATTCCATCGACCTGATGGTGCCTGCGATCTCCAGCGAGACGCCGCCGAGGCCGGATGCCTGGTAGATGCCCGGCAGAACGCTGTCGATGAGCTTGCCCTTGCCAAGGACATAGGTGGAATCTTCCAGCCCGGGGCTGAAGGTGGTTGTGCGGTTGCCGATCTTGTAGGTCGCCATGATATGAGCCTCTTCGAAAATCCTGATGATGCCGTTCTCCGTCAGGAACGCTTCAAGATGCAGCCATCTTCAGAGTGTATTTGTTTCAATTGTTTCAACAAAAATGGCCCGGCGGGGAGGCTCTCCCGCCGGGCCAGGTGCCGATCCCACAAGATACGGGAATCGGTGCGAAGCGATGTGATCAGGCAGTGAAGTCGGCGGCCGTCAGGTTGGCGATATCGACGTTGCGCAGGATCATCTCGGTACCGTCGCCCGAAATGATCAGATCGTCGCCGTCCTGCCGGACATGATGGGCAAGCAGGTCGTCGACGCTGGTAATTTCCTTGCCGGCGAAGTGCACGATACGATCGACGCCGTCGGTGAAGTCGGTGACGATCTCCCGGTCCGCATTTGCGCGGAAATAGAAATCGTCGACACCCGCGCCGCCGGTCATGACATCCTTGCCGGCACCGCCGAAAAAGTTGTCGGAGCCGCCGTTGCCGACGAGGCGATTGTCGCCCTTGTTGCCGGCGAGATAGTTGTCCATGTCGTTTCCAGTCAGGCGATGGTTTCCGCTACCGGCGAGGCGCACTTCCTCGAACTCGGCATGGGAGAGAAGCTTGTAGGAGAAGCTCACGGTCAACTGGTCGTAGCCCTGGCCGACACCCTCGTGAACCTTGTCCCGGCGGTCGTCGAGAAAGTACACGTCGTTGCCATCGCCACCATTGACCGTGCCTTCGCGGATACGGCCACCACGACCGTCGTAGCGATCGTCCCCATCTTCCAGCCAGACGAAGCCGGTGATGGTTCCGGAATTGCGGATCGTCTCGGATCCATCGCCGCCATAGATGGCGTTGATCATGCCGCTCTTTGTGTTGGTGATCTCACCGGCATTGGAGATCGTCGTATTCCAGCCCACCTGGGAGAGGATTTCGATCGATCCAGCGGAGCCGAATTCAACGACACTGTCCCTGCCGAAGTCCAGCTTGAGGCCATCGACCCGGAACCGAAGTCCCAGTTCCGACGCCATCAATCCGTCATTGTCGAGGCGGAAATCGCTGATCGAGTGGGTATCGACGGCGCGACCCACCTTCGAGATGATCTCGCCCTCGTTCACCAGATGCGAACCGTTGCCCGCAATGCCGATCGCGGCTTCATCGCCCTCTATGCGTCCGGCATTGTGGATGTCCAGGCTGTCACCAAAGCTCGCGATCGCCAGTTCCTGGCTCTTGAGGACGCCTGTCTCGCCGACAGTGACGGTTGCATCAGTGCCGGATATGTCGAGTGCTCGATCGAGGAAGCCTTTGGCGCTCACACGGCCATCGATGACATAGTCGTTTCCGACGACGCCGATCATTTCCTTGATGCCGTAGCTGGCGCTGTCAAAATCCGCACCCTTGTAGACGGTGACGGTATTGTTCGACGTGGAGATGTCGAGAGGGTTGGTCCGGTCGTTCTTGATCGCGATCTTTGCCATGGGGGAGCCTCATTACCTGATGCTCCCAATCTCGCGACGATCTGTTTCAGAAAAACTACAGGTACCACCCTGACACGTTTCATTTGTTTCAGGGCGGCGAAATGTCGGCGCTTGGCCCCGGGAAAGGCGAATGGGACTGCCTGTCCCAGCCGTCGCCGGAGAATCCAGTGTGCGTCAGATGATCACGAAGTCATCCGCGCCGAGTTGATCGAGTTGAAGTCCCTTGATGAACAGCGAGTTCTTGCCATACTCGATCAGCACGCCGCCATCGATCTGCGTCGCATGATTGTCGAGCAGGTCCTGAACCTCCGACTCCGACTGGACGAAATTCGAGAAGAGCGCGTCAGACCCATCCTCGAAGTCCTTGATCACGTCGTTGCCATGCTTGGCGTTGAACTCGAAAATGTCGCCGCCGGCGCCGCCGATCATCACGTCATTGCCACGGCCTGAGCCCAGATAATCATCTCCATCCATGCCTCGCAGCACGTTGTCACCGTCGTTGCCGTAGATCGCATTGTTGCCGGCGTTGCCAGTGGCCTTGAAATTCCTCTCCCCGATCAACGTGAGGTTCTCGACATTGTCGCCCAACGTATAGTTGAAGTTCGCGAAGACCTGGTCCAGGCCTTCATCGGCGAACTCCGCGATCGTCGCGCCCTTCTTGTTGAGGATGTAGGTGTCATTACCCTCGCCGCCGAAGACCGTGCCCTTCATTTTCCCGCCGAGCATTTGGAACGCGTCCTCGCCGGCGCCGAGCATCACATCGCCATCGATCGTGCCGCCCTTGCGGTTGCTGATCGTGGCGTCGCCGTCGCCATTGACGATCGCGACCGGGCCCTTGATCAGGCCCCTGTTGATCACGGTATAGTCCCCATCGCCCGTGCTGTTGATCGCAGTATCGCCGCCGCGGATGACGCCGTCGACCTGGTTGATGACGCCGGTATTGTCGGCGAAGGCGTTGACCCCGTAGGTATCGCCAAGCAGCCTGCCGGCGTTGAGCACCGTCACGTCGCCGGCGACGGCACGGTCGGCGGTGATGGTGCCGCTGTTGTAGACCTTCGTGAAGTCTCCGCCGACAATGCCCGAGAGGCTGGCGCTGATCGTCCCCGCATTGTAGATGTCCGTGGCATAGCCGGACGACAGGATGCCGACATTGGTGAAGGGCGCATCCACGACCGCGTGTTTGCCGATATGGAGGTCGGTGTCGACGGCTTCGATGCGGATGGCCTGGCCGACGAGGCCGCTGACACTGATATCCCCATTCACCCGGATCGTGTTGCCGGTGAGGCCGGCGCCGAGGTCGATCGCCTCGGTGCCGTCGGTGGTGATCTTGGCATTCCCGGCAAGGACCCACTCGTCGTTCGCCGTATCGATGTTCCAGGTGCCGGTGAGATCGTTCTTCTGAATGTGCTTGGCCATGTCCGCTGTTCCCGATTGTTTCTTTCGTTTCAGTCTTGCAACTCAGGACGGCATGGGGCGGTGAGTTATTCCCCGCGATCCGATACCCTGTTCCGTGCGGAACAACGGGTGCCGAACGGGCAAAACCCGACAAAACAAAGGCTTTGGACCACGCGCGAAGACTGAGCGCCGGCGGCGGCCCATGGCCGACAGTCATTGCTGTTGTTTCAATTGTTTCAGGCAGCCGCGGTGCGGATCGCGGCGCGCAGGCGCATGGCGCGATCAGAGCCAGCCGGTGGCCAATCCGTGTGACCAGTCGGGCCGGCCCCTGGATGCGGCAAGCCGCGCCATGGCACCATGGTCATAGGCGACCTGCCGGAAGGTGGGCACCCATGTGCTGCCGACCCGTTCGAGGATGGCATAGGCGGCCAGCGGCGTGCCCGCCTCGACGCGATGATAATGCGGCGTCACGTCATCATAGGCCGGGCAACCGACGCTGCCGGGATTGACGATCAGGCGGCCGTCAGGAAGTGCAACGGCCCGCGGGAGGTGGGAATGGCCGCAGAGGATGAGGGACTGGGCGATGCCGTCGGCGAGTGCGGCGATCTCCGCAAGCGGCCTGAGATGGACATGGCCTGCGGCAGACACGCCCTCGAGCCAGTAGCGGTTGTCGTCCCGGGGCGTTGCGTGGCAGAGGAACACCGCTTCGCGCCAGACCAGCGTCGGCGGCAGGGCGCGAAGCCAGTCAAGATGGCCCGGCGTGAGTTCGGCGAGGGCGTCCGCCTCCCATTCGTGCATCGCGCCGGCGTCGAGTTCGACCAGGTAGCGGTCGTGGTTGCCGCGCACCGAGGGCAGATCGAGCCCGAGCAGGATATCGGCCGTGCGGCCGGCCTCGAGCGGGCCGCTGAGATGATCGCCGAGATTGACGATGTCGCTGATATCGAGCGCGCGGATGTCTGATAGCACCGCCTCGAGCGCCGATGCATTGCCGTGGATGTCGGCGATGGCCGCAAAGCGCATCAGCTGCCGCGATAGGTGGAATAGCCGAAGGGCGAGATCAGCAGCGGCACATGGTAGTGCGCCTGCGGGTCGCCGACGCCGAAGCGGATCGGCACGATGTCGAGGAAGGGCGGATCGGAGAGCTTGTGGCCGTGGAAGCGCAGGTAGGGACCGACATGGAAGACCAGTTCGTACAGCCCCTTGCGCAGGGCCTCGCCGTCGAGGATCGGCCCGCCGTCGACGCGGCCGTCGGCATTGGTGTGGACGGTGCGGACATATTCCCGCACCTCGTCATTGATGCGGAAGACGTCGATCATCACGCCCTTGGCGGGCTGGCCGAGGGCGGTGTCGAGGACATGGGTGGTTAGGCCGGTCACTGGGAGATCTCCGGGATGGCGAAGGGCTGGTCGTAGACGTATTCTTCCAGATTGTTTCCCGGTCCGCTACGATCCACAACGAGAAAATCGCTGACCTCGCCCAGTGCCATCAACGGATGGTGCCAGGTGTTCGCGCGGTAGTTGATCCCCTGCCGGCCGGTCGCCAGGAAGACCTGCGGGATGCCCGGGGCGCCATCGACATCGGCGGCGACCACGACCAGCCAGGGACGGTCCTGCAGCGGATGGAAACTCTGGCTGCCGAGCGGATGGCGCTCCATCATGTCGACGAGATAGGGCAGCGACCGTGGCTGGCCGCGGAACAGACTGATGATCAGCGCCGACCCCTCGCCCCGCGCCTCGGGATGGCCGAGCGCGTGGTAGCGCTCGGTGGTGCCGGCATTGATCAGCCGCATCGTGGCCGGGTCGGCCTCGACGACATCGCCATAGGGCGCGAAGGCCGCCCTTGTAAGCGGCCGGATCACGAGCGCTTCAGCCGGCATGATCCGACCTCACCCCTTCACCCCGCACAGCCGAAGCCGCATCGTGCCGCCATCCGGATGCATCGCATATCTAATATGAGTGACCGGGCCGACGCGGCTCCAGCCGGCGACGCGCTTGCGGCGGCTTTCCCAGCCGTCCATCCACTTGCCGTTGTCGTCATAGAGATCGGGGTCCCAGCGCGGCGGCTCGTCGGACAGCATGCGCGACAGCGGCGCGAAGAACGCGTCGGTGGAAAAGAGGCCCTCGGCGCCTAGCCGGGCGGAGGCGAGGCTGACGGTGCCGGCGGCCCAGCCGGGCAGCGTGTCTGTGTGGTTCATGTCATTATCCATATAGGGTTCCGTACAGGGCTCCTTACAGGCCGCCGGAGGCTTCCAGGGCCTCGAGCCGCAGGCGGGCGATCTTCTCGACCTCGTGGCAGGCCGCGTCGAATTCGTCCTGGCGGGCGTGGTGGATGCGGTTTTCGAAGGCGTGGAGGATTTCCGCCTTGGTCAGCCCGCGGACCGCGATGATGAAGGGAAAGCCGAAACGGGCCTGGTAGCGGGTGTTGAGATCGGTGAAGCGGGCGAATTCGGCCGGCGTCAGCCGGTCGAGCCCGGCGCCCGCCTGCTCGCTGGCGCTTTCGGCGGTGAGGTCGCCTGCCACCGCGAGCCGGCCGGCGAGATCGGGATGGGCTTTCAGCACCCCGAGGCGCTCGGCATCGCTGGCGCCACGGAACTCGGCGGCCAGCGCCGCATGCAGACCGGCGGCGTCGAGCGGCGCCGCCAAAGCGCCGCGATCGAAGGCGCGCTCGGCGATCCAGGCAGAATGCTCGAAGATGCCGCCGAACCGCGCCACGAAATCAGCTCTGTCCCCCGCCCTGTCCCCCGCTCTGTCCATGTCAGCCCTCCGACCGGTTGGAAAACACCGTTTGACGCATTATCAATGATCTAGCGCCGCCGCCGGCCAAAGTCGAGCGCGATCCTGCCGGCCGGGGCCTGTCGCGACCACGCCGCCCGGCAGCGGTTAATTCCCGCGCCGGAACATGTGGCCACGCACCCGCAAGAATCCGGGATGGCGCGGTTACCTTTCGTTAACGCCCCCGCAGCATTGTTGCACCCACGGGCGGAAACCGGTGTAGACACCCGGCTTCGTCCGGCAGAGGCCGGACCATCGCCTCCGTAACCGAGCAGGCACGAACCAACGGCTGCCTGGACCACAAAATCAGCACGGATTGGGCGGCCCCGACTCGGGGGCCGCTCCTTTCCTGAGCCACCGGATCACCGCCTGCAGGGAGGAGCCCGCACGAGACACCCGATACCGCACGCGCGCCGCGCCACCGCCGTGGCATCCGCCGGGCGGACCATGGACCGCTTTCCGCGAATCGGTCATAGCTTGACCTGCGGGACAGAATAGGATCAAAGGCCGGCTTAAGGGACGGCTCCAAGGCCTTTCCGGGGCAGGCGAGATCGGGGAAATCTATACTTCACACGCACCCAGTAATACGGCCCGGCGAGGCATGCCGGGATATGGTTCGGGAGTGCGATTCACGACACTGGCAAAATTGCCACAGCCCCGGAAAGTCCGCCTGTTCCTGCACGGTCAGGTAGCCAGATAAAGGCTTGACGTACATAGGCAGACCTGTAAAACCATTCATCGACTCAAAAGGGGGAATGCCTCTTCGGTTGAGCGTCGTAAACTAGCCCAGACCCAGGTGACGGGAACGGGAGGCAACGTGGAGACTAAATATGGCCAAGAAGATTAAGCTGAACAACAAGGACAACGACTGGTCCGGCACCAAGAAAGCCGAAGTCGTGTTCGGTAACGGCGGCGACGACACGCTCACCGGCGGCGGCGGCAACGACAAGCTCAACGGCGGTTCCGGCAATGACATCCTTCGCGGTGGCGCAGGTGACGACAAGCTCATCGGCGGCGCCGGTGACGACCGTCTGCTCGGTGGTGCTGGGGACGACACCATCGTGGCCGGCGTCGGCAACGACACCGTCGACGGCGGTGCGGGCGACGATCTGGTGAAGATCGCTGGCAACCTCGCAGACGCGACGGTTTCGATGGACGGCGACTATTACGTGATCACGATGACGGACGGTTCCGTCACCAAGGTCAAGAATGTCGAACTCTTCAAGTTCGCTGACGGCACCGTCGGCCCGGCCGACCTCGACGCGCTGATCGAAGAAACCGAAGGCACCACCCAGATCCTGTCCACCAGCGTTGACACGCTTGAGGGCACGGCTGGCGACGACACGTTCATCGCCAACGACATCGGTGGCGCGTCCGTCTGGACCGTTGGCGATTCGCTGACGGGTGGCGAAGGCATGGATACGCTCAAGATCGTCACCGCTAACGCGATTACTGCGGCTCCGATAGGTGCGACGCTTACCGGCGTCGAAGCGGTTGACGTCCTCAGCAGCGCGGCAGTTACTCTCGATGTGAGCGGTTTTGCCGATGTGACATCGCTTGTTGTCGATGCATCGGCTGGTCAGACCCTGACGGCTGGTGCCGCTCAGGATGTGACGTCGACGGCATCGGCTCTCGCTGGTAACGACATCACCGTCGTTGGCGGCATGGATGTGACGGTTACGGCCGCTGGCGTCACGACCGGTGATGTCGATGTCGGCACAGCGGCTGCTCCAGCTTCGGGTGCCGTTTCGGTTTCCGTGACGGGCGCAACAACGGCCAACACGAACATGACCGGTGGTGTCACCGTCAATGGCGGCACGACGGTCACTGTGAATGTAACGGACGTCGCCAGCACGAGCGATGCCGACACTGAAACACTTGGCAATGTGTCCGTTACAGGTGGCGCTGCCACGACCGCAGTCACGGTCAACCAGACCGCCGCTGCTGCAGCAGTTGCGACTGTTTCCGGTGCGATCGTGAACGGCACTGTGACGATCGCCGACAAGAATGCGGCTTCCGCCACGGCTGCTGGCACGATTGCTGAGGTTACGCTCGGCAGCTTCGGTGCAGGCTCTTCGATCGACTCCGGCGCCCTCACAACCCTGAACCTCTCGGGCAAGGGTGCTGACCTCACCGTCGACGCAGGCCTCCTCACCACAGCGGCTGTCTCTGCGCTCGCGCTGAACCTCAACGGTCTGACCACGACCGGCCTGGTTGATCTCGACGACGACTACAAGACCCTGAACATCACCAACTCGACGGCGGCTTCGACCATTGCTGATCTCGAAGCTGGCGGCGCGACGGCAATCAACATTGCTGGCGATGCGGCACTCACACTCACCGACAACTCTTTCGCCGCGGTTGAAACCATCACCGTGACGAATTCGGGCGGCGTTACTCTTGGCACGACGGCTCTGGCCACGGGTGTGACCTTCACCGGTGGTGCTGGTGCGGACTCGATCATCCTGTCGAACGCCTTTACCAAGGCCATTACGATGGGTGACGGCAACGACACCGTCACCTACGGTGGTGCTGCGGGCACCGGTGGCTCGGTCGATTTCGGCGCGGGCACGGGCGACAAGATCATCATGACGGCAGCGCAGGCTGACGCCGCTGATGACACCGCGACCTTCAACTCGAAGTTTACCAACTTTGAAGTCCTGAAGGTTACCGGTGGTGGTGTGACCCTGAACCTCGCCGGTCTCGGCGGTGTCAACAATGTCATCGCTGCTGCCGGCGCGGCAACGCTGACGTTGAATGGGTTTGCTACGAACGGCACCCTGACCATTGATGACGCGAACGCAGCCTCCGTCTACAATGCCAATGTCACCAATGCCGTCCTGAACGCCGGTGACGTGTTCAACCTCAGCCTCAGCAATGCTGGTGCGGGTGCGGACGACTTTGGTAATGTGGTTGTCGCTGGCGTTGAGACGATCAACATCTCGCTGGTTGACGCCGGCACGACGGCCAACGCAGCTGCCACGATCGAAGTTCTCGATCTTGATGCTACGGCCGCCACCAGCGTGGTTGTCACAGGCAACAACGGTCTGAACATCGACAACACGGGCAACACCGCGATCACGAACTTCGACGCATCTGGCATTGTTGCTGACAGTGCCGCGACCGTCGATACCGCTGCAAACCTCGGGGTCACCTTCACCTCGGCGAACAGCACGGCTGCTGCCACTGTTTCGATCAAGGGCGGCGCCGGTAACGACGTACTGACGGGTAACGATGCGAAGGATACCATTGTCGGCAATGCCGGCAGCGACATTCTCGACGGCGCCGGCGGTCAGGACACACTCACGGGTGGTCTTGGACGTGACGCATTTGCCTTCACAGCAGGCGACTCAACGACTGCAACTGCTGACGTGGTCACCGACTTCGGTCTGACGACAGCGGCAATTGCGGGTGTTGATCTGTCTTCGGTAGCGAACTTCTTCGCGTCGACTGCAGGTGGTGCAACGGCCGACATTCTGGATCTGGACCTGTCCGCGGGCCCGAATGTCGAAGCCAACGGAACCGCAGCGGGTCAGGCTGCTGCCACGACCTACACGGTCACCAACGGTATCCTGACGCTGAGCGGCGCGGGTGCCTCTGGTGTTGATACGCTGGGCGAGTGGCTTGCTGAAGCTGCTGCCGTTGCGGCAACTGACGGCGATGTGCTGGCGTTCGAGTTCGGCGGCGACACCTATGTGTTCGCCCAGGACGGCGCTGACGACGTGTTGGTCCAGTTGGACGGCGTCACCGGTGCGGCCAGCCTCTCGTTCGCGGACGCTTCTACTGATGCAGCAATCAACTCGATCCTCGTGCTCTAACGCATCGATCGATCGAAGCTTAAAGACAAAGCCGGCGCAACAGCGCCGGCTTTGGACATTTTAGATCGGGACTCCCGCTGAAGAGCGATACAGACGATGAGCGGCAACCGGCATGGTGCTGCGCAAACGCCGCTCCGATCGGGCAACATGCCTGCAAAGGGTCTCTGTCCGAGAAGCAGTGCTGGCAGAGTACCGACCACCGGCATCACCCTGTCGAACGAGTTCTTAAATCGGCAAACTTCGCTTCGCACAAGCATCGAGGCGACGTAGTAGGAGACCTCGCATCCACGAGCTAGCCGACCAATCCGCGGCGCTCTTCAGGGCAGTGGTGGTTTTTGGCTTCAAGAACCAAAGAGATTCAATTGCGGCTTTATCCCCTGACAGGATAGACAATGGCGACGAGAACGTGCGGGAGCAGTGCTGAATGACCGACTGGAGCGCCGGCTACGTTGCCGATATCGGCTATACCTACGGCTACTATGCAGAACTGAATCCACTCAGGATCAAACTCGCCTTCCTCAATGCCGGCCTCAGCCTCCCGGAATCCGGCACGGCCTGCGAACTCGGCTTTGGCCAGGGCCTGTCGGCGAATATCCACGCAGCGGCCTCGGTGACGGAATGGCATGGCACTGACTTCAATCCCTCCCAGGCAGCCTTTGCGCGTGAGTTGGCGCGCGCAGCCGGCTCCGATGCCCGTCTGCATGACGAGGCCTTTGCCGATTTCGCCCAGCGGCCCGACCTGCCCGAGTTCGACTATATCGGCCTGCACGGCATCTGGAGCTGGATCTCGGACGGGAACCGGGCCGTCATCGTGGATTTCATTCGCCGCAAGCTCAGAGTCGGCGGTGTTCTCTATATAAGCTACAATACAATGCCGGGCTGGGCCGCCTTCGCGCCGATGCGCCATCTGATGACCGAGCACGCCGCCGTTCTCGGCGCCGAGGGGCGCGGCATCGTCAACCGCATCGATGGCGCTCTCGATTTCGCCCAGGCCCTGCTCGCCACCAACCCCAATTTCCTCCGCGCCAATCCGGCGCTGAAGGATCGCCTTGAAAAACTCAAGGGCCAGAACCGCCACTATCTCGCACACGAATATTTCAATCGCGACTGGCAGCCGATGCATTTCGCCGAGATGGCCGATTGGCTCGAACCCGCCAAGCTGCAATACGCCTGCTCCGCGCACCAACTCGACCAGGTTGACGCCGTCAACCTGACCCCAGACCAGATTGCTTTTCTCAAGGACATCCCAGACCCGATGTTTCGGGAAAGCACGCGCGACTTCATGGTCAACCAGCAGTTCCGCCGCGACTACTGGGTGCGGGGGCTTCGGAGATTGAGCCTGCTCGAGCAGTCGGAACAGTTCCGCCAGCTCCGAGTGATGCTGGTCGTGGGATCGGCCATCGATATCGCTGAAGGTGACGGGATCGCTCGGCGAGGGCCAACATGAATGAGGGCGTTTATGTGCACCAGTTGCTCGACTGCCTCGCCGACAACAAGCCGAAAATCGCTCGGCCAGATCGAGCTGTCGCTCAAGGGCACCGGCGGTCGGCATGCCGCAGATCATGCAGGCCATTCTCGTCCTGTCCTCGCAGGGCAAGCGTCGCGGTCGTCCAGGATTGACGCCGTGATATCGAAGGTCACGAAGACGACGCGGCGCCTTAACGATCATCTCAAGGCGCGGGGCGCGCGGCAGCGCCGACATCGGCCTATCTCGCGAGCCCGGTCACCGGCGGCGGCGTGTCCGTCGGCCGCTTCCCAGCAGCTCTTCCTGCTTGCGGCCCTGGTCGGCCGCAAGCAGGAAGAGCTGCTGGGAAGCGGCCGACGGACACGCCGCCGCCGGTGACCGGGCTCGCGAGATAGGCCGATGTCGGCGCTGCCGCGCGCCCCGCGCCTTGAGATGATCGTTAAGGCGCCGCGTCCGTCTTCGTGACCTTCGATATCACGGCGTCAATCCTGGACGACCGCGACGCTGCCCTGCGAGGACAGGACGAGAATGGCCTGCATGATCTGCGGCATGCCGACCGCCGGTGCCCTTGAGCGACAGCTCGATCTGGCCGAGCGATTTTCGGCTTGTTGTCGGCGAGGCAGTCGAGCAACTGGTGCACATAAACGCCCTCATTCATGTTGGCCCTCGCCGAGCGATCCCGTCACCTTCAGCGATATCGATGGCCGATCCCACGACCAGCATCACTCGGAGCTGGCGGAACTGTTCCGACTGCTCGAGCAGGCTCAATCTCCGAAGCCCCCGCACCCAGTAGTCGCGGCGGAACTGCTGGTTGACCATGAAGTCGCGCGTGCTTTCCCGAAACATCGGGTCTGGGATGTCCTTGAGAAAAGCAATCTGGTCTGGGGTCAGGTTGACGGCGTCAACCTGGTCGAGTTGGTGCGCGGAGCAGGCGTATTGCAGCTTGGCGGGTTCGAGCCAATCGGCCATCTCGGCGAAATGCATCGGCTGCCAGTCGCGATTGAAATATTCGTGTGCGAGATAGTGGCGGTTCTGGCCCTTGAGTTTTTCAAGGCGATCCTTCAGCGCCGGATTGGCGCGGAGGAAATTGGGGTTGGTGGCGAGCAGGGCCTGGGCGAAATCGAGAGCGCCATCGATGCGGTTGACGATGCCGCGCCCCTCGGCGCCGAGAACGGCGGCGTGCTCGGTCATCAGATGGCGCATCGGCGCGAAGGCGGCCCAGCCCGGCATTGTATTGTAGCTTATATAGAGAACACCGCCGACTCTGAGCTTGCGGCGAATGAAATCCACGATGACGGCCCGGTTCCCGTCCGAGATCCAGCTCCAGATGCCGTGCAGGCCGATATAGTCGAACTCGGGCAGGTCGGGCCGCTGGGCGAAATCGGCAAAGGCCTCGTCATGCAGACGGGCATCGGAGCCGGCTGCGCGCGCCAACTCACGCGCAAAGGCTGCCTGGGAGGGATTGAAGTCAGTGCCATGCCATTCCGTCACCGAGGCCGCTGCGTGGATATTCGCCGACAGGCCCTGGCCAAAGCCGAGTTCGCAGGCCGTGCCGGATTCCGGGAGGCTGAGGCCGGCATTGAGGAAGGCGAGTTTGATCCTGAGTGGATTCAGTTCTGCATAGTAGCCGTAGGTATAGCCGATATCGGCAACGTAGCCGGCGCTCCAGTCGGTCATTCAGCACTGCTCCCGCACGTTCTCGTCGCCATTGTCTATCCTGTCAGGGGATAAAGCCGCAATTGAATCTCTTTGGTTCTTGAAGCCAAAAACCACCACTGCCCTGAAGAGCGCCGCGGATTGGTCGGCTAGCTCGTGGATGCGAGGTCTCCTACTACGTCGCCTCGATGCTTGTGCGAAGCGAAGTTTGCCGATTTAAGAACTCGTTCGACAGGGTGATGCCGGTGGTCGGTACTCTGCCAGCACTGCTTCTCGGACAGAGACCCTTTGCAGGCATGTTGCCCGATCGGAGCGGCGTTTGCGCAGCACCATGCCGGTTGCCGCTCATCGTCTGTATCGCTCTTCAGCGGGAGTCCCGATCTAAAATGTCCAAAGCCGGCGCTGTTGCGCCGGCTTTGTCTTTAAGCTTCGATCGATCGATGCGTTAGAGCACGAGGATCGAGTTGATTGCTGCATCAGTAGAAGCGTCCGCGAACGAGAGGCTGGCCGCACCGGTGACGCCGTCCAACTGGACCAACACGTCGTCAGCGCCGTCCTGGGCGAACACATAGGTGTCGCCGCCGAACTCGAACGCCAGCACATCGCCGTCAGTTGCCGCAACGGCAGCAGCTTCAGCAAGCCACTCGCCCAGCGTATCAACACCAGAGGCACCCGCGCCGCTCAGCGTCAGGATACCGTTGGTGACCGTGTAGGTCGTGGCAGCAGCCTGACCCGCTGCGGTTCCGTTGGCTTCGACATTCGGGCCCGCGGACAGGTCCAGATCCAGAATGTCGGCCGTTGCACCACCTGCAGTCGACGCGAAGAAGTTCGCTACCGAAGACAGATCAACACCCGCAATTGCCGCTGTCGTCAGACCGAAGTCGGTGACCACGTCAGCAGTTGCAGTCGTTGAGTCGCCTGCTGTGAAGGCAAATGCGTCACGTCCAAGACCACCCGTGAGTGTGTCCTGACCGCCGGCGCCGTCGAGAATGTCGCTGCCGGCATTGCCGACAATGGTATCCTTCGCATCGTTACCCGTCAGTACGTCGTTACCGGCGCCGCCCTTGATCGAAACAGTGGCAGCAGCCGTGCTGTTCGCCGAGGTGAAGGTGACCCCGAGGTTTGCAGCGGTATCGACGGTCGCGGCACTGTCAGCAACAATGCCAGATGCGTCGAAGTTCGTGATCGCGGTGTTGCCCGTGTTGTCGATGTTCAGACCGTTGTTGCCTGTGACAACCACGCTGGTGGCGGCCGTAGCATCAAGATCGAGAACTTCGATCGTGGCAGCTGCGTTGGCCGTCGTGCCGGCGTCAACCAGCGAGATGTTGATCGTCTCAACGCCAGCGACAACCACATTACCAAAGTCGTCCGCACCCGCACCAGCATTGCTGAGGCTGAGGTTGAACACGTCACCGGCGTTCAGGACGGCATTGGTGACATTGGCATTGTAGACGGAGGCTGCGTTCGCGTCATCAATGGTCAGGGTGCCGTTCGTAGCAAACCCATTCAACGTCAGCGTTGCCGCGCCGGCAGCAGCGATGACATTGTTGACACCGCCGAGACCGGCGAGGTTCAGGGTCACACCACCACCGGTAACCTTCAGGACTTCAAAGTTGGTAAACTTCGAGTTGAAGGTCGCGGTGTCATCAGCGGCGTCAGCCTGCGCTGCCGTCATGATGATCTTGTCGCCCGTGCCCGCGCCGAAATCGACCGAGCCACCGGTGCCCGCAGCACCACCGTAGGTGACGGTGTCGTTGCCGTCACCCATCGTAATGGCCTTGGTAAAGGCGTTCGACAGGATGATCGAGTCCGCACCAGCACCACCGGTGAAGGTCACACCCGTGGCCAGAGCCGTCGTGCCAAGAGTAACGCCGCCCGAATTCGTCACGGTGATGGTTTCAACCGCGGCGAAAGAGTTGTCGGTGAGTGTGAGTGCCGCATCGCCAGCAATGTTGATTGCCGTCGCGCCGCCAGCTTCGAGATCAGCAATGGTCGAAGCCGCCGTCGAGTTGGTGATGTTCAGGGTCTTGTAGTCGTCGTCGAGATCAACCAGGCCGGTCGTGGTCAGACCGTTGAGGTTCAGCGCGAGCGCAGAGACAGCCGCTGTGGTGAGGAGGCCTGCGTCGACGGTGAGGTCAGCACCCTTGCCCGAGAGGTTCAGGGTTGTGAGGGCGCCGGAGTCGATCGAAGAGCCTGCACCGAAGCTGCCGAGCGTAACCTCAGCAATCGTGCCAGCAGCCGTGGCGGAAGCCGCATTCTTGTCGGCGATCGTCACAGTGCCGTTCACGATCGCACCGGAAACAGTCGCAACTGCTGCAGCAGCGGCGGTCTGGTTGACCGTGACTGCGGTCGTGGCAGCGCCACCTGTAACGGACACATTGCCAAGTGTTTCAGTGTCGGCATCGCTCGTGCTGGCGACGTCCGTTACATTCACAGTGACCGTCGTGCCGCCATTGACGGTGACACCACCGGTCATGTTCGTGTTGGCCGTTGTTGCGCCCGTCACGGAAACCGAAACGGCACCCGAAGCTGGAGCAGCCGCTGTGCCGACATCGACATCACCGGTCGTGACGCCAGCGGCCGTAACCGTCACATCCATGCCGCCAACGACGGTGATGTCGTTACCAGCGAGAGCCGATGCCGTCGACGTCACATCCTGAGCGGCACCAGCCGTCAGGGTCTGACCAGCCGATGCATCGACAACAAGCGATGTCACATCGGCAAAACCGCTCACATCGAGAGTAACTGCCGCGCTGCTGAGGACGTCAACCGCTTCGACGCCGGTAAGCGTCGCACCTATCGGAGCCGCAGTAATCGCGTTAGCGGTGACGATCTTGAGCGTATCCATGCCTTCGCCACCCGTCAGCGAATCGCCAACGGTCCAGACGGACGCGCCACCGATGTCGTTGGCGATGAACGTGTCGTCGCCAGCCGTGCCCTCAAGCGTGTCAACGCTGGTGGACAGGATCTGGGTGGTGCCTTCGGTTTCTTCGATCAGCGCGTCGAGGTCGGCCGGGCCGACGGTGCCGTCAGCGAACTTGAAGAGTTCGACATTCTTGACCTTGGTGACGGAACCGTCCGTCATCGTGATCACGTAATAGTCGCCGTCCATCGAAACCGTCGCGTCTGCGAGGTTGCCAGCGATCTTCACCAGATCGTCGCCCGCACCGCCGTCGACGGTGTCGTTGCCGACGCCGGCCACGATGGTGTCGTCCCCAGCACCACCGAGCAGACGGTCGTCACCGGCGCCGCCGATGAGCTTGTCGTCACCTGCGCCACCGCGAAGGATGTCATTGCCGGAACCGCCGTTGAGCTTGTCGTTGCCGCCGCCGCCGGTGAGCGTGTCGTCGCCGCCGTTACCGAACACGACTTCGGCTTTCTTGGTGCCGGACCAGTCGTTGTCCTTGTTGTTCAGCTTAATCTTCTTGGCCATATTTAGTCTCCACGTTGCCTCCCGTTCCCGTCACCTGGGTCTGGGCTAGTTTACGACGCTCAACCGAAGAGGCATTCCCCCTTTTGAGTCGATGAATGGTTTTACAGGTCTGCCTATGTACGTCAAGCCTTTATCTGGCTACCTGACCGTGCAGGAACAGGCGGACTTTCCGGGGCTGTGGCAATTTTGCCAGTGTCGTGAATCGCACTCCCGAACCATATCCCGGCATGCCTCGCCGGGCCGTATTACTGGGTGCGTGTGAAGTATAGATTTCCCCGATCTCGCCTGCCCCGGAAAGGCCTTGGAGCCGTCCCTTAAGCCGGCCTTTGATCCTATTCTGTCCCGCAGGTCAAGCTATGACCGATTCGCGGAAAGCGGTCCATGGTCCGCCCGGCGGATGCCACGGCGGTGGCGCGGCGCGCGTGCGGTATCGGGTGTCTCGTGCGGGCTCCTCCCTGCAGGCGGTGATCCGGTGGCTCAGGAAAGGAGCGGCCCCCGAGTCGGGGCCGCCCAATCCGTGCTGATTTTGTGGTCCAGGCAGCCGTTGGTTCGTGCCTGCTCGGTTACGGAGGCGATGGTCCGGCCTCTGCCGGACGAAGCCGGGTGTCTACACCGGTTTCCGCCCGTGGGTGCAACAATGCTGCGGGGGCGTTAACGAAAGGTAACCGCGCCATCCCGGATTCTTGCGGGTGCGTGGCCACATGTTCCGGCGCGGGAATTAACCGCTGCCGGGCGGCGTGGTCGCGACAGGCCCCGGCCGGCAGGATCGCGCTCGACTTTGGCCGGCGGCGGCGCTAGATCATTGATAATGCGTCAAACGGTGTTTTCCAACCGGTCGGAGGGCTGACATGGACAGAGCGGGGGACAGGGCGGGGGACAGAGCTGATTTCGTGGCGCGGTTCGGCGGCATCTTCGAGCATTCTGCCTGGATCGCCGAGCGCGCCTTCGATCGCGGCGCTTTGGCGGCGCCGCTCGACGCCGCCGGTCTGCATGCGGCGCTGGCCGCCGAGTTCCGTGGCGCCAGCGATGCCGAGCGCCTCGGGGTGCTGAAAGCCCATCCCGATCTCGCCGGCCGGCTCGCGGTGGCAGGCGACCTCACCGCCGAAAGCGCCAGCGAGCAGGCGGGCGCCGGGCTCGACCGGCTGACGCCGGCCGAATTCGCCCGCTTCACCGATCTCAACACCCGCTACCAGGCCCGTTTCGGCTTTCCCTTCATCATCGCGGTCCGCGGGCTGACCAAGGCGGAAATCCTCCACGCCTTCGAAAACCGCATCCACCACGCCCGCCAGGACGAATTCGACGCGGCCTGCCACGAGGTCGAGAAGATCGCCCGCCTGCGGCTCGAGGCCCTGGAAGCCTCCGGCGGCCTGTAAGGAGCCCTGTACGGAACCCTATATGGATAATGACATGAACCACACAGACACGCTGCCCGGCTGGGCCGCCGGCACCGTCAGCCTCGCCTCCGCCCGGCTAGGCGCCGAGGGCCTCTTTTCCACCGACGCGTTCTTCGCGCCGCTGTCGCGCATGCTGTCCGACGAGCCGCCGCGCTGGGACCCCGATCTCTATGACGACAACGGCAAGTGGATGGACGGCTGGGAAAGCCGCCGCAAGCGCGTCGCCGGCTGGAGCCGCGTCGGCCCGGTCACTCATATTAGATATGCGATGCATCCGGATGGCGGCACGATGCGGCTTCGGCTGTGCGGGGTGAAGGGGTGAGGTCGGATCATGCCGGCTGAAGCGCTCGTGATCCGGCCGCTTACAAGGGCGGCCTTCGCGCCCTATGGCGATGTCGTCGAGGCCGACCCGGCCACGATGCGGCTGATCAATGCCGGCACCACCGAGCGCTACCACGCGCTCGGCCATCCCGAGGCGCGGGGCGAGGGGTCGGCGCTGATCATCAGTCTGTTCCGCGGCCAGCCACGGTCGCTGCCCTATCTCGTCGACATGATGGAGCGCCATCCGCTCGGCAGCCAGAGTTTCCATCCGCTGCAGGACCGTCCCTGGCTGGTCGTGGTCGCCGCCGATGTCGATGGCGCCCCGGGCATCCCGCAGGTCTTCCTGGCGACCGGCCGGCAGGGGATCAACTACCGCGCGAACACCTGGCACCATCCGTTGATGGCACTGGGCGAGGTCAGCGATTTTCTCGTTGTGGATCGTAGCGGACCGGGAAACAATCTGGAAGAATACGTCTACGACCAGCCCTTCGCCATCCCGGAGATCTCCCAGTGACCGGCCTAACCACCCATGTCCTCGACACCGCCCTCGGCCAGCCCGCCAAGGGCGTGATGATCGACGTCTTCCGCATCAATGACGAGGTGCGGGAATATGTCCGCACCGTCCACACCAATGCCGACGGCCGCGTCGACGGCGGGCCGATCCTCGACGGCGAGGCCCTGCGCAAGGGGCTGTACGAACTGGTCTTCCATGTCGGTCCCTACCTGCGCTTCCACGGCCACAAGCTCTCCGATCCGCCCTTCCTCGACATCGTGCCGATCCGCTTCGGCGTCGGCGACCCGCAGGCGCACTACCATGTGCCGCTGCTGATCTCGCCCTTCGGCTATTCCACCTATCGCGGCAGCTGATGCGCTTTGCGGCCATCGCCGACATCCACGGCAATGCATCGGCGCTCGAGGCGGTGCTATCAGACATCCGCGCGCTCGATATCAGCGACATCGTCAATCTCGGCGATCATCTCAGCGGCCCGCTCGAGGCCGGCCGCACGGCCGATATCCTGCTCGGGCTCGATCTGCCCTCGGTGCGCGGCAACCACGACCGCTACCTGGTCGAACTCGACGCCGGCGCGATGCACGAATGGGAGGCGGACGCCCTCGCCGAACTCACGCCGGGCCATCTTGACTGGCTTCGCGCCCTGCCGCCGACGCTGGTCTGGCGCGAAGCGGTGTTCCTCTGCCACGCAACGCCCCGGGACGACAACCGCTACTGGCTCGAGGGCGTGTCTGCCGCAGGCCATGTCCATCTCAGGCCGCTTGCGGAGATCGCCGCACTCGCCGACGGCATCGCCCAGTCCCTCATCCTCTGCGGCCATTCCCACCTCCCGCGGGCCGTTGCACTTCCTGACGGCCGCCTGATCGTCAATCCCGGCAGCGTCGGTTGCCCGGCCTATGATGACGTGACGCCGCATTATCATCGCGTCGAGGCGGGCACGCCGCTGGCCGCCTATGCCATCCTCGAACGGGTCGGCAGCACATGGGTGCCCACCTTCCGGCAGGTCGCCTATGACCATGGTGCCATGGCGCGGCTTGCCGCATCCAGGGGCCGGCCCGACTGGTCACACGGATTGGCCACCGGCTGGCTCTGATCGCGCCATGCGCCTGCGCGCCGCGATCCGCACCGCGGCTGCCTGAAACAATTGAAACAACAGCAATGACTGTCGGCCATGGGCCGCCGCCGGCGCTCAGTCTTCGCGCGTGGTCCAAAGCCTTTGTTTTGTCGGGTTTTGCCCGTTCGGCACCCGTTGTTCCGCACGGAACAGGGTATCGGATCGCGGGGAATAACTCACCGCCCCATGCCGTCCTGAGTTGCAAGACTGAAACGAAAGAAACAATCGGGAACAGCGGACATGGCCAAGCACATTCAGAAGAACGATCTCACCGGCACCTGGAACATCGATACGGCGAACGACGAGTGGGTCCTTGCCGGGAATGCCAAGATCACCACCGACGGCACCGAGGCGATCGACCTCGGCGCCGGCCTCACCGGCAACACGATCCGGGTGAATGGGGATATCAGTGTCAGCGGCCTCGTCGGCCAGGCCATCCGCATCGAAGCCGTCGACACCGACCTCCATATCGGCAAACACGCGGTCGTGGATGCGCCCTTCACCAATGTCGGCATCCTGTCGTCCGGCTATGCCACGGACATCTACAATGCGGGGACGATCAGCGCCAGCCTCTCGGGCATTGTCGGCGGAGACTTCACGAAGGTCTACAACAGCGGCACCATCACCGCCGACCGTGCCGTCGCCGGCGACGTGACGGTGCTCAACGCCGGCAGGCTGCTTGGCGATACCTACGGGGTCAACGCCTTCGCCGACAATACCGGCGTCATCAACCAGGTCGACGGCGTCATCCGCGGCGGCGATACTGCGATCAACAGCACGGGCGATGGGGACTATACCGTGATCAACAGGGGCCTGATCAAGGGCCCGGTCGCGATCGTCAATGGCGACGGCGACGCCACGATCAGCAACCGCAAGGGCGGCACGATCGATGGCGATGTGATGCTCGGCGCCGGCGAGGACGCGTTCCAAATGCTCGGCGGGAAAATGAAGGGCACGGTCTTCGGCGGCGAGGGTAATGACACCTACATCCTCAACAAGAAGGGCGCGACGATCGCGGAGTTCGCCGATGAAGGCCTGGACCAGGTCTTCGCGAACTTCAACTATACGTTGGGCGACAATGTCGAGAACCTCACGTTGATCGGGGAGAGGAATTTCAAGGCCACTGGCAACGCCGGCAACAATGCGATCTACGGCAACGACGGTGACAACGTGCTGCGAGGCATGGATGGAGATGATTATCTGGGCTCAGGCCGTGGCAATGACGTGATGATCGGCGGCGCCGGCGGCGACATTTTCGAGTTCAACGCCAAGCATGGCAACGACGTGATCAAGGACTTCGAGGATGGGTCTGACGCGCTCTTCTCGAATTTCGTCCAGTCGGAGTCGGAGGTTCAGGACCTGCTCGACAATCATGCGACGCAGATCGATGGCGGCGTGCTGATCGAGTATGGCAAGAACTCGCTGTTCATCAAGGGACTTCAACTCGATCAACTCGGCGCGGATGACTTCGTGATCATCTGACGCACACTGGATTCTCCGGCGACGGCTGGGACAGGCAGTCCCATTCGCCTTTCCCGGGGCCAAGCGCCGACATTTCGCCGCCCTGAAACAAATGAAACGTGTCAGGGTGGTACCTGTAGTTTTTCTGAAACAGATCGTCGCGAGATTGGGAGCATCAGGTAATGAGGCTCCCCCATGGCAAAGATCGCGATCAAGAACGACCGGACCAACCCTCTCGACATCTCCACGTCGAACAATACCGTCACCGTCTACAAGGGTGCGGATTTTGACAGCGCCAGCTACGGCATCAAGGAAATGATCGGCGTCGTCGGAAACGACTATGTCATCGATGGCCGTGTGAGCGCCAAAGGCTTCCTCGATCGAGCACTCGACATATCCGGCACTGATGCAACCGTCACTGTCGGCGAGACAGGCGTCCTCAAGAGCCAGGAACTGGCGATCGCGAGCTTTGGTGACAGCCTGGACATCCACAATGCCGGACGCATAGAGGGCGATGAAGCCGCGATCGGCATTGCGGGCAACGGTTCGCATCTGGTGAACGAGGGCGAGATCATCTCGAAGGTGGGTCGCGCCGTCGATACCCACTCGATCAGCGATTTCCGCCTCGACAATGACGGATTGATGGCGTCGGAACTGGGACTTCGGTTCCGGGTCGATGGCCTCAAGCTGGACTTCGGCAGGGACAGTGTCGTTGAATTCGGCTCCGCTGGATCGATCGAAATCCTCTCCCAGGTGGGCTGGAATACGACGATCTCCAATGCCGGTGAGATCACCAACACAAAGAGCGGCATGATCAACGCCATCTATGGCGGCGATGGATCCGAGACGATCCGCAATTCCGGAACCATCACCGGCTTCGTCTGGCTGGAAGATGGGGACGATCGCTACGACGGTCGTGGTGGCCGTATCCGCGAAGGCACGGTCAATGGTGGCGATGGCAACGACGTGTACTTTCTCGACGACCGCCGGGACAAGGTTCACGAGGGTGTCGGCCAGGGCTACGACCAGTTGACCGTGAGCTTCTCCTACAAGCTTCTCTCCCATGCCGAGTTCGAGGAAGTGCGCCTCGCCGGTAGCGGAAACCATCGCCTGACTGGAAACGACATGGACAACTATCTCGCCGGCAACAAGGGCGACAATCGCCTCGTCGGCAACGGCGGCTCCGACAACTTTTTCGGCGGTGCCGGCAAGGATGTCATGACCGGCGGCGCGGGTGTCGACGATTTCTATTTCCGCGCAAATGCGGACCGGGAGATCGTCACCGACTTCACCGACGGCGTCGATCGTATCGTGCACTTCGCCGGCAAGGAAATTACCAGCGTCGACGACCTGCTTGCCCATCATGTCCGGCAGGACGGCGACGATCTGATCATTTCGGGCGACGGTACCGAGATGATCCTGCGCAACGTCGATATCGCCAACCTGACGGCCGCCGACTTCACTGCCTGATCACATCGCTTCGCACCGATTCCCGTATCTTGTGGGATCGGCACCTGGCCCGGCGGGAGAGCCTCCCCGCCGGGCCATTTTTGTTGAAACAATTGAAACAAATACACTCTGAAGATGGCTGCATCTTGAAGCGTTCCTGACGGAGAACGGCATCATCAGGATTTTCGAAGAGGCTCATATCATGGCGACCTACAAGATCGGCAACCGCACAACCACCTTCAGCCCCGGGCTGGAAGATTCCACCTATGTCCTTGGCAAGGGCAAGCTCATCGACAGCGTTCTGCCGGGCATCTACCAGGCATCCGGCCTCGGCGGCGTCTCGCTGGAGATCGCAGGCACCATCAGGTCGATGGAATACGGCATCAAGTTCGGCGAGACGATATCCTATGCGCCGGGCCTCGCCGTGACCGTCGAGAAGAGCGGCAAGATCGATTCCCAGTCACGCGCCATCGATGTTCACGCCTCCGACTTCCGCATCGACAATGACGGGAAGATCTTTGGCACCGAAGGCATACGGGCGTCGGGAACGGATGGGGTCATCACGAATCGCGGCACGATTGATGCCGCCGCTGTGGGCATCGTCGCGACCGGCTCCAATCATATCGTCAATACGGGAGCCATAAGCGGTGGTCAGTACGGCATCGTGCTCAACGCCACGGAAAGTGGCGCGGGCTCGATCAGGAACACCGGCCTCGTCGAGGGTGCGAATGCGGCGATACAGGGCAGTTCCAGCGCCGATCGCATCGTCAATGCCGGTACCATGAAGGGCGATGTCCTGCTGGCAGGCGGCGACGATGTCTTCGTCTTCAAGTCCGGCAAAGTCACCGGCGAGATCGAAGGCGGCATGGGCGCCGATCGCTACATCGTCAAGGCCGAGGGCGCGACGATCGCGGAGAACTTCGGACAGGGCTTCGATTTCGTCAAGGCGTCGGTGTCCTTCACGCTCGCGGCCCATGTCGAGCAGATCAATCTTGTCGGCAAGGCCGATATCGACGCAACCGGCAACGACCAGGACAACCACGTCCAGGGCAATGCCGGAAGAAACGTCCTGCGCGGTGAAGGCGGCGTCGACTTCCTCGTCGGCCTTGGTGGCAACGACCGGCTGTTCGGCGGCGAGGGTGGCGATGTCTTCAACTTCCAGGCCGGTTCGGGCCGGGACACCGTCATGGATTTCGAGGCGGGCATCGACGAGATCCAGATCGGCGGCCTGAAGGGCACCATCGACTTCGCCGACATGGTCGCCAATCACGTCGAGGAGAAGGGCGACGATATCTGGATCACCTACGGCAAGGATGTCGTCATCCTCAGGAACACCGGGACCGGCGAATTGCAGGCCGGAGACTTCGTGTTCGGCTGAGGCTTCGGCGGCAGCGCAGTCTGGGGCTTGAGAAGAAGTCGGAATGCGCTTGCCGGGAATAATCCGGGCCGGTCATGCGTCAAGAGATTGAAGCCGGCGCGGCAACACTGTCGTGCGGCATGCGTATCGCTTTCCGGTCGCGGCTTCGTGTATCTCGCGCCCCGGACGCCCCGGCAGGGCGGACCTTTCTGCCGGGGCGACACCGGGGCGACTGCTGTCGCGCTGTCGTCGTCTCTGCGCGCATCATGTTCAGGCGCGAGCGATGCCGCCGGACGCCTGCTGCATCGTTTCGAGCGCCCATTGCAGCCTTTCGGCGCCCTCCGGATCGTAGTGGGACAGGCAATACGCGATTCCCTCTCTGGCCTTGAGGGCGAAATCCATCCGCGTCGCATCGGTGGCCATGTCCACGGGCAGCCCGTTCGATGCGGAAATCTTCACCGTCATCCCGAGGAACACGGAACTCTCCTCGAGCGACATCGAACCGTTCCGGATCTCGCCGTTCATCCAGTCGAACAGGTCCTGCCGGGTCATGGCGCTGAAGTCGGGCTCGGTGGGGGAAGCTTCCGCGTTGCTGCGGGTCGCCTCCGACGCCAGAAGCGCCGAAAAGCCCGAGGACGTGGTGCCTGCGGACCCATCGTTCCGCTCGACCGGAAAACGCACGCTCGTGCCGGCATCAACTCTCATCGCATCATCCTCCTGTCGGTCGCCGGTCCTGCCTCTCACGCAAGACTTGCTCGAACATTGTCGCGACAGGGGCCATGGGTCGCGCTGATGTTTCATTTCGGCGACGGCGTGCTGCGGTCGTGCCGCAAGCGGAGAATAAGCCGGGCGGCCGGCGCGTAACGGCGGGTATCGAAACCATCATCCCGCAGCGAGGGCGCAACCCGCTGCTGAATGGACAAGGATACCAGAGACATGCCGACCCAGAAGACCGACCGCAACACCACCTGGACGATCGACGCCTCCGACAAGACATGGACCCTCGCCGAGGGCGCCAGGATCAAGGCGACCGGCCACGGCATCAATGAGAATGGCTTCAGTGGCAGCACCATCCGGGTGTTCGGCGACATTGCGGTCGACGGCATGGGCTATGGCATCTATCTCAACGGCTCGGACTCGTCGGTCCTGGTCGGCGCGGACGCCCGCATCGATGCGCGCCAGGCCGTGGACGGCATCTACTCGGCGGCGGCGGGCGCGCATATCGTCAATCGCGGCGTGGTGGAGGGCGCTGCTGCCGCCATCAAGGGCGCGATCTGGAGCGATGTCGAGAACTACGGCACCCTCAGGGGCGAAAACGGCATCGAGCAGCAGGGCGAGGGCTCGCAGATCTATAATTACGGCAAGATCGACGCCTCGGATTACGGCATCTGGTCCGAAGCCAACGGCACCCATGTCGAAAACGCCAGGGAGGCTGCGATCACTGGCGACCTCCAGGCGATCTTCCTGGACGGCATGGGTACGGCCGAGATTGTCAGTCGCGGCATCATCCGGGGCGGGTCCACGGCGATCGAAAGCGAAAACTCCGAACTCACGATCCGCAACACCGGCAAGATTGTCGGCGACATCCATCTCGGCGACGGCGAAGACGTCTATGACGGCCGCAAGGGCAAAATCGACGGCGATGTCATCGGCGGCAACGGCAATGACGATTATTATGTCGGCGCCTCCCGGGTGAAGATCGTCGAGGCTGCCGGCGCCGGTACGGGTTTCGACGAGGTCTTCGCCACCGCCAGCCATCGTCTGGCGGCCAATGTCGAGATCCTGCACCTTCTCGGCAAGAAGGATACCGACGGCACCGGCAATGGCGGCCAGAACTATATTTACGGCAATGCGGGCGACAACATTCTCAAGGGTGGCGGTGGCTCGGACCATCTCCACGGCAACGGCGGTGACGACATCCTCGTCGGTGGCGGCGGATCGGACTACTTCGTCTTCTCCGGCGGCGGGGTGGACCGCATTGCCGACTTCGAGGACATGGTCGATCTCGTCGCGATCGACGGCGTCCTCAACCAGGCGGCTTTCGATGCCCTCGACATCCGTCAGGCAAAGGGCGACGTCGTTATCCGCCTCGGCGGCGGCGACAGGATCATCATTGAGGACACGCTGCTGTCGGACTTCGACTTCAACGATATCTCGACGAATTGACACGCGCAGCCCGGCGATCAGCCGGGCTGCTTTCTGAACAACAAAATACAGAAATTCTCAATGCGCTTGTTACTTCTGGAACATATTATCCGAAATATGGGTGGCATGCTGGGTTTCGGGTCGGTCACACGGCCGATTGAAAAAAACAAAGCGAAGGAACCACCCAGATGGCAAAGAAGAACCAGAACCAGGATCTCGCAACGACCTGGACGATCGACAGCTCGAACGACACCTATACACTCGCCAAGTCCGCGAAAATCACGACCGCGGGAGAATCCGCGATCGAAGTCCTCGCCGGCGCCAACAACAACACGATCATGCTCAAGGGCGACGTCGAGGCCACCGACGCGATGAATGCTGTCAGCATCCTTGGCAACGGCGTCCACCTCGTTGTCGCCAGGACCTCGGATATCGACGGTGACCAGTCCAACAACGGCATCGTCGCCAACGGCACCGATTTCAGCATGGTCAACGCGGGCAGCGTGTCCGGCAAGTCCTATGGGCTCGTGACAGGTGACTATGCCGATATCCGCAACACCGGCGACATCTGGAGCGCGCAGGTCGCTATCGGCGCCGGCGAGGGCTTCAACTTCCGCAACAGCGGCGAAGTCAACGGCGAGGTCTATGGTATTCTCGCCGATGCCGAGGGTGCCGTGGTCCGCAATCTCGACGGCGGTGTGATTGGTGCGAGTACCGGCATCGCCTTCACAGGCGAAGGCGCCTCTGTCATCAAGAACGCCGGCTACATCATGGGCGTGACCGCCATCAGCGACGGCGCCGGCGAGACGACGATTATCAACAAGGGACTGATCACCGGCAACGTCAATCTCGGCGCTGGCGATGATGTCTTCAACACCCGCAACGGCGACTACAAGGGCATCGTCAACGGCGGTGACGGCGACGATCTCTATATCATCGGCAAGTCCAACACACAGATCGTGGAACAGCCGGGATTCGGCTATGACAAGGTGCGTTCCACCGCCTCCTTCACGCTTGGCGAGAACCTTGAAGACTTGACGCTGCTCGGCGGCAAGAACGCCAATGCCACCGGCAACGAAGGCAGCAACGTGCTGACCGGAAACAAGGGGGACAATATCCTTAACGGCCTGGGTGGCGACGACTACCTGAAGGGCGGCAAGGGCGACGACACCCTGTTCGGCGGCGCCGGGCAGGATATGTTCGACTTCCGAAAGGGTTCGGGCCGCGACGTCGTGGAGGATTTCACCAACGGCGAGGACATAATCTTCACGCCGTTCGCCAATGACGGTCCGGAGATCGCGGATCTCATTGCCAATCACGCAGTCGAGAAAAACGGCGGCGTCATGATCTCCTATGGCGAGGACTCGATCTTCCTGAAGGGCATGACCATGAACCAGCTCGACGAGACCGACTTCTTTTCGGGCCTGTAGGCGCCGTCATGTCCGGCGGCGTCCCGTAGCAATGCGGGACGCCTTCATTCGCCGGTGAAACAAAATTCACCTTCTTTCGACACCGCGGTGAAACAAATTGGTGCGATGTTACGTTCATGCCGCAGATGTCGATGCGCCAGCCCGAATAAACCTGGGTCCCGGAGCGTCAAGCAGGCAATAAGGAGCACCGGCCGAAGCCAGGTGCTCGAACCAGGAAGGATGAGACAATGACCTTTGCGCTCGGCCTGTTCGCCACCTTGATTTCCGCCATGTTCGTGGCGACATTTACGTCTTCGATCGTAGCCGCGAGCCGCGAGGCCCGTGAAGCCGAGGATGACCGCCGCCTCTCGATTTTCTGACGACCTCCCAGGCCGTACGACCCCAGTCCGGGAATGGCTCTCCCCTGCGCCATTCCCGGATTTTTTTTGCCCGGTTTTGTCCGTTGGCCTGCGCCTGCAAACAGTCATGTCCAGGAGATCGCCGCCACCTCTGCCAGTATTGCCACGGCATGCCCTGATCGACTTCACAGAACCACGAAAAATGGAGGCATCGTCACAGGCGCGGCCGAGCCGCTGATGGCCGATATCAAGATCGGCCAGCTCGACGCCGGCGACTTCATTTTCGGCGACTGGGCCTAGCGCCGCATGCCGACTGCCCGGCGACGGCCGAACACCGGGCGCTCAGCACCGGCGGGCTGTTCCGCCGCGTCATTGGCATTGGCGGCCGCGGCCATCGGCGTCCGGCCTTCGGCCTCGTCGTCGGCGCGCAGCCAGGCGAGCATCCGTTCGTCACAGCGTTCCGGATCGAGCCCTTCCCAGAGGATGCGGGCGCGGGTTTTTTCCGTCGATATTGGCGGCGAGATGCGGGTAGAGCTGTGCCAGCATGAACTGCCCGTCCACCGGCTCGGCACCCAGCGCCATCAGCGCGGTCGCCAGTTGCTGGCCCGACAAGTCGAGCATGATGCGTTCCGATAGCCAGCGGCTCGATCCCAATGCATCGGCGAGCGCATGGGAGAAGTTGCGTGCTTCCCTGAGCCGCGCGAAACGAACGAGTAGGTTCATGCTCATGTCTTCGAGGCTCTCGGGCGCCTCGGCCGCACGCGCCAGCGTGTCGCGCTGGACCAGGGCTTTCAATTGCTGCCGGACCTGCTCTTCGCGGGTCACGACGAATCCCTGTTCCTCGAACAGCGCCGTCTCGGCGTCACGCCTTGGCGCAATCTCCTCCGGTGCCTGCTTGTCCAGCGCGGTGTGCAGCGACACCAGCGCATCCACCACCTTGACGGACAGGTTGTCGCGAGCGGCGACCGCCCTGGCATGGGTCGGTCCCTGGCTGCGGGCGATCTCGATCAGGAACTCGTCGGACAGGGCAGGGCTCGTGGTGATGAAGATCGCCGCAAGCCCGATGGGCTGGCAGGCAATGAAGCGGGCGATCTGCTCCGGCAGCGTGGCACAGCGCGACAGCGCAGCGATGGCATTGCGGCGCGCTTCCGCCCCTGATGCCTTGAAGACCGGTTCGAACAGTTCCGAGAACTGCCGAAGCTCGTGGCGCCCCGGCTGAGGCATGCTCTCGAAGGTCGACACGGTGGCCATCAGCACAACATCTTTCATCCGCATGAGCGGCATTTCCAGTTCTCGAAATCGATCAGACACGCGAAAGCTACCCGGGATACGCAGGACAGGAAGTCGATTTCAAAAATTATAGGCAAACTGTTTAAGGAGTGTTAACTATGCCATGATTTGTTCACGAACCATAAGGTGGCGTTAAGAGTTGGCCATCACCTTGTATCCTGAGTAACAGACCGGCCGCCCGGACCCGCCTATAACGTGTCCGACGGCTGAAAAAAGGGAAAGGCGCGATTGTTCCCGGCCTTTCAGGCATCGGGGAAAGCGCCTGCCGGAATACCGGCAGGATGAGATCGATCCCAGTTCATCCGTCTCAAATCCTTGAATGGAGACGAGAATGGCAGACGTGATACGATTGCAGGAAAGGCTCGACAAGCTGCCCAGGCGGCCAACCGAACCTTGCGAAGCTCAGATACTGCTCTTCACGGGCATCCGTTACGAACGGCTGACCGACGAGGGCCATCGACCGGAGACACGGTCGAACGGCACCAAGCGCAAGAAGCACTGAGCGCCCGCCCATCGCGTTCCGGGCCGCCACCCGGGGCACGCCTCTTCGACTTTGGCAATGCGGCCTGATCCCAGGAGGGCCGCGCAAATTTTTCCGCGCAATTGCGGACGGGCCTTTGACGGCCTAGAACGGTTCCAGCAATCCCAGCCCTGGAATCAGAAATCATGCACAAATCCGAGATCACAATTGCCGGCGATGTTCCCGGCATCGAGTACCGCTTGCCTGTGCTCGCCTTCGAGGGAAGCGATGCCGACGCGCCGCGCGTCTACATGCAGGCAGCACTCCATGCCGAAGAACTGCCGGGGACTGCGGCGCTGCATTTCCTCGTGCCGATGCTTCAGGCGGCCGAGGCGCGGGGCGATATCCTCGGCGGCATCACCCTCGTGCCGCGTGCCAACCCGATCGGCGCAGGCCAGTATGTCAATGGCGGCATGGAAGGGCGCTTCGATCTCGGCAGCCGGACCAACTTCAATCGTGATTACCCGCTGATCGGCCTCGGTGAACGCGCGAGCCTGCTCGAAGGCATCGAGGCGCTGCCGGCCGTGGAGCAGTTGAAGCGCCATTTGCTTCACATGGCATCCGGCGCCGACCTTATGCTCGACCTGCATTGCGACGACGAGAGCCAGCTCTACGCTTATCTCCACGAGGCCTACTGGCCCGTCGCGATGGATCTGGCCGAGAGCATGGGTCTCGAGGCCGTGCTGCTGTCCGACGGCAAGAGCTCGGCGTTCGAGGATGCCGTGACGCATATCTGGGCGAATGGCGGGGGCGCGGACGGTCGCGGCCACTGGGCCGACGGCCGCATATCACTCACCATGGAATTCCGCGGCCTTGCCGATGTCGATCCGGTGCTTGGTCGCATGGACGCCGAGGGCCTCTACGCATTCCTGCAACGACGCGGCGCCATTGCCGGCGAGCCGATACGCCGCGAGGCGTTTTCCGGACCGGTCGCCGGCCTCGATTATGTGCAGATGGTCGATTCTCCGGCATCCGGGATGGTGCTTTTCGAGCGCGAGTTCGGCGAGGTCGTCGAGAAGGGCGACCATCTGGCCACCATCGTCGCCACGCCCGGCGACGCCGAAGGGGACGTGAGAGTGCTCGCACCGACGGACGGCACGATCGTGACCCGTGTCACAAGGCGCTTCGTGCGCCGGGCCGACAACCTGATGAAGATTGCCAGCAGCGAACTGTCGCTTGCCAAGCGCAAGAAGGGCGGCGCGCTCGAGGACTGAGGTGGTGCCCGGGATGGGCAATCTCTCAAGCCGCAAGCCTGGCATAGGCTTTGCATTCTACCGTTGGGGGTGTCGCGACGACAGTCGCGGCCCGCCACTGGGCGAACCCGTGGATCACCGATAAGTGACTGAAAGTTTATCGGATTTTCATGGGAACCTTCACCCGGAGACAGCATTATCTGCCGCGGGAGAATGCACATGACCGATGACAAGTTTTTCAGCGTACCGGTGACCCTAAGTTCGGAAGGCCAGCGGCGCTTCACCATCCGAAGCGTGCGGGAAGCCGCCTGGATCCTGGCCGAGAAGTGGCCGCGTTTCGAGGGATCTGCGTTCATGCGCGCGCTGCGCGCCTGCGCGGCCTCGCTGGAGGGCCGACGTCCTCCGACCCATGCGCGGCGTGCCCTGATGCTCGCGGCCCGTGAAGCCCAGTTGACGGTGGATCGTGCCTGATGCGCGCTCGGGCGCACACAAACAGGTTGCTGAGATTGCCGGGTGACCGTCTTCCCACGGCAGTGGCATGCCGCTAGGTTGACAACACGACCGGACTGCCGGTTCGGAGACAGCAACCGCACCGGGGGACGATGACCGCATGACGCATGACGACGGGCTGGACGGAGAGCATATTGAGCAGAAGACCATCTGCGACCAGCTCGAAGACCTGATTCATGAATCGCACGGCGAAAGCGTCACCCTTCGCACCCTGCTTCACAGCCTGCGCGAGAGCGGCTTCGGCATGCTGATGATCGTGCTGGTCCTGCCCAATTGCGTGCCGATTCCGGTGCCGCCGGGCACCTCGACGATCTTCTCCATCCCGCTGCTGTTCCTGACGCTCCAGTTGCTGGCCGGGCGTCAGGAACCCTGGGTGCCGGAGCGCCTTGCGGAAAAGGAAATCCGGCTGTCCTTCCTGCGCGCCGTCGTGTCCCGGATCTCCGTCCATCTCCGGCGCATTGAGCGCTTCGTCAAGCCGCGCATGCTCTTCGTCACGTCGCCCTGGGGCGAACGGCTCATCGGCCTGTGCTGGCTCTGCTTTGCGATCTCCATAGCGGTGCCGCTGCCGATGACCAATTTTCTGCCCGGCATCGGCATCCTGATCAGCGGCTTCGGCCTGCTCAACCGCGACGGCGCCGTCGTGCTCGCGGGCATTGCCATCGGCTTTGTCGGCATCATCGCCACGATCCTTGTCCTGACGATAGGCGGCCACATCGTCCAGGGACTGTTCTTCGGCTGACGGTCGGCAAGCGGCCCGCGCTCAGCCTTCGTAGGGCTCGCAACCCGCTTCGGCGAGGAATGCCTTGGCCCCTTCCTCGAAGGAGGCGGCGGGCGCCAGCGCGCGCAGCACGATATAGCCCTCGGGGCGCGGCATCTCGATCAGCACGCTTTCCGAGATCACGTCCGGATTGGTCTTGCGAATGCCGGCCAGTTGCTGCGGCGAGGCGATGATCGCATCGAGATCGCCGCCCGCGGCCGAGCGGTCGTTCATCGAGAACACCTCGTTCGACGAGGAATCGTAGACTGCAAACGACCAGAACGGCACCGAGCCGGAGGCCAGAAGATGCACCGGCCGGTCGCTCACGTCGAAGACGCAGGCGGCGACCCGGAGATAGGGGTCGCCATCGGAAAAGCCGTTCTCGTCCGGCGTGGCGGCGAAAACCACGAAACGGTTCGGCGCCTCGTAGCTCTGCATCCGCGTATAGGCGTCGAGGCCCGTGAACGAGGGCAACGCCATGACGATGACGATATGCAGCACCGCCGCACCGGCAAGCCCGACCAGGATGGAAAACAGGATGCCCCGGATCATGGGCAAGCTCAGCTTTTCAAGCTTCGGCATACGGATCTCAAGCAGGCCGGAGGACCCCGCCGTGGGCGTATCCAGCAGCGTCATCACCAGCCTGAATGGCTGGCCCTCGTTGACCGCCAGCCAGTTGCCCGGCTGCGCACGCGCGGAGATCAGCACGCGGAAACTGCCGTCGGCGCGCCGGAGCACGTTCCAGGCGTTGAAGGCGCGCGGCAACAGGGGCTGCGGGACGAGCGGCTCCATCTGCTGGTTGGCGGCATAGAGCGTCCAGAACCGCGCCGGCGGCGTGATGCCATCCAGCGCGTAGCTGCAGCGCGGCGTCAGCCGGTTGCCGTCCTCGTCGGTATCGGCCTGGAACTGCAGCCCTTCGGCGGCCGCATAGAGCAGCTTGCCGGCCCGCGCCCGGTGCGACCGCGCATAGGGATCGGCCGACGCCGTCTGCGCCACCGGGAAGGCCGCCCAGGGGCCGAGCCGGATCGCCCCGAAGCCCGACGAGGCATCGAGCATGCCGACCGCGGAGCCGATGCCGAGGCCGAAAGCGGTCAGGAGAGCGAGTGCGACAAGGAAGGGCAGTCGAAACATCGGATACGGAAACGGCCTTCGGCTGGGGTTCGGCGCCAAGCGTTAGCATTGATTCCCGTTTCAGGAAATGCGCGCCGGCTGCCGATTGCGTCGTTCACGCCCATTCGTTTCGGGCCCGCCAGCCGTTCCTGTCATGAAACCGGGTCTTCCGGTCTTTCATGCCCCGCCGGAATTCTGTAGCTTTCCGGCGATGGGCGGCACGCCAAGAGACGCAGGGAATTGTCATGGCCTTGATTGAGTACGATCTGCTTGCGAGCCCGGCGGAGGCCTATGAGAATTTTCGCTACGACCTGTTCGTCGATCTCTTCGGCCGGAATTTCGAACCCTATGTCGATGCCAATGGCAGCCCGCGCATCGGCCCGGCCGTCGATTTGGCCTCCTGGCTCGGAATTGCCACGACCGTCGTCCTGGGCGCGCTGCCGCAGGCGGACCTGTACGCGCGGCTCGCCAATGTCGTCGGGCGCAACTATGACGATGGCGACAGCAAGCTGTTGCAGAACCGGCTCGACAAGGTGATGAAGACCTGGGGCAACGAGAACGCGCTGCCCGATTTTCCCCGGCGCTTCGCGTTCGACGATGCCGGCCAGGCCCGCGTGGTGCTGGGGGCGGCGATGGCGACGATCGAGGATAGCCTGGCCAACTGGGGCGATATCGGCATCCCGGCCTCCGAGGAGCGCGCCGTCGTCGCCTCTCTCGCCTTTCGCGGCTACGACATCGCCGACATCATGGATGCCATCGTCCTCGACGGAGATCGCATCGACCCCTGGCTGGAGATCCGCTACTTCGACCGCACCGGCGGAAGCGAGCCGACCGATGCCGGCGCTGCCCGCCGCTACTTCCAGTCCGCGCAGTTCGAACTCTTCAACGATCCCGGCAACGTGACCTATGACGAAGGCGCCGATGTCGGCCTGGCCTATGGCAATCGGCGCGCGGAGATCCTGTCCTACGAGAAGGCCTTCGACCCTGGCAAGATCGGTATCGGCGCCAAGGGCGACGGCGGCCGGGATGGCATCGCCGATTTCCTGCAGCCGGCGATCGACGCCGTTGCCGCACATTATTTCGCCGAGGTCCGCCACGCCGACGAACTGCTGTTCGTCAGCGGCCGGTTCGGCACCTTCTACGGCGACGATCCCGACGACGGATTCAACAGCCGCCGCAACGACGACGATTTCATCATCGACACCCAGACACTGCCGATGAGGATCATCGGCGGCGCGGGCAACGACACGATCGTCGCGCTCACCGGCAACGACCGGCTCGAGGGCGGCTCCGGCAACGACAATCTCTATGGTGGCACCGGCGACGATAACCTGATCGGCGGCAGCGGCAACGACACGCTCTGGGGCGGCGGCGGCGCCGACCGGCTTGAGGGCGGCAAGGGCAGGGACACCTATGTTCTCGGCGGCGACAGCGAGCTTGATCCCGGTGCCGGCGGCAACCCCGCCGATATCGGCGCGGTCAACAGCGACCAGGTCGTCGAGGCCAGGAATGGCGGCACCGACACCGTCATCGTGCAGATCAACGGCGGCACGTTCAACCTGCGCCACATTGAGAAGTTCCGGCTCGCCGCCGACATGACTGGCAGTTTCACCATCAATCTCAACGAGTTCGATTCCTTTGCTCTGTCGACCGGCAATGACGACATGACGCTGGTCATCAACCGCCTGCAGAAGACCCCGATCGACATCCGCACCAATGGCGGCGCCGACACGGTGCATATCCAGTTCGAGCCCGGCGTCGACCCGTCCCAGGTGCTCGACGGCAAGGGCCTGACGGCGCGCTTCCGCTTCACTGACCTCACCGAGGACGACACGATCGACCTGACCTCGATTGGCATCAAGGACATCATCGCCAACCGCGACCAGATCACCGAGGACAAGGGCTTCTACCTGCTCGCGCCCGGCGCCAAGCTGGACCTGATGGACGGCGGCAAGATTGACAAGACCTATAACAACTACACCGACAACTGGTTCGTGGTGAAATGCGGCGACGACACGCCGTTTGGACCGGAGTTCATCGGGAACATCGAGAGTTCGCATTTTGACATTTGAGGGGCGTGAGGGGCTTTGCGCCAATATCGGTCGTCAGCTTGAAACTGCGAGCATCGGATCGTCCGCTCGTATTGTGTATCGCGATGGTAAAGACCCTCGCCTTGCAACCTAAGCGGAGGATGGTATATGCTGTAGCCTTCAGGGAGAGGGCATCATGCTGCAAGAGATTTACGACTTGCTTATGAAGGCTTTCCACGCCGCCACCGAGGAAATGGCGTCGTTTAAGTTCGACCGATACAAACCCGTGGACCGGACCATCGCTGCGCTCTACGCGACCATCTACGAAGAGGTCGACACCGCCATTTGCCTCTACGACGCAAAGAAATACACTGGCGCTCAGCTCGTTTTGCGTCCCTTGCTGGAAGCCCACGTGGACCTCGTGGCCATCATCAAAGACCCTGGCTATGTCGAGTTCATGGAGGCTTCCCATGACCACGAGTGGCTCAGGTTTCTGCGGAACGGATTCAAGGGCACGAATCCGTTTCTACAGACCTTCTGGAACAACATCGATGTTCAGAACGAAATTGCGGCCATCGAGTCACGGCTAGACGGTTTCAAAAAGAACAAGGTCCGGCCACTCCACGTAGCTGAGCGCTTTGCCCGCGCCGATATGATCGAGGAGTATGAGTCGATCTACAACGACCTATGCTGCCAGACCCACAACAATCTTCGTGCGCTCATTCGGCGCCACATCGAGATTGATGACCAGCAGAAGACTTTCCAGCTGGTCATCAACGCTAAGCCGCCGGAAGAATCTATCGGGTCGCTGCTAGATGGCCTTCTCGGGTTCATCCTTAGTAGCTCGATATTCGTCCACCGCCACTTCAACAGCCAGGCGGTTAAACGCTTCGAGGACCTGGATGTGAAGAGGTCGGGGTTGCTGAAGAACATGCAAGCCACTCCGTAAGCTAGCTTCAGTAACTGTCAGCCAGGGAGCACCATGTGATTATGCCCTCCGGCCGTTCTGCTCCTGATCAGCGACAAGCTAGTGCCCCCACGCGAAGTATCACCACTGGCAATCGGTCTTTGCTTTTCGGTCAAGATAACGGGTGCTCGGCTGTCCATTTTGAGGGCGAGAAGCCGACCATGACTACATTCGCCCCACATGGCCGCTTCGAGCCAACAGTGGGTGTGGCTCCGGCTCCGCGAAATCATTGCGGCCGACAAAGTCGTCCTGTGAATCCCCGAGACCGGAAGATCGTCGAATGCTAGGGTGAAGGTGAGGTTTCGCTTTTGGGGGATAGGCGATGCAATTGCGATCAAAGACAGCATTTGTCACCGGGGGTACCAGCGGCATTGGGCTGGCTACAGCGAAAGCATTTGTCGAGCAAGGAGCTCATGTTGTTCTAACAGGGCGTGATCGACAGCGCATCGATGCGGCGATTACGATTGTAGGGTCATCCTGCGCTGGCTTTGTTGCCGATGCGGCAGACGACCAAGCAATGAACAACGCCCTCCAACAGGCGGCAGAGCGATCTGGGGGTATCGATGTTTTGTTCGCAAATGCCGGGCACTACGTCCACTCCGCTCTCGGCGGTACGACAAGGGCACAGCTTCAAGATCAGCTCGCGGTGGTGGCTAACACGTTCATGACTGTGCAACAAGCGCTTCCATATCTGCGAGATCGCGCCTCCATCATCCTGATGGGATCGGTCTACGCGACTATGGGACCGCCCGGCGCTGCTGCCTATGCCGCAAGCAAGGCAGCGACGGCCGCTATGGTCCGGTCGTTCGCGTCTGAGCTGTCCCCCAGGGGCATACGCGTTAACCTCGTCGTTCCAGGCGCGGTAGATACGCCGAGTTGGGGGATGGAGGAATTGGAAGCCGGGGTCCGTGAGGAACGCAAGCGGCTTATCGGTGAGCGCGCGCCGCTCAACCGGATGGTCAGCGCGGAAGAGGTTGCCAAGGCGGTGTCCTTCCTTGCTTCAGACGCCAGCTCAGGTGTTCAAGCCACGGAACTCGTGGTTGACAATGGCACGACCGGAGCAATGGCCGGCTCGCCTCGTTATATCCGCGGAGAACCGACTTAACGCCATTTCGAGCGTCGGCTTATCGTCCGAGAATGGCAGCTAAGGGCCAAACCCGGGCGAGTGGGTTTGACCATGTGTTAATCCGCCAACGATTGCCGTTCACAACACCACCAACGCCAACCACTTGAAGCCCGCCCCAAACCACAAATCACGCCACCCTCTGTCCCAGCCAGATCATATGCTTGGCGCCCGACCTGCCCCGCGCCCTGACCGGCTTTTCCTCCGCCGCGAAACCGGCCTGCGTGAGCCGCTGGGTGAAACGCGGGGCAGGATGCGACGACCAGACAGCGAGCACGCCGCCGGGCGTCAGGGCACGCTTGGCCTCCCCGAGGCCCCTGGCGCCATAGAGCGCGTCGTTGCCGGGGCGGCTCAGGCCATCGGGGCCGTTGTCGACGTCGAGCAGGATGGCGTCGTAGGCGGCATTAGCCGTGCGGATGGCAGCGCCGACATCGTCCGGAAGGATCACCACGCGCGGATCGTCGAGCGATCCGGCATGCAACTCCGCCATCGGCCCGCGCGCCCAGGCGACCACGTCAGGCACCAGTTCGGCGACGGTGATCCTGGCCTCCGCATCGACGGCCGCCAGAGCGGCGCGCAGCGTAAAGCCCATGCCGAGCCCGCCGATGAGAATCCTGGGTCCCTTGCGGCCGGAGAGTTTATCGAGCGTCAGCGTGGCCAGCGCCTCTTCCGAGCCCGACAGACGACTGTTCATCAGTTCGTTGCTGCCGAGCATGATCGAGAATTCACCTCCCCGACGCTTCAGGCGCAGCGTCTCGTGGCCATCGGGGACTTTCGCTTCGTCGAGAACGATCCAGGGCTGCATTCCATTCCTTCCTGACAGTGTCCGGGCGTTGGCTCCCGGCCGCCGCCCGACGGAGGCAGCGATCGCTGACATCCGTCAAGACGTAACTATGGGTTGTGATCGGGTCGTGGACACGGCCTCATGAAATCCTCATCCTCGCGATCGACGGGGGATAGAGCCATGAGCAATTTATACGACTTCCTGGCGGGGGTCCTGGATGTCGCGCTGCAGATTTTCGGGATATCCCTCGATGCTTTCCAGAAGTATCCTATGGCGACGTTTCTGTCATTTGCAGCAGTCTATATCTTTCTGCGGCGAAAATCCCTGGTCGCAAGGCTCTGGTTTTTGCCGAAGAGCGGCGAAGACCACGATCCGTTCGACGACAGGGAGGACGTCGAATTCCTGTCGGTGAAGAACATGGCCTTTCTTCTCGTCGGATGCGCAGCGGCGATAGTGCTGACCTATATCACGGGCATCGTGCTCGCATTCGTCGCCCACGTCGCGGTTGCTGGTGCCAGCGTGCAGCCTTTCGCTAGTCGACCGCTTCCATATGTCGTTTGCTTTGTGGCGATGGCGCCGATTGGTCTCGTCCTCGCTTTGCAGCAAGCGAGCTGGACTTGGCGAAAAGTTGACCCGCTTCACGTGATCGCACTGGCCTATCTGGCCCTGATGCTGACCTACATTCTGGCTGCGATCTACATGGTTTTGACCCGAGATTCGCCGCTGCCTTGACCTGCCGCCCGACGGGAAGCCTATGCCGCCCGTCCCCATTGCCAGGGGCGTTTCTTCGGCTGGGTCGAGATCACCCGGACGGGGAGGTGGCGCATCACCTCGTCGGCGAGCTGGCGGGCGTTCTGCAGGGCCTTGTCGAGGTTGGAAACCTTGCTGCCTTCCATGTCGTAGAGGGTGACGCCCTTGTCGAACATCTCGCGGAAGGCGGCGCGCTCGACCACTGGTGTTGCCATCACGTCGACGCCGCGGCTGGCCAGCAATCCCTTGATTGCCAGCAGCGAATGGGTGGTGACCATCGGGTTGACGCGGCTGAGCAGCACAGAATGCGGGATCGCAATGCCGGTCTCGGTCTTGATGCGGGCGAGGATGTCGAGGATCTTGGTGGCGCCCTTGGCATCCATGCCGGCGCCCTGGACCGGGATCAGCACGAGGTTGGAGAAGGCCAGCGCCGTGGCGGTCAGCTGGTTGCGTTCGCCGGCGAGGTCGATGATGTAATAGTCCGACGAGCGGTCCATGTGCCGCATGTGCCCCTCGAGCGCCGAGGCGGTCACATGGTTGACCAGCGTGATCGTGCCCCGCGGCTTGGCCGTTTCGAACCATTGGCTGAACCAATGCTGCGGGTCGCTGTCGAAGACGGTGACGTTGATGCCCATCTGCGCCAGTTCCGTGGCGACCAGCACCGCCGCCGTGGTCTTTCCTGCGCCGCCCTTGGTATTGGCGATCGTGATAACGGGCATAGAAGGCGCTTCCTTTCAGGTCCATCCAGTCTGTTAACGAAGCGTGTCAAGTTATGGTTAACGAAGGGTTATCGACAGACTATGAAAAGTTAACGAGCGCGCGCTGCAAAATCGCCGGTCTCACTCGGCGCTCGCTACCTTTTCCTGCAGTTTCAACGGCGAGGCATCCTTCAGCCGTTGACCCATGCCGCGGATGATGCGGGTGGCCGGGACCGTCAGCATGCGCGGGCGCAGGAAGGTCTCCGCTGGCTCGGCGCCGTCGTCCTTCTTGGCTGCCACGGTCTCCGGCTTCTTGCTGACTTCAGGCGGGATCTCGATGATGCCGGGGATCTGCTTGAGCTCGATGCCCTGGTGGGCATAGTCCATCAGCAGCTTGAAGGTCATGGCGGGCAGCGAGCCGCCGGTCATGTTGTTGGTCGAGGTGTAGTCGTCATTGCCGAACCAGACGGCGGCGGTGAAGTTGCCGGTGTAGCCGCAGAACCAGGCGTCGCGATAGGCCTGGGTCGTCCCGGTCTTGCCGGCCGTCAGCACGCCGTCGACCTGCGCCTTTCGGGCGGTGCCGTAATAGGGGATGCGGGTCAGCATCTGGTTCATGGAGTCGGACGCCTGCTGGGAGAGCACCCGCTTGGCCGGTGGTGCGTCGACCTCGAAGTCGTAGAGCACCTTGCTGTCGTAATCCATGATCTGGGCGATGCCGTGCCGGCGCGATTCGAAGCCGCCCGACGGAAACACGGCATAGGCGGTCGCCTGATCGAGCACGGTGACCTCAGACGAGCCGAGCGGGATCGTCACGTCCTTGCGGATCGGAGTCTCGACGCCGAACTTGCGGGTTTCGTCGATGATCTGCTGGATGCCGTCCTTGCCGAATTTCTCCTTGGCGAGCCGCACAGGAATCGTGTTGACCGATTTTGCGATCGCTGTCTGCATGTCGAGCCGGCCCGAATAGCTGTTGCCGTAATTGCCGGGGCACCAGTTGCCCCAGCAGATCGGCCCGTCGGTGATCGGCGTGGTCGGCGTCATGCCCTTTTCCATGGCCAGCGCATAGGTATAGATCTTGAACGACGAGCCCGGCTGGCGCAGTGCCCTGGTGGCACGGTTGAACTGGCTTTCGCCATAGTCGCGACCGCCGACCATGGCGCGGACCGCACCGCCGGTCTCGATCATGACAAGCGCGCCCTGCTTGACGCGGTAGGTCTCGCCATACTGGCGCAGGCCGGACTCGACCGCCTGCTCGGCGGCGCGCTGCAGGTTCATGTCGAGCGTCGTCCGCACCACCAGAGTATGATCGGCAAAATTCTCCTTGCGGGCGACCTTGAGCGTCTCCTCATAGGCCCAGTCGAGGAAGAAATCCGGCGCTTCCTTCATGTTGCGGTCGACCACGGTGGCCGGATGACGCCGGGCGTCGATCACCTCGCCCTCGGTCATCAGGCCGCCCTGGACGAGATTGGTCAGCACTTCGTTGGCGCGGGCGCGGGCGGCGGGCAGGTTGACATGCGGCGCATATTTCGCCGGGGCCTTGAACAGGCCTGCCAGCATCGCGCTCTCGGCGAGCGACAGGTCGGGCAGTTCCTTGTTGAAATAGAAGCGCGCCGCCGCCGCCGCACCGAACGTGCCGCCGCCCATGTAGGCTCGGTCGAGATAGAGGGAGAGGATCTCCTTCTTCGTCATGTGCGTCTCGATCCAGAGCGCCAGGAAGGCCTCCTTGATCTTGCGGTCGAAGGAGCGCTCGTTGGACAGGAACAGGTTCTTGGCGAGCTGCTGGGTCAGCGTCGAGCCGCCCTGGACGACGCCGCCGGCGCGGGCATTCTCGGTCATGGCGCGCGTCAGGCCGAGGAAGTCGATGCCGAAATGCTCGAAGAACCGCCGGTCCTCGGTGGCGAGCACCGCCTTGACGAGATGATCGGGCAACTCGTCGATCGGCACCGAATCCTCATGGATGATGCCGCGATGGCCGATGACATTGCCGTAGCGGTCGAGAAAGGTGACCGCAAAATCGGACTTGCGGCGCCAGTCGGTCTTGGCGATCTCGAAGGCGGGCTTGGCCAGCGCCAGCATGGCGACCATGCCGATCGCGCCCCAGGTCAGCGCCTCGCCGGCAAGCTCGAATGGGATGCGCTTCCAGCCCTTGACCCGGAACCTGCGGAAGAAGATCGTGATGTCTTCCCAGACATCGACGAAGGTGAAGCCGGCATTCCACAGCGTGGAATCGAGCCATGCATCGACCTTGAGGAAGAAGTGGCTCTTGAGGCGCGGTTTCTTGTCGTCTTCGCCGTCGTTGGACATCGTCGGATCCCGTAGGCACTGGCCATCGGCGGCGCATGGGTGTATGCGCACGGCCTTGCCGATTTCTCGCTGATTTTGGCCCGGACGGCAAGGAAAACGCTTTGGCTGCTGAACACGATCTCGCGAATATGGACGAGCCTGTCCCTTTCTGGAAACACAAGACGCTGCGTGAGCTGAACGACGCGGAGTGGGAAAGCCTGTGCGACGGCTGCGGCCGCTGCTGCCTCAACAAGATGGAATTCGAGGACACCGGCGATATCGTCTGGACCGATATCCGTTGCACGCTGCTCGATCCCGTCAGCTGTCGCTGTTCCGACTATCCCAATCGCCAGTCCAAAGTGCCCGACTGCATCCGGCTGACGATCGAGGAGGTGGAGACGCTGACCTGGCTGCCGCCGACCTGCGGCTACCGGCTGGTGCGTGACGGCCGCGACCTCTACTGGTGGCATCCGCTGCTGTCAGGCGATCCCGATACGGTTCATGCCGCCGGCATCTCGGTTCGAAACCGGACCGTGAGCGAGGATGACGTGACCTGGGAAGATTACGAAGACCACGAGATCGGCTGGCCCGGCGAGGTGCCTTATGGCTCGGAGCGTCCACCGGCAAAATCCGCCAGTTCCGGGTAAGGCCCGGCCGTTAGCCTGCCCCGCGACAAAGGCTGAGGACAGGTGGACAGGATGGACAATCTCGCGCGCAACATGGCCGAACAGGCTGCGGCGGAGCCGATTTCCAATGCCGAGATCACGGCCTTCATGGAAATGTTCGCGACGATGGCCAATCCGGCGACGATCCGCAAGGCTTCGCATGATTTCCTCGCGCGGGTGCCCGACGCGCGTCGGCTCGAGCTCGCTTCGGCCCTGAGCTGGACCAATCCCTTCTACCTGCCGGAAATGCCTGACGATGCCGCCCGCAAGCTCGCGCTCAACATGAACCAGTTCGCCGAACTGACCATGCGCGCCAAGCTGACCGCGAGCCGGATGCCGCAGCTCAACGTGCTGCTGGCCTGTGCGCCGAAATCCGCATCGACCTTCATTGCCGGCGCGCTGCAATCGGCGCTCGGCCTCGGCTCGGCTGCACTGTTTGCCGCCACGCCGCGGGTGCATGCGGTGTCGATGATGGGCGGCAACCTGATGGAGCAGGAGCCGGAGGAACTGGCGTTGATCCGCAACGGACTCAATGGTTCCGGCTATGTCGCCCAGCATCATGCCCGCTGCACGCCCTATCTCGCGCTGCTGCTCAGGACCTACAATGTTCGGCCGATCGTCACCCATCGCAACCTGTTCGACACGTTCATCTCGCTCGACGACATGATCATGGGCTATCGCAGCAACAGGGAGACCGACGCGGGCTACTATTTCAGCGACGGCCTGCCGGCCAATTACGGCAAGCTCTCCCTTGAGGACCGGCTGACGATCCTCGTCCAGCGCAACACCGCCTGGTTCATCCAGTTCTTCGTGAGCTGGAAGAAATGCGAACGCGCCGGCCTCGCCCGGCCGCTCTGGGTGTCCTACGAGCGCGATTTCCTCGCCGACAAGCAGGGCCTGGCCGAGCGCGTGATCCGCCATCTCGGCCTGGACACGGAGGCGGCGGCCAAGCTTCTGCTCGCCTTCGAGGACAAGACCGACGGCGCCGCCAAGCGGCTCAACAAGGGCGTCGCCGGGCGTGGCAGCGCCATGCCGGACTCCGTCCGGGCGATCATCGAGCGCACCGCCCATTTCTATCGCGACGAAGAGGACCTCACGCCCCTGCTCGAGGGCTGACCTCTGCCACACGCGGCGAGCACCCCGCCAGTCTGGCGAAAGGAAGGGGCCGTAGCCTTCACCAAAATTGCCATTGAGAAGGAATTGACAGTATGGACAATCTGGCGCGGAAAGACGATCTGGCACAGGAACTTGGCTCGTTCCTGCATGCGATCTCGTCGGTTTCGGATGTCAAGGCGCTCGACCAGATGTGCCACGAGTTTCTCTACCGCCAGGACCCCCATCGCGGCCTCGAACTGGCGGCCGGCATGAGCTGGGCCAACCCGTTCTTCCTGCCCAACATTCCTGCCCAGGCGCTCGACATGCTGGCGCTCGATCGTGGCTATGTCGCCGAGATGATGATGCGCGCCAAGCTGACCGCCGCCCGCACCGACGGCCTGCGCCTGCTGGTGGCGTCCGCGCCGTTTGCGGCTCCCACCTTCCTGGCCGATGCGCTCACGGCCTCGCTGGGCTTCGCGCCCGCCGACTTCTTCTCCGCCGCATCCGATCCCGAAAGCCTCGGCGCCAGCGGCATGGACCAGGAGCCGGACGAATTCGCGCTGGTGCGCGAAGGCCTGCTCAACACCCCCGGTGTCGTCGCCCGCCACGCCGCCCGCGCCACGCCCTTCGCCGTGCGCCTGTTCAACCTCTACAATATCCGCCCGGTCATCGTCTTCCGCGACCTGGCCGACACGATCGCCGCCATGGACGCGGCCCTGATGAAGGGCGAGGCACCGGCGTCGATCGCCACGGCGCTTCCGTCGGGCTATGCGAAACTGGAGCGCGAGGCGCGCCTGACCCTGCTCGCCGCCCGCTTCGGCGGCTGGATCGCCGACTTCGAGCGCAGCTGGATCCGGGCGACCAAGGACGGACTGATCCGCCCGCTGTTCCTCTCCTACGAGGCCGATTTCCTCGGCGACCGCCACCTGCTGGCCCGCAAGATCGCCGAATTCCTAGGCCCCAAGGCCAATGCGATGAAGCTGGCCGCCGTGCTCGTCGACCGCGAGATCGATCCGGCCGGCGCAGGCGCCGACCTGCCGGCCTCCGTCCGGGACATCCTGGCCGGTGTCGCGGACGCCTATCACGGTGCAAACGCCTGACACGATTACGATTTCTGAACTTTCAAGGGCGGCCGGAGACGGCCGCCCTTGTCATGTCAGGGCGTCACGGAGCCTCTTCGGCGCCACGGTCTTCCACGCCGCCTCGACCGCCATCCGGGCGGTCTCATCCGTGCAGGCGTCGAGGCGAAACGCGGTCCAGCCCCGCAGGCCCCATGCGTTCGGCAGCGGCGAAAACACCTCCGGATAGAGTTCGACGAACATCGACTGCTGGTCGGGCGCGAGATTGAGATTGGCGATCCCGGGTGAGGGCAGCGAGAGGAAGATTTTCGGCGCCCGGAAGTCACGCTTGCCGAAATGGGCGGATTCGGCGGTGCCGGGGAGGGCGAGGGCGATGGCGGCGATATCGTCGGGGGTCATAGGAGCCCTCTCAATCAAATTGCTTGCGCAGTCACGCGGTCGGCTTAATGGTAGGCAGATGGCCCAACACAGGAGAAAGGGTTGCAACGGATAAATCTAGCTTGGTATGCAAAAATTGGTCCGAATTTGCAGCCCTTAATGATAGGAGGACTTGAGACTATCGAGCTGGCGTTGCGGTCAATTCCGGCCGCTTGGCCCTTCTTAACCTATCTCGGTGATCCCAAGACTCCGCTTTCATTGGACGCAAGCCGGCCAGTCATATGGGAAATTATGCGGTTGGGATCTGAATTTCTCCAAGCGCAAGAAGATCAGCGTGCAGAAATTCTCGAAAAAAATAGGGCGGCGATCCATAATTTAACTGCAAAATTGAGCATTTTGCTCGAGCAAGATCTTAGCCATCAAGCAGTATATCACGTTCTTCCGAAGAGAGCATACAGTACATACAAGCTAATTGATGACGCATCGTCACTGTTCTCTAAAGAGGTGGTGTCGGAATTGAGCGACATTGAACTGCTCGACATCCGAGACGCCGGAAAATGCGCTGCGTTTGAATTGCCGACGGCAGCCGCGTTCCATTTTTTTCGGGCAATTGATGCTCTTTTGCAGCGTTACACGATTTTAGTGAATGGTGAGACGTCAAAGAGCAAGAATTGGGGGCAGTATATCATCGACCTGGAAAAGGGCGGCGTTGCGCCGAAGATCACAAGCGTTCTTCGGCAACTTAAAGACTTGCATCGCAACCCCATAATTCATCCAGAAACTCGATTGACTGTTGAAGAATGTTTCTCATTATTTGGACTCGCCGAAAGTGCAACAAATTTGATCGTGCATGACATGGTTGCGCGTCGACCACGCTAGAACGCCCTAAAGTGGTCGGGCATACCGATTGACTTTAGGTATAGGAAAATAATCCTTGACACCGTCACGCTCCTCCAGTACCTTCCAGTCATGATCCGAGAACTGCGGATGGCGCCTCCAGGTGGCCCCGCCGGATGATCCCCTCACAGGAATGATGGCATGGACGACGTGGTCGGTTTCGATCCTGTTCTGGCTGGGCTTTGGCCTGTCGGGCGGCCGCCGGGGTATGGCGAGGTTCCTGATCCGGGGCTGGCGGCGGCGGTGGGGGCGGTGATGCTCGAGACCAAGTCGGAGCAGGCGCAGTCCGGGCCCTCGGCCGTCGAGGAGATGCAGGGGCTGCTCAATGACATGACGGCGGAACTGCGCCGGCAGTTCGTGATGTTCCAGAAGATCCGCGAGCGGGCGGATGCCGTGATCGGCGGCGACGAGGCGGAGGCGAAGGTGGCCAAGGCGGATGCCAAGTCTGCCGTCGATGCGCTGGCGCTGATCGTCCGGACGATCGAGAAGATCGACGCCATGCAGCGCGGTCTCGCCGACGTGCTTGCCCGCGAGGCGGAGGAAGATTTCGACGATGCGGCCTATCAGCAACTGCTTGACGACATCGAGCGCAAGATCTGCGAACGCGCCGAGGAGCGCGCCCGCCGCCTTCTCGAACAGTGGACCGCGGCTGCCGCTCACGGCGCCGGGTCGCCCGGGGCCGAAGGGCAGCATGCCCTCGAAGCGGACGCAGGTGCGGGCGGCGCGGAAGATCGGGCGCAAAACGGTCGGGCTGGTTGACGGATACGTGACGACGATGCGATCGGGGGAAGCGAGCCTTGCGGATCTCAGCAAGGTGACGCGAGACCTCGGGCGAAGGGCTGATGCGACCGGCTCGGCAATGTCGCCTCCGGCGGCCGCCGCAGAAGGGGGTGCCGCCGGCTCCCGTCATCGCGATAATGGCGGTGGCTGCGTTTCCGCAGCAGGCAGGGATGCCGGGCGTATGCGCGTCGACCAAAGGGATCTGCCCCTATCCGCCGCCACGGGCCACGACCGGGTTGAGGCTTCGGCGTCGACCGTCGTTCGGACCTCTGCTCCGGCGGGGAGGGAACGCGCCGCTCTCGCCGGCCAGCCGCCTGACCGACGCCAGTCGCCTGACCGACTCCTACCGCCTGACCGATGCATTGCGCTTGAACGGCGCGCCGCGACCGACTGGTTCCTCAACGGTCGTGACGAACAGAAGCCGCCGCCGGGCGACTGGCGGACCTGGCTGGTCATGGGCGGGCGCGGATCGGGGAAGACCCGGGCCGGGGCGGAATGGGTGCACGGGGTCGCAAGCCGGGCGCGGGTGCCGCTGCGCATCGCGCTGGTGGCCGAGACGCTGGCCGATGCCCGCGAAGTGATGGTGGACGGCGTCTCCGGCCTGTGGCGGATCGCGCGGGACCGGCGACCGGCCTTCGAGATCAGCCGCAGGCGGCTGGTCTGGCCGAACGGCTCGGTGGCGCAGCTGTTTTCCTCCGAGGATCCCGAAAGCCTGCGCGGGCCGCAATTCGACCTTGCCTGGTGCGACGAGCTCGGCAAGTGGAAGCATGCGCAGGAGACCTGGGACATGCTGCAATTCGGTCTCCGGCTCGGAACCGCCCCCCGGCAGGTGGTGACGACGACGCCACGGGCGATTGGCCTGCTGAAGGCCATCATCGCCGATCCCGCAACAGTGGCGACGCGGATCTCGACGCTAGCCAATGCCGGCAACCTCGCGTCCGGCTTCATCGCGGCCATGGCGACGCGCTACGGCGGCACGCGGCTCGGGCGGCAGGAACTCGACGGCGAACTGATCGAGGACCGCGAGGACGCGCTGTGGAGCCGGGACATGCTGGAACGGCTGAGGCTACGCAGCCCCGGCCCTCTCGGGCGCATCGTCGTGGCGGTCGACCCGCCGGCGGCGGAGCGGGCGAAGAACTCCTGCTGCGGCATCGTGGTCGCGGGGCTCGACGCCTCGGGGCGCGGGGTGGTGCTGGCCGACCTCTCGGTCGCCAATGCCTCGCCCAATGCCTGGGGCGAAGCCGTGGTGCGCGCCTATCGGCGGTTCCAGGCCGACCGGGTGGTGGCCGAGGTCAACCAGGGTGGCGACATGGTGGGCACGATCCTGCGCTCGATCGATCCCGGCCTGCCGGTGACGGCGGTGCGGGCCTCGCGCGGCAAGCATGCCCGCGCCGAGCCTGTGGCGGCGCTCTACGAGCAGGGCCGCGTGGTGCATGCCGGGACTTTTCCCGATCTCGAGGACCAGATGTGTGATTTCGGTCCGGACGGGCTCTCGGGCGGCAATTCGCCGGACAGGCTCGACGCGCTGGTCTGGGCACTGACAAGCCTGATGCTGTCGGGGCAGGGCGAGCCGCGGGTGCGCGGCATGTGAGTATCCAAACCCCATAGCCGGGATGCGGCCGGGTGAGGCAGGACCCGGCAGACGGGATTTCGGAGACAGTGATGGCAATCGATCGCAAGGCCTTCTTCGCCGCCGTAAAGGCCAACCTGTTCGGTGGTCGGCTGAACAAGACCCAGGTGGATGGCACGGAGGCCATTCTCGATGCCTGGGACAGCAGGCGCGCCGAGGGCGACACCAGGCAACTGGCCTATATGCTGGCGACCACGTTCCACGAGACGGCCGCGACGATGCAGCCCGTCCGGGAGACCCTGGCGGCCAGCGATGCCGCCGCGGCGGCCCGGCTGGAAAGCGCCTGGGCGCGGGGCCGCCTGCTGGCGGTGAAGACGCCCTACTGGCGCGCCGATGCGCAAGGCCGGCACTGGCTGGGGCGCGGGCTGGTGCAACTGACACACAGGGCCAATTACGAGCGGATGAGCCGGGAGACAGGCATCGACCTCGTGGCCGATCCCGGCCGCGCGATGGAGATGGATGTGGCCGTGGCGATCCTGTTTGCCGGCATGGAAAAGGGCCTGTTCACGGGCAAGCGGCTTGCAGACTATTTCGCCGCCGGGTTGGCCGACTGGGTCAATGCCCGGCGCATCATCAACGGGCTCGACCGTGCCGCCGATGTGGCGGCCCAGGGCAGGCTGTTCCATCAGGCGCTGGTCGAAAAGGCGCTGGAGACGACGCGATGACGCATTGAAGCGCCTGCCGCGCCATGTTAGCCCCGGCCGCCCTGCAAGACTGCCCGGAGAGTGCCTTGATCCGCCATATCGTGTTCTTTTCCGCCCGCGACGCCAGGGATCTCGAGACGATCCGCGCCGGGCTGTCGCTGCTGACGGACATCCCCCACGCGGCGCGGCTGGAGATCGGCGAGAACGTCAAGACCGACCAGCTCGGTGGCGAGGTGGACCTGGTGGTCTATGGCGAATTCGAGGACGAGGCGGCACTCGCGGCCTACAAGGCGCATCCGAACTACCAGCGCTCGATCGACATCGTGCGTCCGCTGCGGGACATCCGCATGGCGGCGGATTTCGATAGCGGCAGCGCCGTCGTCACGCCGGTCGCCGGCTGAGGCCGGTCAGGCCTTCGCGACCGCCGCTGGCCTGGCGGTCACGGGCTTGGTTTGCCGGATGTAACTGATCGTGTGGCTGATGGCGGCCGCCGCGCCGCCGACATCGATGACGGTGTTCCAGTGGCCGTTGGCCGGCACCGCGACCTTGGCTGGGAACGCCTTGAAGTGGCCTCCGAAATAGGTGCACTTCTTGCGTTGTCGATAGGCCTGGAAGTTCTGGTCGTCCATGACCAGCACATTGCATTGATGCGAGCACTGGACGATGACGACGTCGCCCTTGGCCAGGAATTCGCGCGCCGCGATGAAATTTGCCATGCGTGATCTCCCTCCTTCTCGCCGAGGCGGACGTCGCCGGCGAATTCGGTTGTCGATACTAGGCGGTGGCCGATTAAGGGACGGTGAATCCGGGCTGGTTGGCGCAGAGGCGTAGGCCCTGCCGGGATCACAGATTGTGTCAGCCATCACGGAAGTTTGACGACTGCGCGGAGGCAGTGTTTTCATGGGCTTGGCGAATCGGCCGCGGATTTGGCCCGGCCATGTGTGACACGGCGCTTGATTTTCGAAAGTTTTGTGACAGGCTTGCGATGTCCCTCCAGGACACCGGGCGTGAAGCCGTCCCACCGGCGACATGCGGCCGACTGGTCACCCGAAATTCCCGCAGCTCTGCCCCCGAGCCGCCCGGTCTTGGACACCCCGCCCCGCTGACCGCGGGGGAAAACGGTTCCGCGAGAGGACACCCATGAAAATTCCCTTCATCAGGCCGCGCGCCAACGGCGCCGCGGATCGCAAGGCCATGCCCGAACTCAAGGCCCTTTCCCAGATCTTCGCCAGCCACGATGGCGGTGGTGACAGCGCTCCGCGCGGCTATGCCGGGCTCGCCCGCGAGGGCTACATGCGCAACGCCGTCGCCCACCGTGCCGTGCGGCTGGTGTCGGAAGCCGCAGCCTCGGTGCCCTGGCTTGCCTATCGCGACGGCGGCGAGGACGCCGGCCATCCGGCGCTGGCGCTGCTCCGGCAGCCCAATGCCCGGCAGGGCGGCGGCGAATTCTTCGAGGCGCTCTACGGCCAGTTGCTGCTCTCGGGCAATGCCTTCCTGCTGCCGGTCATCGCGGGGGCGCGGCTGATCGAACTGCACCTGCTCAGGCCCGACCGGATGCGGCTGATCGAGGGGCCGGACGGCTGGCCGCAGTCCTACGAATATCGCGCCGGCAGCCGGATGCGCCGCTATCCCGCGATTGGACCGGGTTCGGTGCTGCATCTCAAGCTGTTCCACCCGCTCGACGACCATCTCGGCTTTCCGCCGCTGGCGGCGGCGGGCGCAGCACTTGACCTGTCCAACAGCGCCAGCCGCTGGAACCGGGCGCTGATCGACAATTCCGCCCGTCCCTCCGGCGCGCTGGTCTATCAGCCAAAGGAGGGCGGCAACCTGACGCCGGACCAGTATGAGCGGCTGAAGGCGGAACTTGCCGACGGCTATTCCGGCCCGGCGCGGGCCGGGCGGCCGATGCTGCTCGAGGGCGGCCTCGACTGGAAGGCGATGGGGCTGAGCCCGCGCGAGATGGATTTCGTGGAGGCCAAGAACGGCGCCGCGCGCGACATCGCGCTGGCGCTGGGCGTGCCGCCGATGCTGCTCGGGCTGCCGGGTGACAATACCTATGCCAACTATGCCGAGGCCAACCGCGCCTTCTGGCGGCTGGCGGTGCTGCCATTGATCGGCCGGACGGCGGCGGGGCTGTCAGGCTGGCTGTCGGGGATCTACGACGAGGCGATCAACCTGGGGCATGACCTCGACCAGGTACCGGGGCTGGCGCTGGAGCGTGACGCGCTCTGGGCACGGGTCGGGGCGGCGGGCTTCCTGACGGATGCGGAAAAGAGGGAAGCGGTGGGGTACTGATCCCGAACCCGGGAACGCCTAGGACTGTGGCTAGACGCCCTTCCTGATGCGCGAACTGACGGCCAGTTTCGCGACCAGTTGGTCACTGATAGGATTGGACAACGAGAACGTAACGCCGGTCTTGGTTGCCTTGAGTTTCGAGGAAGCGATCTCGTCGGCATGGGCAGCAATTGCAGCCGAGTCGACATAGAGACCGCATTGTTTGCTGAAAGCGGCGTAGCCCGCGACGATCGTGTCTTCGATCTGAAAACCGGGCATGTCATACTTCATGACCTCCCGTGCGTCCGGCAGCGCCCGCGACAACTCTTTGCGCAGTTGACCCAACATTGCGCGGAACTGCTCCGGTGCTGCGGCTATGTAGGCGCTATGGCTATCCTTGGTCGTCATTTGGACAGCATGCCCGTGAATAAGTCGCGAGGCAACAAAGGCCTCACTTCACCGTGCTCTTGAACTTGCCCATCAGATATGGGCCCGACAGCACCGGCTCATATTTCGGCGTCTCCCCCGGCGCCAGGCATGACGGGAGTGTCTCGATCTCGGCGAACCAGTCGGGCTGGTGGAAGAAGGCTAGGGACTGGCGGCGGGCTAGGCCGCCTTCTGCGGGCGGGACATTGACGACGCGGTGCAGCGTCGAGACCCAGCGGTCGTTGGTCCAGCGGGCCATGAGATCGCCGATATTGATGACGAAGGCGCCGTCGACCGGCGGGACTTCGCGCCAGGTGCCCTCGGGCGTCATGATCTCGAGGCCCTTGGAGCCGGGCTGCGGCAGCAGGATGGTGAGGCTGCCATAATCGGTATGGGCGCCGGCGCGGAGTTGGCCCTCGGGCGGCGGGGCGGAGAGTTCGGGATAGTTAAGCGCGCGCAGCGCCGAGATCGGCTGGCCGATGAAGGACTGGAAATAATCCTCGGGCAGGTCGAGCGCGACGGCGAAGACACCCATGATGCGGGCGGCGAGATCGGTTACGGCGCTGTAGTAGGCCTCCCAGGCCGGGCGAAACTGGTCCGGCGCCGATGGCCAGATCGTGGCGGCGTAGCAGAAACTGAGTGCCTCCTGGTCGGTGAGTCCGGGCGGGACGGCGAGCGGGCCGCCATTGAAGCTCTCCTTGAGATCGGGCGGGCTGTCGACGCCCTTCGACCGGGCCAGCGCCTCGGCACCCGGCCCCAGATATCCGTAGGGGTAGCCGGGATAGGGCGCGCGGACCTTGTCCTTCTCCTCGGGCGACAGGTCGAAGAAGTCATGCGCCGCCTGCCAGACCCGGGAAATCACATCGTCGGGAACGCCGTGGTTGCGAACCGCGAGAAAGCCCGACGCGCGGCAGATGAGGTCCACCTCCCGCCCCATCTGCCGCTTTCCCCCGTCATCAGAACGTTCGAAGGCGGCGAGGTCGAAGACGGGAAAGGACATGGCAAAAACTCCGGGATTCTCGAAAGCCGGATCGTGGAGCTTTTTCAGCGGCTTGTCCAGAAGGCGCGGATCGACGGGCAAGGCCGGTGGTCTCGGAGTGACTGCTAATGTTCCACCTCCGCCAATGACTTGGTGTCGCCGGCTGAATCGGCATGGCAGGCCGATGAATCGATCTGTGACGGGCTGAAACCGGCTTCCGAAGATGTCGCCGCAAGCGGTGGGAGGGGTTGGCGCTTTCCGCGCCAGGTGCTCGACCCGGTTTGCGTCTCGCCGGTTGCGGGCGGCGAACGCCACACCTTACTTCAGCAAAGCATGAAATAAAGAGGTTAACAAATGGCTGATTTCTCCGGCGGCTTCTGGGTGGAGCGCACCATCGGTGCCTCCGCGGGCGCGGCCGTTTCGCTGGTCTACATGCTGCCCGCCGACAGGCGCGAGGCGGCATGCCGCTTCCTGGCCGGGCTGGTCTCGGGCCTGGTGTTCGGCGGACCGGCGGGCGTGCTGATGGCAGGCAAACTCGGGATCGCGGCGCATCTCTCGGCGTCCGAGATCATGCTGTCGGGTGCGGCGGCGGTGAGCCTGACCGCCTGGTGGGCGCTGGGCGTGCTCGCGCGAGTGGCGCGGCGGTGGGGACGGAAAAACAGCGTGTGATTGTGGGTTCCGTCTGCTTCAGATGACGCATGGCCGGCAGCAAGCGGCTTAAAGCCATGCGTGGCAATCCTGCCGGGGACTGGACCATCGCAGACGTCAATCACCCCTTCGTCACCGGTAGCCAGATCTCGAAGCCGCCATTGCCCGTCGCGCCGTCGAAGGCGGGCGGATAATATTCGATCAGCGGCGCCTCTGCGGCCGCATAGCCGGATTTCGGCAGCCATTGCTGCCAGATCGCCATGATCGTCGGGCGCATCAGCGTGATATGGCCGGGTTGCGTGAAGATGGCATAGGTGGCGGCGGGGACGGTCGTGGTCTGGGCCTCCTTCGGGACGGATGCGAGATCGGTGACCTCAAGCGCAGCCATGTATTCGCAACCCTTTTCCTCGCTGAAGGACAGTGACGCGCCGAAATAACGCCGCTCTGGGCCCGTGTTGGTGATGGCATCCTGGATCTCGTCGAACTGCGGCCAGAGCGAAGGGATGGAGCCGAGATCCTTCACGGCGAAGGTCCTGATCAGGCCTGCGAGCAGCAGGGGCTTGCGGTCCTCGATCAGGGGATCGGAGAGTTGCGGAGTGAGAGTTGCGTCCATGGTGATGGGCTCCGTGAGTTCGAGGTTTGCAGTGGTGCGCGCGTCGCGGACTGTTTCCGGCGTGACGCCGAAATGGTCGCGGAAGGCGCGGGTGAAGGCTTCATGTGAGCCGTATCCGGTATCGAGCGCCAGGCTGAGGATATCGGGCACGCCCAGTGCCAGGATGCGGGCGGCCTCGGACAGTCTCCGCGCCCGGGCATAGCGCATCAGTGATACGCCGGTGGCCAGCGCGAAGGCACGGGTGAGATAGGCCGGCGTGACACCGGATCGGGCGGCGACGGTCTCCAGCGACATCTGTCGGCGCAGATTGCTTTCCACCTGCCAGAGGGCGCTGTCGATGAAGTTCATGCGGTTCCCCGTTCAGCCGATGCGATCACTGTAGCAACTCGAAAACACCGGCGCTTGACCGTTCTTGCGGTCGAGCGGAATTCTTTCCTCATAGCACAAGGATGCATGATGACCGCCGATGCTCTCATCGCCCGGCGCGAGCGGAAGTTCGCGCGCATGGAAATCAAGATGCTGGGCGAGGCAGGCCTGTTTGCCGGCTATGCCAGCCTGTTCGGGGAGGTCGATCTCGGCAAGGACCGGGTCGAGCGCGGCGCGTTCCTCCGTTGTCTGGCCCGACGCGGCGCCGAGGGGGTCAGGATGCTGTTCCAGCACGACCCCGCCGAGCCGATCGGCACCTGGCGGGTGATCCGCGAGGACGGGCGGGGGCTCTATGTCGAGGGAATGCTGTCGGACGGCGTGAGCCGGGCCCGCGAGGTGCGCGAACTGATCAAGGCGCGCGCCGTCGATGGTCTCTCGATCGGCTTCCAGACGGTGCGGGCGAAATCCGATCCGAAGACGGGAATCCGCCAGATCATCGAGGCCGATCTCTGGGAGATCTCGGTGGTGACCTTTCCAATGTTGCCCGGGGCAAGGATCTCGGATGTCAAGGGCGGCGGATCGCTGCGCGACGTGACTGGCCAGGCGCTTGCCCGCGCGCTTTGGCAGGCGACAAAGGCGATGCGGGCAACAGCATGATTTTCAACGAAAAGGATTTCTCATATGGACATTGCAAGCATAGCTGCCGCGCCTGAAATCAAGGCGGCGCCGGACAGGATCGAGGATGCCTTCGACGGCTTCATGGGCGCCTTCGAGGCCTTCAAGGATGCCAATGACCGGCGGCTCGACGAGATCGAGAAGAAGCTCACGTCCGACGTTGTGACACGCTGTGGCTCATCAGCTATCCTTGAACTTTAATCCTATGGGTTGAACATCTCGAAATGCTTAAATAGCTGATTTAGTTGATGAATCATAGATTGGATTTGTTGCGCGGGACTGGAGACAGTCGCGCGCAACGGCATTTTGACGAGGCTTTACGAATATGTAGCCGAGCGAATCACCTCTGGCTTCGATACAGATTTCCATCCACTTCGATGCCCAAAGTCGTGGAAATGAGTGAAATCGTCCACCAATATCAACGAGCGGAAAGTTTCTCACCGGACACGGTATTCGCGATTTTGGGCATTGAAATCTGTTGGATGTCGCCCGGTTTGGGCACAAAAATGGAAACCCGGTTGTACTGGTCAAAGAATGCATTAGGCGGCATCTTCTTGGGCCTTAATCTCTCATAGTGGGGGCGGAGCGGCGACAGATCGAGTACCGTTTCTAGCGCGTTCAATCTTCCAAGATACGGGGAATTAATTGCGGACTTCGACGCCATTGAGTGCGTGCCGCCCCGATCGCCTGCCGAGTTCCTGGAAGTATTGTTCTCCCGAATAGAGGCGCGTCTATTGGCCAACGTCTATACCAGGACTTCGCAAGCCGCATTCCAAACTATTTGAATCTCGGCGTCGCACCCGATCAAAGACCTCAGGTGCGTGAGACTGCCCACCAATGCCCGGGCTCCGCTCGTTCCGAAAAGCGGAGTCCGCAATTCCATTTGCACCAGTTCAGGTTCGACGCCAGCCCGATCGACAGTCCTCTTGAACGTTGTCGTTGGTCGGGGTGGAAAGGGGGGAGTTGCCGGCTAGTTTTGCGGAGCGCGGCGCGATCTAATTCCGGAACTCGCGCCAAAATTCCCAGGCAAAGCCGCAACTTCAATACAACCAGTCACAAGCAAATAAATGTGGACTTCGTTGCGCTTGCCGCTCTCCCCAAGTGCTGCATCGATCGGGCCCAAGCGTTCGCTCTTGCTATGGCACGGATCAGCCTGACCGGAGTGGAAAATTTGGCACCTCACTCGACGCACAACTTTTAGGATATGCTTTCAGGATCGTGACATTGGCCCCCTTCGAAGGGCGGGAGCGTCGTCTGGATGGTCATAGATTGTTAACCATCTAACGTAATCCTCCTTTCGAAATCAACGAAAGGGAGTGGCAACGTGCGGAGAAAGCAACTCACATCTCAGGCCCTCGCGGGGGGTCAAAAAGAAATCCCGCCACCCTAGTGCGGGTGGCGGGATTGGTAGCAAATAGGTCACCATGTGACTATGGCAAACCCAACTTAGAAGGGCCCTAGACTGCTCTTCCAAGCGGAAACACTATTCCCGTAGAACGAGGATATAGTGTGCCGACAAACGCTGCCAAATCGTTAACCATACGGGCTCAGTCGACAAAAAATGAGCGGTCCGGAAAAAAGTCCTTGCTTTCCCGGAATATGTTCCTATTTTGTTCCTCGTCAGCGGTAAGGAGTAGCCTGATGACCTGCACGATGGAACTACTACGAATTATTTGATTCGGGCGTTCGGCCTGATCGAATTCGTGTGTTCTGCAGGCCTTGGCCGCCCACCACGCCCGATCCCCAATCTTTCCAGACCTTAGCTTTCGCGACGTTGCGGAACGCTTCCTGTATCAAACTCACGCGCTTTTGCTCAGTAGCGGCGCGATAGGAGAGCTTTGCCATGTTCTTCAATCCAGACGAATTTTCCGAGGGTGTTCAGCCTCTCTCGCGGCAGGAGATGAATCAACTCGGTCTCCAGCCCATGACCATCCGCGATCTGCTGTTTGCATTAGACCCGCTTCCTGGTTTCGCTGCTCACGACGGCATCTACAGCGACCTGACCGAAATCTGACAACTCCCCAATCACCAGCCTGAACGGCGTCGCTATGCGTGAGCCGTGACGGCGAAGCTTTGCCAATCGAAAGGAAGTCCGATGCTCAGGAATGGCTTCGAGCACGATCATGATCCACTTATGCGCATCGCGCACGTCGTGGCGGAGGGGGCGATTGCTTCTACCTTCCCTCAGATGAAATTCACCACCGCAATGCCGAAACTCAAGCGTCCACTCGCGGTCGAGGCCGCGATCCATTTCATGACCGACCCCTCGGTTTCGAAAGTGTCGCTCTATCCAATAGAGGTGCCGTTGGATCGGAAGCCTCATATTGTAGAGTTCGGCTTGCTTCGCACGGACGGCCGCATTTCCTATGTCGATGTCATCCCGCTTCTGCTTCAGCAAGAGTTTGGATGGATCGGCCGGCGAACGAAGCAATTGAAAGCAGAGGTGGCGCGCCTGTACGGCGCATCCTATGCGGTGCTCGACGAACGCGATCTTTGGATCGAACCTCGGCGGGCCAACCTTCGGACCATGTTTTCGCACCTCGGCTCAGATGATGCGGTCGCTCTCGGGGCGGTAAGAGACGTGATCCATCACATTCCAATGCCTGCGACCATTGCCGAAGTGCGGTCTGCCGCCGGTCTGGAGCCCTTCGATTTCGTCTATTTCGATAACCACGGGCATCCGGCAACCCGTGAACGCCTCGAGAACGTCGATCGGACTTTCACCGCGCTGATGGAACTCGCCGCCAACGGCGAGGTCGATATCGATCTTTCCCACAAGTTCAACAACCGCACCACCGTGTGGCTGTCAGGAGTGCACGTTCATGAAACACGAGTCTAGTTCTGCGTTCCTCAACGCCACGGCCTTGGAGCCGGCCCATACCATGCGAGAACTTCGGCTGCCATCTGATATGGGCGCGGAGTACTGCCAGCCGTACAACATCCCGATGGGGTCGGAGTTGATACTGCTTGACGATGTCGGACGGAAGTTCGGCAACTTCCGTTCGGCTGGCGTGCAGACTGACGATATCCGTGGTCGTGTCCACGTACTTCAAAACACATTGTCTGAAAATACGGCATTGGTGTCCGACTACCAGCTGGCCGAGATGGAGAAGGCCAAGCGGTTCTTTCCTCGCGAAGAAAATCCTGATTGGGAGGTGTCCGACGTAGCGCTGACACCGGAGAAGAAGGACAAGGCCGAGAGGAACCTTGCCTACGCGGTCGCAATCCGTGACTTGGCCGCTGAGCGCGGCGTCGAGGCAAAGCGCGGTCTGATGGAAGAAGCTGCGGCAAAGCTTGCGGTCTCCCTCGGAGAACCCAAGCCACCTACCTACAATACGCTGAAGAAGTACTACGAAATCTATATCAGCGGTCCCTACAATCTCCTGGCCGCACTGGCTCCCGGAAGCTCATCGGGAAACAAGAACCGGGGTTACTCCGATCGCTTTGAACAGCTTCTGCGAGCGTGTTGCCACATGGCGTGGCAACAGCCCAAGGGTACGTGGCGGACGGTAAAGAGAATCTTCCTTAAACAACTTGAAAAGCCCGAATTCGCCGATATCGCAGTCGAAGTCCTGGATGCGGATGGCCAGCTCACCTGCGCAGACATCACCATTCAGAGACGCTTCTACGCTGTCGACAGGTACACTAGGAAGCTCTTGAGATATGGAGGAAGGGCCGCGAAGCGGCTTTTTGACGGCCGTACGCGACGGCCGTTGCCTGATGTTGTGCTCGATGAGGTGGAGGTCGACTACACGACCGTCGACGCGAATGTCTGGTCCGATGACGCGCCGATCGCTTTCGGGCGGCCCAAAATCCTGCTGTTCCGCGACCGGAAATCCGGAGTCTTGTTGGGGTACCATATCTTCTTCGGGAACCCGAGTCTGGAGGCGTTTCTCGCAGGATTGCATCATGCGATCTATCCGAAGGATATGACTCGCTTTCCGGGGTATCGGTATCCATACTTCGGCAAGCCGCTCGTCCTTATCTTCGACAACGATAGTCATCTTCTTACCGATGACGTCAAGCATGCCTGTGATGTTCTCGGTATCGTCCATCGGGCCGTCAGGCCTGGCGAGCCGACGGACAAGGGAGCGGTCGAGAGGTTCATCAGAACCCTCAACGACTACTTGTTCCACAACGTCCCAGGCTCGACACAGTCGAATCCAAAACGTCGGAACCTGTTCGACAAAGATAAGCAGATGGCTGTGCCGCAGCTGAAGCTGTCGGAGCTCGAAGCCTTTCTGGTTGCCTTTATCTGTGGCGAGTACCACGTCCATCCTGTCGGTGGGCTGGGCCTCACGCGGGTGATGAAAGATGTACCAGCGTATGTCTGGAGCAAGTCGATCCTTGACGTGAAAATGCGGCCGCCGGTCAATCCTCAGACGTTCATCGCGCTTGCCGGGCACCGCAAGAAAGTCACAATTCAGAACGGCATGGTGCGCTGGGACTATCTTACCTACGCACACCCAGACCTCGCCATGTTGGAAACACGACCAGAACACCGCGCCGCTGAGCCCGGTGTGGCTACAACGACCTACGACGCTTGCCGATCTTTCTTGGGCATCGACCGCATCACACTGATTGACCACTTTAGTAAACGCACGATCGAAGTGCCGATCTGCGATGGCGATCGGGCTTACGCAACCGGCAAGCGCCTGTTTCAGCACGAGGCGGCGCTGAAGAAGTATCGTGCATGGTTGAAGAAAGAGCCTCTCGATACAGTCGACCTTCAGCGCGCCTTCGACGCTCACATCTCTGATCTTGATCAGATGCATGCTGTTCGCAATTCACAGAAGACTGCGGAAGCGCTCGCCGCCTTCCACCACGACATGTTGAAGAAGCGCCGGACCAGCCGCGTTGTCGAGGTGGCACACAGCGCCGCCGCCAGCGCAAAGCACATCAATTATGAGGACCCGCTCAAGCCGGAGCCAGTGGCCAGTGGCTCAATGCACGACGCGCCCACTAACCCGCCCTCCACACCGCGTGAGGTCTATGTCCCGGACGAAAATGGGAACCTGGTCAAGTCTGACCCGCTCGCCGAGTCTGTTCCGAAACGGGGAAAATCGCCGCCTGAACCTGTCGAAATCGCCGTCGAGACTGATCCCGACGACGATCTCGACGCCCTGCTTGATAAATGGAAAGGATACGACAAGTGATGCACGATCACCGCTTTCACAGGACTGCGTTTCAGAATGCGGCCGATCGCGCCGAAGCGGCTTCCAGTCCCGTTCTGGAACGGCAGATGATGATCAAGAACCTGCTGTTCGAGTACCCGCAGTTTCAATCCGTCATCGGAAACGTTGCCAAATTCCACATCCCCGTTGAGGACACTGGTCTCGCAGACATTGGCGTAGTCGGCGGCGTGATGGGCGAGTCGCGCGCGGGAAAGTCCAAGATTCTAGAATCCTATTCCCGTCGTTTTCCCTCTGTTGTCGAGGACGACATCGTCACATATCCCGTTGTCTATATCGAAGCGCGTGCGGACTGGGATTCGCTCGAATTCGCCCGACAAATCTTCCGCGCGACCGGCAAGCAGTATGTGCCCCGAGCTGGTGTCGCCGCTATGAATACGGCGGTGACCCTGCGCCTTCGCGACCACCGCACCACGCTCCTCATTGTGGATGACTCGCACTTCATCTTCGATTCCAAACGTACCCGCAAAACCAATGTCTCCTTGATAAAGGAAATCGTCGACGCGCAGTTTTGCAATGTGCTGCTTGCGGGGCTTCCCTCGATCGAGACTGCGGTCGAGCATGAAGCGCAACTGCGCGGCCGCGGTGGATTCCCGAGGTTCGATGTCAAGGCTTTCAATACCAAGACCAAAGCTGGCCGCGACAACTATCGCTTGTTTCTCCATGGCATCGATCAGCGCCTGCCATTTGCAGAGAGTTCCGATCTCGCATCGAAGGCGTTTTCGGACGAACTCCGGAGGATGTCGAACGGCAGCGTCGGCCTCACCATGAACGTCGTCCGTGCGGCCGCGCTGATGGCGCTGAACGCTGGTACCAGGCGCGTGCTGGGCACTCACCTGCGTGCCGCGGCCGAACAACGCGCTCTGTTGGATCGGACGCGGCCTGGCTTTGGCGAAGAAGGCGAGGGTGGGGTCGATGTCTATGCATGAACTCAAGAATCTCCCGCTCAAACGCTGGGACGTGCCCTATCTTCGGGGTGAGTCCGGCCATTCGTATTGCGCACGCCTCGTCTCCCGCCAGGGAGACGAGGCAAGCCTTCGGCAGTTCGCGATGCACAATGGTCTCGAGTGGCGGAAGCTCGTGCCGGAAGAACTGCTTGCGGTCACGCTCAAACTCCCATTGTCGGAGGAAACCAAGACCTCACTTTTGCGCTACACCCCGATCCGAAAGGGGACTAAGCGCTACCTGGGTGACGAGCGTTTCGCCATGGGCGAATTCACCTTCAAGAGACGTCGCTGGTGCCCGGCGTGTATCGCTGAAGCTCCATATGGACGCGTGTGGTTCGACCTGCTTTGCATCCAGACTTGCCCCTATCACAATACGCCTCTCGTCAACCGTGACACATCTGGCTCCCCGGCACCGTGGAGCTGGCCTGACTACGCTGTGTCCCGCAACAACGTCCCGTTGGGCGGCCCGCGAATGCCCAACGAACTCCGGCGCGGTGGGTTGGGACACTACGTCTTGGGCCGACTTGGGCTTGAGGAAGCGCTGTCCGCTCCGCTCATCGATGGCGAGAGAATGAGCGATATCATTGCCGCATGCGAGGCGCTTGGGAGCATCATCAAATATCCGAACGACGAGAATGCACCAAGCTGGGAGCCGGACTACGCCGAGACCGGATTTCCCAAGCTGGCTGGAAGCCTGGCCGATCTGGCTGAGTTCTTCCGCCAGTATATCCGCACTCACCATCCAAATGGGTTGCCGACCCTGAAAACTGAGCGCGCCTTCATCAAATTGCAGGGCCGCCTGAAGTCCACATGCTCGTTCCGGCCAAAGATCATGCGCGCATTGAAGGAAGGCCTGGAGGCGCAGGGTCGCCCAGAGGATGAAGCGATCAAGGATGCGGATGTCGAAGATGACCGGGTAAGCTTCCAATGGTGCGAAGATCAATTCGGCATCGAGAAGAACGCCGTTCGTAGGATCGCCGAGAGCCAGGGCAGTTTAAGCCCAGGTTCTATGCGGCTCAACCGACTGCTCCTTCAAGACGCGCATCGGGCCGTCGCTTACGCGCGCACATTGATCTCCGTGCGCGCGGCGGCCGCCAAGCTCTACGTCTCCAAGAGCGCCATCCAAGACCTTGTTGCCGAAGGCTATCTGGTTAAGCGCACCCAAGTCTTCTCGCATCGCACGGGGCCATTGTTTGACCCCGTGCAAGTGGACGTGCTGAAAAAGACGGTCGATGATCTGCCAGTCACCGGTGATCTTGCGACTTCGTGTAGCTTTCATTCTGCCGTCAGGAGAAAGATCGCGTTGCCGGGAGAACTGGCCGTCCGCGTGCTCAAAGGCGAAATTGCAGTGGCCGGGCGCAGACCGGGCGAGCAGGGCTTTCAGGCGCTCCTGCTCGATCTGAACGTCAAACACAAACGGCCGATGCTCCAAGCGGCCAAGGGTGTGTTGACCAAGGCTGAAGCGGCCGCAGTCCTGAACGTGAGGTCGAATACGTTCGAATGCATGATCAACGCTGGCCTCATCTCGCCGAAGCGAAAGGCGTCGCGTCTCTATGTGTTCGACCACGACGAGGTTGCCGCACTGGCAGATCGATATGTCCGCAGTTCCGACTTCTACTCGATCATGAACATGACCCGTTACGGGTTCCGCGATCTTATGGTCGTGAAGGGTGTTCGACCGTTGCCGAAGACCTCCGTTTCGTCCGATACCATGTACGTTCGGTCTGACGTTCTCGCGGCGCTCGACCTGACTGTCGATCCGACCATCGTGACCGACCCCTCGCTGATTGAGTTCTGGGAACTGTTGACGACTGCGTTTCGATCCAGGCTTCCCAAGGTAAGATTCCCTGCGCGCATCCACCATGGTATCACCAAGGCTATCACCAGCTCGCGGGCCTGCAAGTTTTCGCTCACCCATGATCTCGAAAAAGGGCTGGTCCAAGTCACGTGCGGGCAGATTTCGCGTGCGGAGAGGATCACCGTGTCCCTGGGCCGGCCGGAGACTTGGGGGGCAATGATCGAAAAAGTTATCAATGCCGGTGAATCCAGCGAGGCGGAGTATAGTGCCCAGCTGACGGCACGGAACGCGGAGGCGTATCGCATCGAAAAGTCCGGAATTGTGTAGCAAATCCCACAAAGACACATTTGTCTCATGCGTGGCGGTACCCCCTAGTCTCGCAGACTAGCCTTAGCGAGAGACCGTGAAATGTTCTGGATGCTTACCGAGGGGTTGTCCTGGCCGGGAGGTCTTTCTGATGGGCGGTTCAACATCTTCCGTCTCACAAGAAACGAGAAAGATATCGCCACTCATCTCGAGCACGGCTTCAGGGTCGATGATCGAAGGCGATCCTGCATCGAAACGTGGGCTGGCGACGGTTTCGCGGATCGACCGGGTCCCGGTGGGATCAGTGTTAGGGTCTTCAGAGCATCGGATGCCGCCGCACCCAATATCGACCAAATCGACGAAAAGTATTGGGCGGAACTACGCTCGGACCCGCCTGTCTATTGCGCAGAGCTTCACGACCGGGCGCAGATTTCTGCTGAAGCTAGCAGATTGGCAAGGACCTATTCGAATTCTGGATGATTGGCGAACCAACCATTCACCTGTTCAACGACAAAGTCTGGGACCGCGGGTTCGGCAGCATCCAGGAAGTTTGCTGGCTGGCAAAGGGGGGCGCACTCTGTCCGCAATGGTGATCTTCGTTGCCATCTGCGCCGTGAATCAACGTTGGGGCGCGAGGCTATCCCGGATAAGCAATCCCCGGAAGCCTCCGACGAATCCTTCGTCCACTACGAGGCTTTCAGGACTGCGCGAGCGCCCGCGACGACGTCGTTTCCCGACAGGAAGGGAACCGGTTGCACCCGAGAAATGTGCTTCCGTCCTGCCCTCGGCGTTGACCATGAATCCCGAACTGCATTTCTTGCACTTCCGCATCATAACGCCATCGACGGTCTCATATCTTAGCCCGCCTTTGCCACCGCCTCCAATTCCGTGATGTAGCGCGATGGATTGTCTTTGGCACCGCGGCACATGAACAGCGACACTGCGACCGAAAAATCTTCGACATGCCGCTTGACCTTACCAAGCTTGGAAGGATTATCTATCTGTGCAGTTACTGAAAGGGACCATCCCATGACTGCGCTCAAGAAGACTGAACAAGACACCTTCGACACCTCCTGGGCCGAGTTCGGCATTGATGGAATGACCTGCGCCTCCTGCGTGGGTCGGGTCGAGAAGGCGATCGCCGCCGTGCCGGGCGTAAAGACGGCAAACGTGAACCTCGCCACCGAACGGGCAACCGTTTCCTACAGCGATCCCTCCGTGGCCGACGCAGTGATCGAAGCGATCTCGAAGGCCGGGTATGAGCCCCGGATTGAGACTCGCGAGCTGCATATCGAGGGCATGACTTGCGCGTCATGCGTCAGCCGCGTCGAGAAGGCTCTCTCGGCGGTGCCGGGCGTGCTCCAGGCCAACGTCAACCTCGCGACCGAGAGGGCCACCATCCGTTTCACAGGCGGCGACGTCTCCGCGCTCGAGGGCGCGGTCCGCAAAGCCGGATACGAGGTCATCCATCCGCGCGAGGCGACGGCTGGTCCGGAGCCGGATCGTAAGGAGCAGGAGTTGAAGGCGCTTGGCCGGTCGCTCGCCTTCGCCGCCGTGTTCACTCTGCCGCTCTTCGTCCTCGAGATGGGCTCGCACTTCATCCCCGCTATCCATGTCTGGGTCATGGAGACCATCGGCATGGAGGAGAACCGCTACCTTCAGTTCGCGCTCGCATCGCTGGTCCTGTTCGGGCCGGGTCTGCGCTTCTTCCAGAAAGGCGTTCCTAACCTCATCCGCTGGACGCCGGATATGAACTCGCTGGTGGTGTTGGGCACCTCGGCGGCGTGGGGCTATTCTGTCATCGCGACCTTCTTCCCCGATGTGTTGCCTGATGGGACCGAGAACGTCTACTACGAGGCGGCGGCGGTCATCGTGACGCTGATCCTGCTCGGACGCTTCCTCGAAGCGCGCGCCAAGGGCAAGACCAGCCAGGCGATCAAGCATCTGATTGGGCTCCAGCCCAAGACAGCGCACGTGGAACGCGATGGGGAGTTCGTCGAGGTCCCGGTGGCCGATGTCCGACGGAACGAGATCGTCCGCATTCGCCCCGGCGAGAAGGTCCCGGTCGACGGAACCGTCGTCGACGGCGACTCCTACGTCGACGAGTCCATGATCACAGGCGAACCTCTCCCCGTGAAGAAGGCGGCTGGCTCCGAAGTGGTCGGCGGCACAATCAACAAGACGGGGTCGTTCACCTTCATGGCGACCAAGATCGGCGGCGACACCTTGCTCGCCCAGATCATCCGCATGGTCGAGGCCGCCCAAGGCTCGAAGCTCCCGATCCAGGCGCTGGTCGACAAGGTGACCGGTTGGTTCGTTCCGGCCGTCATCGCGGCCGCCGTCATCACCTTCGCCGCGTGGCTGGCTCTTGGCCCGGACCATGCGTTGACCTACGCGCTCGTGAACGCCGTCGCGGTTCTGATCATCGCATGCCCCTGCGCCATGGGCCTCGCCACGCCGACGTCCATCATGGTCGGAACCGGACGCGCCGCCGAGTTCGGCATCCTCTTCCGCAAGGGCGAGGCGCTCCAGAGCCTGCGCGATGTGAACGTCGTCGCGCTCGACAAGACGGGAACGCTCACAAAGGGCAGACCCGAGCTGACTGACTTCGACGTTGCCGAGGGATTCGAAAAGACAGAGGTCCTGCGGTTGGTAGCCAGTGTTGAAGCCCATTCGGAACATCCGATCGCCGAAGCCATCGTCGCCGGAGCCAAGGCGCAAGGCATCGGTGCGTCGATCGTCACCGGTTTTGAAGCCAAGCCCGGCTTCGGTGTCCGTGGAACCGTGGAAGGCCGCGAGGTCCTCGTCGGTGCCGACAGGGCAATGACGGCGGCGGGCATCGACGTCTCGGGCTTTACGATCCGCGCCAAAGAGCTGGGCAGTCTCGCGCGCTCACCGCTGTACGCTGCCATCGACGGTCGGCTTGCCGCCGTGATCGCGGTCGCCGATCCGATCAAGGAGTCGACTCCGGAGGCGATCGCCGCGCTCCACGCGCTCGGTCTCAAGGTGGCGATGATCACAGGCGACAACAGCCATACGGCGCGCGCCGTGGCCGCGCAACTCGGCATCGACGAGGTTGTCGCCGAGGTTCTGCCTGATGGCAAGGTGGACGCCGTGAAGCGGCTCCGCGAAGGCGGCCGGAAGGTGGCCTTCATCGGCGACGGCATCAACGACGCTCCGGCGCTGACCGAGGCGGACGTGGGCCTGGCCGTCGGGACGGGCACGGATATCGCCATCGAAAGCGCCGATGTGGTCCTGATGTCCGGGGAGCTGACCGGGGTACCGCGCGCCATCGCGCTCAGTCACGCAACGATCCGCAACATCAAGCAGAACCTGTTCTGGGCCTTCGCCTACAATGTGGTCCTGATCCCGGTCGCCGCTGGGGTCCTGTATCCGTGGAACGGCACCCTGCTGTCACCGGTACTCGCCGCCGCCGCCATGGGCATGTCGAGCGTCTTCGTGCTCGCGAATGCCCTGAGACTGCGGACGTTCCGGGCCGCTTGAACCAAACCCCGCGCTCATCTGGTCGCGGGCAACCAACTTCGAAGGAGACGGACATGAACATCGGAGAAGCAAGCAAGGCGACCGGGGTCTCTTCCAAGATGATCCGCTATTACGAGCAGATTGGTCTCATTAAGCCCGCGCACCGCACGGATTCGAGCTACCGAACCTATATCGACAACGACATCCACACCCTGCGCTTCATTCGCCGGGCGCGGGACCTCGGTTTCTCGGTCGAGCAGATGAAGACGCTGCTCACTCTCTGGAGGGATCGCTCGCGGGCAAGCGCCGACGTCAAGGCGATTGCTCTCGAGCAGGTTGCCGAGCTTGAGCGCAAGGCGGCTGCAATTGCCGAGATGACCAAGACCCTCAGGCACCTCGTGAACAATTGCCATGGCGACAACAGACCTGACTGCCCGATCATCGAAGGCTTCGCAGAAGGGAAGGGCAAGGTCGACGCCACGCCCGCCAGGGAGGGCCGCAAGTTCGGCGTCGCGACCATCTGATGGGAACGTCAATTCCGCAGTCCGTTGGCGGACAGCGGAAGATGGAGCGACACAGGGGCCACAGGCCGAGTAACCCAATGCCAGAGCAGGAGCTCCGTGTGCAACCGATCAAGGTTCCAGCCCTCGGCCGGTCCTCCATCTCCCGCACCGACGAAGTCCAACCCAACACGGGATAGGGAAGAGATATGTCTACCCATTCAGGGCACCACGCCGCGGGCCTTCCGGTTACGACCCACAGTATCATTGGGGTGACGGGTTTCGGGAGCGAGCTTCTGCGCTTTGCCGCCGTCGCGGTGCTCGTCGGCAATTTCGTGCTCGGCACCTACCAGAGCAGTCAGGTTCATACGGCGCTTATCGGCGGATACCTGGCTGTGACGCTCTGGTCGCTGGTTATGAAGGTCTGGCAGCCAAGTGCGCCCTGGCGAAGACCGCTTTTCGTGCAACTGGACGCCGTCGCGATCCTTCTCATGCTCTACATGCACGCGCCGCAGGGACCGCTCGATCACGGCCATTCGCTCACCCCGCCGGGGTTGGTCGTCACCTTCATCCTGCTCATCAACGCCGCGCTCACGTCTGACGCCAAGTTGGTGGCGCGGTTCTCAGGTGCCGTCCTGGTGGGATGGGTCTCCGTCATCGCAATCGCCGCTACAGGTTCTGGCCTCGAAATCTCCGAGGCGCTGCTGGACCCTGACGTGCAGCGCGAACTTGGGCTGGCCATGAGCTTCGGCGTTACCGCGCTCGCCGTCTATGTGATCGTTCGCGAGAACGTGGAGCGGGCGACCGAAGCCGAGGTGGCGCGGCGGCGCGGAAGCAATCTCGCGCGGTTCTTCTCACCAACGGTGGTGAACCAGCTCGCGGATGGTGACGATCTCCGCCTCGAGCGGCGAAAGATCGCCGTCATGTTCGTCGACCTCAGGGGCTTCACCAGCTTTGCGGAGTCCGCCAATTCGGAGCAACTCCGCCACATGCTCTCCGAGTTCCGCGACATCGTCTCGACCGCGGTCGTCCGGCACGGCGGTGCGGTCGACAAGTTTCTCGGAGACGGCGTGATGGCGGTGTTCGGCCATCCCGCGCCTCGGGACGACGACGCGGACCGGGCGCTCGCTTGCGCGCTCGAACTCGTTGGCGAACTGGACGAATGGCGTCGACGCGAGGAAGCCGCGGGACGACCCGCGCTCAAGGCCGGGATCGGCCTGCACGCCGGAATCGCGATGGCCGGCGTCCTCGAGGCGGGGTGCCACAGCGAATACACAGTGCTCGGCGACGTCGTCAACGTAGCGCAACGGCTACAGGCGGTATCGAAGTCGATGGGTGCCACACTGGTGGTTTCTGAAGACCTCAAGGTGGCCGCGAAAGCTGTCGGCTCGACCACACCTTGGCATAATGCCAAGTCCGTCGTGATCCCGGGAAGAAACCTGCCGCTCGACATCGCCTATGTCTGAATAGCGTTGGATCAGGCCGAGGCGAGGGATGTCACGAGAAGCGCGATCCCCGCCAGAACCAGCGCGGCGGCCATGATCCGGGAGAGGTTCTTTCCGCCGGGCGCGAGCTTCTCAACTGCGACATAAGCCGCTATCGCCGCGATCCACCAAATGTTCATGACGCCTCCGACGAACAGGAGTGCCATCAGCGCCCAACAGCAACCCAGGCAATAGCGACCATGGACGAGGCCCGTGCGGAAAGCGGCGGCGCGGCCCGTTCGCCGATGGCGGGTCAGCGCCTCGACCGGCCCCCGGCAGTCGTCGAGGCAGGCCGCTTTGACGGGCGACAGCTGGTACAGGCCTGCTCCGATGAGAACCGCGGCGGCCAAGTAGTTGGTCGCCAAGTTCATGTACATCGCCGACATCATGCCGGTCGCGGCGAGAAGGCCTTGAACCGCCGTCGCCACCAGGCTGAACGCAGCCCACATCGCAAGATATCCGGCGAGGAATTCCAGCGGACCCCAAGCGCCGCGCTCCCGGTACAGCGCTCCGTAGAGCAGAATGGTCGGCGCGGCGCTCGGCACCATCATGGCGACCATCATCAGCCACCACATGACGAAGACGACGACAGCATATCGAAGTGACCAGAGGTGGGGACTGATCATATCCGGGGTTCCGGCGATGAGCGCCCCAGCAGGTCCGGTTTCCACCGACATGTCCACCGATGACATGCCCGTCCCCGCGCCGTCGAGGATGTACCAGGCCGAGACGACGACGCATGCCAGCAGTGATGCGACGACGATCAAGCGGTCGCGTGCGAGGATGCGCTCGATCGCTGAATGCGCCATAGCCGGTCTCAGGCGGCGTGTTCGATCACGCCCTGTCCGTTCATGTAGACCCGGCAGATATGAGCGTGCGTATCCTTGTTGTTTTCAAGCGAGACCGCACCGGACGTCTTCGTCGTGCCGCTGGCCATCTCGGCGACCCGGTATTCGAACCCGTGAGGAAGGTTGATCCGGGCGCGGTGCTCCGCCCCTGTGACGGGATTGCGGATTGGCTGGACATTCATTTCGAACACGTCGGGCACACGAACGTGTCCGGTTCGCTTCTCCACGTCGACGTCAAGATCGATGGGCTTCGAGAGCACTTCGAGCTTGGTCGGCGACATCTTGCTGAACACCCAGAACATGGTCGCCATGTCTTCCGTGTCGCCGCCAGAGGCGATCGTCGCGACAGCGTCGCGTTGTGCGTCGGTCGCACTCGAATCCACGATCAGTTGCACAGTCCCGTTGCCGAGATGGATCGGACCCGGCCATTTGGCGGTGAACGCCATTTTTACGCCGTCGAGGCGGACTTCACCGTGGAAGCCCGATTTGATGATAAATCCGACCGCGGCCTCGCAGGTCCCGTTCGTCGGCAGGGAATTGAACTGACAGGGGCATCCGAAGCTGCAGTTGCAATTCGCGATCTCAAGTGCGTCGATCTCCCAAGGCGTCATGATTGGCCTCCCCAACGGTCTGAATGACCGCTAATACAGATATCACTAATCATATGGCCGCGGTAGTCGTGAGATGGACGCGGCCCACCTCGATTAAGGCCGCATCGTCCCTCACGCCCGAACGCTTTCGAGCCCTTCGACCTTTTGAACTTCGCTTTGGTGGCGTCGCCCAAGGCCAACGCCTTTGACGAGGCCGTAGACGGCGGGGATGACGACCAGGGTCAGTAGTGTCGACGAGACCATGCCGCCGATCATCGGCACGGCGATCCTCTGCATGATCTCGGACCCTGCGCCCGTGCTCCAGAGGATGGGAAGGAGGCCCGCCATGATCGCGACGACCGTCATCATCTTGGGCCGCACGCGCTCGACCGCGCCGACCATGATCGCCTCGTGAAGGTCCCGGCGGGTCATTGTCCTGCCCTCCCGTTGGCAGGCCGTCCTGCTTTCCGCAAGCGCGTGGTCGAGATAGATCAGCATGATCACCCCGGTCTCGGCGGCGACGCCCGCGAGCGCGACAAAGCCGACCGCCACGGCGACGGAAGCGTTGAACCCCATCCACCACATGAGCCACACGCCGCCCACCAGCGCGAACGGCAGCGACAGCATGACTATCAGGGTCTCGGTCAACCGCCCGAAGTTGAGGTAGAGCAGCAGGAAGATCAGAGCCAGCGTCAGCGGGACGACGACCTTGAGCCTCGCCTCGGCGCGTTCGAGATATTCGAACTGGCCGCTCCACGCGACGGAGTACCCCGGCGGCATCATCACGTTCCCGGCGACGGCGTCGCGAGCCTCGGACACGTAGCCGCCGAGATCGCGGCCGGCGATGTCGACGAAGACATAGACGGCGAGCTGGCCGTTCTCGGTCCGGATCGACGTCGCGCCCCGGGTCAATTCGATCCTGGCCACCTCGGCGAGCGGAACGGTGCCGCCGCCGGGCAATGGAACATGAACGTCCTCGGCGATTGCTTTCGGATCGCTCCGGTAAGCGCGCGGATACCGGACGGCGACGCCGTAGCGCTCACGGCCCTCCACGGTCGAGGTGACCGTTACCGATCCGAGCGCCATCGAGATCACGTCCTGGACGTCGCCGACGGCCAACCCGTATCTCGCGAGGGCGACCCGGTCGGGCACGATGTCGAGATAGTAGCCGCCGATCACCCGCTCCGCATAGGCCGATGACGTGCCCGGCACGGCCTTCAGCATCTTCTCGATGTCGCGGGCGATCCGCTCCATCTCCTTGAGGTCGGTCCCGAACACCTTGACACCCACGGGCGTGCGGATGCCCGTCGAGAGCATGTCGATGCGGTTGCGGATCGGCGGCATCCAGACATTGGCAGACCCCGGGAACCTGGAGCGCCGCGGTCCAGCTCCTCGACTCAGGCTCTCCGGCGGTCATGCCGGGGCGCCACTGGTCCTTGGTTTGAAGCGGATCGTCGTCTCGAACATCTCGAGCGGCGCCGGATCGGTGGCCGTCAGCGCGCGCCCCGCCTTGCCGAACACGTCTCGACCTCCGGGAACGTCTTGATCATCCGGTCTGTCCTCTGCAGAAGCTCGCGCCGCCTTGGCTGCTCGACAGCCGGGCAAGGGCGTCGGCATGTACAGCAGATCGCCCTCGTCCATGCGCGGGCATGAACTCGCCGCCGATCTGGCGCGCGGCCACGCCGTCGGCGGCGAGCGGCGGCGATCGCCAGCGGTCGTCCGCGGTCGCCGAGCACCCAGTCGATGCGGGCCGCGTAGAGCGCAGATCAGCCAGCGGTTGACGGGATTGCGCTGCTCGGGCGGATGCGCCCGCGGATGAGACAGCCCATCAGGACCGGCACCAGCGTGACCGACAGAATGGCCGCCGCCGCCATCGCGTAGCTCTTGGTGAAGGCCAGCGGCGCGAACAGCCGTCCCTCCTGGGCCTGCAGGTGAACACCGGCAAGAACGACACGGTGATGATCACCAGGCTGAGAAACAGCGCCGGGCCGACTTCGGCGCCGCGCGTCGGTGATCACCCCAGCGGTCTCTCGCCGCTATGTCTCGGGGTGCGCGCTCCCATCGCTCGAGATGCTTGTGGGCGTTCTCGATCATGACCACGGCCGCGTCGACCATCGCGCCCACGGCGATGGCGATGCCGCCGAGCGACATGATGTTGGCGTTCACCCCCTGCAGCGCATCGACCATGAAGGCGCTGAGCACGCCGAGCGGCAAGGTCAGGATGGCGACCAGGGCGACCGGGCGTGCCACAGGAACAGCGCGCAGACGAGCGCGACGACGATGAACTCCTCGACAGCTTCGTCGCTGAGATTGTCGATGGCGCGGTCGATCAGCCGCGACCGGTCATAGGTCGGTACCACCTCGACCCCCGGCAGGCACTCCGGCGCTTCAGGTCTCGAGCCGGTCGCGACGCCGTCGATCACGGCCCGGGCGTTCGCCGCCGAGCGCAGGACGACCACTCCGCCCGCCACCTCGCCCTCGCCGTTCAGCTCGGCGATCCCGCGCCGCATCTCGGGCCCGACCTGGACCGTGGCGACGTCGCCGAGCGTGACGGGCACGCCGCCCGCCGCCGTGCGGACGGGACGGCTCGGAAGTCGTCGAGACTCGTCAGATAGCCGTTGGCCCGACCATATATTCGGCTTCGGCCAGCTCCAGCACCGACGCCGCCGGTCTCCGGTTGGCGCGCTCCGATGGCCTCGACCACGTCTGGTGGGTCACGCCAAGGCGGCCAGCCGGACCGGGTCGAGCACCACCTGATATTGCCGGACCATGCCGCCGATGCTGGCGACCTCGGCCACGCCTGGCACGGTCTTCAGCTCGATAGCGCAGGAACCAGTCCTGCAGGCTTCGCAGCTGCGGCCAGGATCGTGGCGGCCGGTCGGTCGACGAGGGCGTATTCATAGACCCAGCCGACGCCGGTCGCGTCCGGACCCAGGCGCGGGCCGCGCGCTCTCAGGGAGCCGGGCCTGCACCTGGTTCAGGTATTCGAGAACCCGCGACCGCGCCCAGTAGAGGTCGGTCCCCTCGTCGAACAGGACGTAGACGAAGCTGTCGCCGAAGAAGGAGTAGCCGCGCACCGTGCGCGCGCCGGGCACCGACAGCATGGTCGTGGCCAGCGGATAGGTGACCTGGTTCTCGACGATCTGCGGCGCCTGGCCCGGATAGTGGTGCGGATGATGACCTGGACGTCGGACAGATCCGGCAGGGCGTCGACCGGCAGCGTGCGCAGCGCATAGAGACCTCC